>CAWIYO010000007.1:0-561825 GCA_963840345.1 uncultured beta proteobacterium
TGTTTGGCGTCCTCGACAGGAATCGAACCTGTAATTGACCCTTAGGAGGGGCCGGTTATATCCATTTAACTACGAGGACAGATGTGCGCGATGCGGCGCGCATTCTAACGTAAAATCCCGTCCTCGCTTATCCGGAACTGGGAGTTTTCCATGAAATGGCTGATCCTGTTCGGTTTGCTCGCTGCGTTGGCCTTGGTCGTGAGCCAGATGGCGCGTGCGGGAGAGTTACCCAAGGTGGGCGAGGCTGCGCCCGATTTCGAGTTGCCCGACCAGAACGGGGTGGTGCATACCCTGAAGGAATATGCGGGCAAGTGGCTGGTGCTGTATTTCTATCCCAAGGATGACACGCCGGGCTGCACGCAGGAGGCCTGCGCTTTCCGCGACGATCTGCACAAGCTGACGGCATTGGGTGCGCAGGTGGTGGGTATCAGCGTGGACGACAGCAACAGCCATGCCGAGTTCGCCAGGAAATATCACCTGCCATTCCCGTTGCTGGCGGATAAGTCCACCGGGGTGGCGGCACGTTATGGTGCGCTGATGAACCTGGGGTTCCTCAAGTTTGCCAAGCGCTACACTTTCCTGATCGACCCGCAGGGCAAGGTCGCCAAGGTGTACGAGAAGGTGGAGACATCGAGGCACTCGCAAGAGATCATCGAAGATTTGAAAGAGTTAACCGGGAAAGGGAAGTGATGAAGTATCCGAATGTGAATATTTTTGCCGCGTGGTTCCTGATATTTCAGACGCTGGCGATGGGCTGGGTCGCTGCCTCCGGCAACGTTCTGCTGCAGATGTTGGGAGTTCCCTCGCATGAAGGGGATATCCCGGGGCGCATCGTCGGTGCGCTGCTGTTGTTCCTGATCATTTACCTCGTCTGGCACTTCATGCGCGGTTTGCCGCCGCAGGGAAAGCCGGACGGTAATGGTTATAAACTTGGGCATCGCCTGCTTCTGGCAGGCAACCTGCTGGCGGGCTTGCTGTTCGTTTTTCAATTCTTCGCCGCCAGCATCGATGGCTATAACACCCACCTGATCCTGAACAAGTTCACGACCGCCTTCGGTTATTTCGCGATGGGCTGTTTCGCCATCGGGTTCTCGCTCGTCTATCAATCTGCACTGCCACTAGAAGAAAAGAATAGCTAATGCCGTATATCACGCTGGATAAAGCCGCACTGGCTTTTGGTCATGTCGCGCTGCTGGATCATGTGGATTTTCAACTCGACGAGGGCGAACGCGTCGGCCTGATCGGGCGCAACGGCGGCGGCAAATCCAGCCTGCTCAAGGTGCTGGCCGGGCAGGCGCACCTGGACGACGGTACGCTGTGGCGTCAGCCTTCCACGCGCATCTGCTACGTCAGCCAGGAGCCGGTGCTGGATGCGAATTCGACCGTGTTCGACGAAGTGGCGCGCGGCCTGGGCGAGTTGCACCAGATCATCACCGATTACCATCACCTGTCGCACCAACTGGGCGAGCCGGATGCCGACTACGACAAGCTGCTGGAAGCCATGCAGCCGCTGCAAACCGCACTGGAAGCGCAGAACGGCTGGGCGGTACAGGCGCGCATCGAGACCGCCATCCAGCGGCTGGAACTTGATCCGGAGGCGCTGGTCGGTTCGCTTTCCGGCGGCGTGCGCAAGCGCGTGGCGCTGGCACAGGCCCTGGTGGCCGAGCCGGAAGTTCTGATCCTCGACGAGCCGACCAACCATCTGGATTTCGCTTCCATCGAATGGCTGGAAGGCCTGCTGACCAGCTTCCGCGGCAGCGTGCTGCTGGTCACCCACGACCGGCGTTTCCTCGACAACGTCGCCACGCGCATCGTCGAACTCGATCGCGGCAAACTGGCCAGCTTCCCGGGCAATTTCGCGGCGTATCAAAAGATCAAGGAGCGCATGCTGGCGGACGAGGCGGTGGTGAATGCCAAGTTCGACAAGGTGCTGGCGCAGGAGGAAGTATGGATACGCCAGGGCGTGAAGGCGCGGCGTACGCGCAACGAAGGCCGCGTGCTGCGGCTGGAGGCGCTGCGTCTGGAGCGTGCTGCGCGGCGCGAGAAGCAAGGCAAGGTCGAGATGAGTCTGGACAGCGGCGATCGCTCGGGCAAGCTGGTGGCGGAGCTTGAACATGTGAGCAAGTCTTTCGGCACGAGAAAGATCATCGACGATTTTTCCTGCCGCATCCAGCGCGGCGACAAGATCGGCTTGCTCGGCCCCAACGGTGCCGGCAAGAGCACCTTGCTCAAGATCATCCTGGGCGAACAGGCGCCGGACTCCGGCGACGTGAAGCTGGGTACCAAATTGAGCGTGGCCTACTTCGACCAGTTGCGCGCGCAGCTCGACGACAACGCCACGCTGGCCGACACCATCAGCCAGGGCTCGGATTTCATCGAGATCGGCGGCGCGAAGAAGCATGTCATCAGCTATCTCGGCGATTTCCTGTTCGCACCGGAACGCGCACGTTCGCCGGTGAAGTCGCTCAGCGGCGGCGAGCGCAACCGGCTGTTGCTGGCTCGCCTGTTTACGCGTCCCAGCAACGTGCTGGTGCTGGACGAGCCGACCAACGACCTCGATATCGAGACGCTGGAATTGCTGGAAGAGTTGCTGGCGCAATACGACGGTACGCTGTTCCTGGTCAGCCATGACCGCGCCTTCCTCGATAACGTGGTGACGCAAGTGATCGCCTTCGAGGGTGACGGCAAGTTGATGGAGTATGTCGGCGGCTATGAGGACTGGGTGCGGGTGAAGAAGTTCGCTGCCGGTCAAAAAGCGCCTGCGGCTGCACCGGCCAAACCCGCCGCCAAAGCCGTTACGGAGAAACCCAAAGTCTCCAGCAAACGCAGCTTCAAGGAGCAGAAGGAACTGGACGAAATGCCGAACCGCATCGAAGTCCTGGAACGTGAACAGGAAGAGATCACTGCGGCCTTGGGGGCAGGGGCATTGTTCCGCGACAATCCCGCACATGCCAAGCAATTGCAGCAGCGTGCAACAGAGATCGAGGCCGAGCTTCTGCGTTTGATGGCGCGCTGGGAGGAACTGGAAGGGCGCTGAGGTGGGCCTGTGGCGGTCAAGAACGGCCGGATTTATCCTGTTGCAGGCGCGCCGCCTTTTTTGCTCTCTCGATGTTCAATGTCAGCGCTTTTTGCACCAATGCGTGAAATGCGACCAGGTCCTGATCGGGATGGTCATCCAGTACGCCGCAGTCCTGAAAGAATTCCGCGCTCCAGAGCGGAGCCAGTTCTTCCTTGCCTGTCTCCTGCCAATATTCCGCAGCGGCCATCTCGATATAGTCAGACAGTTTGCGCATCGCCTCTCCCGATGAGTATTTGCCGCAAGCTTAACCCGGAATGAACGGTGGTCGCGACTGCCCGCATGTCGGTGCAGACCGTCAAAATGGCTGCTGCTGTAGCAACCAACCCATTCCACCCAGCGCCCCGAACAGAATGATGACATGCCCCCACGTCCAGAGTTTGTAGCGCAGCGCAAGCTTGTCGCTGGTCGAGGTTGCTGATGAGGAACAATCGACCGTCGTGAGGCTGCAGCATGAAGTTGGTGTCGGGTTCGGCGAGTATCTCGTTCAGCCGTTTTTCCGCTTCGCGCTTGGCGGCTGAACGCGCCAGCATCCATTCCCGCATGTCGAGCACGCCGTTCTCGTCCAGGTCGAAACGCTGCATCAGCGTGTCGTTGTCCATCTTCCATTCGGACAGGACATCCTTGACCAGGTCGTCGTGAGTGATCGTGATGTTGCTGCCGCCTACGGTCTTGAATTCACCCAGGGTGTAGATGAAGTCGATGTCCAGCAGTCTCCATTCGGTGTAGCGGTAGTCGCCAGACGTCCATGAGTCCTTGTGTCTGGTGAGGATCTCCGCGCCCTCTGGATCGACTATGCACTTGCCTGTGCCGTCATCGATGATGAAAGGTGCGCTGTTCTCGCCATGTTCCTGGGTGTGCCAACCCTTGTTGTCGCTGCTTCCTGCGTTCGAGTCTGTAGCGGCACCACAGGCAGGGCAGGCGCGAATATTGGGAGAGTATGGGCGTTCCATACGCTTCGCCGTGTCCGATCAGTTCCACGTAACCCTGTGCAGCGGAGCCGATGCGCGAGGTGGGTGTGCCGCTGATCGCGCGCAGGCGATGCAGCGCCGAATACCAGGCGAACAGGCTGATGACAGCCATGATGCCGAGGCACCACAGCCATCCGATACGTGATTCCAGTTTGAAGCCGGCGAACAGCAGGAGTAGCTGTCCGCCGGAGGTGACGAGCTGCGCGTATTCGCGGCGGAGGGTGGTCAGCATCGCTGGTCCCTTCGGGTTACGCGCAGCAGGGGCGGGATGTTAGAAGCGGAAACCCATTTTCAAACTGACCGACTGGATGCCGCCGGTCTTGTCGATTTCGGCAGCCAGGTTGGTGAGGCCAAGGTTCAGGTTGCCGCCGACGAAGAACTTGGTCTGGGTGAAGTTTTGCGTGGATGCGAGGCTCAGTGCGCCGCTGGTGACATTTGCCTTGCTGTTGACCCATACCTGGCCGACGCCGGCATAAGGGGTGAACATCGCAAAGCCTTTGGAGATGGAGAGATCCAGCCCCTTGGTATCCAGAGACAGTTGATCTACGCCGCCCAGCTTGGTGTAAGAACCGCGGACTGCGACCGCCGGCATGGTGATTCCGCCATCCAGGATGGCATAGCGCAGTTCGGCGCCGACCAGCGAGATGTTGGTTGTCGGGATCTTGGAGTAGAACGCTGCGACGTCGATGCCGAACGGCAAGCCCTTGGCGATATGCAGCTTGGGCACATAAACCTTGCTGACGCTGCCGCTGTTATTGGAGGCTTTGCTCCAGGCTTGCGAGCTCTTGGTCATATCGGTTTGCGTGACTTCTACTCCCATGTCGAAGCCGGTGGTACCGAGCGGTGCTGCGGGAGTGACGGGTTTGTAGCTGAGTGCTGCACCGAGGTCTTCGGAAAGCGTCCTGAATTCGGCTTGACCCAGGTTGCCCAGAGTGGTGATGCTGGCTGCCATGGCAGGTTGTGCGATACCCAGTGTGCAGAGCAATGCGAGCAGTTTCTTCATGGTGCTATTTTCCCTTTGTGGTTATTAAAAAGTACTGTCTTTCGGAACGGCAAACGAACGACGCGAGGTGAGAGCGGAGATAGTCGATCAAGTTCCCTCAGCCGAATAGCGTTTTCATGTCCACGTCGGCTTTTTCGGCCGTGGAGAACTCGAGCAGGGGCTTTTCGGTATAAGCAAACATGTTGGCAATCAGTGCGGCGGGGAATTGTTCGATGCCGACGTTATAGATGTTAACAGATTCGTTATACAGCTCGCGGCGGTCGGCGATGCCGTTCTCCAGGCCGGTGATGCGGGTCTGGAGCTGCATGAAATTCTGGTTTGTCTTCAGGTCGGGATAGGCTTCGGCCACGGCGAACAGGCCGCCGAGACTGGCGCGCATCATGCCTTCGGCCTTGCCCAAGGCTTCGATGTCCTGCCCCTCGCGTGCTGCCTGTACCTGCGAACGTGCCGCGATCACGCGCTGCAAGGTTTCTTGTTCGAACTGTTTGTATTGTTTGCATACCTCGACCAGCTTGGGCAGTTCGTCGTGGCGCTGTTTGAGCAACACGTCGATATTCGCCCAGGCTTTGGAGACGCCGTGCTTGAGGCTGACCAGATTGTTGTACAGGCTGACACCGTAGATCAGCGCGACGACACAGGCGCCGAGTAGGAGGAGTGTGCTGCTCATGGCGATGCTCCTTATGCAAGTGGGAGGCAAACGCGGCGAATCATAAAGCAAAACGCCGCGTAGTTGCACAAGGATTGAGGGTAAGGGATTTTACTTGCAGGGGACAAATAATCATTTGCCCCTGCAGATTACTGCCCGAAGAACTCTTTTACTTTACCCATCCACGACTTGGCACGCGGGCTGTGGCGTGCGCTGTCCTGCTGGCTGATGGTTTCGAACTCGCGCAGCAATTCCTTCTGGCGCTCGGTCAGGTTGGCCGGCGTCTCCACGATGACGTGGCAATGCAGGTCGCCATTCGTGTGGGTGCGCATGCCCTTGATGCCTTTGCCGCGCAGGCGGAACTGCTTGCCGCTTTGCGTTTCAGCCGGGATCTTGATGCGCGCTGCACCGTCCAGCGTGGGGATCTCGATCTCGCCGCCCAGCGCGGCAGTGGAAAAGCTGATCGGCATCTCGCAATGCAGATCGTCGCCGTCGCGTTCGAATACGCTGTGCGGTTTGATGTGGATCTCCACGTATAAGTCGCCGTGCGGTGCGCCGTGGCTGCCGGCTTCACCGTGACCGCTGTGACGCAGGCGCATGCCGCTATCAATGCCGGCCGGAATCTTGATCTCCAGCGTCTTCTGCTTCTTCACGCGACCTGAGCCCTGGCAGTCCTTGCACGGTGAGCTGATCTGCTTGCCGCTGCCGTGGCAACGCGGGCAGGTCTGCTGTACCGAGAAGAATCCTTGCTGCATGCGTACCTGGCCGTGCCCGGCGCAGGTCTGGCATGTGGTGGCCGAGGTGCCGGGCTTGGCACCGGAGCCGTTGCAGGTCTCGCACTCTTCCATCACGGGAATGCGAATCTGTTTCTCTGCACCGCGTGCGGCTTCTTCCAGCGTGATCTCCATGTTGTAGCGCAGGTCGGCGCCGCGATGCGCCTGGCTGCGCCCGCCGCGTCCGCCGCCGAAGATGTCGCCGAAGATGTCACCGAAATCGAAACCCTGGCCCCGCCCGCACCGAACGGGTTGCCGCCGCCCATGCCGCCCGCTTCGAAGGCGGAGTGGCCGTATTGGTCGTAGGCTGCGCGTTTCTGCCCGTCGGACAGGGTCTCGTAGGCTTCCTTCGCTTCCTTGAATTGTTCTTCCGCTTTCGGGTTGTCCGGATTGCGGTCGGGGTGGTGCTTCATCGCCAGCTTGCGATAAGCCTTTTTGATCTCTTCCTCAGATGCGTCGCGGTTGACGCCGAGGACTTCGTAGTAGTCGCGCTTGCTCATGTTTTTTCCATGTGACGATGGGGCGCACGCGCCCCACCGGTTACAACATCAAGAAATGTCAGGCTTACTTCTTGTCTTTGACTTCAGTGAACTCTGCATCCACCACGTCGCCTTCGTCCGCCTTGGCTTCCGGTTGAGCACCGCCTTGGGCAGCCTGCGCCTTGGCTGCTTCGGCGGCATACATCTTCTCGCCCAGCTTCTGCGCGGCAGTGGCCAGTGCTTCGGCCTTGGCGTCGATGGCTTCCTT
Source organism: uncultured beta proteobacterium (assembly GCA_963840345.1). Taxonomy (GTDB): domain Bacteria; phylum Pseudomonadota; class Gammaproteobacteria; order Burkholderiales; family Gallionellaceae; genus Sideroxyarcus. The sequence continues at coordinate 7,217 of CAWIYO010000007.1, forward strand.
GTCGTCGCCCTTCACCACGCCTTCGGCATCTTTCACTGCGGCCTCGATGGCGGCCTTTTCGTCGGCAGACAGTTGCTCGCCGTATTCCTTCATCGACTTGTTGGTGGAGTGGATCAGCGCGTCCAGCTGGTTGCGCGAGGTCACCAGTTCCATCGCCTTCTTGTCTTCATCGGCATGCGCCTCGGCATCCGCCACCATGCGGTTGATTTCTTCCTCGCTCAAACCGGAGCTCGCTTTGATGGTGATGTTGGCTTCCTTGTTGGTGGCCTTGTCCTTCGCGCTTACGTGCAGAATGCCGTTGGCGTCGATGTTGAAGGTAACTTCGATCTGCGGCATGCCGCGCGGTGCCGGCGGGATGTCGGACAGGTTGAACTGGCCCAGGCTCTTGTTGCCGGAGGACATCTCGCGCTCGCCCTGCAGCACGTGGATGGTCACCGCGGACTGGTTGTCGTCGGCAGTGGAGAACACTTGCGACGCCTTGGTCGGAATCGTGGTGTTCTTCTTGATCAGCTTGGTCATCACGCCGCCCATGGTTTCGATGCCCAGCGACAGCGGGGTCACGTCCAGCAACAGCACGTCCTTCACTTCGCCCTGCAGCACGCCGCCCTGGATCGCAGCACCTACGGCCACGGCTTCGTCCGGGTTCACGTCCTTGCGCGCTTCCTTGCCGAAGAACTCCTTCACCTTCTCCTGCACCTTGGGCATACGGGTCTGGCCGCCGACCAGGATCACGTCGGCGATGTCGGCGTTGGATACGCCCGCATCCTTCATCGCGATCTTGCACGGCTCGATGGTGCGCGCGATCAGGTCTTCCACGATGCTTTCCAGCTTGGCGCGGGTGATCTTAACGGCCAGGTGTTTCGGGCCGGTGGCGTCTGCCGTGATGTAGGGCAGGTTCACTTCGGTCTGTTGTGCGGAAGACAGCTCGATCTTGGCTTTTTCCGCCGCATCCTTCAGGCGTTGCAGAGCCAGCATGTCCTTCTTCAGGTCAACGCCGCTTTCCTTCTTGAACTCTTCCACCAGGAACTCGATCACGCGCATGTCGAAGTCTTCGCCGCCGAGGAAGGTGTCGCCGTTGGTGGACAGCACTTCGAACTGGTGCTCGCCGTCGATTTCGGCGATGTCGATGATGGAGATGTCGAAGGTGCCGCCGCCCAGGTCATACACCGCGATCTTGCGGTCGCCTTCCTGTTTGTCCAGGCCGAACGCCAGCGCGGCTGCGGTCGGCTCGTTGATGATGCGCTTCACTTCCAGACCGGCGATGCGGCCTGCGTCCTTGGTGGCCTGGCGCTGCGAGTCGTTGAAGTAGGCCGGCACGGTGATGACCGCCTCGGTGACGGGTTCGCCCAGGTAGTCCTCGGCGGTCTTCTTCATCTTGGCCAGCACTTGCGCGGAGATTTCCGGAGCGGAGATTTCCTTGTCGCGCACCTTCACCCATGCGTCGCCGTTCTTGGCCTTGACGATGGAGTAGGGGACCATGTTGATGTCCTTCTGCACCATCGGCTCTTCGAAACGACGGCCGATCAGGCGCTTCACGCCGTACAGGGTGTTCTTGGGATTGGTCACGGCCTGACGCTTGGCGGGCGCGCCCACCAGCACTTCACCATCTTCCATGTAGGCGATGATGGACGGGGTGGTGCGGGCGCCTTCGGCGTTCTCGATCACCTTGGTCTTGCCGTTTTCCATGATGGCCACGCAGGAGTTCGTCGTGCCCAGGTCGATACCGATGATTTTTCCCATGATGCTTTCCTTTCAGTTGAATGCGTAAAATTTGAATACTGTTGTTGCCTTGCCGCCTAACATCAGGGCGACATTGGATATTTCAAGAGTGTCTGTGGTCTTTATTGTAGGAGCGTGCCCTGCACGCGAATTATTCAGTGATCGCGTGCAGGGCACGCTCCTACATAACCATCCGGGAGTTATTCTTTCCCCTTCGCCACCATCACCAGCGCCGGGCGCAGCACGCGGTCATTCAGGCTATAGCCCTTCTGCATCACGTTGACCACAGTGTTGGCTTCCTGCTCGCTCTCCACCATGCCGATGGCCTGATGTTTGTGCGGATCGAGCTTCTCGCCGACCGGGTTGATTTCCTTGATGTTGAACTTCTCGAATACGCCGGAAAGCTGCTTCAGCGTCAGCTCCATGCCGCTCTTGAAGCTTTCGATGTTTTCGGTCTGCACGGCCAGGCCCGCTTCCAGGCTGTCCTTCACCGCCAGCATCTCGTTGGAGAAGCGCTCCACGGCGAACTTCTGCGCCTTGCTCACGTCCTCGGCAGCGCGGCGGCGGATGTTCTCGCTCTCGGCCTTGGCGTACATCCAGGCGTCGTAGTGCTCCTGCGCCTTGCGTTCGGCTTCCTTCAGCATTTCATCCATGCTGGGGGTGGCGTCCGCCGCAGTTGCGGTGGCCGGTGTGGCTTGGGGTTGTTCGTTCGGCTTGGTGTTCTCGTTCTGTTCCATGCTGCTCTCCTGATTTCGACTCAGGCCTAATTGGGGCGGGGTTCCGGATTTCAAGAGCTATCATGAAAATAATTGTTGGCGTGAGATAATGCACGCCGTTCCAGAGCCTTATCCTTATGTCCGCCTCCAAGAATTACCACTGGCGCATCGCCGGTTTCTATTTTTTCTATTACGCCTTCGTGGGGATGTTTTCGCCCTACTGGAGCCTGTACCTCAAATCCATCCATTTCGACGCCGTCGAGATCGGCATCCTGATGTCGATCCAGCCGGTGATGCGCATGGTAGCGACCAATGTCTGGGGCTGGCTGGCCGATCACACGGGCAAGCGACTGCTGGTAGTGCAGATGGCAGCTACCTTGAGTGCGTTGTTTTATCTCGGGATGTTCGCGGCTACCAGCTTCTGGGCGGTGTTCATGGTGATGGCGCTGATGAACTTCTTCTGGAGCGCTTCAATGCCGCTGGTCGAGGCGACCACGCTGACCTATCTCGGCAAGAACACCGCGCATTACGGGCGCATCCGCTCCTGGGGCTCCATCGGTTTCATCGTCTCGGTGGTGGGGCTGGGCTATGCCTTCGACTACATCGCCATCGCATGGCTGCTGTGGGCAGGGTTGGTGTGCGAGGTCGGCATCCTGATCTTTTCGCGGCAGATGCCGAAAACCGAGGTGCTGGCGCACCACACCGACAGTCAGCCGATCAAGCGGATCGTGCTGCAGCCGCGCGTGCTGGCCCTGTTCGGCGCCTGTTTCCTGATGGCCGTGGCGCACGGCCCTTACTACACCTTCTATTCCATCTATCTGGTCGAGCACGGCTATGCCAAGAGTGCCGTGGGCGGGTTGTGGGCGCTGGGGGTGATCTGCGAGATCGGCGTGTTCTTCCTGATGCCGCAGTTGGTCCGGCGTTTCGGCTTTGTGCGCATCCTGCTCATTAGTTTCGCTGCGGCGATATTGCGCTTTCTGCTCATCGGCTGGGCGGTGGATGTCGTCGCCTTGTTACTGTTCGCTCAGGTTCTGCATGCGCTCACCTTCGGCTCGTTCCACGCTGCGTCGCTGGGCTTGGTGCATGAATTTTTCCAAGGCAGGCACCAATCCAAGGGGCAGGCTTTGTTCGGCAGCGTGACCTACGGCGCAGGCGGCATGCTGGGAGGGCTGGCGAGCGGCCCGATCTGGCAGCACTGGGGGGCATCGGCGTTGTATTCCTGTAGTGCAGGCGCCGCCCTGCTCGGGCTGGCGATGCTGTGGAGGTTGCGTGGCTCGGCGTAGTCAGCCTTGCCCGCTCAAGCCGCGCATGACCTGATGCCAGCCGGCTTCGGCGCTCGCCCCGGTCTGTGCAAATACCGATTGCAGTTGTTTCATCTGGGTGCCGGTGAGTTGTGCCTCCAGTTTCGTTCCGCTTGCGGTCAGCGTCAGTTGTCGCACGCGCCGGTCATGTTCCGCAGTGTCCATTGCCACCAGTTGCATCTCGATCAGCTGCCGCAAAGGCGCATTCAGTGCCTGTTTGCTGACGTCGAGCACGCTCAGCAGCGCATTGACCGAAATCTGCGGATTGCGGCCGACGAAGTAGAGGATGCGGTGATGCACACGCCCCAAGCCCCGCTGTTCGAGGATGCGGTCGGGCGGAGCCGTGAAGGAGCGATAGCCGAAGTAAAACTGCTCGATAGCCAGGCGCAGCGCGGCTTCGCGCGGCATGGACAAGAGTTCCCCGGCCGTCGCTGCACTGTTATCGGGTGATGTATCAGTTGGGCGCATTAGGTCAATCATATTGACATGATAGACGCGCACTCGTTAGACTGTCCATAGGTCAAGTTTGTTGACGTTTATGGGTGGCTGCCATGAGTTCTTTGTCGCAACACAGTCCGTGTTTTTCTTCCCGCATCCGCGATCTGCATCCGTCACCGATCCGCGAGATTCTGTCCGTCGTCGATCGTCCGGGCATGATCTCGTTTGCGGGCGGATTGCCTGCAGTCGATAGCTTTCCGCAATTCGCTCTGGATGCCATGCCGCAGCACATGCTGCAATACGGCCCCAGCGAGGGGGAATGGGAGTTGCGCCAGCGGGTTGCCGATGTGCTGCATGCGCGAGGGCTGCGCTGCAATGCCGAGCAGGTTTTGATCCTGTCCGGTTCGCAGCAGGGCATCGATCTTGTCGCTAAACTGTTTATCGATCCCGGGACTGCGGTGGCGGTGGAATCGCCGACCTACCTGGCAGCTTTGCAGGTATTCCGCTTTTTCGGCGCGCGCTTCGTCCCTTATGATGCGGATGCGCTGGACGAGTCCATGCTACGGCGAGAAAAGCCGGCTTTCGCCTACGCCATTCCCACGTTCCAGAATCCGAGCGGACGCTGCCTCGACGCCGGCGAGCGCGATGCGCTGGCCTCCGTCTGCGATGCAGCCGAGCTTCCCTTGTTCGAGGATGACCCTTATCGCGATCTGGTCTACGACCCTTGCGAACGTACGCCGGTGTGCGCTCGACTGGAGCGCGCACCGTGGATCTATCAGGGATCGTTCTCGAAGAGTCTGGCACCGGGGCTGCGCCTGGGCTACCTGGCGGCTTCGCCGGAGCTGATGCCTTATCTGGTGCGGCTCAAGCAGGCGGCCGATTTGCACAGCAACCGAGTCAGCCAGTGGCTGGTGTTGCAGCAGTTGAACGATCCTGCATACGGCAGGCGTCTGGATGAGCTGGCCGGGCGCTACCGCCGGCGCCGCGATGCCTTCGAATCCGCGCTGCGCCGCCACTTTGGCGATCTCGCCAGTTGGCAGATACCGCCCGGCGGCTTGTTCTTCTGGCTGACACTCAATCGTCGCATAGACACCCGTCTGCTTCTGCCCCTGGCCATCGAGGCCGGCGTCGCCTTCATGCCGGGGGAGCCGTTCATGCCGCTGGCAACCGAGGGTTGCGGCCAATTGCGCCTCAATTTCAGCCATGCCAACGAAGCGCAGGCCGAGTCGGGATTGGGCAAGCTGGCCGCCTTGGTGCGCGGTTTCGCTTGAGCCGTCAGGACTGATCCCGATTGAAGTGCCCGGTGGTGGCGCGGCGCTGTTTGGGCTGGCGATGCTGCTGTGGCATAATCGTACGCTCGATTGAAAGATGGCAATGAGCGCAAAAACTTTATACGACAAACTCTGGGAATCGCACTTGGTGCGGCAGGAAGCCGACGGCACGGCGTTGATCTATATCGACCGTCACCTGGTGCACGAAGTGACCAGTCCGCAGGCCTTCGAAGGCTTGAAACTGGCGCAGCGCAAGCTTTGGCGCGCGCAGTCCATCCTGGCGGTGCCTGACCACAACGTGCCGACCACCAACCGCGCGGCGGGCATTGCTGACCCGATCTCGCGCCTGCAGGTGGAGACGCTGGATGCGAACTGCGCCGAGTTCGGCGTGACTGAATTCAAGATGAACGATGTGCGGCAGGGCATCGTGCATGTGATCGGCCCTGAGCAGGGTGCGACTTTGCCCGGCATGACGGTGGTGTGCGGCGACTCGCACACCAGCACCCATGGCGCGTTCGGCGCGTTGGCTCATGGCATCGGCACTTCCGAAGTCGAGCATGTGATGGCGACGCAGTGCCTGGTGGCGAAGAAATCCAAGGCCATGCAGGTCAAGGTCGACGGCGTGCTGGGCAAAGGCGTGACAGCCAAGGACATCGCATTGGCGGTGATCGGCAAGATCGGCACGGCCGGGGGGACGGGCTATGCCATCGAGTTTGCGGGCAGCGCGATCCGGGCCTTGAGCATGGAAGGCCGCATGACCTTGTGCAACATGGCCATCGAAGCGGGCGCGCGCGCCGGCATGGTGGCGGCGGATGAGACAACCTTCGCTTACATCAAGGGTCGTCCCTTCGCGCCGCAAGGCGAGCAGTGGGACAAGGCGGTAGCGTACTGGCGCACTTTGCATTCCGACGACGGCGCGAAGTTCGACGCTGTGGTGGCGCTGGATGCCGCCAGCATCCGTCCTCAGGTGACATGGGGTACCTCGCCCGAGATGGTGGTGCCCGTCGACGGACGCGTACCCGATCCGGCCTCTGCGCCCGATGCGGTAAAGCGCGGCGACTGGGAGCGTGCGCTGGCCTACATGGGTCTGAAAGCCAACACGCCGATCAGCGAGATCAAGATCGACAAGGTGTTCATCGGTTCCTGTACCAATGGCCGTATCGAGGATATGCGCGCGGCGGCGGCCGTGGCCAAGGGCAAGAAGGTCGCGGCCAACGTAAAACTGGCGATGGTGGTACCCGGCTCCGGGCTGGTGAAGGCGCAGGCCGAAAAAGAGGGTTTGGATAAGCTGTTCATCGAAGCGGGTTTCGAATGGCGCGATCCGGGTTGCTCGATGTGCCTGGCGATGAACGATGATCGATTGGAGCCGGGCGAGCGTTGTGCTGCCACTTCCAACCGCAATTTTGAGGGACGCCAGGGACAGGGCGGACGTACGCATCTGGTCAGTCCCGCAATGGCGGCTGCAGCGGCCATCGCCGGACATTTCGTCGATGTAAGCAAGGAGTAAATGATGAAACGAGTACTCATATTGCTGGCGTTGTTGTTGATGGTGCCGGGTGCGCAGGCTGAAGAAGAGAAGAGCGTGCCGCAAAAGATGGGCGATGGCGTGAAGAAGGGCGGCGAAGTTGTCGGGCACGGTATCGAAAAAGGTGCCGAGGCAACTGTCAAAGGGCTCAAAAAGGGTGGCGAAGCTACCGTAAAAGGCGTCAAGAAAGCCGGTGAATGGGTCGGCAAGAAGATGCAAAAAGGCGGCGAAAAATTGGAAAAGGCGAGTGAGTGATGCGTAAGTTTTCTTTACTGGATGGTTTGGTCGTGCCGTTGGACAGAGCCAACGTGGATACCGACGCGATCATCCCGAAACAGTTCCTGAAGTCGATCAAGCGCTCCGGTTTCGGCCCGAATGCGTTCGACGAATGGCGTTATCTGGACCACGGCGAGCCGGGCATGGATAACAGCAAGCGCCAGTTGAACAAGGACTTCGTGCTGAACCAGCCTCGCTACCAGGGGGCACAGATTCTGTTGGCACGCGAGAACTTCGGCTGCGGCAGTTCGCGCGAACATGCGCCCTGGGCGCTGGAGGACTACGGCTTCCGAGTCATCATCGCACCGAGCTTCGCCGACATCTTCTTCAACAACTGTTTCAAGAACGGTTTGTTGCCGATCAAGTTGGCGGCGGACAAAGTGGATGCCTTGTTCAAGGCGGTGGCGGCGAATGTCGGCTACAAGCTGAAAGTGGACTTGCAGCAGCAGACCATCACTGCGCCCGACGGAACTGTATATGGTTTCGAGGTGGATGCCTTTCGCAAACATTGCCTGTTGAACGGCCTGGATGATATCGGGCTGACCTTGCAGCATATCGACGATATCAAGGCCTTTGAGGCTAAACATCGCGCGGCGCAGCCGTGGTTGTTTGCATAACTGATTTTGTAAATTCGATTGGAAGAATAAATGAAGATCGCAGTATTGCCGGGTGACGGCATCGGACCGGAAATCGTCGCGCAAGCGGTAAAAGTGCTGGAAGCGTTGCGCAGCGACGGCTTGAAGATCGAGATGGAGCACGCGCACATCGGCGGCGCGGGTTACGACGCGGCGAAGGATCCGCTGCCGGATGCAACATTGAAACTGTCCAAGGAATCCGATGCGGTGCTGCTCGGCGCCGTGGGCGGTTATCAGTACGACAATCTGCCGCGCCCGATGCGTCCGGAGCAGGGCCTGCTGCGCATCCGCAAGGGCTTGGGCCTGTTCGCCAATCTGCGTCCGGCGATGGTGTACCCGGAGTTGGTGAATGCATCGACGCTACGCCCGGATATCGTGTCCGGTCTGGACATCATGATCCTGCGCGAATTGACCGGCGACATCTACTTCGGCCAGCCGCGCGGTATCCGCACGCTGGAAAACGGCGAGCGCCAGGGCTTCGATACCATGCATTACAGCGAATCGGAGATTCGTCGCGTGGCGCATGTCGGCTTCCAGATTGCGATGAAGCGCAACAAGAAATTATGCTCGGTGGACAAGGCCAACGTGCTGGACACCAGCATGTTCTGGCGCGAGATCGTCACCGAAGTGGCGAAGGAATATCCGCAAGTGGCGCTGTCGCATATGTACGTGGACAATGCGGCGATGCAACTGGTGCGTGCCCCCAAGCAGTTCGACGTGATCCTGACCGGGAATATCTTCGGCGATATCCTGTCGGACGAAGCATCGATGCTGACGGGCTCCATCGGCATGCTCCCATCCGCATCGCTGGATGCAAACAACAAGGGGCTGTACGAGCCGTGCCACGGTTCTGCGCCGGACATCGCAGGCAAGGATATCGCCAATCCATTGGCGACCATCCTGTCGGTGGCGATGATGATGCAATACACGTTCGGTCGTGCCGACATTGCGCAGCGCGTCGAGGCTGCGGTGCGCAAAGTGTTGCAGCAGGGGCTGCGTACGGGCGATATATATGAAGACGGCAAGCAGAAGGTCGGCTGTGCTGCGATGGGCGACGCGGTAGTCGCAGCGCTTTAATCTGGAAGCTAAGGAAGAATGATGAAAGTAGGTTTGATCGGTTGGCGCGGCATGGTGGGCTCGGTGCTCATGCAGCGCATGCGCGAAGAAAAGGATTTCGATCTGATCGATGCGGTGTTTTTCACCACCTCGAATGCCGGCGGCGAAGCGCCTGCCGAAGGACGCGGTGTACCGTTGAAAGATGCGCACAACCTGAACGAGTTGAAGGCAATGGATGCCATCATCTCGTGTCAGGGCGGCGATTACACAACCGAGATTTTCCCCAAGCTGCGCGCGGCGGGATGGCAGGGCTACTGGATCGATGCCGCCTCCACGCTGCGCATGGAAGATGACGCGGTCATCATTCTCGATCCGGTGAACCTCGACCTGATCAAGAAGTCGCTGGCGAACGGCGGCAAGAATTTCATCGGCGGCAACTGCACCAACAGCATCCTGTTGATGGGCTTGGGCGGCTTGTTCCATGCCGGCCTGGTGGAATGGGTGTCGTCCATGACCTATCAGGCCGCTTCCGGTGCGGGCGCCCAGAACATGCGCGAACTGCTGAACCAGATGGGCGTGGCCTACGGTTCCGTCTCCGATCTGCTGGCTGATCCGAAATCGGCCATTCTGGAGATCGACCGCCGTTTGGCTGAAAAGCTGCGTTCTTCCGATATGCCTACGGAGCATTTCGGCGCGCCGCTGGCAGGCAGCCTGATCCCCTGGATCGACAAACAGCTCGACAACGGCCAGTCCAAAGAGGAATGGAAAGGTTGTGCCGAGGTCAACAAGATATTGGGTACGAGCCAGCGCATCCCTGTGGACGGCCTGTGCGTGCGCATCGGTGCGATGCGCTGCCACAGCCTGGCGCTGACGCTCAAGCTGAAAAAAGATGTACCGTTGAGCGAGATCGAATCGCTCATCAAGGGGGGCAATCCCTGGGTGAAATTCGTGCCTAACCAGCGCGAGATATCCGTGCGGGAACTGACCCCGGTTGCCGTGACCGGCAAGCTGGACATCGCCGTCGGGCGTGTGCGCAAGATGGAGTTGGGGCCGGAGTATGTCAGTGCTTTTGTTTGCGGCGACCAGCTATTGTGGGGGGCGGCAGAACCGTTGCGCCGCATGCTGCGTATCTTGTTGGGCAAATAATCCGTAAGGGTAAATCCCGTTTCTAACTGGTGGTTAACGCGCGAACTTAAGGGAATAGTGAGCTTGCATCACTAACCCTATGATGTTAATCTGAATAACGTATGGGAAAATAAAAAGGTGGCGACGTGCTGAAAACACTTCTAAAAACGTCTATATATATAGCCTGCTTGGCATGGTCTTGCATCGTCAGTGCGGCAGGCTTGGGCGGCATCAATGTCACCTCGGCACTTGGACAACCACTGAAAGCAGAGATCGAAGTGGTCTCGGTCGACAAAGGGGACAAATCAACCCTGCGAGCCAAATTAGCTTCCGCCGATGAGTATAAGCGCGCTGGCGCCGACTATCCTTATAATCTCCCGAAACTCAAGTTCCAGATCGAAGAGCGTGCCGGTGGCGAACCGTACCTCAAGGTGACAACTGCCCAGCCGATCAATGACCCATTCGTTACGTTGATGATCGAGTTGAGCTGGTCTTCCGGAAAACTGCTGCGCGAATATACTTTCCTGCTCGACCCGGTGGATTACAAGCCGGAGCAACCCAAGGCTGAAGAAGTAAAGACCATTGAACCGGTTTTGGCTGCGCCGGGTGTCGAGCCAGTCCCGGTGCCAGTTGCAGTTCCCGAGTTGGCCGCTTCCGAACCGGCTGCTGCCGAACCTGTCGCTGCCGAACCAATGGCGGGAACCCCTTCAGCTGAAGGCGCAGCACCCGCTGCCGCACCGATTGCTGAGAGCGTTGCAGCACCCTTGCCCGAAAGTGCCGTTGAAGCTGCGCCGGTCGCAGAGAGCGCGGCCGTTGCAGAACCTGCTGCTGAAGCGGCATCCGCACCCGCCGAAGCTGCACCCGCCGAGAAAGCCCTGACCGAACAGGCGTTGACGCAAGAGCAAGCTCCTGCGGCAGAGGACGCGCTGAGCAAGGAAGAGGCGATTGCCGAAGCTGCAAAATCGGCCGAAAACATCACTGTGGTGCGTGGAGATACGCTAACCAAGATTGCGGCACAGATCAAACCCGCCAACGTCAGTCTTGAACGCATGCTGGTCGCGCTGTATCGCGAGAACGCCGGAGTGTTCGACGGGCATAATATGAACCGCATCAGGGCAGGCAGGATACTGACTGTTCCCCGGAGCGATGCAGTACAGATGTTGCCCCAGGCTGATGCAGAAGAAGAGATTCGCGCGCAGGCTGCCGATTGGAATGTTTACCGCCAGAAACTCGCGGCAGTACGCGCACCGAGAGCGGAGACACCAAGCAAGCAGGAAGCTGCAGGCAAGATCAGCGCTGCAGTGACCGACAAGGCTGTCTCCATCAAGGAGCCTCCCAAAGAAGTGCTAAAGCTTTCCAAGGGCGAAGCACCGAATGACAAGGCGGTGGGCGGAGGCAAAGCTTCTGCTCAAGAGCAAGCCATTGCCAAGGAAGAAGAATCCATCGCCCAGAGCAAGGCCCGGAAGGAAGCGGAAGAACGTACAGCTATTCTGGAAAAGAACGTCCAGGATATGAAGCGCCTGGCGGAGCTGAAGCAAGAGTCCGCTCCCGCCCCGGCATCTGCTGCTGCGCCTGTTGTCACGTTGGCGGCCTCCGCTCCAAAACCGGCAAGCAGCGTGGCTGAAGCCAAGCCAGTCCCCAAGGCCGCGCCCCCCAAGGTTGTTGAACAGCCATCCCTGATCGATCAACTGCTGGAAGAGCCGCTCTATCTGGCTGCAGCCGCGGCTTTGTTGCTGGCGCTTGGCGGTCTTGGTTTCGTGGTTGCGCGCCGGGGCAAGCAAGGTGGCGGTAAAAAAAAATCCTTTTCGCAGCGGGAAGATGAAGGTAGCAGCACAGGGCGCATAGCCGCCCCGATCGCGCCTTCGCCCGAGACTGGCGACTTTACTCATGCCGCACCACAAGCCGCGCCTGCTGCCAGTACAGAAACTGAAGAAGTGGATCCTATCGGTGAAGCCGACCTGTTCCTGACCTTCGGGCGTGATGCTCAGGCTGAAGAGGTCCTGAAAGAAGCGCTGAAAAAGAACCCGAACAACACTCCGGTCAAGCTCAAGTTATTGTCTATTTACGTCACCCGCAAGGACACTAACTCCTTCTATAGCTATGCACGAGAGATCAAGGAATCCGGTGACGTGTCCGCATGGGAACAGACTGCTGCGATGGGGCGTGAACTGGACCCGAGCAATCCTTTCTATGGTGGAAATGCAAGTGCAGCACCCACAGCTGAAGTCAAGTCTGGTACCGCGACGCCGGCAGTGGACTTCGATTTGGGCTTTGGTGCGCCGGCGGCACCCGCCGTCAAGGCCGAATTCGGTGCCCAGAAGACGGTAGTGCTGGAAGCCCCATCGGAGGAAACTACCGCCATCATGTCGGCAGAAGAGTTGCAGTCCGTCACTCAATCGACACCGATGGACTTTGATATCACCGGGACAAACCCCGGGGGGCCCCTGATGAATGTGACAGGGACGAAACAGGAAGAAACGACCGGGCTGCATATGGACGACCTGGTGTTCGACGTCACGGCGACCCACCCCAGAGGGATGCCGACTACCGCTCCCGCAGCACCCGAGCCCGCGCTGGATCTGGGCATGCCATTCACGCTCGATTTCCCGACGGACATCAAGGTGAAATCGGTCGTGCCTAATCGAGATCTTGGCTTGGATGAGATCACTCTTAACCTGGATAAGACCGGGTCATCCAGCGCGCTGGGAACCTCCGAACTGAAGGACGAACATTGGCAGGAGGTCGCAACCAAATTGGATCTGGCCAAGGCTTACCAGGAAATGGGCGATGTTGCCGGAGCGCGCGAGATACTGGATGAAGTATTGCGGGATGGCGATGCCCAGCAGCGCGATACTGCGCAAACCCTGATGCAACAGTTGTAATTGGCTGGAGCGAACAGAACGGCAGCCTTTGCGGCTGCCGTTTTTATTTGGACACTATGAAGCTCATTCCGCATCCTGCTGTGCAGATACTCATTTGGATGTTGCTTGCTTTGCTGGCGCAACGTCTGCAATGGCTTGCTCTGCTGGTGTTGACTGCCGCCCTGTTCGGCCTGGCTTTGAGGTTATGTGCGGACCAGTTGCTGAGTTTGTTGCGGCGCACTCGCTGGATATTGCTCTCCCTGCTGCTGATCTATGCCTATACGACGCCGGGCACGGCGTGGTGGGCGGAATTTGGCGTCGTCTCGCCTACACGGGAGGGCGTATTGGACGGATTGTTGCAGTTGGGACGCTTGTTGAGCGTGCTGTCGGGGCTGGCGATCCTGCTGGCGTTGCTGACGCAGACGCAACTCATCAGCGGCCTGTATACCTTGGCGTATCCGTTGCGCTGGCTGGGTCTATCGCGCGAACGCATTGCGGTGCGCCTGGCGTTGACGCTGGAGTATGCCGAGTCCACCATGCGCGATACGGCAAGCGATTGGCGCTCGACCATCCGGGGGGCCATGCAATCTTCCGCCAATGGCGCGGAGCACATCGAGTTGCGACTGCAGCCCTTCGGTGTAGTCGATGTCCTGTTGTTGCTCGCAAGTACGGCAGTGCTGATAGGAGTATGGCGATGAGGATAGCCCTCGGAGTGGAATACGATGGCAGTGCCTACAACGGCTGGCAGAGCCAGCCCGACGTGCCGAACGTGCAGGATGCGCTGCAAATTGCGTTGAGCGGCATTTCGGGGGAAAACATTGCCGTTTTGGCCGCGGGGCGCACCGATACTGGCGTGCATGCGCTGGAGCAGGTCGTTCATTTCGACACCACCATCGACCGGCCGCTCAATGCCTGGGTGCGCGGAACGAATGCACTGCTGCCGAAAGACATCGCCGTATTGTGGGCGCATCCGGTGCCCGATGAATTTCATGCGCGCTTCTCGGCGCAGGCGCGCAGCTATCAGTATGTGCTCATCAACCGCCCGTCGCGCAGTGCCGTGCATCAAGGCAAGGTGGGCTGGTTCCATATGCCGCTGGATGTGACCGCGATGCGTGAGGCTGCCCAATATTTGCTGGGCGAGCATGATTTCAGCGCTTTCCGGGCTGCCCAATGCCAGGCCAATACGCCGGTCAAGAATCTCGCCCAACTCGACATTCGGCAGCAGGGCGATACCATCATTTTCGAACTGACTGCCAATGCTTTCCTGCACCATATGGTGCGCAACATCCTTGGTTGCCTGTTGTACGTTGGCAAAGGCAAGCATCCCCCGCAATGGCTGGGCGAGGTGCTGGAAGGGCGCGACCGCAAGTTCGCCGCGCCGACCTTTGCGCCGGATGGTCTTTACCTGCGGCACATCACCTACGATACGAAGTGGGGGCTGCCGCAAGGTACAATGTCGCCTCGCTCTTGAGCCGGATTTTCAGGATGACCCGAATCACCAGAACACGGATAAAAATTTGCGGGATCACCCGCGAACAGGATGTCCACGCCGTTGCGAACAACGGCGCAGACGCGTTCGGTCTCGTGTTCTATGAAAAGAGCCCGCGTCACGTCAATGTGCAGCAGGCGGCAAAGTTGGCGCATGCTGCCCCACCGTTTTTGACTGTAGTCGGGCTTTTTGTGAATCCATCTGTCGATTACGTACGCGAAGTGCTGGCAAAAGTGCCGCTGGATGTGCTTCAGTTCCATGGCGAAGAAACGCCCGAGTTCTGCCAGCAGTTCGGCAGGCCGTACCTGAAGGCGATCCGGGTCAAGCCGGGGGTGGATTTGGTACAATGCGCGGCTTCGTACAAGGCGGCCCAGGGCTTGTTGCTGGATGCCTATGTGGAGGGCACGCAGGGCGGTACGGGCGAGTCATTCGACTGGGGGCTCATTCCGCATGATTTGCCTCTGCCGGTGATCCTGTCCGGCGGCTTGCATGCGGGCAATGTGGCGGCGGCGATCGAACAGGTGCAGCCGTACGCGGTGGACGTTTCCAGCGGCGTAGAGGCGGCAAAAGGAATCAAGGATGCGGCGAAGGTTGCTGCGTTCATCAATGAGGTTAGACGAACAGATGTACAACTACCCAGATAGCAGCGGCCACTTCGGGCAATTCGGCGGCATCTACATGGCCGAGACGCTGATCCCGGCGGTGGAAGAGCTGCGCCAGCAATACCTGCGTTTCCGCGACGATCCCGAATTCAAGGCCGAGTTCGCCTACGAACTGAAGCACTACGTCGGGCGTCCCAGCCCGGTCTATCACGCCAAGCGCCTGTCCGACAGCTTGGGCGGCGCGCAGATCTACCTGAAGCGCGAAGACCTAAACCACACCGGCGCGCACAAGATCAACAACGCCATCGGCCAGGCCCTGCTTGCCAAGCGCATGGGCAAGAAGCGCGTCATTGCCGAAACCGGCGCGGGCATGCATGGCGTGGCAACAGCCACCGTGGCGGCGCGCTTCGGCATGGAGTGCATCGTGTACATGGGCGCGGAAGACATCCAGCGCCAGGCGCCGAACGTATTTCGCATGAAGCTGCTGGGCGCCAGGGTGGTGCCCGTGGAGAGTGGCTCCAAAACGCTCAAGGATGCCTGCAACGAAGCGATCCGCGACTGGGTCACCAACGTCGAAAGCACCTTCTACATCTTCGGCACCGCGGCCGGCCCGCATCCGTATCCGATGATGGTGCGCGATTTCCAGAGCGTCATTGGCAACGAGGCCAAGGTGCAGATGCCGGAGATGATCGGGCGCCAGCCGGACGTGGTGATCGCCTGTGTCGGCGGCGGTTCCAACGCCATCGGCATGTTCTATCCCTATATCGAAGAAACAGGCGTGCAGCTCATCGGTGTCGAGGCGGGCGGCCATGGCATCGCCAGCGGGCAGCATGCCGCGCCGCTCACGGCGAACGCCAAGGTCGGCGTGCTGCACGGCAACAAGGTCTACCTGATGCAGGACGAGAACGGCCAGATCATCGAGACGCATTCCATCTCCGCCGGCCTGGATTACCCCGGCGTCGGCCCCGAGCATTGCCTGCTCAAGGATCAGGGGCGTGCGCAATATGTTGCGATCAACGACGACGAGGCGCTGGATGCCTTCGACGCGCTGTGCCGCTTCGAAGGCATCATCCCCGCGCTGGAATCCAGCCACGCGCTGGCGCACGCGATCAAGATCGCGCCGACCATGAGCAAGGACAAGGTGCTGTTGGTTAACCTGTCCGGTCGCGGCGACAAGGACATGAATACGGTCGCCCGGATAAAAGGAATCACGCTATGAGCCGCATCCAGACCACCTTCGACAAGCTCAAGCAGCAGCAGCGCAAGGCGCTGATCCCGTTCATCACCGCAGGCGATCCGTCGCAGCAACTCACGGTGCCGCTGATGCACGGGCTGGTGGCGGCAGGGGCAGATGTGCTCGAGCTGGGGGTGCCGTTCTCCGACCCGATGGCAGACGGTCCGACGATCCAGCGCGCTTCCGAGCGCGCACTCAAGAACGGCATGTCGCTACGCGGCGTGCTGGGCATGGTGGCGGAGTTCCGCAAACAGGATGCGACTACGCCGGTAGTACTGATGGGCTATGGCAACCCGATCGAGGCAATGGGCTGGGAAATATTTGCACAGCGCTGTGCGGAAGTCGGCGTGGATGGCGTGCTGACGGTGGATTTCCCGCCCGAAGAAAGCCACGAAGCGTTCGAGCACCTGCAACGCCACAATATCGCGCCCATCTTTCTATTGGCGCCGACCACCAACGAGGCACGTATCGAACAAGTCGCCAAGCTGGCGCGCGGATATGTGTATTACGTCTCGCTGAAAGGCGTGACCGGCGCGGGCAACCTTGACCTGTCCGCCATCGAGCAGAAGCTGCCGCAGTTGCGCAAGCACATCAAGCTGCCCATCGGCGTCGGTTTCGGCATCCGCGATGCGGCGACAGCCAAGGCAGTTTCCAGGCTGTGCGATGGTGTCGTGGTCGGCAGCCGCATCGTGCAGGAAGTCGAAAATTCAAACGAAGAAAATGCAGTCGCCAATGTGGGAAAATTGGTGAAAGAATTGCGTCAGGCGATAGATCAATAAAGAGGAGAAGACCATGAGTTGGTTCCAGAAACTGTTACCCCCCAAGATCAAGCGCCGTGAAGGTGATGAGGCCAAGAAGAGCGTGCCGGATGGCCTGTGGCACAAATGCCCGTCCTGCCAGGCCGTGCTGTACCACGCCGACCTGGAAAAGAACCACAGCGTCTGCCCCAAGTGCAATCACCATCACCGCATCAGCGCGCGTACCCGTCTGGACTGGTTGCTGGATAGCGAAGGCCGCTTCGAGATCGGTTCCGAGGTATTGTCAGTCGATACCCTGAAATTCAAGGACCAGAAAAAATACAGCGACCGCTTGGTCGAGGCAAAGAGGAAAACCGGCGAAGACGATGCGCTGATCGTGATGCAGGGCAGCATCCATGCATTGCCCGTCGTGGCGGCCTCGTTCGAGTTCGACTTCATGGGCGGCTCGATGGGCTCGGTCGTCGGCGAACGTTTCATCCGTGGAGTGCAAGTCGCGCTGGAGCAGCAATGTCCTTTCATCTGCTTCTCTGCCAGCGGCGGCGCGCGCATGCAGGAAGGTCTGCTGTCGCTGATGCAGATGGCCAAGACCAGTGCGGCGCTGACCCAGCTTTCCGAAGCGCGCCTGCCCTTCATCTCCGTGCTGACCGACCCGACCATGGGCGGCGTTTCAGCCAGCTTCGCCTTCCTGGGTGACGTGGTCATCGCCGAGCCCGGCGCGCTGATCGGCTTCGCCGGTGCGCGCGTGATCCAGCAGACTGTGCGCGAGACCTTGCCGGATGGCTTTCAGCGTGCCGAATTCCTGCTGGAGCACGGTGCCATCGACATGATCGTGGATCGCCGTCAGATGCGCGACCAACTGGCTACGCTGATCACGTTGCTGACCAAGCAGGATGCGGTGGCGAAACTGGAGGCGGCTTAACGTAGCCCGGAGATGATCATCATGCGAAAGTTTTTAGCGGCTCTTCTCTCTGCGCTGGGTTTTGGCACAGGGGCTGAAAAAAAAGTTGCCGAAATGAAGAGATTCTTTGCTCCTGGCGGAGAATTTTCAGTAATGGCCCCGGCAAACTGGATTGCGGCAGCAGACCAGTTTAATGTGACTGCCCCCAATAACGGCCCAAGTCTGAGTGGTATGGTTTATCGAACTGACCGACGCCCCAGTTTGAAAGGGTTTTCTGATTCGTGGTTTGAAGGTGTAAACAAGATGGGGATTTACACGCAGGTCGGCGCCGCTGAAAATGGAAGCGGCGTTTTTCGTGAATACGAAGGGGTGTGGCCTGGCGATACTTTCATAACATATAACGCTGTAGCTTTTCGTAATGTGGGAAGAAACTATGCCTGTGTCCAGTTAGTTACTTCAAAGAGTGACTACATCAAGAATCGATCATTCTACGAAAAATTGCTTTCAACATTTGAAATGCATCAGTAGTCAGTAGGGGGTATTGAGCTCCCCTATCCTCCAATCGATATATGCCCGACACTTTAGCCGACTGGCTTTTCTACTTAGAATCCCTCCACCCCAAAACCATCGCGCTCGGTCTGGAGCGCGTAACGCAAGTCAAACAGCGGCTGAACCTCCAGCCGGATTTTCCGATCATCATCGTCGGCGGCACCAACGGCAAAGGCTCGGTGTGTGCGATGCTGGAAAGCATCCTGCATGCGGCGGGATACAAGGTCGGTTGTTACACCTCGCCGCATCTGCTGGCCTACAACGAGCGGGTGCGTATTGCCAAGCGGCAGGCGACGGATGCCGAACTGTGTGCTTCATTTGAGGACATCGAGCAGGTACGCGGCGATATTTCGCTGACCTATTTCGAATTCGGCACGCTGGCGGCAATGCAGTGCTTCATCGCACCCAAGGTCGACGTCGCCATCCTCGAAGTCGGGTTGGGCGGAAGGCTGGATGCGGTGAACGTGTTCGATGCCGATTGCTCGGTAGTGACCAGCGTGGACATCGATCATGTCGATTATCTGGGCGACACGCGCGAGAAGATCGCGTTCGAGAAGGCGGGCATCTTTCGCAAGGGCAAGGTGGCGATCTGTGCGGACAACGATGTGCCGCAGGCGTTGCGCGATCATGCCCGGCAGATCGGTGCCGAATTGTGGTGTATCGGCACTGACTTCGGATTCACCCCACACATCGGGCAATGGGACTACCGCAGCAAATCGGGTTCGCGCAACGCCCTTCCCATTCCCGCCTTGCGCGGCGCCTTCCAGTTGAGCAATGCCAGCGCGGTGCTGGCCGCGCTGGATGCAGTCAAGGACAAATTACCTGTGAGCATGGAGGCGGTACGGCGCGGTCTGGTCGAGGTGCAACTGAGCGGACGTTTCCAGTTCGTGCCGGGCAAGCCGCAGCTGATCCTGGACGTGGCGCACAACCCGCATGCGGCTGCTTCCCTGGCGAAGAACCTGTCCAATTTGCCCCCATCCAGGACTTTTGCGGTGTTTGCCATGCTCAAGGACAAGGATATGGACGGGGTGGTGCGGGCGCTGGATGGTCAGGTCGATGTATGGCTGGTCGCCGGGATCGATGTTGCGCGCGGTGCGACTGCCGCGGAACTGGCTCAAGTGCTGCAAAAGGCGCAGGTTCGCGGTGAAGTCCATGTCTGCAAATCCATCGCTGGTGCGCTGCATGAGGCCAGCAATCGAGCGGGCGAAAATGATAGAATTGCGGCCTTCGGATCATTTCATACTGTGGCGGAAGTGATGCTGGCGCGCGGCATGCGCGGCGGGTGACTTTCCGGGTAGAGCGCGATGGCAAAACAGGCAACAGAAGAAGAGTTCAATTTGAGGCGTCAGTCGAGGCGCCGTTTGATCGGCGCAATCGCGCTGGTGCTGCTGGTCGTGATCCTGCTGCCTGTCGTGTTTGACAGCGAGCAGGCTCCTTCGACGGGAAACAACATCGATCTGCGCATTCCGAGCAAGGACAATGCCGGTGAATTTCAGCCCAAGATCGATCTGCCGGAGTTGGACAAGATGGCCTCTGAAGTGGTGGCTGCTTCTGCTGCTGCGGCGAATACGACTGCCGCAACCAGCGCTCCAGTTGCAGCGCCGGCATCGGCGCCGGAGAAAAGGTCCCTTGCGCCTGCGCCAGTAGTGAACAAAACCAAAACGGAAACGAACCCCAAGCCAGAAGCCAAGTCCAAGATTGATAGCAAACCCGCTCCCAGTGCTCAGGCCGTTCCGAAGTCAGGCTGGGCAGTGCAGGTCGGTGCTTTCGCCCATGCGGATACCGCCAAGAGTCTGCAGGCGAGGCTGGGCAAACAGGGTTATCACGCATATACCGAAAAGGCGGGAAGCGTCGTGCGTGTGCGCGTAGGCGGCTATCCGACGCGCGAAGCGGCAGAGAAGGTGCAAGGCAAACTGGAAGCGCAAGGAATGCATTCCAACGTGGTCAGCCTCGAATAGGTTCGTAAGTGACGTCCTTCGATTACGCGGTCATTGCGATCATCGTGTTTTCGGCGTTGGTGGGTTGGTGGCGCGGCTTCTTGTATGAGCTGTTTTCGCTGATAGGTTGGCTGGCTGCCTACATCGTGGCGCGTACCTATTCGTTGCAAGTGTTGCCGTATGTGCCGGAGGCGGTAGGGGCGGATAACATTCGCTCGGCAGCGGCTTTCGCAGCCCTGTTCATTGCGACGCTGATCGTGGGTGCGTTATTCGCCTGGTTCCTGGCGCGGCTGGCGGAATTCGCCGGATTGTCCGGGATGGACGGGAAGTTCGGCGCGATATTCGGCATGTTGCGCGGGGGGTTGGTGGTGGTTGCACTGGTGTGGCTGGGGGGGTTGACCGACTTGCCGCAGCTGCCTTTCTGGCGTAATGCACTATCGAGCAAGCCGTTGCAGGAAGCAGCACTGTATGCCAAGAATTATCTGCCGGAAAATGCAGCACGGAAATAGACAGATCAACTTTATCAGAGAAGCATAAGCGAATATGTGTGGGATTTTAGGTGTCGTTGCGCAGAGCCCCGTCAACCAGCTGCTGTATGACGGTCTGCAGGTATTGCAGCATCGCGGTCAGGATGCGGCGGGGATTGCTACGCTGGAGCGGAATACTTTCCATTTGCACAAAGGCAACGGCCTGGCGCACGACGTGTTCCGCACCCGCAACATGCGCGCGCTGACCGGCAATGCGGGCATCGCCCATGTGCGTTATCCGACTGCCGGTTCCGCCGTCGATCACTACGAGGCGCAGCCGTTCTATGTGAACTCGCCGTTCGGCGTGGTGCTGGGGCACAACGGCAACCTCACCAATACCGCGCAGCTGCAGAAAGAACTGTTCCTCGAGGACATGCGCCATGTGAACACCAACTCCGATTCGGAAGTGCTGCTCAACGTGTTGGCGCACGAACTGCAAGCCAATGCCAGGAATTTCCGTCTCGACCCCAAGGCCATCTTTGCGGCGGTATCTGCCGTGCATCGCCGCTGCCGCGGCGCGTATGCGGTGGTGGCGATGATCTCGGGCTACGGCCTGCTGGCGTTCCGCGATACACACGGCATCCGGCCGCTGGTGGTGGGCGCAAACCAGACCGATAAGGGCGTGGAATACCTGGTGGCATCCGAAAGCGTGGCACTGGATACGCTGGGCTTCAAGTACCTGCGCGACATCGCGCCGGGCGAAGCCGTGTTCATCGACCTCGACGGCAATTTCCATAACCAGCAATGCGCCGAGCATCCTGAGCTGAATCCGTGCATCTTCGAGTACGTCTATTTCGCGCGCCCGGATTCGGTGATCGACGGCATCTCGGTGTACGAGACGCGCCTGCGCATGGGCGAATATCTGGCGGACAAACTCAAACGCGAATGGCCGGACCACGACATTGACGTGGTGATCCCGATCCCCGACTCCAGCCGACCCAGCGCGATGCAAATGGCCAATCGCTTGGGCATCCCGTTCCGCGAAGGCTTCGTGAAAAACCGCTACATCGGCCGCACCTTCATCATGCCCGGACAGGCCATGCGCAAGAAATCGGTACGCCAGAAACTCAATGCGATCAGCGTCGAATTCAAGGACAAGAACGTGCTGCTGGTGGACGACTCCATCGTGCGTGGTACGACCAGCCGCGAGATCGTGCAGATGGCGCGCGATGCCGGAGCGCGCAAGGTGTATTTCGCTTCCGCCGCGCCCCCCGTCAAATTCCCCAACGTGTACGGCATCGACATGCCCAGCCGCAAGGAACTCATCGCCACCGGGCGTACCGACGAAGAGATCTGCCGCGAGATCAGCGCCGACCGAATCATCTACCAGGACCTCGAAGACCTGAAGGCGTCAGTGCAGAAGTGCAATCCGCAGATCAAGAAATTCGATTGCTCCTGCTTCGACGGCGAGTACATTACGGGCGACATCACTGCCGAATATCTGGATCGCGTCGAAGCATCGCGTGCGGGCGGCAAGGCGAACAAGGCGGTGGATGACGAGCAGATGGAACTGGACCTGGCGATGAGCGTCAGCTCGATGTGATGCGTTGACAGTTTGCTACGGGGGGTGCTACTTTCCGTCTGCGCCGATTTGAGGAACAGCTTGCGGGCGCTTGATAAATGCAGCTAAAGCGAGGGAAACCCGGTTTAGCGTTAAGCTTTCCGGGTTTTTCATTTGGAGCGCCTATGTACGTGCCTGACCTTTACGCACAGCATGATGTGCCGATCCTGCATGATTTCATGCGACAGCACAGTTTCGCGACTCTGATCACGCAGCACGAGGGCGCGCCCTTCGCCAGCCATCTGCCTGTAATGGTGGATTCCCGCATCGGTGCGCAGGGCGCCCTGATCGGGCACATGGCGCGCAATAATCCCCAGAGCCGGGATTTCGCAGCGGGTGTGGAAGTGCTCGCGATATTCCACGGGCCGCATGCCTACGTGTCGGGCGCGTGGTATGAGCCCGGCCCTATGACGGTGCCAACCTGGAACTATGTGGCGGTACATGCTTACGGATGTGCGCGAATCCTGCCCGAGGAGGAGATGATAGAGACACTGCACGGCTTGGTGGATGAGAATGAAAAGGGCCATGAAACACCCTGGAAACTGGAACTCACCCCAGCCTTGCGTCAGCGCGCGCTGCCCGCGATTGTAGGATTTGAAATCACACTGCAGCGTCTTGAAGGCAAGTTCAAATTGGGCCAGAACCGGAGCGAACAGGATCGCCAGAATGTGATTGCGCAACTTGCGCAAAGCGAGTGCGGCAGGGGAGTAGCAGAGTGGATGAATAAGATATTGGAAAAGGAAGAAAAATGACGCAAGAAAAAGACTACCAACTTGAGACCCTTGCGGTGCGCGCGGGCACCGTGAGCAGCCAGTTCCACGAGCACAGCGAAGCGCTGTTCCTGACTTCCAGCTTCACATTCGACAGCGCCGCACAGGCGGCGAAGCGCTTTATCGGCGAAGAGCCGGGCAACATCTATTCGCGCTTCACCAATCCTACCGTGACCATGTTCGAAGAGCGCCTCGCCGCGCTGGAAGGCGCCGAGCAGTGTGTGGCAACGTCCTCCGGCATGTCCGCCATCCTGGCGTGTTGCATGGGGCTGCTGAAGGCGGGCGACCACGTGGTGGCGTCGCAGAGCATCTTCGGTTCGACGGTGAACCTGTTCAACAACGTGCTGAAGAAGTTCGGCGTGGACACGACCTTCGTTTCCGCCACCGATGTTGCGCAGTGGAAGGCGGCGGTGAAGCCGAACACGAAATTGTTCTTCCTCGAGACGCCATCCAACCCGCTGACCGAGATCTCCGACATCGCGGCGATTGCGGCAGTGGCGAAAGGTGCGGTGCACCTCTGGCGGTGGACAACTGCTTCTGCACGCCCATCCTGCAACGCCCGCTGGACCTCGGCGCGGACATCGTGATCCATTCCGCGACCAAGTACATCGACGGCCAGGGCCGCGTGCTGGGCGGCGCGGTGCTGGGCAGCAAGAAGCTGATGGAGCCGGTGTACGGCTTCTTGCGCACCACCGGTCCGACCATGAGCGCATTCAACGCCTGGGTGTTCCTGAAAGGACTGGAGACGCTCAAGCTGCGCATGGAAGCCCACAGCGCAAATGCGCTGCAATTGGCGCAATGGCTGGAGAAGCAGCCCAACGTGGCGCGCGTGTATCTACCCCGGCTTGCCATCGCACCCGCAACACACGCTGGCGCTGAAGCAGCAGAAGACCGGCGGCGGCATCGTCGCGTTCGAGGTGAAGGGCGGCAAGGAAGCGGCCTGGCGCGTGATCGACAACACCAAATTGCTGTCCATCACCGCGAATCTGGGCGACACCAAGTCCACCATCACCCATCCGGCGACCACGACGCATGCGCGTATCTCGCCGGAAGCAAGGGCGGCGGCGGGCATCAGCGACGGGCTGATCCGCATCGCGGTCGGCCTGGAGGCGGTCGTGGATATCCAGAACGATCTGGCGCGCGGGCTATGAGCACCAGGCTGGCGAAGCAAGTAGGAGCGGCGCTCAAGGCGCATGGCATGACGCTGGTAACAGCGGAATCCTGCACCGGTGGCGGTATTGCGCAGGCTGTCACCCGGATATCTGGCAGCTCAGCCTGGTTCGATCGCGGCTTCGTGACCTATTCCAACGCTTCGAAAGAAGAGATGCTGGGCGTTTCGCCGGATACATTGGAGGCGCACGGGGCGGTGAGCGAAGCAACGGTGCGCGAAATGGCGGAGGGCGCGCTGGAATATAGCCGCGCTCAGGTGGCCGTGGCGGTGAGCGGCATCGCGGGCCCGACCGGCGGTACGAAAGAGAAGCCCGTCGGCATGGTGTGGTTCGCTTGGGCGACCCACGATACGGTGCGGGCAACCTGCCTCTATATTTCCGGTGATCGTGATGCGGTACGCCTCAGGGCGGAGCGTGTCGCCCTGCAAGGTGTGATTAACTTGCTGAATAGCATTACAAAAACAGCATAAGCCACAAAGAGAACGAACGTTCTGTACAAGTCCGAATTGTTGTGCCACAATCCGCCCCATCGAATTTTTGAAAGGGGAAACAAAAATGGATGACAACAAGAGCAAGGCACTCGCGGCGGCACTGAGCCAGATCGAAAAGCAGTTCGGCAAGGGCTCCATCATGCGCCTCGGCGAGAGCGAGGTAGGCAAGGATATCCAGGTCGTTTCGACCGGTTCGCTCGGTTTGGACATCGCCCTCGGCGTCGGCGGCTTGCCGCGCGGTCGCGTGATCGAGATCTACGGTCCGGAATCCTCCGGTAAAACTACGCTCACCCTGCAAGTCATCGCCGAAATGCAGAAGATGGGCGGCACTGCCGCCTTCATCGACGCGGAACACGCACTCGACCCCCAATACGCCAAGAAGCTGGGCGTGAAAGTGGAAGACCTGCTCATTTCGCAGCCGGACAACGGCGAACAGGCGCTGGAGATCGTCGACATGCTGGTGCGTTCCGGCTCGGTGGACGTGGTGGTGGTCGACTCCGTGGCCGCCTTGACGCCGAAGGCCGAGATCGAAGGCGAGATGGGCGACGCGCAGATGGGCCTGCATGCCCGCCTGATGTCGCAAGCCCTGCGCAAGCTGACCGCCAACATCAACCGCTCCAACACCATGGTCATCTTCATCAACCAGATCCGCATGAAGATCGGCGTGATGTTCGGCAACCCAGAAACCACCACCGGCGGCAATGCGCTCAAGTTCTACGCCTCCGTGCGCATGGACATCCGCCGCACCGGCGCGATCAAGAAGGGTGACGAAGTCATCGGCAACGAGACCCGCGTCAAAGTGGTGAAGAACAAGGTCGCCCCCCCGTTCAAGGAAGCCAATTTCGACATCCTGTACGGCGAAGGCATCTCGCGCGAAGGCGAGATCGTCGAGCTGGGCGTGCAGCACAAGATCGTCGAGAAATCCGGTGCCTGGTATGCCTACAACGGCGAGAAGATCGGCCAAGGCAAGGACAATGCGCGCGAATTCCTGAAGAGCAACCCGGTTATCGCCACCGAGATCGAGAACAAGGTGCGTGCGGCGCTCGGTGTCGTTGCATTGGGCGCAAGTGAACTCGAAGCAGAAGAAGCCTGAGTTAAGCCTGCGTGTCCGCGCCATGCGGTATCTGGCGCGGCGCGAGCATAGCCGGGCCGAACTGCACGGTAAGCTGCTGCCGCATGTGCAGGAAGGCGAAGACCTCGATGCCGTGCTGGACGAGCTGGAGAAGCGCAACTGGCTCTCCGATGCGCGTGCCACCACGCAGTGGGTGGATGCCAAGCGCGGCCGCTTCGGCACCCAGCGCATCGCCCATGAACTGCGCCAGAAAGGCATCGCCGAGAATTTGATCGCCGATGCCATTCCTCAATTGAAAGAGACCGAACTGGATGCGGCACGAGAGGTGTGGCAGAAGAAGTTCGGCATCTATCCGCAAGACCAGAAAGAAAAAGCCAAACAAGCCCGTTTCATGCAATCGCGCGGATTTTCGATGGATGTGATTTTTAAAATCTTGCGAAGTGAGTTCGACGTTGAATAGTGGCGAATTTCTATAATGAATCCATCCCTTGCTGCACTTGGCATTTCGAGTGAATTGATAGCGATTCGTGGCTTACGCGAGTATGAGGAGGCTACCGATTTTGAGATTGCAGAAGTCGGGGCTGACGGAAGAAATCATTTGCTTATCTCAGCCGCTGCGGAGGCTTGGCGCAATCTCAAGGAAGCGGCTCTTGGCGATGGCATCTCGCTGTTTATTGTCTCGGCCTTTCGCAGCATCGACCGTCAAACAGAAATTGTTCGCCAAAAGCTTGAAGCCGGAATGGCTATTGAAGAAATTCTCACTGTATGTGCCCCGCCTGGCTTCAGTGAGCACCACACTGGACGCGCTATCGACGTATCAACTCCCGGCAGCCGTGCAGTTGAAGTCGAGTTCGACCAAACCCCTGCTTTTTCTTGGCTCAATGTACACGCAGCAAAATTTCGCTTCTATCTCTCTTATCCTGTTGGCAATCAGTGTGGTTACCAATATGAGCCTTGGCACTGGTGTTTCAACGATGCCCATCCCTTCACTTCGCAGTGATGCTTTAAGGTAAATGGTGCAATGTCCGCTGTTTCTTGCGGCGGCCTACATGAACGCCAATGCAGCTCCTTCGGCTGTCTGGTCTGGCCCTCTCCCTAATCGGCTAAATTCCTCTCCGTGGTATGATGTGCGCCTTGTCCAGCCTGTCTGGAACGTGACTTTAAAGTTCAGGGTGCATCGATGAAAAGCAGTGAAATCCGCCAGAAATTCCTAGACTACTTCGCTTCCAAAGGCCACGCCGTGGTCGCTTCCAGTTCGCTGGTGCCGCATGAAGACCCGACGCTGCTGTTCACCAATGCGGGCATGAACCAGTTCAAGGACGTGTTCCTCGGTTTCGACAAGCGTTCTTATACCCGCGCCACGACTTCGCAGAAGTGTGTGCGCGCCGGTGGCAAGCACAACGACTTGGAGAATGTCGGCTACACTGCGCGTCACCACACGTTTTTCGAGATGCTGGGCAACTTCAGCTTTGGCGACTACTTCAAGCGCGATGCGATCAAGTACGCATGGGAATTGCTGACTGAGGTTTTCAAGCTGCCCAAGGACAAACTCTACGTGACCGTGTATGCCGAGGACGACGAGGCCTACGACATCTGGACCAAGGAGATGGGGCTGGCGCCCGACCGTGTGATCCGCATCGGCGACAATAAGGGCGCGCGCTACGCTTCCGACAACTTCTGGATGATGGGCGACACCGGCCCCTGCGGCCCCTGCACCGAGATTTTCTACGACCACGGTGCGCATATCCCCGGCGGCCTGCCCGGCACGCCCGAGGAAGACGGCGACCGTTACATCGAGATCTGGAATAACGTGTTCATGCAATTCAACCGCGACGAAGCGGGGGTGATGCATCCGTTGCCCAAGCCAAGCGTCGATACCGGTATGGGGCTGGAGCGCATCTCGGCGGTGTTGCAAGGCGTGCATGCCAACTACGAGATCGACCTGTTCCAGGCGCTGATCAAAGCGGCCGCACGCGAGACGAGTTGCAGCGACATGGATTCGCCTTCGCTCAAAGTGCTGGCCGACCACATCCGCGCCTGTTCCTTCCTGATCGCCGACGGCGTGATTCCGGGCAACGAAGGCCGCGGCTACGTGCTGCGCCGCATCATCCGCCGCGCGATCCGTCATGGCTACAAGCTGGGGGCGCGCGAAGCGTTTTTCTACAAGATGGTGCCGGACCTGGTCGAGCAGATGGGGACGGCCTATCCCGAACTCGTGGCCGAGCAAGTGCGCGTGAAAGGCGTCCTGAAGCAGGAAGAAGAACGCTTTTTTGCCACCATCGAACACGGCATGGCGATCCTCGAAGCCGATCTGGCCGAAATGGACAAGGCGGGCAACAAGGTGTTCAACGGCGAGACCGCGTTCAAGCTGCATGATACCTATGGTTTCCCCCTCGACCTGACCGCCGACATCTGCCGCGAACGTGGCGTGACCGTGGACGATGCGGCGTTCAATGCCGCGATGGCTCGCCAGAAAGAACAGGCGCGCGCGGCAGGCAAGTTCAAGATGGCGGCGAACCTGGAATACTCAGGCCCGGCGACCACTTTCCATGGCTACGATACCTTGGAACACAAAGGCAACATCCTCGCGCTGTACAAGGATGGTGTTGAAGTGAACGAACTGAATGAAGGCGACATGGGCGTAGTGGTGCTGGACGACACCCCGTTCTACGCCGAATCCGGCGGCCAGGCCGGCGACAGCGGAGAATTGCGCAGCGTGCACGGCATTTTCGCCGTGGAAGACACGCAGAAGATACAGGCTACGGTGTTCGGCCATCACGGTGTGGTGAAGACCGGCAAGCTGACCGTGGGCAACGGCGTGACGGCCAAAGTTGATGTCGCGGCGCGCAGCCATACCATGCGCAATCACAGTGCCACGCACTTGATGCACAAGGCGCTTCGCGAAGTGCTGGGTGCGCACGTGCAGCAAAAAGGTTCGCAGGTGGATGCCGACAAGACGCGCTTCGACTTTGTTCATTCGCAGCCGATGTCTGATGACGAAATACGAAAAGTGGAAGCGATAGTTAATCTAGAGATTCTCTCCAACGCGGAATGTCAGGCGCGCGAGATGGGCATTGAAGATGCGCAAAAGACCGGCGCCATGATGCTGTTCGGCGAGAAATACGGTGATGTGGTGCGCGTGCTGAACATCGGATCCTCCATTGAGCTGTGCGGCGGCACGCATGTGAAACGCACCGGCGACATCGGCCTGTTCAAGATCGTTGCCGAGAGCGGCGTGGCAGCCGGTGTACGGCGCGTGGAAGCGGTGACTGGTGAAGGTGCATTGGAGCTGGTGCAACAGCAGGAGCAGCAGTTGCAACAAGTGGCCGATGCGGTGAAGGCACAACCGCAGGAAGCTGCCGCGCGTATCGGACAAATCCTCGACAACGTGAAATCGCTGGAAAAGGAACTGGCTGCGTTGAAATCAAAGCTGGCTTCCGCGCAGGGCGACGAGCTGCTGGCACAGGCGCAGGATATCAACGGAGTGAAGGTGCTGGCCGCCAAGCTGGACGGCGCGGACGCGGCAGTGCTGCGCGAGACGCTGGACAAGCTGAAGGACAAGCTCAAATCCGCTGCTATCGTTTTGGCTTCGGTGAACGAAGGCAAGGTCAGTCTGATCGCGGGTGTGACGGCAGATGCCACCGCGAAAGTGAAGGCGGGCGAGCTGGTCAACTTCGTGGCGCAGCAGGTCGGCGGCAAGGGCGGCGGGCGCCCGGACATGGCGCAGGCGGGCGGCACGCAACCCGAGAACTTGCCGACCGCATTGGCCGGAGTGATTGGCTGGGTTAAAGCCAAGCTGTAGCTGGCCGATTCGGTCAATAAAAAGGCATCCTGAAATCAGGATGCCTTTTGTTTTTTAGTGCACGAAATTCAGAACGGCAACTGTAGCGTCGGGTCGGCCGACAGCAGCACGTGCCTGAAGTCGTCCTGAATACGCTGCAACGCCGCGGCATCGTCCGCCTCGAAACGCAGCACGATCACCGGCGTGGTGTTGGACGGTCGCATCAGGCCGAAGCCGTCGGCATATTCAACGCGCAATCCGTCGATGGTGATGATGTCCCTCGCATCGGTGAAGCGAGCTTCTCTTTGCAGCCGTGCGATCAGGCTATGGTTCGCGCCTTCTGCAGTGTGGATGTGCAGTTCCGGCGTGCACACCGCGTCCGGCAGGGCGTTCAGTGTGGCGCTCGGATCGGTCGCCTTGCTCAATATCTCCAGCAGGCGCGCGCCGGCGTACAGGCCGTCATCGAAACCGTACCAGCGTTCCTTGAAGAACACGTGCCCGCTCATTTCGCCCGCCAGCAACGCGCCGGTTTCGCGCATCTTGGCCTTCACCAGCGAGTGGCCGGTCTTCCACAGTGTCGGTTTGCCGCCGTGTTCGCGTATCCAGCTGAACAGGTTGCGGGTGGACTTTACGTCGAAGATGATCTCCGCGCCTGCGTTGCGGCTCAACACGTCGGCGGCGAACAGCATCAACTGTCGGTCCGGAAAGATGATCCTGCCGTCCTTGGTTACCACGCCCAGCCGGTCGCCGTCGCCGTCGAAAGCCAGGCCCAGTTCGCTGTCGCTGCCGCGCAGGGCGGCGATCAGGTCTTCCAGGTTATGCGGATCGGAAGGGTCGGGATGGTGGTTGGGGAAGTTGCCATCCACTTCGCAGAACATTTCCGTCACGGTGCAGCCGATGCCGCGATACAGCTTGGCGGCGAAATCGCCGGCCACGCCATTGCCGCAATCCACGGTGATGTTGAGCGGACGCGCCAGCTTGATGTCGCCGATGATGCGCGCGAGGTATTCCGGTGCGATGTCGTATTGCGAGTAGCTGCCGTTGCCATGGGTCAGATCGTCCTGCTCGATGCGCTGGCGCAGCTTCTGGATGGTCTCACCGGACAGCGTTTCGCCCGCCAGCACCATCTTCAGGCCGTTGTAATCGGGCGGGTTGTGGCTGCCGGTGATCATTACCGCGCAATCGGTCTTGAGCTGGAAGGCGGCGAAGTAGGTCATGGGTGTGGCGACCATGCCGACGTCGATCACGTTGATGCCGCTCTTCCGGATGCCGCGTGCGAGCGCTTTTGCGAACTCGGGACCGGACAGGCGGCCGTCGCGGCCGATGGCGATGCTGTGCTGTTTGCGCGCGACCGCTTCCGAGCCGATGGCGTGGCCAATGGCCTCCACGATCTCATTTGTCAGCGTCTTGCCGACGATGCCACGTATGTCGTAGGCCTTGAATATTTCCTTTGGAACGTTTGCCATGCCTATCCGTGTGGACGAATTGGGAGATGTCGCGCAACTTCTTTCGGGGGGAGTTTGATCATGCAGTTGAAATGCCCGAGCGGACACTCGCGCTTGAAGCAGGGGCTGCACGGCAGGTCGAGCCTGAGCACTTCCGCCTTGTCCGACAGCGGCGGCGTGAACTGCGGGCTGCTGGAGCCGAAGATCGCTACCATCGGCCGGTCCAGGGCGGCAGCGATGTGCATCAATCCGGAGTCGTTGCTGACGACCAGTTCGGCGCAGGATATCAGTGCAATAGCGTCGGCAAGATCGGTCGCGCCGCACAGGTTACGACAGGGCTCATTGCCCAGTGCGACGATCTTGTCGGCGACTTCCTTGTCTTTGGGCGATCCGACCAGCCACACTGCATAGCCTTGCGCGCGCAGATCTTGTGCCAGCTCGGCATAGTAATGTGCCGGCCAGCGTTTTGCCGGGCCATATTCGGCGCCGGGGCAGAATACGGCAACAGGTTTGTCGAGCGTCAGGTCGAATTTGGCGAGCGCTTGCGAACGCTGTGCATCGCTTACCTGCAATTGAGGCAATGGGGTCTGGCGCGATATCTCGTCAAGCGGCTCTTCCGCGAGTTGCGCGAAGCGCTCCACCATCAACGGCAGTCTCTTCTTGTCCAGTTTGCGTGCATCGTTGAGCAGGACGTAACGCATCTCTCCGGTGAAGCCGGTGCGTAGCGGGATGCTGGCGAAGAACGGGATCAGTGCGGATTTCCACGAATTGGGCAATACGATGGCCTGGTCGTATTCCGCCTCGCGTAATTGCTGGCCCAGTGTACGGCGGGCAGCCAGTTGAACTGCACCGTGAGGGAACGGGTTGACGATGACTTCGTTTACCTCGGGCATCTGGCGCAACAGCTTCTCGGTCCAGATCGGGGCCAATACGTCGATGCGCACGCCGGGGTGGCGCTCGTGCAAACGATGCAACATGGGTTGCATCAGCATGCAGTCGCCGACCCAACTCGGTGCGACGACGAGGATTTTATTGATCAGGGACAAAGTGGCAGGATCAGTGGTGAGCGTGAGGAAGTTCGCCCTTGAACTTGTAGCGAGTCCCGCAGTAGGGACACACGGCTTCGCCGAGTTTCTCTACCGGGATGGCGACGCGGGGATGCGAGCTCCACAAGCTGACCGCAGGGGTGGGGCAGAACAGAGGCA
The DNA here is from genome assembly GCA_963840345.1 of uncultured beta proteobacterium. Classification (GTDB taxonomy): domain Bacteria; phylum Pseudomonadota; class Gammaproteobacteria; order Burkholderiales; family Gallionellaceae; genus Sideroxyarcus. Next base: position 39,628 of record CAWIYO010000007.1, read on the forward strand.
GTGCCTCTGCGGTGACTTCGACATAACGCTGCGTTTTGTTCTCGTTGGACATGCTTTCCCCTGGATTTGAGTCGTTATACGTGTGCCAGCCAATCGGCATACTTTGCGTTCTTGCCGGCGACGATATCAAAGAACGCCGATTGCAGCTTGGCCGTGATCGGGCCGCGGCTGCCGGAACCGATGGTGCGGTTGTCCAGTTCGCGGATCGGCGTCACTTCGGCGGCGGTGCCGGTGAAGAACGCTTCCTCGGCGCAATACACTTCGTCGCGCGTGATGCGCTTCTCGATCAGTTCCAGGCCCATGTCCTTCGCCAGCGTGACGATGGAGTCGCGTGTGATGCCTTCGAGGCATGAAGTCAGGTCCGGCGTATAGAGCTTGCCCTTCTTTACGATGAAAACGTTCTCGCCCGCGCCTTCGGCTACATAGCCGTCCACGTCCAGCAGCAAGGCTTCGTCGTAGCCGTCATGCGCCACTTCCTGGTGGGCGAGGATGGAGTTGGTGTAGGTGCCCACCGATTTGGAGCGGCACATGTTGATGTTCACGTGATGGCGGGTGAAGCTGGAGGTCTTCACGCGGATGCCTTTGGCCATGCCTTCTTCGCCCAGGTACGCTCCCCAGGGCCAGGCGGCCACGGCGACATGCACACTGATGGCAGTGGCGGCAATGCCCATCGCCTCGGAACCGTAGAACACGATGGGGCGGATGTAGCAGGACTCCAGCTTGTTGGAGCGCACCACTTCCTTTTGCGCTTCCATAAGGGTGGCTTTGTCGAACGGCATCTTCATCTTGAAGATGTAGGCCGAGTTGAACAGGCGGTCGGTATGTTCCTGCAGGCGGAAGATCGCCGTGCCCTGCGTAGTCTTGTATGCCCTGACCCCTTCGAACACCCCCATGCCGTAATGCAGGGTATGGGTGAGAACGTGGGTGGTGGCTTCGCGCCAGGGTACGAGCTTGCCGTCGTACCAGATGAAGCCGTCGCGGTCGGACATGGACATGATGATTTCCTTAAATTCGTGTGGTTGTTGCGAAGGCTGCGATTCTAGCTGTTTCTGCACCGATTATGAAGGGCGCGGATCGAACGTTCGCCGAAGCAGTACGTTCAGGCATATTTCTTTTGTGGTCGGTTCATGTAATCATCGCTCACGTTTGGCAGCGAGTTAGCCGGGGGCGGTATGGTTCAGCACATCGATTCGAAAGAAATCAAGCCGGAAATGATGGACACGCAGGAAGAGAGGCTGCGCAAGAGCCTGCTTATCTTCGCGGCGTCATTCATGACCTTTGCGGTCATGATGTGGCTTGCCATCTACTGGATGATGGGTTTGAAATTTTCCAGCAATGTACCGCTCGGATATCAGGCGATCTCCGTTGGTTCGCTGATCTACTACATGCGGACCCGCAACTTCGAGGTCCTTCGCTTTGTCCAGCTTACCCTGTTCCTTTTTGCGCCATTCGTCATGCAGTGGAGCATCGGCAGTTCGGTCACTTCCAGTGGCGTCGCCCTGTGGGCGTTGCTGGCTCCGATCGGCGCGCTGGTGGTGTCGGGCTGGCGCCAATCCATCCCATGGTTCTTCGCCTATCTCGTGCTGACGGGAGTTTCGGGATTTTTTGATTATTACCTGGGAGTAGGCACGGCCACTGGCGGCATCCCGTTGAACACTATCGGTGTGTTCTTTGCCCTCAATTTCGCTGCAATGTCGTCCATCCTGTATTTTCTGGTGCGCTACTTTGTGATCGAGACCGAGAAGATCAAGACGCAGCTTGATCAGCAGCATGCTTTGCTGGCGGAGGAGCAGAAGAAGTCGGAGCGGGTCCTGTTCAACGTCCTGCCTTCCAATATCGCCGAGCGCCTGAAGAACAGCCAGGGATTGATTGCGGATGGTTATGCCGACGTGACCGTCATGTTCGCCGATCTGGTGAACTTCACCCAGTTGACCGAGCAGATGTCGCCGGAGCAGATGGTTGGATTGCTTAACACGGTGTTCTCCGGTTTCGACGACCTGTCCGAGAAATACGGTCTGGAGAAGATCAAGACCATCGGCGATGCCTACATGGTGGTGGGCGGACTGTCGCGCGAGCGCCCCGATTATGTCGAGGATATGGCGAATATGGCGATCGAGATGCTGGATTTCGTCTCCAAACATCCGGTGTTGGTCAAACGCAATCTGGGGATACACATCGGCATCGCTACCGGCCCGGTCGTGGCGGGTGTGATCGGTACCAAACGATTTATCTACGATCTGTGGGGCGATACGGTCAATATTGCCAGCCGCCTGACCGATGATGCGACAGAGGGAAACATCCTGACCGACAAGCTTACCTACAATCGTTTGCGCCATGAGTTCCTGTTCGAGCCGCCCAGCGTGCTCAACGTCAAAGGCAAGGGCGAGATGACTTCGTACCGCATGATCGGGCGTGTCAACCGCGCCACCGATCCGGACAAGAGCGGCAATGTCTTCCAGCTTTCTCCCACTGGCGGAGCCCAGGCTTCCGCTTGATGGGTCTATTCAAGCAGGGCTTGCCACAGCATAGAGACCGGCGCCGTGTCCATCAGGCCCCGCTCGATGCGGCAAGCGCCCTGATTGTTCAGACGCATCTGATGTTGGACACGGCGCAGCTCCCGATACAGCTCGCGCACCTTGCCAGCCATTTCCCCGTCGATCAGGTTCAGTCTTGCTGCTGCCTCCAGTAACGCGAGATTGCCGCTGTTCGCAGTGAGCTCCGGATGCGCGGCTGAGTGGGCGAGCACGATGAATTGCACCATGAATTCGATGTCCACCATGCCGCCGCTGTCATGTTTGATGTCGAACAGACCAGACTTGTTCCGGTGTCCGTCGTGCATCTTCTGCCGCATCTCGATGACTTCCTGCCGGAGCCTCGCAATGTCGCGCGGCATGCGCAGCACTTCGACCCGGATGCGCTCGAATTGTGCGCCAACCGATTTATCCCCGGCGCAGAAGCGGGCGCGTGTCAGTGCCTGATGTTCCCACACCCAGGCATGCTGCCGCTGGTACTCCTCGAATGCAGAGATCTGGCTGACCAGCAGCCCGCTCTCCCCGTTCGGGCGCAACCGCAGGTCGACCTCGTACAACCGGCCTGAAGAGGTATGACTGGAAAGCATGGTGTTGATGCGCTGTGCCAGGCGGGCATAGATTTCGCTGGCCTCGGGATGGTCGTCGTCGTAGAGGAATACCAGATCGAGGTCGGAGGCATAGCCCAACTCGCGGCCGCCCAGCTTGCCGTAGGCGACGATGGCGAATCTTGGGTCGTCACGATGCTTCTTGCGCGCGTCGCGCCAGCAAAGCCTTAATACATGGCGCAAGATGAGATCGGCGAGATCGCTCAAGTGGTCGCTCAATTTTTCCAGGGGCAACAGGCCTTGCAGGTCCATCGCCAGCAGATGGAAGGTCTGAGCCTGCTGGAACTGGCGTAGCTCGTCCATCTCGCGCTCGATGTCGCGGGCATGCGCTGCGAGTTGACCGGTGAGCCGTGCATCCAATGCCGCCCAGTCAGGTGCGATATACAACTCGCGCGTGTCCAGCAGTTCGTCGAGCAGGATGGGATGCTGCATGAGGTAGTCGCCTGCCCAGGCGCTGGCTGCAAGCAAGCGTACCAGGCGCGGTTGTGCTTGCGGATACTCGGCCAGGAAGGCGAGGTAGGACGAGCGGCGGGCGATGGCTTCGAGCAGGGAGAGCGAGCGCCGAAGCGCGTCGTCGGGGTTGCTCGTCTCTGCGCACAGGGCTGCGAGGCGTGGCAGCAGCATATCCAGCCGCTGGCGGCTGGTCTCCGGCAGTTGCCGGTAGCGGCTTCCGGTGCGAAGTTGCTGCAGGTTTTCGGACAGGCCGTCGTGGTCCTGGAAACCCAGCGCCGCAAGAGCGGAGGCGAGTTCTTCCTTCGCGGCATCATCACGCCACCATGTGCGTTCTCCGATTTCCTGCTTTTCGCCGAACACGGTCTCGAATTGCTGATTGACGAATTCCCTCAATGGAGCCAGTGCGGCGAGCAAGGCCTCATAGCCGGGAAATCCCATCGCTTCGGCGACGATGGCCTGCTGTTCGGCATTCGCCGGCAGTTCCTGGGTTTGCCTGTCGTCGAGGTATTGCAGGCGATGCTCGAGATTGCGCAAGAAGACATAGCTGCTGTCCAGCCGTGCCACCACCTCTGAACTCAGCTCGCCGTCGCGCGCCAGTTGCGCCAACACCTGCCGCGTGGGGCGAATGCGAAGTGCGGCGTCGCGTCCGCCGCGTATCAACTGGAACACCTGTGCGGTGAACTCGATCTCGCGGATGCCGCCCGGACCGAGTTTGATGTTCTGGTAGCGGTCGCGGCGTGCAACTTCGGCGCGAATCTGTGCGTGCAGCTTGCGCATGGAATCGAATGCGCCGAAATCCAGATATTTGCGGAACACGAAAGGCTGGGCGAGCTTTTCGAGTTCGGCGGCATGAGGACTGTTCTCCGGCGAGATCACGCGTGCCTTGATCCAGGCATAGCGCTCCCATTCCCGGCCTTGCGATACCAGGTATTCCTCCAGGGCGGCGAAGCTCATTGTCAGCGGGCCGCTGTCGCCGTAAGGACGCAAGCGCATATCGACGCGGAACACATAACCGTCGGCAGTGAGATCGTGGATGAGGGCGATCAGCTTGCGCCCGAGACGGTTGAAGAACTCGTGGTTGCTCAGCTTGCGCTCGCCATCCGTCTCGCCGTCTTCGGGGAAGCAGAAGATCAGGTCGATATCGGAGGAGACGTTCAACTCGCCGCCGCCCAGCTTGCCCATGCCGATCACCAGCAGCTCCTGAGGCGTACCGCTCTCGACACCGACGGGTTGCCCGAATTGCCCGACAAGTGCTTGCATGGTGAACGCCTGTGCGCGCCTCACGGTGAGCTCGGCCAATGCAGTCATGCTGCGCATCACTTCTTCGAGATCGGCCAGGCCGTTCAGGTCGCGGGTCAGAACGTGCAGCATCACGCGCTTGCGCAGGCTGCGCAAAGCTTGCGACAACTCCGCCTCGTCATTTGCCGGAAGCGCTCCGGACCAGTTCAGTATGACCTTGTCGTCGCAGGGGGTACGGTAATGCTCGCGTAACCATCCCAGCAGTTCCGGCTCGGCATCCAGCAAGAGGGAAAGATAGTGGCTGCAGTGTCTGGCATGCCGAACCAGTTCGTCGAAATCGGCCGATGAGCGAGGGGTTGCGGTATTCATGGTGAGGGCTTCAGGTTAAAATGCGCACACTGTGCTCTTCAATGCATTATAGGTTCTCCATGTATCTCCTGCCGCATTTCTTCATGCAATCTACCTGCGTTCGCGCGCAATGCTGAAAATTTCTTTTCTGAAGGCTTGGCGCGGCATGGGGAGGGCGACTCGCTTCGCGTTTGAGCTCCTGTTGCTTTTGGCGATCGCGGGGGCGTTGTTGCTGCTGACTTTGCGCTATCGCATCTTGCCCGACATCGAGCGATATCACGACCAGATCACCGCCGCGGCAAGCGCTTCCATCGGGCAGCCGCTGACCGTAGGCAGGATCGAGGCGGACTGGGACGGCTTGCGTCCGCGTCTGCTGTTGTCCGACGTGAAGATATTGGACAGGCAGGGCAAGGTCGCATTGAATCTGCCGCGTCTGGAGAACACCGTGGCGTGGACGAGTTTGCCTGCTGCGGAGTTGCGATTCCAGAGCCTGTTGATAGACAGCCCGGACCTGTCGGTGCGGCGCGATGCACAAGGACATTGGTTCGTGGCGGGTTTTGCGCTGGTTGAACAGTCTGCCGACCAGCAAGAAAGTTCGGACTGGATGTTGCACCAGTCCAATGTCGTCATTCGCAACGGCCGCATCACCTGGCAGGATGAGCTGCGGGCCGCGCCAACCTTGGTGCTGGAAAATGTCGACCTGAGCGTAGACAACCGGCACGGGCGCCACCGGTTTGCCATGAGGGCCTCCGCACCGGCCAGGCTGGCTTCGCGTCTCGATGTGCGCGGCAATTTCTCCGGTGACAGTTTCGCTGACATGGCTGATTGGAGCGGAGAGCTTTACACCCAACTCGATTATGCCGATGTGCTGGCATGGAAACCCTGGGTGACACTGCCGAATGCATTCAAACGCGGCAAGGGGGCATTGCGGCTGTGGCTGGGTTTCGAGCAGGGGCAATTGCACAGTGTGGATGCCGATGTCGCGCTGGCCAGGGTGCAGGCACGGCTATCGGAAGAGTTGCCGCTGCTCGACCTGAGCGAACTGCGGGGACGCATCGGCTGGCATAAGCTGGAACACGGCTTTGAAGTCGTCACTCGGCGCCTGGCGTTGCAGATGCGCGATGGGTTCAAATTAAAGCCGACCGATTTTTATTTGCGTCTGGCCGGAAATCAGGATGCGCCGCTGGCTTCAGGCGAGGTTCGCGCAAATGCACTGGAATTTACCGACCTTGGCGTGCTGGTTTCCTACTTCCCTCTTGGCGACGCGCTGAAACAGCAGATCGCAGACACATCTCCTCATGGGCGCGTCTCCGACCTGCGGGCACAATGGCAGACCGGTGCTGGCGATGCGTTGCGTTATGAAGTGAAGGCGCGTTTCGACGGATTGGCTATGCATCGGTTCGGTGATCTGCCCGGTTTTTCCGGCCTGAGCGGCAGAGTGGATGGTGCGGACAGCGGGGGCGCGCTAACGTTGGACAGCCGAAAGCTCTCGCTCGACGCGCCGCAGTTGTTTGCCGAGCCGGTGGTGTTCGACAAGTTGACGGCCCGGCTTGGCTGGCAGCGCAATTCGCGCGGACTGGAGATCAAGCTGAGCAATGTCGAGCTTTCCAATGCCGACCTGGCCGGAACGATCTACGGCAGCTATCAGGTCGAGCCCGAAGGCCCGGGTTCAATTGATGCCACGGTCGACATGACGCGCGTGGCGGTGCGCCGCACCGGGCACTACACGCCTTTGCCGGCGGTGGGCAAGGCAGTTCACGACTGGCTGCAGGCTGCACTGCAGGGCGGACAGGCGGACATGTTTCGTGTCCGCCTGCGCGGCGACCTGCGGGAGTTTCCCTTTATCGGGAACGAGCGCGGCCTCTTTCGCCTCGAAGCGCGCGCCAAGGGCGTCGTGATGGAGTTCGACAAGGCATGGCCACGTCTCGAGGACGCACCGACCCATCTGGTGCTGCAGGGCAACAAGCTCGACATCGAAGCCGTCTCTGCCGTCTCGGCGGGCGCGCACCTCCAGAACATCAAAGTGAGCATCCCCGACCTGTTGGCCAGCAACCCTGTTCTGCTGGTGCACGGCGAAGCCGCCGATACGACCGAGCGCTGCCTGGATTACGTCGGCAAAAGTCCGGTAAACGGCTACCTCGACGGCTTCACCGAAGGGATCAAGGCACGCGGCGACGGCAAGCTGGGGCTGCAGCTCGAAATCCCGCTGGAGGGGGACGAGCCGGTCAAGGTGCAAGGCAATTATCGCTTTGTGAACAATGATGTCGATCTCGGAGAAAACGTCCCGTTGCTTAGGAATGTGAACGGCGTACTGATGTTCACTGAGTCGTCAGTGAACGCGGGCGATCTTAATGCCCAGATCCTCGGTGGTGCGGCACATCTGATAGTTCAGGGCAAGGATGGCGCTCTGTTAACCAAGGCTCACGGCAGACTCGATCTGGACAAGCTGAACACGCTGGCTCCACACCCGCTGTTGCGCCGCATACATGGCAGTACCGACTGGCGCGCCGATATCCGCGTGGAAAACAAGCTGGTCGAAGTGATGGTGGATTCGGACCTGCAGGGCATTGTCTCGGAATTGCCGGCGCCTCTGTCAAAAAACGCCGGCGAGCGTACGCCGCTGCACTTTGAGCAAAAGGGGATCAACCCAAGACAGGAGATGCTGGGTTTGCGCTATGCGTCTCTCATCGATGCCAGGTTGTTGCGCCAGCAGGGTGCAAACGGAGTATGGGAGCTGCGGCGCGGGCGAATTGCGTTCGGCGGGACTGCGGCGCAGGGCGGAAAGGAAGGGGTCTGGGTCGTCGGAAATCTGCCGCAGGTATCGCTTGAGGGATGGAGCGGCTTGGGATTGTCCTCGGGGGGCGAAGGCGTGTTGCCCAACATCGCCGGTATCGATGTGACAGCGGACAAGGTGACCGGTTACGGCAATACGGTGAACGCGCTGAACGTCAAGGGCAGCGGACGCAACGGTCTGCTTAGCCTGCGGCTGGCCTCCAGAGAGTTGAACGGCGATTTGATCTGGCAGCCGCAGGGTAACGGAAAACTGCTGGGACGCTTCAAGAACGCGATGCTGGGGGAGGGCGCGCGCGAACCAGGACAGGCGACACGCCTTGTTTCCGGCAAAGGAGAACCGACCGATAACAGCGATTTCCCGGATGTCGATGTGGCTGTGGAAAAGCTTACCTACAAAGGGCGCCAGCTGGGCAAGCTGGAGATGGAGTTGAGTGAGGACGAGGGTAATGTATTGCTGGATCGCCTGCAGCTCACCAATCCGGACGGAACGTTGAGCATGACGGGCAAGTGGCAGGCCGTGCCCGAACAGACGCGGATCAATGTGCGCGTGGACATCAGCGATGCAGGCAAGATATTGTCGCGTTCCGGCTACCCCGACAGCCTCAAGGACGGCAGCGGTGCCTTGGCGAGCGATTTATACTGGACAGGAGCGCCGGATGCCTTCAATTACTCCAGGTTGAACGGCTCGGTTCATCTGAATGTCGGCAAAGGACGTTTTCTGAAAGTCGAGCCCGGTGCGGCGAAACTGCTCGGGGTGCTCAGCCTGCAATCCATTCCGCGCCGCCTGTCCTCGCTGGACTTTACCGATGTGTTCAGCGAAGGCTTCCAGTTTGACAGCATCACCGGCAATGCCCAGATCGTGAACGGCTTGTTGCTGACCAAGGATATGCAACTCACCGGCGCTGCGGCGAAGGTCACCATGACCGGACAGGTCGATCTGAACCGCGAGTCGCAGGAGCTGAAGGTTCGCATCCTGCCTACCATCGGTGATAATGTGTCACTGCTTTCGTTCGCTGCCGGTCCGGCGGTCGGCGTGGGGGTGCTGCTGATGAACAAGATTTTGCGGGATCCGCTCGATAAGCTGGTGTCGTTTGAATACAATGTCAGCGGCAGCTGGGCAGATCCGAAAGTTGAAAAAGTCGGCCAGCCGAAGACCGCTCAGAGCGGGGTCGCCCCCGGGGAATGATTTGCAGCAAGGTCGTAATTGCACGAATAACTGAAAACTGGAAGCCACAACTATGTCACTCGATAATACCCAAACCCGTATCGCCGCCCAGCTCAACGCCTTCAAGGTTGCCGCCATTCAAATGGCGTCCGGACCCAACGTCGAAGGCAACCTGAGCGAAGCGCGACGGCTGGTCGCCAAGGCGGCGGAACAAGGCGCGAAACTGGTGGTGCTGCCGGAGTTCTTCGCCATCATGGGCATGACCGAGCAGGACAAGGTGAAGGTACGCGAGCAACCCGCACAGGGCGCGATCCAGCAATTCATGAGCGAGACGGCGCGCAAGCACAAGATATGGCTGATAGGCTCCCTTCCACTGGCTGCGGCTACTCCGGACAAGGTGCGCAACAGTTGCCTGGTGTTCGACGAAACCGGTGCGCAAGTGGCGCGCTACGACAAGATCCACCTGTTCAACCTGACGCTGGGCAACGAGAGCTACAACGAGGCGCAGACCATCGAGGCGGGAGACAAGGTGGTCGTGGTCGACAGCCCGTTCGGACGCATCGGCCTGGCAGTCTGCTACGACCTGCGCTTCCCGGAACTATTCCGCGCCATGAAGGATGTGAACATCATCGTGCTGCCCTCGGCTTTCACCGCGACCACCGGCAAGGTGCACTGGGAGCCGCTGATCCGCGCCCGCGCCATCGAGAATTTGTCCTACGTCATCGCCGCAGCCCAAGGCGGCTACCACGTGAGCGGACGCGAGACGCACGGCCACAGCATGATCGTCGATCCCTGGGGGCGCGTCATGGACGAGCTGCAGCGCGGTTCAGGTGTGGTCATCGCCGATGTGAATCCCAGTTATCAGGATAGCCTGCGCAAGAGCCTGCCTGCATTGACGCATCGCACGCTGTCCTGCACCGCATGAGTTCTGCCCTGCAATTAGCACAGCGCGCGCTGCTCACTGCGCACGGCCTGGAAGCTCGTCATCTCGAGCAAGTGTTCGGCAAGATGCTGGCGCATCGTGTGGATTATGCCGATCTCTATTTCCAATACAGCCGTCATGAGAGCTGGTCGCTGGAAGAAGGTATCGTCAAGTCCGGTAGCTTCAATATCGACCAGGGCGTCGGCGTGCGCGCGGTGAGCGGCGACAAGACCGCTTTCGCCTATTCCGATGACATCACCCTGAACGCCCTGGAAGACGCAGCCCTGGCGACCCGTGCCATCGCGCGCCAGGGCGGCCAGCAGACCGCCGCTCATCTGCACGCAGGCAAGGTGCACGAACTCTATTTGCCGCACGATCCCATCGCCACCCTGAAGGCCAACGAGAAGGTCGCGCTGCTTGAGAAGCTGGAACGCCAGGCGCGCGCGCTCGATCCGCGCGTCACCCAGGTGATGGCGAACCTGTCCGGCGAATACGACGTGGTGCTGGTGGCGCGCGGCGACGGGCTGATGAGTGCCGACATCCGCCCGCTGGTTCGCCTCTCGTTGCAGGTGATCGTCGAGAGCAACGGACACCGCGAGCAGGGCTCGGCGGGCGGCGGCGGCCGCTTCGGCTACGATTATTTCAGCGACGAGATGCTGCAACGCTACGCCAAGGAAGCAGTGCATCAAGCCGTCATCAATCTCGACGCTCGTCCCGCACCGGCAGGCAACATGACAGTGGTGCTTGGCTCAGGCTGGCCCGGTATCCTGCTGCATGAGGCCGTGGGGCACGGTCTCGAAGGTGACTTCAACCGCAAGGGCAGTTCGGCGTTCTCCGGCCGCATCGGCGAACGCGTCGCCGCTCCCGGTGTGACCGTGGTGGACGACGGCACGATCGCCAACCGGCGCGGCTCGCTCAACGTGGACGATGAAGGCAATCCGACGCAGCGCACCGTGCTGATCGAGGACGGTATCCTGCGCGGCTATCTGCAGGACACGATGAACGCCCGTCTGATGGGCGTGCCGGTGACCGGCAATGCGCGGCGCGAATCGTTTGCGCACCTGCCCATCCCGCGCATGACCAATACCATGATGCTGAACGGCGACAAGACGCCTGGAGAAATCATCGCCTCGGTCAAGCACGGCCTGTATGCGGCGAACTTCGGCGGCGGGCAGGTAGACATCACCAGCGGCAAGTTCGTGTTCTCCACCACCGAGGCCTACATGATCGAGGACGGCAAGGTCACTTATCCGGTCAAGGGCGCGACCCTGATCGGCAACGGCCCCGAAGCACTGATGCGCGTCAGCATGATCGGAAACGACATGGCGCTCGATCCGGGCGTCGGCACCTGCGGCAAGGAAGGGCAGAGTGTGCCGGTCGGGGTGGGGCAGCCGACGGTGCGGATTGACGGACTGACGGTGGGCGGGACGGCGTAGGTCAGTTGCGCCGTTCGGCGCGAGAGTGTGGCGATACCGGCGATTCCCCTCAACACCCGCCGGGTAACCCCCGACGGTTTTCGATGGATAATCGCCGTGCCTATCGCCCCTGTTGCGGCAGCCCAAGATGCCGCGCCGTGACGAAATCCCGGATGTTCACATGGCTGACGAACCACTCCGCCAGTTCGTTTTCCGCATAATCCAGCAGCTTTTTCCTGTCCCGGCCTGCTTGCCATTGCGCGATGCGCTGCGCGAGTTTGTCCAGCGCATGGTCGTGGTGCTTCTTGTGCGCTTCAGTGGCATGGAAATTCGCCGTCCGCATGGCCCGTTCCTCCGCGGCGAATTGTTGCCGCAGATGGTGCTGCAACGCATCCAGTTGCGTGCCGATCTCGGCTTCCGCAGCCTGGTCGTCGAGCAGGTCGAGCAGGGCGTTGTGCAGTTCGACGAAGCGGGTGTGGTCGAACAGGCTGGCGGTATCTACGGCTGGCATGGTCATCCTCGGGCTTGAGCGTTCTTGATATAGCGTGCTGTGACAAAATCCATGGTGCTGACGTGGCCGACGAACCAGTCCACCAGGCCGACTTCCAGCCAATCGGAAAGTGCCGTGATGTCGCGTTCCTGCTTCCAGCGCGCGACGTGGCTTTCCATATCGGCCAGCACGCGGTCGTGTTCGCCCTTGTGCATGGGGTAGGGCGGGAAACGGGTTTCCTGCATCAGGCGCTCCTCCTCGGCGAAATGGCGGCGGGTGTGCTCCAGCAGGCGGTCGAGCAGCGCGTCCGCTTCGGCCGGGTTGCCTTGGTGTGCCAGCATGACGAGCAGGGTCTCGCGCAACTCGACGAATTCGGCGTGGTCGCGGTTCATGAAGGCCAGTTCGACTTGGGGGTAATCCTGCACGGTTCTTCCTTATCGGCTAAAGGGGCGTAACAACATCATCTCACGGTATAATCTCCGACCTATGCAGATTCTACGCGGACTTCATTCTTCAGACACCCAAACTGTAGCGGTCACCATCGGCAATTTCGATGGGGTGCATCTCGGACATCAGGCGTTGCTCAACGAATTGCGAGCGGCAGCCGAGGCGCGAGGATTGCAGACGGCGGTCGTGATCTTCGAGCCGCATCCGCGCGAATTCTTTACGCCGCAGCAGGCGCCGGCGCGCCTTACCAGCCTGCGCGAAAAGCTGGAGTTGTTTCGCACGATGGGTGTGGATCGCGTGCATGTGTGCCGCTTCGATGAGGTTTTTGCCCAGAAGAATGCGGCGGATTTCATCCATGCATTGCATGAAGAACTGCATGCGAAGTTCGTGCTGATCGGCGACGACTTCCGCTTCGGCAGCGGGCGCGCGGGCGATTTCGCGCTGGTCGAGAAGATCGGTCTCGAACGGGGATTTGCGGTGCAGTCGGTGCGCAGCGTGCTGCACGACGGTGTGCGCATCTCCAGCACTGCGATACGCGCTGCTTTGGCGGCGGGACATATACGCAAGGCGCGCGAATATCTGGGGCGCCCTTACAGCATCAGCGGGCGTGTGGTGCACGGCGATGCAACGGGGCGAAAACTGGGTTATCCCACGGCGAATATCCAGCTGAAACACAACCTTCCGCCGCTCAAGGGGGTCTATGTGGTGCTGGCACATGCCGAGGGACTGGGCGTGCTTCAGGGGGTGGCGAGTCTGGGCATACGCCCGACGTTGAAACACGATGCGAAGCCGGTGCTGGAAGTGCATCTGTTCGAGTTTGCCCAGCAGATATACGGCAGGCATCTGCGCGTGGAGTTCTTGCAGAAGTTGCGCGACGAAGAGAAGTTCAATGGTTTGGAAGCGCTGACGCGGCAGATCGCGTTGGATGTAGAGAATGCAAAGAGATGGTTTATCAAACATGAGTGATGACAAAAAGAAATACCCGCTGAATCTGCCGGACACGAGCTTCCCGATGCGTGGCGATCTGGCCAAGCGCGAGCCGCTGATGCTGGCGCAATGGCAGGCGCAGCAGCGCTACCAGCGCATCCGCAAGGCTGCTGCAGGGCGCCCGAAAGTTCATCCTGCACGACGGTCCGCCCTATGCGAACGGCGCCATCCACCTGGGCCACGCGGTGAACAAGATCCTCAAGGACATCATCGTCAAGTCCAAGACGCTGGCCGGCTTCGATGCGCCCTACGTGCCGGGCTGGGACTGCCACGGCCTGCCCATCGAACTGCACGTGGAGAAGAAGCACGGCAAGAACATCCCGCCTGCGCAGTTCCGCGAGCTGTGCCGCGCGTATGCGGCGGAGCAGGTCGAGCGCCAGAAGAAGGACTTCATCCGCCTGGGCGTGCTGGGCGACTGGGACCATCCCTACCTCACCATGGATTTCAAGACCGAGGCGGACATCATCCGCGCGCTCGGCAAGATCTTCGAGCGCGGCTACCTGTACCAGGGGCGCAAGCCGGTGAACTGGTGCCTGGACTGCGGTTCGGCGCTGGCCGAAGCGGAAGTGGAATACGAGGACAAGGAATCGGCTGCCATCGACGTCGGCTTCGAGGTGAAGGACCTGCACGCGGTGGAGAAGGCGTTCGGCGTGTCGCTGTCGGGCAGTGCGAAGGTGTATGCGGTGATCTGGACGACCACGCCGTGGACGCTGCCAGCCAACCAGGCGGTGAGCGTGCATCCGGCATTGGAATACGACCTGATCAGGACCGAGAAGGGCTATCTGATCCTGGCATACGACTTGGCAACCGATTGCCTGAAACGTTACCAGTTGGGCGGCAGCAACGACCGGGGTGACGGTATCGCTGCCACCTGTTATGGCTCGGCGCTGGAAGGCCTGCCCTTGCAGCATCCGTTCTACGACCGCATCGTGCCCGTCATCTGCGGCGAGCATGTGACGCTGGATGCCGGTACCGGCCTGGTGCACACCGCACCGGCGCACGGCGTGGACGACTATGTGGTGGGGCAGAAGTACAGCCTGCCGGTGGACAACCCCGTGGGCGACGACGGCAAGTTCATCTCCACCACCCCCGCGGTCGGCGGCACGCCGCTGGCCGGCGTGTTCGTGTGGAAGGCCAACGACATCGTGCTCGCCGCCATGCAGGCGAGCGGGCACTTGCTGCACCAGGAAAAGCTGAAGCACAGCTATCCGCACTGCTGGCGCCACAAGACGCCCATCATCTTCCGCGCCACGCCGCAGTGGTTCATCGGCATGGAGCAGGGCGAGGACAAGCCGCTGCGCGAGCTGGCGAACAAGGCGGTGGATGAGACGCAGTTCTTCCCATCCTGGGGGCGCGCACGGTTAGAGGCCATGATCAGGAACCGTCCCGACTGGTGCGTGTCGCGCCAGCGCAACTGGGGCGTGCCCATGCCGTTCTTCGTGCACAAGGAGACGCTGGCCCTGCACCCGCGCACGCCGGAGCTGCTGGAGCAGGTCGCCAAGCTGGTGGAGAAATCGGGCATCGAGGCCTGGTTCAGCCTGAACAGCGCAGACCTGCTGGGCGATGAAGCGGCGCATTACCGCAAGCTCTCCGACACGCTGGACGTGTGGTTCGACTCGGGCGCGACGCACTTCGCGGTGCTGCGCCGCCGCGCCGATCTGGCTTTCCCGGCCGATCTGTATCTGGAAGGCTCCGACCAGCATCGCGGCTGGTTCCAGTCCTCGCTTGCTCACCGGCTGCGCCATCGACGGCCGCGCACCGTACAAGGCGTTGCTGACGCACGGTTTCACCGTGGACGAGAAGGGCTACAAGATGTCCAAGTCGCGCGGCAACGGCATCGAGCCGCAGGACATCTGCAACAAGCTCGGCGCGGACATCCTGCGCCTGTGGATCGCCTCGACCGACTACTCCGGCGAGATGTCGCTGTCGGAAGAGATCCTCAAGCGCGTGACCGACGGCTACCGCCGCATCCGCAACACGTTGCGCTTCCTGCTGGCGAACATCGCCGATTTCGACGTCGAGCGCGACGCGCTGCCGGTGGCCGAGTGGCTGGAGATAGACCGCTACGCGCTGGCGCTGACGCAACAGCTGCAGGACGAGGTGGGCGCGGACTACGAGCGCTACGAGTTCCACCTTGCGGTGCAGAAGCTGCAGGGCTTCTGTTCGGAGGAGCTGGGCGGTTTCTATCTCGATATCCTGAAGGACAGGCTCTACACCGCGGGCGAGAAT
Organism: uncultured beta proteobacterium; assembly: GCA_963840345.1. Taxonomy (GTDB): domain Bacteria; phylum Pseudomonadota; class Gammaproteobacteria; order Burkholderiales; family Gallionellaceae; genus Sideroxyarcus. Next base: position 55,252 of record CAWIYO010000007.1, read on the forward strand.
TCGAAGGCGCGCCGTTCCGCGCAGAACGCGCTGTATCACATCATCCATGCGCTGGCACGCCTGATCGCACCTATCCTGAGCTTCACCGGCGAGGAGGTGTGGGTGACGCTCGCTGGCCGCGAAGATGTGAGCGTGTTCGAGCAGCTCTGGTATGAGTTGCCGGATGCCGGCATGGATGGCGCCACAGTGAGCGCTTGGGGCGACATCCGCGCGGTGCGCGAACAGGTGAACAAGAAACTGGAAGAGCAGCGCGCAACCGGCGCCATCGGGTCTGCATTGCAGGCCGAAGTGGACGTGTACGCGCCGAAAGAGACCTTCGAGTTGCTTTCGCGCCTGGAAGATGACCTGCGCCTGGTGTTCATCACGTCGCGTGCCAAGGTACATCTGCAAGCAGGCGAACTGGAGATCAAGGTCACGCCGAGTGGACACGCCAAATGCGAGCGCTGCTGGCATTACCGTGAAGATGTCGGGAGCGATGCCGCTCATCCGACCCTATGCGGACGATGCGTGAGCAATCTGTTCGGAAAGGGCGAGGCACGCCGTTATGCTTAGCCGCTGGCTTCTGGTTTCTGTTGTCGTCATCGTGCTCGACCAGTTGAGCAAGGCTGCGATCAGCAGCCATTTTGTCTATGGCGAAAGTCATGCGGTGACATCTTTCTTCAATCTGGTGCTGGCGCACAATACGGGCGCCGCATTCAGTTTTCTGAGTGACGCGGGCGGGTTGCAGCGCTGGCTGTTCAGTGCGATCGCCGTCGCCGCTTCGGTGTGGATCGTCTGGCTGCTGCGCAAACATCAGTCGCAGAAATTGTTCAGCTTTGCGCTGGCATTCATACTCGGCGGTGCGCTGGGCAATCTGATCGACCGCATCGCCTACGGCTACGTGGTGGATTTCCTCGATTTCTACTGGGCAAACTATCACTTCGCCGCATTCAACCTGGCCGACTCCGCCATCACCTGCGGTGCGGCGCTGTTGATCTGGGACAGCTTCAAAGGAAAAGAGCATGGAACTGCTACTCGCTAATCCGCGCGGTTTCTGCGCCGGCGTGGATCGCGCCATCGAGATCGTGGAACGGGCATTGGCTTTGCACGGCGCGCCGATCTATGTGCGCCACGAAGTCGTGCACAACAAGTTCGTGGTGGACAGTCTGAAAGCCAAGGGCGCGATCTTCATCGAGGATCTCGCCGACGTGCCGCCCGGCAGCATCCTGATCTTCAGCGCTCACGGGGTTCCCCAGTCGGTGCGGCGCGAGGCCGAAGCGCGCAACCTGACGGTGTTCGATGCGACCTGCCCGCTGGTGACCAAGGTGCATATCGAAGTCTCGCGCATGCGCGAGCAGGGCAAAGAGATCGTGATGATCGGACACAAGGGCCACCCCGAAGTCGAAGGCACGATGGGGCAGAGCAATGGCGGCATGTATCTGGTCGAGACCCCGGCCGACGTGCAGACACTGCAAGTGCAGGATGCGCAGAACCTGGCGTATGTGACGCAGACCACGCTGTCGGTGGACGATGCCAGCGCGATCATCACTGCGCTAAAGACGCGCTTCCCGTTCATCACGGGGCCGCGGAAAGACGACATCTGCTACGCTACGCAGAACCGGCAGGATTCGGTGAAATTGCTGGCCAAGCAGTGCGACCTCGTCATCGTGGTCGGCTCGCCGAACAGCTCGAATTCAAACCGCCTGCGCGAAGTTGCGAAGAACCTCAATGTGCCTGCCTACCTGGTCGATAATGCCAGCGAGCTCAAACCCGAATGGCTGCAAGGCAAGCAACGGGTGGGCATCACGGCTGGCGCTTCCGCGCCGGAAGTGCTGGTACAGGAAGTGATCGCGCGCCTGAAAGAACTCGGCGCAGATAATGTGCACGAAGCGGATGGTATCAAGGAGAACGTGGTATTTCCTTTGCCGAAATCGCTGGTTGCCTGATGTCACGGGATGAGGTGAGTTAGTCCGGGCAGTTAATGCTCATTGACGAAGGGATGATGAAGTGAGATCGAATCTGGTGATTGGTGCCGGCGCGCTGGGGCTGGCAACGGCGGGGGCGCTGTTGCGGCAGGGCGGCGATGTGACGGTGCTGGAACGGGGTTCGGTCGGGCGCGAGTCATCCTGGGCGGGCGGCGGAATACTTTCTCCGTTGTGTCCCTGGGACTATCCGGATGAGGTGAATCGCTTGGCATTGCGCGGGATGAGTATGTTCGGCGACCTTGCACAGACGCTGCATCAGGCTACCGGCATCGATCCCGAGTATCAGCGCAGCGGCATGCTGGTGTTGCCGCCGTTCGATGTTCAGGGCGCCTTGCGGTGGTGCGCGGCGCACGGGATGAAGGCTGAGGAGCGCGATGGCGGCCTGCTGCTTCCGGAGGTCGCCCAGGCGCGAAACCCGCGCCTGATGCAAAGCTTGCGCGCATGGGTCGAAAAGCTCGGAGGCCGCATCGTCGAGCAGTGCGAGGTCAAGGAGGTCGTCGCTGAATCGGGGAAGGTCACGCATCTGGCGACGACGCAGGGCGATTTCAGCGCCGATGCTTACATCGTGACCGCCGGTGCCTGGAGCAAGGTGTTGTTGGGCGAGCATGCCTTGAAGACGGACATCAAGCCGATACGCGGCCAGATGCTGCTGTTCAAATTCGACACTCCGCCGTTACCGCATATCGTGCTGCAAGGCGATGTGTACCTCATTCCCCGCCGTGACGGGCATCTGTTGTTGGGCAGCACGCGGGAGGATGTCGGCTTCGACAAGAGTACCACCGAAGAAGCGCGCGCGATGCTGCTGCAACGTGGAATAACGCTGCTGCCGATCCTGCGCGACATGCCCGTCGTCAAGCAATGGGCTGGGTTGCGTCCGGCCTCTCCCGGCAATATCCCGACCATCGGTCGTCATCCGCATCTGGCAAACCTGTACATCAACAGCGGCCATTTCCGTTACGGCGTGACCATGACGCCAGCCAGTGTGGAAGTGCTGATGAATACCATGAACGGGACACCGCAACCGTTCGACATTTCACCTTATCTTTGGCGGTAAGCGTTGCCGCAGCCCGTGCTCTCCGCTTATAATCCGCGCCGGAAGGCCGATGTAGCTCAGTCGGTAGAGCAACGCACTCGTAACGCGTAGGTCACCAGTTCGATTCCGGTCATCGGCACCACCTTCCAGTTTCACCCTTCCCAGCGAACAGTCAGGAGCGTCAATGACTTTCCCGCAACTCGGCAAGCTCTCTTCCAGATACAAAAAACTCGCTATTCTCGTTTTGGTCGTTATTGCGGCAGGGGTGGGTATTGGCTACCTCACTCGCAGCAAACCCATTCCTGTCGTGCTGCAAAAAGTGGAACGCGGCACGGTGGAGGCGTCGGTGAGCAACACCCGAGCAGGGACGGTGATGGCCTGCCGCCGTGCCAAGATGTCGCCCCCCGCAGGCGGGCAGATCGCCAAGCTGCGCGTGAAAAAGGGCCAGCGGGTCAGCAAGGGGGATGTATTGCTGGAGCTGTGGGATGATGATCTGCATGCGCAGGAAAGACTGGCGCAGGAACAATTGAAGACCTCGATGTCGCGGGTGCAGGAGGTGTGCACCCTGGCCGAGGCCGCGCAGAGGGAGACGGTGCGTTCGCAGGAATTGCGCGACAAAGGCTTCATTTCGCCACAGCAACTTGACCGTGCCGTGACTGACGCAACGTCGCGCAAGGCTTCCTGCGAGGCCGCACACAACGACATCGAGCAGAGCAAATCGCGCATCGCACTGGCGCGCGCCGGGTTGGATCGCATGGTGCTGCGCGCGCCGTTCGACGGCGTGGTGGCGGACATTAGCGGCGAACTGGGCGAATATGCCACGCCGTCCCCTCCCGGCATACCCACCTTGCCTGCTATCGACCTGATCGACGACAGCTGCATGTATGTGAGCGCGCCCATCGACGAAGTGGATGCCGCCAAACTTCAAATCGGGCAGCACAGCCGCATCACGCTGGATGCTATAAAAGGCCGCACTTTCAGCGGCAAGGTCAGGCGTATCGCGCCCTATGTGCTCGATCTGGAAAAACAGGCCCGCACGGTCGAAGTGGAAGTCGAGTTCGATAAGATCGCCGAGAAAGACAATCTCCTCGTAGGCTACAGCGCCGATGTCGAGATCGTGCATGACAAGCACGAACATGTGCTGAGCATTCCCGCACAGACGCTGATGGAAGGCAACCGCGTACTGCTGTATGGCAAAGGTGGCGTGCTGGAAGAGCGCAAGGTGGACATCGGCCTGTCCAACTGGGAGCGAGCCGAAGTGATCTCCGGGTTGGCAGAGGGTGACCAGGTCGTCTCATCGCTGGATCGTCCGGGCGTGAAGGCGGGCGCTCGCGTCGTGCCGGAAGAAGCCAAACCCGCGAAATGATCGAACTGCAAAACGTCTGCCGCACCTTTACTGTCGGCGACCAGCAAGTCGCTGCGCTGCGCGACATCAACCTGCGTCTCGGCGCTGCCGAATACGTTTCCATCATGGGGCCGTCCGGCTCCGGCAAATCCACCATGCTCAACATGCTCGGCCTGCTCGACAGGCCGAGTTCAGGCACGTACCTGCTGGACGGCCGCAACGTCACCGAGCTGAACGACGAGCAGCAGGCGCGAGTGCGCCGCGAAAAGATCGGTTTCGTATTCCAGGCCTTTCACCTCGTGCCGCGGCTTACCGCAGCGCAGAACGTCGAATTGCCCTTGATTCTTGCGGGCATCCCGGTCGAAGAGCGCCGGGAGCGGGTGCAAGTGCTGATGAAAAACTACGGATTGTCGGAGCGCGCTGATCACCGCCCCGATCAACTTTCCGGCGGCCAGCGCCAGCGTGTGGCGATCGCCCGCGCCACCGTGATGATGCCAACCGTCTTGCTGGCCGACGAACCTACCGGCAACCTCGACCGCAATACGGGCTGGGAAGTGCTCAAGCTGTTGGAAGGCCTGCTGGATCAGGGGATCACGCTGGTGGTGGTGACCCACGATGCCGAGATCGGCGCGCGCGCCAAACGCCGGATACACATGCTGGATGGCCGCATCCTTCCCGGCGAATCTCCCTGATATGAAACTCGCCGACACATTCCAGTTCGCATCCGGCAGCCTGCGCGGTAGCCCGACGCGCACGTTGCTGATGATGCTGGCGATGTCCATCGGCGTGGCGGCGGTGGTGGTGCTTACCGCGCTGGGTGAAGGCGCGCGCCGCTATGTGGTCGACCAGTTCTCCTCTCTGGGCACCAATCTCGTCATCGTGTTGCCGGGGCGCACCGAAACCGCAGGAGTTGGTCCCGGCCTGATGTCCGGGCAGACGCCGCGCGAGATCACGCTGGATGATGCGCAGGCACTGCTGCGCAGCCGTGCCGTCAAGCTCGTCGCGCCGCTGACGGTCGGCTCCGCCTCGCTGTCGCGCGGCGCGCTGAACCGCGAGGTGGTGGTGGCCGGTTCCACTTCCGCCTTGCTCGAGGTGCGCCACATGAGCATCGGCATCGGTCGTTTCCTGCCCGTTGGCGACATCAACGAAAGTACGCCGGTGTGCGTGCTGGGTAGCCAGATGAAGCGCGAACTGTTCGGCAACGAGCAGGCCGTGGGGCAGTGGGTGCGGTTGGGCGACCGGCGCTTCCGCGTCATTGGCGTGCTGGCCTCGCAGGGCGAATCCATGGGCATGCGCACCGATGAACTGGTCATCATCCCGGTCGCCGCCGCGCACCAGTTGTTCAACACTTCCGGTCTGTTTCGCGTACTGATCGAGGCCAAGAGCCGCGATGCCATCCCGCAGGTCGTGCATGATGCCGAAGAGATCATGCTGCAACGCCACAGCGGTGAACGCGACGTGACGGTCATCACGCAGGACGCCGTGTTGCAGACCTTCGACCGCATCCTTACCACGCTGACCATGGCCGTGGGCGGCATCGCCGCCATCAGCCTGGCCGTGGCCGGGGTGCTGATCATGAACGTGATGCTCATCGCCGTGGCACAACGCGTCAAGGAGATCGGCTTGCTCAAGGCGCTGGGTGCGCCGGGCAAACAGATACGTAACCTGTTCTTCGCCGAGGCGGCGCTGCTGTCCACCGTTGGCAGCCTGGCAGGGCTTGTGCTGGGCTATACGGGCAGCATGATCATCGGGCAGGTCTACCCCAGCTTGCCGGTGTCGCCGCCCTGGTGGGCCGTGCTCGCAGCCTGTGCTACCGCCTTGGGCACGGGCATCCTGTTCAGCGTATGGCCGGCGCGGCGCGCGGCGCAGCTCGATCCGGTGGCGGCTCTGGCCGGGAGGTAAGCCATGTACCTGCGCGACCTGATCACACTCACCAGTTCCAGCTTCCTTACCTACCGGATGCGCAGCTTCCTGACCGGGCTGGGTATCGCCATCGGCATCGCGGCCGTCATCCTGCTCACTTCCATCGGCGAAGGCCTGCACCAGTTCATGCTGGCCGAGTTTTCGCAGTTCGGTACCAATATCATCAACGTGCAACCGGGCAAGACGCAGACGCAGGGCGGCAACGTCGGCATCTTCGGATCGGTCAGGCCGCTGACGCTGGAAGACGCCGATGCGCTGCGCCGTCTGCCCTATGTGGAACATGTCATCCCGGGGCTGGCGGGTAATGCCGAAGTGCGTGCCAACGGCCTTACGCGCCGCACCATGGTGCTGGGCGAGGGGCGCGATTTCGGCGATGCCTTCACCATGAAAGTGCAGAGCGGCGGTTTCTGGCCGGATGAGGACAATGAACAGGCGCGCGCGCTGGTGGTGATCGGCGCCAGGATACGGCATGAGTTGTTCGCCGGACAGAACCCGCTCGGCAGCTACCTGCGCATCGGCGGGCAGCGCTATCGCGTGGTCGGCGTGATGGAATCCAAAGGGCAGATCCTCGGCATGGATATGGACGATACGGTTTTCATTCCGGCGGCGCGCGCAATGGAATTGTTCAACCGTCCCGGATTGATGGAGATCAACGTCAGCTATCGTGCCGATGTGGATGCGAACACGGTCATCCGCATCATCAGCGAGCGCATGAAGGAGCGGCACGGGCGCGAGGATTTCACCCTCATCTCGCAGGAGCAGGCACTGGAGGTGCTGAGTTCGGTGCTTAACATCATCACTTTTGCGGTCGGTGCGCTGGGCGGTATCTCGCTGCTGGTCGGCGCGGTCGGTATCCTCACCATCATGACCATGGCCGTCACCGAGCGCACCGCCGAGATCGGCTTGCTGCGCGCACTGGGTGCGAGACAGAACCAGGTGCTGACCCTGTTCCTGAGCGAAGCCATGTTCCTTTCCGCGCTGGGTGGCCTGTTCGGACTGCTCATCGGTGTCGGCATCGCGCAGGGATTGCACCTGCTGTTCCCGGATCTGCCGGTACATACCCCCTGGTTGTATGCCGTGCTGGCCGAGCTGACCGCAGTCAGCATCGGGCTCGCGGCGGGCGTCGCACCGGCCATGCGCGCGGCACGGCTCGACCCGGTGGAGGCGCTGCATGAGGAGTAAGTCATGCGACATCTTTTGCAATGTCGTCGACAACTACGGCGACATCGGCGTGTGCTGGCGCCTGGCGCGGCAGTTGGTGAACGAGCACGGACTGGCGGTGCGGCTGTGGGTGGACGACTTGGCCAGCTTCGTCAAACTCTGCCCTGAAGCTGATGTGGCGCTGATGGTGCAGCGTTGCCGTGGGGTGGAGGTGGTGAGGTGGGACGAAAAGACTTTTTGCATGCCTGCAACCCCTCTCCCCCAGCCCCTCTCCCGCGAGCGGGAGAGGGTGGCCGACAGGCCGGGAGAGGGTGTTGCCGATCTGGTGATCGAAGCGTTCGCCTGCAAATTGCCGGAGAGCTATATTGCGGCGATGGCGGCACGAGAACCCAAGCCGGTCTGGGTCAATCTGGAATACCTTTCTGCCGAAGACTGGGTGGAAGGCTGCCACAAGCTGCCTTCGCCGCATCCGAAGCTATCGCTGACCAAATATTTCTTCTTCCCCGGCTTCACCGAAAAGACCGGCGGTCTGTTGCTGGAGCGCGACCTGCTGGCGCGGCGCGATGCTTTTCAAGCCGATGCCGGGGCACAGACAGCCTACTGGCGTAGCCTGGGCGTGCCGGAGCGTGCAGCGGGTGAGGTGCGCGTATCTCTTTTCGGTTATGAGAACAACGCTATAGATGGTTTGCTGCGAGCCTGGGAGCAGGGGGCGCAGGCGGTCACGTGCCTGCTGCCGGAAGGGCGCTCCTTGCCGCAAGTGGCGGCTTACTTTGGCCGGCAGGCTGGCAAGGCAGGCGATGTCTGGCAACGCGGCCAGTTGCGGGTGCATGTGCTGCCATTCGTCGAGCAGGAGCGCTACGACGAACTTCTGTGGGCATGCGATATCAATTTCGTGCGGGGCGAGGATTCCTGCGTGCGGGCGCAATGGGCGGCTAAGCCATTCATTTGGCAGATATATCCGCAGCATGACGGGGTGCATCTGGAAAAATTACAGGCATTCATGAACTTGTATTGCATGGGGCTGTCCGAGTCCGCGTCGCAAGCAGTGCAGGGGTTATGGTTGAACTGGAATTGCGGCGATCCGGCAGGGCAGGCGTGGCTTGATTTCCTGTTTTGCCGGGAAGAATTGCAAGAGCGGGCGCGGGTTTGGGCGCAGCGTCTGTCCGGTAACAACCTTGCATTGAATTTGCTGGATTTTTTCCGTCAAGTTGCATAGAATCCGCGCCTTGAAATTTATGGGGCAGTAAACATGAAAACAGCACAAGAACTCCGCGCCGGTAACGTGATCAACGTTGGCGGCGAGCCTATGGTAATCCTGAAAGCGGAATACAGCCGTTCCGGCCGTAACGGCTCTGTGGTCAAGATGAAGATGAAAGGCCTGATGAGCGGTTCCGGCAAGGAAACCGTGTACGCGGCGGACGACAAGTTCGACCAGATCATCCTCGACAAGAAAGAATGCACCTACACCTACTTCGCTGACCCGATGTATGTGTTCATGGATACCGAATACAACCAGTACGAAGTCGAAAAGGAAAACGTCGGCGACGTGGTGAACTACCTGGCAGACGGCATGGAAGACATCTGCGAAGTGGTGTTCTACGAAGGCAAGGCCATCTCGGTCGAGTTGCCCAACACCATCGTGCGCGAGGTCGAATACACCGAGCCTGCTGTGCGCGGCGACACTTCCGGCAAGGTGATGAAGCCTGCCAAGCTGAAGGGTTCCGGTTTCGAGTTGCCGGTGGCGGCATTCATCGAGATCGGCGACAAGATCGAAATCGACACCCGCACCAACGAGTACAAGAAACGCGCGAACTAAGCCAGCTTCGTTGCAGCAATAAAAAAGAGCCGCTGCGAAGCGGCTCTTTTGTTTCTGCTGTTAAGGAAATGCTGAACCAGTTCGCGAACGGCGGACTTGTCCAGCACCTCCCCAAATAAGGTTACAGCTTCTCCACGCTATACACCGCCACCAGACGATGCGTCTCGCCCGGCGCGAGCGTGACGACATTCTCCAGCGCATTGCCGCTCTCCACGCAAACCATGTCGCGGTGCAGCTTCGGACCGAAGTCGCCCATCTTCTCGGCCTTCTCGGTCCACGGGTTCCACACCACGGTGGACATGCTGCCCTGTTTGGCGATGCGGATGGCGCGCTTCATGCCCTTGTCCTCGATCACGCAATCGGCAGCGGTGTTCACGTACACGCGATCCACTTCGCTCTCGATGACGATGCCGTCCTGCTGCGTGAAGCGCGCAAAGTCCTTTACCTTGTCCAGGTAGGCGCAGTTCTCCAGGCCGCGGATGGTCATCTTTGCCACGTCGCTGATCTGGAAGTAGGTATGCAGCGCCTCGCCGAGTTCGAAAGAGCCTTTTCCGGTATTTGTGGTGATGAGCTCCACGCGCAGCGCCTTGCCCACGGTCACTTCCAGTTGCACCGTGGAAGCATGCGGCCATTGGGCGCGGGTGGCATCGCTCTCTACGATGCCGAAGCGCAGTAGAGTGCCACCGTCCGGCAGCGCTTTGGTTTCCAGCACGTCCCATGGCACGGTGCGGGCATAACCGTGGCCGGGCAGTTTGCTGTCGGTCTTGTGCGGACCGAACCATGGCCAGCAGATCGGCACGCCGCCGCGGATGGATTTGCCCGGTGCGAACTTGGCCAGAGGCGACAGCCAGATCACCGGCTCTTCGCCGCGCGGCTGGAAGGTGGCGATATGCGCGCCCTGCAGCGCGATGTTGGCGAGCGCGTGCTGATTGGCGACTTCGGCAATGATCATGCCGTCGGCAATCTCCTTGAATTGCACGTGGTTGCCGATTGCGAAGCGCTGGTTGAGTTCAGTCAGTGTCATGTTGATTCCTGTTAACGATTGAGAAGAAAATTAATTCTGTTCGGCGGGCGGCGAGGTCTTCAACACCTCATCCAGCGTCGTCTGTCCGGAGGCGACCTTGAGTGCGCCGGAGATGCGCAACGGTTTCATGCCTTCGCGATTGGCCTGTTCGCGCAAGGCGGCAATATTGGTCTCGGGGGTGACGAGTTTGCGCAGCTCCGGCGACATGAGCAGGATCTCGTAGATGCCGATACGTCCGGAGTAGCCGGTCATGCGGCATTCCAGGCAGCCTTGCGGGCGCTGCAATTGCGTCGGGCGCGTCGCCTTCCACGGCGCGACCAAGCCGTTCCATACCTCGATCTCGTCTTCCTGAATGTGGTGCGGTTTCTTGCATTTCGGGCACAGCGTGCGCACCAGCCGCTGCGCCATGATGCCGAGCAGCGTGGCGTTGATCATATAGTATGGGACGCCAAGATCGAGCAGTCGGGTGATGGCAGAGGGCGCATCGTTGGTGTGCAGCGTGGAGAGCACCAGGTGGCCGGTGAGGGCGGCCTGGATCGCCATCTCGGCAGTTTCCAGATCGCGTATCTCGCCCACCATGATGATGTCCGGGTCCTGCCGCATCAGCGCGCGGACGCCTTCGGCGAAACTCAGATCCAGTCCCTGTTGTATCTGCATCTGGTTGAACGCAGGTTCCACCATCTCGATGGGGTCTTCCAGCGTGCAGACATTCACCTCCGGCGTCGCCAGGCTCTTGAGCGTGGAATACAGCGTGGTGGTCTTGCCGGAGCCGGTGGGGCCGGTGACCAGGATGATGCCGTTGGGTTTGGAGGTCATTGCCTCCCAGCGTGCCCGGTCGTCTTCGGAAAACCCCAGTTCGGAAAAGTCGCGCACCAGCACTTCCGGGTCGAAGATACGCATCACCAGCTTCTCGCCGAATACGGTCGGCAGTGTGGAGAGACGCAGTTCGATCTCCTGCCCTTCCTCAGTCCGCGTCTTGATGCGGCCATCCTGCGGGCGGCGTTTCTCCATCAAGTCCATGCGCCCGAGCAGTTTGATGCGGCTGGTCATCGCGGTGACCACGGACATCGGCAACTGGTGCACCTGATGCAGCACGCCGTCGATGCGGAAGCGCACGATGCCCTGTTCGCGGCGCGGCTCGATGTGGATATCCGACGCGCGCTGGTCGAAGGCGTACTGCCACAGCCAGTCCACGATGCGGACGATGTGCTGGTCGTTGGCATCGAACTGCTTGTTGGTCTTGCCCAGCTCGACCAATTGCTCGAACGAGGCGAGATTCGGCGATTCCGCATTGGGCCTGGTCGCGCTCTTCACCGAGCGCGCCAGATTGTAGAACTCGACCAGATAACGGTTGATGTCGGTGGGGGAGGAAACGACGCGGCGGATATTCTTGCGCGAAACCTGCTTCAGCATGGCCTCCCAGTCGCGCAGGAAAGGCTCCGCCGTGGCGACGACCAGTTCATTGGCATCCATGCGCACCGGCATGATGGAGAAGCGCGATGCATACTCGATCGTCATCATGTCGCTCATGTTGGCGAAATCGATCTTCAGCGGGTCGATGTGGAAGTATTCGATCCCGGTCCTTTTTGCCAGCCATTCGGTCAGGACATCCAGATTCAGAATGCGGTGGGGAGGCGCTTTGGACTTCCAGCTTTTTTCCGCGATGACGACCAGGGGATGCGAATCTTGCCGGTGAATGCGGCGCTCGGCGATGAGCGCGTCGGCGTCGTCCTTGGCAACCATGCTGTCGGTGACCAGCATATCCAGCACTTCGGCCAGTTTCAGCTTGTGTTCCGGGACTTCTTTAGAAGTCATATTCGCACCTTGATGAGAGTTTGGCGGACTATACCGGTATCGGGCGGGGGCTTCAATAAACTTGGGGGTAAGCTCAGGGCATTCCACGCATAACAAACAAAAAAACACCGTGAAAGGTGGTCGAGTCTCATATTGAGACAAAAGTGCAGTATCACCAATACGCACTTTCAGGTTCGGCGGGGTGCCGGATACGTGCTGTGCCCCCCACTACGGAGCGGGCGGGCGCTGGCACATCTGGCTATGAGCGTTCTGGTGCATAGTTAAGGTTTAGCAAAACGAGCGCCCCACTTTCCTGCACCTGACGAATCTAATAGGCCAGCGATGTTCTTCATGGTTTCGCCTTCCTTGATGAGGAAGGAAATATGATACGATTCAAAAGTTGAAGTTGATCAGAAAAGCGCCCCATAATGGCTGGCCCACTACTATATTCGACCAATCCTCTTATTAAGCTGCTCATCCAAGAAAAGTATCGAGGGGATACACATTACATTTGGTGTTCGGAGAGTTTTGATTCGACCAAACAGTCAGGGTATACAGCCGCCTCCCTGGTTGCACCATCTTCAAATCCAGCTTCTATCTACAAAGAACTGCGCGAAGGATGTAGGAGGGCTGATAGGCATTGTTCAAAAATTGCTGAAACACGAGCGACTCTTAAGGGGCTTGCCGTGGATTGGGCAAATAAAGGGGAAATTACCGCGGACGAAAAAGAGGAGATTATACTTTTAGCCGACGATAACGATCCTTTGTATTGGCGGCCGTTAGTGTATGTAATTCCGCGTAGTCTTGTTGAAGTCAAGCTAAAGCCTGTTGCCCTTGGTAGAAGAGCTTCATTTGGCAATGAATTTATCATCGATAATTTGATACGTACTGAATTCGACATTATCGAGATCGACTAATGCTCAAATCCATTCGACAATTCGACAAGAAAAAACGTGAAGGCATCCTGTCTGAGATTGCGCTTGAGCTTGGTCGACCTTCATTTGGAGAGGATTATTCGTTCGACTATTTTTCTGCTGAAATTGATAGCTCTGATAAAACCCCACCCACTCTATTAAGCGTTTTACATAGGGCTTGGGGTGATGCTAATGATGTTCGATTCCGCACGGTGGAAGAGATAGTTAAACGCCTCAATTTGAAAAATACAGATCACCTCTATGAGGCAAAATCAAAACTACTGGAATTTGTTGGGAGAGAAATAAGAGGGAGTGCGATAGAGTCTGGGCACATTAGTAGTGTCCGGAAAAGGCTTGGGCAAAAGGGGATGCTATCCCCGAATGCATATCAGATCAAATTCAACCAAGATTATTACAAGCTATGTGAGCCTTTAGGGATAACAAAAAATGAAATTCGTCAGGTAATCGAATCGCCTGACATTTTTGAACATTTCATCCCTGAAGTTGTAATTAATGAGACTTTTGAAGCCATATCTCTTTATGTTAAGACTTATTCTAAGTGCGCTGATCCGTACTCAGTATTAGTGGATACCCGCAGGGCTGGCGACGAGCTCAGCGTTCATTTTGCATTGAAGGTGTTCCACTCTGACGTCGACATATCGGATGTTTCTAAACCGACTGATCTGCTGAAAACCTTTACTGATAAGTTTGGTTCTGAAATAACGATTGATGAGCAGAGCGGGAGATTGATTCTTAACAAAAGTTTGGATGCTAGGACGTTCCGGCTTGCAACGAGAATCAGCCAGCCACATACCTTGACTAGACTCTCGTATCGCGCGCTTGAAAATGGAAAAATAGAAGTGGCGATAGCTTATGGAGTGGACTTAAAGCTGTATGCCGAATCACTTCGTTTGCATAGAGTTAAGGTTGAAGCCTCATATTAGTGAGTGAGCCTTAAGCAATTTCTACATTGAGGAGGCGGCGGGAATTGGCCATCCTCGCCAGCCAACGCGCCTGCATGCGCGTTGGCGTTCGCAGGCTCGCAGCAGTGCTGCTCGAATTCCCTGCTCACCCCGCGTCCGTACCGGACGCGGATTCAATTCCCCGATGCATCGCAATTCAAAACAAAAAAGCCCACCCTTACGGATGAGCTTTTTTGTTTGTTGGTGGAGGCGGCGGGAATTGAACCCGCGTCCGCAAGCCCTCTACAGGCAGTTCTACATACTTAGTCTGGTTATTTAATTTTATCCGGCAGACGCCAACCGACAGGCTGCTACAGGACGAGTCACCTTAAGTTTAGCTTCGTACAAAGTAACCCTGCACGACACGATTCCGTGTAAATGACCTCACTCATCTCAACCTTGCGGTATCGAGCCCCTCCACGGACAGCAGGGTGTGAGGTCTAACCGGTTAAGCGGCTAGAGCGTACTTTTCGTCGTTTGCGACTATTGGTTTTCCAGCTGATTTACGAGGTGGCGGGTCCTCGGTATGCCCTGCGCTGCTTTGTAACCCACGTCGAAGCCAGGTCGCCCCCGGTTCGGTTTGCTACTAGCAATGCGGATTATAACAGTTTCAGGGTCGTTATTTTGGCTTGTTGCTTTGCATGAAACGGGCGAAGTGGCGGTCGGCCTTGGTGGCGTGGGACGCATACCAGTCGAGCAGCAGCAGTTCGATGCGGAAGGCAAGGTAGCACGGGTCTTCCGTATTGGATTGGGCCATCTTTTCCAGCTCCGAGTAGTTCTCGATGAACCGCCTGTGCTCCTGGGCGTGGCCCTCGGCGAAAGGATATTTATATTCCTGCATCAGCTTCTCTTCGATGGGGAAGAGGTGCCGGGTGTGCTCGGTCAGGAACGGGAAGATGCCGGCAAAATCGCGGCAGGTCTTGTTCTCGATCTGTGAAGTGAGCGTGTTGATACGTTCCATCAATGCTCGATGGGCGTCGTCGATTTCCTCCAGGCCGGCATGATGTTCTTCTTTCCATATCAGCCCGCTCTGCAGTTCGCCCGTGCCGAAATGTTGCCCGGTGGCCTGATACTCGTAACAGCGCTCCAGATAGATGAGTGCCGGGTAATCATCGGATGATATCTCGATGCATTGCTTGAACAGCGGGATGGCTTTGGCAATGTCTTTCAAGTGGTAATAGGCGACTGCCTTCTCGAATATTGCAAGGCTTTCACGCTTGCTGTTGCGCAATTCTTCGCGGTTGTTGTCGAAGACTTCATAGATGGACAGCGGCTGTGATTTTCCTTTTACACGGATGCGATCCAGGAAACGGATATCGTATTTTTTGGGATCGGCAAGGTCGTACAAGGTGTTCTGGCTGATGATGAGCGGCGCGTGATAGGTTTTGGTCGCTTCTTCCAGGCGTGCGGTCAGGTTCACCGCATCTCCGATCACGGTGCTGTCCATGCGGTTCATGCCGCCCACTGTGCCGATCATCACCACGCCGGTGTTCAACCCTATGCCGATCTGGATGGGGGTGTAGCCCGCGCGTTGGCGTCCGGCGTTGTAGTGTTCCAGCGTCTCCAGCATGGAGATGGCGCCATTCACGGCATCGTCGGCGCCGTGCGCGAACAGTGCCATGATGGCGTCGCCGATATATTTGTCGATGATGCCGCGATGGCGGCTGATGACCGGTTCCATCTGGCTGAGGTAGGAGTTGATGAACTCGAAGTTCTCGGCGGGCGTCATGGATTCGGACAGCGGAGTGAAATCGCGGATGTCCGAGAACAGGATGGTCATCTTGCGCTCGACCTGATCGCCGAGCTTCACATCGACGATACTCTTGGCCTCAAGCAGATTGAGCAATTGGTGCGGAACCAGGCGGCCATACGCCGCCTCGGTCTTTTGCAGCAAGCCCAGCGCCTGCTGGTGGGCGAGGATGACCTTGTGCAGGATATCCTGGATGCTGTCCTGCGTGGGAATGTTGGGGGTATCTTCCCCGTTGGGTGCTTCTTCCATGCTCCTCGTCCCGCCATTCTGGTTTTGGCGGGCATGATAACTCCGATTAGCTCTGGATGTATCGCAGTAAAGCGAAGGGGTTCGGCACAGTGCCAGCGGCAGGCCAGGCGGCTATATCGGCCGCGGGGTCGACATAACCGTAAGCTGCGATGATGCCCTTCATGCCTGCCGCCTGCGCAGCCTCCATGTCGCGCAGATCGTCGCCCAGATACAGGCAATTCTCCGGCATGACGCCCATCAATTCGGCAGCATGCAGCAGCGGCATGGGGTGCGGCTTGGAGCGGGCGCAGGTGTCGCCGCTCACCAGGCAGGCAGCACGCTTGGCATAGCCGAGTTTTTCCATCAGCGGCACGGTGAAGCGGTGCGGTTTGTTGGTGACGATGCCCCAGGGCAAATCATGCCGCTCCAATTCGGAGACCAGCGCAGCCATGCCGGGGAACAGCGTGGTGTGGTCGCAGATATGCGCCTCGTAATGCTGCAAAAATGCATCGCGCACCTCGTCGTAACCCGGTGTGTCAGGCTCGATGCCCAGACCCAGTTTGAGCAGTCCGCGCGAGCCGGCCGAGGCTTGCAGACGTATCGTTTCCAGAGGGAGCGGGGGGAAGCTGCGCGCACCGCGCACATGATTGAGCGCCGCCCCCAGATCGGGAGCAGTATCGGCAAAGGTGCCGTCGAGGTCGAAAAGGACGGCATCAACCACGCTGGCAGGCAACCATGTAATTAACGCCGGTATCGCGGCCCAGGGAATACGTTTTCTCCAGCGGGTTGTAGCTCATGCCGGTGATGTCCGAGACATTCAGCCCCGCATCGCGGCACCACTGTGCCAGTTCGGAAGGCTTGATGAACTTGGCGAAGTCGTGCGTGCCGCGCGGCAGCAGGTTCAGCACGTATTCCGCGCCGATGATGGCGAACAGGTAGGCCTTGGGGTTGCGGTTGAGCGTGGAGAAGAACACATGTCCGTCCGGCTTCACGAGTTTGGCGCAGGCGGCGACCACGCGAGCCGGATCGGGCACATGCTCCAGCATCTCCATGCAGGTCACCACGTCGAACGAGGCGGGCTGCGCCACTGCCAGCTCTTCAACGGCGATCTTGCGATACTCCACTTTCTTGCCGCTTTCCAGCAGATGCAGCTTGGCGACTTGCAGCGATTTGTCGGCGAGGTCAATACCGGTCACCGTTGCGACCAGTCCGGCCATGCTTTCCGTCAAGATGCCGCCGCCGCAGCCGACATCCAGCACGGTTTTTCCGGAAAGCCCGGCGATGCGGTCGATGTAACCCAGACGCAGCGGATTGATCTCGTGCAGTGGCTTGAATTCGCTGTTCGGGTCCCACCACTTGTGGGCGAGTTGCGAGAATTTTTCCAGTTCGACGGGATCGGCGTTAGACATGACGTTTGGGCACTTGGATGAATGAGTGCGCGGAATGTAGCAAAACTGGCGCGGCGCGGCTACTTCGCCGTGTAGAAAAGCCCCACCACTCCCGACTTGAACGATATGGTCTTTATCAACCTCAGCTCGAGTGTGGTGTTGATGCCCTTGAACAATGGCTTTCCTGCCCCAAGGACAACGGGCGCGACGAAGATGCGGAACTCGTCGATCAAATCGTTTTCGATGAGCGTCAGCGCCAGGTCGGAACTGCCGAATATCGCCATGTCTTTGCCCGGTAGTTGCTTCAGCCTGGAAATCGCTTGTGCCGGTTGCTCCCTGATCAGCTGCGCATTGTTCCAATCGGCCTGTGTCAAGGTCTTCGAAAATACGATCTTGGGAAGTGCATTCATCTTGCTCGCGATGACGGGGTCATTCCTGATTGCGAAAGGGGTCGACCAATAACTTGCCATGAGTTGGTAAGTGACGCGTCCGAATATCAGCATGTCCACCGAGTCGAGCAGGTCGCTGGCGTAGGTATTGAATTCTTCTTCCACGACGTGCCAGTCGATCTCCCGGTTCGGCCCCTCGAAGTAGCCGTCCAGCGAGACCATCATCTGAAATATGAGCTTTCTCATGTTTGCTCCTTTCCGGCTGGAGGAATGCTTTGCCTATCGAGCGGGAATTTCCACTCTACGGTTTCAGGCGGGGCGACGTTGTTGCTGAAGCGCACTCGCTGTCGGGGAAAATGGGCGGGAGGAAACATCGGGGAAACAGATGGTGGGATCGTACTGCTCTGTTTAAGCACATCCCGAACTTGTGCAGCCAGCCGCTTTTCCTTGTTTTGCATGATAAATCCCCGAGTGTTTATGTCAAGCAAGGGGTTGTTTGAGGAAATATTGTTTTAGCCGTTTATTTGAATAAAGTTGAGGGCAGCTTGGCGCGGTATTGAGGCACATGGGCGGTTTTGTCTCGGGGGCCCTCGGCATGGTAGACTCACGGACTGTTTCATAATGTTTTTACGGTGTCGCCTAAATGGATCAGTTCGCTAAAGAAACCCTGCCAGTCAGCCTTGAAGAGGAGATGCGCAAGTCCTATCTGGACTACGCGATGAGTGTGATCGTAGGGCGTGCCTTGCCCGATGTGCGCGACGGCCTGAAACCCGTCCACCGTCGGGTCTTGTTCGCCATGCACGAGCTCTCCAACGACTGGAACCGCGCCTACAAGAAGTCGGCGCGTATCGTCGGCGACGTGATCGGTAAGTACCACCCGCACGGCGATACGGCGGTGTACGACACCATCGTGCGCATGGCCCAGGATTTCTCCCTGCGCTACACGCTGGTGGACGGCCAAGGTAACTTCGGCTCGGTGGACGGCGATAACGCGGCGGCGATGCGTTATACCGAGATCCGCATGGCCAAGATCGCGCATGAACTGCTGGCCGATCTGGACAAGGAAACAGTCGATTTCGGGCCGAACTACGACGGCTCGGAGCATGAGCCGCTGGTGTTCCCGGCGCGTTTCCCCAATCTGCTGGTGAACGGCTCCTCCGGTATCGCGGTGGGCATGGCGACCAACATCCCTCCGCATAATATGAGCGAAGTGGTGGATGCCTGCCTGGCGTTGCTGAAGAATCCGGAAATGGACATCGAACAGCTGATCGAGCTGGTTCCCGCACCCGACTTCCCGACCGCCGGTTTCATCTACGGCCTGGCCGGCGTGAAGGAAGGCTACCGCACCGGCCGCGGCCGCGTGGTGATGCGTGCCCGCACCCACTTCGAGGATATCGGCAAGGGTGACCGCCAGGCCATCATCATCGACGAGCTGCCTTACCAGGTGAACAAGGCCAACCTGCTGATGAAGATCGGCGAGATGGTGCGCGAGAAGCGCCTCGAAGGTATCTCCGAAATTCGCGACGAGTCGGACAAGTCCGGCATGCGCGCGGTGATCGAGCTGAAGCGCGGCGAGAACGCCGACGTCATCCTGAACCAGCTGTACAAAGACACACAGATGCAGGACAGCTTCGGCATCAACATGGTCGCGATTGTCGATGGCCAGCCCAAGCTGCTCAACCTCAAGCAAGTCATCGAAGCCTTCCTGCGCCATCGCCGCGAGGTCGTTACGCGCCGCACCATATTCGAATTGCGCAAGGCGCGCGAGCGCGGCCACATCCTGGAAGGCCTGGCGGTCGCGCTGTCCAACGTGGACGAGATCATCGCGCTGATCAAGGCGGCGCCGACCCCGCCCGATGCCAAGCGCGAGCTGATGGCGCGCGGCTGGCACTCGTCGCTGGTGGAAGACATGCTTTCGCGCGTCAGCGATGCATCGCGCCCCGATGGCCTGGCCCCCGAATTCGGTCTGGTGAAGGGCTCCGGCTACTTCCTCTCCGATGCGCAGGCACAAGCCATCCTGGAACTGCGTCTGCAGCGCCTGACCGGGCTGGAGCAGGACAAGATCGTCGGCGAATACCGCGAGGTGATGGACAAGATCAGCGACCTGCTCGACATCCTGGCCAAGCCGGCACGCGTGACGCAGATCATCGGCGACGAACTGATCACGATCCGTTCGCAATTCGGCGACAAGCGCCGCAGCGAGATCATCACGCACACGCAAGACATGAGCATGGAAGACCTGATCGCGCCGGAAGACGTGGTGGTCACCATGTCGCACGGCGGCTACATGAAGGCGCAGAAGCTGGATGAATACCGCGCGCAGAAACGCGGCGGACGCGGCAAGCAGGCCACGGCGACCAAGGAAGACGATTTCATCGACAACCTGTTCATTGCCAACACGCACGATTACATCCTGTGCTTCTCCAATCGCGGCCGGGTGTACTGGCTCAAGGTGTACGACGTGCCGCAGGGTACCCGCATCAGCCGCGGCAAGCCGATCGTGAATCTGCTGCCGCTGGAAGCGGGCGAGAAGATCAACGCCATCCTGCCGGTGAAGCAGTTCGATGAGGACCATTTCATTTTCTTCGCCACCAGCGAAGGCACGGTGAAGAAGACGCCGCTGTCCGACTTCGCCAACCCGCGCAAGGCCGGCATCATCGCCATCACTCTGGACGAAGGCGACTTCCTCATTGGCGTGGCGATCACCGACGGCAAGCATGACGTGATGCTGTTCTCGGACGAGGGGCGTGCGGTGCGCTTCGACGAGGATGATGTGCGCGGCATGGGCCGCACCGCGCGCGGTGTGCGCGGCATGAATCTGGCCAAGGGCGGCAAGGTCATCGCCTTGCTGGTGGCCGAGAACGAAGAGCAGACCGTGCTGACCGCGACCGAGAACGGTTATGGCAAGCGCACGCCCATCGCCGAATACACCCGCCACGGCCGCGGCACGCAGGGCATGATCGCGATCCAGACCTCCGAGCGTAACGGCAAGGTGGTGGCGGCGACGCTGGTCCGCGGCGAAGACGAGATCATGCTGATCGGCACCAACGGCGTGCTGATCCGCACCCGCGTCAACGAGATCCGCGAGATGAGCCGCGCCACACAGGGCGTGACGCTGATGAATCTGGGAGCGGGCGAGAAGCTGGCTGGTCTGAGCCGCATCGCCGAGACCGAAGAAGAAGCAGAAGGACAGTAATTTATTTGAGAAGGGGGAAGAGGGAAGGGTAAAGGCGGGGAGGCGGCGATCCGCATCGGTTTTTGCCCCTTTACCCTTCTCCCTTTACCCTTCCCCAGAATTGATTCAGGAGAGAATGAAATGACCATCTACAATTTCGCAGCAGGCCCTGCAGTATTGCCCAAGGAAGTGTTGCAGCAAGCGCAGGCGGAACTCATCGATTGGCATGGCACTGGCATGTCGGTGATGGAGATGTCGCATCGCGGCAAGGAGTACATGGGCATCCACGCCCAGGCCGAAGCCGACCTGCGCGAGTTGATGGGCATTCCCGCCAACTACAAGGTGCTGTTCCTGCAAGGCGGCGGACATCTGCAGTTCTCGATGATCCCGTTGAACCTGTTGCGCGGCAAACTCTCCGCCGATTACGTGAATACCGGCGAATGGTCGAAGAAGGCCATCGGCGAAGCGAAGAAATTCTGCTATGTGAACGAAGTTGCCAGCAGCTCCGACAGGAATTTCAGCTACGTGCCCGATCTCAAACATTGGAAGCTGGACAAGGACGCAGCCTACGTGCACTACACGCCGAACGAGACCATCGGCGGCGTGGAGTTCGGCTGGGTGCCGGATACGGGCAAGGTGCCGCTGGTGGCGGACATGTCTTCCAACATCCTGTCGCGTCCTTATGATGTGTCCAGGTTCGGCCTGATCTACGCCGGGGCGCAAAAGAACATCGGCCCGGCGGGCCTGACCGTGGTGATCGTGCGCGAAGACCTGTTGGGTCATGCCGATCCCCGGCTGCCGACCATGATGGATTTCAAGATCCACGCGGACAACGACTCCATGTACAACACGCCGCCCACCTTCGCCATCTACATGGCCGGGCTGGTGTTCCAGTGGCTGAAGAAGAACGGCGGCGTCGCTGCCATGGAAAAGACCAACATCGCCAAGGCCACGCGGTTGTATGCGGCCATCGACGCCAGCAACGGTTTCTACCATTGCCCGGTGGACAAGGCCGACCGTTCGCGCATGAATGTGCCGTTCACGCTGAAAGATGCGAGCCTGGATGGCGACTTCCTGAAACAGGCTGACGCGCACGGCTTGCTGCAACTGAAGGGACACCGTTCCGTCGGCGGCATGCGCGCTTCGATCTACAACGCCATGCCGCTGGCGGGCGTGCAGGCATTGGCGGACTTCATGAGCGAATTCGCCAGGAAGCATGGCTAAGACGTTTCAAGTGCTCACCCTGAACAAGATCTCGCCTGCAGGCCTGAAGCGCCTGCCCGCGGATCGTTATCATGTGGGCGACAAGATCACGCATCCCGATGCGATCCTGGTGCGTTCGCAGAACATGCTGGAGATGGAGATTCCATCCGGCGTGAAGGCGGTCGCGCGTGCCGGTGCGGGGACGAACAATGTGCCGGTGGCAAAGTTGAGCGCACGCGGGGTGCCGGTGTTCATCGCACCGGGCGCGAACGCCAATGCGGTGAAGGAGTTGGTGATCACCGGCATGCTGCTGGCTGCGCGCAATATCGTGCCGGCGCTACGTTTCACGGCGGGGCTGAAGGGCGACAATGCGACCATCGGCAAATTGGTCGAGGATGGAAAAAAGGAGTACGCCGGACATGAGTTGCTGGGGCGCACCGTCGGCGTCATCGGGCTTGGCGCCGTGGGGCGGCAGGTGGCGGATGCCGCGATCAGGCTCGGCATGCACGTGATCGGTTATGACCCGAACATTACGGTGGACGCGGCCTGGAGCCTCTCTTCCCAGGTAAAGAAGGCATCCGGCATCGAGGACCTGCTCAAGCATAGCGACTTCGTTACGCTGCATGTGCCGCTGCTGGACGAGACGCGCAACCTGATCGACGACAAGCGTGTGGCCGCGATGAAGGCGGGCGCGGTGCTGTTGAATTTTTCGCGCGATGCCATCGTCAACGAAGACGCGGTCATTGCGGGTCTGGCGAGCAAGCATCTGCGCTGCTACGTGTGCGATTTCCCGAGCAGCAAATCGCTTGCGAACGACAGGATCATCGCGCTGCCGCATCTGGGCGCTTCCACCGAAGAGGCGGAAGAGAACTGTGCGGTGATGGTGGTCGAACAGCTTCGCGACTTCATGGAAAACGGAAACATCGTGAATACGGTGAATTTCCCCGATGTTTCCATGTCGCGCGAATCCGCGTTCCGCCTGGCGATCGCCAATGCCAACGTGCCGAATATGCTGGGGCAGATTTCCACGGCGCTGGCGAAAGCGGGCATCAACATCCATAACATGACGAATAAATCACGCGGCGAAATGGCCTACACCCTGGTGGACACCGACACCGAGTTACCGGATACACTGATCGAGCAGATCGCCGCTATCCCCGGCGTGCTGATGGTGCGGGCATTGCCCTTGGAGCAGGACGAATGAGTGAAGAGTTGAAAAAATACCGCGGGCAGATCGATCGTATCGACGACGAGTTGCTCAAATTGATCAACCAGCGAGCCGGACTGGCGCAACAGATCGGCCATGTCAAAGGCAATGGTGCAGTGCTGCGTCCCGAGCGCGAGGCGCAGGTACTGCAGCGTATGGTTCAGGCGAATCGTGGTCCGCTGTCCAGTCAGGGCGTGACGGCATTGTTCACCGAGATCATGTCGCAATGCCGCGCGCTGGAAGCGCCGCTGCGCGTGGCTTATCTGGGGCCGCATGGCACGTTCAGCGAAGCAGCGGTGTTCCAGCGTTTCGGACAGGCGACGGAAGGACTGCCCGCCGATTCGATCGACGGCGTGTTCTCTGCCGTGGAGAGCGGTGCGGCGAACTACGGTCTGGTGCCGGTTGAGAATTCCACCGAGGGCGCAATAGGACGCACGCTGGATCTGCTGCTGAACAGCAACCTCAGAATATGCGGCGAAGTGTTGCTGCAAGTGCACCAGTGCGTGTTGTCGAACGAGAACGACCTGGCGCTGATCCGCAAGGTCTATTCGCATCCGCAGTCGTTCGGGCAGTGCCAGGGCTGGCTGAATGCGCATCTGCCGCATGCCGAACGCATCACTGCGTCCAGCAATGCCGATGCGGCGCGTCTGGCGGCGGAAGAGTCTTTTGCCGCAGCGATCGCCGGGACGCAGGCTGCCGAGCACTTCAAGCTGAAGGTGCTGGCGCAGAACATCGAAGACGACGCGCGCAACACCACGCGCTTCCTCGTCATCGGCAAGCAGGATGTGGCGCCGTCCGGCAAGGACAAGACTTCGCTGGCGATGTCGGCGCCCAACCGGCCGGGTGCGATGCATGACTTGTTGACGCCCTTTGCGAACAACGGCGTTTCCATGACCAAGCTGGAATCGCGTCCGTCCCGTACCGGTCTGTGGGAATACGTGTTCTACGTCGATATCGAAGGTCATCAATCCGATGCCAGGGTCGCTACTGCGCTGACTCAACTCAAGCAGATCGCCGCCTTCGTCAAGGTGCTGGGTTCCTACCCGGTCGCCGTTTGAATAATGATTATTAAATAACTACAGAGAAGCGAAGAGCGACAAAACAAAAGTAGAATCGGTTTTGTTTGTTTCCGGGCGTTTCTGTGCCTTTGTGTGTGGACTTTGATTTTATGAATTACTGTGATTTGGCACCATCCTATGTTCGCGCTATCGCGCCTTACCAGCCGGGTAAACCCATCTCCGAACTGGAGCGCGAACTGGGCATTACCGGTATCGTCAAGCTGGCCTCGAACGAGAACCCGTTGGGCGCGAGCCCTGCTGCAGTTGCGGCGATGCAGAATGCGATCAAGACCATCGCGCTGTATCCCGATGGCAACGGTTTCGATCTGAAAGACGCGCTGGTCAAGCGCTACGGCGTGGCACACGCCAATGTGATCCTGGGCAATGGCTCCAACGATCTGCTGGAGCTCGCGGCGCGCGCTTTTCTCGCGCCCGGCGACAAAGTGGTGTACTCGGACCATGCCTTCGCGGTGTACGCACTGGCATCGCAAGCGGTAGGTGCAACCGGCATCAGCGTGCCTGCAGCCAAGGGCTACGGCCACGACTTGCCCGCGATGCAGAAGGCAGCCAAGGACAACAAGGTGAAGATGGTCTTCATCGCCAACCCGAACAACCCGACCGGCACTTACTTGAGTGCGGACGATTTGCAGGCGTTCCTGCGCGGCTTGCCCGAGAACATCCTGGTGGTGCTGGACGAGGCGTACAACGAATATCTGCCCGAAGACAAACGCTATGACTCGGTGGCGTGGATGAAGGAATTCCCCAATCTCATCATCTCGCGCACCTTCTCCAAGGCGTACGGATTGGCCGGGCTGCGCGTGGGTTATGCCTTGGCGCACGAACAGGTGACGGATATGATGAACCGTGTGCGCCAGCCGTTCAATGTGAACAGCGTGGCGCAAGCGGCTGCGGTGGCGGCATTGCGCGATGTGTCCTTCGTCAAGAAGACTTTCGAGCTGAACCAGCGCGGCATGGTGCAGATCACCGACGGCCTGACCCGGTTGGGGCTGGAATACATTCCGTCGTTCGGCAACTTCGTGGCGTTCCGCATCGGCAACGCCACGGCGATGTATCGACGCTTGCTCGAACTGGGCGTGATCGTACGCCCGATAGCCAACTACGATATGCCGGACTGGTTGCGTGTGAGCATTGGTCTGGAAAGCGAGAATGCAAAATTTTTGTCTGCACTGGAAAAATGCATCAGTCAGCAAGTTAATGGAGAAATCAAATGATCATCGTCATGGGCAGTGATATCACCGACGCGCAAATCAATGCGGTGGTAAAAAAGATCGAAGCGGCAGGGCTCAAGGCCAACATCTCGCGCGGCGTCGAGCGCACCGTCATCGGCGCCATCGGCGACGAGCGCAAGCTGGAAGCGGAAATGTTCACCTCGCTGCCGGGCGTGGAGTCGGCGATGCACATCGCCAAGCAATACAAGATCGTGTCGCGCGAGTCGCACAAGCAGAACACCGTCATCGATATCTCCGGCGTCCCGCTTGGCGGCAACCAGATCCAGATCATCGGCGGCCCCTGCTCGGTGGAGACGCAAGAACAGATGGACCTGTCGGCGAAGTTCGTGAAAGAGGCGGGTTGCCGTTTGATGCGCGGTGGCGCCTTCAAGCCGCGCACCAGCCCGTATGCCTTCCAGGGCCACGGCGTGGAAGGCCTGGATATGTTCCGCAAGGCGGCTGACAAATTCAAGCTGCCTATCGTCACCGAGCTGATGGATGCGCGCCAGCTGGATGCCTTCATCGAATACGACGTGGATGTGATCCAGATCGGCACGCGCAACATGCAGAACTTCGACCTGCTCAAGGAAGTCGGCCGCGTCAACAAGCCGGTCATCCTCAAGCGCGGCATGTCGGCGACCATCTCCGAATGGCTGATGGCGGCGGAGTACATCGCCGCCGGCGGCAACCACAACATCATCTTCTGCGAACGCGGCATCCGTACTTTCGAGACCGCCTACCGCAATGTACTGGACGTGACGGCCATTGCCGTATTGAAGAAAGAGACCCACCTGCCGGTGATCGTCGATCCTTCGCACGCGGGCGGCAAGGCATGGATGGTGCCTGCGCTGTCGCAGGCGGCGATCGCTGCCGGTGCTGACGGACTGCTGGTCGAGATGCACCCGAGCCCGTGCGATGCCTGGTGCGACGCCGACCAGGCACTGACGCCGGAAGAGCTGAAGAAGCTGATGGGCACGCTGGATGGGATTGCCAAGGCGATCGGGCGCACGCTGTAACGCATGGAACCCGCCTTTCGCAAAGTCGTCATCTTTGGCGTCGGCCTGATCGGCGGGTCGTTCTCGCTGGCCTTGCGTCGCGAAGGCGCGGTTGCGGAGGTGGTCGGCTTCGGCCGCAGTCAGGCGACGCTGGATGAGGCCAGGCAGCTCGGCATCCTCGACCGTATCGGTAGCGATGCGGCCCGCGAGGTCGGCGACGCCGATCTTGTGCTGATCGCTACTCCGGTGGCGCAAATGGCGGAGATATTCAAGCGCATCGCTCCGCATCTCGGTGCGCACACGCTGGTCACCGACGGCGGCAGTACCAAAGGCGATGTTGTTGCGGCGGCGCGTGCCAACCTGGGTGACAGGATCGCGCAGTTCGTTCCTTCCCACCCCATCGCCGGAGCGGAGAAAAGCGGCGCGGCGGCGGCGCTGGCCGGGTTGTACGAAGGCCGGCGGGTCGTTTTGACGCCGCTGCCGGAGAACTCGAAAGAGTCTGTTGCTCGCGTGCGAGAGGCATGGGAGCAGTGCGGCGCGAACGTGAGCGAATTGACGCCTGAACAGCACGATACCGTGTTCGCTGCCGTGAGCCACTTGCCGCATCTGCTTTCGTTTGCTCTGGTGCACGACATCGCACAACGCGATAATCGCGACCAGTTGCTCTCTTTTGCCGCCAGCGGCTTCCGCGACTTCACCCGCATCGCCGCGAGTTCGCCCGAGATGTGGCGCGACATCTGCCTTGCCAACCGCGAAGCCTTGCTGCGCGAGTTGCTGCAATATGCCAACGAACTGCACGGCTTGTATCAGGCGCTGGAAACAAGCGATGCCGCCAAACTGGAAGAAGTGTTCAGCGAAGCGCGCAAGGTGCGCAGCGGCTGGATCCCACAATAACGTTACACCGCGCATGCGGTCTTCAACATGAACCACGAATACCTCGATCTTCCCCCTTTGATGTCCGCGCACGGCACCGTGCGTCTGCCCGGCTCCAAGAGCATTTCCAATCGCGTGCTGCTGTTGGCGGCGCTGGCGAAGGTACGACGAGGTGCGCGACTTGCTGCATTCCGACGATACCGAGCGCATGCTGGATGCGTTGCGTACCTTGGGCGTAAAGGTGGAGTCGCTGGGCGACAACGCCTATCGTGTGACTGGTTGCGGCGGCAATTTCCCGGTCAAGAATGCCAAGCTGTTTCTTGGCAATGCGGGTACTGCGTTTCGTCCGTTGACGGCGGCGTTGGCTTTGTCCGGCGGAAGCTACGAATTGTCCGGTGGACGTGCCGGGCGCATGCACGAGCGTCCCATCGGCGATTTGGTGAATGCGCTGCGCCAGCTGGGTGCGGACATCGCTATCTGGGTAATGAAGGATTTCCGCCGTTGCAGATATTCGCCTGCCAAGCTGGCTGGCGATACGGTGCAGGTGCGTGGCGATGTGTCGAGCCAGTTCCTGACTGGCTTGCTGATGGCGCTGCCATTGACTGACCGGACCGTGAGGGTTGAGGTGGTCGGCGAGCTGATCTCCAAACCGTATATCGAAATCACCTTGGCGATGATGAAACGCTTTGGTGTTGTCGTAGAACGCGATGGTTGGCATAGCTTTACTGTTAAGGCCGGAAGTCGCTACATATCGCCGGAGTATATCTTTGTTGAAGGCGATGCCTCGTCGGCATCATATTTCCTGGCAGCCGGTGCCATTGGTGGTGGGCCAGTGCGCGTGGAAGGCGTGGGCAAGGACAGCGTGCAGGGCGACGTGCGTTTTGCCGAGGCACTGGAGAAGATGGGCGCGTGCAATTACCATGGGTGACAATTGGATTGAATCTACTGCGCCCCGCAAATGGCAAACTGAAAGCCATCGACCTCGACTGCAATCACATTCCCGATGCCGCGATGACCTTGGCCGTGGCAGCTTTGTTTGCCGACGGCACCACTACGTTGCGCAATATCGCCAGCTGGCGCGTCAAGGAAACAGACCGCATCGCGGCGATGGCAACCGAGCTGCGCAAGGTCGGCGCAACGGTGGAAGAGGGGGCGGACTACATTCGCATTACGCCGCCAGCTTCTCGAATCCCGATCATCAATCCTCAAATCCGGCATAGACACCTACGACGATCACCGCATGGCGATGTGCTTCTCGCTGGCTGCTTTTGGCGGAACCGGCGTGCGTATCAACGATCCAACAGTGTGTTGCCAAGACCTTTCCCGAATATTTCTCCGAATTCGCCAAGGTGACGCAGCCGGTGCCCGTCATCGCCATCGACGGTCCCTCGGCTTCCGGCAAGGGAACCGTGGCGCAGCTCGTGGCCGAGGCTTTGGGCGGATGGCATTACCTCGACAGCGGCGCGTTGTACCGCCTGCTGGGCTTGGCCGCCCAGCGTCATGGCGTGGCGCTGGACGACGAAAACGGGCTGGCTGAGTTGGCAGGTAAGGTGGATATCCGCTTTGAGAAAGGGGATACCTGGCTGGACGGGGTCAAGGTGGGCGACGAATTGCGCACCGAGGAAGCCGGAGCTGCCGCCTCAAAAGTCGCGGCTTTACAAAAGGTTAGAGCTGCTTTGCTGGATAAGCAGCGCGCCTTCCGTCAGGCGCCTGGCTTGGTGGCGGATGGCAGGGACATGGCTTCAGTGGTATTCCCGGATGCCCGGCTCAAAATCTTCCTGACGGCGTCGGCCGAAGCCAGGGCGGAGCGCCGATATAAGCAGTTGAAACAAAAAGGAATGGATGCTAATATGCGCGCCCTTTTGCAGGATATTCAGGCGCGCGACGAAAGAGATATGCAACGTAGCGTCGCTCCCCTGCAACAGGCGCAAGGTGCGAGCTTGCTGGATACGACTCCTCTGAACATCGAGCAGGCGGTGCAGGAAGTGCTAAGTCGCTACCATGCGTTGGAGTCCAAATAGAGCCATTCTGTTTGGGTTTTATAACTAACCCCCGCTTATCACGGGATTGTCCTCAAGGTATACCAAAATGAACGCAGTAGCTGATATGGAAAGTTTTGCCTCCCTGTTTGAAGAGAGCCTGAATCGCAAAGAAATGCGCGCAGGAGAATTGATCACCGCCCAAGTCGTTCGCGTCGAGCAGAACGTGGTTGTCGTGAATGCCGGATTGAAGTCCGAAAGTTTTATTCCCGTTGAAGAATTCAAAGACGCAACGGGCGCAGTTGAAGTCAAGGCAGGTGATTTCGTCACCGTCGCCATCGAATCCCTGGAAAACGGTTACGGCGAAACGCGCTTGTCGCGTGAGAAGGCCAAGCGTCTGGCTGCCTGGATCGATCTGGAACAAGCAATGGAAGAAGGCCGTATCGTTGAAGGTTACGTCAGCGGCAAGGTCAAGGGCGGTCTGACTGCCATGGTGAACGGCATCCGTGCCTTCTTGCCCGGTTCGCTGGTGGATACACGTCCGGTCAAGGACACCACACCGTACGAAAACAAGACCATGGAACTCAAGGTCATCAAGCTGGATCGCAAGCGCAACAACGTGGTGGTTTCCCGCCGCGCTGTGCTGGAAGCATCTCAAGGTGCCGATCGCGAGTCCCTGCTGGAAAACCTGAAAGAAGGCGCAATCGTCAAGGGTATCGTCAAGAACATCACCGACTACGGTGCATTCGTTGACCTGGGCGGTATCGACGGCCTGTTGCACATCACCGACCTGGCATGGCGTCGCGTGAAGCATCCTTCCGAAGTTCTGACAGTTGGCGACGAAGTCGAAGCCAAGATCCTGAAGTTCGACCAAGAGAAGAATCGCGTTTCCCTCGGCATCAAGCAAATGGGCGACGATCCGTGGAATGGTCTGGCACGTCGCTACCCGCAAGGCACACGCCTGTTCGGCAAGGTGACCAACCTGACCGACTACGGTGCATTCGTGGAGATCGAGCAAGGTATCGAAGGTCTGGTACACGTTTCCGAAATGGACTGGACCAACAAGAACGTGCATCCGTCCAAGGTTGTAGCGCTGGGCGACGAAGTGGAAGTCATGATCCTCGAAATCGACGAAGCTCGCCGCCGTATCTCCCTCGGCATGAAGCAGTGCAAGTCCAATCCTTGGGACGACTTCGCGCTCAACCACAAGAAGGGCGACAAAGTTAAGGGCGCCATCAAGTCCATCACCGACTTCGGCGTGTTCATCGGTCTGGAAGGCGGCATCGACGGTCTGGTGCACCTGTCCGACCTGTCTTGGTCTATTGCTGGCGAAGAAGCTGTGCGCAACTACAAGAAGGGCGACGAACTGGAAGCACTGGTTCTGGCCATCGACGTTGAGCGCGAGCGCATCTCCCTGGGCGTGAAGCAACTGGAAGGCGATCCGTTCGGCGGCTACGTTTCCGGCCACGACAAGGGCGCTGTAGTTACCGGCACCGTGAAGTCGCTGGATGCCAAGGGCGCAGTGGTGATGCTGGAAGGCGACGTGGAAGCCTACCTGAAGGCCTCCGAAGTTTCCGCTGACCGCGTGGAAGACATCCGCAACCACCTGAAGGAAGGCGACACCGTCAAGGCCGTCATCATCAACGTGGATCGCAAGAACCGCGGCATCAACCTGTCGATCAAGGCTTTGGACAAGGCTGATACTGCAGCTGCGATGCAGAAGTTTGCTGCTGAAAACACCAGCGCTGCCGGTACGACCAATCTGGGTGCGTTGCTGAAGGCGAAACTGGATTCCAGCAAGGCTGATTCGCAATAACCTGAGGAGGGACGATGACCCGTTCTGATCTTATCGCCAAGCTTGCGGAGCGTTACACACAGTTGCTCGGCAAGGATGCCGAGCTGGCCGTGAAAGTGATCCTGGATAGCATGTCGTCGACTTTGTCGCGCGGCGGACGTATCGAGATCCGCGGTTTTGGCAGTTTTGCTCTGAACTATCGTCCACCACGCTTGGGGCGCAACCCCAAGTCCGGCGACAAGGTTCAGGTACCAGCGAAGTACGTACCTCACTTTAAAGCCGGCAAGGAATTGCGCGAGCGGGTGGATTATCCCCAGCCGTGATGCAGTTCTGAAGTAATACGATTGGCGGCGTGTCGCAAGATATGCCGCCAATTTTTTAAGGGCGTCTCAAAAATCCAAATTTCGTCGCAATACTGCGTTGCTCACAAAAAATTACTCCTTACATATAATGTATATGCTGCGTCGCAATTTTTTGTTCGTGCCTTGTCTTGCTTAGAACTTTGAATTTTTGAGGCGCCCTTACTTGTTCATGTTATCGTTGCTATACTGATTAATAAGCGACAAAGTCATCATGCGATACCTGATCTGGTCACTGCGCGTCCTGTTGTTCCTGCTGCTGCTGGGCTTCGCTTTGAAGAACGACCAACCCGTCGTGCTGCGGTATTTCTTCGGCTACGAATGGCAGACTTCGCTTGTCGTCCTGCTGTTGTGTTTCTTTACGGTTGGGGTCGTCATCGGCCTGCTGGCCATGCTGGGCATGCTGTTTCGCCAACGCCGCGAACTTGCAGCAGCCAGGCGCGAACTGCAGTTGAAGAGCAAATTGGCCGAGATCGATGCGCAACGTTCCCCCATACAACCTCCCGAGATATTTAGCTGATGGATTTCGAACCGTGGATGCTGCTGGTCTTTCCGCTCTTTTTTGGCATGGGGTGGCTGGCTGCGCGTATAGACATCAAGGAATTGCTCTCCGAATCCAGTGCGTTGCCGCAATCGTATTTCCAGGGCCTGAATTTCCTGCTCAACGAACAGCAGGATCAGGCCATCGAAGCATTCATCGAAGTGGTCAAGGTCGACCCGCAAACGGTCGAGTTGCACTTTGCATTGGGCAGCTTGTTCCGCCGCCGCGGCGAAGTGGATCGTGCCATCCGCATGCACCTCAATCTGGTCGAACGAACCGACCTGGAAGAGGGCAAGAGGAAGCAGGCCTTGTTCGAACTGGCGCAGGATTATCTGAAGGCGGGTATTCTGGACCGTGCCGAGGCGGCTTTCCACCAACTGCATGGCACGCCCTATGAAAAAGAATCTCTCGATTTTTTGCTGGAAATCTTCCAGAAGGAAAAAGACTGGCTCAAGGCGATCGATATCAGCCAACGCCTGACCGCGTTGACTGGAACGTCGCATGGCAAGGAAGCGGCCTTCTTTTATTGCGAGTTGGCCGCAGGCGAGATGTCAGGCAAGAAAACCGATGCGGCAACGGTACATCTGGAGCAGGCGCTTGGCGCCGATCCGCACTCGGTGCGTGCCAGCATCATGTTGGGCGACATCGAACTGGGGGCAGGTAGTGCGACGCGCGCCATCGAGATATGGAAAAGCGTCGAGCAGCAAAATGCGCAATATCTGCCCTTGGTGGCGGAACGGCTGCTGCAGGCTTATCGCCAGCTCGGCGATGAGGCGACGGGCGTGGCACTGCTGCAAAACTGGTTGCAGAAGTATCCATCGCTCGATCTGATGAATGTGCTGTTCGCCGTTCTGGTGCAGCGCGATGGGGCTGAAGCGGCATATCTGATGGTGCGCAACGAGCTGAAACGCCATCCGACCCTGCTCGGTCTGGACAAGTTGCTGGAGGCGCGTTTGCTGGATATCGCAGGCGAACGGCGTGCCGACCTCGAGTTGGTGAAGGGCTTGATCCATGATCGTACCCGCGGACTGGCGATGTACCGATGCAAGCATTGCGGCTTCAAGGCGCGCCAGTTCTACTGGCATTGTCCGGCCTGCAATAGCTGGGAAAGCTATTCTCCGAAGCGGAGCGAAGAAAACGGAGTTGCCATATGACCGATCCGAAGATCATCGTTGCCCTCGACTTCCCGCAGGCTGCACCGGCTTTGGCATTGGCGCAGAAGCTGGACTCCTCGAAATGCCGCCTCAAGGTGGGCAAGGAGCTGTTCACCTCCGCCGGCCCGCAACTGGTCGAGCAGTTGCAGAAACTCGGCTTCGAGGTCTTCCTCGATCTTAAATTCCATGACATCCCCAATACCACGGCGCAAGCCTGTAAGGCCGCAGCGGCACTCGGCGTATGGATGGTGAACGTGCATGCAATGGGCGGCAGACGCATGATGGAAGCCGCACGCGAAGCGCTGGCGAACATCGAACGCCGTCCAAAGTTGATTGCCGTGACAGTGCTGACCAGCATGGCGCAGGAAGATCTGCACGGCATCGGTATTAATGCCAGTCCGGCGCATATGGTGTCGCTGCTTGCCGGTCTGGTGCATGACAGCGGGCTGGATGGCGTGGTTTGTTCCGCACAGGAAGCGTCCGTCCTGGGCCAGCAACACGGCAAGGATTTTGTATTGGTTACGCCCGGCATTCGTCCGGCCAACGCGGCAGCGAATGACCAGTCGCGCATCATGACGCCGCGCGCTGCACTGGAGGCGGGTTCCAGCTATCTGGTCATCGGCCGGCCGATCACGCAGGCACCTGACCCATTGCTGGCGCTGGAGGAAATCATTCGGGAAATAGGAGAGTTGGCATGAAGCTGCCATCGTTCGACAAGGCAAAGGTATTGGTGGTCGGCGACGTGATGCTGGATCGTTACTGGTTCGGCGACGTCACGCGCATCTCGCCGGAAGCGCCGGTACCGGTGCTGAAAGTAAGCAAGGTGGAAGAACGCCCGGGCGGAGCTGCCAACGTGGCGCGCAACATCGCTTCGCTGGGAGCGCACTGCACATTATTGTCGGTAGTCGGCGCGGACGAGGCGGGCGATTGCCTGCAACGGCTGCTCACCGAGCAGGGGAGCGTGGATGCCATGTTGCACCGCGACGACAGCATCTCCACCATCGTCAAGTTGCGGGCGATCGCACAGCATCAACAATTGCTGCGCATTGATTTCGAAACGCCGCCCAGCCATGAAGTGCTGAAATCCAAGCTGGCGGATTTTCATGCCAAGTTGCCGCAGGCCGATGTGGTGGTGCTGTCCGATTACGGCAAAGGCGGCTTGGCGCATATCGCCGAGATGATCAAAGCGGCGCGTGCGGCGGGTAAGCCGGTGCTGGTCGATCCCAAGGGCGACGACTATGCGCGTTATCAGGGGGCGACCCTGCTCACGCCCAATCGCAGCGAGTTTCGCGATGTGGCCGGCAACTGGAAGAGCGAAGACGAACTGGACAGCAAAGCGCAAAAGCTGCGTTGCGACTTGAAACTGGATGCGTTGCTCGTCACGCGCAGCGAGGAAGGGATGTCGCTGTTCCGCGAGCAGGATGTGTTGCACGAACCAACGCAGGCGCGCGAAGTGTTCGACGTGAGCGGTGCCGGCGACACCGTGATCGCCACGCTGGCGGTGATGCTCGCGAGCGGGGCGGATATGGTCGATGCGGTGCGCATCGCCAACCGCGCGGCAGGCATCGTGGTCGGCAAGCTGGGCACGGCAGTGGTGTCGAGGGATGAAATTTTGCAGGATATGAAAAACTAGGATTCAGGATGCGGGATGCAGGATACAGCCGAGCCGGCTGTTCCCTGCACCCTGTATTCTGTATCCCGAAATCTGGAGGGATACATGTACTACGTCGTTACGGGAGCCGCGGGCTTCATAGGTTCAAATCTGGTCAAGGCGCTGAATCAGCGCGGCGAGAAGAACATCATCGCCGTCGACAATCTGAAGAACGCCGACAAGTTCAAGAATCTCACCGATTGCGAGATCGCCGACTACCTGGACAAGGAGGACTTCATCGGGCTGCTGCAGGACGGTTCTTTCGACGGCATCCTTGCGGCGGTTCTGCACGAGGGAGCCTGCTCCGACACCATGGAGACCGACGGGCGCTACATGATGGAGAACAACTACCGCTACTCGCTGGAGATATTGAACCACTGCCAGAATGAGGAAGTGCCCTTCCTGTACGCCTCCTCCGCTTCGGTTTACGGCGGCGGCGGCGTGTTCAAGGAAAGCCGCGAGTTCGAATCGCCGCTCAACGTCTATGCCTATTCCAAATTCCTGTTCGACCAGGTGGTGCGCCGTCGCTGGGCGGACCGCACATCGCAGATCGTCGGTTTCCGCTACTTCAACGTTTATGGACAACGCGAACAGCACAAGGGCCGCATGGCCTCGGTGGCCTACCACTTCTTCAACCAATTCCGCGCCGACGGATATGTGAAACTGTTCGAAGGCTGCGACGGCTACGTCAACGGCGGGCAGTTGCGCGACTTCGTCTCGGTGGAAGACGTGGCCAAGGTCAACATGTACTTCCTCGATCACCCCGGCAAGTCAGGCATCTTCAACCTCGGTACCGGCAAGGCGCAAAGCTTCAACGATGTGGCCGTGGCGACCATCAACGCCCTGCGCGCCGCCAAGGGCGAGAGTGAGCTGACGCTGGAGCAGATGCAGCAACAACAACTCATCCGCTACATCCCTTTCCCGGACGCCTTGCGCGGCAAGTACCAGAGCTACACCCAGGCCGACATGACGGCCATGCGCGAGATGGGTTATGCCGAACCGTTCCTGAACGTGAGTCAGGGGACGACGCGTTACGTCAATTACATGCTGGAGAAGTCGAAATAGGAGGAGTGCAACCTGCGGCGTCTGTCGCATAACATCAGTGAAGGGGAAATGTGATGAAGCGATTCTTGTTGTCCTTGTTCATGTTGTTAGCACTCTCCGGTTTTGCATTTGCAGCGATCGATCTCAATACCGCGACCAAAGCGGAGTTGGAAGCCGTCAAAGGCATCGGTCCGGTCAAAGCGGAAGCCATCATCGAATAC
Source organism: uncultured beta proteobacterium (assembly GCA_963840345.1). Classification (GTDB taxonomy): domain Bacteria; phylum Pseudomonadota; class Gammaproteobacteria; order Burkholderiales; family Gallionellaceae; genus Sideroxyarcus. The sequence goes on from CAWIYO010000007.1 coordinate 91,427, forward strand.
CGCATGAAGAACGGGCCGTTCATCACGGTGGATGATCTGAAAGCGGTCAAAGGTTTCGGCGATAAGACAGTGGCGAAGATGCGATCCGAAATCTCTGTGAGCGGGGCCAGCACTTCCCCTGCGTCCAAGGGAATAAAAAAGGCAGCGAAAGCTGCAAATAAATAAGCTGGGAAGGGCGAAAGCAAGACCGACATGATGTTGGCCGGTTTGCCTGTCAGGCCCGTTCGGTGAAGACCGAACGGGCTTGTCGTTTCTGCATATCCAAAACGCACAATCAATCCTGCGATTTAAGAGACACTTAAGCTTGTCTTCTTATCATTCCCGCCATGAAAGACGATCAAAAGACTCGATCGATAATTCACGTACTTCGATAGTCCGAATTTGTATGGACCAGCTTAAATTGAAACACAAGCAAGCGTAGAATGCGGTCATCCCCACCGGCCATGATCGGTGGTTTTTTTCGTATGTAAGTCTGCGCGCATCAATGCGAGACGGGTAGTGCATGAAAAGCGGTTTGATCATCAACAGACGGTGGAATGGGTTCGGGCGCATCGCGGCATTCGCTTGCGGATGCCTGCCGCTGCTGGCTTATGGTGAATCGGCACTCGATCAGGACTCTGACAGTACCGGCGCAGGCGGGCATGGCGTGGCGACCAACCAAGGTGTTGGTACCTTCCGCTTCGGCCGCCGAACTCAAGACTTCCGCGCCATTGACGCTGGCAGAATTGACCGACCTTGCGCTGCGCAACAATCCATCGACACGCGAGGCGTGGGAGGCGGCTCATGCACAGGCCGCTGCGGTGGGCATTGCCAGCGCCGCTTACTATCCAACGATCAACGCTGCCGTGCCGCTCACCCGGGGCAAGACCTCGATCAACAGCAGCACCGGCGTGATCTCCGGGAATACCCAAACGCGGCTGTCACCCAATATCAGCCTGGGCTACGTGCTTTTCGATTTCGGTGCGCGTGCCGCGACGAAAGAGGCGGCCAGCTACAATTTGCTGGCGGCCAACCTGATGCAGAACCGGGCGCTGCAGGCTGTGGTGTTGCGCGTCGAACAAGCCTATTACCAGTTGCTCGGCGCACGCGAGACCGTCGTGGCCGGCGAAGAGGTACTCAAGAACGTGCAGGTGAGCCTGGATGTCGCCAATGCGCGGCGTCAGGCAGGGCTGGCGACCATCGGCGACGTGTACCAGGCGGAGACGCTGCTCGCGCAAAGCCGTCTGCAACTGCGCAAGGCACAAGGCGACGCCGGAAAATTCAAAGGCGTGCTCTGCAATGCGGTCGGTCTGCCGGTCAATGCGAAACTGGAACTCGCGCCGCTGGAGGCGCAACTGCCGACTGGAAGCGTGCGAGCAACGGTCGAGGATTATCTAAGTAAAGCCAAGACGACGCGCCCCGATCTGGGGGCGGCCGAAGCGCAGTCGCGGGCGGCGCATGCAAGTGCAGAAGCCGCGGCGGCGCAGGGCGATCCGTCCCTTAACCTGGCGATCACCGGCGGCAAGACCTACAACAATTTCCAGAGCAGCGGTTACGGCAGCAGCAGCGTCAACGGCACCATCGGCATCACGCTGAACATTCCGCTGTTCGACGGTTTCCGCACCACCAACACGGTGCGGCAGGCACAGGCAGTCGCCAGCCAGCTGGACGCGACACGAGATCGCGTCGCGCTGCAGGTCGAGCTGGATGTGTGGCAAGCCTATTACGATCTGGATACGGCCGAGGCCGCCATCGACAGCGCGCATGCATTGTTGCGCAGCGCGAGTCTGGCGCGCGAAGTCGCTCAGGAACGTTACCGGGCCGGTGTCGGCAATATGCCCGATCTGCTCTTGGCGCAAGCCAATGAGGCCAATGCGCGCATGACAGTCATACAGGCCGAGATGGGCTGGTATGCCAGCTTGGCACAACTGAACAATTCAATAGGTGTCTTTTCGTCTGATTCGGGATCCAAATGAAAAAATCGACAATCGCAATATTGGTCGCATCAGGGGTGATCGCCGCCGGCGTTGCGGTCTGGTTCGTCACCAAACCTAAAACGGAAGGGATGAGCGGGGGGCCGGACAAACGCGCGGCAAAGGCCATACAAGTTCACACCGTTGCTGTTGCGACCGAGGCGGTTCCCATCGTGCTGGATGCCGTGGGTACCGTGGAGGCGGATCAGAGCGTCGCAGTGCGTGCCGAGGTGAGCGGTGTCCTGCAGAAGATACTGTTCCGCGAAGGCGATCTGGTCAAGGCAGGACAGCCGTTGTTCCAGATCGACCCGGGCGTGCCCCAGGCGGAAGTCGACAAGGCGCGCGCCAATCTGGTGCGGGACCAGGCTGCGGCAAAGGAGGCGCAAGCACAGGCGCGTCGCCTGGAATCGCTGGCGGCCAAGGAATACGTCACGCAACAAGAGTACGCACAGGCGCTGGCCCAGGAGCAGGCCGCGATTGCCACGGTCGGTGCCGATCAGGCGGCATTGAAATCGGTACAGCTGCAGCTCGCCTATTCGCGCATCACGTCCCCGATCGCCGGCCGTGCCGGGATATTGAACATCAAACAGGGCAATCTGGTCAGCGCCGCGTCCGCCACGCCGCTGGTCACCATCAACGCCACCCGGCCGGTCATGGTCTCGTTCAGCGTGCCGCAACAGCAGTTGCAGGTGATCCGCGAACAGCAGCGCAAGCATGCTTTGGCGGTCGAGGTGCGGCTCGATGCAAAAGGCGACGTGTTGGCCAAAGGCACCCTGGCCTTCATCGACAACGCAGTCGATACCCTGACCGGAACCATCCGCATGAAAGCGCGCATCCCGAATCAGGACGAGATCATCTGGCCCGGCGAGCTGGTCTCGTTGCGTCTGATATTGGGCGTCCAGCAGGATGCATTGGTCGTTCCGGAATCGGCGGTCCAGCTCGGCCAGAACGGATCCTATGTGTATGCGCTGGTGGATGGCAAGGCGCATATGCAGGCGATCAAGGTGGCGCGCCAGGTGGGTAGCCAGGTCATCGTGGACGAGGGCCTCGGTGCCGGCCAGCAGGTGATCATCAGTCCCCCCAACACCCTGCGGCCGGAGAGTCCGGTCGAGCAGGCCGGTGCAAAAAGTGGTGCAGGAATCGACGCCAAAGGCAGCATGGGCAACAAGCCCGGCGCTGATGCGGCTGGCATGGGCCGCCGCCCATGAACATCTGGCGCATCTTCATCGACAGGCCGGTGATGACCACGGTGTTGGTCACCGCCGCTACGCTGTTCGGCACGTTCGCGTTCCTGAAGCTGCCGGTGAACGAATTGCCCAATATCGATTTCCCCACCATTTCGGTGACGGCGAATCTTGCCGGAGCCAATCCGGACAACATGGCGGCGACGGTGGCGACGCCATTGGAGCGGCAGTTCTCGACCATCGCCGGACTGGATTCGATGACCTCGGTCAGTACGGCGGGCACCTCGCGCATCACGCTGCAATTCAACCTGAACCGCGATATCGATGCGGCCGCGCAGGACGTGCAGACGGCGATCGCGCAGGCCGCGCGCTCGCTGCCGCCGGAACTGGACAACGCACCGCAGATGCGCAAGGTCAATCCGGCGGACAGCCCCATCATCTTCCTGGCGCTGACCGCAAAGACCTTGCCGATGACCGCGCTCAACGAATTTGCCGACAACCAGATATCGCAGCGCATCTCCACCCTGCCGGGTGTGGCGCAGATGCTGGTGTTCGGGTCGCAAAAATATGCAGTGCGGCTCTATCTGGACCCGAATGCGCTCAAACAGCGCAATCTGGGGACCGAGGACGTCGCGGCAGCGCTGGCAAAAGCCAACAGCAATCTGCCGTCGGGCACGCTCGACGGACGCAACAAGAAATTCACCGTCAAAGCCGCGGGCCAGCTTGAGAACGCGAACGACTTCAGTGGCGTGGTGGTCAGTTATCAGAATGGAGCACCGGTACGCTTCTCCGACATCGGCCGTGCCGAGGACAGCGTCGAGAACAATCGCGCCCTGACCTGGTTCAACGGCGACCGTTCCATCGTCCTCGCCGTGCAGCGGCAGCCGGGCGCGAACACCGTCGAGGTCGTCAGGAGCATACGTGCCTTGCTGCCCGAGATTAACCAGCAACTGCCCGGCGACGCGAAGCTGGATGTCCTGTTCGACCGCTCCGAATTCATCGGCGAATCCATCCACGATGTCGAATTCACCCTGATGCTGGCGGTCGTGCTGGTCGTGATCGTGGTGCTGGGGTTCCTGCGCAACTACTCCTCGACCCTGATCGTCGCGATCGTGTTGCCTATCTCGCTGATCGGCACGTTCGCCGCCATGTACCTGTTCGGCTACAGCCTCAATAACATCTCGCTGATGGCGCTGACGCTGGCGGTGGGGTTCGTGGTGGACGATGCCATCGTGGTGCTGGAGAACATCACGCGGCACATGGAGATGGGCAAGGACCGCATGACGGCCGCCATCGAAGGCACGCGCGAGATCGGCTTCACGGTGATCTCGATGACGCTGTCGCTGGTCGCGGTGTTCCTGCCTATCCTGTTCATGGGCGGCATCCTCGGGCGCCTGTTCACCGAGTTCTCCGTCACCATCGGTCTTGCGGTGCTGATCTCCGGCGCGGTCTCACTGAGCCTGACGCCGATGTTGTGCAGCCGCTTTCTGCAAACGAGCCATCGCCATGGCGGTTTCTTTGACGGTTTCGAAAAACTGTTCACGCTGGTCGAGCACGGCTATCGCGACAGCCTGCAATGGAGCATGCACAACCGGAAGCTCATGATATCGCTGGCAGGCATCATCCTGATCGTCACGACATGGCTGTTCGTGGTGGTGCCGAAGGGCTTCATTCCGCGCCAGGACACCGGGCAGATCTCCGGTACGACCCGCGCGGACGATGAAGGCATCGCGTTCGACGATCTGGTCGCCAAGCAATTGCAGATCACCGAAATCGTAAGGAAAAACCCCAATGTCGTGGCCGTCCTGTCCAGCGCAGGCCAGGCGGGCGGCGGCGTGACGGGCGGCAACGTGGGACGCCTGGTGATCAGGCTCAAGCCGAAAAGAGAGCGCAGCCTCGATGCCGACGAAGTCATTCAGGAGCTGCGCAAGCAAACCCGTGTAGTGGATGGAATGCAGCTCTTCCTGCAGAACCCGCCGGCGATCAATATCGGCGCTCAGCAAACCAATGCCGAGTTCCAACTGGTGGTGATGGGGCCGGATACCAATGTGCTGTACCGGGCGGCAAGCGAGCTCGAGCGGCAGCTGCGCAACGAAAAGATATTGCAGGACGTGAACAGCAATCTCGAAGTGCGCAATCCGGAGGTCCAGATCGATATCCAGCGCGACCGTGCGGCCGCACTCGGCATCACCCCGCAGCAGATACAGGCCACTCTTTACGATGCGTACGGTGCGAGGCGCGTGACCAGCATCTACAGCTCGTCCGACCAGTTCTCGGTACTGATGCAGCTGGATACACAGTTCCAGGAAGACATCAATGCGTTGAGCGCGCTGCATGTCAAGAGCACGAACCAGCAGCTGGTCCCGCTGTCGTCCGTGGCGACCATCAAAAGCGGGGTAGGGCCGTTGTCCATCTCGCATTTCGGGCAACAGCCAGCGGTAACGATCTCGTTCAACGTGGCGCCGGGAGTTTCGCTGGGCGAGGCGACGAGCAGGGCGCAGCAGGTCGCGCTGGAAAGCCTGCCGCAAGGGGTGACGACGACGCTGACCGGCTCAGCCAAGACCTTCAAGGATTCCATGACCGACCTGCCGATCCTGCTGGCGGTCACCATCCTCGTCATCTACATGATCCTGGCGATCCTGTACGAGCACTTCGCGCATCCGGTGACGATCCTGACGGCCTTGCCGCTGGCCGGATTCGGCGCACTGATCATGCTCATCGTCTTCCATCAGGACCTCAATATCTTCAGTTTCGTCGGCATCATCCTGCTCGTGGGGCTGGTGAAGAAGAACGGCATCATGATGGTGGACTTCGCTGTGGCCGCCAGGCGCGAACAGAACCTCTCTTCCATCGACGCCATGACACAGGCCTGTCTGATACGTTTCCGCCCGATCATGATGACCACCCTGGCGGCGATCCTGGCGACGCTGCCGATCGCTCTGGGATTCGGGGCGGGGGCCGAAGCGCGCCGTCCTTTGGGTATCGCCGTGGTTGGCGGCCTGGTGTTTTCGCAGTTCCTCACGCTGTATCTCACGCCGGCTTTTTACGTGAGCATGGAACGGCTGACGCAGCGCTGGGAAGAGTACAAGGCGCGCAGGCAGATATAGCAGGATCGCCAGATGGTTCCATCAAGTCCGTTCGGTGCAAGCTGGGCGGGCTTTGTTGCTTCTGCCTGTCCAAACCTGCTTATTCCTAAAATCGCTAAGCAATCGAAATCTAATTGGTTCACGCCTATAAGGCTCCTCTTTAGGATGCGCTTCATCGCGAATACATATCGCGACCAAACCGAGCGACAAACCACAAAAGGAGCAAGACGTGAAAAGATTCATCACCGCATCAGCATTGGCGCTGTTGTTCAGCAGCGCCGCTTCTGCAGCCGAGATCTCGCTGCTGAACGTTTCTTACGACCCGACCCGCGAGCTGTATCAGGAGTACAACACCGCCTTCGCCAAGTACTGGAAAGCCAAGAGCGGCGACGATGTCACCGTCAAGCAATCCCACGGCGGTTCCGGCAAACAGGCGCGCTCGATCATCGACGGACTGGAGGCCGACGTCGCGACATTGGCCCTGGCCTACGACGTGGCCTCGCTCCACGAGAAGGGCGGCCTGATTCCGGAGAACTGGCAAAGCCGCTTGAAGCTGAACAGTTCGCCCTACACCTCCACCATCGTGCTGCTGGTGCGCAAGGGCAACCCCAAGAACATCAAGGACTGGGACGATCTGGTCAAGCCCGGCGTGGCCGTCATCACCCCGAATCCCAAGACCTCAGGCGGGGCGCGCTGGAACTATCTGGCAGCGTGGGGCTACGGCTTGAAGAAGGGCGGCAACGACCAAGCCAAGGCACAGGAGTTCGTGGGCAAGCTGTTCGCGAACGTGCCGGTGCTGGATTCCGGCGCGCGCGGCTCGACAGTCACGTTTTCCGAGCGTGGCCTGGGCGACGTACTCATCACCTGGGAGAACGAAGCCTATCTGGTGAAGAAGGAATTCGGCGAGGACAAGTTCGATGTGGTATTCCCGTCGCAAAGCATTTTGGCTGAGCCGCCCGTGGCCATCGTGGACAAGAACGTAGACAAGCACGGTACCCGCAAGATTGCCGAAGCCTATCTGGAGTATCTGTATTCGCCAGAGGGCCAGGAGATAGCCGCCAGGAACTACTACCGACCGACCGACAAGAAGGTGGCCGCGAAGTATGCCAAACAATTTCCCAAACTGAATCTCATCAGGATCGACGAGGTGTTCGGCGGCTGGAGCAAAGCACAGAAAGAGCATTTCGCCGACGGCGGCATCTTCGACCAGATCTACGCACCGAAGAAGTGATCGGACAAGGGGGCAGACATGAAGCACAACGACACGAAGTCCACTGAGCGAACCGGCGAGCGATCAGACCCTGTCCCCTTCCTGCAAGTGGTGCTGCCGCCGCATTCCACGCAACCGGACAGATACAGCCTGATGCAACTGGAAGTGCTATCCGGCATCGCCCTGAAGAGAGCGACGCGCAGCCTGTCACTCGCTTCGTCATGGGCCGCCTGATACCGGACGCAGCACGAACTTCCACTACTGGAGAAAGAAAATGAGCATCGCCGCAATCAATGCAAGAAACCAATTCAAGGGCAAGATCATCGATATCGTCACCGGCCCAGTCGTTTCCGAAGTCGTCGTCGGAACGCCGCTGGGTTCGGTCACCTCGGTCATCACCACTCGCTCCATCAACGAGCTCGACCTGAAGATCGGCTCGGACGTGGTGGCACTGGTCAAATCCACCGAAGTCGCGATCGCCAAACTTTAACCATCGCGCAAGGCCGGTATATCTGCTTTGCAGAGCAATACGGGTTTTTAAAAAGGTGCATCAACCTGCAAAAGGTCATCCGGGTGACTCACGACTTCAAACATCCCTAAATCTTGTTACCACCCCCCGGGCAATAAGCCCGGATTCAGGGCAGATGCAATATCTGCCCTGTTTTTTTTGCCAATGGGATTTGCAGTTGCGCAACAGCCCTTTGCCGCCTAGCATGTGCGCCTCGAATACCGAGCATTGAGCAATACGATGACCATCCAGACCATCAAGCCCGTCTTTACCCCCCTAGATCGATTTGTGGAAGTACTGCGCACCCAAGGCTATGCCTTGTTGAGTCCAGCCGACGTACTCGCCATCGCGCAATGCCAGCCGGCCGAACTCGAGGCGCTCAAGGCCGGATGGGACGATTTGCCGCCGGATAACTTCCTCAAGGACGGCGGGCGCTATCGCCGCCGCCGCCATTCCAGTTTTGTGGTGGAAGAGGCAACCGTCAGGCAAGTGCCGCATCGCGCGCATTACCAGCCGGTGGAATACAACGCCCTGCATGGCGGCATGCATCGCATGTTCGAGCCGGTCAAAGCGGAAGACGTGCAACGCCCGGTATGGTCGCGGCTGATGCTCGCCATCGGCAAGGTGTGCTCGCAAGCGAAGAAGACGCAACCGTGGTTCGTCGAGGCGCACCAGTTCCGCATCGACACCACCGACGGCATCGGCCGCCCGACCCCGGAAGGCGCGCACCGCGACGGCGTGGACTTCGTCGCCATCCTGCTGGTCGATCGTGTGAACGTCAAAGGCGGCGAGAGCCGCATCTTCGAATTCAACGGCCCGCTCGGCAGGCGCCTTACCCTTACGGAACCCTGGACGTTACTGATCGTCGACGATCAGCGAGTCATCCACGAATCCACCCCGATCCAGCCGACCGCCGCAGGCGGGCATCGCGACACACTGGTGCTGACTTACCGGGCTGGCGGGTTTCTGGAAGAGGCATAACGTAGCGGGCATGAGCCAGCCGATGAATTGTTTTATCTCAGGCGGGTCGGGAGCTGGAGGAAACGCAGCAGTAACCGGATGATTAAATTATCAGTCTGCCTTCACGATCCGCAATCGTGATCTTTGCGACGGCTCCCGAGTTGAAGTCCAGGTTATCCGCCTCAATACCATCGCTGAAGATGACCCCGTTTTCCGGCATGTGCGAGGACAGTACCAGTGGCTGTTTCGAAGTTATATCTCCGAATACCAATGATGCACCGGATGCCCTGCTTGGAAATGGTTCTCTCACCGCAAAACGCAATTTCCCGATATCCCAAGGCTGAGGTCCGTACTCCACTTTGGATGCATGTCCGCCCATCATCTGAGCAATGGCGACCGAGCCGGTGACCACGCTCTTCATCCATCCCGTAGATCCCAGACCTGTCGAAACGATGATGCCGCTCGAAGACTGCTCTTCGGCTGTCTTGCCCAGCCTGATTTCATATCGCGCCGAAATATGGGACTTCGGGCCGATGAACAGATCGTTGACCGCATACAAGACTTGTCCGTCGCTGAGCGATGCCATCGCCATCGTGACCGATTTGTAGTCCCGGCCATCCTGCAGCGCTTCCTGCAAGATTCCTTTCACATCCCCGGGGGCGAATGGCAGCAACACGCCGTCGTATCGGAAAGGATCGGGGTTGACTCCGATGAGGGCGTGACCGTTCAGGTATTTCATCGTGTTGGCTACAAGGCCGTCTTGCCCCAGCGCCAACACCATGTCGTCCGGACCGAACAGAAAGTTCGGCAGGAACGAGCGATCTATTGCCTGGAACCTGCCGGCAGCGGATAGCACATCAAGCACTGTCCGTTTTGCCGACAGATAAGTCTCATGCTCGACCTCGTATTCGTGGAAATCCTGCTCCAGGTGTTCGATATAGAACCTGGCTTGGGCAAGCGTATGGAACCGGGTGACCAGCTCCTCCAGGCGGGTTCGCCTGGTGACCAGCACCACCTTCCTGTCCGGGCTGATCGTCATTTTATTTCTCCTGTTTCTCCATGGCCGGCCTCATCAAGGACTCCAGCAATTCGGACGAGACATTCAATTGGCCTATCTTGCCTGCGTTGTCGGCGAGCCCGCCGAATGCCTGAGCGATCAACTGGCTCGGCTCCATGCCGATGGCAGCCAATGCCTGAACCAGCTTGGGATCGACATCCTTGAGCATTTTGGTGATTGCGCCGATCTTTTGGGCTTCTGCCTCAGCCAGGGTGCGGATGTTTTCGGCATTGATCGCCACGAACTCCTTGCGCATGTTTTCCACATCGATATCGGATTGCATATCCGCAGAACGAAGTTCGTATTTTTTGCGGCGGATACTTGCTTCCGCTTCCATTTGGGTCTCGCGTATCTTGCGCTTCTTCTGTTCGACCGCTACTTCAGTATCAAGCTCGCTTTCGCGGATGGCGCGCTCCTGTTCAACGGCAGCGTTGCGGCGCGAGAATACGGCCTCGTCCGCACGGCGTAGTATCGACTCGCGGGCTTCCGCTTCCAATGCCTTGGCAGTCTCTGGAGTGGGCTTGACTGCCAGCACGGAAGCGCGCAGCACATTGAGCCCAAGGGATTGGATTTCCGCCTGGTCGCGGAGCCCGTCCTCAATGACCCGGGCGATGTCATCCGAGGCAAGTAATGCCTGCTTCAAATCCATTTGCTTGAGAGCTTTCTGGATCAAAACCTCAACTACACCCAGGACACGATCCCTGAGCTTTTCCGGATCGTCAGAGGCATACCTGCCGTCTGGCCGCAAAGAGAAATTAAGCATGCCGGACAGCTTTTGCGGCTCGCTCACGCGATAGGACACCTGGCCCTGAACTGTCACAGCCTGGAAGTCGGACGTGACCGGTTGAAAGATGAAGTCCAGGGCGCGGCTGCCAACGGGTACCGCCACGAGCGAAGTGGTAGGGCCGAAATACAGAAAACTCAATCCCGCGCCTTCCTTGACGATCTTTCCTCCTTGGAAAGCCATGAGATAGGTCGTTGGTTCTGATTTTATGAATCGTATGCCTAACATGATTTTCTCCTTTCAAGTCTACTTAGTTGCACAGGCGCACTAAGTTAGTTGCACAGTACCACTAAGAAATATAGACTGTCAACAAGAGGAATAAATAGAGCGACAGCGATGAAAGAACAAACAAATAATCAGCCAGATGCATCTGGGCAATTGAATTTTCAGCGTCCGCTTTCAACCGTGGATGTCGCCATATTCACGGTGATCTCGGAGCAGCTGCATGTTTTGCTGATCAAACGCAAAGACGAGCCTGGAGAGCCGTTTCCGAACAAGTGGGCACTGGCTGGAGGATTTGTGGATGTAATGCAGGACGCAAGCCTGGAGGCGTGCGCACTGCGCAAACTAAAAGTGAAGACGGGGGTGTCGACTCCCTATCTGGAGCAACTAGGCAGTTGGGGGGACAGGACGCGAGATCCCCGCGGCTGGTCGGTCACGCACGTCTATTTTGCCTTGATTCCGGTGGAGTCGGTCATAACGCCCGTCGGCGGCTCCAACGCAGCGGATGCGAAATGGGTGCCGCTGACGCAAGATGGCGTGCATGAGCCGCTGGCTTTTGATCACAAGGAAATACTTGCAGCGGCGATTTCGCGGTTGCGCAATAAAGTCGAGTACACATCGCTTCCCGCTTTTCTGTTGCCCAGGGAATTCACCCTGAGTGAATTGCAGCGAGTCTACGAGATCGTGCTGGATCGCAAGCTTGAAAAAAGCGCTTTCCGCACCCGCGTACTTTCGACCGACCTGGTTGTGCCATTGCCTCGCTACAAGGAAGGCCCGAATCGTCCGGCTCAGCTATACAAGCTCAAATCACGAAGCAGCCCTGTATTCTTTCAGCGTACATTCAAACCGGCTGCCGGCTAGGCAATCTCGTCCCAGTTCCGAATTGCCCTATGCTGGGGCAAGTGATGGTGCACTTTTGCCTGTCATGATCACATGTCATTTGTACCAGGTGATCATGGATGCTTCCAGCGGCACCCGGACTGCGGCATGTGCCGGTACGATGCGCGGTGTGTAAGCGGCAACAGGGCGGTCGTCCTTGACTGTGCCGGCATAAAGGTAGCCGTTGTTCGCCCCCACGAGCGGTGAGGCCTGAGCCAGGGGATGACGCACCGGTTCGCCGCCATTCAGGGCTTCGGCATAGAGTTCGATGCAAACGGCCTCTGCAGGTATGCCGTTCAGGTATACCTGAACCTGGAACCGGTATCCTTCCTCGCATTTCTCCGAAGTGACATTGCCGAAGTACAGCTTGTCCCAGTACCGTTTCAGTAGCGCGTCCCATTCCTCGATCTCGGCGGCGAGTCTGGCGTTATCGGCGGCGCGTTGCCGGTATGCATTTTCCAATGGCGCATAGAATCGTTCGGAATATTCACGCACCATGCGGTTGCTCGAATAACGCGCGGTCAGTTGCGCCATGCTTTCCCGCATGAGGGCGACCCATTCCCGCGGCAAGCCGTTCTCGTCGCGCCGGTAGAAGCAGGGGATGACTTCTTCCTCAAGCAATCGATAGAGTTGCTCGGCTTCCGCTGCGTCCCAGGCGGCAATATCGCCGTGCTCTTTCCCGTCGCCCATCGCCCAGCCGACTTCGGGTTGGTAGGCTTCGGCCCACCAGCCGTCGAGTTCGGACAGGTTGAGTCCGCCGTTCACCAGCACTTTCATGCCGCTGGTGCCGCTGGCTTCCCAGGGGCGGCGCGGTGTGTTGACCCAGACATCCACGCCGCGGACCAGCTCCGCGGCGATGACCAGGTCGTAGTCTTCCACGAACACCACTCTGCCTTGCAGTTCCGGCTGCCGCAGATAATCTGTCCACTGGCGGATCATGCGTTTGCCCACGTCGTCATAAGGATGCGCCTTGCCGGCGATAACGAGTTGCACGGGCTTGTTGCGGTTGGTCAGCAGGTGGGTGAGGCGCTGTGGATCATGCAGCAGCAGATTGTTGCGTTTGTATTCGGTGAAGCGCCGGGCAAATCCCAGTGTCAGGTAGTCAGGATCCAGCCCTTGGTCATATTCATGCATGGTTTCCTGCCAGCTGTTCTGGCGAGCCAGAAGCGTGCGCAGGAATTTGACCAGGCCGTGACGTCCCTGGCTGCGGAAATTCCACAATGTCTGCTCATCCAGGCAGCGCAGGTCGGTCTCGACGGTTTCCATCGTGCCCAGCCAGCGCGTCTTGCCGCAGGCATTCGTCCACAGTGCATCTGCTTCAGCTGAATCCCACGATGCCACATGCACGCCATTGGTCACATGGGTTACCGGTACTTCCGGTGTGGTCCAGTGCGGGAAAAGAGGCTGAAAGATGTTGCGGCTGACTTCGCCGTGCAAACGGCTCACGCCATTGACGACACCTGCTCCGCGGAATGCCAGATAGGCCATGTTGAATGGGGCGGCGTGATCGCCGGGGGCGCCATCGCGTCCCAATGCCAGCAACCGGTCTTCCTGGATGCCCAGCTGTTTTGCGTACTCGCGGAAGTAACGCATGAAAAGATCCGGCGGAAAGCGGTCGAACCCCGCTTCCACGGGGGTGTGCGAGGTGAAGAGGTTGCCTGCCCGTGTGGCGCGCAGCGCCACCTCAAAGGGTTGCTTGCAGCGCAGCATGAAGTTGCGGGCGCGTTCCAGGATCGCAAAAGCGGCATGGCCTTCATTGAGATGGCATACCGGGCAGTCGATGCCCATTTTTTCCAGCAGCTTCCAGCCGCCGATGCCGAGGACGATCTCCTGCTGCAGCCGCAGCTCCTGGCTGCCGCCGTAAAGTTCGCTGGTGATGCCCCTGTCGCCCGGATTGTTCAGCGGGTCGTTGCTGTCGAGCAGAAAAAGCGAACGGCGTCCTATTTCGACGTGCCAGACACGCAAGAGCAACAATCGTCCGGGCAGATCGACAGTCACCTTCAGCCATTCGTTCTTGTCATCCATGAGCGGCGTTACCGGCAGCATGGTCGGAGCGTTGTAAGGATAGAACTCGATCTGTTCGCCCCGCGTATCGAGCGCCTGGTGAAAATATCCCTGCTGATACAGCAATCCGACCCCGATCAATGGCACCCCCAGATCGCATGCAGTCTTCAGGTGGTCACCCGCCAGCACACCCAATCCTCCCGAGTAGATGGGCAATGACTCGCTCAGTCCGAATTCCATGCTGAAGTAGGCGACGTATCCCTTGAATGTCTGTCCAAACCGGGAGGCGAACCAGGCTTCACTCTGGAAATGCTGTTCTCTTGCATCGAGCTGTTGCCGGAGCGCCTCGAGCAAGCCGGCATCCATTGCCAACCTTTCGAGCCGCCCATCGGATATGTTTTCAAGTATCAGCCAGGGGTTGCGGGTTTGCTCCCAGAGATCGGGATCGACGGTCTGCCACAGGTTGTCCGTGCTGTGGTGCCAGCTCCACCGCAGATCGAGTGCAAGAGTCGTCAGTCCGGCCAGCGGCTCGGGGAGGGTGCGGGGAAGGTAGTGGGAAACATGCACGGCAGCCAGCTCCTTTGTGCGTGAGTTTCGCCTTGATGCGGCCGGGAAAAGGATAACACGGGGCAGGTCCGGGATGAATACATGCTATTCCCACTTGAAGACGTACGCACCCATGGCAATGAAGAGTGCGCTCATGCCGGCCATCACCAACACATGCGGCATCACCTGATAGAGCGTCGCACCTTCGTTCATGATGGCGCGCGACGCATCGATGAGGTGGGTAAGCGGGAATATCTGCGCCAGTTGCTGCACCCAGCGGTGCGTGCCCTCCAGCGAGAACCACGCACCGGAAAGCAGCATCATCGGCCAGGTGACGGTATTCAGGATGCCGCCGGCGAACTCTTCGCTGGCGGTGCGCGCAGCGATCAACAGGCCGATGGAGATCATGCTCATCGCCCCCAGGGCGGCGACCAGCAACAGATCCCAGTACGATCCCTGCATGTTGAAATCGATGAACAGGTTGCAGCCGGCATAGACCACGACCGTGATGCCCATGATCAATAGCAGGCGCGAAACCAGTTGCGCCAGCAGGAAATGGAATGCGCCCAGCGGCGTGGCCTTGAGTCGTTTGAGGAATCCGTTCTTGCGGTAACGCACCAATACATAGCCGACGCCGAACAGACAACTGAACATCATGTTCATCCCGAGGATGCCGGGCAGGAACCAGTCTACGTAGCGTATCTCCGCGCCCTCGACGGCCTGGCGCGCGAACTTCTGCCCCTCGCTGCCCCAGAGGATGCGTTCCATCAGATAGCCGTTGGGCGAGGTGGTGTTGACCCAGTATCTAGGCTCATCGCCCACGTCGATGAGCATATCCAGCTGCTGGTGGCTCACCTTGCCGATGGCGGCGTCGAGCTTGTCATAGGGAATGAACTGGAGATGCCTGGTCGCCTGCAGCCTGGGCGCAACGCGGGTAAAAGTGTCGAGGCCGCCGACGATGCCGACCTTGTAGATATTCCTGGGGCCGCCGGAAAACGTGAAGGCCAGTCCGATGACCAGGAAGAACGGCATCGCCAGATTCCAGACCAGGGCCGAGCGGTCGCGCAGGAATTCCATGTTGCGGGCGTGCAGTACTGCGAGGAATTTTTTCATGATCCCGGCCTCAATGCTTTGCCCGTGACATTGATGAACAGGTCGTCCAGCGTCCAGGCACGGATGCGCAGGCGATCGAGATTGACGCCGCTGGCGATCAACTGCTGCAGCGTCTGGTGGATGCTGCTGGTTTTGATTTCGAGGAAATCGGCGGCATGCGTGAAGTTCAGGCCGGATTCGAACACCTTGCTGCCCGCATCTTCCCGGGGGATCTGCAGCACCACATCGCCGAAATGCTCCGACAGCAATTGTGCCGGCGTGCCCTGGGAGACGATGCGCCCCTTGTCCATGATGACGATCTCGTCGCACAGCGCGTAAGCCTCTTCCATGTAATGCGTGGTGAGGATGATGGTCTTGTTGCGCGACTTCACCAGCGTCACCAGTTCCCAGAAATTGCGCCGTGCCTGCGGGTCCAGGCCGGTCGTCGGCTCGTCCAGGAAGATGATCTCCGGATCGTTGATCAGCGCCAGCGCCAGCAACAGCCGCTGGCGCTGACCGCCGGAAAGCTTGCGCGTGTCCCTGTTCCAGATGTCCTGGAGCGAGCACAGTTCGACCAGGTCAGGGATGGGAAAAGTGCGTTGATACAGCCGCTCGAACAATTCCAGCGTCTCGCGCACGGTGAGGAATTCCTGCAGCGCGGTATGCTGGAACTGGATGCCGACCTCTTCGCGATAGCGTGCCGCCAGCGGTTCGCCTTTGTAGAGCACGGTGCCGCTGGTGGGCGCGTGTATGCCTTCCAGTATCTCGATCGTGGTGGTCTTGCCTGCGCCGTTCGGTCCCAGCAGGCCGAAGCAGATACCCTGCGGGATGGACAGGTCGATGTTATCGACGGCGACGACGCCGGGAAAGTGCTTGACGAGCGCGGTCGCGCTGATGATTTTGGACATGACCTTCGGGTGCCCCGATCGCTAGCGGCAAAGCACGACGCGATAACGCGCTTCGCCGCTACGCAATCTTTCGATGGCCTTGTTGATATCCGCAAATTTGAATTTTTCTATTTGCGGCTTGATCTGGTGCAGGTTGGCGAAATCCAGCATCTTCGCAATCGTGGCCGGACTGCCCACCGGAGAAGCGGACACGGAACGCTGTTTTCCCATGAGCGCGAAGACATTGAGGTCGAGCGGTTCCAGCGTCGCGCCGACAAAGTGCAATCGGCCGCGCGGGCCCAGCGTGTCCAGATAAAGGTTCCAGTCCAGCTTGACGTTGACCGTGGAGATGATGAAATCGAAGCGGCCTGCCGCGGCCTTGATCTCGTCGGCATTGCGGGAATTCAACGTATGGCGGGCACCCAGGCTCAGCGCTTCTATCTTCTTGCCTTCGCTGGAGGTGAATGCTGTCACCTCGCAACCCCAGGCATTGAGGAATTCCACCGCCATGTGTCCCAGGCCGCCGATTCCGATCACCGCTACCTTGTCGGTGGGTTTGATATTGAACTGCACCAGCGGATTGAAAACCGTGATGCCACCGCAAAACAACGGGCCGGCAGACTCCAGGTCGATGCCGTCCGGAATGGGAACGACGCTGTTCGAGGCGGCGCGCACCTTGTCTGCAAAACCGCCGTGATGCCCGATGATGGTGGCCTGCGAGTTGGAACACATGTTGTGATCGCCCGCGCGGCAAAGCGCACAATCGTTGCAGTAGCCCGCATGCCAGCCCAGCCCGACGACCTGGCCGATCGATAGATTCCTGACCTGATTTCCAACCTGGCTGATCTTGCCCACCACTTCGTGGCCGGGCACGACGGGGTATGAGGTGGGGCCCCATTCGCTATCGATGACGCTCAGATCGCTGTGGCAGATGCCGCAGTAATGGACATCGATCTCCACCTCATGCGGTTTCAACTCGCCGGGGTCGTATTCGAAAGGTTTGAGCAAACCCTTGGCTTCAAATGCAGCATAGGCTTTTATCATTTGGCTTCTCCTTGGAGTATTCCGGTCCGTGTCAGATAGCAGCGCTACTACTCGCGATAACGCCTCAAATACTACACCAAATCATTCAAGTTCAACGGCGAGCAGTGTCGCCTTAACCGCATTCCGAAACATTCGATTCTGCAAACGACTGGCTATTCGATTTCACGCACGATGCGTTCACTTTCATTCGCCCCGATGAATCCGAACTTGGCATAGGCGTTCTGGGCTTCCTGTGTTCCAAGGAACTTCAGGTATTCGACTGCGGTTCGGGTATGCGGCGCACCCGGCACATTGCCGGCAAAATAATTGACCTCGTCTTTCAGGCTGTCTTTTTCAGGCAGATTCACGACACTCACGGGCATATCTTCTCTGACGGCATTTTGATATTCGGTCGCCCAGACGATTCCGACATCCACCTTTCCGGCGCTGATGCCTTCCGGACTTTCGCGATGGTGAACCACGGTAAAGTACACATTGGGAGAGCCGTAACAGGCTTGGCATTCTTTGCCGCCAGAAAGCTTGTCCCATAGATCGTTTTGTTGGAGCACCTTCTTCGCATAGAACTTCATGATGCCCTCGTTGACAGGGTTGGGCAGCATGATCTGCAGATCGGGGCGTCCAAGATCGGCGATTCCCTGGATGTGTTTCGGGTTGTCTTTGGCCACCATGAGGACCAGCCGGTTGTGCATATAGGTCAGATAATCCTTGCACTTGCCGGCTGCCTTGAGTTTTTTCATCGAGTCCTTGTCGAGCACGCCAAACGTATCCGGCGACATTACATAATCCTTGTTGTTATAGACCCAGCCGCCCTTTAGCACTGCGTTCATGACTTTCACGGCCGGCATCGTGATGACCCCGACCGCCTCCTTGTGTTGTCTCTGGAAGGCATGCACGACCTCTTCCATGGCAAAGAACTGGTTTCCAGCCAGCCATATGTTGAGTCCCGTTTTCCCTGCCAGCATCAATCCCAATGCTTCTTCGCCCTTGACGATTTTCCCGTCGGGATAGAAGACACGCAGATCATCATCCTTGTTGGCGGGAATAGGCTCGAATCTCTCAGCCTGGCGTTCGATAGCGGGCTTCCCCTCATCCGGTGCTGAGGGCGCGGCGTACGCACCCAGGCTAAATACTGGTATCAGCGTGGCAATAATCAGTTGGCTCAGTTTCACGTTTCTCTCCTGTCTGTGTTCGTCGTGTCGGAAACTGTATGTTGGCCATGCCTCGTTGCAGAACCAATTATTTCTGCGAAAGATAGTCGAATCGCGCATATGGAGATCCGGCGCTGATATCAATAAATGTGCAAAGGTTAGGCGAATAATTTGGTTAACGATCCGCGTGTACGCTCATAGACTTCCGCCACGACGCACTTGCGCGAAGGAGTGAGTTATGACGATAGTGATAAGTGAGATTGAGGTAGTGCTGCGAAGGGAGCCGCTAACGGTAGCCAATGTCATTCTGGCAAACGCGCGCGCCCAGGCTGAAGGGCTTGGCTACGCTGGTGATGTCACGCCGCAGCAAGCGTGGGCGCTGCTTTCATCCGGCATCGCCGAGTTGGTCGATGTGCGCACCGCAAGGGAACTGCAGCATGCCGGCTCTGTGCCTCATGCTAGACATGTCGAGTGGCTCAGGGATACAGACTTGCTAAAAAATTCGAATTTCTTTAGGGAACTGCGTAGTAAGGTCAGCAAGGAAGATATCGTGCTGTTCTTGTGCCGGAGCGGCAAGCTTTCCGTCTCAGCAGCGCAGGCGGCGACGGTGGCAGGCTATCGCAATGTGTTTAATGTGCTGGAAGGATTCGAGGGCGACGGGAGTCGGTTGCGCGGTTGGCTGAATCTTCGTTTGCCATCCATGCACAGGTAAGGATCAAACGCGGCGCTTTGGATGCATATAATAAAAAGCAATAAACAAAGCATATAATATTCGTTTATGTTCTGTATGACATTGACTAAAGTGCGTTCAACGAATCTGCGTCATACGCACCCCGTTCAATCTATCTTATGGAGAGCACATGAAGAACCCTTTGCTGAAGTCCCTGTCCCTGCTGGTTGCCGCAGCCGCGTTTTCCGCGTCAGCCTACGCTGCCGAGGTGACGATCCTGAACGCGTCCTACGATGTGGCCCGTGAGTTCTACAAGAGCTATAACCCGCTGTTCATCAAGCACTGGAAACAACAGAGCGGCGACGACCTTACCGTGAACCAGTCGCACGGCGGTTCCAGCAAGCAGGCGCGCGCCGTGGTGGATGGGCTGGAGGCCGATGTGGTGACCATGAACCAGTCCATCGACGTGGACATCCTGGCCGAGAAGCAATTGATCCCCGCCGATTGGGCGAAGCGTCTGCCGAATGGCAGCGCGCCGTTCAGCTCGACCACCGTCTTCCTGGTGCGCAAGGGCAACCCCAAGGGCATCAAGTCATGGAGCGATCTGGCGAAGCCCGGCGTGGCGGCAATCATCGCCAACCCCAAGACCTCGGGTAATGGCCGTTACGCTTATCTCGCGGCATGGGGCTCGGTCATCAAGCAGGGCGGCAAGCCCGAGCAGGCCAGAGAGCTGGTGGCGAAGATATTCGCCAATGTGCCCGTGCTGGAAACCGGCGGACGCGCGGCGACCACCACCTTTGTGCAACGCGACATCGGCGATGTGCTGGTGACTTTCGAGAACGAAGTGGGGCTCATCAAACAGGAATACGGCGCGGACAAGTTCGATCTCGTGTATCCGTCGATCAGCATCGTGGCCGATCTTCCTGTGAGCGTGGTGGACAAGGTGGTGGACAAGCGCGGCACGCGCAAGGTGGCCGAGGCTTATCTGCAATACCTGTATTCGCCGGAAGCGCAGGAGATCGCCGCCCAATTCGAACTGCGTCCGCGCGATGCCAGGATCGCCAGGAAGTACGCCAGCACCCTGCCGCCGCTCAAGCTGTTCACTGTGGACGAGGTGTTCGGCAGCCTGAAGCAGGCTCAAGCCGAGCATTTCAAGGACGGCGGCGTGTTCGACCAGTTTTATACCAAGAAATAGTCCGGTCGCAATCACACACAAGGGGCAGGTAACTGCCCCTTTTTTATATATTCGATTTTCTGCTAAAGAAAGCATTATTTATTATTTTTATATGCAATAGACCGTCTATAGACTGCATCCTTATTCAATAAAAGGAATAAGAGATGTCTCAGTTGGCTGCAAGCCCGAAATTCATATTTGATCGTTTTATCGCAGGCTCGAAACTTCGCTCCGTTCGTTTTCGCGCGCACAGCGTGCTGCCGGGATTCAATCTGGCGCTGGGTTTTACGCTGCTTTACCTGTCCCTCATCGTATTGATACCGTTGTCCGCCTTGTTCTTCAAGACGGCCACGCTGGGACTGGACGGCTTCTGGGATGTCATCACCAACGACCGTGTGCTCGCATCGTTGCGCGTGACCTTCCTTGCCTCTCTTGCCGCGGCGGTCGTCAATGCCTTCTTCGGTTTGATCGTGGCATGGGTGCTGGTGCGCTACAGCTTTCCCGGCAAGCGCATCGTCGATGCCCTGGTCGACTTGCCGTTCGCCTTGCCGACCGCGGTGGCGGGCATCACGCTGGCGACGCTGTATGCGCCTAACGGCTGGCTGGGCCAATACTTCGCAGCATACGGCATCAAGGTGGCATACACCCCGCTGGGCATCGTGGTCGCGCTGACTTTCATCGGCCTGCCGTTCGTGGTGCGCACGGTGCAGCCGGTGCTGGCCGATGTCGAGGCGGAAGTGGAAGAGGCGGCTGCCAGCCTGGGTGCGGGGCGGCTGGCCGTATTCCTGCGCGTGATCTTTCCGGCGATCTTCCCGGCGCTGCTGACCGGCTTCGCATTGGCCTTTGCGCGCGCCATCGGCGAATACGGTTCGGTGATCTTCATCGCAGGAAATATGCCATACATTTCCGAGATCTCGCCGCTGCTGATCGTCTCCAAGCTGGAGCAGTACGACTATGCCGGCGCGACGGCGATCGCGGTGGTGATGCTGGTCATTTCGTTCGGGTTGCTGCTGGCGATCAATGCCGTGCAGTGGTGGGCGAGCCGCAGGGGAGAAAGATAATGGCCAGCCCCTCTTTTCAACGAAAAATCTCCACCCAGGAGTCGCTCGGCGTCACGCTGGCCTTGATCGGTGTCGCGCTGACCTATTTGCTGCTGTTCCTCGGCATCCCCCTGTTCGCGGTGTTCTACGAGGCATTCGGCAAAGGCTGGGAGTTGTACATATCTGCATTGAAGGAGCCGGATGCCTGGTCGGCGATCAAGCTGACGGTCATCGCGGCCGCCATTTCGGTGCCGGCCAACCTGGTGTTCGGTATCGCGGCAGCGTGGGCCATCGCCAAGTTCGAGTTCAAGGGCAAGAGCCTGCTCATCACGCTGATCGACCTGCCGTTCGCGGTGAGTCCGGTGGTGTCGGGGCTGGTCTATGTGCTGCTGTTCGGCGCGCAGGGCTGGTTTGGCCATTGGCTGCAGGCGCATGACATCCACCTGCTGTTCGCCGTCCCCGGCATCGTGCTGGCCACCGTCTTCGTCACCTTCCCCTTCATCGCACGCGAATTGATCCCGCTGATGCAGGCGCAAGGCAAGGAAGAGGAGGAGGCAGCCATTTCGCTCGGCGCATCCGGCTGGCAGACCTTCCTGCGCGTGACGCTGCCCAACATCAAGTGGGGGCTGCTGTACGGCGTGATCCTGTGTAACGCCCGGGCCATGGGCGAGTTCGGCGCGGTGTCGGTGGTGTCCGGCCACATACGCGGGCTGACCAACACCATGCCGTTGCATGTCGAGATCCTTTACAACGAATACAACTTTGTCGCGGCCTTCGCGGTGGCCTCGCTGCTGGCTTTGCTGGCACTGGTCACCCTGGCGGTCAAGTCGCTGGTCGAGTGGCAGGCGAAACGTAGCGGTGAACCCTTGCATGGAGCATGACCATTCCCTCTCCCGCTTGCGGGCGAGGGGAGTAAACGAACGAGCGTAATGATGAGCTTGCAGGTTGGGTTGGCGCAGCGGAGCGTGTGTGTTTGGGCTTTAGCCCCTTACAACCACGGCCTACTCCTCGCGGGTGTAACCCAGCATGATTTGAAATTTTGTTGGGTTACTGCCTGTCGGCCTGAACCCAACTTGCGAATAAGGAGCAACTAATGAGCATCACGATAGAGAACCTGAACAAGAATTTCGGCAGCTACAAGGCGCTGGACGGCATCAATCTGGAAGTGAACAGCGGTGAGTTGCTGGCGCTGCTCGGTCCGTCCGGTTGCGGCAAGACCTCGCTGCTGCGCATCATCGGTGGCATGGAGCTGGCGGATTCCGGCAAGCTGCTGTTCCACGGCGAGGATGTCCAGCAGCGCGACGCGCGCGAACGCAACGTCGGTTTCGTGTTCCAGCATTACGCGTTGTTCCGCCACATGACGGTGTTCGAGAACGTGGCGTTCGGCCTGCGCGTGAAGCCGAAGAAGCAACGCCCGGTCGAGGCCGAGATCAAGCGTCGCGTGCATGAGTTGTTGAATCTGGTGCAACTGGATTTCCTCGCCGACCGTTATCCGGCGCAGCTTTCCGGAGGACAGCGGCAACGCATCGCGCTGGCGCGGGCATTGGCAGTGGAGCCGAAGATCTTGCTGCTGGACGAACCGTTCGGCGCGCTCGATGCGAAAGTGCGCAAGGAATTGCGCCGCTGGCTGCGCCGATTGCACAACGAGTTGCACATCACCAGCATCTTCGTGACGCACGATCAGGAAGAGGCGCTGGAAGTGGCCGACCGCGTGGTGGTGATGAACAAGGGCAAGATCGAACAGATCGGCACGCCGGACGAAGTCTATGCCACGCCGGCCACGCCTTTCGTGTACCAGTTCATCGGCAACGTGAACCTGTTCCACAGCCGCGACCATGCGCCGTGGTCGGAACAGCACGGCGATGCGGTGGCCTATGTGCGTCCGCATGACATCGACATCAGCCGTTCGCCGCAGGACAAGACCGCATTGCCGGTGGAAGTGAAACTGGTGCGCGCGATCGGTTCGGTGGTGAGGGTGGAAGTCGCGGCGGACGGCAGCAGCGAGCTCATCGAGATCGAACTCAGCCGCGAGCGCTTCGATGCCGCGCCGTTGGCCGGCGGAGACAAGGCATTCATTCGGCCGCGCCAATTCAGGGTGTTCGAGGCGGCTGCATAAATGCAGGAGCGCGCCCGGGCGTGCGATTCGCGCCCCGGGGCGCTCCTGCAGGCAAGTCGCAATATTAGGTATTTCGGAGAATCAAAGTGAATTTCCAACAACTCAGGATCATCCGCGAAACCGCGCGGTGCAACTTCAACCTCACCGAGGTCGGCAATGCACTGTTCACTTCGCAGTCCGGCGTGTCCAAGCACATCAAGGATCTGGAAGACGAACTCGGCGTGGAACTGTTCGTGCGCAAAGGCAAGCGATTGCTGGGGATGACCGATCCCGGAGGTGAGTTGCTGGAGATCGTCGAACGCATCCTGCTGGACGCGAACAACATCAGGAACCTGGTGGAGCAATACAGCAAACGCGACGAGGGGAAATTGACCATCGTCGCCACTCACACACAGGCCAGGTATTCGCTGCCGCAGGTGGTTAACGAATTCAAGAAGAGCTTTCCCAAGGTGCATCTCAAGCTGCATCAGGCCGGCCCGGGCGAGATCGTCTCGATGTTGCTGAGCGGCGAGGCCGACATCGGCGTGGCGACCGAGGCGCTTTCCGATGTCACCAGGCTGGATTCGTTTCCGTACTATTCATGGCGCCATGCGGTGATCGTCCCCGCCGGACATCCGCTGGAAAAGGTCAAAACGCTGACGCTGAAAGACATCGCCGAATATCCCATCGTCACTTATCACGAGGGGCTGACCGGACGGGCGAAGATCGACCAGTCGTTCGCCGATGCCGGCATTGCGCCGGACATCGTGATGTCGGCTCTCGATGCCGACGTCATCAAGACTTATGTGGAGCTGGGTATGGGGATCGGCATCATGGCTTCGATGGCGTTCAATCCTGCCAAGGATACCGATCTGCGCCTGCTCGAGTGTTCGCACCTGTTCGGAGAGAATACAACCTATATCGCCTTGCGGCGCGGCCACTATCTGCGCAGCTTCGCCTATCGCTTCATCGAACTGTGCTCGCCGAAGCTGGACGAGCCCACGATACGTGCCGGGATAGTGCCGTTGCAGGCGAAGGACTTCGCCCAATAGCGGTTATGGTTCTAAAGATATAACAATTGACCAGTTCATAAAGTGCCGAGGCTTGGTTAGACTGACAGCATCGAAAATCCACATTAGGAGGAAGTCATGTCCAACCAGTTTGCAGATAACTCGCTGTCCATCGGCAACACCCCGCTCGTAAAACTGAACCATATCGGCGATGGCGCGAAAGCGACCATCCTCGCCAAGATCGAATCCCGCAATCCGGCCTTCTCGGTGAAGGATCGTATCGGCGTGGCCATGATCGACGACGCCACGAAGAAAGGTCTGCTGGGGCCGGGCAAGGAGATCGTCGAACCCACCAGCGGCAACACCGGCATCGCGCTGGCGTTCGTTGCCGCGGCGCGCGGCATTCCGCTCACGCTGACCATGCCCGAGACGATGAGCATCGAACGGCGCAAGCTGCTGGTCGCCTACGGCGCGAAGCTGGTGCTGACCGAGGGCGCTAAGGGCATGAGCGGGGCGATCGCCAAGGCCAGGGAGATCGCGGCTTCCGATTCGAAGTACGTGTTGCTGCAGCAGTTCGAGAATCCGGCCAATCCGGCGATCCACGAAGCGACCACCGGACCGGAGATCTGGAACGATACCGACGGCAAGGTCGACATCCTTGTTTCCGGCGTGGGCACGGGCGGCACCATCACCGGTGTGTCGCGCTACATCAAGAAGACGCGCAAGGGTAAGGCGATTCAGCTCGGTCGCGGTGGAACCTGCCGCCAGCCCGGTCCTGACGCAGAAACGCGCGGGCTTTGACCTCAAGCCCGGGCCGCACAAGATACAAGGCATCGGCGCAGGCTTCGTGCCCGGCGTGCTGGACCTGTCGCTGGTGGATGACATCGAGCAAGTGACCAATGAAGAAGCGGTGCAGTATGCGCTTCGTCTGGCGCGCGAAGAGGGCATCATCTCCGGCATCTCCAGCGGTGCGGCGGTGGCGGTGGCAGTACGCCTGGCGCAGAAGCCGGAGAATGCAGGCAAGACCATCGTGGTTATCCTTCCGGATTCGGGCGAGCGTTATTTGAGTTCTATCCTGTTTGAGGGGCTGTTCGACCCGTCCGGCATCGCGATCTAACCCTCTCGCAGCCGGCTTGCGGGGAAAGGGGCAGAATCAGCAGTGCAAAAGAAAGCGCCAGCATTTATCATGCTGGCGTTTTCATTTTGCGGGGCAGGGCATGTACAAGACACTGGACGATTTCGTCGGAAACACACCGCTGGTCAGGCTCAAGCGCATTCCGGGCAATACATCCAATGTCATCTTGGCGAAGCTGGAAGGGAATAACCCGGCCGGTTCGGTGAAAGACCGCCCCGCGCTTTCCATGATCCGGCGCGCCGAGGAGCGCGGCACGATCAAGCCGGGCGACACGCTGATCGAGGCCACCAGCGGCAACACCGGCATCGCGCTGGCGATGGCGGCGGCGATGCGGGGTTACAGGATGATCCTCGTGATGCCCGAGAACCAGAGCATCGAGCGCCGCCAGAGCATGCGCGCGTTCGGCGCTGAACTGGTACTTACTCCGAAAGAGGGCAGCATGGAACTCGCGCGGGACACGGCGGAAAAGATGCGCGATGCGGGCAAGGGCATCATCCTCGACCAGTTCGCCAATCCCGATAATCCGCTGTCTCACTACGAAGGCACCGCGCCGGAGATCTGGCGCGACACGGAAGGCAAGATCACGCATTTCGTCAGCAGCATGGGTACCACCGGCACCATCATGGGCTGCTCGCGCTACTTCAAGGAAATGGATCCGAACATCCAGATCATCGGCGCACAGCCGGAAGAGGGTGCACAGATCCCCGGTATCCGCAAATGGCCGGAGGCCTACCTGCCCAGGATATACAGCCCGAAGAACGTGGACAGGCTGGAGTATGTCGGACAGAAGGATGCGGAAGAAATGACGCGTCGTCTGGCGCGCGAAGAAGGGATCTTCTGCGGCATCTCCTCCGGCGGCGCCTTGACCGTGGCGCTGCGCATCTCGCAACAAGTGCAGAACGCGACCATCGTGTTCATCGTCTGCGACCGCGGCGATCGTTACCTTTCCACCGGGGTATTTCCCGACTGAGGCTCATGACGTTCCGATCCGTACGGACTTCCGGGATATTGGCGTGCCTGTCCCTGGCCGCCGCACTATGGGCTCCGCCGGCCGCGTTCGGCGAAGAGCTGGTCGGCCCGCCGCCGCAAATGGTTGGCCCGCCGGCACCGTCCACGGTCATTGAGGAAGTAATGAGCGTGGTGGATACGCAGCGCGATTATCTGTCGGGAAAGCTCGTCGGGTTTGTAAGCAGCGTCGATCAATTCTTTGGCGATGACCGCCATTACCAGGAGACCAACGACAGCGTGTTCCAGCTCGATATCTACCGGGTGATGGGATACAGCGGGGAACACAAATTCGTGGCGTCGGGCAGGGCCAACGTGCATCTGCCCATTGCAGAGAAGAGAGTTGCACCTGCTGATCGAGTCGGATCCGGACAAGACAACCATCGATCCGAGGCAGACGCAGACGCCGCCGCTCAAGCAACCCGTTGCGCCGCAGAGCTATGGCGCGGCATTGCGCTTCATCAAGGCGGAAGCGGAGCGCTGGCACTTCAGTGCGGACGGAGGGATCAAATTTGCCGGCCTGAACACGACCCCCTTCGCGCGCTCGCGGGCCAGCCTGGAAAAGCCATTGGATCAGTGGCGCATGAAGCTGGCGGAAACGGTGTTCTGGTTCAACACCATCGGTGCCGGCGAGACGACGCAGCTGGATTTCGAGCGCACCCTCAGCAATTCGGTGCTGCTCCGTTCCAGCAGCGTCGCCACCTGGCTCAACGATAGACAGAACTTCGATCTGCGGCAGGACTTGACGGGATTCCACACCCTGGACGAGCGCACTGCCTTGCTTTATCAGGCCAGCGTGATCGGCGTGAGCCAGCCGGTCACGCGGGTAACGGACTACGTTCTCCTGGCGCAATATCGTTATCGCCTGCACCGGAAATGGATGTTCTTCGACGTCAGCCCGCAACTGCATTTCCCGATAGAGAAAGGTTACCGGCTCAGTCCGTTGCTCAGCCTGCGGCTGGAGATGATGTTCGAAGAAACGAAGTGACATCGTCAATCAGTCCGGTTCCCATCGCAGGTCTAATGCTACCGGGCTTTGGTTGCCCGAATGCTTCAGTACAGCCATCTGCGGGAGAGGGATAACGACGGCGCTCTGCAGAGCGCCGCTTTGACTTTCGGGAAGACAGATCAGAAACGATGATTGATACCGGCCGTCAGCGATTTGCGGGCGGTGAGTTGCTCGCCGTTCACGTACTGGTACAGCGGCACTTGCACCAAACCGTACAGGTTGGTTTCGCGCGTGATGGCATAGATCAGGCCGGGCGTCAGCGAGAGGTTCTTGCCGCCGCTGCTGGCGGCGCCCGCAGCAGTCAATGCTGCGTTCGGTCCCGAGTCGGCCTGGTTCCACTGGGCGTTCAACTGCAGCAGGCCGCTCAGCCTGCTGCCGAAGGCATAACGTGTCCCCGCATCCAGATTGAGCTGATCGCCGGGCTTGAACTCCGCTTTGTGCCGGATCGAACTCTGCGCGAGGACTTGCGCGAACCAGCTCAGGTCATTGCCCGGTGTGGATAATTGCCAAAACGCGCCGATGATGAGATCAGTGCTGCCGTTGCCCGGCTGCAGAGCCACTTCGCCGGGTAGCTTGGATGCGCCGAGATTGTCCACTATCTGGAAATCCTGCCGTCCAGTGTTCAGCTTCAATCCGAACTTGATTCCCCTGCTGGAGCGATCCCCTTCGTTCTGCCAGCGATAACGGCCTACGACTTTGATGTCCCCCAGGGACTTGGCAGAGAAGCTCTCGGATCCCGCCGGAATGTCGCCGGCATAGGGGCCGAGATGGTGGCTGTGCTCGCGTGAGATGTACGGAACGATCAATGCCATGCCCCAATGATTGTCGCGCGCGTAGTCGATGGCGAGGGTGGTGATCTTGTTGACGGTGCGCAGGTTTTCCACTTCACCGTTGTTGGCGGTGTCGGCAACGATGCGCTGGCTGCCCGAGCGCAAGACATCGGCGTTGCTTTCGCTGTAGCGCAGGTCCATGCTCAAACCGGGTTTGCCCGGGCTGTGCTCGTCCCAGTTGGTGTTGATCGAGCAAGCTGAACTGCCGCAACTGGCGTAGGCGCTGGATGCAGAGAGGATGCAGATGGCAGTAAGGCACAGGCGATGGTGGTTCATTGTTTTTTTATCCTCCATTCGGTGAAGGCATGATTGTATGGTGCGGCGCAGCGGCAAGGGTGCGGCATTTTGCCGCAGTTGCGGATACCGTAATGTACGTAATTAGCGAGATGGAGTTACCCAGGAAGCGCCGGACAAGCCGTTATTCCGGCGAGGGCCGGAATGACGAATCGACTGGTCAGCATTTATCTAGATAGATATAGGCCATTTTTGAGCTTTACCCGATAAGTCCCGATTGATATAGTCAATACCATAATTATTTGATGGGATTGAGGGCGGACGATGAGATTGCAGGTGCTGAAGATTCGAAAGTTGCTGATTGCATTGCTGTTTGCCACCTCGATGCTGGGATGTACCAACCCGATAACGCCCCCTCCCAAGCAAGAACCCCAAAGTATTTCCAGAGTATCTCCCATCCGGGTGATCGTCACTTTCGATCGCCTTCCCGCAGCAGGCGATCGACAAGCTTTGCAGCTTATTGCGGAGGTATGTAATTGCACTCCGGTGTTCATTCGCCAGTTCCTCAATAATGGCGCTATCTATGAGATCACCTTGCCTTCGGACATGACCTACATCGGGTTCCAGAGGATGTTGCTGGACAGCGGCGGTGCGCTCGGCGTGCGTGCGGTCGAGCAGGACAGCCTCATGCATCACTATTAATGATCACCTGATGGTTCTTCAGCGAGGCATTTCATCGCAGCGCACTTTGAAACGGGTATTTTCAAGAAGGGGAAGCTGTGAAACGAGGCACAAGAAACCGCGTATTAGTTGTACTGGCCGTCGTCTGGACTATGAATTCCATGCCGGTGTTGGCAGCAACAGGTGGCAAGCCGGCATTTGTTCCAACGAACAGGGCGCAACCGTTCAGCGATCGCTTGATCGTCAAACTGAGACCCAGCAAGGCAATTCAGAGTGCTCAAGTGATGAGCGTGTCTCAAATACGCGCCGAATTGAGCCGTCCTTTTTCGGCCGAAGTGATCCAGCAATTGCATGCGGCGGCGGGTGCCCCCGTGACTGACCTGCGCGCAACTGTCAACGGTGCGCACGTGATGACCCTGAGTGGTGTACGAGACCGGCAGGCTGTCGTGCAGGCGATAGCAGGGATCAGCAAGCTGCCGAATGTGGAGTATGTCGAGGAAGACCGGATCGAGACCATCCAGGCTATTCCGAATGACACGAACTATGGCTTGTTATGGGCCATGCAGCCTGTCAGCGCGGTGGCTGGGACTTCGAGCGGATGGACCGGTAACTACGGCGCCGACTTCGAAACGGCCTGGAATACCACTGCCGGGTCGGGCGTCGTGGTGGCGGTAGTCGATACCGGCATTACCGCGCATCCGGACATCGTCGGGGCTTCTGCTGTAATTGCAGCAGGGCCAGGCAGCAACCTTGTTTCAGCAGGCTATGACTTCATTCGCGATTGTCGGATAAGAGGCACAACTTCAGCCGGTGGTTGTCCTGCCAACACTCCCACAGCTTCTGCTGTTGTGGCAGCCTCTCCCGGCGCCAGCGATACAGGAGATTACATCAGCAGCCAGGATGTTATCGATAACCCGACGTTATTCCCGGCAGCTTCATCCAGCAGTTGGCACGGCACCCACGTGGCCGGCACTATCGCTGCGCTTGGCAACAACAGTCTGGGGGTCATCGGCGGCGCCTATAACGCGAAGATATTGCCCCTGCGTGTATTGGGCAAGGGGGGCGGTTACTCGTCCGATGTTTCGGATGCCATCATGTGGGCGGCAGGCGGCCTCACGGTGGGGGGTGTATCTCCAAATCCAAATCCAGCCAGAGTCATCAATCTGAGTCTCGGGAGCACTGCCCCTTCATGCGGTATAACGCGGCAAAACGCGATCAACGCGGCTGTGGGAGCGGGCGCTGTCGTCGTGGTTGCTGCCGGGAACGAGAATGCCGACGTCGCTACTTCAACCTCGGCGAATTGCCAGAATGTGATCTCCGTTGCTGCCGTAGGCAGGGACGGGAGCCGTGCGACGTACAGCAATTTCAGTTCTCCGTCATCCAGCGCGAACCCGGTACATGTGACGCTGGCGGCACAAGGGAGTGATATATCTGCAGGAACGCCAGCGCCAACTTTTGATCGGGGTATTTATTCCACGGTCGATTCGGGAACCACAACGCCTCTAGGCTCGGGTTACGCCTACTATCAAGGTACCAGCATGGCCACCCCGCATGTTTCGGCTGCCGTCGCACTGATGCTGGCGCTCAATCCGGCGTTGACCCCGGTGCAGGTCAAGACCATCTTGAGTTCGCCCGCATCGCTTACCGCGTTCCCTTCCTTTGGTTCAGGCTGGGCGTCATGGGACTGTTCATTGAACCGGAATTGCGGCGCCGGGATACTCAATGCAAAGCTTGCGGTGCAGAACAGTGCGTTGCCGCTATTGGTGGGCACTCTGGATTTTGGCACGGTAGGAGCTTATAGCGGCGGGAATAATCTGTCGGTCACGTTGACCAATGTTTCGGGTACACCGGTCACGACAACGTCCAGTGTACTTTCGGGGCCGAATGCAGCGATGTTCACCGTGATTTCAAACACGTGTGATGCAGCGACTATTCCGGCAGCCGGCACTTGTCAGGTCACCGCGAACTATGCGCCAACCTCATTGAGTGCCCACTCGGCGACCTTGACGATCAATGCAGCAACAGCAACGACTGCAGGGATCGTCAGCCTGACCGGGAAATCAGGTGCTGCGTTGCAGCCGGGAGCATCATCGGTGACGGCAACAACAGTGACCGTCGGGCAATCGACGACAGTCACTCTGTCATTCAATAATCCGAATACCGTGCCGGAAACGACAGGAGCACTCGCATTTTCCCAGCCTGCAATCATGGCGGCTTCCAGCGACTCGTGCAGCAATGTCACTCTGGCGGCAGGGGCTTCATGTGGCGTGACGGTGAACATCACGCCTGTGTCGGCAGGCAGTTACAGCGGTACTGCTTCACTTGCGCTGGCGACCGGATCGAATCCCTCCGCGAGCGTGCTTATTTCCGGGACCGCAAATCCGGCTCCCGTTGCAGCTTCCAGTGGTGGCGGCGGTGGCGGTTGCTCCGTCATGCCGTTCGGTGCCGAACCCGATGCCTCCTTGCTGCTGGCGATGCTCGCCGTGGCAGCATATTGGCTGCGCCGCCGCGCGATCCGCAGCACGTGGTAAGGCCTGACTACAGGCTGATAGCGGCGCTGATCGTGCCGCTGTTGGTCTGGCCCTGGGTTCCCGCCTGGAATGACGAGGTGCTCAAGGCCGGGTTGGCCGTTGCAGTCGTTTCTGTTCTATCCATCTCTGTCCTGGAGGAGGTCTTGTTCAGGGGCTTCCTGCAAGGATGGTT
This sequence comes from uncultured beta proteobacterium, assembly GCA_963840345.1. Classification (GTDB taxonomy): domain Bacteria; phylum Pseudomonadota; class Gammaproteobacteria; order Burkholderiales; family Gallionellaceae; genus Sideroxyarcus. The sequence continues at coordinate 123,576 of CAWIYO010000007.1, forward strand.
GCTTGGCCGGATGCGTTTCAAACAAATGCTGTTCCGCTTCAGCCATGCCAACTGGCTGACCAGTCTGGCCTTTGCCGCCGCCCATGTCTGGACCCATTCGCCGATGCTGGTGCCGGGATATTTTGTGGTCGGGATGGTGCTGGGATATTTCCGGGAGCGCTACAACGGCATTCTCGTTCCCGTGTTGCTGCATAGCTATTACAACCTGGGGCTATTGTTCTTCTCTATTGGTTGATCATCATTCGCCCTGCGCCAACCGGGGTTTCGACAGCGCCGGGTTTTGCGCGAAGTAGCGTTTGACGCCGCCCAGGATGGCACGCGCCATCTTCTCCTGATAGTCATCATCCTTCAGCCTCTGCTCTTCGGCCGGGTTGCTGATGAAGGCGGTTTCCACCAGTATCGAAGGGATGTCCGGCGATTTCAGCACGGCGAACCCGGCTTGCTCGACGCGGCCGCGATGCAGGGTGTTGATGCCGCCCAGTTCCCTGAGCACATGCTTGGCGAGTTTCATGCTGTCGCTGATGGTGGCGGTCTGTGACAGGTCGAGCAGGGTGCGCGCGAGGTAGGGGTCTTTCACCGAGAGGTTCACGCCGCCGATGAGGTCGGCTTCGTTTTCCTTCTTGGCCAGCCAGCTCGCGCTGGCGCTGGTTGCGCCGTGCTCGGACAAGGCAAACACGGAGGAGCCGTGCGCATGCGACCTGACAAAGGCATCGGCATGGATGGAGACGAACAGGTCGGCATGCGCCCTGCGTGCCTTTTCCACGCGACCGCCCAGCGGGATGAAGTAATCGCCGTCGCGGATCAGGATGGCGCGCATGCCCGGGGTGTCGTCGATCTGGGCTTTCAGCCTGCGCGCGATGGCGAGGGTCACGTCCTTCTCATGCGTGCCGCGACGGCCGCGGGCACCGGGGTCTTCGCCGCCGTGCCCCGCATCTACTGCGACGATCAGGATACGGTTCCTGAGTTCGGGGCCGGACAGCGGAGCCGGTTTGCTGATCGCGGGTTCGGTGATATCGGGTCTGATTCCAGTCGCGGGCGATTCGGCAACTGTGCCGGGGGCCTCCGGTTCGCTTGCGGCAAGCTTGGTCTCGCCCTGTTGCGCGAGCGCCATCAGCGGGTCGATGGCGACCATCGGGTAGACGTCCAGCACCAGACGGTGACCGTATTCGGCGACGGGCTGCAGGCTGAACAGCTGCGGTTTTGCCTGGGCCTTGAGGTCGAGCACCAGCCGCACCACGCCGGGTTTGAAGCGGCCGATGCGCACGCTCTTGATGTAGGGATCGTCGTTGCCGATCTTGCGGGCCAGGTCGTTCAAGGTGGAGTTGATCGCGACATCGTCGAGGTCGATCACCAGGCGTTCCGGGTTCTTGAGGGCGAACAGGTTGTACTGGATGGGTTTTTTCGACTCCAGCGTGAGGCGCGTGTAATCCTGCGCCGGCCAGATACGCGCCGAGCTGATGGTGATCTCTGCCAGGGCGGATGGTAGCCAGAAGAGCGAAGCGATGAATATCAGGCGGGCAGTGCGTTCAAGCATTTCTGTCCTGCATCGGTGTAGGAATGGAGCAGGATCTCGCGTCCATCCTGAAGTATCTCGAAGGTAATGCTGATATCGGCAGGGGGCAGCAATCCCGCGGCCTTTTCCGGCCATTCCACCAGGCAAATGTTGCGTCCGTCGAACTCATCTCGGAATCCGGAACCCTCCCATTCTTCGGCATCGCGAAAGCGATACAGATCGAAGTGGCGCAAGTGTAACCCGCCTGCTTCGTAGGGTTCAACCAGCGTATAGGTAGGGCTCTTTACGCGGCCTGAATGCCCGAGTGCCTGCAACAGCGCCCGTACCAATGTCGTTTTGCCTGCCCCCAGGTTCCCGCGCAGGTAAATCACCAGCCCCGGCTGCAACACTGGCGCCAGGCGTGCTGCGAAGGCCGTCGTGGCGGCCTCATCGGGCAGGTTTATTGCGAGTTTCCGCCCTGCGGCGGAATGCCTGCTTACATCGCTTGGGCTATGATTCGGTTCATGCAAAACGGAACACCTCAAGTGGATTACGGCGCACTCGCCTCGCGCATCAAGGCGTGGGGCAATGCGCTCGGATTTCAGGCGGTGGGCATCGGCGATACGCACCTCGATGCCGCCGAAGCGCATCTGCTGCAATGGCTGGCGGACGGCCATCACGGCGCGATGGATTATATGGCAAAACATGGCGCCAAACGCGCGCGTCCTGCGGAACTGGTGCCGGGCACCTTGCGCGTCATCTCGGTGCGCATGAACTACTACCCGGAACATGCGAAAGATACGCATGAGGTGCTGGCGGACGGCAGCCGCGCTTTCATTTCGCGTTACGCGCTGGGGCGCGACTACCACAAGGTGCTGCGCAACCGGCTGGAGAAACTGGCGCAGCAGATTCGCGACGAGGCCGGCGATTGCCAGTGCCGCGTGTTCACCGACTCCGCTCCGGTGCTGGAGGTGGAACTGGCGCAGAAGGCGCATCTGGGCTGGCGCGGCAAGCACACGCTGCTGCTGTCGCGCGAGCAGGGGTCGTGGTTCTTTCTGGGCGAGATCTACATCGATCTGCCGCTGCCGACGGACACGCCGGAAAAGGACCATTGCGGCACCTGCCATGCCTGTATCGATGTGTGCCCCACGCGGGCCATCACCGCGCCGTACCGACTCGACGCGCGGCGCTGCATCTCCTACCTGACCATCGAGCTCAAGGGCAGCATCCCGGAAGAATTGCGCCCGCTCATCGGCAACCGCATCTACGGTTGCGACGATTGCCAGCTGGTGTGCCCGTGGAACCGCTTTGCGCACAAGACCGTCGAGCCGGATTTCGCGGTGCGCAACGGGCTGGACGATATCGCGCTCACCGAGCTGTTCGCGTGGGACGAGGCGACCTTTCACGCCCGATTCGCGGGAAGTGCCATTTATCGCATCGGCCACGAGCAATGGCAGCGCAACATCGCCGTGGCGCTCGGCAATGCGCCGGCCGCGCCGGAGGCGATCGCAGCCCTGCAGACTCGCCGCGAAAGCCCGTCCAGCCTGGTGCGCGAGCACGTCGAGTGGGCATTGCGGCGCCATGGCAAGGCATGATGCGAAGCACATCAGCCTTGACAATTTTCGCCGCTCCCCTAAAATGCGCGCCTCTTCCGGGTCGTTAGCTCAGCTGGTAGAGCAGCGGACTCTTAATCCGTTTGTCGCAGGTTCGATCCCCGCACGACCCACCAGATAGAAAAAAGCCTCGCAGCTGCGAGGCTTTTTTACTAAAAGTGTAAGCAGTAATAAATCGAAACGGCGGTTTGCCGGTTTCGCTTTGCGGGAATAGCTCAGTTGGTAGAGCGATACCTTGCCAAGGTATAGGTCGCGAGTTCGAGTCTCGTTTCCCGCTCCAGTTATAAAAAGTGGCGTGCCCGGACAGGTTCAATCCTGTCAGCATCCACCGGAAGTTCCTGGTTTATGGAGTGGTAGTTCAGTTGGTTAGAATACCGGCCTGTCACGCCGGGGGTCGCGGGTTCGAGTCCCGTCCACTCCGCCAACAAAAAAGGCCCCGCGTTATCGCGGGGCCTTTGCGTTTCCAGTGCGGCGAATGAACAGCAGCTGTGTTTATCCCGCCAGCGGTTGCGGACGCGAGATCCCGAAACCCTGCGCATAATCGATACCGATCTCTTTCAGCTTGGCAACGGTTTCCTCGCTCTCCACCAGTTCCGCGATCGTTTTTACGCCGATCAGTTTCGCCACCCGGTTGATGGCGGTTATCTTGGCGAGCTCTACAGGGTCGCGCAGGATGTTGAAGATGATGTTGCTGTCGATCTTCAGGAATTCGACGCGGAAGCCGCGGATCAGGTCGAACGAGATACGATCCTGGCCGAAGCCGCTGATCGCGACCAGGCAGCCGCACTGCCGGACCCGCTGTGCAAACTCGGCAACGGCCGAAGTTTTCGAGGTGAGTTCGGTGTTGTGGATCTCAAAGCACAGGGCGGCTCCGGGCACGCCGTATTCCATGAGCGTCAATTGCAGGAACTCAGGGAAGCCGGAATCGGCGATCGTTGCGCCGGACACGTTGATGAAGAACATCGAGTTCTTGCGTTCTCCATCCTGCGAATATTGATGGGAAGCCCATTCCGTCACGTGCTGCACGACCCATCGATCCAGATGCGGCATGAGGCCGTGCTTTTCTGCAAGCGGGAAAAACGCCCCGGGCGGTATCAGTCCCTCTTCTTCTTCGACCAGCCGGACAAGAATCTCGTAGTGCTCGGCCTCGCTCGAGCCGCCCCCGATGGGAGAGATCAGTTGGCAGTACAGGCGAAAGTCGCCTTTCTCGATCGCAGCCCTGATGTGGGCCGCCCCCATTTGTCCTGAAATCTGCTCGGAGAATGAATCAACGAACGTGTCTTGATTGGCCCTGCCGTCGTAAACTGCCGCCGCCGACACAGTGGCAACATTGCCGGATCGGGGTTCCTTGGATGCGGCCTGCTCTGATTTGTGCACATCGCCCGGCGATGTGATGTCGTTCATCAGCATGAAGAAGCCGGCCAACTTGCCTTCCTCGCCGAATTGCGGGACGTGTTCAACAAGCAAGCGGTAGACAGTGCCGTCCTGCATCTTCTGTGTACGTTCATAATGCATTTGATGGCCATCCAGAGATTGGCGGATCGACGCGGCGGTCTCCTGATAGACGCTGGCGCCCAGGACTTTGCGGATGTGCTGGTCGTGGATCAGCTCCGGCCGGAGATGCAGCCATTCCTGAAACGCATGGTTGTGATACCGGCACTGTCCCTCGGTATCGAAGAATGCAACCATGACCGGCAATACCTCGTCGATCAACTGCAACCTGGGTTTGTTGGCGGCGATCGTCTCTTCGGCTCTTTTGCGAAGATCGCTCTCGCGCTCCAGCCTGTCCTTGAGCGAGGCCAGTTGCACCGAGCGGCGTGCCGCAAGCCATTCCACGCGCGATACGCGGGTCGCTTCAGCAAGGATCGCTGCCACGAGGACGCCGGCCAAAAACGTGACCCATTCCAGGCTGAGACCGGTAAAGTAGATCGCAAAGACGAGTATCGCTGCCGTACTAATGACTGCTGCCGCTGAGATGTAAGGTCGAACCGTATGAAAAATAATATGAATTTTCATTTTTCTTCCTTTCTGTCCCGCATTTGACTACTCATCGAGCAGGCATTCGTTTTGCCCAGTTTATCCCTGAAGGTTCAAGTTGTGGAATGTTTTATAGGGCTTGGCGCTTTCACGGGCCTCGCCGGGGGACTAGAACTCGATGGAGGGACGGAACAGCAGCGTGGTCCTGTTGCCGCGTGCATCCCTGAGAGCACCGGAATATTCGTTCGGGCTGCTCCAGACGAAACCGATGTCCAGCGCCGGCGCGTAGCCCCATTCCGGCATCGGTATCTTCTTTCCGGCGATCAGTTCCACCCGCACCATCTGCGCACCACTTTGCAGGAAATGCATGCGCAGGTCGTAATTGGCGTTCTCCAGCCATTCCAGGAACGAATAACGGAGATCCAGGTTGCTGCGGTGCAGGCTGACATAAGTTACGTCGTTGACGTTCTTGTTGGTGTTCCAGCGTCCGCCGACGCGGAAACTCCATGAAAGTTTCTCGTCCGGATAATCGATCTTGCCCTTGATCTTCCATTCGAACTCGTACCAATCGTCCGGGACGTATGTGTTGTTCTTGATGTGCTTGTTGCCGGCGCTGAACAGATAGCCGGTGTAGCCGTAGTTGTTTCCCTGGCGTTGCTCTTTCGTGCGGTTCAGTTTCGCCACGTTGCCGAAGAACGCCGATACCGCCCAGGGTTCCTGGAAACCGACAGTGGCAGACTCGAACAGGTTGATGCCCGTGCGGCCGATCTCGCCCTGACGGTAGAGATCGGGTGAGTGCGATTTGACGTACGTGCTCAGTCCGGCCAGCGGATACACGCTGGCTTCCAGCACCATGTAGCGCGGCACGAGCGAACCCTCGATGAGATCGCGGTAGATCGCTGCCTCGTTGTCGGAGGTGATGGTGGGGATGGGTTTTTGCGTGAGCGGTACGTTGTAGTCCAAATTGGTGTAGTAAGGGTTGAGCTCGTACACCAGTTCCGCCTTGCTCACATCGCCGGCTTTGGCATCCTCAACATGTGTCTTTTCGGTGTGCAGTTCGTCTGCAGGTGTGACCGGCGTGTATATGCAGAGCGCGGCAGCGATGCAGACGAGACAAAGACGGTACGGGAGGGAAGACATGGGGCGGGATTCTATCTGTTGTGGCCAGGTTGCAAAAGGATGGGAAAACGCGAGCAGCGAGTTTCTGTAAAATGCGGCCCCTTTACCGGGAGAATATTTTGAAGAAGATCACCGCCACCCATCTGTCCGACCTCAGCGATCAGGCCCGCCTGTCGCCGCGCCTGCGCGCCAACTTCAACCTGCATCAGGAACTGATCGACCCCATCCAGCGTCTGGCCATCGCCATGGAGCCGGACACGCTGATCATGCCGCACCGCCACCCCCACACCTGGGAAATACTGACCGCCTTGCGCGGGCGCTTTACCGTGCTGATGTTCGACGATGAGGGCAGGGTCACCGAGCGTGTAGAGCTGGGAGAGGATGCCAGCGTGGTGGAGATTCCCGCAGGCGGCTGGCATGCCGTGCTGTCACGCGATGCAGGCGCGGTGATCTTCGAGGTGAAGCACGGTCCTTACACCCCCATCGCCGATGCAGATATCGCGGCCTGGAGCAAAGGACGCACCGCCGCAGAATTGAATGCGTTGTACACCGTGGCAAAAATCGGCGACAGGATCGCTTAAGCAACGAACCCCCTGCCGCGCAGCGTCTCGATGATCTCCGGTATCACGCCGGGATCGTCGATGGTCGAGGGCACGGTGTATTCCTTGCCATTGACGATCCTGTTCAGCGTCTTGCGCAAGGTCTTGCCGGAGCGGGTCTTGGGCAGCCTTTTCAGGATCACCGTGTCCTTGTAGCAGGTGATGGCGCCGATGGCTTCGCGCACGCGCACGACCAGTTCTTTCTGCAATTCCGCCTCGTCCGCGCTGACGCCGGATTTAAGCACCACCAGGCCCATCGGCACTTGTCCCTTGAGATCGTCGTCGCGCGCGATGACCGCGCATTCGGCCACCGCCGGATGGGTGGCGAGCACTTCCTCGATCTCGCCGGTAGATAGACGGTGCCCGGCGACGTTGATCACGTCGTCCACGCGCCCCATCACGAACACGTAACCGTCCTCGTCGATGTAGCCGCCGTCGCCGCTGGTGTAGTAACCGGGCAGGAAGCTCAGGTAGCCGTCGCGGAACTTGTTGTCGTCGCCCCAGATGCGATTCAGGCAGGATGGCGGCAGCGGGAGCTCGATGGCGATATAGCCCTGCGTACCGCTCGGCAGTTGTTTGCCGCTCTCGTCCAGGATCTGCACATTGAAGCCGGGGGTCGGACGGGTCGATGAACCGTATTTGATCTTCATCGGCTCCACGCCCCACAGGTTGGCGGTGATGCCCCAGCCGGTCTCGGTCTGCCACCAGTGATCCACCACCGGCTTGCCGCTCGTTTCGCCCAGCCACTGCTGTGTCGGCGGATCGAGGCGTTCGCCCGCCGAGAAGATGACCTGCAGCCTGCTCAAGTCGTAGTTCGCCATCAGCTTGGCATCGGGGTCTTCCTTCTTCACGGCGCGGAACGCGGTCGGCGCGGTGAAGAAAGACTTCACGCCGTATTCCGAGATGACGCGCCACAAGGCGCCCGCATCCGGCGTCATGACCGGTTTGCCCTCATAGGCGATCGTGGTGCAGCCGTGCAGCAGCGGGCCATACACGATATACGAGTGCCCGACCACCCAGCCCACATCGGACGCCGCCCAGAACACATCGCCCGGATCGACGTTGTAGATCGCCTTCATGCTGTACTTGAGCGCGACCGCATGGCCGCCGTTGTCGCGTACCACGCCTTTGGGTTTGCCGGTGGTGCCGGAAGTGTAGAGGATGTACAGCGGGTCGCTGCCCTTGACGGGAGTGCAGCCGACCGGTTTGGCTTTCGCCAGCAGCGAGGCCCAATCGTGGTCGCGGCCCGCGGTCAGCGGCGCGGTTACCTGGGGGCGCTGGAAGATGACGCAGCATTGCGGCTTGTGGCGGGCAAGCTCGACGGCCTTGTCCACCAAAGGCTTGTATTCGATGACGCGCTTGACCTCGATGCCGCAGGAAGCGGTGAGGATGACTTTCGGGGTGGCATCGTCGATGCGCAGCGCCAGTTCGGGCGCTGCAAAGCCGCCGAACACCACCGAGTGGATCGCCCCCAGCCGCGCCACGGCCAGCATGGAGATGACCGCTTCCGGGATCATCGGCATGTAGATGATCACACGGTCGCCTTTCGTCACGCCCAGATTGGCCAGCATCCCGGCGGTGCGCGCCACCGCATCCGTCAATTCGGAATAAGTGTAGCGAGACTTGGTCCCTGATACGGGAGAGTCGTAGATGAGCGCAGTCTGGTTGCCGCGCCCGTTCTTCACATGATGATCCAGTGCCATGTAAGCGGTGTTCATCTCGCCGTCGGCGAACCAGTGGCCGACGCCATCGACGTCGCGCGTCAGTATCTGCTGCGGGAACCTGAACCACGGAAGCTGCTGGGCCTGCTTGCGCCAGAAGCCCTCCGGATCCTTCATCGAACGGTCATACTCTGATTGGTAGCTCATTTCGACTCCTCCCTGGTTTTACTAGATCCCCTCCCCCTTGCAGGGGGAGGGCTAGGGAGGGGGTGGAATCTTGGCTCGACAGTAACTCCACGCTTCAACCCCCATCCTAACCTTCCCCCTCCCAGGGGGAAGGGATGAGTAATTCAATTGATCACGAACATCTCCATAAATATATTCACCGGTGTTGCTTCCAACTGTTTCTTGTCCAGGCACAGCGCCATGATCTGCCGGCAGCGGTGCTCGGGAAAGCGCGTGCGCAGGTTGTTCAGGAACTTCTGCTCCAGCACCGGGATGCCTTCGGCGCGGCGGCGGCGGTGTCCGATCGGATATTCCACCGCGACCTTCTCGGTGCTGCTGCCGTCCTTGAAGAATACCTGGATGGCGTTGGCGATCGAGCGCTTGTCCGCTTCCAGATATTCGCGGCTGTAGCGCGGTTCTTCCACGACCTCCATCTTGCCGCGCAGTTCGTCGATGATCGGGTTGGCTGCGTGGAAACTGTCCTCGTAGTTCTCCGCGACCAGATCGCCGAACGCCAGCGGCACGGCGACCATGTACTGGATGCAGTGGTCGCGGTCTGCCGGATTCGCCAGCGGGCCGACCTTGGAGATGATGCGGATGGCGGATTCGTGCGTGGTGATGACGATCCTGCTGATGTCGTCCAGGCGGTTCTTCACCTGCGGATGCAAACGCACCGCGGCTTCGCACGCGGTCTGCGAATGGAACTCGGCGGGGAAGGAGATCTTGAACAGCACGTTCTCCATCACGTAGCTGCCATAGGGCTGCTTCAGGCTGAACTTGCGCTGCTCTTCCGGTTTCAGCTTCTGGTCCTTGTTGGTCTTGCTGAACAGCACGTCGTAGAAGCCCCACTGCGGCGCGGTCAGCACGCCGGGGATGCCCATCTCGCCGGCCATCGTCATCATCGCCAGGCGCACGGCGCGCGAGGTGGCATCGCCTGCCGCCCAGGATTTGCGCGAGCCGGCGTTCGGCGCGTGGCGGTAGGTGCGCAACGACTGTCCGTCGACGAAGGCCTGCGACAGTGCGTCGATGACCTGCTGCTCGGTGCCGCCCAGCAGGCGCGTCACCACGGCAGCGGAGGCGACCTTCACCAGCACCACGTGGTCCAGGCCGACGCGGTTGAAACTGTTTTCCAGCGCCAGCACGCCCTGGATCTCGTGCGCCTTGATCATCGCGGTCAGTACGTCGCGGATAGTCAGCGGCGCCTTGCCTTCGGTCACGCGGCAGCGGCTCAGGTAATCGGCCACGGCGAGGATGCCGCCGAGGTTGTCGGAAGGGTGGCCCCATTCCGCGGCCAGCCAGGTGTCGTTGTAATCCAGCCAGCGGATCATCGCGCCGATGTCCCAGGCCGCCTTCACCGGATCGAGTTCGTGCGAGGTGCCGGGCACGCGCGCTCCGTTGCGCACCGTGGTGCCGGGCACCAGCGGGCCGAGGTGCTTGGTGCACTCGGGGAAGCGCAACGCCAGCAGGCCGCAGCCCAGCGTGTCGATCAGGCAGTTGCGTGCGGTGTCGTAGGCTTCATTCGACTTGATGTCGAAACTGCATACGTAATTTGCGATATCCACCAGCACCTGGTCGGGCGCGGGGCGGTCGTTCATGTCTACGTTTGCACTCATTTTGGTTTCCTTATTTCTGTGTATAAATTAAATCCGTTCGCCCTGAGCTTGTCGAAGGGTGACGTCCTCCATTCATGGTTCGACAGGCTCACCACGAACGGAGGAATTTTTCAGCGTTGTTCGATCGGCACCCAGGCCAGATTCTCCGGCCCGATGTAATTCGCGCTGGGGCGGATGATCTTGCCGTCGGCGCGCTGTTCCATCACGTGCGCGCCCCAGCCGGTCACGCGCGAGATCACGAACAGCGGCGTGAACATATTGGTCGGCACGCCCATCATGTGGTACGACACGGCTGAGAACCAGTCGAGATTCGGGAACATCTTCTTCAAGTCCCACATCGCGGTCTCCAGGCGCGCAGCGATGTCGAACAAACGCATCTCGCCTTTCTCCTGCGACAACTGCTTCGCCACGCGCTTGATCACCTCGTTGCGCGGATCGGAAATGGTATAGACCGGGTGGCCGAAGCCGATCACGATCTCCTTGCGCGCCACGCGATCGCGGATGTCGGCTTCCGCTTCGTCGGCATTCCTGTAGCGGCTCTGGATGCGGAACGCTTCTTCGTTGGCTCCGCCGTGCTTGGGGCCGCGCAGCGCACCGATGGCCCCGGTGATGCAGGAGTACAGGTCGGAGTTGGTGCCGGCGATCACGCGCGCGGTGAAGGTGGACGCGTTGAACTCATGCTCGGCATACAGGATCAGCGAGGTGTGCATGGCGCGTACCCAGGAGGCTTTTGCGGGCTTGCCGTGCAGCAGGTGCAGGAAGTGCGCGCCGACGGAGTCGTCATCGGTCTCCACCTCGATGCGTTTCCCGCTGTTGGCATAGTGATGCCAGTACAGCAGCATCGAACCGAAGCTGGCCAATAACCGGTCGATCAGGTCGCGCGTCCTGGCCTCATTGTGCGCCTCGGGTTCCTGTTCGCAGGTGCCGAGCACCGAACAGCCGGTGCGCATCACATCCATCGGGTGCGCATTCACCGGGATGGCTTCCAGCGCCTGTTTCACCGCATGCGGCAGGCCGCGCAGCGATTTCAGCTTGGCCTTGTAGGCCTTCAGCTCTGCCGCATTCGGCAGCGTGCCGTGGATCAGCAGATGCGCGATCTCCTCGAACTCCGCCGTTTCGGCGAAATCGAGGATGTCGTAGCCGCGATAGTGCAGATCGTTGCCGGTGCGTCCGACGGTGCAGACTGCCGTGTTGCCCGGCGACCGTGCCGGAAAGCGCTACGGATTTCTTCGGCTTGAATGCGGCGGTGGCTTCGTCCATTTCTTTCTCCTGAGTGAAGATGTCCTGAATTCGTTCGATCCCGTGACTGTGTTACTCCGCGCCCTTTTCGGCAAACAGCCGGTCCAGTTGCTGCTCATAAGCGTGATAGCCGAGGTAGTCGTACAGCTCCATGCGCGTTTGCATTTCCGGTACGGCCTTTTGCTGCGTCCCGTCGGCAAGGATGTGCTGGTACACGTTGAGCGCGGCCTTGCTCATGGCGCGGAACGCAGAAAGCGGATACAGCACCAGCTTGACGCCAACGCCAGCCAGTTGTGCGGTGGTGAACAGCGGCGTGGCGCCGAACTCGGTGATGTTCGCCAGCACCGGTACCTGCACGGCCCTGGTGAATTCGGCGTATTGCTCCAGCGTGGTCATCGCCTCGGGGAAGATCATGTCGGCACCGGCCTCGACGCAGGCCTGCGCGCGTTCGATGGCGCTTTGCATGCCTTCCACCGCCAGCGCGTCGGTGCGCGCCATGATGACGAAGCTCTCGTCGGTGCGTGCATCCACGGCCGCCTTGATGCGGTCCACCATCTCGTCCCGGCTCACGATGGCCTTGTTGGGGCGATGTCCGCAGCGCTTCTGCATCACCTGGTCTTCGATGTGGAACCCGGCCGCCCCGGCCTGGGCGATCTCGCGCGTGGCGCGTGCGATGTTGAAGGCGCCGCCCCAGCCGGTGTCGATGTCCACCAGTAGCGGCAGGTCGCTCGCGCCGGTGATGCGGCGCGCGTCTTCGCACACGTCGTGCAGGGTGGTGATGCCGAGGTCCGGGATGCCCAGCGAAGAAGCCGCCACGCCGCCGCCGGAAAGATACAGTGCCTGGTGCCCGCTCTTCTGCGCCAGGATGGCGCAATAGGCGGTAACGGCGCCGACGACTTGCAACGGGTGGTTCTCTGCGACGGCTTGGCGTAGTTTTTGTCCGGGGGTGGGTGTAGCGTTTGGTTGTTTCATTCTTCAGATTTCCCATTAATCCAGAGCCAGCCAGAGCTGTCGACTGCGACACGCGATTCCTTCCGTCCTTGCAAGCCGGGGAACGGAATGCGAGATACGTTTTGAGGTCACGCCTCCTCTTCCTTGTCGATCATCTCGCTGATGCTGCGCCAGGCGCCCTGGATGTGACGGCGCATCAACAGTTCGGCCAGCTCGCCGTCGCGTTGCGCAAGAGCCTCGACGATCTGGCGGTGTTGTTGCAGGGCGGGTTTGGTGCGTTGCGCGTTGCGGCTGGTGCGGTAGCGGCACATGCGCAGCAACTGGTACTGCTCGCTGCCGAGCATGTCCATCAGCATCTGGTTGCGGCTGCCGCGCGCGATCTGGTAATGGAAATCGAGGTCACCCTCGCTCTGCGCGTAGATCTTGCCGCCTTGTTTCTTGATCTGCTCTTCGTGACGGTCGAGCAGTTTGCCCAGCTGCGCGATCTCGTCGTCGGTCATCTCGCTCGCCGCGATGCGGCAGGCCATGCCTTCCAGCGCCTCGCGCACGCCATAAAGATCGGAAAGGGTCTTGCGGTCCAGCACCACCACGCGCGCTCCGGCGTTGGGGATGCGCTTTACCAGCCGCATTCCCTCCAGGTGGCGCAAGGCTTCGCGCAAAGGGCCGCGCCCCATGCCAAAGCGTTCGGCCAGTTCGGCCTCGTTGAGTTTCTGCCCTTGCGCCAGCTCGCCGGTGACGATGCTTTGTGCCAAACGGTGCGCTGCAACGTCGGCGAGGGTGCCTTGTTCTGCGGCTTTGGGTTGCATCTGAATGCTCCGATTGTCGACAATCGGCGGCAATACTAGCACCACAATCCGAGAGATGCGCAACGAATTTTGTATTATGTCGACAAAACCGCTGGGTGATTCGGGTCCGATATGGTCCCGTGGCGCGCGGCTGCGACATGAAAGGGGGCATTGGCCGAAGCATCACGGGCTGAACCGTACGAGCGGCCGATGCAGTAATATCGGCACAGGCAATCATTGAGTAAATGAATATGGCCCGGCTTGAACTCAAGAACATCACGCGCCGTTTCGGCGATTTCATTGCCGTGGACGATGTCAGCCTGACGATAGAGTCGGGGGAGTTCTTTACTCTGCTCGGGCCTTCGGGCTGCGGCAAGACCACTATCCTGCGCATGATTGCGGGTTTCGATCTGCCGGACGCGGGCCAGGTTCTGCTCGACGGGCAGGACATGGCCGATACCCCGCCGGAAAAACGTTCCATCCACACCGTGTTCCAGAGTTTTGCCCTGTTCCCGCACTTGACCGTGGCGCAGAACATCGCGTTCCCGTTGAAGATGGCGCGCCGTCCCGAAGCGGAGATGCGCAGCATGCTGCACGATGCGCTCGAGCAGGTGCATCTCGCCGACAAGGCGAACGCGTATCCGCACGAACTCTCCGGCGGACAGAAGCAGCGCGTGGCGCTGGCGCGCGGGCTGGTCAATCGCCCGCGCCTGTTGTTGCTCGACGAGCCGCTGGGTGCGCTGGACGCCAAGCTGCGGGAGGAGATGCAGGTCGACCTGATCGACCTGCAACGCGATGTCGGCATCACCTTCGTGTTCGTCACGCATGCGCAGGTGGAGGCGCTGGCCCTGTCGCACCGCATCGCGGTGATGAATGCCGGCAAGGTCATGCAGGTGGATGAACCCTCCCGGCTGTACAGTGCGCCGAAGACGCGTTTCGTCGCCGATTTCATCGGGAACATCAACCAGCTCGATGCGCAGGTATTGGAAAGCAGCCACACCCACCTGCATCTTGAGGTCGCCGGCCTGGGCGAGATCATCGCGCCGCCGCTGGCGGGCGCAGCCCCGGGCGACAAGGGAGTGTATGCGATCCGTCCGGAGCAGGTGCGTGTCGGCACGCACGATGAAGTGAGCGAACTGAAGAACCATTTTGCCGGCAAAGTGCACAGCCTGCTTTTTCAGGGGGATGTCTCCGTGTACAAGGTCGAGCTCGCCAATGGCTCGATGATCGAGGCTCTTTTGCCGAATTCGGCGTCGGGGCGCGCGCAGCTTTATGAAGTGGGCGACGCGGTCAAGCTCGGCTGGCGTCATGATGCGGGGATGTTCCTCCGTGAATAGCGAAAGCAAAATCCCGCGCGCCGTGCGCCTGTCCAAGTGGCTGGTGAGCGGGCCGCCGTTCATTTTCCTGTTCGTGTTCTTCGTGCTCCCCAGCGTGATCATGGTGCTTGCCTCGTTCCGCTATCCCGGCGAGTTCGGCGGACTGGCTCCGCTCGTTTCGCCGGATCCCGGCACTTTGCATGGCGCGACGCTGGAGACCTACCAGTTCTTCTTCAGCGATTTCATCTATACCTATGTCTTTCTCAAGTCGTTCCTGGTCGCGCTCGCCACCACGCTGATCTGCCTGCTCCTGGCTTATCCGCTGGCCTTGCTGATCGCGCGCAGCCCGAAGAAGAGCCGCGACCTGATGGTGCTGCTGGTGGTGCTGCCCTTCGCCAGCAATTTCCTGGTTCGTATCTATGCCTGGATGATCATCCTCGGCCCGCAGACCGCATTCAGCCAGATGGTCAACGGCCTGCTGGCAACGTTCGGCTTCGCGCCGGTGCATCTGCTGTTCTCGCCGTTCGCCGTGGTGGTCGGCATGGTGTACGTGCACCTGCCGTTCATGGTGCTCCCGCTGTACACCAACCTGGAGAAGCACGACCCGACGCTGCTCGACGCCGCACAGGACCTCGGCGCGAACGGCTGGCACCGCTTCTGGCGCGTGACCTTCCCATTGTCGCTGCCGGGCATCTTTTCCGGTTCGGCGCTGGTGTTCATTCCGGTGCTCGGCATGTTCGCCATCCCGGACATCCTCGGCGGCACCCGCGACATGCTGATCGGCAACCTCATCAAGGAGCAGTTCCTCAGTACGCGCGACTGGCCTTTCGGTTCCACGCTGTCCATCATGCTGACCTTCGCCGTGCTGCTGATCGTATGGGCCACCGCAAGGCTGGGCGGGCGCGGGAGGCACTATGCGTAGCAGGGCATTGCAAAACTACTGCGGAGAGCCATCTGCTGCGTTGCGCGGTGCTCGCTTCCTCGCCTACCCAATCGGTATGTCTCGGTCGCTGCGCGTCCGTGCGCCTTGCATCTGGCCTTCCTTCGTGACGTTTTTCAATACCCTGCCGGGGGATACGATGCGTAGAGGAATTGGATTGTGGACGGCGGCGCTGGCGGTGTACGCGTTCCTGTACCTGCCGCTCGTCATCGTGATCGTGTATTCGTTCAACGATTCGCGCCTGAATGCCGAATGGGTCGGTTTCACCTGGCATTGGTATCAGGTGTTGCTGCACGACGAAGACATGTTGCGCGCTGCAGGCAACTCGCTGCTCATCGCGCTGGTCTCCAGCATGGCCGCCACGGTGCTGGGCACCATGGCAGGTATCGCCATTCATCGCTACAACCTGAAACTGCTCAACTTCATGGCGCTGACGCCGGTGGCGATGCCGGAGATACTGCTGGGCGTATCGCTGCTGCTGTTCTTCATTCAGGTGCTCAACCTCACGCTGGGCATCCTCTCCATCATGCTCGCCCACATCACCTTTTCCATCGGCTTTGTCGCGGTGATCGTGCGTGCGCGCCTGGCGGGCATGGACGAGAGCATCTTCGAGGCGGCGCGCGACCTCGGTGCCTCGCCGTGGGAAACCTTCCGCTATGTCACCTTCCCGCTGATCCTGCCGGCGGTGATCGCCGGCGCGCTGATGGCGTTCACCTTGTCCATCGACGATTTCGTGATCACCTTCTTCACCGCCGGCGTCGGCGTGCAGACGCTGCCGCTGCGCATCTACTCGATGATCAAGATCGCGGTGACGCCGGAAGTGAATGCGGTGTCCACGCTGCTGATGCTGCTCACGCTGACCATGATCGTGCTGGCGTCGAGATTTGCGCCGGATGTGCTGAAGGGGAAGGCATGAGCAATGAGAACGCCGAACTTGGATTTATTCCGTTCGCCCTGAGCCTGTCGAAGGGGGGGCGGAATAAATCCAAGCACCATAATCCGTTCATGGTTCGACAGGCTCACCACGAACGGATTATGGTGCTGCTGCATGCAATGCTGCTGCTACTGTGCGTCGGCAGCACCCAGGCTGCCGACGTGCTGCACTTGTACAACTGGAACAACTACATCTCGGACCAGACCATCGCGCGCTTCGAGGCGCAGTGCGCCTGTCGCGTGGTGCAGGACTACTATTCCGACAACGAGGAGATGCTGGCCAAGCTGGCCGCCGGGGCCACCGGTTACGACATCATCGTGCCGACCGGCAATGCGGTTGAGTCGCTGATTCGCCAGCGTGCGCTGCGCCCGCTCGACAAAGGCCTGCTGCCGGACCTCAAGAACATCGATCCGGCGTACCTGAACACCTGGTTCGATCCCGGCAACCGGTACTCGGTGCCGTACGCATTTACCATTACGCTGATCGGCTACAACAGCGAGAAGGTGCGTGGCCTGGATCTGCCGCTCGACAGCTGGGCGGTGATCTTCGAGCCGCGCTATCTGGAAAAACTCAAAGGACGCGTCACCGTACTCGACAGCCAGCGCGAACTGCTTGCTGCGGCGCTGAAGTATCTCGGCTATGGAGTCAACGATACCGGCGAGGATCACTGGAAACAGGCGCGCGACCTGATCATCCGCGCCAAGCCGTACTGGGCGGCGTTCAATGCCTCCAGCTATATCAAGGAGCTGACAGTCGGCAACATCTGGCTGGTGCACGGCTACTCCAACGATATCTACCAGGCAGATCTCGATGCGCGCAAGGCGCAACGCGGCTTCCGCATCCTTGCCAGCATCCCGAAGGAAGGGGCGGTGCTTGCGCTCGATTCGATGGTGCTGCACAAGAGCGGGCCGCGCCCCGATCTCGCGCACCGCTTCATCGATTTCATGCTGGATGGGCGCAACTCGTCCGAGCTCACCAACCTGATCGGCTCCGGCAACCCCAACCTTGCTGCGCGGAAATATATCCTGCCGGAGATCGCGCAAAACCCGGCGGTGTTCCCGGACCGCGCGCAGCAGGCGAGGCTGGAGATGCTGCGTGACCTGGACCGCCATCAGCGCCGCGTGCTGTCGCGCATCTGGACGGAGATCAAGCTGCGCTGACTGCCGCCGCGATTTGTGCAGGAACCCGGATTTCCGGCAAGCGCGCGTTTCCTTTCAAAAGAACTAGAATATCGGTGCCGCGCAACCAGGCGTTGGGGCGAACCCAGATGGAGATCGCGATGCAGCCTGCAGATACAGAACCATCCGCGCCAGACAAGCCCGCGAAGTGGGAGCTTGCGCTCGACCAGCCCGGGAGCGCCGACCTGAGCGTCCTGCGCCGCGTCGCCTTCTTTACGGCGTGCATCGTGGTCATGGTCATCGGCGTGCTGGTCTTCGGCGCGATCCAGTTGCCGGCCTACCCGCAATTCGCCACCTTCCACGGCGGCTTCGTGCTGCTGGTCGATGCCATCACCGGCATCCTGCTGCTGGGGCAATTCCGCTACCGGCGTTTTCCTTTTTATGCGGTTCTCGCCGGAGCCTACCTGTTCAACGCCTTCGTTGTCATTCCCTTCATTCTCTCCTTTCCGGGTGCATTCAAGGCGGAAGGCAGCGTGATCGGCGGGCCGCAAAGTGCCATCTGGGTCTGGCACCTCTGGCACATCGTCTTTCCGTCGATCGTCGCGATCGCCTTGCTGGTACATCAACGGTATTGCGGCCATCAAGTGCCGGAACCGCGCATCGCCGGCTTGACGGCCGCCAGCGTGCTTGGCGCGGGGGTGTTGGCGGCGGCAGTCGCGCTGGCGGTGACCGAGTTTCATGATCTTTTGCCGCCGCTGGTGATCCCGCCGCGCATTCCGCTGGCGCCGTTCTTCCATGTCGTCGGCGGACTGGCTGCGGTGGTGACCGCATTCGCCGCGTTCCTTGCCTGGCGGCACGGGTTGCGGCAACGGACCATCCTGCATCTCTGGCTGGCAGTGTCGCTCACCGCATTCCTGGCCGACGTTGCCGCCAGCCTGGGGGCGCCTTTCCGCTACTCGTTCGCCTGGTACTTCGGTCGCGTCGAGTCGATGATCGCGACCGGTACGCTGATGCTGATCTTTCTGAGCGAGATCAATCGGCTGTACCGCCAGCTCGCGGCGACCCTGTCGAATCTTGCACAGGCCAATGAAAAGCTGGTCTCGCTGGTGGAGGAAAAGGACGATCTCGTCGCCGACCTGCAGCGCAGCGAGGAGCAGGTGCGCCAGTTGGCCTTTTACGATTCGCTGACCAACCTGCCGAACCGCAGGTTATTGCTGGACCGGCTGAGGAATGCACTTTCTCACGCCAGGCGCCAGGGCTATGCGATGGCGGTCATGTTTCTCGATCTCGATCACTTCAAGGAGATCAACGACACGTTCGGTCATGACACCGGCGACGAACTGCTCAAGCAGGTGGCCGCGAGACTGGCGGACTGTATTCGCAGCGGCGATACGGTAAGCCGGTCTGGAGGAGACGAATTCATACTAGTGATGGGTGAGATCGGCCATCCGCGCGATGCGGCGCAGGTGGCGGAGAAGATGATCCGGGCATTGAACGAGCCCATCGTGATCCGCCAGCGTACCTTCAACATCGGCGTCAGTATCGGTATTGCGGTCTATCCCGTCGATGGGACCGACGACATGCAGGAATTGATGAAAAAAGCCGACACGGCGATGTATGCCGCCAAGCAATCCGGACGCAACAGTTACCGTTTCTATGGCGACATACAGAGCGAGCACAAGAGCGTGTAGCCGGATCGATCGAAAGCGCATCGCCGGCAGCGGACGCGGAAAACGATGAATTTTTTTCAGATGGCAGTAGAATGACCACAGCGTGTCTGGAACGGTGATTGCCGTTCCAAAATGAAATACGTATCGGAGAGGACTTATGGCCATCATCGGTATTGATCTAGGCACTTCCAATTCTGCTGCCGCCGTTCTGCGCGGCGGACGTCCCGTTATCATCCCCAGCGCCGAAGGCATCAGCATCGGCGGCAAGGCTTTCCCC
The DNA here is from genome assembly GCA_963840345.1 of uncultured beta proteobacterium. Lineage (GTDB taxonomy): Bacteria > Pseudomonadota > Gammaproteobacteria > Burkholderiales > Gallionellaceae > Sideroxyarcus. Next base: position 143,105 of record CAWIYO010000007.1, read on the forward strand.
AGTTACGTTGCAGTCACGGCCGACGGCCAGGTGCTGGTGGGCGAGCCGGCGCGGCGCCAGGCCACCTCCAATCCGGAGGGGACGGCCAGCGCGTTCAAGCGCAAGATGGGCAAGCGCGAGAACTACCGGCTAAGAGACAAGGATTATTCGCCGGAGCAGTTGTCGGCGTTCCTGCTGCAGAAGATCAAACGCGATGCCGAAGCGTTCCTCGGCGAGCCGGTGGAGAAGGCGGTAGTCACGGTGCCGGCCTATTTCGACGACAACCAGCGCGCGGCCACCAAGGATGCCTGCCGCATCGCCGGGTTGGAAGTGGTGCGCCTGGTCAACGAGCCCACCGCGGCCTCGCTGGCCTACGGTCTCGACCGGCTGGGGCAGGAGCTGCGCATCGCAGTGATCGACCTCGGCGGCGGCACGCTCGACGTGACCATCATGGAGTTCGGCAAGGGCGTGTTCGAGGTCAAGGCCACCAGCGGCGACACCCAGCTCGGCGGCACCGACATGAACCAGCGCATCTACGAGCATCTCGTCGAGCGTTTCCAGATGTCCACCGGCGTGGATGTGCGCAACGACGCCAAGGCCGCGGCGCGCCTGATCGAGGCCGCCGAAACAGCCAAGATCGAACTCTCCACCAGTGTCACCGCCCACATCAGTCTGCCTTATCTCGCCGCCGTCAACGGCGAACCGCGCCATCTCGAACTGGACCTAAACCGCACCGAACTGGAGCGGCTGGTGCGCCCGGTGATCGAGCGCTGCAAGGGGCCGGTGGAGCAGGCATTGCACGATGCAGCCATCACGCCCAAGGACGTGGACCGGGTGGTGTTCGTCGGCGGTCCGACACGCATGCCGGTGGTGCGCGCATTCTTTGAGGAGATGTTCGGGCGCAAGGCCGAAATGGGTGTGGACCCGATGGAATGCGTGGCCGCGGGTGCCGCGGTCCAGGCCGGTGTGCTGGCGGGCGAGGTGGGCGGGATCGTATTGGTGGATGTCACGCCGCTCACGCTGGGTGTGGAAACGCTCGGCGGCATCGCCACCGCATTGATCGCGCGCAACACGCCGATCCCGGTCAAGCGTACGGAAACCTTCACGACTGCCGCTGACATGCAGACCAGCGTCACCATCCATGTCTTCCAGGGCGAGCGTCCGATGTCGGGGGACAACACCAGTCTGGGCGAATTCAATCTCGACGGCCTGCCTCCTGCGCCGCGCGGCGTGCCCAAGATCGAAGTGACTTTCGACATCGATTCCAACGGCATCCTCGGCGTGGCCGCGAAGGACACGGCCAGCGGCAAGTCGCAGTCGATCAACATCAGCGGCTCCACGAGGCTCTCCGAAGACGACAAAAAACGCATGGTGGAAGATGCGGCGAAGTATGCCGATACCGACAAGAAACGGCGCGAAGACGCGGAGAAGCTCAACGCCGCCGATGCCGGCTGCTATGAGGCGGAGAAGCTGCTCGCCAACTACGCCGACAAGCTGACGGACGAGTTGAAGAAGCGCATCGAAACAGCCTTGCGCGAGACCAAGGAAGCGCTGCTCAAGAAAGATGTGCCGCTTGCCACCACGCGCGCGGAAGCGCTGAAGAAAGTGCTGCAGGAAGCCGGGGCGGTGCTGTATGCGCAGACGGGGCAGGCCCAGAAGGGCGGGCCTTACAAGGAAACGCGCTGGGAAGGCCCGGAGCCGCCGCCCAATGTGGGGGAGGCGACAGGCGAGCCGCACCCGAGCGGATCGGGCCCGCGCGGCAAGGTGGTGGATGCCGAATACAAGGAAAACAAATGACGTCCGCGCGGATCGTTACCTCCGCCTGGCCTGCCGTCCGAACTGCTGCCGTAAAAGCAATTGCTGGGGTGGTGCCACTTACAAAGACAACTGGGTAACTGTCATGAAAACAAAAACGAACCTTCCTGTCCCGCTGCAAGCGCAACAACTTTACCAGTCCTGCGATCACGAACAATTCCGGTTCCAGACCACGGCCGATCTGGAGGATATGACGGAGATCATCGGCCAGATGCGTGCCATGGACGCGATCCGCTTCGGCACCGGTATTCATCACGATGGCTACAATCTCTTTGTCCTCGGCCCGTCGGGCATAGGCAAAAACAGCATGGTGCGCCTGTTCCTCGAGAAGAAGGCTGCTGACGAGAAGAAGCAGGACGACTGGTGTTACATCAACAACTTCGATCAGCCGCATAAACCCAAAGTGCTCAGGCTGCCTTCCGGAAGAGGCGAAGAGCTGCGCCTGCGCATGGAAACGTCGGTGGATTATTTGCGCAGCGCGGTTCCGGCGCTGTTCGAGACTGACGAATATCGTGCCAAGGCAAGCGCGATCCAGGAAGAATTCAACAAGCGGCAGGAGCAGGTGTTCAACGAATTGAGCGAGGAGGCCGGCAAGCAGCAGATCGCCCTGCTGCGCACGCCCGAGGGCTTCGCCTTTGCTCCGCTGCGCGACCATGAGGTGATTCCGCCCGACGAATACGAGAAGTTTCCGGAGGAAGAGAAAAAGCGGGTGGAGGCAGCAATAGCCGAACTGCAGGCACGGCTGGAAAAGATCATGCGGCAGATACCGCAATGGAGAAGGGAGCGGCACGAGCGCATCAAGCAACTTGATCGCGAAACCACGCTATCGGTGGTCGAACATATGGTGAACGAGATCAAGGAATCTTATGCCGATCTGCCGGAGGTCTTGACGTACCTCGACAAGGTGCGGCAGGTCATGATCGACAACGCCGACGATTTCCGCAAACAGGAAGAGACCTCTACGATGGGCGGCATGACCATGGTCGTGCGCCAGAGCTTCCACCAATACAGGGTGAACGTACTGGTGAGCAACGGCGAGCATCCCGGCGCTCCCATCGTCAGCGAAGACAGCCCGACCTACAGCAACCTGGTCGGGCGGGTCGAGCACATCGCCCAGTTCGGCGCGTTGGTGACGGACTTTACGCTGATCAAATCCGGCGCGTTGCACCGGGCGAACGGCGGCTACCTGCTGCTGGATATCCGCAAGGTGCTGGTGCAGCCGTTTGCCTGGGAAGGCCTGAAACGCGCGCTGCAGACGCGCGAGATCCGCATCGAATCGCTGGGCCAGATGTACAGCCTGGTCAGCACCGTGTCGCTGGAGCCCGAGCCCATCCCGCTAAACACCAAGGTCATCCTGTTCGGCGACCGGATGTTCTATTACCTGCTGCAGCAATACGATCCGGAGTTCAGCGAGCTGTTCAAGGTGGCGGCGGATTTCGAGGAGCGCATCGAGCGCAATGCCGACAGTCACCAGCTTTATGCGCGCCTGATCTCCACGCTGGCGCGCAAGGAAAAGCTGCTGCCGTTCGACCGCGGCGCGGTGGCGCGGGTGATCGAGCACAGTGCGCGCCTGGTCGGCGATGCGGAAAGGCTTTCCACCCACATGCGCAGCATCGTGGACCTGTTGCGCGAGGCTGATTACTGGGCGCGCGAGGCAGGCCGCAGCGTGGCGGAAGCAGCCGATGTGCAAAGCGCGATCGATGCCCAGATACGGCGGCAGGACAGGTTGCGCGACCGGCTGCACGAGGCGATCCTGCGCGACACCCTGGTGATCGACACGCAAGGGGCGGTGACGGGGCAGGTCAACGGGCTTTCGGTGATGGAACTCGGCGACTTCGCCTTTGCCCAGCCGACGCGCATCACCGCGACCACCCGCTTGGGCGACGGCGAGCTGATCAACATCGAGCGCGAAGTGAAACTCTCCGGCGCCATCCACTCCAAGGGCGTGCTGATCCTGTCGTCTTTCCTCGCCGCGCGCTATGCGAAGAACCAGCCGCTGGCGTTTTCCGCCAGTCTGGTGTTCGAACAGTCCTACGGTTTTGTCGAAGGGGACAGCGCCTCGATGGCCGAATTGTGCGCACTGCTTTCCAACCTGGCGAACGCGCCGATCAAGCAATCGCTGGCGATCACCGGCTCGGTGAACCAGTTTGGACAGGCGCAGGCGATCGGTGCGGTCAACGAAAAGATCGAGGGCTTCTTCGATATCTGCGCGGCGCGCGGATTGACCGGGGAGCAGGGAGTTTTGATTCCGGCAGCGAACGTCAAACACCTGATGCTGCGCCACGATGTGGTGGCTGCCGCCGAAGCCGGCCAGTTCAGGATATTCGCCGTCGAGAATGTTGACCAGGCCATCTCGCTGCTGACTGGTTTGCCGGCTGGCGAGGAGGATGCCAAAGGCAACTGTCCGGTAGGCAGCATCAATCGCAAGGTCACGGAACGTTTGGCCGAGTTGACCAAGATCCGGCAGTCTTTTGCTCGACGGATGCAGAACAGAACCGGAGAGAAAAACAAAACGGAGTGATCCGTTTTGCTTCCCTTCGCGGTGCCGGCAATGTGGTGTGTTGTACACATGAACAACTGCAAACCCAAGGTGAACGATCATTACTGCCCAACGCGATTTCTACGAGGTGCTCGGTGTCGCCAAGGATGCCGACCAGAAGGCGATCAAGGACGCGTTCCGCGACCTTGCGCTGAAGTATCACCCCGACCGCAATAAGGAGCCTGGCGCCGAGGATCGCTTCAAGGAGATCGCCGAAGCCTATGCCATCCTGTCCGATCCGAAGAAACGCGCCGAGTACGATGCGCGCGGATTCGCGGGCGTCGAGGGTTTCAGCCGGGAAGACCTGTTCAGCGGCATCAACTTCGAGGACATCTTCGGCGGGCTCAATTTCGATTTCGGCGGCGGCAGCCCGTTCGACGTGTTCTTCCACCGCCGCCGTCATGCGGGGCCGGTGCGCGGCGAGAACGTCGAGGTGGAACTGACCATTCCGCTGGAGCGGGTGGCGAGCGGCGGCGAAGAGAAAGTCCGCCTCGGCCGGCCGGCTCCCTGTCACGCCTGCCACGGCACCGGTTCCGAGGGCGGCGCTGCACCGAAGACATGCGAGACATGCAAAGGCAGCGGGCGCATCACCCGCAGCAGCCGCCAGGAAAAAGGACATGTCCTGATCCAGCAGATCAGCACCTGCCCGACCTGCCGCGGACGCGGCAGCATCATCGAACATCCTTGCCCTGTCTGCCACGGCAGCGGCAATGAGGATCGGGAAGAGACGCTGACCGTGAAGATCCCGCAGGGCGTGGAAGAAGGCATGGCGCTGCGCATTTCCGGCAAGGGGATGCCGAGTCCCGAGGCGGGCGGAGCGAGCGGAGACCTGTTCGTGGTGGTGCGCTCCAGAATTGATCCGCGCTTCGAGCGTGCCGGTGCCGACCTGGTGCGCCAGGAGACCATCGGCTTGACCGATGCCGTGCTCGGCACCACGCTGCAAGTGCCGACGCTGGCCGGTTCGGCCACGGTGACCATCCCGCCGGGCACGCAGCCCGACTCGGTGTTGCGCCTCAAGGGAAAGGGACTGCCGGAATTCGGAAGCGGGCGGCACGGCGAAATGTATTTGCGTATCGCGGTGCACGTGCCGGAGCAGCTTACGCGCGAAGAACGCGAACTGTACGAGCAGTTGCGCGCGATCGGCGGCAAGCCGGGCTGGAACTTCAAGAAGATGTGGAAGTGATCGGACGGTGAGACTTTTGCAGCGCGGTTGGATACCGGGAGCAAATCATGAAACGTCATTTCGCTTTGGGTGCATTCCTGTTTTTCTGTGTTGCGTTATCGGCACAGGCCGGCGAGTTCGATGACGCGCGCCGGCAGATGGTCAGGGAAGTGCTGGCCGATGCGGCGGCGACAGCCTCATACACCGGCAGTTCCACGTTCAGTCCGGCCGTCGTGGCGGCGATGGAAAAGGTGGAGCGCCATCGTTTCGTGCCGCTCGGACTGGCCGCGCTCGCCTACCTCAACCGTCCCCTTCCCATCGGCCACGGCCAGACGATCTCGCAGCCTTACATCGTGGCGCTGATGAGCGACCTGATGAAGGTCAAGGCCGGCGACAAGGTGCTCGAGATCGGTACGGGATCCGGCTACCAGGCAGCGATACTCGCGGAGATGGTCGGCCAGGTTTACAGCATCGAGATCATCGAGCCGCTGGGAAAACAGGCGGGCGAGCGCCTGCAGGAGCTCGGCTACCGCAACGTGAAGACGAGGGTGGGCGACGGCTATTACGGCTGGCCGGAAGCAGCACCGTTCGACGCCATCATGGTGACGGCCGCCGCCAGCCATGTGCCGCCGCCGCTGATCAAGCAGCTCAAGCCGGGCGGCCGCATGGTGATCCCGCTCGGCACGCAATTCATGACCCAGTCGCTGATGCTGGTGGAGAAACAGCAGGACGGCTCGGTGACCAGCCGCCAGATCCTGCCGGTCGCTTTCGTTCCGCTGACTGGCGGGCATTAGAGATCTGGCATGAATGAAATTTCAATTATCGCTCTCAGCAAGGCAAGCCAAACATTGGCAGAAAGCAGAACGGCTGACCTGCTCCCTTCCCCCGCAGGCGGGGGAAGGGGTGGGGATGAGGGACTCTGCAGCTTCATGCCTTGTTAATGCCGGATGAATAACATGCCGCGTCCGCCCTTCATCGCCATCGCCATGCTCTCCGCCAGCGTGCTGGCGTATGAAGTGCTGCTGACGCGCCTGTTCAGCATCGTGCTGTGGCATCACTTCGCCTACATGATCATCAGCGCGGCGATGCTGGGTTACGGTGCGAGCGGCACGGCACTGACACTGCTGAAGGACAGGATCGCTCCGCACTTCGGCATGGTGTACGTGACGGCGGCGGCGGCGCTGGCTGTGCTGATGCCCGCTTCGTTCCTGCTCGCGCAACAGGTTCCCTTCAATCCGCTAGAGCTGTTGTGGGACCCGACCCAGCCGGCCAAGCTGCTCGCCGTCTATCTGCTGATGATGCTGCCGTTCTTCTGCGGCGGGCTGGGCATCGGTCTGGTCTTCGCGCACTTCGGCCGGCAATCGACGCGCGTCTATGCCTGCGACATCCTCGGTGCGGGCGCAGGCAGCCTGGGCGTCATCGGCGTGCTGTTCCTGGTGTCGCCGTCGCAGCTGCTTAACGCCCTCGCCGCATTGGCGTTGCTGGCTGCCGCCATCGCCGCCGTCGAATTGAAGATACGGACGAAATGGCTGATGGAATTGTTTCTCGGGCTGGCGGTGCTGGCGCTGGCGCTGCCGGCGATCACGGTGCATTCCTCTCCCTACAAGGACTTGAGCCAGGCTCTGGACATTGCCGGCGCGCGAGTGGTCGAGGAACGCAGCAGTCCATTGGGGCAGGTCACCGTGGTGGAGAACACACTTGTGCCGTTGCGCGATGCGCCGGGCATGAGCCTGAACGCCACCAGCGAGCCGCCGCCGCAGTTGGGCGTGTTCGTGGACGGCAACGGTCCGTCGGCGCATGACCCGCTTCGATGGCATGCTGAGGCCGCTGGCCTATCTCGATCAGCTCACCTCGGCATTGCCCTATCACCTGGTCGACCGGCCGCGCGTGCTGGTGCTGGGCGCGGGCGCCGGCAGCGACGTGCTGCAGGCGCTGTACCATGGTGCCGCCGCGATCGACGCGGTGGAGCTGGACCACAACGTCACCGATCTGGTCAGCCAGCGTTTCAGCGACTATGCCGGCAACCTGTACACCCGGCCCGACGTGCATGTGTATGCGGCCGAGGCGCGCGGCTTCGTCAACGCCAGCCGCGAACGCTACGACCTGATCCAGGTGGCACTGCTGGATTCGTTCGGCACCGCGTCGGCCGGCCTGTATGGCCTGAGCGAAAATTATCTATACACGGTCGAAGCGATGCAGGCCTATCTGAACCGTCTCGCGCCGGGCGGCATGCTGGCGGTCACGCGCTGGCTCACGCTGCCGCCGCGCGATGCGCTGAAACTGTTCGCCACGGCGGTGACCGCGCTGCAGCAGAGCGGCGTGTCCAATCCGGCCGCGCGGCTGGTGATGATCCGCGGCTGGAAGACCGTCACGCTGCTGGTGAAGAACAGCGATTTCAGCGCGAAGGAGATCGCGGCGCTCAAGGAGTTCTGCCGCACGCGTTCCTTCGATCTGGCCTGGTACCCGGGCATGCGTGCCGATGAAGCCAACCGCTACAACCAACTGGCGCAGCCCTATTTCTACGAGGGAGCGGTGGCGCTGCTGGGTCCGCAACGGCAGGCGTTCATCGACCAGTACAAGTTCTATATCGAGCCGGCTACCGACGACCGGCCGCATTTCTTCCGCTTCTTCAAATGGAGTGCCGCTGCAGAGATATTCGCCTTGCGCGAGCAGGGCGGCATGCCGCTGCTCGACTGGAGTTACCCGCTGCTGGTGGCGACGCTGCTGCAGGCGATCGCGGCAAGCGTGCTGCTGATTCTCGCTCCGCTGGCGTTGTCGCGCTGCCGGCGCACTTTGCCACGCGCACCGGTGGCTTTGTATTTTCTCGCCATCGGCTTCGCCTTCATGTTTATGGAGATCGCCTTCATCCAGAAGTTCGTGCTGTTCCTTGCGCATCCGCTGTATGCCGTGGCGGTGGTGTTGTGCGCGTTCCTGCTGTTCGCCGCCGTCGGCAGTTCGCTCGCGGGGCGGTCGCAGGCGGCGAACAAAGTCACCGTGGCAGTGAGCGCGATGGCTACGATATCGCTGCTCTACCTGGCGATCCTGCCCGGCCTGTTCCAGGCGCTGATCCACCTGCCCGATGCGGCAAAAATATTTATTTCCGTGCTGCTGATCGCGCCGCTGGCGATTTGCATGGGCGTGCCATTCCCTACGGCCATGACGCGGCTGGCGGACACGGCCGAGAATGCCATTCCGTGGGCGTGGGCGATCAACGGCTTCGCTTCTGTGGTGGGTGCAGTCCTCGCCACGCTGCTGGCGATCCATCTGGGCTTTGCCATGGTGATCCTGCTGGCGGTGCTGATCTACGCTGTGGCCGCTGCCACGTTGAGGAGGTTCGCATGATGATGAGATGGCCGGTGGCGGGATGCGCATGATGTGGCACGCGCTGGGCATTCTGGCGGCGGCCTATGGCGGGCTCGCGCTGCTGCTGTTCTTTTCCCAGTCGCGCATGGTGTTCTATCCGGAAACCGGGCGCGAGATCGTCGCTACGCCGACGCAGCTTGGCCTGCCCTTTGAAGACCTCCAGCTGAAAACTTCTGACGGCATCAGCCTGCATGGCTGGTTTATTCCGGCAGCGCAGCCACGCGGCACGGTGCTGTTCCTGCACGGCAACGCGGGAAACATTTCGCACCGGCTCGATTCGGTGCAGATGTTCCACCGCCTGGGCTACAGCATGCTGATCTTCGATTATCGCGGCTACGGCAACAGCGGCGGCACGCCCACCGAGCAAGGCACTTATCTCGATGCCGATGCCGCATGGCGCTACCTGGCCGAACAACGGCACATTCCTTCCTGCCGCATCGTGCTGTTCGGCGAATCGATGGGCGGCGCCATTGCCGCATGGTTGGCCGCCCGTGAAAAACCGGCGGCATTGGTGATCGCTTCCGGCTTCACTTCGGTGCCGGACATGGCGCAGCACATCTATCCGTATCTGCCAGTGAAGTGGCTGGCGCGCATCCGTTACGACACACGGGAGTACCTTCGCAGCGTGACGGCGCCAGTGCTGATCGCCCACAGTCCGCAGGACGAGATCGTTCCATATTCGCACGGGCAGGCGCTCTTCGCTGCGGCCAATCCGCCCAAGCAGTTTCTCGAACTGGCCGGCGGTCATAACGATGGTTTCATTTTCATGCGTGAAGCATGGGTCAGCGAGCTGGGAGATTTTCTGGGAAAACAGGTGGGCGCTACTTGTGTTCCGTGAAGCGCGGATGTTTACTTGCCGTCCCATGTCAGGAGATTGCGTTGCCATGCGCTTGATCGTGAAATATTTGCAGGTGTTGTTAACGATATTCACCTTGGGGTGGGCCGGGACAACGTGCGCAGCGGCAGATCCCGCACGACCCGCCGACATCGAAGTCTTCGTGCGCGAAGGCTGTCCGCACTGTGCCAAGGCAAAGGAATTCCTGGCAAGACTGCAGCAGGAACAACCGGGATTGCGCATCGAGATCCGCGATGTGGGGCGCGAACCTGCCGCGCTGCAGCGTTTGCAACATCTTGCCGCAAGCCACGGCACGGCGGTGGTGCGCGTGCCCGCGTTCGAGGTGGGCGGGCAAATGTTCATCGGTTACTCCGAGGAAGCCGCCACCGACAAGCTCATCCGCGCCATCCTGGCGCGCGCGCAACCGCCCAAGCGCACAGCCGATGCGGCAGCTGGCTGCGCTGCCGAAGAAAGTTATACCTGCGGCCCTGACGCGTTGCCTGTACCCAAACCGGAGACCTTCACTGTCGACTTCTTCGGCCACACTTTGTCGCTCGATCAAGTCGGCCTGCCATTGTTCACCCTTGCGCTGGGGCTGCTGGACGGATTCAATCCCTGCTCGATGTGGGTGCTGATCCTGATGATCTCGCTGCTCGCGCCTCTGCATAATCGCTCCCGCATGTTCATCATCGCGGGCACTTTCGTCGCGGTGCAAGGCATCGCCTATTTTGTGTTCATGGCGGCATGGCTCAACCTGTTCCTGCTGATCGGCCTCTCACGAGTCTCGGAGATCATCATCGCAGCCATTGCGCTGCTGGCGGGGGCGATCAACCTCAAGGACTTCTGGCGTTTCGGCTGGGGCGTTTCGCTGTCCATTCCCGCCGCTGCCAAGCCCGGCATCTATGCGCGAATGCGCCGCATCCTGCAGGCAGAGGACCTCGCCCCCGCGCTGCTCGGCGTCGTGCTGCTGGGCGTGCTGGTACAGATCGTCGAGCTCATGTGCACTTCGGGTTTCCCGGCGCTGTTCACGCGCATCCTGACGCTGCAGCAACTGGATAGCCTGGGCTATTACGCCTATCTGTTGCTCTACGACCTGGCCTACATGCTGGACGACATGATCGTGCTGGCCATCGGCATCGTCACGCTCAGCCAGCATCGCTTGCAGGAAAAAGAAGGGCGCTGGCTAAAGTTGCTCAGCGGACTGGTCATGGTCGGGCTGGGCGTATATCTGCTCGTGTATTGAAGACATGAAACTGCGCTGCGCAGTGCAAAGGAGATAAAGATGGATACCGTTTCTGCGACAGGGTCTGGCCCCATCGCCATCTTCGGCGGCAGCGGAGCGACCGGGAAGGTCCTGATATCCCATGCCTTGAGCAAAGGGCTGCGAGTGCGGGCCCTGGCGAGAAGGTCGGGCAGTATCGGTCCCGGGCGGCTCGGCATCGAGGTACTGCAAGGATCGTCGTCCAGTGCCGATGATGTGCTGTCCACCCTCAGCGGTTGTCGTGCCGCCATCTGCGTGTTCGGGCCGCATCCACCTTATGTCGATGTCTTCTGCGAGGATGCCACGGCGACCATCATCGCCGCCATGCGCGAACTCGGCATGCGGCGCCTGGTATGCCAGACCGGCGCGATGATAGGCACGTATCCTTCCAACCGCTCGCTGCCCTTCCAGTTCATGGCGGACATGTTCAAGCGGCGTTCGCCTCAAGTGGCCAGCGACCGGGAAAGGCAGGAGAACGTCGTCTTGCACAGCGGACTTGACTGGACCATCGTGAAACCGCCCAGACTCAGCGATGACAGGGCAAAGGGGGGATGGTCGGCGGGCCCGGATATTCGCGTCGGCCTGCTTTCGTCGATCACGCGCGACGACCTGACCGAGTTCCTGCTGGCAGAGGCACTGCTGCCTGAGCACATCGGCCAAGCGGTGTTCATCCGCAACTGAACACAGATCATGCACCCGCACCGCCACGACATCGAAAAACTCTACGCGCATCTGCACAGCAGCGCGCAGGGGCTGGCGCAGGCCGAAGCGGCACAACGGCTGGCGAGGTACGGCGCCAACCGCATCGAGAAGATCGCCGACCAGTCCCTGATCGGAAAGCTGCTCAAGGAATTCACCCACTTCTTCGCGCTCATCCTGTGGCTGGCCGCGGGGTTGGCGTTCTTTGCCGAGTGGCGCAGTCCGGGACAGGGCATGGCGATGCTGGGCTACGCCGTGCTCGGTGTGATTCTGGTCAACGGTCTGTTCTCGTTCTGGCAGGAATACCGCGCGGAAAAAGCGCTGGCTGCGCTGCGCGATCTGCTGCCGCGCCACACCACCGCGCTGCGCGACGGCAAGGCCATGGAGTTGCCGGTGGCGGAGTTGGTGCCGGGCGACGTCGTGCTGCTGTCGGCGGGCGATGATGTGCCGGCCGATTGCCGTTTGATCGAGGCGTTCGGCGTGCGCGTCAACACTGCCAACCTCACCGGCGAATCGAAGCCGATGGCGCGCGACACCAGCACGACCAGCGAAGAGCAGGCTGCGCTGCGGCGCGACATCCTGCATGCCGGCACTTCACTGATCTCGGGCGAGGCGAAAGCCATGGTGTATGCGACCGGCATGCACACAGAGTTCGGCAACATCGCGCGCCTCACGCAAACCGCGCATGAACCCCCATCACCGCTGCAAAAAGAGATCGGGCGTCTGTCGCGGCTGGTGGCGCTGTTCTCCATCCTGCTCGGCATCGTGTTCTTCCTGATCGGGCATCTGGTCGGCCTGTCGTTCTGGGCGAACCTGCTGTTCGCCATCGGCATCATCGTCGCCAACGTGCCGGAAGGGCTGCTGCCCACGGTCACACTGTCGCTGGCGATGGCCACGCAGCGCATGGCGAAGAAGAACGCGCTGGTGCGCCATTTGCCTGCGGTGGAGACGCTGGGCGCGGCGACGGTGATCTGCAGCGACAAGACCGGGACGCTGACGCAGAACCGCATGAGCATCAGCCAGGTGTTTTATTCCGGTGAATTGATCCCAAATAATCGATTAGACCCAAACCCCCTCCAACTCCCCCTTGTCAGGGGGAGAGCAAAACCTGCTCCTCCCCTGACAAGGGGAGGCTGGGAGGGGTTTGTTGCTGCCGGACAATTCGGGTTGATGAAATCTGATGAGGTGGTTGCAGCCGAACCGCTGTTCGCCATTATGCGTCACTGCCACGAGCTGCGCCGCGTCGAGCAGAACGGGCAAAGCGCGTGGCAGGGCGATCCGATGGAAGTGGCGCTGCTGCAAGGCGCTCCGGCCGGAGCAGTGTTTCCGCGTGTGGACGAGATCCCGTTCGACACCGAGCGCAAGCGCATGTCGGTGATCTGCGACACACCGCAAGGCCACATGCTGTATTGCAAGGGGGCGCCGGAGAGCGTGCTGCCGCTGTGCAGCACAACGCTGCTGCAGGGCGAAGCCGTCCCGCTCGACGCGGCAGGGCGCGCCAGGTTGCTAACGGAGCAGGAGGAGATGACGGAGCGGGGGCTGCGCGTGATCGCACTCGCTTACCGCGCCTTGCAACATCACGGCGCGCACTCCGAGAGCGAATTGGTGTTCGCCGGGCTGGTCGGGCTGGTCGATCCGCCGCGTCCCGGCGTGAGCGAGGCGGTCGCCACCTGCCATGTCGCCGGAATCCGCGTGATCATGATCACCGGCGACCATCCGCACACCGCCAGTGCGCTGGCGCGCGAGATCGGGCTGGCGCAGAACCCGCAGGCGGTCACCGGCGACACGTTGCGCACCATGTCGGATGCCGATCTGCAACTGTTGCTCGACGAGCCCGAGCTGATCTTTGCGCGCACCAGCGCCGAGCAGAAGATGCGCATCGTGCTGGCCTTGCAGCGCAGAGGCGAGATCGTCGCGGTGACGGGCGACGGCGTGAACGATGCGCCGGCGCTGCGGTGCGCCGACATCGGCATCGCCATGGGCATCAGCGGCACCGATGTGGCCAAGGAAGCCGCCGACATCGTCCTGCTCGACGACCACTTCGCCACCATCGTCTCCGCCATCGAGGAAGGGCGCGCGGTGTACGACAACCTGCGCAAGTTCCTCACCTACATCCTCACCCACAACGTCGCGGAACTGGTGCCTTATCTCGCCTTCGCGCTGTTCAAGGTTCCGCTGCCGCTCACGGTGATCCAGATCCTCGCCATTGACCTCGGTACTGACACCTTGCCCGCGCTCGCGCTCGGCGCGGAAAAGCCCGACCCGGACATCATGCGCAGACCACCGCGACTGCCCAGCCAACGACTGCTCAGCTGGGATTTGCTGCTGCGTGTGTACCTGTACCTCGGATTATTGGAAGCTGCAGCAGCAATGGCGGCATTCTTCTTTGTGTTGCACGGCGGCGGCTGGCAGTTCGGCAGCGAGTTGGGAATCCACGACAGTCTTTATTTGCAGGGCACTACAGCCTGCCTGTCGGCCATTGTCGTGATGCAAATGGTCAATATATTCCTGTGCCGCCATCCCACCCTGTCCGCGTTCAGCCGCGGCCATCGTTTCAATCTCATGATCGCCTACGGCGTCGCCTTCGAGCTGGCGCTGCTGGCGCTGATCGTCTACACCCCGTGGGGCAACATGCTGTTCGGCACGGCGCCGCTCGCCGCCTGGGTGTGGCTGTTCATCGTCCCCTTCGGGTTTGGGTTGCTGGTGCTTGAGGAGGGGCGCAAGGCGATAGTGCGTCGAATGACACAGCGAAACACTCGTGAATACAATGCGCTGTAATTCCCGAAAACATTGCTCATGGCCGCCAAGTTGGAGCGTCGGCAGTGGTAAAATACCGGCAGTGGAGGATCGATAAGACAAGCGATTCGTCCAGTTCTGAGTATTTAATAATAAGGAGCGTGCCATGTTCGACTTTATCGGCCAGGTTTCCTACCCGGTCTTTGTTTCTGGCGTGTTCATATTCTTCATCATTGCCAGTGTCTTTTCATTCATCGTTGGCGTTGGCCTGGCTACACGCAGCGAGATGATGTTGCGTTTCTTCAATTTCATGAACAAGGGCTTCTCCACGCGCCGCTTGATGAAGCCGTTGTCCGTACCGCACTACATCGAACCCACGCTTCTCAGGCACCGCAATTTTCTCGGCGCTGCCATCATCCTGGGGGCGATCATTTCCATCCTGTTGCTCAAGGGGGTTGATGCCGTCGTGTTTACGCCCCTGTACTCGGGGACCTTCCCCAAGGAGATGGTGGAGATTCTGGCGGAAAACACTCGTTTGTTCCTGCTGTTCGGGAACGTCTTCTGTTTGGGCGTGGGATTGATGTTGTTGTTCTTTCCTCAAAAGCTGTCGTCCATGGAGAGCTATACCGACAAGTGGTATACCCTGCGCAAACAGAGCCGTCCGCTGTATGAGCAGCATTTCGAAGTGGACAGATGGGTTCTGGCGCATCCCACTGTTTCGGGCGTCACCCTGAGCCTCTTGTCGCTCGGGCTGGGTATCTCGATGTACGTGCGTATCTGATACTCCAAGCGCTGCCAACGACAAAGGCCATGCCGCAGGGCGTGGCCTTTTGTTTTGTCCATGATGCGCGGCGCTGTGCAAAATCCCTTTGCAATGCTGACTTTGCGGTAAGCTGCCGGCCTCGACAAAAATTGTTCGCAATAGTCGTGGCGTGCGGCGGTTCCAGTTCGTTCAATTCAACCAAGGGGGCTTTGAAGATGGGTAACAAGTCGTTTGATTCGTTTTTGGGTTTGATCCTTGTCGCATTATTGGCGGGTTGCGTGACCGCCGCTCCAACCAAGAAGCCGAGTGCGCCGATCAACAAGGTGGCCGTGGTTTCGTTCTCCGTCAGCAATTGGCGAGGAATGGCGTCGGGTACGGCCGGGGATGCCAAGGCGGCGGAGTTGATCAACAGCACCCTGGGCGGGCTGGTCACTGCCACGGAGAACAAACTGTCCGGCTTCATGCGCGTCACCAGGGCTTCCAGCTTCATCGGCAATGCGGGCTATCGCAGCCTCGGCGTCAAAAACGAACTCGGCCTGATGCTGCCCAGGGTGAACGGCATGTCCTTTGCACTTTTCTCCAGCAACAACGACGATGTGATCGCCGCCAGTCTCCCGCCGGAAGTCGCCAGGAAGCTGTGCGCCGAGTTGCAGGTGGACGCGGTGGTCGTGGTGTATTCCGAATGGGCGGCGGCGATGGGGCATTTCGTGCCGACGCAGCGGGCGCTGGCGAAGGATGTCGTTTCCGTATGGGACCGCAAGGGCAACCTGGTCTTCAACAAGCGCGTTGATGAAACAGGCGAGGGAGTTCTCGGCGGGCCGTACAGCCCGATCGTCGTGAACGAAGGAACGATCAAGCAATGGAGCGGTGCTTATATCAAGGCGTTCGACCAGATCGCACAGGAGATGAAGACCACGCTGAAGCCGTAAGCTTCTTCGCTTTCCCGAGAAGGCCATGCCGCGAGGCGTGGCCTTTTTGCTTTGGCGGCCCTGTCAGACCTCGACCACTTTCGATGGATCGAAATCGGCATTTTCCGCCCCGCGGGAAGTCACATATCCTCTCGGGTTGCAGACTACACGGGTGCCGTTCGCCACATAATCAAAGCTGTCGTGCGTGTGGCCGTGTATCCACAGGCCCATCTTGCCGAACAGGTAGTCGAGATGGCTGACGAAGCATCCGGACAGCGGAGTATCGATGAACCGCCCGGCGACGCTCCTTTGCGATGGAAGGTGATGCGTCACCACCACGGTCGGTCCATCGAACGGCTCGTCCAGTTTTGCTGTCAGCCAGGCCAGCGATCTTTTGTGCAGGTCCACGGAATGTTCGGGACTGAAAGTGCCAAGCTGCCCATATTGAATCAGCCTGAAATCGTTCAGGCGATTTTGCCCTTCCTCCATCGCCATTGCTTTCTTGTCTGCGCCAAAGTATTCGAAGTCGGTCCACAGCGTCGCGCCCAGGAACCGCACGCCGTCGATGATGGCTTCGTTGTCCTCGAGCAGGTAAATATGCCGGGCCCGCGCGGTCTGCCGCAACAAGTCTTGCGTTTCCGCAAAGTCGCGCCGGTAGTATTCGTGGTTCCCCATCACATACACGATCTTGCGGGCAGGCCAGGTTTTCCGCGCCCATTTGAGCCCGGCATCGCCGTTGTCTATATCCCCGGCAAGCACGATCACATCCGCATCGGTTTCGATCGGCTCGAATACCGTGAACTCATTATGCAAATCGCTCAAGACAAGGATCTTCATGGCTTGAATTCTAAAGAGGAATGACAATGGTTGCATCAGGGCGAGTATCAAGTCCGTCCGCTCCGGGGAGGAAAGCCCGGGCCTGAGTGCCGGTCAATCCTTCGACAAGGCCTTTAGTCCTGACCCTTCGACAAGCTCAGGACTAAAGGCCTTGTCGAAGGGTCAGGACGAACGGGCTGTGGGAACGGACTCGAAGCTCAGGTTGAATTTTGTAGTCTCGCCTGGACGGGTATGATGACTTCACCGTGCCGGATAAATGATAGTGGAGAAATCAAATGTTCTGGGTCTATATTCTTCGCTGTGTTGACGGAAGCTACTACACCGGACACACCGACAACCTGGAAGCACGCATCGGCCTGCATCAGTCCGGCGGATGTGATGGGTATACCGCATCGCGTCTTCCTGTCGAGATGCTGTGGTCACAGGAATGCACCACACGAGAAGAAGCTTTGTCGGCAGAGATGCAAATCAAAGGCTGGAGCCGGAAGAAGAAAGAAGCCTTGATGCGTGGGGATTGGGAGGAGGTTTCTAGGTTGGCGGCTAGCAAGTCCGTTCACCCTTCGACAGGCTCAGGGCGAACGGATGAGTAGGTATTCGTCCGAGTTTTTCGTTCCGAACACTCCAAACCCCAACCCCGTTCGTCCTGAGCTTGTCGAAGGAAGGAACGGCGCGCCGAACTAAAGGCATTCATCCTTCGACTTGCCCCCGTCCAAGGACGGGATGGTTCGACAAGCTGTGCGTGTGCTGTTGGGGCGAATGCCCCTTACAGCCACGGCCTACCCCTTGCGGGTGCACCACGAACGGTTGGAGGGAGTGACGGAGACAAAAATCCGTTCGTCCTGAGCCTTGGTCGTAAAGGTTTTCGCTCCGAATACACCAAACCCCAACCCGTTCGTCCTGAGCCGCCCCCAAAGTCGTCCCCCAAACCCCGTTCGTCCTGAGCCGCCTCCAAAGCCGTCCCCCAAATCCCGTTCGTCCTGAGCTTGTCGAAGGATTGAACGGCGCACCAGCCTGTGGACATTTCGACGCCTTCGACAGGCTCACGGCACGAACGGGATTGGGGTATGAGGGCGGACGGCGCCTTACCGCTATGCGCCTATACATCAGGATTCTAGTTGCCCCCGCTTTACGGTAAGCTACGCCCCTTCATGTCCCACACCTCAAGAAAGCGCAATCAAATGGCTCAAGGTCAATATGTAATGTCCATGCTCCGCGTGAGCAAGATCGTTCCCCCCAAGCGTCAGATCATCAAGGATATCTCCCTCAGCTTCTTCCCCGGCGCCAAGATCGGCCTGCTGGGTCTGAACGGCTCGGGCAAATCCACCGTGCTGCGCATCATGGCGTTGCAGGACAAGGAATACGACGGCGAGGTGCAGCACCTGCCCAACATGAAGATCGGCTACCTGCCGCAGGAGCCGGTGCTCGACCCGGCCAAGACCGTGCGCCAGGAAGTGGAGTCCGCCTTGGGCGAAGTGATGGAAGCGCAGGCCAAGCTGGACGCGGTGTACGCCGCCTATGCCGAGCCGGATGCCGACTTCGACGCGCTCGCCGCCGAGCAGGCCCGTCTGGAAAACATCATCGCAGCAAGCGGCAGCGATGCCTCGCACCAGATGGAGATCGCCGCCGATGCGCTGCGCCTGCCGGAATGGGATGCCGTGATCAAGAACCTTTCCGGCGGCGAGAAGCGCCGCGTGGCGCTGTGCAAGCTGCTGCTGGAAAAGCCCGACATGCTGCTGCTGGACGAACCCACCAACCACCTCGATGCCGAATCGGTGGAATGGCTGGAACAATTCCTGGTGCGCTTCCCCGGCACCGTGGTCGCCGTCACCCACGACCGCTACTTCCTCGACAACGCCGCCGAATGGATTCTCGAACTGGACCGCGGCCACGGCATCCCGTGGAAGGGCAACTACTCCAGCTGGCTGGAGCAGAAGGAGGCGCGGCTGGAGCAGGAGAACAAGCAGATCGACGCGCACATGAAGTCGATGAAGCAGGAACTGGAATGGGTGCGCCAGAATCCCAAGGCGCGTCAGGCCAAGTCCAAGGCGCGTCTGGCCCGCTTCGAAGAACTCTCCAACACCGAATACCAGAAGCGCAACGAAACGCAGGAGATCTTCATCCCGGCCGGCGAGCGCCTGGGCAACGAAGTCATCGAATTCGACGGCGTGAGCAAAGCCTATGGCGACCGCCTGCTGATCGACAACCTCAGCTTCAAGATCCCGCCCGGCGCCATCGTCGGCATCATCGGCCCCAACGGCGCGGGTAAATCGACATTGTTCCGCATGATCACCGGCAAGGAACAACCGGACAGCGGCAGCGTGAAGATCGGCTCTACCGTCAAGATCGCCTTCGTCGACCAGTCGCGCGAAGGGCTGGACAACGACAAGACCGTGTTCGACGCCATCTCCGGCGGCAACGACATCCTCACCGTGGGCAAATACGAAACCCCGGCGCGCGCCTACATCGGCCGCTTCAACTTCAAGGGCGCGGACCAGGGCAAGATCGTCGGCCAACTCTCCGGCGGCGAACGCGGCCGCCTGCATCTGGCGCAGACGCTCATCTCAGGCGGAAATGTGCTGCTTGCTCGACGAACCCTCCAACGACCTCGACGTGGAAACCCTGCGCGCGCTGGAAGATGCCCTGCTCGAATTCGCCGGCTGCGTCGCCGTCATCTCCCACGACCGCTGGTTCCTCGACCGCATCGCCACCCACATCCTCGCCTGCGAAGGCGATTCGAAGTGGACGTTCTTTGACGGCAACTATCAGGAATACGAGGCTGATAAACGTAAACGGTTAGGCGAGGAAGGAGCCAAACCTAAACGTATTCGTTACAAACCTATCAGCCGATAGATATTTCTATGATCTTTATTTCATACTTCACTCCGAATGGAGCTTATCCGGCACTCGCCCGCAAACTTCAGGCTTCTCTGAACCGCTTCGAGCTTCGTTCGGACATACAGTCGCGCCCCTCATTTGCATCATGGGAGGATGGTTGCCGATACAAGTCGCGCTTCATTCTCGAGAAACTTATCCAGTATCGAGAGCCTGTAGTCTGGATGGACATTGATACGGAGGTTTGGAAGTACCCGCAGATGCTCTTTGGTGACCATGATTTCGCAATTTACAATTGGATTGCGGATCGAGGACACCATTTAGACGGGCGCATTCCTTTTAACCCGGAATCCAACATCTTGATGAGTGCAGGCGGCGTACAAAAGTGGGGTTACACGGGGCCAGCTATCGAACTTCTAGAGAGATGGATAGCGAAATTCGATGGAGCATTCTGGCCGCATGGTGACGATCCGGTACTTGATGCGGCCTACAACGATTCCCCCCCCTCAGTGAATGCTTTGTGGCTGCCGAAACTGTATAACAGAATGGATAAGTTTTCTAACCATTGGTCTCAGATACCCTCGGCCGATGTCGTCATTAATCATGATTACACTGACGGCAGACATTCCAAGTGATAGATGAGGTACAAGCATGACATGGGGACGGAGCCAAATTATTTTCGACAATTGGGCTCCGTCCCTAGTAGTTTCGGACTTTATCCAGAGTGGGGCATGAAGAATTGGGGAAGAATAAAACGTGGTCTGTCCCTGATTAGTCATCCGGGCGCCTGCACCTGGCGCAGACTCTTATCTCCGGCGGCAACGTGCTGCTGCTCGACGAACCCTCCAACGACCTCGACGTGGAAACCCTGCGCGCGCTCGAAGATGCGCTGCTCGAATTCGCCGGCTGCGTCGCCGTCATCTCCCACGACCGCTGGTTCCTCGACCGCATCGCCACCCACATTCTGGCGTGCGAAGGCGATTCCAAGTGGACATTCTTTGATGGTAACTATCAGGAATATGAGGCGGACAAGCGGAAGCGTTTGGGTGAAGAGGGAGCGAAGCCTAAGCGGATTCGGTATAAGCCGATTAGTCGGTAACGTTATGACCGGGTTGAGACATTCGCAAGCTGCTCATTGTCGACATTGACAATTAACCTATAGGTTAATACTATGCAGATATTGGTAACGCACTCTAATTACTACAAAGTCGGTGCAGTTGGGAATTTGGACTCATGCGAGTCAATGGAATTCTTGATGAACCCGGAGGCGAGTTACCAAGCAAGTGCGGATGGATTGCTTGAATTGCTCGAACGAATCAGTCAAGAGGGGTTATCCAAGATCCCCGCCGTACTGTCTCATTGCGTAGACAAAAATGAAAAGATATACGAGCTGATCAAAGGCAAGTTGCGTTTGTTCTATTTCAAGACGGAGGATGATTTTCTTATCATCTGCACCACAGGTCTGATCAAAAAGACGCAAGCCGTTGACCAAAAGCATGTCAAGAAAGCGATTCGTCTCAAGCATGAATACTTGGAAGCCGTTCAACATAACGCACTCATCGTGATCGAGGAGAATGAAAATGGCGATTAATAAAAAACTGGCAACCTACCTTGCCGAAAGAAAAAAGACAGATGCCTATTGGGTGGAATCAGCAAAACTGGATTTCGCGATGGCGCTCGAAAAGCAGATTCGTCTTGCTGGTTTGAGCTACGCCAACCTTGCCAAGAAAATTGGCACCAGCGCGGCATATATCTCCAAGGTATTTCGTGGCGATACCAATATGACCATTGAAACGATGGTTAAGCTGAGTCGAGCATCTGGCGCGCGCCTGCAGATTGAGGTTGTGAATGAGTCTGTTGCTGCGAAGACTGTTGCGGCACAACGATGGGGTAATAAAGTCATTTCATTCCCTGTAACTAACAGTGCTTCACAGGTAACAGCGGTATGCACTACGGTTACTGAGTTTGTTGACCATTTGGCAAGTAATTCAGAAATCGAAGAATCTATAGCCGCTTAATATGAGTGATAGCCAACACCCCATACAACTCGAGCGCGTCATGTTTACTCGCTCTGTTGTCATCGCAATTCCTGATCACCAACCAGGCAACCTTGCACAGAAGATCCTTGGGCCCGTGAATACCATAAATCTGGTTCCTACTGATGGGGAGGAAGGGAAATACCAAGTCGGCATGAGTTCCAAATTCAACATCAACGGAGATGCCGCATATCCCTACATCATCGACATGGAATGTATCGGCGTTTTTTCGGCAGATACCAAGCTTTCTAAAGAAGAGGCCATGCGCGGAGTAATGATCACTGCACATAGCGTACTCTATGGTGCCATTCGTGAAGCCGTTGCATGGATCACCGGCAGACAACCATTCGGTCAGCTTATGCTAGGCCTTTCAGTACTACCAACATCGCAACCAGAAGCGCTTAAAGAAAAAAAATAGGGGACACCTCGGTTTTCTCCCAGAGGTGGATCCGCTAATGGGGTACCCCTTTTTATTAAATTGTGGCTCAGTTTGTTCTAGGGGTGAGACATGGATATGAAGCAGAACCCGTTTTCGTTTTATGACTTCCTTGGGTATTTCACGCCGGGTGCACTTTTTATCTATGGGGTGATGGCTGGTTTTGCTCACACGCAATCAAGCTTAAGTATCATCGACTTTGTTGCCACGAAATTAAGCTTTGGGAAGCCAGAGCTCTATATTCCATTTGTATTGGTTGCCTACACTTTAGGCCATATTCTTGCGTTCATATCGTCTGGGATTATCGAGCGTTACTCCATTTGGTCGATTGGTTATCCATCAAAGTATCTTCTTGATATTGGTTCTCCGGGATATTTTGACGTTGAAAAACACAAAGTGTTACGAGTATCGATCCGAGTAGTTGTCGCTGTCTTTTTGGCACCAATATCTATACTCGACCTGTTGCTCGGAAAAATCTTAGGGTTTAGGGACCTATATGCAAAGTCTCTAGATAGGCTGTTGGCTCATGTGATTACATTAAAAGTCACAGCGATAATGCAACAACATGCAGGCCTGAAAGAACCATCGGGCGACACAAATGTACGACAAGCGGATTTCTTCCGGTACGTCTACCACTACGCAGTTGAGCACGCACCAAACCATTTGCCTAAGATGCAGAACTACGTTGCTCTGTATGGTTTTCTTAGAACGCTAACACTCTTGGTTGTGGTGTTCTTTTGTAAAACAATTGGGGACAGACCACGTTTTCTGGGTGACAAATTGAACAGGAACCAACAATGACAATCGAATCCCAATCAGACATCGTCGCGTTGCAACGCATTGGCCGAATCGTGTCGCTTATCTTGCACAAGATGCTTGATTCGATTGAGCCGGGTATGACAACGGCTGAGCTGGACGCCATCGGGGCGAAGTTGCTTGCCGAATTTGGCGCGCGTTCTGCGCCACAGCTTGCCTACGATTTTCCGGGGGCTACATGCATCAGCGTGAACGAACAGGCGGCACATGGTGTGCCGGGTGGTCGCATCATCAAGGCGGGTGATCTCGTCAACGTGGATGTCTCTGCGGAGCTGGAGGGCTATTTTGCGGATACCGGAGGCACCAAGGTCGTTCCGCCTAGTACGCCGATCAAGACGAAGCTATGCCACGCCACACGCATTGCTTTGGCCGAGGCGATCAAAGTTGCCAGGGCGGGGCAGCCGCTTAACCGGATTGGCAGGGCGATAGAGCAAGTCGCCAATACACATCATCTGAGAATAATCGAGAACCTTGGTGGTCATGGAGTTGGTAGAGCCATTCACGAAGACCCAGAACATATTCTTGGGCTTTACGACCCGCGCGACCAACGCGTTCTCAAAGAAGGCATGGTCATTGCCATAGAACCTTTTCTTTCCACCAAGAGCAGAACGGTTTCCGAATCCGACGATGGCTGGACGCTGGTTGGTATGCCGGGGAATCTCTCGGCTCAATTCGAGCACACTATGATCATTACTCGTAGTGAGCCGATTGTGGTAACGGTTCATTAGACTGTTGAGCAAATGAATTAAAGGGGGCAGCGTCGCAATTGTTTTGACGGGCCGGGAATTAATCGGGAAATTAAAGGGGTCGTGTTCGAAAAACCAATTTTGAAGTGATCCTCAACCACGGGAGCAATATGCGTACTGCAATTAATTCGGTTGTGCTCGCTGTCTTGTTGGTGATGTGGTTTCTTCCGATGCAAGTATACGGTGACCAGTCGTCGATTTTTGCTGAGGTGCATCAGTATTCAGAACAGATGTCCCAATTCGAAAACGGTAAAAGCACGCAATCATTGGATGATCTGTATTTGGATGGCGATGTTCTTGCTGATGAATTGGTAGAAGTGCTGGAGTCCTTGAGCGACCAGGATTACAAGTTGGTGCAACAAGAGATGAAAGGTTTCTTTGTATTTCGGGAAGAGATTGTGGGGGTAGAGCCAAGGTGGATTTTCTTTAAGGAATTGGCTCAGAGAAAAGGTTCAAAAGAGGATAAAGATTTCTTTAATTTCATGTCTGAAGTCTATGGAGATGACATTCGGCCGGTCTATGATGAACAGGTGACTGACTACAGTTCTTGCGGTAGCTATGGTAGTGGTGCAATGACCAAGCTTTATCTTGCGGCCACCAAGATGAAGCAGCCAGTCAATCAGGTATATCGATCAGCAGTGGAAAAGGTGATAGCCGATCTCAAGGAATCATTGATAGATGAAAACATATGCGTATGCGGTGGCCCGGATTCTGCAATCAAAGAGCTATCATTGTTCGTCAATCAGTCAAAGGGCGCAGATATCAGGCAGGACGTAGAAAGATTGCTTGCCAAAATCAAAGCGGGTAAATCAAAAGTAAGATTTCATTGCCACCCAGGTTGAGAATGATCGATGGGGTCAGACTGAATTGACCCGGGTCTTTCGGACACATTTAAGTGGAGTCACAATACACTTGGAGGTGTTAGATGGGCAAGGAAGAAGAGCAGTCAATCCTGAGCGGGTACGTCAGTGGAATTTAACCGGGGACAGACCACGGTTTCAGATGATAGATGAGGTAGATGAATCCTTCGGCACTTGCTAGTTAAATGGGGCTAGTGGTGCAGGGTGATCATCGAGAATTTTTTCTTTGTTGTGGCATAGGGGTTGATATGAAGAGCTTGTTGCACATCCTGATGTTCTGCATGTTGTCTGTGATGACGTCCGCCGGCATGGCCGAGAGCGGCTCCGGGACGGCAAGTGCCACCCGGCTTTCGGCCAACATGGCGGGGGTGTTCGTCTATCGCAACACGGGGGTGATGGGGAAGGCGCTGGTGGAGCAGGTGTGGCTGGACGGGCAACTGTTGGGCGATCTGCCGAATGGTTCGTATTTCTATCTTGAGTTGAAGCCGGGGGCACATGTCCTGTCTTCCCGCGCGACGGCGGGCGAGAACGATCTGCATTTCGAGGTGACTGCGGGCAGGAACCATTATTTCAGCCAGATGTTCGTGCGCAAGGTGCCTGTCGTGGGGGCGTTGCCGCTGGTGGGCTCGGTGGTCGGCGCGTTTGCGAGCAATGCAAAGTTCGTCGAGGCGAGCGATGAGGACGGTGTCGCCAACCTGGCCGACTGCAAGCAACTGGCGGTAAGGAACCTTGCAGTGACCGGCATATCGCAGCCGGATTGCATGCTGGCGCTGGAGAGCGATCCGGCGCTGAAACCGATCAGCAAGAAGGTGGCGCTGAGCGGCAAGGAAGACAACCTGTTCAGCCTGATGACCATCGAGGAGCTTCCAGGCAAGAGCGAGCGCAAGTTGATCGTGCAATGGGGGGCGAAGCGCGAGGCCTGTTTCAATGCCAATCCCCCGGCGCGCGATGCCTACTATCAGATCAGCGTGGATGCCTTCAATCGCGGCCAGCAACTGATCCTCGAGCTCAGCAAGGGGCAGATGTCCTACGGCCAGTTCGCCGAGCGCCGCAGGGCGGTCAAGCAGGAAAGCCTGGCACAGGCGCAGGCGCTTAATGGCAAGTGATGCAGGTAAAAAAAAGAAATTCGAGCCTGGCCCCTTTAATTCGAGGCTGAACTGCAGCCGGATGCACAAGTCGCCAGGTTATGTCAGTCCGGTAGAGTTCGAGCAAAGAAATGGTGTTCCTTGATTGAATGAAAAATGGGGACAGATTTATTTGTTTTGGTTGAAAAATAAATCCGTCCCCTTTTCTTCGTTACGTGGAGCAGGGGCATGCGAGCGGGAAAGTAGGAAATACAAGGTACTGGAGTCGAATTGTTCTGAAGTGTTTCAGTGAAAGGCTGACATGATCAATAAAAGAATGCGGCTCTGGTTAGCACTGTTGACATTGGCGATCCTTGCCATTTTGTTGATTTGGCAATTCGGTTTTCGGGAAGGAACGGGGCGACCTGCCTCTCATGGGATTGATGACACGTTTGCGCAAGGCAAGACTGTTGGTTCCGTCGTCACAAATACGAACACTTGTATTCAACAGCCGATACAGATCGGTGATGGGGATTTTTCGCCTGTAGAAATCACCTTGAATTGTATCCTCGTGGCATACGCGAATGCAGCAAGCCAAAAGGATAAGGAGAGAATACTGGCGCTGGATACTGAGTTGAAGGAATTGGAATTGCAGGTTAAGTCGATACGGAATCAGGATGCCTGGGCAGCATTTTGGAGCGACAAAGAGCAGTCAAGATATCAATATCAGGCAGTCATTGGTGTTTATATTATTGATAAAGGTATGAACTATACCGGGGGGCTGCGCTATGACAAGGAAATGCTATCTCGAGCTGAGGTTCGCCTCTGGTTTGAGCCATTCAAACCGCGGTTTGAGCAGATCAGAACTACTTTCTTGGCTATAGCAAAAACGCCAGAAATAGCAAATATCGAAAGCCTGTATACGCTGGATGAGGAACTGGAAAAGCTTGTGGTTGAAGCAAACGGTAAGTTCAGCAGCTATTTTCCAATGCCCAAGTACCCTGAGATAGGTGTGTACACGGATGATCGCATCTATTACACAGGAGCTATCCGGCAGGTTGCAGACAAGCTGATGCCGATACAGGGCTTTGTCGATCCAAAGACCGGAAAAAGAATCGAGGTAAAAGGGGATCGTTACAGCAAATTGAAAGGAAAGCTGGAAGAGATTTACCAGTCCTATAAATCGTTGAAGCAGGTGCCTGAAGACGCGGAGAAGTTATACGAACTTTCTGAAGAGCTCGGCAAGGTGGTTGATGAAATACATAAGGCTTATCCGGGTAATCGCTCTCAAATCTTTTGGGATAAAAAATATGAGCTACTGGGGTTGTATGTTGGACATTATTCGGATCAGTTTGATTATGGTGGAAAGCTTATCGTTGATTCATACAAACTTAATCCCAACTCTCGTTACGGTGAAGCAACATTGATGGCGGCAATATCGGGTAGGGGCAACATGTCCGAATTAAGTGGTGTACCCGATATTGGATTGGCTCAAATCTATTTGAAAAAATATCCCGATGGAAAGTATTCGAGAAAAGTCTATTCAATCCTTGCAACTTTTTACCAGAATTTGTATGAAGAGTTGTTACCGGGGGATGAATCCCCATCGATCATGTATTGTTACAAAAAACATCTTGCTGCCCATCCGGAGGATAAGGATAAAGAGGCTGTGCGTAACAAGGCCATTGGGTATTACACGAAAGTGCTCGCTTTTGAGCAGCCAACTCCAGAGAGATTAAAGAAGGCACTGAGCAATCTGGAAAACAGAAAAGATGGTCATGCAAGATATTGGTGTACTGATTAGCTGGCGAAATAAAGTGGGGAATAATCGGGGACAGGAATAATCGGGGACAGACCACGGTTTCTGGGAGAGTAAGTAATTGAATGGGGTTTGCTTCGAAATATGAACATACCTCCCCGCAAGCCGCATCAATAGGCGATCTGCAAGGCATTGCCACGCGCATGCCCGCCATTCGCCAAACCCCACTGCAATAGCCTGAAGATGGCTGTCCCTATTGGCTTGGAGGCAAGATACCTCTTGGAACAATAGGGGCAGACCGGAAAGCTAATAGGGTTCAGCACTGCATTCATTTTTGAAGAGAGGTTGCCATGAAAGCGATTACCTTTTCTGAATATGGCCCAGCCGAGGTGCTGCGGCTCGTTGAGGTGCCAAAGCCTGTTCCCAAGGGGAATGAGGTGCTTGTTAAAGTCCGCGCCGCGTCAGTGAACGCAGCGGACTGGCGCATGATGAGTGCGTCACCTTTTCTGGTGCGGTTCTATTCTGGTTTGTTCAGGCCCAGCCGCGTCACTTCGCTTGGTGGCGATGTCGCCGGGGTGGTGGAGGCGGTGGGGCCGGATGTCACGCGCTTCAAACCGGGCGATGAGGTGTTCGGCGAGGTGTTCGCCAGCGGCTTCGGCGGTTTTGCGGAATACAAGTGCGCTTTCGAGAGCGAGCTTGAGTTGAAGCCAGCCAATGTTTCCTTTGAAGAAGCCGCAGCGCTTCCCTTGGCCGGGATGACGGCATTGCAGGCGCTGCGCGATGTGGGGCGGATACAGGCGGGGCAGAGGGTGTTGATCAATGGCGCTTCCGGTGGTGTGGGGACGTTTGCGGTGCAACTCGCGAAGCATTTCGGCGCGGAGGTGACTGCGGTGTGCAGCGCAAAGAAAATGGAGCAGGCGCGTATGCTGGGAGCCGACCACGTCATCGATTACGCGCAACAGGATTTCACCCGGAGTAGCGAGCGATACGATCTGATCCTGGCGGTGAATGGCGTCCGTTCCATCCTCGATTACCGGCGCGCATTGGCACCACAAGGACGATATGCGATGGTCGGCGGCGGCAGCAAACAGTTGTTCCAGGCATTGCTGTTCGGTGCGCTGCTTTCACTGGGAGGGCGCAAGATGGCGGCTGTGACTGCGAAAGCGAACCTGCAGGACCTGCGTTTGCTGAAAGAGCTGGTCGAGGCGGGCAAGCTGAAGCCGGTCATCGACAAGCGCTATCCGCTTGAGCAGGCCGCCGATGCGGTGCGTTACGTGGAGCAGGGGCATGCGGGCGGGAAGGTTGTCATTACGATGAGCGAGTGACCTGCGCCTGGTAGCGATGTAAAGGTATAGGCCGTTTGGCATATTGACCCTGCTTGCGGTGGCGGGTAGTGTCCCACCCGCTAATTTTCGGAAAGGCCGATATGTACAGATCCCTTCTCGCCTGCGTTTTCGCAGTGCTGGTTGCCCCCGTTGCATCGGGTGCAGATAAGCTGACGACATTCAAGTTCGATCCCGCCACACTCAATTCGAACATGTCCCCCCAACCGATGGGATGCAGTTTCCCGCCCGGTTCTCTGCCTGCCAAATTCGCCGTGTTCGCCACTGGTGCATATACCGGCAAGGTGATCGATTTCCAGATCGACCAGAGCGGACATCAGGCGACGAAGGTGGATGTGGTGGTGAATTCCCCGGACAAGCCTGTCGTGCTGATGCTGGGGGCGTATGAGCCGACCATCTGGAATATCGGCTGGTCGGAGAAGACGCGCATTGTGGGCGTGTTTGCGAGCGGCTATCACCGGCAGGTGCTGGCGGGCACCCCGGATACGGTGCCGTATTTCATCAGCACATACGACAACAAGGCCGGGTGCGGCACTTCTTACATCACCACCGAGAATCCGGCGGCATTCGATTCGATGTCGCGCAAGCTCTTTGGCCGGCCCGTGGAGAATGTCTATGTGATCTCGAATGGGACGGTATTGATGGGCCAGCCGATAAAGCCGGGCATGCGCTTTCTGACTTCTAGCACCAACACGGTGGAGACGTACTACGACAAGAATGCGCCTCTGGCGGGGCCGGCCGGCATCAAGGATGCCGTTGCCAAAGGCATGTTACGGCCTGCGGCGCAGGAAGATCTGCAAGCCTGGATCGATGCGATGAAGGCGAAGGCCGCGCAGGAGGCTGTCAATAAACCCGCGAAGGCAGAGTCCGCTGCAGGCGCGATGCAGCCAGCGGCGGCACCCGCCATGCCGCCCCGGAAATACGTTGTGCCTCAGAACAGCTATGTCGTGATCAAGGATTTCACCTTTCCCGCCGGGTTGTTCGGTGCAAATTCGGCCACCTTCTTTGTGCCTAGAGGCGTGGCGAGCCCGACAGGCAACCCGGGGCATTCCACGGTCTTCGATTTCAACAGCAGCACCTGCACAGGGCCGAGTTGCTCCTATTACACCCAGTCAAGATGATGCGCGCCTGAATGTGGCCAATGGGGGCTGCATCGCAATTGTTTTTTGAATTGTGATGCTGATCCCTTTCAATTCTAAGGAGAGAGTAGTTAATCTGAACTAAGGGAGAATGGAAATGAGTGCAAGAAAATTGAGGTTGTTTGCGTCATTGGTCGTTGCAGTATCTATATCAGGCTGTGCAGGGGTAAAGTTTAAGGACGAGGCAGTTGACCTAAGATTGCCTGATGACTGGAAATATAGGACTCCCGTCAAAAACACTGCCGACCTAAGATTTTTCATGAAAGAAAATGTAGGTTTGTTGGTAACGGAAGGCCCCAGTCCTGACACTTACCAAGTTCTGGCCCAACCAATATTACCTTCGGGTTTCCAGCCACGAGAAGAAACAATAAAGGACGGCACAGTATATTCGTCAAAAATAACCCACGATGCATCAAGTCAGGGGGGCTATCTGGCATTTTCTACTTCGCTTAGTGCAAATCAGGCTGTTGACTATACAATTGTTGATATATCGCGAGTAGATGTTCCGTGGAATCAAATGCCGGATTCACAAATACGTTCGGCTGCTGCCGCGCCAAATCCAAATCACCTTAAACGTCTGTGGATTCAAAGTCTGATTCTTTCCAGAGTGATTTCACAAAGCTACTCAGAAATAAAGTGCGACGCGAGCGGTTCTCTTACGGCATTTCAAGCTAGTGGGAAGTGCTTCAGTTCAACGGGAACAACGTCAAATGATTACGCAATAGGTGCCGTATTTGTCGATGTTGACAAATACGTTCAGAACAACCCAGTTGCGCTCGCTCCTGCGACGAAGAATATGCTTTTTGAGCTTCATTCGATGGTAAGACAATCGATGGTATATAACGAACCATCTCTATCGGGGGGGGGGAGTCCAGAAATCACACCAAGAACCCCAGAAGGAGAGAGCGCTAATTCAAAAAACTGGCTTTGTTAGCGTAGTGCCACAACTATCAGAAATCAAAGGTATTATAAAAAAATAATCTAGCTAGCAACCAATGGGGATAGACCATTGTTCCCGAATAACTTGAAGTGCGCTGTCTTTGAACTATTCACATGAATAGCTAAGGCAGCTAATGGGTCTGCATCGCAATAGTCCATTACATCGCCCGCAAGGGCGATGTTCTTTCCGGGGAGCTAATGGGGGCAGCATCGGAATATGTTTTGAAATTAAAGGGGGTAGGTTTGAATTGTTTTTCCGGGCTAGGGGCGAGTGGAGCTAATTGGGCTCCATCGCAATCTCGTTCCCATAGAGGCAAAAGTACTAAAGCAGAATTGTTGTGGTTAGAAAATAAGGGGGGTCCATGCGGATTGCTGTAGCGTTTTGCGCTGTGCTGTCTTTGGCGGCGTGCGGTGAAGATTCTCAGACGAATACTCAACTTCCGGCCACCACGGCCGCGATCAAGCTGCCCAAGCCATTGGCTAAGACAGGTGCAGAACAGCTGGCAGAGTTCAAGAATGACCTCACGATATGCACTTCGGCAATGCTGACCTTCGAAAAGGATCGCGCATTTCTTGAGGCGTTCATGGATGCCAACAAGCGGAGCGCCAAGCCACTGGAAGATTTCTTGCGTCAGGCTTCTTTCTCGAAGTCTGCGGATATCCAATACATCCTCGCCAACCGGAAGTATTTTGTGATCGATGTGTCTTTCCATCCTACTGAATTTGCTGTCGCATGGGTGAAAGATGAGCCGGTCTACTGTGGGGTTAGCGAGCAGCGTCTTGAAGAAATAGAAGTGTTGGGCGAATCGCCGGAAGCTTGGGAAGTCAGGCAGTACTTTTTGGATCGCTGGTTGAAAGACCTGCGCTCGCCAAGTGATGAAATGGACTTCTATCCGAATCAATACGAGGATTTCAATAAGGTGGTAACACCAGCGTCCAGATTGTATGCCACGAACCAGCGTTCCCTCTGGCTCGCCTGGGTAAAGAAAGCGATTGAACATCTGGACTCACAACGGGGTGAGCTGGAAGAGGGCGCGGGCGGACAGACTTTGGCGGAACAGAACAAGATCCTTGATAAGGAAGTGGCAGTCTTGACGACGTTCCTGCAGCCATCGCACACTGAGACTGTTGCTGGCGCACAAGTGCAAGCTGCCAGTGCACCTGCGGCGGCAGTCTCGCAGTCCAAGGGCGCAGCATCGCCCCGCTAGCTCTACGCGCCCCTCGCCCAGAAAAACAGTTTGAGCCTGGCCCCTTTAATTATTTTCGGGAGAATATAAATGAACATGAACAGATTCCAGATGGTTTCCGGACTGCTCTGCCTGCTGGCTGCGAGCGCCGCCCAAAATGCTCAGGCCGATCCTGGCGCAGATTGGAATGGCTGTTATGCGGGTGTTCATGGCGGATATGGCACGGCCCGCATCGGCGGTGTCGATACCGCCAACAACAATTCAATCGGTTCCGCCACCGCCGAGGGCAGTGTGATCGGCGGGCAGGCGGGTTGCGATCGTCAGTCTGCGAACTGGGTGGTGGGCGCGCAATTTTCCGCGGACAAGGGGTTCATGAGCGGCAGCCACCCGTATGTCAGAGGTAGCGGTCCTTCGGATCGGGTTACCTACTACGTCAACTACCTGGCTTCCATTACGGGCCGAGTCGGTTATGTGTTCCAGCCGGAGATGTTTGCCTACCTGAAAGCCGGCAGCGCAATGACCAGGACGGATCACAACGATTCCGATCCGACTCCCCTTGCCGGCCCGTCTTACGCCGGGAACAAGGAAGTCACGCGCAGCGGATGGCTGATCGGCATCGGTCTGGAGCGCAAGATCGGCAATGACCTGTCGGCCTTTGTCGAATTCAACCACATGGATTTCGGCAGCAAGAACATTTCCATCGCGTACAGTGATGGGGTGATTGCCACATATTCGTTTACGCAGAAGGTGAGTTATTTAGGGTTGGGCGTGAATTACCGATTTTGATTGATCTCGTGAGCGGGGCAGCATCGAAATAGTTTTCAGAACAAAGGGGGGCTTCATGAAGGTACGCATCATAATCGGGTTGCTGCTGGCGCTACTTGTCACATGGGGGGCCGCGTTTGCGGTCGAGCCGTCACCAAAAATCGAAGCTGTGAAACAGTATTTGCTGAAGGATGACTATCCGGAATTATTTGGCGATAAACCCTATCGTATGAAGGTCGAGAATATCATCGAGGCAGACCTCGATGATGATGGTGAGGATGAGGTTATCTTTCATGTGACGCCTCACTATCTTCAGTCGCCGACCATCATTATTTTCAAGGTTTCAAAGAACCTTAAAGTGACTCGCGTCATCGAGGGGCTGGCACCTGGCCCGCTGGTCGCATTAACGAGCGATTTCATAGACAGCCACACGCTCGGTGAGGCTGTCGATTTCACGATTGAAAACGCGCGGGGCAAGCCGGCGAAACGAAGCGAGGTCGCTAAACTTGCTCTGGAGAAAATGGGTGGGGTGGTAGAGTATCGAAACTTCATCCACGCGGATGGCCGCAAAGGGAAAGGTTCTTACATAGACATGACGAGCCTCGCTAAACAGCCCACTAAAGACAACTGTGAGACTTTCGAATTCTCGATGCCAGATGCCGTTACCGTGATGCAGAAAGACGATGGAAGCGGAAATTACCTGCTCGCACTCGTTGGCAAATCGATGTACGCATATAAGATACATAAGATCCGCGAAGACGGTCTTTTGGAGAAGACGCTCACGGTGACTTCCGTGAAGAAATAGATCGGGACCAAAGGTACCGGAGTCGAATCGTTTGCAGTGAATCACAGTCGATCAATAACAAGGAGAGATCATCATGGGAAGCAAAGACAAGCGGAAAGAATCCAAGGGCAAGAAGCCGCAACCCAAACCGGTACCGGCAGGGAGATGATCGGCTTGGAGAAGGACAATCGGTCGTAGGAAGTACCGAAGACGAATTGTTGTAGAGGTACAAACCAAAGGTGCCGGAGTGCTGTCCCCGTTTAGCCACTAAAGGGTTTCATCATGTTCACGCTCTATATCGCCAACAAGAACTACTCCTCATGGTCTTTGCGCGCTTGGGTGCTGATGCGCGAGCTGGGCATTCCGTTCGAGGAAAAGCTGTTCCCGCTCGGGGATGCGGCGGTCAAAGAATTTTCGCCTTCCGGCCGGGTGCCTTGCCTGGTGGATGGCGGCACCACCGTTTGGGATTCGCTGGCGATTGCCGAGTATCTGGCGGAACAGTTTCCCAAGGTGTGGCCGGCCGATGCCGTGGCGCGGGCATGGGCGCGTTCTGCCGCCGCAGAGATGCATTCCGGCTTCATGGATCTGCGCAGCACGTGTTCGATGAATTGCGGCATACGCGTTCGTATCGACAACTTTCCCGCCGGGGTGCTGGCCGATGTTGCCCGTCTCGATGAGCTGTGGAATGACGGCTTTAACCGTTTTGGCGGGCCGTTTCTGGCTGGTACAGCCTTTACTGCGGTCGATGCGTTCTATGCACCGGTTGCTTTCCGTATCCAATCTTACGGGCCGAAGATGTCCGCGCGTTCGCTGGAGTATGTGAACCGGCTAGTGGCGTTGCCCTCGATGAAGGAGTGGTATGCCGCCGCATTGAAAGAGCCGTGGCGCAATGCGGAATATGAAAAGGCGATTCTCCAGGTTGGAACGCTGCTGGCCGATTACAGGCGCTAGCGACCGCATATCGCCCGAGAGGGCGATGTTCTTTTCTGAAGCAAAGGGCAGCACCATGGAATTGACCGAATTTGGTTTGGATAGCCAGCTTCAGCAACAGGCAAGCAAGCTGTGTGGATCAGGCCAGCGCCTGGCACGGGTAACCGCTGTCGATCGCGGGCGCTATGTCGTTCGCAACGAACACGGCGAAGTGCCTGCCGAGTTGACAGGCAAGTTCCTATACACCGCTGCATCCTCGGTGGATATGCCTTGTGTGGGCGACTGGGTGTGTGTGCAGTATCACGATGCGGATATGGCTGCGAGCATCCATGATGTGGTGCCGAGAAGGTCCTTCCTGCGGCGCAAATCTCCCGGCAAGAACATCGATTTCCAGATGATCGCGGCGAACATCGACGTGGCGTTTATCGTGCAGTCGTGCCATTTCGATTTCAATGTGCGCAGGCTGGAGCGCTACTTGGTGATGGTGAACGAGGGGCAGATCGAGCCGGTGCTGCTGCTGACCAAAACGGATCTGGTGAGCGCGGCAGAGCTGGAGCGCATGCTCGACCATATCCGCGCTGCGGGCATCACGGCCCGCATCATCACGCTCAGCAACCTGACGGGCGAGGGCGTCGAGCAGGTGAAGCAGCTCATGGCACCGGGCAAGACTTATTGCCTGCTCGGCTCTTCGGGTGTAGGCAAGACGACGCTGATCAATCAGCTGCTCGGCCGTGATGCGCTGGAGACCGGCGCAGTGAGCGGCACGGGCGAGGGCAGGCACACCACCACGCGCCGCCACCTGGTTACGCTCGACAGTGGGGCGCTGCTGATCGATATGCCGGGGATGCGCGAGCTGGGTATCCTGAGTACCGGCGAAGGGCTGGACGACAGCTTTGCCGACATCAAGGCGCTCGCAGGCCGATGCCGTTTTGCCGATTGCAGCCACAGCAACGAGCCGGGCTGCGCGATCCGCAAGGCCATCGAGAGCGGCGAGCTGAACCCGGAGCATTACCAGAGTTACCTGAAGCTCAAGGCCGAGTCGGATTTCAACGAGATGTCGTATGTGGATAAACGCAAGAAGGACAAGGCATTCGGGAAGATGGTGAAGTCGGTGTTGAAACAGAAACGCTAGTGAGATAAAAACCCTGTGAACGCCAAAAATATTTGGTGACTCAAGGGCGCGGTTTGCAGGGAACAATCAAGGGGACGAAATGGTTTCATTCAATGATCATATCCAGTCATTCATGCCTGTCAGGCGCATCGCCTGCGCCTTGCTGATTGCGGCTTGCTGCGCCGCACAGCCTGCGCAGGCCGCAATGAAGGAATACGTTCGCGACTACAACTATCACGGCACCGATTTCGATACGGCGGAGACCAGCCGGATCAATGCGATAGACGGGGTGAGGTGCGAGTTGCTGGAAGAGATCGGCACTTATGTGGGCTCGGTGGTGAAGATGCATCAGGATTCGCTGGGCAATTCCTTTATGAGTCACGATGTGGTGAACATCACCGCCGGTATCGTGGCGATGAAAGTGCTGGAAGAGAACTGGAAGCAGCCGGTCTATTTCGTCAAGGCGGAGATGAAGGCCGACCCCGATGATGTGCTGGCCAAACTGAAAGCGCTGCGTGCCGATCTGGAGATGGAGAAGGCGCTGCGCGAGTCGTACGAAGAGTTGCAGAACTCGCGCAACGAAGTGGCGCAGCTGAAGGCGCAACTCGGGCAAATGATGCGTGAGCGCGACAGCCAGGCTGCAGCCAAGCCGGCACCGGCGAGCGCGCCCAGCGTCGCCGTTCTGACCGCTCAGTATGTGAAGGCGGTTCAGGGGGTGGAGGTTGGCGCTGCGTTCCAGCGTGCCATGGCGGCGCGCCTCAACGGCGACTTTGATTCACTGTTCCGTGAGATGAGCGCTCTGGCAGAAAAGGGTTACTCCCAGGCGCAGTTCCGCTTGGGGTGGATCTACGAACGCGGCATTGGCGTGGCGCAGGACTTTGCAAAGGCGCGCGAGTGGTATGCAAAGGCGATGGCGAATGGCAATGCAGATGCCTTGGCTAGAATGGGCCTGTTGTACGAGTTCGGGCTGGGGGTGGAGAAGAGTTTCGACAAGGCGGCAGAGTATTACCAGCGCGCCATCCGCGAAGACAACGCCTCGGGCTACGCATATATGGGCTATCTCTACGAGACCGGCAAGGGCGTGCCGCGCGACCGCGAGCGGGCGGCAGAGCTTTACCGTATCGGTATGGAGAAGGGGAATTATCTGGCCATGACGCGCCTTGGATTTTTGTACCAGCGGGGGCGCGGTGTGCCCAGGGACGAATACAGGGCGGTCGAACTCTACAAGCAGGCGGTCGAGCATGGCCAGCCGCTCGCCATGGCGCGGCTGGGGCAGATGTACAACCTTGGACAGGGTGGTGTGCCGGTCGATCATGCCAGGGCTATGGCGCTAGTCCGCGAATCGTTGCGCTACAACCTGCCGGCATCTTTCGCCATTATGGGCTTCATGTACGAAAACGGCTGGGAGGTGAAACGAGATTACGGCGAAGCCAGGAAGTTGTACGAGAAGGCGGCTGATTTGGATGCGCCGTTCGCCGAGCTCCGGCTGGGCATCATGTACAGGGACGGACTGGGCGTGAGCCGGGATCGCCAGAAGGCGGTGTACTGGCTGGAGCGCGCGGCCAGCAAGGGTGAAGAGAAGGCCGCGGCGATCCTGGAGCGCATGAAGAGGTGGTGATGCGAGGTAGGACAAAAGGTACCGAAATCCGGGGGAATGCGGCGCCTGTTGCGTGTATTAACCGGAGACGATTAAAGGAGCCTGGACTAGAGTGCTCCTTCTGCTCTCAGCTGGTACGGTTGGTCAGAAGACTCATCGCCGCAGACCCCGGGCTGAAAAATACCACCTAGCCCCTTTGATGGCCTCCCGACCTACCTCGACTTCAAATGCACCAGAAGATTTGCTGCCCGACGAGTCAGCGCGAGGCCTTTAGCTGCTTGCCAGTGGCACTGTACCAGGAGCTATTCGGATAATTTTTCTTTCGATCGCTGACCGCATCCGATATGTCTTCAGATATGTCTTTCAGCTCGGCGCTACTTGAATCGGCGAGAAACTCGAGGGCAGGCTCCTCAATCAGAACTAGAGTCTTTCGTGCCGCCTTTATATCTTTATTTTCCATAGCGGCCTTGATCACGTCCTTATTCTGAAAGTAGACCAAGTCGATAGGACGCATCGTGCCGCCACTTTTTACGATATCCCTGATTGGTTCCATGATTCGCTTCATGGCGTCGAATGCATACTCTCTGGTTTCTTTGTCGGTTGAGCCCGCAAACGGAAGAATTTTTACGATGTCATCGATCTTGTGCAGATTTTCGAAGATCTCTTGGAGGATCTTTCGCGAAGACTCAACAACCGCAGGCTTATCGCTCGAATCGACAAAGAATAGAATACTTTTCAGATCGTCAACGTCCGTCTTCTCAAGAAGGGTGTCATAGAGAGCCTGGTATTCCTTGTCGAAAGTTTTCTGTTTTGTGAAGTTATATAGTTGGTAATTGCTGTATGCCAGCAGCATGACATTGCTGCGTTGCTTCCGACCATCGGGAAGTGATTTCACTCTTTGTATGCACTCGTCATATTGACCGTTATCAAAGAGTTTCTTCGCTGCTTCATCAAACGCATAAAGGTTGCTTGATGAAAATAACATGGAGATGAACAACGTCAAACCTGCCGCAAGATTCTTCTTCATTAGAGTGCTCCGTTATAATTATTAAACACTAGCCATACTGCTTATGTAGTTGGCTGGCTGAAAAGTTACGTTGGATTTTTGCTTAACGTATTGTCGATTCAACAGCGCATGGCATTTTAGCTTAAATGGGGTGAGCTCAGAGTAAGGGTTTCTCAGAGTCAATGGAGTCAGGGAGCGAAATAGTTTTCGAAAGGATCAAAAGCTGGAAACCCGTCGAATCGTAGCTAATGAAAGGCTAGCTCAGCATCGCAATAATCTTTTAACATCGCCCATAATGAAAAAATTCACCCCAAACAAAGCCGAGATCGCCTTGATGGAGCCCTTCGTGGGCCTTTCGCTGGAACGTATCCATGTGCCGACTAGCCGCGAGGAGTTCGCTTCCGCCGCCGCCGAGATCAAGGCGGCAGGCATGGTCGGGTTCGACACTGAATCGAAGCCGACGTTTGCCGTGGGCGAGGTGAGTGAAGGGCCGCATCTGGTTCAGTTCGCGTTGCCCGACAAGGCCTACTTGTTTCAACTGCATCACGCGGCGGGGCATCCGTTCCTGGTCGAGTTGCTGCGATCGGAACAGCTCATCAAGGCGGGCTTCGGCCTCAAGTCGGATGGCGGGCATATCCTGCGGAAGCTGGGGGTGAAACCGGGCGGCCTGGTGGATCTCAATACGGTGTTCCACAAGGCAGGCTACCAGCGAGAGATGGGAGTGCGGACGGCGGTGGCGCTTGTGTTTCGGCAACGTTTCGCCAAGTCGCGGTCGGCCACCACTTCCAACTGGGCGCAGCCCCGCCTCACCTCGCAGCAATTGCTCTACGCGGCGAACGATGCCTGGGCGGCGCTCAAGGTGTTCCGGGCGCTCGACCTTTCCGACGCGGACTCGCCCATCCAGCCTTTGCCCGCGGGTGCTTCGAATAACCAGGCGCGCGCGAACTGGTATGCAAAATTGTGCGGCTGGGCGAAAGACAGGTTTGGAATGCGACGACTCAAGTGACGCGAAGGTGGCTGGCTCGAATCCATTTCAGAAAAATCAAAGGCACCTAAGCAGAATTCTTTACCGTGCATCGAAAAGATGAAGCCCGCATTGTGCGGGCTTCGTCTTTTGATTCAGGAACTAAATGTAGCGGAGTTGAATCGTGCCTCCGGCACATGGACAGTGACTGGTCAATAAGTCACTACACCATAGTCGTAAAGCATGCCCGAGCCCGTGTCTGCCTGGAGCACGACAAAGGACTTGACGCCGGTGCTGTTGTAGAACACGAACCTGCCATGCCCCGCATACGCGTTGGCGCCCACCATAAAGTGCGGAAGCGGAATTGTCTGCAAGGCCGTAAGGAATTGATATCCAAACACTCGTACTTCAGTATCCATATTGGTCACGCCCCAGGGATTGTCGGGAATGGCCATGACATTGCCTGCTGCCGAGGAGTGGCTCAGATGTCTGATTGAGGTCAGGCCTGGCAACGCCCCACCATAAACCATGTCGGTTGTCTGCAAGCTCGTGGCATTGAAGACGTTTCCGCATTTGGTGAAAATGCGGAGACCATCCTCAGACATCCAAAGGTCGCCGCATATTGAATAAGTGCCCCAATATGGAGAGGCATATGCGTACGTAGGAGTCCCTGTGCCAAGGTTGTATTTCTCTATGTTGGCTGGAGAAAGGTAGTTGGTGACCCCGTACATCGCCGTGCCTGCGGCGTTGAGTTTGCCCAGAGTTCCTGCGTAAATAGAGAATCCGGTACTTAGCGTTTCGGCTCCCGTTGCGATGTTCACCGCGTGAATATTCACCCACTGGTTTTGTCGAGGGTATACGTATGCATAACCGTTGCCCGCGAGGACGATATCGAGCACATCTGCGGCGACTGGCAAAGTCTTAACTAGAGCTCCCGTCGAAAGGTTCACATAGGAAATCCATGCGTTGTGTCCCACTGCAGCGAATAAACCATCAGGACTTACAGAAACAGTGGAAGGAGCGAGATTCAGAGCAACTGCTGTATCCACGTTAGTCACTGGGTCGTAGATGTGCAGCTGATTGCTGGGCACTGACGACACCATGACGACCTTGTCTAGGGCTTTGCTGTATTCCGCATCGACCACAGTGAAGCCAAGGACGGTTATCTGCTTCTCGCTGGTAAAGCTCCATGTGTACGGAAGTGCCATGGCATTGCCCGCCAAGTCCTTAACGCTCGTGGTGATCGTGGCGGTATAGAGTGTCAAAGGGCTTAGCTGGGCTGCCGGGGTAAATGTGGCGGTCGTGCCACTGTAAGTTACGGTACCAGGAACTGGAGTCGCGCCGTTCATCAGGGTGAATGCGGCACCTGTGACGGTGGCGGGATTCAAAGCTTCGCTGAATGTGGCGGAAACGGTGGTATTGGCAACGACGGACGGTGCCAAATTGGCCGGACTCGTAGATAAGATGGTGGGCGGCGTGACATCGGGAGGCGCAGTGGTAAAAGACCACGAATAGGGCCAACTCATCGCGTTACCAGCCAGGTCTTTTACGCCTGTGGTGATCCTGGCGGTATAAGTTATGTTGGGAGCCAAGAACGCCGCAGGAGTAAATGTGGCGGTCGTACCACTGTAAGTTACGGTACCAGGAACTGGAGTCGTGCCGTTCATCAGGGTGAATTCGGCGCCTGTGATGGTCGCAGGACTCATTGCTTCGCTGAATGTGGCGGAAACGGTTGAACTGCTAGCAACTGCAGATGCATAAATAGCCGGGCTAGTGGATAAGATGGTCGGCGGCGTGGCATCGTAAGCTGCAGTGGTGAACGACCACAAATGGGATGCGGTCATCGCATTGCCCGCCAGGTCTCTGACTCCCGTGGTAATTATGGCCGTATAGACTGTGTAGGGGGCCAGTCGTGCCGAGGGGGTGAATGTGGCAGTGGTGCCGCTGTAAGTTACGGTGCCACTAACTCCAGCAACAGTGAATGTGGAAGTGTTTACCGTGGACGGAGCCACAGGCTCACTGAATGTAACGGTAATGGGAGTGGCGGCGCCAACATTGGTCGCGGCATTAGCGGGGGATGCCGCTAGAACAGTGGGAGGAGTGTTGTCTGTTGGTGGTGTTGTTCCGCTAACTCCTGCGCTACCGCCACCGCCGCCGCAAGCGGCGAGTGTCATTGAGAACAAACAAGAAAGAAGTATACTTTTCAAGTGATGCATAGGCACCTCACACATTGTTTTTGTTTAGGAATGTCTTGCGGGTCGGTTGTGGTCACAGAACTGCTGCTGGCAACATTCCGAGCTTGCCTAAAAGCGAAAGCTCCTTTACGTTCGGCGACTCAAAATCTCACGCACTTCGCCGCACGTGCCGCAAAGCGAGGCGCAAATTACACGATAGATGCTCAAGCTGTATATAGGCCGTATGATCTATTCAAAACCACGCTTATTTCATACATATCATTTGGTTATCGTGCTTTATTCGATATTGGCGGCAGCAAGGTAAATAGGATAATCAATGGGGGCTGTTCAGGCTCGAATTGATTTCTGCGATTTCGAGCGTCATTCAGTGCAACCTCAAGGGCGAACGGCACGCGGTGCAATGACATGAGTGTTCTTCTGCACTACACTTGACGCGCACTAGAAAAACAAGAGGGAATACCCATGAGCAGTGAGCGTTACCCGGAAGAGCCTGGGACTACGGCGGCCCAACCGGCGAGGGAGAAGCAGGATGCGGTTGCCGGGATGTCCGGCGAAATTGTCGCATCGCGGGGCACGCCAGAGCAGGAACTCCATCTGAAGGAATTTATCCTCGACAATGCTCGCGAGGCGATCTACCTGATCGGTCC
The DNA here is from genome assembly GCA_963840345.1 of uncultured beta proteobacterium. Taxonomy (GTDB): domain Bacteria; phylum Pseudomonadota; class Gammaproteobacteria; order Burkholderiales; family Gallionellaceae; genus Sideroxyarcus. The sequence continues at coordinate 185,158 of CAWIYO010000007.1, forward strand.
CGATCTGCGATTTGTCTATGTCAACGATGAAGCTTGCCGTTCCCTGGGTTACTCGAGGGAAGAATTGCTGGGGATGACTCCCCCTGATATCGATCCCGACGTCACACAGGAACATGCCCAGCAGATTCATGCGCAGTTGATTGCGCAGGGCAGCGTAATGATCGAAACCCGTCACCGGCGGCGCGATGGCAGCCTGTTTCCGGTGGAAATGCAGGGGGCTTTGTTCGAATATCAAGGGCAGATGTTGAACGTGGCTTTCGTGCGCAACATCACCGAGCGTAAGCGCATGGAAGATAGCCTTGCGGCCCGCGAGCGCGAGTTCCGCACCCTGGCGGAAAATTCGCCGGACACCATTGCGCGTTACGGACGCGACTACCGCCGCCTGTACGTCAATCCGGCCTATGCCGCGCTGGCCGAGGGCGGCGCCGATGCCTTGCTGGGCATGACGCCCTCCGAACGTCCCGTCTACGCCGATGCCGAGGAGTACGAAGCCGCTCTCGCCGGGGTGTTCGCCAGCGGGAAGGGGACTGAGTTCGAGTTGAAGTGGGCAGACAGGGTAGGGCGCGAGGTTTACAGCCTGATCCGCCTGACACCGGAGTTCGGCGCGGACGGCGATGTGGCGAGCGTGCTGGCAGTGGGGCGCGACATTACGGAACTGAGCGCTTCCCGCGTGAAGATACACCAGATGGCGTTCTACGATACGCTGACTTCGCTGCCGAACCGCGCGCTATTTGGTGACCGGCTGCGCCAGATGCTCACAGACGCTTCCAGGCGCGGGCAATTGGCCGGCGTGATGATGCTCGACCTGGATCATTTCAAGGCCGTGAACGACACGATGGGCCATCCGGCCGGCGATGAATTGCTTTGCGAAACGGCTGCGCGGCTGGGTGCGTGCGTTCGCGCTTACGATACGGTGGCACGGTTGGGCGGGGATGAATTTGCCATCCTGTTGCCGGAGCTCCGTTCTGGTGATGACCTGGGGCGGGTCGCCTCGAAGGTGCTTGAGGCGCTCAACCAGCCTTTCCTGCTGGACGGCAAGGAGGTATTCGTTTCGTGCAGCATCGGCATCGCGCTGTATCCGTCTGATAGCACAGAGGCCGACGACCTGCTGAAATTCGCCGACTCGGCGATGTATCTTGCCAAGCGGTCCGGCCGCAGCAAGTTCCGCTTCTACTCCAGAGAGCTGACCGAGAGCGCCAACGAGCGCCTGATGCTGGAATCCGACTTGCGCCATGCCCTTGCCCGCAAGGAACTGGAGTTGTATTACCAGCCCAAGGTGCGGCTTCACGACGGAACCCTCGTCGGGTCCGAAGCGCTGCTGCGCTGGAAGCATCCGCGGCGCGGCATGGTGCCGCCGGACAAATTCATCGGTATCGCCGAGGACAGCGGCCTGATCGTCGAGATCGGCGAATGGGTGTTGCGCGAGGCTTGCGAGGCGGCTTGTGCATGGAACGGCGCAGGCAAGCCACTGCATAAAGTGGCGATTAACCTGTCTGCCCGTCAGTTTCAGAAGGGCAATCTGGTCGGGACGGTACGCGAGGTGCTGGAGTCTACAGGATGCTATCCGGAGTGGGTCGAACTGGAGATTACCGAGAGTTTGCTGCTGGATGAAGCAAGCGAAGTGCAGGGAATGCTCAAGGCGTTCAGGTCGCGGGGTATTTCGATCGCCATCGATGATTTCGGCACTGGTTATTCTTCCCTGAGCTACCTGGCCCGTTTCCCGATTGATACGTTGAAAATCGATCAATCATTCATATGGGGCATCACTACCTCGAGTCAAAGTGCCGAACTGGTGAAGGCGATCCTGATCATCGCGCATAGCCTTGGATATCAGGTGGTGGCCGAAGGTGTGGAGACAGAAGAACAGGCGGCATTCCTGCACACACATGGTTGCGAGATCGCGCAGGGATATCTCTACGGGAAGCCAATGCCAAGGCCGGAGTTCGAATGCCTGCCTCTTTCGTTTTCATATTAAAGGGGCAGCAACGCAATAGCTTTGAACCAGAGGTGCGGTTGTCGAAGTTTTCCGGTGTGATGCCCCCGCACATCGAGGGAATTGGCGTACAAGCTGTGCGGAACATACCTGCGCACTGGCGGCGATGCAAAGGTATAGGCCGTAAGGTATAGGCCGTTTGGCATATTGACCCTGCTTCCGGTGGCGGGTAGTGTCGGAGTGAGCTAGCCCGCTTTCCCGGGCACATTTGAAGCTACTTCTTTGTTCTGAATCTGGGAGTGAAGTGAATAACAAGATTCTTGAAGCGATCTGGTTTCCCATCAACCCGGATAACCTGCATGTTCGTTCTGAGCAAATACGTTCTCGCCTGAGGAATTATTCGAGCATGCTCGGTGGTCAGGCAGTGCTGCTGGTCATTTTCAATTGGATCATGTGGGACGCGCTTCCGCACCTGACGTTGCTGATGTACGACATGGTGTGGGCTGGTGTCGCATCTGTCGAGCTGGTGTGGTGGCGGAGTAACCGGGAGCGGGTCAACACGGCGCAGGAGTGTGCGCGCTGGCACATCGCTTTCGTCTTGTTCACCGGTCTTCTCGCTGTGTTCTGGGGCGGGGCGGCGATATGGCTGTTCCCTGCCGATCTGACACATCAGATATTGCTGCTGATGGTCTTGGTCGGTTTGGCGGGTGCTTCAGTGAGCACCAATACGGTTTACTCCTTTTCGTTTTACGTGTGGATCGTGGGTGTGCTGGTGCCCCCCATTCTGCGTTTTGTGAGCATGGGCGATGAGGTGCATTGGGCGATAGCATGTTTCGCCACCCTGTATTTTCTGGTTCTCATCAAGAGCGGCAGAGAGGTCGGCGATGCTTTCCGGGATGCCTTGATGCAGCGTTTCGACAAGGAGCGGGTGATACAGGAGCTGTTGAAGCAACAGTCGATAGCCAACCAGGCGCGCGGCGATGCCGAACGGCTCGCGCGGGAAGATCACTTGACCGGTTTGAACAACCGGCGGGCTTTTTACGAGATCGCCAGTCCCGTCTGGAGCACCGCCTTACGCAGCAACCGCGATGTTGCCGTGATCCTGCTCGATATCGACCATTTCAAAATGCTCAACGACACCTACAGCCACGCCTTTGGTGACGAGGCCCTGAAGTCGGTCGGGTCTGTCCTCTTGCAGTCGGCCAGGGAGGGGGATGTGATCGCCAGATGGGGCGGCGAGGAGTTCATCGTGTTCCTGCCTGAGACGGATCTCAAAGCGGCAACGGCCCTCGCAGAACGATTGCGCGTTCTGATTTCGGAAATGCGTTTCGAACATGCGAGGGGGACAGTGTCGATTACGGCCAGCTTTGGCGTGGCGCAAAGAGCCGGGTCTTGCTTGACCATCGAAGAGCTGACCTCCTGCGCGGACAAGTGTCTGTATCAGGCCAAGTTCGAAGGCAGAAACCGGGTGAACCATGCGTTCACGTCAGACGATGACCGCATCGGCCAGACCACTCCTCCGTGCTTGCCTGTGTGCCCATGAGCCCGCGTGGGTTGGGGTGAGACGATCGCCAGCCTAGCCAGCGAGCTTTTAAGGATCGGCGTGCAAGCTGCGCGGGCCAGCGCACCGCGCCGAGCGGGCAGCGTTCCTTAACGTTCTTTCTTTTTGCCCTTCTTCCCTGATCCGTTCCCGCTTTTCGCTTTATCCCAGCTCTTGAATTTCTTTTTGCAGTATTCCAGCAACTCATCGTAATTCTGGAAGTGCAGGTCGAAGCCTTCTTCGCGCGGGGCGTCGAGTTCGCAATAGTCGTTGCTGTGATCGCGGCAGAGCTGAGGACGGGTCTCATAGATGCCGCAGCGGCCATCGGGTTGCAGGTGCGTGCACCTGCCTTCGAACAGCAGGTACCAGATGCCTTCATCCCTGAAGGCATGAACGCCCTGGTGTGACACTTGCCATAGCAGGTTCGAAAAATCGCTTTTCGTGCGCGGGGTGTCGATGGGTTGTGTGATGTAGGTACAGCAGGTCGCGCCTTTGCAGGAGGCGCATTTGTTTTCTGGGGTGTGGTTCATGTTTACTGCGTTGATGGACAAACGAAAAAATAAGCTATTCGGAAAATGGTGCGTTCGACTCTGAAGAAGCAAGCGCAGGTGAGATAATACGCTAATAGGGCTCTGAGGTAATCCACCAACGGCGGCTTCGGAACGGGAAGCGAGTTCGAAACGGGGTATCAAGGGTGCCGATCGAATTGTTTTTCAGGTGAGCCGTGTCGAATGAATAGCCATATTTCCCCAGTCGAACTGGAAAAATCCTACCGCCTCATCAACCACGGCCCCACAGTGCTGGTGTCCGCCCGCCACGCCGGTGTGGATAACGTGATGGCGGCGGCGTGGGCTTGCGCGCTGGATTTCGCGCCGCCCAAACTGACGGTGGTGCTTGGACAAGAGCTCCAGGACGCGCGAACTCATCGAGAACAGCGGCGCTTTCGTCGTGCAGGTGCCCACGGTGGCGCAGCTACAGCTCACTTACAACGTGGGCTCGCTGAGCTTGTCTACCGAGCCGGACAAGCTGAAGAAATGCGGCGTGGAGTTGTTCGGCATCGAGGGCCATGACCTTCCGTTCGTTGCAGGATGCTCGGCTTGGCTCGCCTGCAAGCTCATCCCCGAGCCGCACAACCAGCAGGCCTATGACTTGTTCATCGGAGAAGTCGTCGCGGCGTGGGCCGATACGCGGGTGTTCAAGGACGGGCGTTGGCAGTTCGAGAATGCCGATCCGTCCTGGCGCAGCCTCCACCATGTTGCGGGAGGGCAGTTCTACGTCGTCGGCGAGCCGGTGGGGGTTCAAGACTGAGGTCGAACCATCGGGAAGGAGCCGCGTATGGAGGATCAAGGCGGCGGGGCGGGGCAGGCCCCGTTACTTACTGAATGAGTCCGTTATACAGGAAGAATGCGTATGCGCCGATGAGCCCGGTGCCGACAAAACGGGGGATCCGCCCTATAGCGGCAATTGTCAGGAAAAGGGTCAGCCCGGCTCCCAGAATGATATAGGTGCCGGTCAGGAACGAGTCGGGAATCTGGATCGTATTGAAAACAGAGAACAGGCCGATGCACATTGGAATGCAGATATGTCCATCGCCGATCTGGGAGCTTACGACAATGTCGGGTCTGCCGATGTGAGCGTAATAAAGCGCAATGAATGCGTTGGGCAGAACCATGAGTATGCCGCTGATCCAGCCTATCTTGGCGAAGCTGAATACCGGGTTGTTCGTTTTGGATACCCACTCCACCAGGTGGTCGACGGCAAAATAAATGCCATAGGCGCTTGCAGCGATGAGCGCCAGGTCGATTGCGATCGACCAATGAATCGACTTTTCTTTCCTGATGTTGTCCTTCAGCACTTCAAATACGTGCAATATCTGCCAGAAGAGGAACAGGCCAACCAGGATCAGGCCGTCGTAGAAGTTCAGTTCCCTGTCATTGGCCAGGGCCCAGAGCGTTCCGGTGAACAGGAACAGGGCGATCAGGGTAAAGAGCAGGTTAAGCCGGTTGATGCGTGTAAATTCCGCATGCTTTTTTTGCAGGGCTTTGGTCTTGGGCAGGACCGCCGCTGAACCGAAGATCGCGGACATCCCGAGGATGAATGTCAGGTTGGTGGCGTTGTTGACGAGGCAGTTTTCGATCACCAGCCCGCCGTTGCTGGCAGACTTGCTCATGACAAAGGCGAAGACAAGATTCGCGAACCCCGAGCAGTACGGCATGATGAGCGTGCCGAGAACAGTCCCTTCAAAGCCTTTGCTCTCCATGGCATGGAGGCGCCAGATCATTACAACATTAGCGGCTATGAATATGGCGAGCTGGACTAATGGATGGGCGGCATAGGTTTGGATAGTGTCGATTACGATGTTGCCGCCTGATAGTTTGATTTGAAAGGTCTGCAGTTCAGATTCGCTGCCGGAATTATCTCTGCCCGTTGCACCTTGGTCAATCAAACAGCTAGTGACGGCTTGGCGGGCGGCTATAACCATCGAAAAAACTGCCCGCCCGGTTTGCCTCTCGTAAGGCTTGGCGCTTCGTTGCGGGTTTATGTAAACTGCGCCTTCCCGAATACGGATTTCCTTTAATGAACGACTCTTCTATCCAGGCAGCGCATGCTGCAGCCGAACGTATCGTACGGCATTTTCAGGCTCAAGGATTTGCAGGCATAACGGAAGCGCTCATCATTCAGATACATCACAGAGCGGGGGAGCGCGAAGAAATCAATGAGGCTTTCGAAGCTGCGCTGGAACAAGACCTGGCACCTCCAGTACATGAATATTTCGAAATTCATCCCTTCGGACATTTCGCGGAATTCCGGAGCTTTGATGAAGCGAAGTCAGCCATCCAATCTGACTTTACCCCGAGTCTCCTCCACGAGGTCCCCAGGGTGTTCTTCGATCCGGCTCCTGTGGTGATCGATGATCCGCTTGCAAGCGGTACCAAATACGATGTGATCATGAAGCTTAAAAGCAACGTCGATGGATACGCTGTCGCCATTCTCATGAACGATCCGGACGCCTCGTTTCTCGACTATATCGGCACGCACCTGGCAAGCGATTGGCAAAGAATCATGGGCGAATTTGAAATTGCGAGCACAGCCCTGGGAGATGAACTTGATTTCCGCTAAAGCGTCGGGCTGACTATTCCGCAATATCCTCCGCAGAACGGGGTAGTTGGAAAACCGCCCGAAGCAGATTTCGATGCACTGGTCAGGTCGATCAGAGTGCATTAGAGGGGGCAGGCTCGATGATTTTCACCATGTCATCTTCCGTTAAAGAACTCACGCGGCCGTGGAAGTTGTTCACGCTTGCTCTCGGTGTCGGCCTGCTGATCTGGGGTTCGTTCTACTACACCGCCCCGGATTGGGATATTCCAATCAGCCTGATCATGGCGTTCTTTGCCTATCTGTCGGCAGGCTGGTCTTTGCGGGTGATGGTTGAGAGAAGGTGGCGCGACTTTCCGCTGATGCTGCTCGCGACTTGGTGGACGGTGGATGGCTGCTATTCGCTGTATTGGTATTTCAAAAATCCCGTTGCATTGGAGATGATGCGCTCGGCGAATGCACCGGCATCGCTGAGTTTGTATTGGATGTGCGGTTTGGTGTGGTACTGGAATGGTTCATTGAAAGAACTTGCTGCAAGGATTGCCCGCAGACAATAACCGAAAAACAGGAAGAGCTGCCTTTGATACAAATGCTATTCAATGCCAAAGCCTTCATTGTCTTTCTTTTCGCCGCCATCCCCGTTGGAGTGCTGATTTACTTCGGCATTTTCAAATGACGGGGCAGAGGCGCTTGGGCGAAGGGGGGGCGAAGCGGATTCGGATAAGCCGACTGGCTGGTGAGTATCGTGGTCAATCCTGGATTGCCCGATAAAAATTGTCTGGTACTTGTAAAGAAATGTGAAGACGGACGTTATAAATAGGCCAAGAGAATGTTAGAGTAAAAAAAAGAACAAAAAATAAAAGAACAAAAAATAATATTAGGAGATTCGCTTTATCTAACTGCTTTTTTTGAGGCTGTATCAAGACAAGAAAGGGGAACTGTTCTATGCAAATTTCTAACAAGCGGAGTGTGAGTTTGGTCGTTCTCTGTGCGGTTGCTGCAATGCTATTAGTGGCATGCGGTGGAGGTGGGGGCAGCAGCGCGCCGGCACCAGCAGCAGTTGTGCCAACTACCGGAACGGTTCAGATCACTAATAACTCCACACATCCGATTGATGAAGTATTCGTGGCTCTTTCAACCAGCACCACTTGGGGAGCGAAACGAAATTCAAGTGTTGTTGCGGCAGGTACATCATGGTCTCTCCCGGGGCTATCGCCAGCTACCTATGATTCAATGATCGATTCTATTGGTGCCACAAGCACCTACTATGGTAATGCCAGAGGCTTTTCGGTTACCGCCGGCGGCACGTATACGTTAACGGCAACTAATGCCAGTTTTTCCGGGACGTTGATCGTTAATAACACAAATGCGACCTTTCCTATTACCGCGTTGTACGTGTCAGCTACTGCCTTGGGCGCTGGTCCGAATCAGCTTTCAACGAGCATAGCTCCAGGAACAGCACGTCAGATTGTCAATATTCCGGCCGGAACATATTTTGTCAGGGCTGTACAAAACGGCGTGAATATTGACAATGCCGGCGTTCCCATAGCGTCGTATAGCTTTACCAATATTGCTTATTAACTAATACGGGGGTTCAAAATGCTGATGAAATCTATCAGGATGATTAGTCTTTCTCTTGTCACGACGGGAGCGATTCTTTTTGCTGGTAATGCTTACAGTGATAGTGGCGTGGTCTCCGTACAGCCTCAGTTTGATGCTCCGGCGCCGGCGAATACGTCAGTTAACAACACAGCCACGACGGCGAACGTGCCAGCCGATCCGGCTGCGCAACTGAACCAAGGTGGCGCAGTTACCATTAGGCAAATGCCAACATCCAATAACGCCCAAAAAGCCGATCGCGAGTTCTTCCGTGATGGGGTGACTAGATAGAGTAATCACGGAAGCAGGTGGTGTGGTTCAAATAAGGCTCCCATATGAGAGCCTTATTTTTTTGGCCACCAGCTAATGAAGGTGGGATTTACTTCAAATCAACATTAAATAGCAGGTCGAATTTTCCGGGACAACGCGGTATATTGCTGCAAGGCCTGAACGTGGGCCCGATCTTCTTTCTACCGGAGGCGCTTTAATGAAACGAACCATTGTGATGTTGTCTCTCGCGGCTGCCTTATCGGGCATGTCGTCCGTTGCCCGTGCCGACCTGAACGGTTTTCTGCGCAGCGTGAACAACCAGGCGCTCTCTGACATCAAGAATTTCAACGACATGCTGAGCAGGCAGTTCGGCATTCCTGTGCCGGATGTGGAGGCCATCGTCAGGAGCGTACCCGATCCGGCAGATGCGTTCATGATCTTCCAGCTCGGGGATATGGCGCATGTGGCGCCTGCGGTGGTGCTGCAGAAGTATCAGCGCAACAAGGGACAGGGCTGGGGGCGTCTGGCGCAGGATCTGGGGATCAAGCCGGGTTCGCCGGAGTTCCATGCGTTGAAGCGCGGCGACCTGACATTTACTGGCGAGCACGACAGAGACTCGATGGAGTCCGGTGAGGACGGCCCCGGACGCGGACATGGTCAGGGACATGGCAATGGCAGGGGGAGAGGCCACGGGCGGGACTGACGGGTACTTTTCTGGTTGCTTCGTTAACCCAATGCGGTCACCGTTCCATTTTTAAAGGGCATGGCATCATGAAGAAGTTGATAGTCGCAATACTCGTAATCGCTGGCGCGTGGTACTGGCATAAAGGCGGTTTCACCAAAGCGGCTCCTGTCGATGCCAATGGAAATCCTAGTCGTTGTGATATTCACTGCGAGCGCATGTGGCAGCCCGTGCCAGGACGGGGTCAACATGTTGAGGGAGCGGGGCGTGCCTTTCCAGGAAAGGGAAATCGATCCGGAGAATGCAGAGGATAAGGACGTCAAGCTGTGGAGAGAAGTGGGCAACAACATGCTTCCTTTGACGCTTTATGGAGACAGCAAAGTTGTCGGCTCGTCCAGGTGGGAACTGGTTTCCCTGTTGGGCAAAAATTTCGGGGATAAATATCTTTTGCCCGCCGAACAAGTTTATTTTCAGCAGCATTTTGATGCCAGCGGTTCTCCAAGGATCGTGTTGTACGGCACGGAATGGTGTACGGGCTGCGCAGCACTTCGTAAGGAATTCGGCGAACGCGGTGTCAGTTATGTCGATGTGGATGTGGAAAAAAGTGGCGACTTCGCGAACCTGACGAAGGTTATGGAGATCCCGGGTTATCCGGCGGTATGGGTGGGGTATACCCGTGTCAACGGTACTACATATGACGCAGTGATGTCCGTCGCGAACAAGAGAACGTAGCCGGCAAGGTCCTGAATGCGTTAGACCTGAAAAGGCCGTTGGAAGAATCGAGAATGACTGATCATAAATCGCCTTACCGTTACCTTTGCACCCTGGTCGCTGCAGTCGTTTTTCTTTTTGCTGTTCATCCTTTAAGGGCGATGGCAGAACCGGCCAAAGAATCTTCTGATGAAGAGTTCTACCAAGCATCTTATTTGATGCTGTCTGCCAGGGAATACAAGCAACTCGAACAGAGCTTCAAGGGATATCTCGATCTGTATGCCGGCAATAAGATCACTGCAGAAGATCTGGCCAGGAAATTCGGGATCTTTTCGAGAATGTCTACCCTTGAGCCGCGGTTCGATGAATGGGTCAAGTCTTTTCCCAAGTCATATACGGCGAGACTGGCTCGCGGCATATACCGCACGGCGGATGCCTGGGAAAAGCGCGGCAACAATTTTGCCCGCAGTACTTCTGACGACCAGCTCGGACGGTTCCGCGAAACCCTGAAGGATGCACAGTCTGACCTGTTGTTATCCATCCAGCTTTATGCGCGTCCGGTAGATAGTTACCGGTACTTGATTCGGGTAGCCAAGGGACTGGATCTTGGGATCGAGCGCAATCTGCTCGATTCGGCCCTTAAGCTCGATCCCAAAGCGATGGAAGTGCGCTTCGAATATCTGGAAGCCATTACGCCCAAGTGGGGCGGCGACGTGGAGCTGATGCAAAGCTTTCTCGAAGAGAGCAATAGATCGGAGATGACTGACAGGAACAAGAGAGTCATCGAGGGGAAATATTACTATTCCATGGGCGAGCAGGCGAAGTTCGATAACGACTACAAGACCGCCTCAACCTATTTTTACAAGTACTACCTCACCAATAGAAACCCCAGTGCCCTTCAATCGGCTGGCCAGGCAGCGCTGGACGGGGACTTCAAGAATCTTGCATTCGAACGTTTCGATGAATTGGTAAGAGACCATCCCAAGTATCAGTATGGTTACGAGCTTCGTGGCTACTTGTATGAGACCAATCTGAAAGACAGCGCCAAAGCCGTTGAGGATTATTTAACCGCCGCGGATCTTGGCGCTCATTGGTCACAGAATCGCATGGGCTGGTATTACATGATGGGTATAACCGTGCCGGTCGATTACGTTAAGGCCAGGCATTATCTTGAACTTGCAGCCAAGCAGGGAAACGGAAACGCAATTGCAAATCTGGCTACGCTGGAAAAGCTGCAAAATCACTCCAGATAGCCAAGGGGCCGGACTGAATTAGTCCGTATTTCCGGTACATATGAAGGCGGGGAGCAAATCGCCTGTTTGAATATGTACCTCGACGGTTTTGCAGCAGCCAATATACAATCCAGCGATAAACGCTATTTTTAGCAGGTAAATATCAATGAAGTTGCCTTCCTTGCCCTGGAACAGATTCCCCTTCAACTTCAAATCGCATGGCAAGCAAGTGCGCTTTGCCGTGCTGCTCCTTTTGCTGGGGCTGTCCGGCTACATCTACTATCTCGACATTACCATCCGCGAAGCTTTCGAAGGCCGCAAGTTTGCCGTGCCTGCCCGCGTTTATGGTCGTGCGCTGGAGGTGTATCCGGGGCTGAAGCTGGCTCCCGAACAATTTGCGGGCGAACTGCACCGGCTCGGATACCACGAGACTCCGGAGCCGAACGAAGCGGCGACTTACAAGCATACGTTGAATGGGCTTGAGTTTACGACCCGGGACTTTGTGTTCGCGGATGGACAGCAAGCTGCGCAGCATTTGCGTATCGAATTCGCCGATGGCAAGGTATCGTTGCTGCAGGTGCGCGGCGAAAAAGACCTCGATCTGCCATTGTTGCGCATGGAGCCGCCGCTCATTGGCGGCATTTATCCCGGGCACAACGAAGATCGCGAGCTGCTGAAACTCAACCAGTTTCCAAAGTTGCTGATCGACGCGCTGATCGCAACAGAGGACCGGAAATTCTATACGCACTGGGGTATCGATCCGCGGGGCATCGCCCGGGCTCTGTACAAGACCTTCACGGGGCAGCGCATCGAAGGCGGCAGCACGATCACCCAGCAGCTCGTCAAGAATTTTTTCCTGACTTCCGAACGCACGCTGACGCGCAAGGGAACCGAAGTGCTGATGGCCCTGCTGCTTGAGATGCACTACAGCAAGGACGAGATTCTCGAAACCTATCTCAATGAGATTTTTCTTGGGCAGGATGCCAGCCGCGCAATTCACGGTTTTGGTCTTGCCAGCCATTTCTATTTCGACCGCCCGCTGGAGCGGCTGGAGTTGCAGGAGATCGCGATGCTGGTCGGCATGGTCAAGGGGCCTGGCCTGTATGACCCGCGCAAGCATCCGGAGCTGACATTAAAGCGGCGCAATATCGTGTTGCAGGAAATGGCTGGCCTGAATGTCATTACGCAGGCGCAGTTTGTGGCGGCTCGTGACAAACCGCTTGGTGCGGTTCAGCGCGCACCTATGGGAACCTCGCCGTATCCGGCATTCCTGCAGTTCGTGCAGCGCCAGTTGCAGCGCGACTACCGCGAAGAGGATCTGCGCAGCGAAGGATTGCGGATCTTCACCACGCTTGATCCCTTTGTGCAGCGCCTGGCAGAGGAGGCTTTGAAGTCGCGCCTTGCTGCCATCGAGAAGGCACGCAGGATCGCCGCCAATACGCTGGAAGGCGCCGTGGTGGTGAGCAGCACGCAGAACGGCGAGATACAGGCGCTAGTGGGCGGACGCGAAGCGAGCTTTGCCGGTTATAACCGCGCCCTTGATGCGCAACGCCCGATCGGTTCGCTGGCCAAGCCAATCGTTTACCTGACCGCGCTCGAAAAGCCGGATCGCTATACGCTGCTCACACCGTTGGATGACGGCCCGCTGGTGTGGAAGCAGCCCGGCACGACGGACTGGAAGCCGCAGAACTATGATCACCAGTTCCACGGGCAGGTTCAGCTGCGCACGGCGTTGGCGCACTCCTACAATGTGTCCACTGCGCGCCTCGGCATCGAGCTCGGCGTCGAGCATATCCTCGATAAACTCCCCCTGTACGGAATCGAACGCCGCCCTCCGCCTTTTGCTTCGTCGCTGCTCGGGGCTTATGAACTTTCCCCGATCGAAGTGGCGCAGCTTTACCAGACGTTTGCCGACAGCGGCTTCCGCACGCCTTTGCGTGCCATCCGCGAAATCGTCGCGGCAGACGGCAAGCCGCTGCAACGTTATCCGCTGAACGTTGAACCCGTTGCCGCGGCAGCGCCCGTCTATCTGCTCACAACAGCTTTGCAGGGGGTGGTGCGCGAGGGGACGGCGCAGTCGCTCACGAATTGGCTGCCCGCCGATCTGAATGTGGCAGGCAAGACCGGCACCACGGATGACCTGCGCGATAGCTGGTTTGCCGGATATACCGGCGATCACGTGGCGGTGGTGTGGGTCGGCCGGGATGACAACAAGACCACGGGATTGACCGGTGCTTCGGGCGCCATGTCCGTCTGGGGCGATATGATGAAGAACATTCAGCCGGAACCGCTGCAGCCTACCGTGCCGGAGGACATCGAGATGGTGAATGTCGACCCGGTCAGCGGGGGGCGCTACGATGGGGACTGCAAGGCAGGTGTGCCGATGCCCTTCATCAAGGGATCGGCGCCGACCCAGACGATACCCTGCGCAATTGTTTCTGCGGAAACACCCGCGGCCAACGACAACCCGGTCGTTAATGCAGAAGTGAAGATCGAGGCGAAGCCCGAGGCCAAACAGGATTCAGAGAAGAAGAGTTGGTTACAGAGGTTGCTAAATTGATAAATCGATCCCGCCTGTTATTTGCCCTGGCTTTGCTGGTGTTGTTTGCAGGATGTGCCAGCGCGCCCCCACAGCCAGCCATACCCGAAGCGATGCCCGCCATCCCGGAATCGATGCCCCTGCCATCTGGCGAGGGCATCATCGTGGTACCGCCAGAGCCCAGGCCGGTCATGTCCGGCAACCAGGCTGTCATCGCATTGCTGGACCGGTCGCGGATGGACTATGAGTCCGGGAAGCGCGAAGCGGCGGGCGCCTCGCTGGAGCGGGCACTGCGCATCGAACCGCGCAACCCCTGGTTGTGGCATGAGCTTGCGCAATTGCGCCTCACCCAGGGACAGTATGCGCAGGCGATCACCCTTGCTCAAAAGTCGACCAGTTTTGCCGGCCGCGAACGTCGTTTGCAGGCTTTGAACTGGCGGTTGATCGGCAATGCCCGTGTTGCGCAAGGCGACTCTTCAAAGGCCGAACAGGCGTTCAAATCCGCCACTGAACTCGAGCAGCCGGAGTAAGCGGGAAGGGGCAGGGCTTTCTGAACCAGCCCGCAACTGCGTATGCGGGATTCAGACCTTGATGTTCAAATCTGCCGGATACGGCGCGCTAGGGTATTGGAAGGCGATCGGGCCGTCCGGTTCGGCGTGAAGGAACTGCCTGACAAAGGGGTTCTGCGAGTTTCTTACTTCGTCCACGTTGCCTTGTGCAACGACGATGCCGTCGTGGAGGAAATAAACGTAATCGACGATCTTGAGCGACTCCGACAGGTCGTAGGTCACTACGACGGAGGTCGTGCCGATGGCATCATTCAGTCTCTTGATCAGGTTGGCGATGGTGCCGAGCGAGATGGGGTCGAGTCCGGCGAAAGGTTCGTCGTAAATGATCAGCGCGGGATCGGTTGCGGTCGCCCGTGCCAGCGCCACGCGGCGCTCCATGCCGCCGGAGAGTTCGCTTGGCTTCAGTTTGTGGGCATTGCGTAAACCGACGGCGTGCAATTTCATCAATACCAGATCATGGATGATCTCTTCCGGCAGGTTGGTGTTTTCCCGCAAGGGGTAGGCCATGTTGTCGTAAACCGACATGTCGGTGAACAAGCCGCTGACCTGGAACATCATGCCTATCTTCAGCCGCAGTTGGTACAGTTCACTTGTGCTGAGTTCGTGTATCACTTGTCCCATGAATTTCACGCTCCCCTGCGATGGACGCAACTGGCCGCCGAAGTGGCGCAGCAACGTGGATTTGCCGCACCCGCTGGAGCCCATGATGCCGACGATCTTGCCGCGCGGGATGGTGAGATTGATGCCCTTGAGCACCTTGCGCGGGCCATAAGAAAAATGGAGGTCGCTGACTTCGATCAGATTATCCATGGTTCGATACCATTCAACCTTTCAAAATGATCGTTGCCAGGAAGAGGCAGCCGAACACGAATGTGATGAAACACTCGATATAGGTCAGAGGCAGGTAAGCGGGGTCTTTCCGGAGGGCCTTGTATTCCGCTTCAAAGTTCTTGAACGGCAAATTTTCCTCCATGGCGCTTACCCTGGCGAACTTGGCCCTGTAGATGGCCGAGAAAGCCAGGGTGTGGCACAGCCATAGAAAACAGATGGCGATCCCTCCAGCGCCGATCACGGCGACCAATGAAGAATCGATTTCCTTGAGTGGTCCATCCTTGCCAGCCAGGGCGAGGAAAGTGAGCAGGGCTGAAAGGACGGTAATGTAGAATCCCCTGGCGGTTTCATGCCTGGTGCCGATGTTTCCGATATCCTGAAGGTACACCTTGTACTGTTCGAGCATGTCGGTGCTGGGCATGTCAATCTCCTTGGTTGTGCTGTTGTTGGAGCGGCTGTTTCCGGCCAATTCGGGGCCTCGTATTAACGCATCTTTGATATAGTAGTTCAAGAGTGCGGGCCAGTTAAAGGGGCTGTGGTCTGCATGAGTCTTGAATAAACCGGAACAGTGCAAATTCATCATTGAAATCTAGCGAGGCTTGACTATGTACCGCAAATTAACCGCGTTCCTTGCACTAACTATCCTGTCCAATCTTGCGCAGGCTGAAACCTACACAAAAGATATGGCACCCATGCAATCGCCTGATGCTGCGACCCAAGCATGTTTCAAGCATGTGAATACCACCGTTAATTTTCCGGACCCGTCTACCAGCAGGCTGTTATCCAGCACAAGGAAATGGGTGTCGGTGAGGGATGTCGGGGGGCGGCAGATGCTGACCATCGGTGTAACTTCAAAGAATGAAGCGGGCATGTATGTAGGGATCCAGACATTCGATTGTTTATTGATGGGTGACAATGCCACCGTTAATACGGGCTCTTACGAGTTGCTCTAAAAAATTAAAGCGGCCGTTCACTTGGCTACCCACTCGATCGATCCCCATGAGCGCGTGACGAAAGCAGCGCAATTGATTTGGCAGGTTGGGCTTTCCGAAAAATTAATCAGGATTCTAAATGGAATATTCAACGGGTCATCGACCGATCCAAAAGATCGAACCGGTCACAATGGCAGAATTTACAGCGTTTGCGGGAAATGATGACTATCTAAAGGCCTGGGAAAAGTATCAGGAGAAGAAATCGCCTCATGCCGGCTTTAACAAGTGGGCAGCACTGTTGGGGGGGCAGTGGTTCATCTATCGGAAGCTTTATGTTCAGGGACTGATTTCATTTGTTGCGGAATTTGGAATCCCTGTCGCTTTCATCGTCCTGGCCAGACTGCTTTTGGATACGGACAGGTCTCAGCAATATGTTGCTCCTGTCGGGTATTGTGCGATTGCAATATATATCAGCATCAAAATCGCGATCGGGTATTGGGCGAATATCGTCTTCTACAAAAAGGCGGTAAGCACGATCCGAAAAATCGACCAACTCAATCTTGATAATGAGAGGCACTTGAACGTTATCAGGAGTTTAGGAGAGCCAAGTTTTCTATCTGTGGTTTTCTTATATCTTGGGATCGCAATTGCGATAGTCGGTTTCGAGATTGTTTATCAGTAGCAACGCCTCTGATTGAAAGTATAAAGAACCGGGCATACCCGAATAGAGAGTTGAGAACGGGAGCACAGTGAGGGCGAGAGTCGCGATATCGCGTCTTACAGTCTCACGACGTGTTCGTTTTCAACTTTGACTCTGTCGCCTGCGGCAACGCCAGGCACAGTCTTGTAGCGCAGGATGCGTTCTTTGCCATTTTCCAGCTTTACGGTCACATCATAGACCCTGGTCTTTTTGATCTTTTGCTCTATCTTGTTTCCGGCTATCGCGCCGCCCACTACTCCGGCTATGGTCGCCAGATCGCGTCCCGTGCCTTGACCCACCTGGTTGCCAACAATACCGCCCGTCAGGCCGCCGGCGATTACGCCCAGACCGGAGCCTTTACCTTCCTGCTCGATTTCCCTGACGGAAACGACTACGCCGCAATTGGCACAGACGGTTGCCTGCGCGGCTGCAGCCGGCTCGGTGGCTTTTGCATGTGCAGCTGAGCTGGATTTTGCAGCATGTTTCGAGGCTGCAGGTGCCGGCGCAGTTGCTTGTTCCTCGGCTACTGCGGCTTTGATTCGAGCTGCGGTTTCTTCACTGGAAGCTTTTTGCGAGCAGCCGCTGAATGCAAGCATGCCAATCGAAACCATAATGACGCAAGCGCTGATTCGTATTATGTTGGTGTTCATGATTGCCTCCAAAAATACTGTTGGAATCAAGGAGCCATGCTCAAATCTGTTCAATGTGTAATTTATCAATCCTTCCGGTAAGACATATGCCGAGGTTAGATTTGGCTGCCGGCCAATGGTTCACATTCCGGAAATGTGTATTCAATGGATGGCTTGCGAGGTTGAAAGCATTTAATCTGTGTGCTTTCATCCATGTCGCCACATGGGATCTTTAATTAACAATCAATTCGAGGCACTTCTTGAACAATCTTCAACCCCGGTCCGTCTGGTCGCACTTCTCCACGCTTTGTGAAATCCCGCGTCCTTCGCTGCATGAAGCGGCTTTGCGGGAGCATCTGATCGAATGGGCGAATGCACATCACATCGAAGCTATCGTGGATGACGCGCGCAACCTCATTCTGCGGAAGCCCGCCAGTCCCGGCTGTGAGGCGATGCCCGGAGTGATCCTGCAGGGCCATCTCGACATGGTGTGCCAAGCCAATGCCGGAACGCAGCACGACTTCGAGCGCGACCCGATCGAGGCGGTGGTGCGCGACGGCTGGGTGGTGGCGGAGCAGACCACGCTGGGCGCGGACAATGGCATCGGCGTGGCGCTGGCGCTGGCTGCGCTGGAAGAGCCCGGCTTGATCCATCCGCCGCTGGAGGTGCTGCTCACCGTGAACGAGGAGTCAGGCATGGATGGCGCGCGGGGCCTTGCGTCCGGCACGTTGCATGGCAAGACGCTGATCAATCTGGATACCGAGGAGTGGGGACATTTCTATCTGGGCTGTGCGGGCGGGGTGGATGTGGAGTTGGCTCACGATTGCGAACAGCAAGCGCTGCCGCCGGACTATGCCTTGGTGCGCTTTGAGGTTTCCGGCCTGCGCGGCGGCCATTCAGGGATCGACATCCATCTCGTGCGTGGCAATGCGATCAAGCTGCTGGCCGAGGCGCTGCGCGATCTGTCCTCGCACACCGATGTGCGCCTGGTCGAGATGAGGGGTGGTACGGCGCGCAACGCGATCCCCCGCGAGGCGTATGCGGTGTGTGCGGTGCCAGATGTCATTGCAGCGACCATCGACGTGTGGGTGCAACATCGTCTTCAGTCGTGGAGGCAGCGTTATGCGGAGGAGGAAGCGAACGTATCGTTCACCTGCACACATGACGATGCTCTACCTGACACAGCCCTTACCCACACCGAACAGGATCGCCTGCTCGCCTACCTCGACATCACGGCGAGCGGGGTCTCGCGCATGAGCGACACCTTTCCCGGCGTGGTGGATACGTCGGACAACCTTGGTGTGCTCGCGCTGGAGCAAGGGGCGTTCCGCGCGACCTACAAGGTGCGCTCCCTGCACGATGGCCGCGCGGACGCGCTGGCCGACAAGCTGGTTTCGAATGCCGCGAGTTATGGCCTGCGCGCATGGAAGGACGGCGCCTATCCGGGCTGGACGCCGAACCCGTCTTCGAATCTGCTCGCGCTGTGCCAGCGCGTGTACACCGAACAGTTTGGCCAGCCCGCCAGCCTGCAGGTGATCCACGCCGGACTGGAATGCGGCCTGCTCGCCGCGAGCCATCCGCATTTGGACATGATCTCTTTCGGCCCCGATATCCGCGGTGCGCATGCACCCGGTGAGCGCGTCGAGATCGCATCCGTCGCGCGCTGCTGGCAGTTGCTGAAGGCGGTGTTGCAGGCGCTGGCGAAGACCTAGCGCGGGTCTGAACGGGATTGGCGTTCTGCGCGCAGCATTGCCATGCGGATGTTCAGCGAATGCAGCTATATTTCATTCCGGGTTTACCGGATAGAATTGCTACACAGAAATACCTCATGAGGACTGTTGTATGAATCTTACGGAACTATTTCGTCACGAGACCGAACTTCAGACGCTGCCCGCGGGGCAGACTTTATTCAAGGAAGGTGAACCGGCCGAATTGATGTTTGTTCTCATGTCGGGCACTGCCGAGGTCATCGTGAACAAGCGGGTGGTGGAGACGGCAGAGGCGGGCGCAATCATCGGCGAGATGGGGATGATCGATGAAGGTGCACGCTCGGCGTCGGTCGTGGCGAAGAGCGACTGCAAGCTGCTGGTCATCGACCGCAAGCGTTTCAATTTCCTCATTCAGCACACCCCGAATTTTGCGCTGCATGTCATGCGCGTGATTGCGCATCGTTTGCGCAGGACCGATGCGATCCTGTGATTGGAGCGTCGTTAGGGTAAAGGACTGATGAACCGGGGGAAACGCCAGATAATCCTGAATAAGGGAAATTGAAGAACCCCCGATCTATCGCCGTTCGGGAAACGGACGGAGGTCCTTCAGGATCGAGATTATTTGCGGCTGCCCTTTTTGCATGTGACGGAAACGATGTTGACGGTGTCGCTGTCCGGGGCGGTGTTGATGGATTCGATCTCGCATTTTTGCCCGGCCGGGGTCTTCTTGATGGCGACGTTGAAGTCGCTGCCATCGGGCAGGCGGGTATCGGGGAAGACGAAATTGCCATTCTTGGTGATCTCGACGTCCTTTACTCCCTGGAGCTCGAGTATCAGACCTTTGCTCTTTTTGGCCAGTCCGCTGACGGTGCCCCCGACCGCGTATTTATTGGTTGTGCAGGTGACGGCGACATTGCTGATTGCTGTACCGGAGATGCTGCCGCCACCCTGGCCGACCGTGCAGGTCTGTTTGACGGGCGCGGTAGGCTGAGTCTTCACAGTGACGGCGTAAACGCTGCCTTTGCTTAATGCCTTGGGGAATTTGAATTGGCCATCGGCCTTGACGCTCAGATCGTCGCCGCCGTTGAGCTGGAGCACCACTTCGCCACCGGCAAGGCCGGAAGCCGTACCGCCGACGGTGAGAGGGACCGCTGGGGCGGAGGCGGCGTCACCACCTTTTCTTCTTCGCCGCAACCGATCAGTCCGGCGATCAGGGTCGCCATCAATACCGCACGCTCTGTCTGTGTGAACTTTGTCATTATTTGCTCCTTGTTGTGAATTTCACCAAGCCTGTATCGAAGTCGTTGTTCAAGCGGCCATTCGCACGTCCGGCGTGATTGTACACAGTTTAGCTGGCAGGCTAAATCGGCGGGTTCTCCGTATACCTCCATGCCTGTCTCAAAATGGGCCCTGGAAGTCTGGGAGCCGGAACATTAAGCCTGGCGGCCTGGTCAAAACGATCAGGAAATATTTTGAGATGGGCCAGGTTTATGATTCGACTCGATAAGGCATTGATCGCTTGGGCAACGCCGGAATTCGATGCGGTGCTCAAACAGGAGCTTGCGCAGCAGGCCGGGCAACTGCCGTTGCAGTTGGGGCTGTCATCCGGCAGTTCCGTCGCCGACACGCCGATCACGGTGTTGATCCACAGCGCGGCGGATACGGGAAGCGCGATCCGCGTGAAGATCGGGATTTTCTACGAGGGGGTAGTAGGCGGTTGTGCCTGTGCAAACGACCCCACTCCTG
The DNA here is from genome assembly GCA_963840345.1 of uncultured beta proteobacterium. Lineage (GTDB taxonomy): Bacteria > Pseudomonadota > Gammaproteobacteria > Burkholderiales > Gallionellaceae > Sideroxyarcus. Next base: position 205,876 of record CAWIYO010000007.1, read on the forward strand.
ACAGCGAATACACCGAATACTGCGAAGCGCAGCTGGATATCGATAAAGCCTCCGCAGCAACTGCGGTCACCCTTGTGACGGAAGAGCCCGAGAGGGTTTGATCGTCAGCCGAATGCGCGCAGCAGGCGGTGATTCAATTCGCCTCTTCCTTGGCCATCTCCAGTTCCAGCCAGCTTTCTTCCAGTTCCGCGACTTTGCTTTGCAGCCGCGCATGATCCGCGTTCAACTGGTTGACCCTGCTGCGGTCGGGATTCGCATAGGTTTCCGGATCGGCGAGATGTTGACTGACTGCGGCGAGTTCTGCCTGTGCTGCAGCCAATGCGGTTTCAAGTTTGTTCTGTTTCGACTGCAGTGCTTTCCGGTTGGGCTTGGGCGCACTTGGCTGGCGCGGTTTTTCGGGTTCCTGGCTGGCAGCTTCGCGCGGCCGGCGGTTCTCGATCCAGGTCTTGTAGTCCTCCAGGTCGCCATCGAACAGTTTGGCCTCGCCATCGGCAACCAGCCACAGATCGTCAGCTACGGCGCGGATCAGGCTGCGGTCGTGCGAGACGAGTACCACGGCGCCTGCGTATTCCTCCAGCGCGATGGTGAGCGCATCGCGCATGTCGAGGTCGAGGTGGTTGGTCGGTTCGTCGAGCAGCAGCAGATGCGGTTTCTGCCAGGCCAGCAAGGCGAGCGCGAGGCGGCTCTTCTCGCCGCCGGAGAAGCTGGCCACCGGCCGGTCTTCGCTGTCGCCCGCCAGGCCGAAGCGGCCCAGGAAGCTGCGCAGCGCCAATGTCGTTTCCTTGGGGGCCAGCCGTTCCATGTGTTGCAGCGGCGTGGCGGCGCTGTCCAGATTTTCCAGTTGATGTTGGGCAAAGTAGCCGATGCGGATATCCGGCGTAATCTCCAGCTTGCCTGAGGTCGGTTTCAATTCGCCCACCAGCAGTTTGATGAGTGTGGATTTGCCCGCGCCGTTGGGGCCGAGCAGTGCGATGCGCGCGCCGGCGCGCAGCACCAGCTCGATGTTCCTGAATAGCGTTTTGTCGCCGTAGGCGAAGCCCATCTTCTCCGCGCGCAGCAGCAGGTCTGGGCTGCGTTCCGGCGCTTCGATCTCCAGTTCGAAATGGCCGTCGGTAACGTGCACTGCGGCGATGCGCGTGATGCGATCCAGCGCCTTGATGCGGCTTTGTGCCTGCCTGGCCTTGGTGGCTTGGGCGCGGAAGCGGCGCACGAAATCTTCCAGGTGCGCGATCTGTTCCTGTTGTTTTTCGAACGCCTGGTTCTGCTGCGTGATGCGTTCGGCGCGGGCGCGCTCGAAATCGTCATAGTCGCCGGTGTAGGTGTCGATGGTCTGGTCGTGCACATGCGCGATACGGTTGACGCAGGCGTTGAGGAATTCGCGGTCATGCGAGACCAGCAGGATGCTGCCGGGGTAGCGCGCCAGATATTGCTCCAGCCAGAGGATGGCTTCGAGATCGAGGTGGTTGGTGGGTTCGTCGAGCAACAGCAAGTCGGCGCGGTGCATCAGCGCGCGAGCCAGGTTCAGGCGCATGCGCCAGCCGCCGGAAAAACTGGCGACGGAACGTTGCAGCGTGTCGTTGGCGAAGCCCAGTCCGTTCAGCAGTTGTGCCGCACGCGCCTTGGCACCATAGCCGTCGATGGCCTCGTAGCGATGCTGTGCATCGAACCAGGCCGTGTCGTGGTTTTCGCGCGCCAGCGTCTTCTCCAGACGACGCAGCTCGGCATCGCCGTCGAGCACGAACTCCAGCGCTGGCTGGTCCGAGTTGGCGATCTCCTGCTCGACGAAGGCGATGGTCTTGCCGGACTGCATGGAAACCTCGCCGCCGTCCGGCTTGATCTCGCCGCGTATCAAACGGAACAGTGTGGATTTGCCGCAGCCGTTCTTGCCGACCAGCCCGATGCGCTGGTTGGCGAAGGCCTGTAGATTCACATTCTGGAGTAGCGGGATGCCGCCTTGCAGGTAGGTCAGATTCTGGATGTTGAGCATGGTGCGATGATAACAGAGGGGCACATACCCCTCTGTTGCAAAAGGTCGGGATCGAGGTGCGAGGCCTTAATACATCTGATCAGGCGATCTTGCATGCCTCGTCGAACACCAGTCTCGGATTGCGCGGATAGACGCCTTTGGGGTCGCCGTAGCCGAGGTTGCACAGGAAGTTGGATTTCACTTCCGTCCCCGCGAAGAACAGTTCGTCCACCTTGGCGTTGTCGAAACCGGACATCGGGCCGCAGTCGAGACCGAGTGCGCGTGCCGCGAGGATGAGGTAGGCGCCCTGCAACGTGCCGTTGCGGAAAGCGGTGATGTCGGCGAGTGCGGCATTGCCTCCGAACATGCCGCGGGCATTCGGGTTGGACGGGAAGAGTTTGGGCAGGTGCTCATAAAAGCGCATGTCGTAGCCGATGATGGCAGTGACGGGCGCGGCCATGGTCTTGGCGCGGTTGCCTTCCATCAGGGCCTGGTCAAGCCTTGCTTTGGCGGCTTTGGTTTTGACGAACACGATGCGCGCCGGACTGCAGTTCATCGAGGTAGGGGCCATGCGCAAGGTCTCATAGAGGCGGTGCAGCAACTCATCCGCGACGGGCTTGTCTTGCCATGCGTTGTTGGTGTGTGCCTCGAAGAAGAGCTGATCGAATGCGGCTTGGGCTAACGGGGTGCTGGGCATCATGGATTCTCGCGGATTGGTTGGTGTGGAAAATGACGCGTCAGTTTATACCGGTTATGATTTAATGGAACAGATTGATCCGGCTCCAAACTGTTCTTGAAGCCGAGGTTGGCGGTGTTTGTTTGCATTCGTGAAACAAAGGGATGGAATGTCCAAAGCGCGTTTTCTCGCAAGCTTGCTGTTTCTGACAGGTTGCTCAAGCTTGTTTGTTGAGCAGCCCAAAGATCCGTGGATGAAGCTGAAGCAAGAATCCAGGCTATGTTTTATGGACCTGAAAGGCGATCGCGAACTCAAGGCTATCGAGGATAAGGTCACATTAGAGAGTGTCTATGACCGGGATGTGTATTTTGAATTGTTGAATATCGAAGAACGTCCCACCGCGAAAGAGAAAGCGGCCATAAAAAAATGGTCGTCGAAATTGGAACGTTGCTATGAGATCAAGTCTGAAAGTTACGCTTACGAACCCACGAATATAGCCATATGGTCTGCAGCCTCGGATGGCGAACAGCTATCGCTGGTGTTGGAGTTGTCCAAAGGCACCCTCAGTTATGGCCAGTTCGCTGCCAAACGTCTTGAGATCGATACGAGATTCAGAGGGCAAGTCATGCGTGCCATCGCTGCAGATTATAGAAAACCTGAATACAAGCACTCCCCCAGGATCAATGATTCGGCAAAACCTCCCGTATCTTCATCGTCATCGTGCGGATGGGAAGGGTCTCAATGGATTTGCCGCTCCCTTTAACGGACAGTTTGCCATGATCACAAGCGGCAGCGAGCAGGGTGGCAGGGGTTGTAATCTGCAGCATCGATTTCACTTTATCTTCCTGAGTTGGTAACCGGAGAAAAGCACACGCTTCTCGCCATCCACCGTCACGCTGCGAACCGTCTCCCCGCCATCGCTCAAGGGGCCAAGCAAGACCCCTTCCTTGTCTGATACCGGCATCAAAGTGATGCGCGATTTGACTCCGTGCGATTCCGCTGGTGTTACTTCGGCAAACAGATAGCCGCGATCCTCGATCAGGCTGATGCGATCCAGGAATTTGTGATCGACCCCCAAGTTTGTGATCTCGTAGTCTCCCAGATACTGCCGCCAGGCATCCAGGTTCGATACTGGCTCGATGCGTTGTCCGGCGAGCATTTCCTGTTCGCCTACCCGGGCTACCAGTACGTTGCGTCCTTCTACGGTGCGTCGCGAGAAACCGATCTCGCCCAGGTTCCCCAGGTCGATGCGGAAAATGCCGAGGAACGAATAAGCGAGCCGGAACAGACCGTCGCTGCCACGTACCAGATCGAAACTGTGATCGGCGACATCAGCGCACAACCCCTCGTCGCAGGTTCGTATTCTTGCAAAGCCGGCCACCGTGGTGTAGTCGCCGACGTACTCTTGCACGGTTCCTGCCGTCAGGGGGGTGTTGTCATGCGTTATTTTTTTACGTTCCGGCTGGCGAATGCCGGTCTTGGCTTCCAATGCCAGTGTGAGTGCTTCAGTAGCGATATGGTCGACTACCTCCCCCGAGGTGCTGGAATTGGAAAGCACAACTACGCCCAGCTTGTGTTCGGGCAAGATGTACATTTGGCTGCGAAAATAAGCGGTGCCGCCGGAATGGTGAGCCACCGTGCCCGCATTCTGTATCGTCGAGCTGCCAAGGGTGCTTAACATCCACCCCAGCCCAACACGAAAGTTGAGATCCAGCGGCACGTCCGTGTTCTGCGGGCGCAGCATCTCGGCCAGCGTCCTGGGCTTGAGTATCTGCTGATTGCCCGACTTGCCGTCGGCGAACACCATGGACATGAAGTGGCCAAGATCGGTGACACTGGAATTGAGTCCGCCGGCAGGAACATCGCGCAATGACAGGCTCCACTGCCGGTTTGCGCCCACGATAGCCTTTGGCCATCTGAGCCGATGCCGCAAGTCCGGTATCGAACGAGGAGTTCGTCATGCCCATCGGGACAAGCAGCGAGCGACGCATGAATTCGGCAAAGGGCACCCCGCCTTGTTTCTGAATGGCTGCCCCCAGCAGGCTGATGCCCAGGTTTGAATAGGAAAAGACAAGGTTGGGCGGATAGGCTGCATAGCTCTCATGAATGTCGTCCACCACCTTCGTGAGCGGCGAAGGATTTTGAGTCATGAAGCCCTTCAACTGGTCGCGCGGCAGGCCCGAATGGTGGGTCATCAATTGACGAGGGGTGATCTCGCTCGTGCCGGGAAAACGCGTCTTGATCGAGAAAGCCGGAATGTAGTGACGCAGGGGTTGGTCGATATCGAGCCATCCTTGCTCTACCAATTGCATCGCCGCTGTGTCGGTGAACAGTTTGGAGATGGATCCCACACGGTAGATGGTATCGGCCGTCGCCGGAATGTTCTTTTCCTCGTCGGCATATCCAAAGCCATTTGCCCAGACGATGCGCTGGTCATCCACCAGGGCGATGCTCAACCCTTCCACCGATCTTTTGTTCATTTCATACCGGGCCAGTTTGGTGACATAGGCCTGGATCGGGGCATAGTCGCCCCGGGAAATGCCGGTCGGACGAGGAGGTGCCATCGCGCAACCGGAAAGAATGACGATGGCAAGTATGATGGAAAGCAGTCTCATGATCTCAGGCCCTTGGTTTGAGGAATTGAAAATCGCAAAACAGTTGCCGTGCCGGTACTTTGGCCTAACTACGTACTGCAGAGTATATTACTCCGTGCCTATCCTGGAATGATGAGAAATCATGAAGAGTTCAAAACCACGCTGCCAGTGACAACATGCTAAAAACGATTCGTATCGGCCTTTTCCTCTTCTTCGTTGCATTTGCGAATCCCGGTTGCGCTGAAGCGGGGATGGCTTGCCCGCCAGCCGCAGGAAGACCTACTCCGGAGATGATGCAAGCCGCGAAGCTCCATGCTCGCGACAGAGGATTTTTGTGGCGCATCAGCAAAGACGGACGCATGTCTTTTCTCTACGGCACCATGCATGTCGGCAAGTTCGACTGGACCTTTCCCGGTCCGCGCGTGATGCAGGCAATTCGCGCTACGGATACGCTGGCGCTTGAGCTTGACATGCTGGATGCAGATATCCAGAACCGCTTGGTCATGGGTATGGCATCGATGCGCCGTGAGGCTCTGCCCGGGCCGTTGGCGCATCGCTTGCAGCAACTGGCAGTTGCGATGTGCGTTCCTTACGGAGCGATCGCCATGCTTTCCCCCGAATTACAGGTCACCACATTGACGCTGATGGTGGGGCGCGGGGAGGGGCTTGATGCTTCCTATGCCACCGATGCCGTTCTCGCCGGGATAGGCCACGATGCAAAAAAGAACATGGTGTCGCTGGAGACGCCTGAGTCGCAACTGGATCTGTTGCAGATGCAAAGCCGGCAGGAAACCATATCGTTCGTGCAGGACAGTCTGGACGAGTTGGAGAGCGGTCGTTCACGCGCGTTGCTCAGCCGCATCTCCAACGTATGGGCCAACGGGGATTATGCCGCGATGGAGCGCTTCAACGAGTGGTGCGAATGCCTCAATACGGCGATCGAGCGCAAGATGATGAAACGCCTGCTCGACGATCGCAATCCGGATCTGGCAGAGCATATCGATGCCTTGCACAAGAGCGGGAAGCAGGTGTTTGCCGCGGTCGGCAGTCTGCACATGTTCGGCCCGCTCGGCTTGCCGGCGCTGATGGCAAAACGCGGCTACCGCGTGGAGCGTATCGAATTCACGCCGATGTGACAGGATCGCAACCGCCTACTGAATGAAGGGGTAAGCGATGCCGGGATTAATGCATTTGTACTAAACGAGGATAAACTATGCACTCCACAGTTCAGGAAAAATCATGGTGACTCCCGACAACGTCAAGACCTATATCCAGCAGGGGCTGGAGTGCGAATACATCAGCGTCGATGGTGATGGCCGCCATTTCGAGGCGGTGATCGTGAGCCCGGCATTTGAAGGCAAGGGGATGCTGCAACAGCACCGGCTTGTATATGGCGTTTTGGGCGACAGGATGGAAGACATCCATGCCTTGTCGATGAAAACCTTCACCCCGGAGCAGTGGTCAAAACAACGATGAATATTTTGGAGAAGAATATGGATGCAAAGGCAATCGCACTGGAAAAGATCAGGAAGACCGTCACCGAAAATCCCGTCGTGCTTTATATGAAGGGCACGCCGCAGTTCCCGCAGTGCGGTTTTTCCGGTCGCGCTGCGCAAGTGCTGAAGGCATGCGGCGTCGAGAAGTATGTCGCGGTGAACGTGCTGGCCGACCAGGAGGTGTACGACAACCTGAAATACTATGCCGACTTCCCGACTTTCCCGCAGCTTTACATCAAGGGCGAGCTGATCGGCGGTTCCGACATCATGGCGGCGATGTATGAACAGGGCGAACTGCAGAAGCTGATCGCGAAAGCGACCGCGCAATAATTCGTCAAACGGGAAACGGGCTAAATCAATACCCGTTTCCTGCCGTCTTCAAGGTCATCCGTTCTACCTGCACACTTTCATTGCCATCGCTTAGCCAGACTTGTCCGTCCTGTATCGTGCATTGCAGGTTCATCGTGCGCTGCGCCAGCTTGGCCAGCGCTTGAGTGCTTGCAGGCGGCAGGTTGAAGATGCTGAGATTCTTCTGCCGCTCGAACTGCACGCTGTTCTGCGCAAACCACATGTCAGCGACGCGTCCGCCATAGCAGTACACCACCACCTGTTTGGCGCGGCCGCAAGCTTTGCGAATCAGCTTCTCGTCGGGGATGCCGACATCGATCCATAACTCGATCGCTCCGGTCAGGTCCTTCTGCCACAGGTCCGCCTCTTCCTCGTTCGTCATGCCTTGCCCGAACTCCAGGTATTCATGCGCATGCAAGGCAAACGCCAGCAAACGCACCATCATGCGCTCGTCTGTTTCAGACGGATGGCGCGCCAGGGTGAGCGCGTGGTCCTGATAGTAGTGACGTTCCATATCCGCGATCTGCAGATTGGCTTTGAAAATGGTTGCCTTTATTGCCATGAATTTTCCTGAATCAATAGTGGGGCGAGTTAGACTCGTATTCGACCTGAAGGTGTTATCGGGCGCGGCGCGCTGGTGCCGAAAAGCCAGGCTGCGTTGTACTTGATGGCTTGCCGATTGCCAAGCGGGATTTTTCCGAAGACAGCGGCAACCCGAAGGTTGCTGCCGAACCTAGCGTCGCCGTTCACAAACCCGCATATCTATGCGGATTGCGCCAAGACGAAGTGTCCAAACAGAAGCAATCTGGGGGGATGACTTGGGTTAGGCCAGAATTCCTGCTTGATGTATTGCTTCAATTCATTGAATCTAAAGCAACTATTTGTTTTGTTACCCCACTTCAGAGTAATTGACGAAAATCCTCGGGTAAGGTTGAATGGCCCCCACTTCTACTGAACTGAAAGGTGTTGACCATGCAAATCCCGCAACGTGATGGTGACGGCTATCTCGTCGATATGAGCGACTGGACTCCGGAGATCGGCCGCGCGATGGCCGAGGCGGACGGCTATGAGCTGAACGACAAGAAGTGGGAACAGATCATGAAGGCGCGCGAATACTATGAGGAATTCGCCTCAGTGCCGCCGATCCGCAAATTCGCCAAATACATCGAAGAAGACCAGAAGGATGTGTTCGATCTGTGGATGACCGGCCCGATGAAGCCCATCACCAAGTACGGCGGCATGCCCAAACCGACCGGTTGCGTTTGAGCCGACGATGCGTGCCCGGCCGCTCTTCTGCGTACTGGTATTGGGCCTGACGCAGGGAACAGTTGCACAGGCCGCATCCGACGAGATACAGGTGTACACCGAGGAGTTGGATGCTCCCGGTGAATTCGGACTGGAACAGCATCTCAACTACACCATCAAGGGCCGGCAGACGCCGGACTATCCGGGGCAGATGACTTCGCATCACGTCACGCAGATCACGCCGGAATTCTCTTATGGAATCACCAGCAATCTGGAGGCGGGGCTGTATGTGCCGTTCGCGATCAGCCCCGCTGGTGATACTTTTCTCAACGGCTTGCGTGTGCGTCTCAAATACATCGCGCCACGGCAGGCTGATGAAGACATGTTCTATGGCCTGAATGTGGAAGTAGGGCGCGACACGCACCGGACATCGGACAGCATCTCCGGGATGGAGATCCGGCCGATCATCGGCTATCGCGATGCGCAGTGGCTGGTGAGCTTCAATCCGATCCTGAATCTGGGGCTTGCCTCCAACGTGAGCCATCAGCCGCAATTCGAACCGGCATTGAAACTGACCCATCGTGTCAGCGATGGCATGCGTAGCGGCCTCGAGTATTACGGCTCATATGGCTCATTGAGCCACATGCTGCCCGGCGACCAGCGCAGCCATTCGCTATATGCCGTGGCCGATGTCGAGTCGCACGGATACGATGTGAACTTTGGAGTCGGTCGCGGTTTTGTGAATGCCGGCGATGCATGGGTGATGAAGGCGATTATTGGGTTGCCGCTTCAGTAGCCTGTTCAGAGCTCGCGCGCCGGGCATCGGGCCGTAACGGAAAATTTGTTGTGTTTCGACAATTGCGATAATTTTGATATGCCGAACAGGCGGTAAGAACAATCTTCATGCTAAACACCCATCAGTCATACCAGCTTTTGCGCTTGCGCTGGACTGCCTTTGTCATCGTCGGTCTTGCGTACATCCTGTCGTTCTTCCATCGCTTCGCCCCGGCCGCGGTTTCCTCCGACCTGCAGCTGACGTTCCACGCCAGCGCGGCCGAACTGGGGGCTCTGGCAGCGACGTATTTCTATGTCTACACCGTGATGCAGATCCCCACCGGGATCCTGGTCGACACGATGGGACCGCGCCGCGTGGTGGCCATCGGCGGCCTGATCGGCGGTATCGGTTCGCTGTTGTTCGGCATGGCGGATACGCTTGCGCTGGCATCGGCGGGGCGGCTGCTGGTGGGGCTGGGAGTGTCGGTCACGTTCATTGCCATGCTCAAGCTCAATGCCGCATGGTTCCATGACCGGCATTTCGCCACCATGACCGGCGCGACCATCTTGCTGGGCAATGCCGGTTCGCTGCTTGCCGCAGCGCCGCTGGCCTGGGCATTGACCTATATCTCGTGGCGCACTGCATTCGTTGCTGTGGGCGCGTTCTCCTTGTTGCTGGCGGTACTGGCATGGTGGATGGTGCGCAATCATCCGGGCGAGGCCGGATTGCCCAGCATGCGCGAGCTGGAAGGCAAAGCAGCGCATCCCCCGCATGCCGGGCATTGGTACGACGGGCTGCTGATCGTCCTGAAGAATCGTGCAACCTGGCCGGGATTGTGGGTGAACCTGGGCGTGGCGGGGACGATGTTCGCATTTGCCGGATTATGGGCAGTGCCCTTCTTGCGCGATGCGTACGGCATGGATAGAGCTGCTGCAGCCGGCCACACGACTCTGCTGCTGAGCGGATTCGCCATCGGCGCTTTTTCCATCGGCATGCTTTCGGATCGTATCGGGCGACGCAAGCCGGTGATGATCGCGAGTGCGCTCGGATACTGTCTGTGCTGGTTGCCCATGCTGCCTGGCTGGCCGATGAGCGGAGCGGTCAGCCATTCCTTGTTCTTCGTGATGGGTTTGTGCGCTTCGAGTTTCACCTTGAGTTGGTCTTGTGCCAAAGAAGTGAATCCGCCCGCACTCTCCGGTATGGCAACCAGCGTAGTGAATGTCGGTGCGTTCCTCGGTACGGCGATTCTCCAGCCGCTGGTGGGGTTGGCCATCGACCATGCACATGCGGAAGCTGGGAGCGCGCCGCTCGGCTTTGGTGATTATCAATCCGGCATCGCCATCTTTGCGGCTCTCTCGTTGACGGGACTGGTCGCGACGTTGTTCATCCGCGAGACCTATTGCAGGTACGTAAGCTCGGGACAACTCGATTAGACGTTGAGGCGAAGCCGGGATGCTATGAGCCCCCGCGGCGGGACGTTGGCTGGAAAAGTTGCATGCCGTTCATGCATGGCAGAGAATGCCGCGCTGCAAAAAACTAACAATCAATAACAGGAAGCATTGATGAACAAACGATTCCGTCTTTTCAGTTGCATCGCGTTATATATGGCCTTCTTTTCGACTAGTGAAGTCGTTTGTGCGGTCGAGATTACCGGCGCAGGGGCCAGTTTTCCGGCAGAGGCGTATCAAAAATGGGCGAGTGCTTACAGAGAGCGCGCAGATTTCGGTTTTTACTACCAGGCGCTCGGTTCGGGTGAAGGCGTCAGGCAGATTGTCAGCAAGTATGTCGATTTTGGTGCATCCGATGTGCCGCTGAATGCAGGCGATCTGTCCGCAAAAGGCCTGGTTCAGTTCCCGACTTTGGTCGGCGGAGTCGTGCCCGTCATCAATCTGGCAGGTATCGAACCGGGCCAAATGAGACTGAGCGGTGAGACTCTGGCCGATATATACCTGGGGAAGATCACCAGATGGAATGATCCAAGACTTGTTGCCGAAAACAAGGATCTGAAGTTGCCGGATCTAACGATAGCGGTGATCCAGCGCTCCGATGAGTCCGGGACCGCATGGATATTTACCAGCTATCTTGCTCAAGTCAGTCCGGACTGGAAGCGTACCGTCGGCGTCGGCAAATCAGTGAAGTGGCCCGTGGGCGCGGGCGGGAAAGGCAATGATGGAGTTGCATCTTATGCCCATCGACTTCAAGGTTCCATCGGCTTTGTGGAGTATTCCACGGTTGTGAAGAACAAAATGACCTATGTGCGACTGAAAAACCGCGACGGTCAATTTGTCTCCCCAACGGCGGAAAGCCTGAAGGCAGCTGCCGCCCATGCCACCTGGGATGCCAGCAAAGGATTTGACGAAATCATTGTCAACCAGGCGGGCAAGGAAAGCTGGCCTATCGCCAATACCACGTTCGTTTTGCTGTACAAGGTGCAGCCGGTAGCGGAGCGGGGGAGGGCAGTATTGAGTTTCTTCGATTGGGCATTCAGCTATGGCGACCAGATGGCTTCCGACCTGGGCTATGTGCCGTTGCCGGAAAATGTGACCAAGTTGATACTTGACGAGTGGAAGGCACAAATCAAGGACGCCGCAGGTAATGCGTTGTTGAAATAATCCGGACGAACCCCCGGGTGACCAAGCCGGGGAGGCCGATCTCGCGCTGCCGCTCGATCAGCTTTCACCTGTCAGCAGCGCGCGCAGTGCCTCATCCAGATAGCACCATTCACCCTCGTCCAATCCAAGCGCATCGAGCTTGAGCTTGCCGATCTCGGTACGGCGCAACGCCGTGCAGTGGTTACCGGCGGCCGCCAGCATACGCTTCACCTGATGGTACTTGCCTTGCTCCAGCACGATCTTCAACTGATGCGAGTCCAGCTTTTCGCAAACGACCGCCGCCAGCGGCGCGGGTTCGTCGTGCAACTTCACGCCTCCCAACAGCCGTTCGACGAGTTGCGGCGTGACGGCATCGTGGGTGGTGGCGACATAGACTTTGGGAATGTGGCGTCTGGGCGAAGATTGCGCATGGATGAATGCGCCGTCGTCCGACATCAGCAGCAGGCCGGTGGTATCGTGGTCGAGGCGTCCGACCGGCTGCACGTCGCGCAGCGCGAACTGTTCCGGCAGCAATGACAACACGCCGGGATGGTGGCTGGGCTTGCGCGAGCATTCGTAGTCGGCGGGCTTGTTCAGCGCGATGTAGACATGCTCGTGGTATTGCCACGGTTCGTCGTATACGCTGAATTCGAGGCCGTCCGTTTCGAAGGCGATGCGGCTGTCGGTGACGGTCTCGCCATTGATTTTTACTTCACCATCTTCGACCAGTTCGCGGCACCACTTGCGGGTGCCGAAGCCTTGCGATTGCAGGATTCTGTCCAAAGGAAGTTTGCTCATGAGGGTTTCCGGATCATTTGGGCGTTACGTCGGGCAGATTGGGGTGCTGGTCATGCATCACGATGCGCGAGACGAACCAGATCGCTATCAGGTTTGCCGCCACCGCGAGATATCCGACCAGCGGATAGCCGACGATGAGGCCTCCGCTGTCCTGCGTGATGATGAAACCGCCCAGCGTGGTGGCAAGCCCCATGGCCAGGGATTGCATGGTGGAATTCAGCGACATGAAGGTGCCGCGCAGCTTCGGCTGGGCCGACGAGGTGATGATCGCCATCGCCGGGATGAAGCGGCCCGATACCAGAACGAAGAAAGCGGTGGTACTGATCAGCCAGAGCCATAGCGGCGCGGCGCCGATGTGGGTGATGACCAGGATGGGAACCATGGCGGCAACGGCGATCAGCCGATAGACCCCGACCTTGCCGCGCGTATCGGCCCAGTATCCGATGATCCGGGCGGTAAAGAGCGTCGCCGCGCCGCCGGCGAAATAGACGAGGGGAATGTCGTGCTGCGAGATGCCGACGTTATACACGGCGTACACCGTGATGTAGGGGATCACCGTGAAGCCGGAGAAGATGATGAGCGAACCGAACAGCAGCGCGCGCAGGTGGTTGGCATCGCGCAGTACGTCGAACAATTCGACGAACGGGTGGGCGCGCTTCTCCTTGCTTAAATGGTGATGCAGTTCCGGCAGGATGCGCACACCGACGAAGATGAACAAAAAGGTGAGCACGGCGATGAAGATGAACGGCGCGCGCCATTGCAGGTGGTTGGCCAGCCATAGCGACAGCGGGACACCGGCGACGGTGGAAACCGAGAACGCGGTGGATACGATGCCGCTGGCCCGGGCGCGGCGCGAAAAGGGGATGACATCGCCCACCATGGTCTGCACCATCGTGCCCAGCACGCCGCCGAAGGCGCCGGCCAGCCCGCGCGCAACGAGCAGCGTGAGATAGCCGGGTGCAAGCCCGCAGGCCAGCGTGGCCAGTCCGAACAAGGCGAACATGATGATCAGCAGGCGTTTGCGCTCGAAGCGGTCGATATAGGTGGCGGCGAGCAGGCCGGAAAAAGCAGCGCTGAAACTGTAGGAAGCGACCAGCAGGCCGAACTCGTGCGTGCCGATGCCGAATTCGGCCATCATGATCGGGCCGAGCGGCATCATGATCATGAAGTCGAGGATGTGGCTGAACTGGATTCCGGCGAGGGTAAGCAGGAAATACTTTTCGCGTTGCGGGGTGAGCTGTGTCTGCATTGTGCATATTTTAACAGGCTTCGCCAAAACGCTCCGAGGGTAGGCGATAATCCGGCATCCGAACGACTGGAGTTTTGCATGTGCGGTATTTGCGGTGAGTTGCGTTTCGATCAATCGGCGCCCGATATGGAAGCATTGAAGCGCATGACGGCGAAGCTGGCCCGGCGCGGGCCGGATCACGAAGGCTTTTTCAACGGCGATGTGATTGCGTTCGGCCATCGCCGCCTGGCGATCATCGATCTTTCCTCGCATGCCGACCAGCCGATGGTGGACCAGGACCTGCAATTGGCGCTTGTCTTCAACGGCACCATCTACAACTACAAGGAGCTGCGCGCCGAACTGGTGGAGATGGGCTACGACTTCTTCTCGGAAGGCGATACCGAAGTCATCCTCAAGGCCTACCACGCCTGGGGCGAAAAATGCGTGCAGCGTTTCTACGGCATGTTCGCGTTCGCCCTGTGGGACATGCGCGACAAGTCGCTGCTGCTCGCCCGCGACCGCATGGGCATCAAGCCCTTGTACTACTCGCTGGACGGTGCGCGCTTGCGCTTTGCCTCCACGCTGCAAGCCCTGCTCGCGGCGGGCGGGGTGGACAAGAGCCTGGACCCGGTGGCATTGCATCATCACTTCACCCTGCACAGCGTGGTGCCCGCACCGCGCACCCTGTTGCGCGGCGTGAAAAAGATGCCGCCCGCACACACCCTGAGGTTCACCGCCACCGGCGCGGTCAAACTGCAGCGCTACTGGTCGCTGGAGGCGACGCGGCCTGCGGTCGAATTGTCCGAGCAGGACTGGCTCGCGGCCACGCGCAGTGTGCTGACGCGCGCAGTGGAGCGGCACCGGCTGGCTTCCGATGTGCCGGTGGGGGTGCTGCTTTCCGGCGGGCTGGATTCCAGCTTGCTGGTCGGGCTACTGGCCGACCATGTGGAGAATCTCAATACGTTTTCCATCGGCTTCGAGGAAGTGGCCGGCGAACTGGCCGACGAATTCGAGTATTCCGACCTGATGGCGAAGCATTTCAACACCCGCCACCACAAATTCGCCATCCCCAACAGCGAGGTGCTGAAGACGCTGCCGGATGCCATTGCGCAGATGTCGGAGCCGATGCCGAGCTACGACGTGACCGCGTTCTATTTGCTGGGGCAAAAAGTCTCGGAAGAGGTGAAGGTGGTGCTGGCCGGGCAGGGCGCGGACGAGGTGTTCGGCGGCTATTTCTGGTATCCGCGCATGGACGCGGCGAACGGCTCGCCGCTGGCGCGCTTCTCGCAGCACTATTTCGACCGCGACCACGGCGAATATCTGGCGATGATGACGGACGCCTACGCCGTGCACGACGTGACCTCGGAATGGGTGGATAGCGAACTCTCGCAGCCGCAGGCGGACGAATTCCTCGACGAAGTGTTCCGCCTGGACGTGACCGCACTGATGGTGGACGACCCGGTCAAGCGCGTGGACAACATGACCATGGCCTGGGGGCTGGAGGCGCGCGTGCCTTTCCTCGATCACGAACTGGTGGAACTGGCGGCGCGCATGCCGCCTTCGCTCAAGCTCAAGGAGGGCGGCAAGTTCCCGCTCAAAGCCATCGCGCGCGGCGTGATCCCGGACGCGGTGATCGACCGCCCCAAGGGCTACTTCCCGGTGCCCGCCCTCAAATACGTGCGCGGCGAATTCCTGGAAAAGATGCGCGCGCTATTGAATTCCGAAGCGTGCATCAAGCGCGGCCTGTACCGGCGCGACTACGTGGAGAAACTGCTGGCCGATCCCGAAGCGCACCTCACGCGCATCCAGGGCAGCAAGCTGTGGCACCTCGCGCTGCTGGAGTGGTGGTTGCAGATCAATGTGGATGGGGTGGTTGGGTAGAGGGGGATTGGGGTATGCTCGGTCTTGTGATGGCGATTTTGTCCCACCAGCAGATGTTATATGAGAGGTCCCATTAGCAAAACATATGCGGCAACTCTGAATTTGGATAACTAATAACCACTTTGCTTTGCCATGTCAGATAAGCCATTAATAATAGATTGTGATTGCCACGGAAGATCTGTAGCTGCCGCGGTTTGCGGCCACCTTGTTAAAAATAATGGCGCCCCTCTTGGGTTCGTTGAGAATAGTTCTGACCCAAATGATCTTCAGGGCTGGTGCTATGCCTGTGAATATCTGTTCCTTCAGGAGCAAGATAAAACCGAGAAATTCGGAGAAACTTTTGTAACCATGCGCTTGTTTGCGTCAAATGCTATGACGAGATTAAGGCAGTTCATAGCGTTAGCAACTGACACCCATACATTGGGGGCCAGCATGCCCGCACGCAAGCAGTGCCAGCAATAGCTGGCGCCGCCGACAGGACTAAGATGAAAAGCAGACTCGCATTCAGCACCATTATCTGGTTAGTGAGCGGTGTAACTGCTACTTCTTGTTATGGCTTTGAAGGTCAGGAAACAAGTAAGGATCACAATTTGACGGTGATTTATAAGGTTGAGGATGGCTATAAAGTGTCCGTTACGATAGACACGAAGAAAAAGAAATCTGTCTACAAAAGCTTTGAAAAATCCGACGTAAGTAACATTCATGTGGTTTTTGTCGATGCGAACCAGGATGGCTATCTTGACGTGATTATTCAACATGCCGATGAGACAGGGTATGTGCCAGTGATGTTAATCAACCACGGCAATCTCTCCTTTACAGACGCATTGATGGATGCGAAGAAACAATTCTCCACAGCCATTTACGTGGACACTGAGGTTGAGCTGCTTGAAGAGAGTGGTCGCCGTTCAGGTGGTAGCTACGAATTAAAGGATATGAATGGAGATGGTGCGCCAGAGTTGGTTTTCTACAACACATTTATTGATGGCAAGGGCTATCGGTATGTAGCTTTTCAATTTGATAGAAAAACGAAGAGCTATCACCTTTTTAAAAAGGGAAAATTCTTTGCGGAGCAATAACTATAGACGTCCGTTTTTGTGCCAGCTGTGATGGCCGCTTCGGGCACATGGCAGACTAAAAGCTTGCCGTTCGATTTATCATGAAGGCCAATTTCGTTGACACCACGCACTTCCACCTAGATAATCCCCTCCCATGAATTCCATGACGACCATCATTTGCAAAGTACGAGCCCTGCCGTTCGCGCATGCGCGAGCCATGTGGCGTTTTGCGTTTGGTGGTCCGGAGATTCCGTTGTAGTTCGAATTTCA
Source organism: uncultured beta proteobacterium (assembly GCA_963840345.1). Taxonomy (GTDB): domain Bacteria; phylum Pseudomonadota; class Gammaproteobacteria; order Burkholderiales; family Gallionellaceae; genus Sideroxyarcus. The sequence continues at coordinate 222,799 of CAWIYO010000007.1, forward strand.
GTAAAACGATTTTTCCGAAGGCCACAGACTACCCTCTGTGGCCTTTTTGTTTTTGGCCGTTCCCCTTCGACAGGCTCAGGGCGAACGGAGCTGTATGACTTGAGCCTTGGAGAAAATCATGTCGCTTCCAGCAGCATTCGTTTCGGTCATCCTGATCTGGTCCACCACGCCGCTCGCCATCAAGTGGAGCGCGCTGGGCGTCGGTTTCAGCTTCGCGGTGTTCGCGCGTATGGCCATTGGCATGATGCTGTGTGCGGCGTTGCTGGCGGCGTTCCGTGTCCGCGTTCCCCTGCACCGCAAGGCGCTGCAGGCCTATCTGGCGGGCGGGTTGAGCATGTTCGGTGCGATGGCGCTCACCTACTGGTCGTCGCAGTTCGTCAGTTCCGGCATGATCGCCGTGCTGTTCGGCCTGTCGCCGCTCATCACCAGCCTGGGAGCGGCGATATGGCTGAAGGAAGAGTCGATCACTGCCAGCAAGCTGGTGGGGATGCTGATGGGAGTGTTCGGGCTGCTGCTGGTGTTCCGTGGCGGCTTGAATCTGGGCGAGGGGGCGGGACCAGGCATAGCGGCACTGTTCTGTGCGGTCGCGACCCAATCGCTGGGGCTGGTGTGGCTCAAGCGTATCGATGACGACAGCCCTCCGTTGGCAATGACCTTCGGCACCTTGATGGTGGCACTGCCGCTGTTCTTCGCGTCGTGGTACTTGATGGATGGACACGCACCGAATGCCGTTTCTCAGCAGGCGCTGGCATCGACAGTGTATCTGGGCGTGTTCGGCTCGGTGCTCGGGTTCGCCCTGTATTATTACCTTATCAAGAACATGGATACCGGCAACGTGGCATTGATCACGCTCATCACGCCGGTGATGGCCTTGCTGTTAGGGCACGGATTGAACAACGAGGCGGTGTTGCCGCAAGTGTGGCTGGGTACGGCCAGCATCGTGCTCGGCCTGTGCCTGCATCACTGGGGTGCCCGTTGGTGGGCTATAATGCGCGCCGCTTGAACGCGGCGGACTTCACCAATAAAAAATCCAAAAATTTAATTAGGAGAACTGGGAATGAAAAAGATCATCATCGCTGTATTGGCTTCTTTCTTCGTTGCAAATTTTGCTTTCGCCGATGCTTCCTGTGAAGCAAAGGCTGTCAGCAAGGATGGCAAACCCCTGGCTGGCGCAGCCAAGGCAGCATCCATCAAGAAATGCGAAAAAGAAGCTGCCGCTGCAGCCCCTGCTGCCCCCTCTTGTGCAGACAAGGCAGTGAGCAAGGATGGCAAGCCTTTGGCTGGTGCTGCCAAGGCAGCATCCATCAAGAAGTGCGAAGCGGATGCAAAGAAGTAATTTGAATTAGTTTGAAGCAATCCCATTCCGGCGGGCATGTCCCGCCGGATTCATTTGTGGGAACGATTCGATGCTCGACTGGAAAGACGGTCAACCTTTCTCCAATCGCTACGGCGATGTGTACTTTTCCACCGATTCCGGTCTGGAAGAGACGCGTCATGTCTTTCTGCAAGGCAATCGCCTGGCGGAGCGCTTTGCAGCGCTCTCGGCAGGTGAGAGCTTCTGTATAGGCGAGACAGGTTTCGGTACCGGACTGAACTTCCTGTGCGCCTGGCAGTTGTTCGAACAAGCCGCGCCGGAGGGTGCGAGCCTGGATTTTTTCAGCGTCGAAAAATTCCCGTTGGAAGACGATGAACTGCGCGCTGCACTGGCGCTGTGGCCGGAATTGCATGAGCAAGCCGAGGCATTGCTGGCGCGGTGGCATCGCCGCGTGCCGGGCTGGAACAGATGGAGCTTTGCGGATGGACGAATCCGGCTGACGCTGGCGATGGAGGACGTCGCGCAGGCCTTGCCGCAGCTGGCCCCTGCTTGCGTGGATGCGTGGTTCCTCGACGGCTTCTCGCCCGCGAAGAACCCGGAGATGTGGGGCGGCGAAGTGTTGGCAGGCATTGCGCGCGCTTCGTGCGATGGCGCCACCTTGGCGACATACACCAGCGCGGGCTGGGTGCGGCGCGGTTTGCAGCAGGCGGGGTTTGTGGTGGAACGCGTGCCGGGCTTCGGGCGCAAGCGCGAGATGGTGCTGGGGCAGATACACACTGCCGTCCCGAAGCAGAAGGGCAAGTTGCCGCATACTGCGATTGTTATAGGCGGCGGCATCGCCGGCTGCGCCGCCGCGCATGCCTTGGCGCAACGCGGCATCAACGTGACCTTGATCGAACGTGCCCCGCAACTCGCCACAGCAGCCTCCGGCAACCCGCGCGGCATCTTGCATGCACGTTTCGGCGCGGGCATGGTGCCGCTGCATCGTCTGGTGCTGGCGGCTTACGGTCATGCGCTGGCGCTGTTCGACGAGGCGGCGCCGGTGGATGGCGTCACGCGCGCCGAATGCGGGCTGCTGCAACTCGCCACGCCCGAGACCGAAGCGAAACGTATCGCCAAACTCTCCGCACTGGAATGGCCTGCACATCTGCTGCAGGCCGTGGATGCGGCAACGGCATCGGAGTTGGCAGGATTGCCGATGACGCACGGCGGGCTATGGTTCCCCGCTGGCGGCTGGGTGGTGCCGCCGCAAGTCTGCGCGAGCCTGGCGGATCATCCGCTCATCACGCAGCGCCTCGGCTGCGAAGTGACGGAATTGAAATCCATTGCGTCCGGCTGGCGCGCCAGCGGCGAGGGCTTTGCCATCGAAGCGGAACAAGTCGTGGTGTGCAGCAGCCATCAGGCGAAGAATTTGAGCCAGTTCGCCGCTTTCCCGCTGCAACCCGTGCGCGGTCAGATCAGCATATTGCCTGCGACGGAGGCAAGCGAACAAATGCGAGCCGTGCTGTGCGCCGAAGGCTATTGCGCACCCGCCGTGGCAGGGCGGCATGTGGCAGGGGCGACGACTACGTTTGACGATGAGGCGATCGATCTGCGCGAGGCCGATCATGCCGACAACCTCGCCAAGATTGCCGCGCACATGCCTGCGTTGGATCAGGCCCTGGGCGATGTAAAAGCCTTTGGCCGGACGCGCCGGCGTGCGCTGCTCCGTGCCGGGCGCGACGCCGCTGGTTGGTGAGGTAGCACCTCACCGAGTGCGACTGCGCCGGGGCTGTATTGCAGCCTGGCGCACGGCACGCGCGGCTTGCTCACTGCGGGCATCGCGGGCGAGGTGATTGCCGCCGCGATGTGCGGGCAACTGGCGCCGTTGCCGCAATCGTTGCTGGATGCGCTGGCGCCATTGCCAAGAGTTCAAAATAAAGGTTAATGTGCAGTATGAAAAAAACACCACCCACTGAATACCCCGAAATCCGTTCCGGCCAGTCCATCGAGCTGTTGAAGGAACTGCACATCCTGACGCGCGACGGCAAGATGAATCAGGATTCGCGCCGCAAGCTGAAGCAGGTGTATCACTTGTATCAGTTCATCGAGCCGTTGTTGCAGGAGGCGCATAAAGAACGAGGCTCGCTCACGCTGGTGGATCACGGAGCGGGCAAGTCGTACCTCGGTTTCATCCTGTACGACCTGTTCTTCAAGACGCTGAAAAGCGATGCGCATATCTACGGCATCGAGACGCGCGAGGAACTGGTGACCCATTCCCGCGATCTGGCGCAGCGCCTGGGCTTCGGCGGCATGTCGTTCCTGAACCTGTCGGTGGCGGACTCGATCACTTCGGACAAGCTGCCAGCCAAGGTGGATGTGGTGACGGCTTTGCATGCTTGCGACACGGCGACGGACGATGCGATCAATTTCGCGCTGAAGAAACAGGCGCAGTTCATCGTGCTGGTGCCGTGCTGCCAGGCGGAGGTGGCGGCGGTGCTGCGCAGGAACAAGGGCAAGCAGCTGGCGAAAGATGCGCTCACCGAGTTGTGGCGGCATCCCATCCATACGCGCGAATTCGGCAGCCATCTCACCAACGTGCTGCGCTGCCTGCAACTGGAGGCGCACGGCTATCAGGTGACGGTAACCGAGCTGGTGGGCTGGGAGCATTCGATGAAGAACGAGCTGATCATCGCGAGTTACAAAGACCTGCCGCGCAAACGGGCTGCGGAACGGTTGAACGAGGTGCTCCAGAACGTGGGGCTGGAAGAGATGAAGTGCAGATTCTTTACGGAGCAAGACGATGCAGATCAGCAATGACAAGCGCTCGCATTACGAGCGCATCGGCGGCGAAGCAAAAGTGCGCGAACTGGTACAGCGCTTCTACCACCTGATGGACGAATTGCCGGAGGCGCATGGCGTGCGCAAGATGCACGCCGCCAGCCTGAAAGGCTCGGAGGAGAAGCTATTCATGTTCCTGTCCGGCTGGATGGGCGGGCCGCAGCTGTTCGTGGAAAAGTTCGGTCATCCCATGTTGCGCCAGCGCCATATGCCGTTCTCCATCGGCAAGACGGAACGCGATCAATGGCTGCTGTGTATGGGGCAGGCGGTAGATGACGTGGTGGAAGAAGAGGCGCTGCGCAACGAGCTCAAAGTGGCTTTCATCAAAGTCGCCGACTTCATGCGCAATCAGTCCGAACCGGATTGATCCTCGTCGTCTTCTGATGTCGCTTGCGGCGTCGAATTCCTCATCATCTCTGCCCGCGTCGCCGGGGTCTCCAGGCTGATGCGTCCCAACGTGCCATTACGGTAATCCTGCAATAACGTCATCGCCGCCTTTTCCAGATCGAGTTCCTGTCCCCGGACGCGGTAGCCGCGCTGTTTGGCGATGGCTTCGATCAGCGCGACGCCGTCCATGTCGTCCGTCAGCGATTTGTAGCGCTGTTTGACCAGCGCGGGGTAGCGTGCCATCAGCAGGTCGCCGAGGAAGTAGGCGACTTCACCTTCGTCATAGGCGTTGCGGCCGATGAGGTTGCTGGCCGCGAGTATCATGCCGTCGCTCTCGTAGGCGATCTTCGGCCACATCATTCCCGGGGTATCGATCAGCTGCATGCTGTCGCTGAGGTCGAAGTGCTGCAGATTCTTGGTGATGGCGGGCTCGTCGCCTACGGCGGCGGTGCGGCGCTTGAGCAGCGCGTTGATGAAGGTGGATTTGCCGACGTTGGGGATGCCCATCACCATCATGCGCAGGGGCTTGAGCACGGTGCCCCGATGCGGCGCCAGCGGCAGGCACAGCTTGGGGATCTTCGCTGCTTCGCCCGGCTTCTTGCACGAGATGGCGATGGCCTTCACGTTCTTCTGGCTGTTGAAATGGTCCAGCCAGGCCTTGGTCGCGGCCGGATCGGCCAGGTCGGCCTTGTTCAATACCTTGAGGCACGGACGCTGGCGGAATTCGCGCATCTCGCGGATCATCGGGTTGCTGGCCGCTTCCGGCACGCGCGCGTCCAGCACCTCGATGACGACATCGATGCGCTCCATGGTCTCGGTCGCTTTTTTCTTCGCCGAGGTCATGTGTCCGGGGAACCATTGAATCGCCATGTTGCTGAAGTCCTTGAAAATAGGCGCGCATTCTAACCGTTAATTGACGCTGGCAGCCCACACTCCGATAATCGGGCATCACTCATCAAGACCGCGCCATGACCTCTATCCGCCAACAGGATTTCATCGACAGCATCGCCGACGCGCTGCAATTCATCTCTTATTACCATCCGCAGGACTTTGTGCAGGCTGTCGCCGAGGCATACCGGCGCGAGGAGTCGCCTGCTGCCAAGGACGCGATGGCACAGATACTGACCAACTCGCGCATGTGCGCCGTCGGCAAGCGCCCGATCTGCCAGGATACCGGCATCGTAGTGGCGTTCGTGCGCGTCGGCATGGATGTGCGCTGGGAAAGTGCTTCGATGAGTATCGCCGAGATGGTGAATGCCGGGGTGCGCAAAGCCTATCAGTTGCCGGACAATGTCCTGCGCGCATCCATCGTGGCCGACCCCGCGGGCAAGCGCAAGAACACGGGTGACAATACGCCTGCCGTGGTGCATTTCGAGATTGTGCCGGGCGACAAGGTGGAGGTGCGCATCGCGGCCAAGGGCGGCGGTTCGGAGAACAAGGCCAAAATGGCGATGCTCAATCCCGGCGACGACGTGGTGGAGTGGGTGGTGAACCAGTTGCCGGGCATGGGCGCGGGCTGGTGTCCTCCGGGAATACTGGGTATCGGCATCGGCGGCACGGCGGAGAAGGCGATGCTGCTGGCCAAGGAATCGCTGATGGAACACATCGATATGAGCGAACTCAAGGCGCGCGGGCCGAAGAATCGCATCGAGGAACTGCGCATCGAGATCTATGACAAGGTCAACGCGCTGGGTATCGGCGCGCAGGGGTTGGGCGGACTGACCACGGTGCTGGACGTGAAGATACTGGACTATCCGACGCATGCAGCCTCCAAGCCGGTCGCCCTCATCCCGAACTGCGCGGCGACGCGGCATATCCATTTCGAGCTGGATGGCAGCGGGGTGGCAACCTTCACACCGCCGAAGATCGAAGACTATCCCGATGTACATTGGCAGCCGTCCGCCGATGCAAGGCACGTGGATCTCGATGCCGTGACCCGCGACGATATTGCCCAATGGCAGCCTGGCGAAACGCTGCTGCTGTCCGGCAAGCTGCTTACCGGCCGTGACGCCGCGCACAAGCGCATGGTCGACATGCTGGCCCGTGGCGAGAAGCTGCCGGTGGATTTCAACGGCCGCTTCATCTACTACGTCGGCCCCGTCGATCCGGTGCGCGACGAAGTGGTCGGCCCTGCCGGGCCGACGACGGCGACGCGTATGGACAAGTTCACCGAGACCATGCTGGCGCAGACCGGGTTGATCGGCATGATCGGCAAGGCAGAACGCGGCAAGGTCGCCATCGAGTCGATCAAGAAGCACGGTGCGGTGTACCTGATGGCCGTGGGCGGCGCGGCCTACCTCGTGGCCAAGGCCATCAAGCAGTCGCGCGTCGTCGCCTTCGCCGACCTCGGCATGGAAGCCATCTACGAGTTCGAGGTGCAGGACATGCCGGTGACTGTGGCGGTGGATGCGCAGGGGAGGTCGGTGCACGAGACGGGGCCGGCGGAGTGGAAGGGGAGGATTGCGGGGATACCGGTGAAGGTAGTTTGATATGGCGTCTAAATTCGTTGGGCATGACCACTTTTTCTTTGAGCCGACCTTGAACGTATTGAGACAGGAAATTATTCCATCTAAATGGTCTAAGACAAAGTGAACAAAGCCATTCGCAACATCGTCATGATGGCGTTCTTCACTGTTGGCGGAGGCTGGCTCGGTATCTGGCTTAACAACATAACGGGGAATACCGAACCTCCCTTGAATAGTCTGGGAGCGCTGGTTTGGTTGACCACTCCCGCATTGTCAGGGATTCTGCTGCGCACCTTTGGCGGGGATGGCTGGAAGGATGCGGGCTTTGGACTGAATCTCATCTCGGGCTGGAAGTGGTACGTGGTGGGAATGCTGGTCTATCCGCTCGCTGCGCTCCTGACCTTCGGGGTCGCTACCGTTTTCAGGGTCGTCAGCTCTGACGGGTTTGCCGCGCAAGGCCTCGCCGCATATATCTCCGCCGCAGGTGTGATGCTCGGAGGCGCTCTAGTGAAAAACATCTTTGAGGAATTTGCCTGGCGCGGTTACCTGACCCCAAGGCTTGAAGCCGCCAAAGTTCACCCCTTGCTGAATCACTTGATCGTCGGCATTTTGTGGTGGTCATGGCATCTTCCTTACTATTATTATTTTCTGGACCCCGCTGTTCTGAAAGCCGCTATCTCAACCAGTCTCCCCGTGTTTCTGCTGATCGGTTTGATCGTCATGCTCCCAACCGCATTCCTGTTTGGTGAACTGCGCCTGTTGAGCAAATCCGTCTGGCCTGGCTTTGTCCTGCACAATGTTATAAACGCGCTGAGTATGCCGCTGCTCATCAATGGCTTTATAAAAGTTAACGGAACGATGGGAGTCGTATTCTCCCCCACCAACGAAGGCATTTTTACATCCATATTGTTCGGTGTGGCAGGCTGGATGCTGTATCAGTATCGAATGAAGAATAGCCAGCATAGGGCGCAATAACCAACGGGCATTGCGCCCTATGGTTTCAAAGCAAAACCGCCGGGCAACCCCCGGCGGTTTTATCTTGAATGTGGCACACAGGGGAAAGGGGCGGTGCCCGATAGGGCTTTTGCGTCGACTCGTTTCATGGATTTATCCCTGCTTTTCGACTATCATGCACCCCTGTTTTCGGGCATCCCAATGCCCGTAAGACTCAGATTTCAAGAATTGGCGGGTCTCCCCGCATTGCACTTTGGTGAACCTGGTCAGGTCCGGAAGGAAGCAGCCACAGCCAAGCGGTGCAAGTGCCGGGGGTAAGGCTCGCCTCCTTATTTATCGAGGGTGTAACACTCGACAAGCGGCGAGGGGGATAGGGCGTATGTCAGCGACTTCAGTGTTAGCGCGCAAATGGCGCCCCAAGAGCTTCGCCCAGCTTTCCGGGCAGGAACATGTGGTGCAGGCGCTGACCAATGCGCTGACGCAGAACCGCCTGCATCATGCCTACCTCTTTACGGGCACGCGCGGCGTGGGCAAGACCACCATCGCGCGCATCTTCGCCAAATCCTTGAATTGTGAATCCGGCATCACCGCCGAGCCGTGCGGCGTGTGCGGCGCCTGCACCGAGATCGACAGTGGGCGCTTCGTCGACCTGATCGAACTGGATGCGGCCTCGAACACGCAGGTCGACAACATGCGCGAGCTGCTGGAAAGTGCGCTGTATGCGCCGACTTCCGGGCGTTTCAAGGTCTACATCATCGACGAAGTGCACATGCTGTCGAAGTCGGCGTTCAACGCGATGCTGAAGACGCTGGAAGAGCCGCCCTCGCATGTGAAGTTCATCCTCGCCACCACCGATCCGCAGAAGATTCCGGTCACCGTGCTGTCGCGCTGCCTGCAGTTCAACCTCAAGCAGATGCCGCCCGCGCTGATCGTCTCGCGCCTGCAATACGTGCTGGGCGAGGAGGGTATCCCGTTCGAGAACGGCGCGCTTAACCTGGTGGCGCGCGCGGCGCAGGGCAGCATGCGCGACGCCTTGAGCCTGATGGATCAGGCTATTGCCTATTCCTCCGGCAAGGTGGACGAGGTGCTGGTGCGCACCATGCTGGGCGCCATCGACCAGGGTTACCTGTTCGATCTGTTGCAGGCGTTGCGCGCAGGAGACGGACCCGGCTTGCTGCATATCGCCGACGACATGGCCATGCGCAGCATCGCGTTCGAGGCGGCGTTGCAGGATCTGGCGACATTGCTGCATCGCGTCGCGTTGGCGCAGACCATTCCGCAGGCTATTGCCGAGGATGAGCCGGAACGCGTGCGTTTGCTTGAGTTGGCGCAGCAATTCACACCCGAAGATATCCAGCTGAATTACCAGATTGCCATCCATGGCCGCAATGAGATCGACCTTGCGCCGGACGAGTATGCGGGATTCACCATGACGCTGTTGCGCATGCTGGCTTTCGCGCCGCAGGGTGCAGGTGCCGGGCAAGTTGCGCCGCGAACTGCGCCGGCAGCGGTGCCGAGTGCGTCGAGACTGGTCGCAGCCGAACCTGCACCGGTGAGACAGGCTGCTGCTCCGGTACAAGGTGCGGCGAGCGCCGCCGGCCTGGATTGGAACACGTTGTTGTCGCAACTCAATCTGCAGGGCATGGCGCGCGAACTGGCGAAGAACAGCGTGCTGGCGAGTTTCTCCGAAGGGCGCGTGGTGCTGAACCTGGCCCCTCAACACAAGCATTTGCAGACCAACAAGATCGCACAGGACAAGCTGCAGGCCGCGCTGAGTGACTATTTCGTCAAGCCGATCAAGCTGGCCGTGGAACTGGGAGCGGCCAGGGATGTCGCAACCCCCGCGGCCGTCGAGCAGCATGAGAAGCAGACGCGCCAGCAGCAGGCGGAAGAGGCGATCAAACAGGATGCCTTTGTGCGCGAAGCGCAGGCGCAACTGGGCGCGCAACTGATCGAGAGTTCGATCAGACCCGTATAACTAAACCGGAGGAAGTGGCAATGATGAAGGGCGGATTGGCCGGGCTGATGAAGCAGGCGCAACAGATGCAGGCGAACATGAAGAAGGCGCAGGACGAATTGGCCACCGTTGAGGTGGAGGGGCAGTCCGGTTCGGGCGTGGTCAAAGTGACCATGACCTGCGCGCATGAGGTGCGCCGCGTGAATCTGGATCAGAGCGTGATGGACGACAAAGAGATGCTGGAAGACCTGATCGTGGCAGCGCTGAACGACGCACACAAAAAGGCTGCAGAGACCTCGAACAAACGCATGAGCGGGTTTACCGCCGGTATGAACCTGCCGCCCGGCATGAGCCTGCCGTTTTAATGAATACACCTTCCAGCCTTGAAGAGCTGATCAAGGCATTGCGCTGCTTGCCGGGCGTGGGACCGAAGTCGGCGCAGCGCATGGCTTACCACTTGCTGCAACGCGACAAGCCGGGCGCTTTGCACCTGGCGCGTGCGCTCGATCATGCGGTGGAGAGCGTCAAGCATTGCAGCAAATGCAATAATTTTTCCGAGGAAGAAGTCTGCGCCCTATGCAGCTCGCCGCGGCGCGAGACGGATATGTTGTGCGTGGTGGAGATGCCTGCCGATCTGCTGATGATGGAGCAGGCACAGTGCTATCGCGGCATGTATTTCGTGCTGATGGGCAGGCTGTCGCCGCTGGATGGCCTGGGTGCACGGGAATTACCGCTGGAGCGCTTGCTCAAACGGTCCCAGGAATTGTCGTGCGAGGTGATCCTGGCAACCAATTTCACGGTTGAGGGGGAGGCGACGGCGCATTACCTCGCAACGTTGTTGCGGGCACAGGGTATCAAAGTATCGCGCATTGCGCGCGGCCTGCCGGTCGGCGGCGAATTGGAACATGTGGACAGCGGGACTTTGGCGCAAGCCGTGCTGGAAAGAAGAGCGGTGACGGAATGACAGATCAGAACGAAACGAGCCACCCGGGCGAGCGCTTGCAGAAAGTCCTGGCGCAGGCCGGTATTGGTTCCCGCCGCGAGATGGAAGAATGGATCAGCGCCGGACGGGTGACCGTGAACGGCACGGTTGCGACCTTGGGAGTGCGGGTGTCGGAGGGGGATAAGGTGCAAGTGGATGGGCGTCTTGTGCGTCTTCATTTGCAGGCCGAGCAAGCCATGCCGCGCGTTTTGCTGTACCACAAGCAGGAAGGAGAAATCGTCAGCCGGGACGATCCGAAAGCACGCGCCAATGTGTTCGATGCGCTGCCGAAGCTGCGGGGACAGAAATGGATCGCCATTGGCCGGCTGGACTTCAATACCAGCGGTCTGCTCATCTTCACAACTTCGGGCGAGTTGGCAAATCGCCTGATGCACCCCCGTTTCGAGGTGGAGCGCGAATATGCCGTGCGCGTGCAGGGCGAGATGACGCCGGACCAGATGCGCCAGATGACCAAGGATGGCATCGAACTGGAAGACGGGGTGGTGCGTTTCGAGCAGCTCAGCGATGAGGGCGGGGAGGGGTACAACCACTGGTATCGCCTGGTGCTCAAGGAAGGGCGCAACCGTGTGGTCCGCCGTACTTTCGAGGCGCTGGGCTTGCCGGTGAGCCGCTTGATGCGTGTACGCTTCGGTATCATCAACCTGCCGCCACGTATCAAGCGCGGCATGATGGCTGAATTGGGAGAGGCCGAGATAAGGACGATACTCGAGTGGGTGGGCTTGCCTGTAGGGGTTCCCAGGCAGGTGGTTGACGATGGACGGCGCCACAAGCCGCAACGCGCTCGGTCTCGAAAAAATTAAAACTGGCGAGATTGGCGGACAATCGTTAAAATCCATGAGGTTTGGTGTAATTCTTGAATGAGCAGTAACGTGGGCCTAGGCGCGAATAGCGAGCGGGAATAAATGGAAGAGCGCGGCAATAAGACCATCATTTGTAGCGTATTTTTTCTGGATATCGTCGAATATTCAAAAAAATCCGTTTCAGAGCAGATATCGCTGAAAGAGCGTTTTAACGCCTTTCTGTCCATCGCCATACGCGATGTGCCGGTCAACGACCGTATCATCCTCGATACGGGTGACGGCGCAGCGATCAGTTTTCTCGGTGACATCAGCGACGCGCTGCATGCCGCGCTGAGCATGCGTAGCAGCTTGCTGAATGAAGGGGTGCGCATGGAGCCGCCCTTGCTGGTGCGTATAGGTGTCAATCTCGGGCCGGTGCGGCTGGTCAAGGATATCAACGGGCAACCTAATATCGTCGGTGATGGCATCAATGTGGCCCAGCGCGTAATGGGTTTCGCCGATCCCGGGCAGATCCTGGTTTCGCGCTCCTATTACGACGCGGTGTCGCGCTTGTCGCAGGAATATGCAGGCATGTTCCATTACCAGGGCTCGCGCACCGACAAGCACGTGCGTGAACACGAGGTTTATGCGATCGGCTACCCGGGTGACTTCACCTCGACGCAACGAAGCCTGGCCAAACAATCCAGACAAGCTGGTGCGACGGGCTTTGATGCCTTCATGTTCCGGGTGGAAAATTATTGGGACAGCTTTGTCGGCACCATGGCCCGGTGGGAGCGTCGGGCTATCATGAATTACCACAATGCAACCCGAAGGCAGCGCGTTGCGGTCATCGGAACGGCGTCGATCGTGCTGCTCTCGTTGTTCGTCACATTGACGGTCAAATTAGCGAGCCGCCCATCGCCGGTTTCGCTGGCCGCGCAAGGAAAGGCCGATAGCGCACGGACTCCTTCAGGTGTTGCGGCTCAGGCTGCAATGGATAACAAGGTGCAATTGCATCTGGATACCAAGGTGCAGACTCCTCCGGAAACAAGCACGGCTAAAAAAGCGGCAGAGCGCAAGAAGTCAGACAAGACGGTACAGGGAGTAAAGAAAAGCTCACGTGTGCGTACCTTGGCTGAGACGACAGGAGCTCCAGCGGTGGTGAGTTTGTTGATCAAGCCATGGGGAGAGGTTTATCTGGATGGTAGAATGCAGGGCGTAAGCCCCCCTTTGCTGGAGTTGCAGGTCGTTGGCGGCTCGCATGAGATCAAGATTCGCAATACGACGTTCCCGACACGCACAGTTGTCATCAAGGTGGCACCGGGCGAGAAAATAAAAATTGAGCACAAATTCGCCAACTAGAATTTGATGACTGAAAAAAAATAGGAGTGTTTGGATGTTTGGTCGCCGCAATGTATTTCTAGGCGTGCTGCTTGCATGGTTTCTGAGTGGCTGTCATGCCCTGAATACATGTGATGAATGCTGGTGGTATAACAGGACAGCTGTCCATAAGCTGAACAAGGGCGTAGAGAACTACGAGGAAGGCAACTATATTGCCTCCATGGAAGCGTTGAATACCGTTCTGCAAACGAAACTGGCCGATAGGGATGATAAAGTGAGCGCATATAAATACCTTGCTTTCATACATTGCGTTTCCGGGAGGGAGAAGATGTGCTTCGATGCCTTCAGGAAGGCGCTGGCGATCAACCCGAACTTTGAGCTGACTCCCGCAGAAGCAGGGCATCCAGTGTGGGGGCCGGTGTTCCGTAGTGCCAAGGCCAAGTTCACCAAATAACCATCCTCAAGGGAACTATGATTACCCACTTGGGACGTTATGAGATTATTGGCGAACTCGGCCAGGGGGCGATGGGGGTCGTATACAAGGCCACCGACCCGCTGATAGACCGCATCGTTGCGATCAAGACGATCACCCTGAGTCTTGCGCAGGAAGAACGCGAAGAATATGAGGCGCGCTTCTACCAGGAGGCCAAAGCGGCCGGGCGCCTGAGCCATCCCAATATCGTCACCATTTACGACGTCGGCCGTTGCGGCGACATTGCCTATATCGCGATGGAGTTCCTGCAGGGCCGGGAGTTGCGCGATATCCTCAACGACGAGAAACTGCAGCCTGTCGATCATGTGATCGATATCGTGGCGCAAGTGGCGCAGGGGCTGGCATATGCGCACGAACACGGCATCATCCATCGCGACATCAAACCGTCCAACATCATGGTGGGACGGGAGGGGCATGTGAAGATCACCGATTTCGGCATTGCACGCATGGCGTCTTCTGCGGTGCGTACGCAGACCGGAATGGTGCTCGGGTCTCCCAAGTACATGTCCCCCGAACAGGTGATGGGAAAGCTGACAGACCAACGTTCCGACATCTTTTCGCTGGGCGTCATGTTGTACGAGATGTTGACCGGGCATCCGCCGTTTATGGGCGAGAACGTCAACGCCATCATGTATCAGACTTTGAATGCGATCCCGCAACCGCCGAGCAGCTTGAATGTCGCCGTTCCGGACATGCTCAATTTCATCGTTGCCAAAGCATTGGCAAAAGACGTTGAGCATCGCTATCAGAATGCACGGGATCTGGCGAACGACCTGCTTGCCTGTCGGGGTAACATGCCTCGAGGGGCGGCGACGCTGGATTATGCAAAACCTGCAGAGGCAAAGCAGCTGGATGCACGCCAGGGTGATGTGGTTTCAGAAGAGGAACCTGATTCGGCCGTGACCATGAGACTGTCGCCGTCATTCGACTCTGCCGGAGCAACGATGCGTCTGGCCGCGATGACTGCCAGCAAGGAGGATGTGGAGGAGTTATCCAAGACCTTCAAGTTGATGCGTCCCAGTCTCGATGAAATCAACCGGGCAGCGCCGCAACCCCCTCTTTTCGCCAAACACCCGACAGGCAAAATTGCTCCTTCTGGAGATGAAACCCGGACTACCAAGGGCGGAGGGTTGCTGTTGATGGCTATCATTGCCTTGATTCTGATCGGGCTGATCTCGGCGCTGTTGTTCTAGCCGGCCCTGAAGATATGCCCGGACAGGGGTACTACAAGTTACGGCCATCCGGTTACCTGACGCTGCTGTTTGTTCTTCTCTGTGTTGCTTCGCTAGTCTCGGTCTGGATGCTGCCATTGTCCGATGCTGCGCTTTCCGCTATTTCCCTGGTTGTGCTGTGGTGTTTTGGCTACCGCTGCTTGCTTGATGCGAGCTTGCGCATGGGGCATTCATGTGTGGCATTCCGGCTTGAAGGCGGCGGAGGGGGCGTGCTGATATTGCGCGATGGCAGACACCTTGCAGGCCGAATATCGGACGACAGCCTGGTGACTCCATACCTTGTCATCCTGAACGTTGTACCGAGTGACCAATCCCCGGGGCGACACTTGCTGCTTTCGGCGGATGTCATGGGGATGGAAAGTTTCCGCCTTTTGCGTACCGCGTTGAGGTGGAGCGAGAAAGCCGATCAGGCAGCCATATAATTTGGCGGAATCAGCACGGTCGGAACGGCTTCGGGCAGCATCTTTGGATAGTCCTTGCTGAAGTGCAATCCTCGACTCTCGTGACGGGACTGTGCACTTTGCACGATGAGGTCGGCGGTTTGCACAAGGTTGCGCAGTTCCAGCAGATCGGCGCTGACATGGAAGTTTCGGTAATACTCGTTGATCTCTTCATGCAACAACTTGATGCGGTGTTGTGCCCGCTCCAAGCGCTTTGTGGTTCGTACGATACCGACGTAATCCCACATAAAGCGGCGCAGTTCGTCCCAGTTGTGCGAGATCACGACGGCCTCGTCTGCGTCCGTTACGCGGCTTTCGTCCCATCGCGGAAGTTCCGGAATTTGCCCTGAGGTATTGTTCAGAATGTCCTGGGACGCTGCTTCTGCGAATACCAGGCATTCCAGGAGCGAATTGCTGGCCAAGCGGTTTGCGCCGTGCAGTCCAGTGCAGGCGGTCTCGCCGATCGCGTAAAGCCCTTTCACGTCGGTACGGCCATGCAGGTCAGTCATCACCCCGCCGCAGGTAAAATGTACCGCCGGAACCACGGGGATCGGCTGTTTTGAAATGTCGATGCCCAGTGCCAGGCAACGCGAGTAAATGGTCGGAAAATGCTCCTGCAAGAATTCGACGGATTGGTGAGAGATGTCCAGATAGACGCAATCCAGTCCGCGCTTCTTCATTTCGAAGTCAATGGCGCGTGCCACGACATCGCGCGGCGCCAAGTCGGCACGTTCGTCGTGCCATGGCATGAAGGGTGAGCCGTCAGGCAGTTTCAATATGCCGCCCTCGCCGCGTACCGCCTCGCTGATAAGAAAGGACTTGGCGTGCGGGTGATAGAGGCAGGTCGGGTGGAACTGGATAAACTCCATATTGGAAACGCGGCAGCCTGCGCGCCAGCCCATGGCGATTCCATCGCCCGTGGCGGTGTCCGGATTGGTTGTGTAAAGATAGACTTTACCGGCGCCTCCGGTGGCGAGCACCGTGTTTGGCGCCGCGATGGTAACGATCTCGCCGTTCCGGGTATTCAGGGCGTAAGCGCCGTAGCAGCGATTGTCGTCATGCTGCAATTTCTTGCCGGTAATGAGATCAATGGCGATGTAATGCTCCAGCAGAGAGATGTTGGGGTGGGCGCGTACCTTGGCTGCGATGGTTTTCTGTACGGCAAGGCCTGTGGCGTCGGCTGCATGGATGATTCGGCGGTGGCCGTGCCCCCCTTCGCGAGTAAGGTGGTAGCCGCTGTCCGAGCCGGCGTCGCGAGTGAATGGTACACCTTGCGAAATCAGCCAGTCGATGGCTGCGGCCCCTCGTTCAACGACGAATCTGGTGGTATTGAGGTCGCATAGGCCGGCGCCCGCGACCAGTGTGTCTTGTATGTGCTCATCCAGAGTATCGCTAGGTGAAAGCACTGCGGCGATGCCGCCTTGAGCCCATGCGCTAGCCCCGTCCAGAAGCGATTTCTTGGTAACAATAGCGACTTTTTGCCGATCCGCCAGCTTGAGAGCAAGCGAAAGGCCAGCCAGCCCGCTACCAATAATGAGAGTATCGAAACGCAACACGCAACTTGTCCAATCGGTTATCTACCCGGCGAACTATATCAAACTTGAGCAATGGCGATGCTTGTAGAGTGAACTTATTTCCAGCCTGGCGGTCAACTCGACCGAATATTAGACAAGGCTGACGTTTGTGTATCCGTCCGGTTATACTAACGAACCGCTTAATTGTTGGCGGCTCAAATCAATAAACCGGGAAACGGAATGGGTGACAGGGAGGTCGATCAGCAACTGGTAGAACGTGCGCAACGCGGCGACAAGCACGCGTTTGAGTTGCTAGTGGCTAAATATCAGCGCAGGTTGGGCCGGTTGATCTCGCGTTTCGTGCGAAATGCGGCTGAGGCAGAGGATGTGACCCAGGACGCTTTTATCAAGGCATACCGTGCCTTGCCGGCGTTTCGCGGGGACAGTGCGTTTTACACATGGCTGTACCGGATCGGCATTAATACTGCGAAGAACCATTTGGTGGCGCAGGGACGCAGAGCGCCAACCAGCACGCCATTCGACTCGGAAGAGGCGGAAGATTTCGAGGATGCGGCGCTGTTGCACGAGGTGGCGACGCCCGAAAACGAGCTGATGAGCAAACAAGTGGTGGATGTTGTGAACTCTTCGCTGCAGGAATTGCCTGATGATTTACGCACGGCGTTGACACTGCGTGAGATCGAGGGCTTGAGCTACGAGGAAATTGCGGTGGTGATGGATTGTCCGATCGGAACGGTTCGATCGAGGATTTTCAGAGCGCGCGAGGCGATTGCAGCCAACCTGCGTCCATTGTTGGGTACGAGTGAAGACAGAAGGTGGTAATAATGAGACAGGAAATTTCGGCATTGATGGATGGGGAGTTATTCGAGGATCAGGCAAATGTCTTCTTCAATAAGCTCAAACGACATCCAGAGGCTCAACAGGACTGGGAAAGCTATCATCTGATCGGCGATACGCTGAGACAACCTGATCATATCTGCAAAAGCTTCGGAAAGTCCTTTCATGAACGACTGCAAGCCGAACCCACCGTAATCGCCCCCTACAACCGCACTTCCCAACGAGTACGAAACTTTGCCCTTTCTGCCGTCGCTTCTGTTATGGCTTTGGCATTGGTGGCATGGTTGTCACTTCAGGTTGGTAACGAACCCGCTCCGCAGGTTGCGGCCGCACAAGTGCCGCAGGACAACGCAATCAGGCCCGTTTCCGCCCAGTCGGACGATTACCTGATGGCGCACCAGGAATTCTCGCCAAGTGCCGATGTGCACGTTGCCGCTCCTTATATTCATGCGGTGGCAGGGCGATAGTGCAAGTTTTGAAGCGCCAATCCGGCTACCTGTTTTTCATGCTGATGCAATTGAGCGTTGCAACAGCATGTGCCGATCCCTTGCAGGAAAATGAAGCGGATTGGCTCAGGACCATGTCGTTGGCGGCGCACCAGACCAATTATAGCGGTGTGTTCGTCTATCAAGCAGGCGGGCGCGTCGAGATGTCGCGTGTCACCCATGTTTCGGATAAAGATGGAGAGCATGAACGCCTGGAAGGGCTGGGCGGGGTCAAGCGCGAACTCATACGGGATAACGACCAGGTTTGGCTGTATGCGGAAGGACGAAAGGTGCGGGTCGAGAATCGCCAGATCAAGCGTGCCTTTCCCGCGTTGTTGCCTGAACAAATATCCATATTGAAAGAAAATTATTCGATCAGAAAGGCGGAGGAGGACGAGATTGCCGGCCTTCATGCGCACTCAGTCATCTTCTTGCCCCGGGATAACCAGCGGTATGTGCGCAAAATGTGGGCGGAAAGCAGATCTGGCCTGTTGCTAAAGGCTGTAGTGCTGGACGATCACGATCGCCTTGTTGAACAGTATGCTTTCACGCAGTTGAGCATCGGTAATAACATCGATCGCAAATGGATTCTTCCGGAGAATTCTTCCGCTACTGCGCTAGCCCGGGAATTCAATTTGTCGCCCTTGCCCAAGGTTGAGCTTCTTGATGGGGCATGCGGATGGCAGGCAGATGCGCTACCTCCCGGATTCAAAAAGGTTCTGGAGATGCGCCGCCCTTTGAGGGGGAATAAGGAGCCTGTTATTCATATGGTGTTTTCGGACGGGTTGGCCGGCATCTCGATATTCATCGAGAAAGCCAAGGATGTGACATATATCCATTCCGGTCTGTCTGGGCAGGGGGCCTCACATGTCTATAACCGTATTATCGGCGAAAACCTGATTACGGTAGTCGGTGAAGTGCCGCCACGTACAGTCATACAAGTCGGCGATTCCGTCCGTTACGCAGGGCAATGACATGTTAGAGATGCGCGCCATTGTCATTCAGGTGGAAGGGGACGCGGCTTCGGTGCAGCCCGTGGGTACCGGCGGATGCGGACATTGCAGCAGTGAGGGGGGCTGTGGCAGCGGTACGCTGACCAAGCTGTTCTGCAGCAGCAAACCCCGCCATTTCAAAGTCAGCAACAAAGCTCAAGCCAAGGTTGGCGACGAAGTTCAGGTAACTATTCCGGACGGTGTGTTGCTGCGCGGGGCGATGAAGATGTATGTATTGCCTTTGATGCTGCTTCTGATTGGCGGCATCGCAGGTGTCGGCCTGGCTGGGGATGCGGCGGCCGGGCGCGATGCCTATGCGGTTACGGGGGCTGTCATCGGGCTGGTGCTGGGCTTTGTTCTGGCAAGGCTGTCGCCCGGAGGTGGGCAGGCTGTTGCCTTATCTATCGTTACATCGAGGTCTGGTTCTTAATCATCGGTTCATCAGGAGGCTGACTTTATCATGCTGAAGAAATTGGCTTTTCTCGCACTGTTCATGTTGTTCGCACAATCGGCGGTTGCCGCTAATCTGCCTGACTTCTCCGAGTTGGTGGAAAAACAGGGTGCAGCGGTGGTGAATGTCAGCACGACCCAAATCATCCGCACGCCGCAGATGTTTCAGGGGATGCCCAATGTGCCGGAAAATGACCCGTTCTATGAATTTTTCCGTCGCTTCGCTCCGCAAGCCCCGCTCGAACAGGAATCGCAGTCGCTGGGATCTGGCTTCATTATCAGTGCAGACGGTTTCATACTGACCAATGCACATGTAGTGGATCGTGCGGAAAAAATTACTGTCCGCTTGACCGATAAACGCGAATACAAGGCCAAAGTGATCGGCGCCGACAGACGCACCGATGTGGCGTTGCTCAAAATAGATGCGACCGGCCTGCCCAAGGTGACGCTCGGCAATCCCGATCAGATCAAGGTGGGTGAGTGGGTGCTGGCGATCGGCTCGCCCTTCGGTTTTGATAGCAGCGTGACAGCAGGTATCGTCAGTGCCAAGGGGCGCTCCTTGCCGCAAGAAAATTTTGTGCCCTTTATCCAGACGGATGTGGCGATCAACCCGGGTAACTCCGGCGGCCCGCTATTCAATATGAAGGGCGAGGTGGTTGGCATCAATTCCCAGATATACAGTCGTTCCGGCGGATACATGGGCTTGTCGTTCTCCATTCCCATCGATGTCGCGATGGACGTGGTCAATCAGTTGCGCAGCACCGGCAAGGTCACGCGTGGACGCATCGGCGTGACCATCCAGGAGGTGACGCGCGAACTTGCCGATTCCTTCGGGCTGCCCAAGGCCGGCGGTGCGCTGATATCCTCCGTAGAAAAAGGCGGTCCGGCTGAAAAGGCAGGAGTGCGCCCCAGTGACGTGATTCTCAAGTTCGATGGCAAGGTGGTGGGGGCGTCGTCTGACCTGCCGCGTATCGTTGCGGCGACCAAGCCGGGCAGCAAGGTCAGTGCGCAATTGTGGCGCAAGGGCAGCACGATGGACATTTCGCTGGTGATAGCGGAGATACAGGATGAAGGGACAGGGCTGGCTCAGCGGGGTGGCCGCAATGGTGGCAGTGCAGGAACTTCTGAAGGCGAAGCTCGCCTTGGACTGGTCGTTAGTGAATTGAATGACCAGCAAAAAGCCGAACTGCAGGTTGAGGGCGGCCTGATCGTTGAGGATATGAAGGGGCCGGCTGTCCGCAGCCAGTTGCAACGCGGCGATGTGATCCTCGCTGTCGGCAACATCGAGATACGCAGCCTCAACCAGTTCAACGAGGTGCTGAAGAAGATACCGGGCGGGCGCAACATCGCGCTGCTGGTACGCCGCAGCGAGGGCACGGTGTGGGTATCCATCAAGCTGGACGAGAAGTAAGCTGCGCCTGTTGCACTGCGTATCCCGTCAAAATCGGCTAGAATCCGCGCTTTGCGAAACAGCCTCTTTCGACGGGATTTATTATTTTGAGCCTGCAGCATATCCGTAATTTTTCCATCATTGCCCATATCGACCACGGCAAATCCACATTGGCAGACCGCATCATCCACTTGTGCGGTGGGCTGTCGGACCGCGAGATGGAGGAGCAGGTGCTCGATTCGATGGACATCGAGCGCGAGCGCGGCATCACTATCAAGGCCCAGACTGCTGCCTTGAGCTACAAAGCGCGTGATGGGCAGGTATATAACCTTAATCTCATCGATACGCCGGGGCATGTGGACTTCTCCTATGAAGTTTCGCGTTCGCTTTCAGCCTGCGAAGGCGCATTGCTCGTGGTGGATGCCTCACAGGGCGTCGAAGCGCAGACTGTTGCCAATTGCTACACCGCGCTGGATCTGGGCGTGGAAGTCGTGCCTGTGCTGAACAAGATCGACCTTCCTTCCGCCAATCCGGAAAATGCCATTGCAGAGATCGAAGACGTGATCGGTATCGGCGCTCAGGATGCGGTGCGTTGTTCGGCCAAGACCGGAATGGGCGTGGAGGACGTGCTGGAGGCGTTGATCGCCAAGGTGCCTGCCCCCAAGGGTGATGTCGATGCGCCGTTGCAGGCGCTGATCATCGACTCCTGGTTCGACAACTATGTCGGCGTGGTCATGCTGGTTCGCATCGTGAATGGTACGCTCAAGCCCAAAGACAAGATTCTGTTCATGGCTACGGGTGCGCAGCACCTTACAGAACATGTTGGGGTGTTCACACCGAAATCGCAGAACCGCGAATCGTTGTCCGCCGGTCAGGTAGGGTTCGTGATTGCCGGTATCAAGGAATTGAAGGATGCCAAGGTGGGCGATACGGTCACTTTGGCGGCGAAACCCGCAAGCGATCCTTTGCCGGGTTTCAAGGAGGTACAACCGCAAGTGTTTGCCGGATTGTTTCCCGTCGAATCCAATCAATATGAGGCGCTACGCGACTCGCTGGAGAAACTGAAACTCAACGATGCCGCGCTGCAATATGAGCCGGAAGTGTCGCAGGCGTTGGGCTTTGGCTTCCGTTGCGGCTTCCTTGGCTTATTGCACATGGAGATTGTGCAGGAGCGCCTGGAACGCGAGTTCGATATGGACTTGATCACCACGGCGCCCACGGTCGTGTATGAGGTGGTGCAGCGCGATGGTACGTTGCTGATGGTGGACAACCCTTCCAAGTTGCCGGACGCGTCCAAAATCGAAGAGATCCGTGAACCCATCGTGCATGTGAATCTGTACATGCCGCAGGAATATGTCGGCTCGGTCATCACGCTATGCACGCAAAAGCGCGGTGTGCAGATCGACATGACATATCACGGTAAACAAGTGCTGCTGCAATACGAGATGCCAATGGCGGAGATCGTGCTGGATTTCTTTGACAAGCTGAAGTCCGTATCGCGCGGCTATGCCTCGATGGACTATGAGTTCAAGGAATACCGTCCGGCGGATGTGGTGAAAGTGGACATGCTGATCAACAGCGAGAAGGTGGATGCGCTGTCCATCATCGTGCACCGCGCCAACAGCCAGTATCGCGGGCGCGAAGTGGCGGCCAAGATGCGCGAACTGATCCCGCGCCAGATGTTCGACGTGGCGATCCAGGCGGCCATCGGCGCCAACATCATTTCGCGCGAGAACGTGAAGGCCTTGCGCAAGAACGTGCTGGCCAAGTGTTACGGCGGCGATATCTCCCGTAAGAAAAAGCTGCTGGAGAAGCAGAAGGCGGGCAAGAAGCGCATGAAGCAGGTAGGTAGTGTTGAGATCCCGCAAGAGGCGTTCCTGGCCATCCTGCGCGTGGACGATAAATAACCGGAATTGGAAAAAGAATGACTTTCGCCTTGATTTTGTTTTCGTTGCTGCTCTTGACCGGCGCGATCTGGCTGCTGGATCGTTACCTGCTGGGTGCCAAGCGCCCGGCAGGTGAGAGTGAACCATGGTGGGTGGAATACGCAAAAAGCTTTTTCCCGGTGATCCTGGTCGTATTCCTGCTGCGATCCTTTGTGATCGAACCATTCAAGATCCCATCCGGATCCATGATTCCGACCCTGCATGTGGGCGACTTCATCCTGGTCAATCGGTATACCTACGGCCTGCGTCTTCCTATCGTCAATAAGAAGTTCATCGAGATCAACCAGCCGCAGCGCGGCGATGTGATGGTGTTCCACTATCCGGAAGACCCCTCGGTGGATTATATTAAGCGTGTGGTCGGGTTGCCGGGTGATGCGCTGGTGTACCGCGATAAGCGTTTATGGATCAACGGGGTAGAGCAAGTATTGCGACGCGATGGAGATTTCAATTACGTCGAGGGGGATTTGCGTTTCGTGCATACCGAGCGTTACCAGGAGAACCTGGGCGGCCGTACGCATACTGTGCTGCTGAACCCGGAAATGCCTCAGGTGCATCTGGCAAATGTTGCGAATTTCCCTCAACATGAACAGTGCAGTTATAGTGAGACCGAGGTGCGCTGTACCGTGCCTGCCGGACATTACTTTATGATGGGTGACAACCGCGACAATAGTCGCGACAGCCGATACTGGGGCTTTGTGCCGGACGAGATGATTGTCGGCAAGGCGTTCTTTATCTGGATGAATTTTAGCGAATTGAAACGAATAGGTTTGTCGATTGACTAGACAACAATGTTGGCAGAAAGGGATGACGATGAGAGCATTGGCAAAGAAGCAGCGCGGACTGGGTTTTTTCGGATTCATCATGGTTGCGATCGGGGTGATTCTTGTTGCGATATTGGGCATGAAGGTGGTCCCGCCTTACATACATAGCGCGCAGATCGCACAGATATTCAAATCGATTGCCAATGATCCCGCGATGCAGGGTGCCTCAGTGCATGACATCAAGGAGTCATATCTCAAGCGTGCCAACATCAACTACATCGAAGACGTTGGGGCGGATGACATTGTGATCGACAAGGTGGATGGGCGTTTAAGCCTGAGCACCAGTTATTCGGTCAAGATCCGGATTGCTGGCAATGTCACCCTCGTGCTCGAGTTCAACCCGAGCAGCTCATAATTTCCTGCCAATGAAGCACGCGGCGCTATGTAAACGGCTCGGGCATGAATTTTTGCAGCCGCAATTGTTGCAGCGTGCGCTGACCCACCGCAGTTACAGCGCAATGCATAACGAGCGGCTGGAGTTCCTCGGCGATAGCGTTCTGAACTGCGCCGTTGCCAAGTATCTTTACGGCACCTATCCCGATCTTGCCGAAGGCGACTTATCCCGTCTTCGTTCAAATCTGGTTAACCAGCAGACCCTGGCGGTTCTGGCGCAGCAGTTGAACCTGGGTGAACTGCTGTTGCTGGGCGAGGGGGAACTTAAGAGTGCGGGGTTTCGCCGCCCGTCCATTCTGGCGGACGCACTGGAAGCCTTGTTTGGTGCTGTGTTGCTGGATGCGGATTTCGCGGCAGCGGAGAAAGTGGTGTTGGGATTGTATGTTCCCTTCATTGCGCAGACCGATCTGAAATCGCTGGGCAAGGACGCCAAGACCTTGCTGCAGGAATATCTGCAGGCGCGCAAACTGGCCTTGCCGAAATACAATGTGATCGAGATCAAGGGGGAAGCCCATGCGCAGACGTTCGTCGTTTCCTGCGAGATTGCACAACTTGGTCTGAATACCCAAGGCGAGGGTGCAAGCCGCCGCATCGCCGAACAAATCGCCGCCGAGCGGGCCTATCAACGAATCAAAGACAAACCATGACCGAGCCTCAAACCTTTCATAGCGGTTTCATCGCCATCGTCGGCCGTCCCAACGTCGGTAAATCGACCCTGCTCAATCACCTGATCGGGCAGAAGATCAGCATCACTTCGCGCAAGGCGCAGACCACGCGCCATCGCATCACCGGCATCCTCACCGAGGAAAAGACCCAGTTCGTCTTCGTGGATACGCCGGGATTCCAGACTCAGCACATGAATGCACTCAATCGCGGCATGAACCGTGTCGTGACCAACAGCATGCGCGAGGTGAGCGTCATCCTGTTCGTCATTGAAGCCCGCCATTTCGACGAGCGTGATCGTGAGGTATTGAATCTGCTGCCGCTGGATCAGCCGGTGATCCTTGTCATCAATAAGGCTGACCTGATGCAGGACAAGTCGGAGTTGTTGCCGTTCATCGAGAAGATCGCGACCGAACGCCATTTTGCAGCCATCGTTCCGATCAGCGCGCGTCAGAACAAACACCTCGACACCCTGCTGGATGCCGTGCGTCCCTTCCTGCCGGAAGGAGAGCGTATCTATGCTGAAGACGAGATCACCGACCGCAACGAGCGTTTCCTGGCTGCCGAGATATTGCGCGAAAAAGTCTTTCGCTTCACCGGCGAAGAACTGCCGTATTCGGTGAGCGTGGTCATCGAACAGTTCAAGCTGGAAGGCAAGTTGCGCCGCATCAATGCCGCCATCCTGGTGGACAAGGAAGCGCACAAGGCGATGCTCATCGGATCCAAGGGCGAGAAACTCAAGGAGATCGCCACTCAGGCGCGCCTCGATATGGAAAAGCTGTTCGACGGCAAAGTGTTCCTGGAAGTGTTCGTCAAAGTCCGCAGCGGATGGGCGGATAGTGCTCATATGCTGAAGACGCTGGGGTATGAGTAACGCGGCGTCCAAACAACGTATACAGGACGAACTTTCCTTCGTACTGCACAGCTACCCGTTCCGCGAGACCAGCCTGATACTGGAAGTATTCAGCCGCCAGCATGGGCGCGTGGCCTTGGTGGCGCGCGGTGCGCGGCGGCCGAGGTCGGCGTTGCGCGGCCTGTTGATGGGTTTCCAGCCCTTGTTGTTGAGCTGGTTCGGCAAGCACGAGTTGCGTACCTTGCATGGTGCGGAATGGCAGGGCGGGCAGCCGCAGCTTCAGGGGACGGCGCTGATGTGCGGCTTCTATCTGAACGAGCTGCTGCTGAACCTGATGGCGCGCGACGATCCGCACCAAAACCTGTTCGATTATTACCAGCAGACCTTGCGGCGGCTTGCACAGGAAGACGATCACGCGTTCACTTTGCGCTGTTTCGAAAAACACATGCTGCAAGAGCTGGGATATGCGCTGTTGCTGGAAACGGAGGCGGGCAGCGGCAAGCCCATCGTGCCGACGCAGACATACCGCTATATACTGGAGCGAGGCGCGATAGCAGAAACGGCGGACGCTGCCCAAGGCATGCCGGTGGCCGGCAAGACACTGCTGGATATGGCGGCCGACGATTACCGTGACGTGAATAGCGCCCGCCAGAGCAAACAATTGATGCGCATGCTGCTCGATCACCACCTGGCCGGGAAGACGTTGCACACACGCGAACTGATGAGGGACTTGCAGAAACTATGATCAAACTCGGGCTCAATATCGACCATGTTGCCACGCTGCGCCAGGCGCGCGGTGCGCGGTATCCGAATCTGGTGCGCGCCGCGCTGATCTGCGAGGAAGCAGGGGCAGACGCGATCACCATTCATCTGCGCGAGGACCGCCGTCATATCCAGGATGCCGATGTCGATATCCTGCGCGGCATGTTGCAGACCCGCATGAACCTGGAATGCGCCGTTACCGACGAGATGATCGCCAATGCTTTGCGCGTCAGGCCGCACGACATCTGCCTCGTGCCGGAACGGCGCGAAGAACTCACTACGGAAGGCGGTCTGGACGTGGTGAAATATTTCGAGCAGGTGAAACGAGCCACACAACGCTGTAGCGAAGCGGGAATCCGCGTTTCCCTATTCATCGATCCCGACCGGAAGCAACTCGATGCGGCCTTGGCTGCAGGTGCGCCCGTGGTCGAGCTGCATACGGGTAGGTATGCCGACGCAGATAGCGTCCCTGCGCGAGAAGAAGAACTGGCGCGCATCCACCGGGCCGCGCTGCATGCCCATGAACTAGGGCTGCAGGTGAACGCCGGGCATGGGCTGCATTACCATAACGTGCGGCCCATTGTGGCGATTCCGCATATCGCCGAGCTCAATATCGGCCATGCCATCATCTCGGAGGCCATCTTCATCGGCCTGGAGCAGGCGGTGAAAAACATGAAGGCGTTGCTGGTCGCATGATCTTCGGTATCGGCACCGACATTGTCAGCGTTGCACGCATCGAAGCAGCCAGCGTACGCCACGGTGCAGCTTTCGCTGAGCGTATTTTGAGCGTGCAGGAATTGGCGGAATATGCCACGCAGGCTCATCCGGCGCGCTTCTTGAGCAAGCGCTTTGCGGCCAAGGAGGCCTTTGCCAAGGCGACCGGACATGGTCTACGCCACCCGATAAGCCTGCATCGCATCACGGTCAGTCATGACGAGTTGGGCAAACCGAACTTTCTGTTCGATGCGGAGCTGTCTGCGTATCTGTTGCGGCTGGGTATTGTGCGCCATCAACTGAGTATCAGCGACGAACGCGATACGGCGGTGGCATTCGTGATTCTGGAAGGAGAAGGTTGATGGGTAATGGGCCGGTGATGCTGGATGTGCTGGGTACGACGCTGACTGCAGAGGATGAAAGGCGTTTGCGTCATCCGCTGGTCGGTGGCGTCATCCTGTTTAAACGCAATTACGAATCGCCTGGCCAGCTGGCCGAGCTGACCGCCAGCATCCATGCCTTGCGCACACCGCCTTTGCTCATCGCGGTGGATCATGAAGGCGGCAGGGTGCAGCGCTTCCGCGATGGGTTCACCAGGATTCCGCCGATGCGCGAACTGGGCAAGGAGTGGGACTTGCATCCGAAGCGGGCCAAGCACTTGGCGCAACAGGCGGGTTTTGTACTGGCTTCGGAACTGCGTGCCTGCGGCGTGGATTTCAGCTTCACGCCGGTACTGGATGTGGATTACGGCGCGAGCAGCGTGATTGGCGACCGCGCCTTCCATTCCGACCCGCAAGCCATCGCCGAGCTGGCGCACAGCCTGCTGCAGGGACTGAGGCAAGGCGGCATGCCTACGGTCGGCAAGCACTTTCCGGGGCATGGTTTCGTTTGCGCAGACTCTCATCTGGAGATACCGGTGGATGAGCGCAGTTATACCGACATCGAACTATGCGACCTCATCCCGTTCCGCCAAATGATCAACTACGGGCTGACGGCGGTGATGCCTGCACATGTCATCTATCCGAAGGTCGATTCGCGTCCGGCCGGTTTTTCAAGCATCTGGTTGAAAGACATCCTGCGCGGCGAACTGGGCTTCGAAGGCTGCATCTTCAGCGACGACCTCAGCATGGAAGGCGCAACGGTAGCTGGTGATATCGTACAACGCGCTGAAGCGGCATTGAATGCGGGTTGCGACATGGTGCTGGTATGCAACAGACCGGATTCTGCCGACCGACTGCTGGAAGGATTGAAATGGGAAATGCTTGCGACCAGCAAGGCTCGATTGGCGCAAATGCATGGACGTCCGCACCCCAAGAGCCTGGTACAACTGCATGAGGAACCCGAATTCATCAAGGCTTTGCATGAGGTTGCCAATATCGGAATGCACGAGGGGGAGTTGCCGTTGGTCTAGCAGGTTCGTTCTTGTCTCCGTTAAGAAAGCGTTAATTTTTGCTTTTCGAATCGGATTCAGCAGATTATGATGCGCCTCAACCAACAATAAGAGTATGGGGAGAGAAGGATGAAACTCGTTCAGAATCCGCACGATTTGCTGAAGACAGAATATTCGCTATTTCGTACTCGATTTGATGTGGACCACGGCGTGCTATGGTCGATAGCCAAGCAGGATGCCGTTCCGTGCGTCACGCCTCAATTCCTGAGGGAACTCAAAGAGCATCAGCGTGAGATTGCCGATAGCCAAGGGAGGTTATTGGTCGGCGAGGAGCTTCACGACATCCGTTTTTCTGTTCTGGCATCCATCACCCCGGGGGTTTTTAGTCTAGGCGGGCAACTCGCACTCTTCAGGGAGCTGATTCGGAAGCAGGATCGCGAATCATTGCTGCATTATGCGACAGCTTGCATCGATGTCATCTATCCCAGAACGCACCATTTCGACCTGCCGTTGGTGACGATCTCCTTGCTGCAGGGGGACGCGCTTGGTGGTGGTCTGGAGGGGGCTTTGACCAGCGATATCATTATCGCCGAACGCAAATGCCAGTTGGGTTTCCCCGAAATATTGTTCAATTTGTTTCCCGGAATGGGCGCGTATAGCCTGATTGCGAGAAAGGTAAGTCCGAAATTCGCCGAGAAAATGATCTTGAGCGGAAAAATGTACAGCGCGGAAGAACTGTATGAAGCAGGCCTGATCGACATCCTTGCCGAAGACGGCAAGGGGGTAGAGGCAGTCAACGAGTACATCAGAGAAACAGGAGCGCCGTTCCAACGGTTTCCTTGCTCTCCAGAAAGCGCGTCATCGCTTCAATCCGGTTACTCATCAGGAGTTGATGGATATCACGACCGTTTGGGCCGATGCGGCACTCAAGCTCAACGAGAAAGACCTGAAAGTGATGGATCGTTTCGTGCGCTCCCAGGAGAAACTGTTCCTTCAGCCGCAGGCCCAGCCGGCGCTGGTGGCCAACGCCGCCTGACCTTTACTGCGCAGCCTGATTGGCGCCGTTCAGATACCTCAATAGCGAGGCACGCGTTGCGGGGTAGCAGGCTAGCGCCTCATCCATCAGACCTGGGGCCGAGATTGCCAGTTCGGTCTCTCCGAGTACCAGTATCCGGCTGCATACACTGAACAACACTTCGGCTCCAAGGTTTCCGGAACTGCCTTTCAAGATATGGGCAAGCTCCTTGAATGCGGCGTACTCCCGTCGGGAGAGTGCCATGCGCATGGCCTCAAGCAGTTTGTCCGTTTCGGAAAGAAAGCCATAAATCACCGTTCTCAAGAAATCCGACTGGTTGCCGCCCAGTTGTGCCAGATGCTGAAGCGTGATCTCGTTGATTAATCTGGAAGCCTCCTGTTGTTCAGGAGAGGTGCCGGGATAAGCGAGTTCCATGGCATCGCTCTTGGGCGGAGTCAGCGTCAGACGGGCGACCGTATCGAGCAAGGTCAACGCGTCAACAGGTTTGGTCAGGTAGGCATCGATGCGCGCGCGTTCGCATTCCTGTTTGGCTTCCGGCGTGGCATTTGCAGTCAGGATGATCACCGGGGTTTCCAGCGGTTGTCTGCACAACGCGCGGTGAATCTTGACGACCTCCAGTCCCCCCATCTGCGGCATGTTCATGTCCAGAATCAACAGGTCGTATGTATTCTCCTCCAGCTTGTCCAGTGCCTGTTCCCCGTTCTCCACCAGCTCGACCTTGTGATTGCCGTGCTTCAGTATCTTCTCGATGATCTGACGGTTGGTGCCGTTATCTTCGGCAACCAGTATCCGGACCCCGCGCTTGCCTGCTGTGCTGCGCTCGTAATGTTCCTTGAACGAGATCACTCCTTCCGAGGGGCGCGGAGCCATGATTCCGTGCAGTGCGTTGAACAGCAAAGGCTTGTCGAGCGGAGTGCGCAACAAACAGGAATAGCCGATATCCAGATACGATTTTTCGCTATGGTTGTGCAGGTCCGGGTTGATCAATATCAGCGAAAGTTTTTGCCGTCCTTGCAGTTCCAGGATGTTTGCGGCGAAATCTTTCGCAGTCATGCCGACACTCTGCGGGAGGCACAGGATCGCCAGGTTCTCCGGGCGCGCGACATCCTTGTCGATCAGATAGGTAAAGAGGTGCGTCAGCGATGCAGTATGTTCGCAGCGGATGCCCCATGTGTGCGCATAGTCGGTCACGGCGATCTGGTCGCTGCGCGGCAAGCCTATGGTAAGCACGTATAGTTGTTCCAATGCGGGTTTTGCCCCGCCGAGAACGGCAGCTGGCTGCTTGGCAAAGGGGGTCTCGAACCAGAAGATGCTGCCTATCCCGGGTTCGCTCTGGACGCCCATTCGGCCACCCATCAGTTCTACCAGTTGCTTGGAGATCGTTGTGCCCAATCCGGTGCCGCCGTAGGTTCGGGTGATGTTCTGATCGGCCTGGGTGAAACTTTCGAATATCCTTGCTTGAGCTTGCGGGGAGATCCCGATGCCGGTGTCGATCACCTCGAAGCGGAGCCAGGTTTGGCGTTCATCCTGTTGCAGCGTACTGATCCTGAGTTCGACACAGCCCTTGCTGGTGAACTTGATTGCATTGCCGACAAGGTTGATGAGAACTTGCTGAAGGTGCAGCGGATCGCCCTGCAGCATGAAGCTGGTCTCGGGCGAGAACCGGACGGATAGGCTTATCTGTTTCTTCTCGACTTGGGGCAGAAACATCTCCAGCGTGCTGTTGACCAGTTGGTGCAGATCGAAATCCACCTTTTCCGGAACCAGTTTTCCGCTTTCGATCTTGGAGAGATCGAGGATGTTGTCGATCAACTTGAGCAGGAGTTGCGCCGATTTTTTCAACGTGGCAACGAGGTCTTTCTGCTCATCATCCAGTCGCGTGCTGATCAACAGGTCGCTGGCGCCGATCACGCCGTTGAGCGGGGTGCGCATCTCGTGGCTCATGTTGGACAGGAAATCGCTCTTTGCCTTGCTGGCGGCCTGGGCTTTTTCCAGGGCGTCGTTCAGTTGCCCGCGCAGTTTCAGGGTGTACAGCGGAATACAGAGCAAGGTGAGCCAGAGGCCGACAGCGATACGCAGATGATCGTGCCAGTAGTCATTAAAGCAGAGGGCAGCCGTAAACCCAAACAGGCTGGCTACATAGGCGCTGACGAGAGGCCCCTTGCCGTAACGGATGCCGTTCCCTGTGATGACCCACAGATAAATGCCATAGAACAATACGCCAGCCTCATCTGTCAGCATTATTCCGACGCTTACGGCGCTGATATCCGCATACATTGCAAACCATTGCCGTTCTCTGGAAGTATTGCGTTTGTACCAGACATAAAGCACCGTCAAGACGGCGCTGGAGAAGCAAACGATGGAGAAGACGAATATCGGCACTCCGATCGCGGTAGGAGTGATGAAATAGAACTCGATGAGCAGGTAGACAAATATCGGGAAGGTGAAAAATACTCGCAACAGCGATTGTTCGTGCTCACCTTCACGCTGTCGAACCTGCTGGATGAAATAAGAGAACCTGTCGTTCATTTCCACACCTGCACTTTTTGCGATGGCTTCACATCCTGCAACTGTTGCTGGATGATGCTGATCTTGCTGAATTGCTGCATGAATGCTTCCACGCATTCCGGATCGAAGTGAGTGCCCTTGTTGGAGTGGATGTAATCCAGCGCTTCCTGGGTCGACGCCGCCTTCTTGTAGGGGCGTTCGGAGGTCAGGGCGTCATAGACGTCGGCCACCGCCACGATGCGCGCATCCAGCGGGATAGCCTTGCCCAGCAGGCCGTTCGGATAGCCGTTGCCGTCGTAACGCTCATGATGGGACAGGGCGATTTCGGCTCCGAGACTGATGTACTTGGAATGGCTGTTCTTGAGGATGTGGTAGCCGATCGAGGTATGCGTCTTCATGACCGAAAATTCCTCGTGATCCAGCTTGCCCGGCTTGAGCAGGATATTGTCCGGGATGCCGATCTTGCCGATATCGTGCATGGGGGCAGCCATCTCGATCAGACTGCAGCGGTTTTCATCCAGCCCCATCCCTTCGGCGATCAGGCGCGAAAATCTGGACATGCGCAACACATGGTTACCGGTATCGGAATCCCGGTATTCCCCCGCTTTTGCCAGACGGAACAGAGTCTCCTGTTCGCGCTCCAGTATCCGTCGCGTCGCTTCGGTCACCGCTATTTCCAATTTTTCGCTGCGATGCAGGACTTCCTTGTGGTGCAGATGCAAAGTGAGCAGATTGCGGCAGCGTATCTGGCATTCGTGGTGGCTGAACGGTTTTGAAAGGAAATCGGTAACCCCCACTTCCAGTGCCTTGTAGCGCAGCTCATTATCGTTCGCCACGGTGATCATGATGACGGGGACATGCTCGAGATGGGGGATGTGCCGGATGTTTTTGACGAACTCCAGCCCTGTCATTTCATTCATCAGATGGTCGACCAGGATCAGGTCGGGGTGATTGAGCTGCAGCCAGTCGATCGCTCCCAGCGGGGAGGCGAAGGCCTGAACGGTAACCTCCTTATGTAATCCGCGTACTATCTTGTCGAGGATGACCCTGCTGGTGAACTCATCATCAATGATTACGATGGTTGGAAGTGTCGTTTTGGGGCCGTTGTGCCCGAGGGTTTCGAATGGCATGAAGGTCGTTCCTTTATTTATGTATCGTGCGATACTTCGCCCCATCTGTTTGCAAGGTATTGGGGGCGGTGCGGCTGGTGTCGGGGGGGATTTGCCGAGCCAAACCGGCGTTAGTAGAGCCTTACTGGCTCGCTTCGTCAACTATCGGGACGGCAGAATGGCCCACTCCGTGGATGCGTATCTGGGTTCCAACACTTTATGCTCTGCCATTCTAAGCAAGGATTTGAGATAATTCACGCGTATTTCCTACACGTTACGCGCCCTTGGTATTCAAACATGAGTGAATTTCAGCTGAGCTTGTTGACCATCGGTCTCATCGTTGTGGCGGGAGTCTACTTCTACGGTTTCTGGCAACAATGGCGTTATCGCCGCAGTCAGGGCGACGCGTACAAGCCCCAGTTCAGCGAACCATCACATCAAGACGTGCCCGGCAAGGCACAGGTGATGGATTTTCCATTTGACGATGAGAGTGATCCCCTGGCTGGACCTGGAAGGGATTTCGATGCCAGTACCAAGGACGAAGTTTGCGGCCTGCTCAATGAAGCCACCGATTATGTGGTCACCTTTCTGCTGAAGACTCCATGCACGCCAGAGGTGCTGGAAGATCTGTGGCAACGTCGTTTCGATTTCGGCAAGAGCATAAATGCATGCGGGCTGCACACCGGCAGCGGGCTGTGGGAACGACTGATCCCGGAAAGCGCACAGACCTACCGTGCGTTCCGGGTGGGATTGCAACTGGTGGACAGAACCGGCTCGGTGAGCGAAATGAGACTGGCAGGCTTCCACGACCTGTTAAAGGACATCGCAGAACAGTTGCAGGTGGAAGTGCGGTTGCCTCCTTTGGCAGAGGCAGTGCAGCGGGCACAGGAACTGGATCGCTTCTGCGCAGACGTCGATCAAATGATCGGCATCAACTTGCTGACCAGCGGCGACCGGAGACTGTTCGGCACTGAAGTGGCAAGTGCAGCGGCCAGACTGGGAATGGGCTTGCAGTCGGATGGTGCATTTCATTTGCTGGATGAATACGGGGCGACGCTGTACAGCTTGAGCGCTTCCAATGGTACGCCCTTCCAGCATCACACCCTCAACCAGTCCCGTGTCGAAAGCCTGACCCTGCTGCTGGATATCCCGCGCGTTAACGAACCTGTCCGCCGCTTCGACGAAATGGTGACGTTGGCACGGGAACTGGCGAAAGCATTGCGTACGACCATGGTGGACGACCAGCGTGTCGCATTGAGCGACGGCGCCATCGCTCAGATCCGTGCCCAGGTCGCCGTCACCGAGGACCTCATGCTGGTCGGCCACGTCACCCCGGGCAGTGCGCAGGCGCTGCGTCTTTTTTCATAGTTTCATGCTTCAAATAAAACAACTATCAGCCACAGCAGAGGTCACCGAGTACACAGAGAGGGCCGGGTGGCTTTCCTCGGTGATCTCTGTGTGCCCTGTGGCAAAGTCCTGAATGAATAAAAATATTGAACAACGCATCGCGCAATTGCGCAAAGAGATCGAGCGGCACAACCATGCCTACTACGTGCTGGATGCTCCGACTATTCCCGATGCGGAATACGACAAGCTGTTCCGGGAATTGCAGGCGCTCGAAGCGCAACATCCCGAGCTGCTGGCGCCGGACTCACCCACGCAACGCGTCGGCGGCAAGGTGCTGGACGGCTTCCAGCCCGTGCGTCATGCCGTGCCCATGCTCTCCATCCGCACAGAGACCGATACCGAAGCCAGCGGCGCATTCAATTTCGACACCCGCGTGCGCAACGCCCTGGGCACGGCGGACGAGATGGAATACGCCTGCGAACTCAAGTTCGACGGCCTCGCCATCAACCTGCGCTATGAGCATGGCGTGCTGGTACAGGCCGCCACGCGCGGCGACGGCGAGACCGGCGAAGATGTGACGCAGAACGTGCGTACCATCCACTGCATCCCGCTGCATCTTATGGGTTGTACTGCGGAGATTCTGGAAGTGCGCGGCGAAGTCTATATGTCGCGCAAGGATTTCAATCGTTACAACGACAAGCAACGCGCGCAGGGTCTGCCCACGCTGGTCAATCCGCGCAACGGCGCGGCAGGCAGCATCCGCCAGCTCGACCCGGCATTGGCAGCCAGGCGCCCGTTGTCGTTCTTCGCTTATGGGTTGGGGGAAGTAAAAGGCTGGACATTGCCTGCCACCCACAGCGGCATCCTCGATGCTCTGCAGACTTTCGGCATGCCTGTTTGTGGCGATCGCGCCGTGGTGCGCGGTGCGCAGGCGCTGGCCGACTTTCACCGCGGTATCGCGGCCAAGCGTGACAGCTTGCCCTTCGATATCGACGGCGTGGTGTACAAGGTCAACAGCCTCGCGCTGCAAAAAGAACTCGGTTTCGTCTCGCGCGAGCCGCGCTGGGCAGTGGCGCACAAATATCCGGCGGAAGAGCAGATCACGCGGCTAAACGACATCGAGATACAGGTCGGCCGCACCGGCAAGCTCACGCCCGTCGCCAAGCTGGAGCCGGTGTTCGTCGGCGGCACCACGGTCAGCAACGCGACGCTCCACAATGAAGACGAGATACGCCGCAAGGATGTGCACATCGGCGACACTGTGATCGTGCGGCGTGCGGGCGACGTAATCCCGGAGGTGGTCGGCGTGCTGCCCGAGCGTCGTCCCGCGCATGCCAAGGCCTTTGCGATGCCGACGACCTGCCCGGTGTGCGGCAGCCATGTGGTGCGTGAGGAAGGCGAAGCGGATGCGCGCTGTACCGGCGGCCTGTTCTGTGCCGCGCAACGCAAGCAGGCCATCCTGCATTTTGCGGGGCGCCGGGCGATGGATGTGGAGGGGTTGGGAGACAAACTGGTCGAACAGCTGGTGGACGAGAACATCATCCGCTCGTTGCCCGACCTGTATAGACTGGATGTGGCGACCTTGGCTGCACTGGAGCGTATGGCCGACAAGAGTGCGCAGAACATCGTTGATGCGCTGGAGAAGAGCAAGCGCACCACGCTCAACCGCTTTCTGTTCGCGCTTGGTATCCGTCATGTGGGCGAGAGCACAGCGAAGGACCTGGCGCGCCATTTCGGCAAGCTGGATGCCGTCATGCACGCTGGTGTCGAAGAGTTGCTTGCCGTGCCGGATGTGGGGCCGATCGTGGCGCAGAGCATCGTCGATTTCTTCGGTGAAGCTCACAACCGCGAAGTGGTACAACAATTGCGTACATTGGGCGTGCGCTGGGACGAACATGAAGGTGTCGGCGCACAAGTATTGCCTTTGTCCGGAAAGACCTTCGTTCTTACCGGAACGCTCGCCAGCATGAGCCGCGATGAGGCAAAATCGCGTCTGGAGGCGCTGGGCGCAAAAGTGGCCGGCTCGGTATCTAAAAAGACCGACTGTGTGGTGGCCGGAACAGAAGCAGGCAGCAAGCTGGATAAGGCATTGGAACTGAATGTGCCGGTGTGGAACGAAACAGAATTGATTCAACAATTGAAAGAGTGCGAAAAACCATGAAGCAGAAAATCACCAAAGCAGTGTTCCCCGTTGCCGGTATGGGCAGCCGTTTCTTGCCTGCCACCAAGGCGACGGCCAAGGAAATGCTGCCTGTTGTCGATAAGCCACTCATTCAATATGCAGTAGAAGAGGCCTTGGCCGCCGGTATCACCGACATGGTGTTCATCACCGGACGCAACAAACGCGCCATCGAAGATCATTTCGACAAGGCGTACGAACTGGAAGCCACGCTGGCAGCACAAGGCAAGATCGAGTTGCTGCGCGTGGTGCAATCCGTCGTGCCCAAGCATGTGAACTGCATCTACATCCGTCAGGCAGAGCCATTGGGATTGGGGCATGCCGTGTTATGCGCAAAACCGATCGTCCAGGATGAACCGTTCGCGGTGATCCTCGCCGACGACCTGATCGACGGCGAGCCGCCGATCGTCAAACAGATGGTGGAGGTCTTTGCCAGGCATCAAAGCTCCATCCTCGGCGTGCAGGACGTGCCACGTTCGCATACCAAGCAGTATGGCATCGTCAGCAGCACCAATCTGGAAAAGAACATCGAGCGTGTCCACGGCATCGTGGAAAAGCCGAAGCCCGAATCCGCTCCTTCCACACTGGCTGTGGTCGGCCGATACGTATTGACGCCGCGCATCTTCCACCATCTGGAAAACATCAAGCCCGGCGCGGGCGGCGAGATACAACTCACCGACGGTATCGCCGAACTGATGAAGGAAGAACAATTGCTGGCCTATCGTTTCGATGGCATCCGCTATGACTGCGGTTCCAAGCTTGGTTACCTCCAGGCGCAAGTCGCATTCGGACTGAAACACGAGGAGTTGCGCGCGGCGTTCGCCGAATATCTGAAGACGGTCGTTTGATGCTCGACAACCGGCATGCGCGCACCCTGCTCGAAGCGGCCGACCTGATCCGCCCGGCGGCAGAGGTGCAAGCTGCAGTGCAGCGCGTGGCGCATGCGATCAACGCGGCATTGGCGGATCAGTATCCGCTGGTATTGTCGGTGATGGGCGGGGCGGTCGTGTTCACCGGGCAGTTGCTGCCCATGCTGGATTTTCCGCTGGACTTCGATTACCTGCATGTCTCGCGTTACGGGCATGAAAAACAAGGCGGGAAATTGCATTGGAAGGTTGCGCCACGCGAGAATGTACGCGGACGTGTCGTGCTGGTATTGGACGATATCCTTGATGAAGGCGAGACCCTGCTTGCCATCAAGCTGCGCGTGATGGAACTGGGAGCGACGAAGTTTTACAGCGCAGTATTCGCCGATAAAATGATCGGCAAGGCCAAACCCATAAGAGCCGATTTTGTCGGCATGGAATTACCGAACCGTTTCGTGTTCGGGTACGGTATGGATGTAAACGGGGCATGGCGCAATCTGCCTGCGATCTATGCAATAAAGGAAAATTGACATGCTGGCAATCATCGGCGGAACAGGCCTTACCCAACTGACCAATCTGAAGATCACTCATCGACAAGTGATGCGCACGCCCTATGGCGAGCCCTCGGGGCCGATGACTTTCGGCACCCTTAACCAGCGTGAAGTCATGTTTCTCGCGCGTCACGGTTATGGACACACCATCCCGCCGCATGAGGTGAACTATCGCGCCAATCTTTGGGCATTGCGCGAACAAGGCGCGAAACGTGTGATCGCCATCACCTCGGTCGGCGGTATCCGTTCCGATCTGGTTCCCGGGATCCTGGTCGTGCCGGATCAGATCATCGATTACACATCCGGCCGCGCCTTTACCTACTTTGACGGCAAAGACAGGACGGTCACGCACATCGACTTTACCAAGCCATATAACGAAAAGATGCGCCAGCATATTTTGGCGTCGGTAAAGAGCGCGGGCGAGACATGCATCGATAACGGTGTGCATGCCGTCACCCAGGGGCCCAGGCTGGAAACTGCGGCGGAGATCAATCGCCTGGAGCGCGACGGCGCCGACATGGTCGGGATGACGGGCATGCCGGAGGCCGCGCTGGCAAAGGAACTGGGGCTTGCCTATGCCACCATCGCGGTAGTGGTGAATTACGCTGCTGGACGCGGGAATAGCCGCGACAGCATCCCGCTTGAAACCATCGGTGCAGTGATCAATCCTGCGATGGAACGAGTCAAGTCTATTCTTGAATTCGCGGTGGCCAGCGATGACGATTAGAACCGTTTTGCACATGGGCGATGCCCGTCTGCTGCAACAGTCAGAGGAAGTGCGAGTGTTCGGCACGCCCGAATTGCGCACTTTGCTGGCGGACATGCGCGAAACCATGCTTGCGCTGAATGGCGTCGGTTTGGCCGCGCCCCAGATCGGCGTGAATCTTGCGCGTGGTCATCTTCGAAGTGAGCAAGAACCCTCGCTACCCAGATGCGGAATCCGTACCGCAAACGGTGCTGATCAATCCCGTCCTTACGCCGCTCTCGGATGCGATGGAGGAAGGATGGGAGGGGTGCCTCAGCATTCCCGGTATGCGTGGCCTGGTGCCGCGCTACACGCATTTGCGCTATCAGGGTTATGACGAGTACGGCGCACTCATCGATCGCACCGTGAGCGGTTTCCACGCGCGCGTGGTGCAGCACGAGTGCGACCATCTCGACGGCATCCTCTATCCCATGCGCATTCGCGACTTGAGAAACTTCGGCTTCAACGATGCCATGTTTCCCGGCGAAGAAGTACGGGACGAGTGATGAGCGAAGCTCCCCTTTCCAAAACGACACGCAACCTGTTGTGGTCCCTGCTGGCGGCGATTGCGATCCTGGTGATCGGTACCGTCGGCTATCGCTGGCTGGGCGGGCCGCAATATTCCTGGCTGGACTGCTTTTACATGACCTTTATCACGGTCACCACCATCGGCTACATTGAGACCGTCGATGTCTCGCATTACGAATACGGCAAGCTGTTCACCATTTTCATCGGACTCACCGGCATCGGCGTTCTGGGTTATGTGCTTTCTACAGTGACAGCGTTCATGCTCGAAGGAGAATTCAACGAAGTCAGGCGGAGAAACAAAATGGAAAAGAAGATCGCGCAACTGAGAGGTCACTTCATCGTGTGCGGGATGGGGCAGATCGGCTCGAATGTCGTTCATGAATTGGCGACGACCGGACGTCATTTCGTCATGGTGGACATGGACAATACGAAGCTGCAAAACCAGGTCGGGCAATATCCGGCGCAGCTTTATGTGCAGGGCGATGCCACCGACAATGAGGTGTTGCGGGCCGCCGGGATCATGCATGCAGTCGGTGTATTCGCCGTTGCGCATGAAGACAACCAGAACCTGGTGATCAGCCTCAGTGCCAAGCAACTCAATCCGAAAATACGCGTCGTCGCTCGCTGCCATGACTTGAAGAATGTAGCCAAGATGCGCAGCGCGGGGGCAGACGAAATCGTTTCGCCCGATTTCACAGGCGGCGTACGGATGGTCTCCGCCATGGTGCGTCCCAATGTTGCGGGCTTTCTGGACGACATGATGAAATCGGAAGGCAGTCTGCGCATGGAAGAAATCACCATTCCCCCTGGTGTCGACGCCAAGCCGCTGAGCGTGCTCTATCACGGCAACCAGGACTGCGTAGTCATGGCTATCCGGCACAAGACGCAATGGCACTTCAATCCGCCCGCACACCACATGCTGAACAGCGGCGACTCGCTGATGGTGATGGCTACTCCCGAAGGCCGTGCCCGCCTGGAACAGTTGATTCAGGGCGTCGATTAACAGCACGCCGGTGCCAACATGAATATCGGCGTTCTCAGGCTGCATAACCAGCAGATCGCGCAGACGCGATTCAAGACGCCGGAGCAAGTCGTCGCCTGGATGGGCGGAATGCAGGGGCAGGATTTTCCCGGCGCAAAATGGTCTGTCGGTTTGCGCCTGCCGAAAGCGGTCGATGCCGATATCAATCGCGCGCTAGACGAAGGCCGGATAATCCGGACCTGGCCGATGCGTGGCACCCTGCATTTCGTTGCGGCGACGGACGCGCGCTGGATACTCTCGCTGACTTCGCCCAGGAACATTGCCGGCAGTTTGCGCCGGCGCAAGGCGCTTGAACTCGACGACAAGACCCTGGCCCGTTGCCGGGAGGTGTTTGCCAGGACATTGCAGG
Source organism: uncultured beta proteobacterium (assembly GCA_963840345.1). Classification (GTDB taxonomy): domain Bacteria; phylum Pseudomonadota; class Gammaproteobacteria; order Burkholderiales; family Gallionellaceae; genus Sideroxyarcus. Next base: position 263,473 of record CAWIYO010000007.1, read on the forward strand.
GCGGCAAACAGAAATCGCGCGATGAGATGTATGCCGCGCTGGAAAAAGAGGGCGTCTCCACCGAAGGGCAACGCGGGTACCACATCCTGTGGAACTCGGCGCTGCACGGGCTGATCTGTTTCGCTGCCACGACCGGTAAGGAACAGACCTTCGCCTTGCTCGACGAATGGATCACTCCCGCCAGGGAAAAGACACGCGACGAAGCGCTGGCCGAACTGGCATTGCGCTACTTCACCAGCCGCGGCCCCGCTACCCTGCAGGATTTCCTCTGGTGGTCAGGCCTGAGCGCGGGAGAGGCGCGCACCGGATTCGAATCGATCAGGTCGAATCTGATACAGGAAACGGCGAACAAGGAAACCTACTGGATGTCACCGGGTGTCACCGAACCGGGAGAACTGTGCGCCTTTGCACTGCCGGGATTTGATGAGTACCTTCTTGGCTATAAAGACCGCAGCGCAGTGCTGGATGCCGCTCACGCCGATAAAATCTGCCCCGGTGGCAACGGCATGTTTGCCTCCACCATCGTGATCAACGGGCGCGTGGCAGGCACCTGGAAACGTACCATCAAGAAATCTTCCATTGACATCGTTGCAACCCCTTTCGCCCCCCTGAAAAAAGCCGAACGACGGGCGTTTGATGAAGCTGCCGGGCGTTATGCATCGTTCATGTCCTTACCTGCAACATTGTCTTGAGCGCCCCAGCGAGACGTTATCGAGGATGTTGGTGTAGAGTTTGTACTCTTGATAAGAATAAGAGATGGCCATGAAGAAACCCGTTATCAACATTGCCGATGTCGAATTGAAGCCGCGGCCCTCCGGTTTTGCGCCGACCGGCGGTGCGGCTGAACGCTATGAGGCGCGCATGGGTATGGTCGGCGCCTTGCTTGGGGCGAGAAAGCTGGGCTACAACATCACCGCCGTTCCACCGGGAAAGCGAGCCTTTCCGCCGCACAACCACCAGATCAACGAAGAAATGTTCCTCGTGCTGGAAGGAGTTGGCGAAGTACGCATCGGCGAAGTCACTTATCCGATCCGCCCGGGGGACATCGTTGCCTGTATCGCAGGGGGCAAAGAAATGGCACACGTGGTCACCAATACCGGCAAGGTCGAACTGAAATATCTGGCGATCAGCACCAGGATATCCCCCGAAATTTGCGAATACCCCGGCACCGGGAAATACACTGTTTTTTCTGAGATCCCAGCCGGCCCGGACGGAAAACCAGGCATCTTCCGCACCGTCGGCCGGGAGGGGCAGGACATGGACTATTGGGAAGGCGAGTAACAAATCAGGAAGCGGAGTCTCTGCTGACACCACGTTGTCAGTAGCAGGCACGTATAGTGGGTTCCCTTAGCAAAGGAGAACGCATTCATGCAGAAAAAACTGGATCTGAAGAAAGACCTGAAACAGTTTTATCAGCCTGCCGCCAGAGAGGTGGTTCAGGTCGATGTGCCAGCCATGAACTACCTGATGATCGACGGCAAAGGAGACCCCAACACGGCGCAGGAGTATGCCGATGCCGTCGAAGCCTTGTTCACCGTCTCGTATACGCTGAAATTCGCCGTAAAAAAAGGTGCACTCGCCATCGACTACGGTGTGATGCCGCTGGAAGGACTGTGGTGGGCGGACGACATGAGCAAGTTCGGCACCGGGGACAAATCGAACTGGCTATGGACGGCGATGATCGCGCAACCACCGTTCGTGAACAAAGCGATGATCGAGCAGGCCATAGCAGAAGTGAAAAAGAAAAAGAGCCCTGCCGCGATATCCAGACTGCGTTTCGAGTCCTTCGCCGAAGGCATGTGCGCGCAGATCCTGCACATCGGCCCGTTCAGCGCAGAAGGCCCCACCATCGCCAGAGTGCACGATTTCATCCATGCGAAAGGCAGCCAACTGCGCGGCAAGCATCACGAAATCTATCTGAGCGACATCCGCAAGGCCGATCCGTCGAAATGGAAGACGGTCATTCGACAACCCATGCAGTGACGGACAATGAAGCGATCATGAATCCAGTTAACCAGTTCATTGAGATTGCACCCGACTGCCCGACCGATATGTCCGTCATACCGCAAGACAAAGGTGATAAGCGATCCATCGCCGCCATCGAATATGAATTGCTGATCGGCAATCCATATGGCTATACACTGGAAGAACTGAAATTCGCCACCCATGTGCGGCACAAACGGATAGCGCCCGCTGAAATCGAGGTGCATCGCAAGCAACTTTGGGATGAGTACTTCGCCAAGCCCTGTGCTTGTATGCGTGCGTCGCCGCTGACCAAGAGATATGGATGGGGGGCGCACTACGACGAGAATGGCAAGATCGCGATCTACGCCGTCGAAAGCAAGGAATATCAGCGTTTTGTCCAGGACAAGAACATCAGGAAATATTCCGCCATGCGCAGCAAGCGCGTGTAGCCGCATGAGCATCACCGATCTCCCCAACCTGGGCCCCAAGTCGCAACAGATGCTGGCGCAGGCGGGTATCCGTACGCCGGAGCAATTACGGGAACTCGGTGCGGTGCGTGCCTATATTCAAGTCAAGCGCACGGAAGCGAATGCCAGCCTCAACCTGTTGTGGGCGATAGAAGGCGCATTGTCGGGCAGGCACTGGCGGGACGTGGCGAGGCATGACCGTCTGCGTTTGCTGCTGGAACTGGAAGATGCAGGGAATGAAAAAAACAGGAGGTAGAGACTACGGATAAAGACTCCTGCCACCACGTTGTCAGCAGCAGGGGCGTAGATTTCTCCTGTCGAAGTTTTCGACATAACCAACAAGGAGAACAACAATGTCCGACACGATAGAACTGGTGCGTTTCCGTTTGAAGCAAGGCAAGACCGCCGCCGACTGGCTCAAGGCCAATGAACACATCAACGACTGGATCAAGCAGCAACCGGGTTTTCGCTTCCGCAGTCTGTCCGAGACTGACGACGGCGAGTGGATAGACATGGTGTATTGGGAGAGCCTGGAGGCGGCCAGGGCATCCGGTGCGAAGTTCGGTGAAGAGATGGGGCCGGCGTGCGAACCGTTGGTGGAGATCGGCAGCGTTGTGGTGAGCCATAGCAAGGCGCATGTGATGCAACAGGGCTAGCGAAGTTGCTACGTGCTGTAGCTTTACAAATTTAAAGTGTACAGCACCATGCAAGCAAAGTTAGGCAGTAGTAGCAATTCATCAATACCCGCAAAGGAACAACAAAATGTTTGAAAAACCAAAATTTGGGTTCATCGTCGAGTACGTAAAAAATATCGAAGCATCAAAAAGATTTTACGTCGAAGTTCTTGGTCTAAAAGTTGAACGCGAACATCCTAGCTTCGTTCAATTCGAAACTTTCGCTATTGCTACGGATGAACCGATGGGAGGGGAGGCTGAGCAAGAAATATATTGGCTTGTTAACGATGCAGACACTGCTTTTAGCTTGCTCGCGCCGAAGGCAGAAGTTTGCCTCCCCATAAAGCAGGTTCCTTTCGGAAAAGTATTTGGCGTTAGAAACCCCGACGGGCGCCCGCGCTATATTTTGGAGCTAGCCAAGAATCGCCCCAGTCAAGAGATGAAATAGGTGGGAGCTAATAAAAGATTGCCGCCGACTAGATTAAGGGGCAGCTCGGTTGAGATAAACATCCTCGCCTTGTCCGGCAGCCTGCGCGCCGCTTCCGAAAATACCCGGTTGCTGCGTGTGCTGGCGCGCCTTGCCCCTGCGGGAACGGAGGTGGTCGTGTATTCCGGTCTGGGCGAGTTGCCGCTATTCAACCCGGACATCGAGTTTCCCAATCCGCCCGCAGTCGCGGCACTGCGCGAGGCGATCAACGCGGCGGATGCCGTCATCATCGCCAGCCCGGAATACGCACATGGCGTGAGCGCCGTCATCAAGAATGCGCTGGACTGGATGGTGGGCAACGAGTCGTTCGTGAACAAACCGGTGGTGCTGTTGAATGCCGCACCGCGCGCCACGCATGCCTACCTCGCCTTGCGTGAAACGGTTACGATGATGTCCGCCAACGTGATCGGTGCGGCGTGTATTACCTTGGCACAGCCCATCACGGGCATGAGCGAAGTCGAGATAGCGCAATTGCATGCGGCGGAGTTGCTAGAGATGCTTGGGACAATTTCGACGGTGGTGCAAAACGGAAAAAACTGAAATGGCGACCGAACAAAACACCATAGATTTTTTGCTGGATCAACTTGCCAGGCTGGGTGGGGCTTCCACTAAAAAGATGTTTGGTGAATATTGCCTCTACCTTTCCGGCAAGCCGGTCGGGTTGGTGTGCGACGACCAGCTTTTCCTCAAGCCGACCAGGGCCGGGGCTAGCCTTCTTGCGAAGGTGGTGGAGGCCTCGCCCTATCCGGGGGCAAAACCGCATCTGCTCATTACGCCGGATCAGTGGGAAGACTCAGAATGGTTGTGCGAACTGGTGCGGGCGACTGATCGCGAATTGCCACTGCCCAAGCCCAAGGTCAAAAAGCCCAAGTCGTAATCCATGCGCAAATCCGAACGACTCTTCCAACTGGTGACCCTGCTGCAAGGCCGCCGCACGGCCATGACCGGGCAGGCGCTGGCGGAAGAGCTGGGCGTGGCGGTGCGCACCGTGTATCGCGACATCCAGGCGCTCATCCTTTCCGGTGTGCCCATCGACGGCGAGGCGGGGGTGGGCTACCGGCTGCGTGCAGGCTTCGACCTGCCGCCGCTGATGTTCCAGATGGAGGAGGTCACCGCGCTGCTGGCGGGCAACCGCATGGTGCAGGCGTGGACCGATCCGGCATTGGCCGAAGCCGCGAAGCGCGCGGAAGCCAAGATACTCGCGGTGCTCACTCCCGCCATGCTGAACGAGATCTCGCGCCTGCCATACCGCATCCCGAATTATTCCTATCCTGAACGCGAAACACATGGCCTTTTGCGCAAGGCCTGCGAACTGAGGCTCAAGGTGTCCATAGTCTATCGCGACATGAAGGATCAGCAGACCGAGCGCACCATCTGGCCGCTTGGCATGGTCGGCTGGGGCGATCATTGGACTTTGCTGGCCTGGTGCGAGAAGCGCGACGAATACCGCAATTTCCGCTTCGACCGTATCCTGAAGATAGCGTGTCTGCCGGAACATTACCCGCAACATCCGCAACGCAATCTGGAACACTATCTCACGCAGATTGTCGGCATCGAGGACGAACAGAAGCCAGCCTGAAGGAGGCTAAATGGAAAAATCGTCGCGCTTGAAACGTCCACGCTATCCGATGCCTGATTTCATCCGCGAGGCATTGGCTGCAAGGAAGCTCACCGCCGCCTACGATGCCCGTCCTCCTTACCAGCGCAACGACTACATCGGCTGGATCACGAGAGCCAAACTTGCGGCCACGCAACAGAAGCGGCTCGACCAGATGCTGGACGAACTGGCGAAAGGCGACGTCTATATGAAGATGGCGTATCGGCCGAAAATTTGAGCGGGCTGAAGATCGGCTATTTGGTGCCCGGATGGATCATTTCATTCGGTTGCACCCACCGGTCGAATTCATCGGCAGTGACATAACCCGACGCCAGTGCCGCCTGTTTCAGGGTGCTGCCGTCATGGTGCGCGCGTTTGGCGATCTCGGCGGCGCGGTCGTAGCCGATGTGCGGGGTGAGCGCGGTCACCAGCATCAGCGAACGTCCCATCTGCTCGGCGATGCGGTTGTGATTGGCTTCGATGCCGCGCACGCAATGTTCTTCGAAACTGCTCATGCCATCACTAAGCAGCCGCACGCTCTGCATGAAGTTGTGGGCGATGAGCGGCTTGAATACGTTCAACTCGAAGTTGCCGGAAGCGCCGCCGATGTTGATGGCGACATCGTTGCCGAACACCTGGCAGCACAGCATGGTCAGCGCCTCGCACTGAGTCGGGTTGACCTTGCCCGGCATGATCGAGCTGCCCGGCTCGTTCTCCGGGATGCTGATCTCGCCCAGCCCGGAACGCGGGCCGGAGGCCAGCCAGCGCACGTCGTTGGCGATCTTCATCAGCGCCGCGGCCAGCGTTTTGAGCGCGCCGTGCGCGGCGACCAGCGCATCGTTGCAAGCCAGTGCGGCGAATTTGTTGGTGGCGCTCTTGAAAGGCTCGCCGCTGCGGCGGGCCAATTCGGCGGCGACACGCTCGCCGAATTCGGCGTGGGTGTTCAGTCCGGTGCCTACGGCAGTGCCGCCGACGGCGAGTTCATACAGCGGAGTGAGCGCCGCGGTGATCAGCGATTCCGCCAGATTCAGTTGCGCCACATAACCGGAAAATTCCTGCCCCAGCGTCAGGGGGGTGGCGTCCTGCAAATGGGTGCGCCCGATCTTCACGATGCCGTCGAACATACTGGACTTGATTTCCAGTGCAGCGCGCAGCACGCTCAGCGAAGGCAGCAACTCTTGCACGATGCCGCTGACTGCTGCCACATGCATTGCCGTGGGGAAGATGTCGTTGGACGACTGGCCGAGATTGACATCGTCGTTGGGGTGCACCTTCGACACGTTACCGACGAAGTCGGCCGTTTGCGGGAGAAGGTGCGATGCGGCCACTCCAGTACCCGTCGGCTCCGCCTCACCGTGTTGTGGCCGCACGAGGCGTTTGCCGCCGCGCTCTCCGCCCAGCAACTCCGATGCACGGTTGGCCAGCACCTCGTTGAGGTTCATGTTGCTCTGCGTGCCCGAACCGGTCTGCCACACCGACAGCGGAAATTCCTGCGCGTGCTTTCCGGCCAGGATTTCGTCTGCAGCCAGCACGATGGCTTGAGCCTTTCCGGCTTGCAGCAGACCCAGATCGCGATTGACCACGGCGCAGGCGCGTTTGACTTCGGCCAGCGCCAGCACGATCTCTTCCGGCATTCGCTCAGAAGAAATATGGAAATGTTCGAGCGAACGTTGCGTCTGCGCTCCCCACAGCCGCTCGGCGGGAACGTCGATGGGACCGAAGGAATCGCGTTCTTGTCTGGTCGCCATGGAATTTCCTCCTATGAAATGGACTTTGCCAAAGCATACGCAGCCGCAGCGGCAGTGCCGCCGATCAGCAGGGTCTGCAATGCGCTGCGCATGCGGGAGATGCCGGTGAAGCCGCCCTTGATGAAACCGAACAGGGCCAGTGCGCACATGGTGACGGCGATGGAAGCGACCAGTGCACTGTGCACGCTGGCGATCATGAAGTAGGGGGCGATCGGGATCATTCCACCTGCAATATAGGAGCCGGCGATGGTTGCCGCACTGCGTGTGGCTCGACCGGGTTCCGGCCGCTCAAGACCGAGTTCAAAGCGCATCATGAAGCGTACCCAGGCATCGCGATCGGCGCGAAATGCCTTTACCACTTGTGCGGACTGTTCAGCAGATACACCATAGGCCTTGAACACGTCGACGATCTCGGCGGCTTCCTGCTCCGGCAGGACTTGCACCTCCTTCCATTCGCGGCGCAATTCGGTGGCGTAATGTTCGGCATCGCCGCGTGCGGCAAGGTAGCCGCCCAGTCCCATGGCTACCGAACCGGCGGCGATCTCCGCGATACCTGCCGTGGTAATGAGGTGACTGGAAGCAACCGCGCCGGACAAGCCAGCCGCCAAAGCGAACGGCACAGTCAGACCGTCCGCCATCCCGATGACGATGTCGCGTATCGTGTTCGATGCGCGGAAGTGCCGTTCGATGTGCTGGATCTTGGGCATAGGATCGTTGCGCGGCTCAAGTGAGGTGCGATTAGTGTAGCGCATTGCTCCGGATATATACCCATACTGCAGCAGCAGGTTATTGGCCGGTTCATCGGATGTTCTGAAACATCGTTCTGGCCATGGCTACCTATAAATTAACTAGACCGCAGCCTATATATGCCTGACTGATTATCTAGACCATTTGGCATATGTCTTTCCTTGCGGCTGAGGCGTAGCCTGACGCTGTTTAACTGCGTTTCAGTTCTAATGGAGCGGAAAGTTTGATCTATGGATATCCTGGAGATCGTATTCTTCGTAGCTGCTGCATTCTTTGTCGCCGCCTTGATTTGGTGGTGATTGCGTTTCTTGCATCACATCCGTGTTACCTCATCTGCTTCCCTGCTTCTATCTTGAGCTTCCCGGATGATGCATGTTGCATATGAACGCCTCCCCGTGGTTTGCCTGATATACAAAGACGAAGCCCGCATCGCTGCGGGCTTCGTCTTTTGCACTTCATGAATCGTTGTGGCTTCTACTTGCTTACCAGTTCTTTCAGCACATACGGCAGGATGCCGCCGTTCTTGTAGTAGTCCACTTCGATCGGCGTGTCTATACGGAGGAGGAGCGCGACGCTTTGCGAGCTGCCATCCTTGCGCGTGATGGTGAGCGTCACGTCCTGTTGCGGCTTCAGGTTGTCGTTGATGCCGACCAGGTCGAAGGTCTCGTCGCCGGTCAGGTTGAGTGCGGCGAGGTTGTCGCTGCCCTTGAACTGCAGCGGCAGCACGCCCATGCCCACCAGGTTGCTGCGGTGGATGCGCTCGTAGCTCTTGGCGATGACCGCCTTCACGCCCAGCAGCTGCGTGCCTTTCGCCGCCCAGTCGCGGCGAGAACCGGTGCCGTATTCCTCGCCCGCGAAGATGACGGTGGGCGTGCCGTCTGCGATGTGTTTCATCGCGGCGTCGTAGATCGCCATCTGCTCGCCCTTGTACAGGGTGTAGCCGCCTTCCACGCGCGAGCCGTCTTCCTTGAGCGGCAGCATCAGGTTCTTGATGCGCACGTTGGCGAAGGTGCCGCGCATCATCACTTCGTGGTTGCCGCGGCGCGCGCCGTAGCTGTTGAAGTCCTTCACCTCCACGCCCTTGGATTGCAGGTACTTGCCGGCGGGTGTGGTGGGCTTGAAGCTGCCGGCCGGGCTGATGTGGTCGGTGGTGACGGAATCGCCCAGCAGCGCCAGCGCCTTGGCGCCCTTGATGTCGCCGACCTTGGGTGCGGCGGCATCGAAGAACGGCGGGCAGGCGATGTAGGTGGAATCGTCCCACTGGTAACGGTCGCCGGTGGGTGCAGCGATGGCGTTCCACAGCGGCAGGTCTTTGGTCAGGTCGCTATACAGGCGCTGGTACACGGCCGGGTCGGTCGCGTACTTCATCACGGTCTGCACTTCCGCGCTGTTCGGCCAGATGTCCTTCAGGTAAACCGGCTGGCCGTCCTTGCCCGTGCCCAGCGGCTCGGTGTCGAGGTTGATGTTCATCTTGCCCGCGATGGCGTAGGCCACCACCAGCGGCGGCGAGGCGAGGAAGTTGGCCTTGATGTTGCCGTGGATGCGCGCCTCGAAGTTGCGGTTGCCGGACAGCACGGCGGCGGCGACCAGGTCGTTCTTGACGATGGCTTCTTCCAGCTTCGCATCCAGCGGGCCGGAGTTGCCGATGCAGGTGGTGCAGCCGTAACCGGCGAGGCTGAAGCCCAGTTGTGCCAGCGGTTCCAGCAGGCCCGCATTGGTCAGGTATTCGGTCACCACGCGCGAGCCGGGGGCCAGCGAGGTCTTGATGTGCGGCTTGACGCGCAAGCCCTTCGCCACGGCCTTCTTCGCCAGCAGGCCGGCGGCCAGCAGCACGCTCGGGTTGGAGGTGTTGGTGCAGCTGGTGATCGCGGCGATCAGCACGTCGCCGTGGCCGATCTCGACCGGCGGCAGCATCTCGGCCTGCGTTTCGCCGCGCACCGAGGCAGAGGGGTGTTCATCGGCCATAGTCATCTCGGTGCGGTACTTGGCATTGTCCTGCGATCCGCCACCGGAGATGGGCACGCACACGGCATCGCTGCGGTCGGGCAGGGCGGTGATGTAGCGCTTGTTCAGTTCGTCAGCCGGCTTGTTGAAGCCGTTCTCGGCGACGGGTTTGCTGAACAGGGTGTTGAAGGTCTCCTTCATCTTCGACAGCGCGATGCGGTCCTGCGGGCGCTTCGGTCCGGCCAGCGAAGGCTCGATGCTGGCGAGGTCGAGTTCCACCACGCTGCTGTAGTCGATGCTGCCCGGCAGCCGGCACGCCGAAGAGACTCTGCGCCTTGAAGTAGGACTCGAAGGCATCCACTTCGTCGGCCGTGCGGCCGGTGTTGCGCATGAAGTTCACGGTGACTTCGTCCACCGGGAAGAAGCCCATGGTCGCGCCGTATTCCGGCGCCATGTTGGCGATGGTGGCGCGGTCGGGCAGGGTGAGGGCGGCGGTGCCTTCGCCGAAGAACTCGACGAACTTGCCCACCACTTTCTGCTTGCGCAGCAGTTCGGTGACGGTCAGCACCAGGTCGGTCGCGGTCACGCCTTCCTTGAGCTTGCCCTTGAGGTGCACGCCGACCACGTCGGGCGTCAGGAAATACACGGGCTGGCCCAGCATGCCCGCTTCCGCCTCGATGCCGCCCACGCCCCAGCCGACCACGCCGATGCCGTTGATCATGGTGGTGTGGCTGTCAGTTCCAACCAAAGTGTCGGGATAGGTCACGCCGTCTTTTTGCAGCACGCCGCGCGCCAGGTATTCGAGGTTGACCTGGTGCACGATGCCGATGCCGGGCGGCACCACCTTGAAGGTGTCGAATGCCTGCATGCCCCATTTCATGAAGCGGTAGCGCTCGGTGTTGCGCTCGAATTCCAGTTCCATGTTGAGCTTCAGCGCGTCGGGGCGGTTGTAGTAGTCCACCTGCACCGAGTGGTCCACCACCAGGTTCACGGGCACCAGCGGCTCGATGACCTTGGGGTTCTTGCCCTGTTTGGCGGCGGCATCGCGCATCGCGGCGAGGTCGGCCAGCAGCGGGACTCCCGTAAAATCTTGGAGCACGATGCGCGCCACCACGAACGGGATCTCTTCGGTGCGCGCCGCGTTCGGCTGCCAGTTCGCCAGTTCGCGCACGTGCTGTTCGGTCACCTTCTTGCCGTCGCAGTTGCGCAGCACCGATTCCAGCACGATGCGGATGGAGACGGGCAGGCGCGAGATCTTGCCGACGCCGGCGGCTTCCAGCGCGGGCAGGGAATACAGCGTGGCTTGTTTGCCGTTGGCGAGTTTGAAGGATTGACGGCTGTTGAACAGGTTGTGCGACATGGCAGAGGCTCCGGAGTGCGAACGAAAATAAGGGGGCGATTATAGCGCGAGCGCTTCGGAGACGCTTAGTCCGCGACGACGGGAGCGGGTGCGGCCGCGGATTTCTTTGGCGTGCGCACCAGCAGCAACAGCGGCAGCATCATGACGAAGTTGAGCGTGGCGAACCAGAAGCTGTCGATGTAGCCGATGTTCTGCGCTTGATGCATGCACAGCCTTGGCTGCGAGTGCGATGCCTTGCGGGTCTTGTGTGCCGAGATGCAGCGGGGACAGATAGGCATGCAGCGCATCGTTGTAGGGGGTGATCTCGCCGCGCAGCAGGCCCCAGTTCTGCTGGGTGCTGCGTGAGAAATAGGTGGCAAGGATGGAGATGCCCAGCGCTGAACCGACAGTACGGATCAGGCTGTAGATGCCGGCGGCTTCGGCGGCGATCTCTTTGGGAAGGGTGGTGAAGGCCAGGGTGGAGATGGGTACGAAGATCAGGCCCATGCCAAGGCCTTGCAGGATCATCGGTACGATGAGGTCATTGGCGCTGATGTCGCCGGTGAATCCCGTCATCAGGTAATTGCCGGCGATACTGCACAAGATGCCGGCGAGGACGAAGTTGCGCGGAGGTATCTTGCCGGAGAACTTGCCGATGAACATCATCACCAGTAGCGAGGCCAGTCCGCGCGGTGCCATGTAGAGGCCCGCCTCGAAGGTGGGATAACCCAGGAAATTCTGCAGGAACAGCGATTGCAGCAGCATGCCGCCGAAGAAGCCGATGCCGATGGTGGTCATGATCAGGCTGGCGACCAGATAGTTGCGGTCCTTGAAGATACGCAGGTCGAACAAGGGATGATGCTTGCCGGTCAGCGTGTAGGCGATGAAGAAGATGAAGGAGATCACGCCGACGATGGCGGACACGACGATGGTATCCGAGCTGAACCAGTCATCCTCGTTGCCGCGATCCAGCACCAGCTGCAGCGCGCCGATGCCCAGCGCCAGCGAGGCGAAGCCCAGCCAGTCCATGCGCCTTTCGCGCGCCGCGGTGTCGGGAACATGGCGCAGTGCAAGCATGAAGGAGGCGATGCCCACGGGCAGGTTGATATAGAACGTCCAGCGCCAGCTGATCACTTCGGTGAGCCATCCGCCAAGTGTCGGCCCCAGGATGGGCGCGACCATCACGCCCATGGCCCAGATTGCCATCGCCTTGCCGCGCTGTTCGCCCGGATAGGCCTGCAACATGATGGACTGCGACAACGGCACCAGCGCGGCGCCGAACACGCCCTGCAGGATGCGGAAAAACACCATCTGGGCAAGGCTGGTCGCCATGCCGCACAACGCCGAGGCCACGACGAAACCCGCTATGCAGATCAGCAGGAAACGTTTTTGTCCCAGCCGGTCGGTGAAGAAGCCGGTGAGCGGCATGAGGATGGCGGAAGCGACCAGGTAAGAAGTCAGTACCCAACTGATGTTATCGGGCGTGGCGTCGAGCTGCCCCGCCATGTTGGGCAGGGCCACGTTGACGATGGTGGTGTCCAGCACCTGCATGATGGTCGCCGCCATCACGGCGATGGCGATCAGGAGCGGGCTGCTGCTCATGGGTTATTCCAGGCGAACGGTCACGGTCGCGGTCGCGCCGATGCGCAGCGGATGCTCCCCGTCGAGTTGGTTGAGCTTGATGCGCACCGGGATGCGTTGCGCGATCTTTACCCAGTTGCCGGTCGCATTCTGCGGAGGCAGCAGGGAGAATGCCGTACCGGTGCCGCCGCTGAGGCTTTCCACCGTGCCCGTGAACTGGTGTTTGGGGTACATGTCGACCTTGATATCCACCGCCCGTCCGGGTTGGATGCCGGACAGTTCGGTTTCCTTGAAATTGGCATCGATGTGGAAGCTGTTGTCGGCGATGAGTGCGAACAGGGGCACGCCGGCGCTGACCAGCGAACCTGTGGTGAGCGAGAGGTTGCTGATCTGGCCGTCCTGTGCGGCCGTGACATGGGTGTGTTCCAGATCGAGCCTGGCCTGGTCGATCGCAGCCTGCGCCTTCAACACATCGCCGCGTTCCTCGGTCTTCGCCGGCGCGGAGAGGGCCTTGCTCAATTTCGCACGGGCTTGATCCAGAGTCGCCTGCAAGGCCTGCATGCGAGCCTGCGCATCATCCAGCGCCTGCTGCGAGAGGAAATGCTGTCCCACCAATTCCTTGTCGCGGGTGTAAGTGTTGCGGGCATTGGCAAGGTCGCTTTCGCTCTGTTCAACCTGTGCGCGTGCTGCCGCAACCTCGGCGTTGTCCTGGCGCGCAGCTTGTCTGGCCAGTGCTAGATCGGCGCGCGCGCGTTCCAGGGCGATTGCGAAAGGTTCGGGATCGACATCGAACAGCGCATCGCCTTTATGTATGTGCTGGTTGTCCTTGATGTGAACGGCAACGACGCGGCCGCCGACCAGCGATGCCACGCTCACCACGTCAGCGTTGATGTAAGCATTCTCGGTGCTGCGCGAGCGGCCGGCGAAATATGCAATGGACAGACCGGCGATCAGCGCCGCCAGTGCCAGCATGACGATGATTTTCTTTTTGTGTGCGTTGAGGCGTTCCATGCGTGCTTTCCTTTTGCTACGTATTCTTTATCAGTTTGTCGCGGATGCTCTGAAATACATTGAGCGCAGTGCCGATGTCTTCATCGCTTAGTCCGGACAGGATTTCCTTGCGCAATGCTGCGGCACTGCTGCGGATGTGTTCCACCGCCTTTTTGCCCGCGGAGGTCAGTTGCAGATGTTTGACGCGCCGGTCGGTCTCGCTGGTGCAACGCTTGAGCAGTCCTTCCTGTTCCATATGGTCGACTTGCTTGACCAGGGTCGCGGCTTCGATGCCCATGTGCTGAGCCAACTCGCAATGCGTGCAGCCGTCGTGGCGCGAGAGATGCAGCAGAAGCAGCCAGCGCGAATGCGAAAAGCCCAATGGCCGCAGTCGCCGATCCAGCTCCGTGCGCCAGGCATGCGCGACCTGGTGCAGCGACTCCGCGAATTGTTCGTCCAGTGGTTTCATGAAGTCATTCGTATGCTAATTGTTAGCTTGCTAATAATTTTCTTACAGGCAGACAAATTTGTCGAGTAAATTTATGGGGAATAGTTTTACAGCGCCGTAGCAATCGCAGCACGCAGTGCAGAGTCGTCCAGGCGGTCGAGCCTGAGCACCTTTGCGGCAGGCAACTGGGTGAAATTGTTGGCGGTAGAGCGCTGATAGGCGGGGTCGTAATGCTGGATCAACAAATTTTCGACCAGTTCAGTCCAGTCCCCCTGTTCTGCCAGCTTTTTCCAATGGTCGAGTACCTGGTGTCCCTGCAGGGGGAGCAGGGGGGCAAGGCGCTGAATGAGCAGGGCGGGATCGCCTAAAAAGTGCTGGTAGTCTTCCATGAGCAATTGCACGCGAGCCGCAATGGGCGCCTCGATCAGCAGGCAATCCGAGCTGCGCATCTTCTTCAGCAACGCTTCCGGCGTGTTGAGCAGGCCGATCTTCTTGCTTTCGGCTTCCACGAACACCGGGCGTTCAGGGGCGAAATGATGCAGTGCATCCCACACCCTGCTGTCGAACATCTTTTGGGAGGGTTGCGGTTCGCCGGGCAGGTTGCCGAGCAGCGAGCCGCGATGCTGCGCCAGTGCTTCCAGGTCCAGTACCTGAGCGCCCGCCTCGTGCAGCACCCGCAGCAACCGGCTTTTGCCGGAGCCGGTGGGGCCGCATACCACCCGGAACTGCAGGGCTCCGGGCAACGTCTCCAGATCGGCGAGGACCTGGCGGCGATAGGACTTGTAGCCGCCATCCAGCCTGCCGACCGACCAGCCGACCTGCGCCATGATGTGCGCCATCGCGCCGCTGCGCTGGCCGCCTCGCCAGCAATAGACCAGAGGCTTCCATTGTTTGGGTTTGTCGCTGAACAGCGTTTCCAGGTGCTGTGCGATATTGCGCGCAATCAGTGCCGCGCCGCGCTTTTTGGCTACGAACGGGGAGACTTGCGTGTAGAGCGTGCCGACCTCGGCGCGTTGCTCGTCGTTCAGCACAGGTGCGCTGATTGCGCCGGGTATATGGTCTTCCGCGTATTCGGCAGGCGAGCGTACGTCTATGATTTCGTCGTAGCCGGACAGTTGTGGTACGGTAGCGGTTCTTACGTTACGCATGTATTTTTTCCACAGAGGGCAAAGAGATCGCAGAGTTGACCGGCATGCTGCCGTAGTGCTCCGCGAATCCTGTGTTCTCTGCGGCTTTATTCAGGTTAGGTTGAAGAAATGAACGAAACAATCAAATTGACCCAGTATTCTCACGGCGGCGGTTGCGGCTGCAAGATCGCACCGGCGGTGTTGTCCGAGATGCTGGCTGCGATGCCAATACCGCCATCTTACCCGAACCTGATGGTCGGCACCGAGAGCAGCGATGATGCGGCGGTGTACAAACTCAACGAGTCGCAGGCCATCGTGGTCACCACCGACTTTTTCATGCCCATCGTGGACGATGCTCGGGATTTCGGGCGCATTGCCGCCACCAACGCGATATCCGACGTGTACGCCATGGGGGCGACTCCTATCCTTGCGCTGGCGGTGGTAGGCATGCCCATCGCCAAACTGCCGCTGGAAACCATCCGCGATATCCTGGCAGGAGGGGCGGAAGTATGCGCGGCGGCGGGCATCCCGCTGGCAGGCGGACATTCCATCGACGCACCCGAGCCGATCTACGGACTGGCGGCGGTGGGGGTGGCCCATCCTGATCACATCAAGCGCAATGACCGCGCACAGGCCGGCGACGTGCTCATCCTCGGCAAGCCGCTGGGTGTGGGCATTCTGAGCGCGGCGCTGAAGAAAGGCGAACTGGATGCGGCAGGTTATCGCCAGATGGTGGACACCGCCACGCAACTCAATCGCGTCGGCGCGACCCTGGGCGGAATGGGTTCCGTGCATGCGATGACCGACGTCACCGGCTTCGCGCTGCTCGGTCATTTGCTGGAAGTGTGCCGCGGATCGAGGCTGGGAGCTGAAGTGGATTTCTCAGCTTTGCCGGTCCTGGCGACAGCATTGAAGTTGGCCGAGAAGGGCTATGCAACCGGCGCGGCCGATCGCAACTGGACCAGCTACGGTGCCGAGGTGGATCTGCCGCAAGGTTTTCCGGAATGGCAGCGCAAGCTGTTGTGCGACCCGCAAACCAGCGGAGGGCTGCTGGTAGCCTGTGCAGCGGATGAGGCGGACAAGGTGTTGGCGGCATTCCGCGAGCAGGGCTTTGCTGCTGCGTGCGTGATCGGAAAAATGGTAACCGGGGAAGCTCGCGTCAGGATCAACTGACTTGATCCGGCGGCAACAAGCGCAAGTTTGAATCCTTGTCTTCCAGCAGGTTCCTGACCCCGGCGAACTTGTTCAACATATCGACGATGTCCAGATGGCCGGCCTTGATGGCGAGATCGATCGCTGTGTTGCCGTCCTGATACTTCGCGTAACGATTGGCGCCCTTTTCAAGGAGCAGTTTGACGATTTCGGTATGCCCGTTGTTGGCGGCCTTGTGCAATGACGTCCAGCCGTCTGTAGTTGCCTGATTTACGTCAGCGCCTCTGAAGATCAGATAGGCGCATGTGAGCAAATGCCCGCGTGTTGCAGCCTGCATCAGTGCAGTCCAGCCGAACTGGCTTGGATTGTCCGGCTCGGCGCCTTTTTCGAGCAGCATCTTCACCAGGTCGATGTGCCCGTTGTAAGCGGCCCAGTGCAATGGCGTATAGCCGTTCTTGTCGCGTGGCGAGACCCGCGCCCCGCACTGGATCAGCAGCTTTGCGAATTCCAGATTGCCGTTGAACGCCGCCACCATCAACGGCGTCCAGTTGCGTTCGTCGCGCACCTCCAGATCGACACCGCAGGACAAAAAGAGCTGCACCGCATTCTGATTGTTGTCCTCGATCGATTTCAGCAGCCCCTTTGCCGTGAACTCGTAGCCGAACCGCTCCAGTTCATGGCGCTTGTATTCCGGGATGTCTTCCCATGCCTGCGCTTCTTTACCCGCGTTGCGCAACTCGTAGAGGAAATTGCTGAGGCGAATGATCTCTGTCGCCGCCTCCGGAGGAAAGCCTTCGCGGTTTCCTGCGCGTTTGTCCACCATCAGGTCCTGCAGGTATGAATCGATGTGCGGCGTTTGCCACAGTTCCAGCAGTTTATTGAACACCCGAGGGAACTTCTCTTCCAGCAGGTGCGGGTAGATATCCGTGTCGCCGTTGAGCGAGGCAAGCAGTTTCGGGTTCATTAGTCTTGATACTGTTCGGCGATCTGCCTGAACTCCTCATGAATGGCCTGGAATGCATCTGTCACGTCGGGATCAAAATGCGTACCCCGACCTTGCAATATATATGCCACGGCTTCTTCATGCGTGAAAGGCATCTTGTAGATGCGCCGGCTGATGAGCGCATCGAATACATCTGCCAGCGCCATGAGCCGCGCCGAAATGGGGATGGCGTTGCCTTGGAGCCCCAACGGATAACCGCTGCCGTCCCATTTTTCGTGGTGAGCGTTCGCAATCTCGCGGGCGATGTGCAGGAAGCGGTTCGGCGTAGGGAGCCCGCTTTCGGCCACTGCGAGGGCATTGCCGCCAAGCAGCGGATGCGACTTCATGATTTCAAACTCGTCCGCAGTCAGTTTGCCTTCCTTGAGCAGAATGGCATCCGGGATGCCAACCTTGCCGATGTCATGCAGAGGGGCGAGCTTGTACAGCGACTCGATGTTGTCATCGGAGAGGAAATCCTTGAAACGCGGGTGGTCGCGCAGCTTGATGGCGAGCGCACGGATATATTTTTGTGTGCGTTTCAGGTGGTTGCCGGTTTCGTTGTCGCGCGTCTCGGCCAGCGACGCCATTGCCATGATGGTCACATCGCGTATCTGCGAGACCTCGTCGGTTTTGCGCTGCAATTGCGCGGTGCGTTCTTTCACCTTCAGCTCGAGGTCATCGTTCATTGCTGCGAGTTGCTGCGCGAGCGACTCGTTCTCAAAGCGCTGTCGCAGCGACAACAGGATGAACTTGCTCAGGAAATGACCCGAACTCAGCATTACCAGAAGAAACAGCAGCATCATGCTGCCCAGCGCTATATGAGTCTCGTCCTGTTCCACCATCACCCGGAAGGTGAGCGGCAGCATCAGGCCGAGCAAATATGAGTAAAAGGAAGGCTGATGCAGCGAGTTCATGGTGGTGGCCGCTGCCGCGAGACCGAGCATCACGCAGACCAGCAACACCTGCATCAGAAGTTCGTGCGGGAAGAAGAACAGCGTCCCGAAACCCCACATCATTCCGATGACCAGGGCGAAGATGAAAAAATGCCGGCTCCAGCTTCGGCATTCCGCAACGTTACGAGTCTCTTCCCGGTCAGTGATCCAGGTCACCATTTCGGCCGAGTGCAGCAAGAACATGAGCGTCAGCCAGAACAGCAGATACCGATGCGGAGAGAGGCTCCACATCAGCAATACGAACATGGGTTCGATCAATATCTGGCCTGCCAGCATGGCGGGGTACAGTCTCAAGCGCGCACGCAACTGTTCGGCGCGAACGGAGAGATTGTTCTCGTCGATGTGGAATCTCAGATTGTCGAAGGAGGCGCTCAGGGGAGCCATCGTTACCGGATGATCGGGATTGGTCTGCCGACAGTGGACAACAAACCAAGGTCAGCAGTCAATATGCCAAAAATGAAATGACTATATGCCCAGAAAGGGCGGAATAAAGCGGACTACGGCTGCCGGAAGAATGCGACAGCCTCCGCTTCGTCGCGTGTCCGCTTGAACGGCGGCAGGCTTTGCCAGATACGTTTCCCGTAATGTTTGGAGATCAGGCGCGGATCGCAGATCATCAGCACGCCGCGGTCGTTCTCGTCGCGGATCAGGCGTCCCGCTCCCTGCTTGAGGTTGATGATGGTGCGCGGCAACTGGTACTCCATGAAGGCGTTGCGTCCCTGTTTCTTGAGTTGTTCGATGCGCGCCGCCAGCACCGGGTCGTCCGGCGGTGCGAACGGCAGCTTGTCGATGACGACCAGCGACAAGGCTTCGCCGCGCACGTCCACTCCCTCCCAGAATGACTGGCTGCCGAGCAGCACCGCGTTGCCGTGCTCGCGGAAGCGCGTGAGCAATTCGTTGCGCGAACCTTCGCCCTGGATCATCAGCGGGTACTTCAGGTTCTTGCGGTCGAACTCGGCTTGCAGGATATCGTAGGCGCGCTGCATCGCACGCAGGCTGGTGAATAGCAGGAAGGCGCGCCCCCGGCTGGCCTCGATCAGCGGCAACGCGGCCTGCACCACAGCGTCGGTATAGCCCTCGCTGTTCGGCTCCGGCAGGTTTTGCGGCACATACAGCAGCGCCTGCTCCTGGTAGTTGAACGGACTGTCCCAGCAGGCGGTGCGCGCCTGCAGCAAGCCCATCTCGGCCTGGTAATGCGAGAAATCCTGCTTCACGGCCAGCGTGGCCGAGGTGAAGATCCAGGCACGCGGATGGCTGCTGAGCTGCTTGGCGAAGATCTCGGCGATGGACAGCGGCGTGGTGTTGAGTTGCAGCGAGTGGTGGAAGACTTCCAGCCATTTCACCAGGTCGTCCGCATCTTCATCCCGCCACTGCTTGAGCTGCGCCGCCAAAGCCTGCGCCCGCTGCCAGCAATTTTCCAGCCCTTCGCTGCGTTCCGCCTGTTTTTCCAGCAAATCCGAAATTCTGGTCAGCTTCTCGCCCAGCGTCTTCAGCGCGGGCGCGAATTCCTTGATGTTCTGCGTGGCATCCGCGGGCATGCGGCCTTCCTTCTTGAACGCCAGCCGCAAGTCGCGCGCGGCTTTTTCCAGCTCGTCGCAGGCGACGGGCAGCGCGGCAAAATCCTTGGCCGAAGTCAGCGCCTCGATGCGCGCATCCTGCGCGAGGTCGAACAACTGCGAAGTGGAAAGGCTTTCACCGAAGAACAGGCTGGCCGTCTCAGGGAGTTGATGGGCCTCGTCGAAGATCACCGTGTTGCAGGCCGGCAGCAGCTCCGCCACGCCTTCGTCGCGCAGCATCACGTCGGCAAAGAACAGGTGATGGTTCACCACCACCACGTCGGCTTCCATTGCCTCCTTGCGCGCCTTGAGCACGAAACATTCCTTGTGGTGGGGACACTCCTGGCCGAGACAGTTGTCGCGCGTCGACGTCACATGCATCCAGATCGGCGCGTTCTCCGGCACGTCCGCCAGCCCGCTCTTGTCGCCGCTCTGCGTCACCTTGGCGTAATTCACGATCTTGGCGAGATGCTTCACATCCTCGCGCGTCTTGAACAGCCCGTTCGATTGCGCCAGCTCCAGATGGTAGTGGCACACATAGTTCGAGCGCCCCTTGAGCAGCGCCACCGACACCGGCGCTTTCAGCGCATCGCGCACCATCGGCAGGTCTTTCTGGAAAAGCTGGTCCTGCAGGTTCTTGGTGCCGGTGGAGATGACCACCTTGCCGCCCGCCAGCAGCGCCGGCACCAGATAGGCGAAGGTCTTGCCCGTTCCCGTGCCGGCTTCGGCCACGAGAATGGCGTTGTCGCGTATCGCCTCCGCCACGGCAATCGACATGTCGCGCTGTTGCGCGCGGGGGCGGAACGACGCTACTTCAGAGGCAAGCGGGCTTTGTTCGGAAAAGAAGCGTTCTACTTCGGCGGACACGGTGTGGGTGTGGTTATTGGCTGAGGGTGGCGTTATAGTGCAGGCGCGATTTTACGCGATGGCGAAGGTTATTGGGGCGGCGTGTTAATAATGACAAGACGAGACAAGCGAGTAGGATAGGCCGAGCAAAGCGATAACCATTGCCGATAATATTCTTGAGGACTTCATCTTATGGAACATCCAGCCGAAATCATCACTGTCGCCCAGGTCATCCAGCAGGCGGTTGCGCCGGTTTTCCTGCTTACCGGGGTCGGCGCGATTCTGGGCGTGCTTTCTACCCGTCTGGCGCGGGTGATCGACCGGTTTCGCGTGCTGGACAATATGGCGGAAGATGACCGCGCCGGGCACGCCAACGAAATGGCAACCCTGATACGCAGGTCGCGCTGGATACATTGGGCGATCAGCCTCTGCACCTTGTGCGCACTGCTTATTTGCGTTGTGATCGCGGCATTATTCATTGGCTCTGAGTCAGGCAAGGATCCATCGACTACGATTTCTGTGTTCTTCATCGCTGCAATGCTGGCGTTGATTGCCGGATTGTTGTGTTTCCTCCGGGAGATCGCGCTGGCGACCGGTATCATCAATATTTCCAAGCGCTAGGGTGACTGGTGCTACGCTGAGATGGCCTTTTCAGCGGTTTGGCGGGCAAGCTGCCCATCTTTGTGTTCTTCTCTTTTGTATAAGGAGGTGAAAATGGCAAAGAAAACGTATCCGTTAGCTAATGTCTACCGGCTGCTGGAGCCGGGGCCGGTGGTGATGGTGACCACTGCCAGGAAGGGCAAGCCGAACGTCATGAGCATGTCGTGGCACACGATGATGGAGTTCGAGCCGCCGCTGGTGGGGTGCGTGCTCAGCGGGCGCAATTACAGCTTCGAGGCGCTGACGGCGACGAAGGAATGTGTGCTCAACATCCCGACGGCGTCGCTCGCCGAGAAGGTGGTGGGGGTCGGCGGCAAGTCGGGGAAGAAACTGGACAAGTTCAAGAAGTTCGGTCTGACGCCGGTGCCCGCATCCAAGGTGAAGCCGCCGCTCATCGATGAGTGCTACGCCAATCTGGAATGCGTCGTCCATGACACGCGGCTGGTGAACAAGTACAACTTCTTCGTGCTGGAAGTGGTGAAGGCCTGGATCGACCCGACCAAGAAGAATCCGCGCACGCTGCACCATACCGGCAGGGGCGTGTTCCGGGTGGCGGGCGAGACCATCAAGCTGCGTACCAAGGTGAAGTGATTGGTGTCGCGCTACCTGATCGCATGGCTGGCGATGCTGGTGGTTGCTTTCGTCAACGGCGGGTTGCGTGACTTTACTTACGGCAGGCATCTGCCCGCATTACTCGCGAACCAGCTTTCCTGCGTGAGCGGTGTCATCTTGCTGGGCGGGGTGATCTATTTGTATCAGCGGCGCTGGCCGTTCGCTTCGGCGCGTCAGGCGTGGCAGGCTGGGCTGTTGTGGATGACGCTGACGGTTGCGTTCGAGTTCCTGTTCTTCCACTATGTCGCCGGGCATCCTTGGGCCGAGTTGCTGGCGGCCTACGATATCGCGAGCGGGCAGTTGTGGCCGCTGATCCTGATATGGGTCGCGGTCGCGCCTTATTTTTTCTATCGCCTCAGGCGAGGTTGATGGTTATTGCAGCAGGAGACACGTAATGCAGATTTGGGTGGATGCCGACGCGTGTCCGAAGGTAATCAAGGAGATTCTGTTTCGTGCGGCTGACCGGCTGCAGATTCAATTGACGCTGGTGGCGAACAAGCTGCTGTATTGCCCGCCTTCAAAATATATCCGCGCGCTGCAGGTGCCTGCGGGTTTCGATGTGGCGGACAACAAGATCGTGCAGATGGCCGAGCCGGGCGATCTGGTTATCACTGCCGATATTCCGCTGGCTGCCGAGGTGATTGCACAGGGTGGGCATGTCCTGAACCCGCGCGGCGAGTTCTATACCAAGGACACCATCCAGGAGCGGCTGACCATGCGTAACTTCATGGATGGGCTGCGCGGCAGTGGCGTGGAAACGGGCGGTCCGCCGACGTTGAGCCAGAGCGACCGCCAGGCGTTTGCTAATCAGCTGGACAGATTTCTGGCGAAGGTCACATAGGCATCTAGGACCATGCACAAGACCGGCAAGTACGCGTTGAAAGAGATACCCAGTGGCGTGTGGGTGCTGGGCTTCGTCAGCCTGCTGATGGATGTCTCGTCGGAGATGATCCACAGCCTGTTGCCGCTGTTCATGGTCACGGTGCTGGGCGCCAGTGCGTTGACGGTCGGGGTGATCGAAGGCATTGCCGAATCCACGGCGTTGCTGGTGAAGGTGTTCTCCGGTGTGTTGAGCGACTATCTCGGCAAACGCAAGGTACTGGCGGTGTTCGGCTATGCCTTGGGCGCCTTGACCAAGCCGATGTTCGCGATGGCGTCGGGCGTGGGCATGGTGTTGACTGCCCGGTTCATGGACAGGATTGGCAAGGGCGTGCGCGGGGCGCCGCGCGATGCCCTGGTGGCGGAAATCGCTCCGCCCGAAATACGCGGCGCGGCATTCGGTCTGCGCCAGTCGCTGGATACGGTGGGCGCGTTCCTCGGGCCGTTATTGGGCGTGGGTTTGATGCTGTTGTGGGCCAACGATTTCCGCGCGGTGTTCTGGGTGGCGGTGATTCCGGGATTAATGGCGGTGGCGTTGCTGGTATTCGGCGTGCACGAGCCGGAAAGATCTGAAGCACACAAACCGACCAATCCGATCAGCCGCGAGAATTTGAAACGGCTCGGTACAGCTTATTGGTGGGTGGTCGGCATCGGTGCCGTGTTCACGCTGGCGCGCTTCAGCGAAGCCTTTCTCGTGCTGCGCGCCGCGCAGGGCGGCATTCCCGTGGCGCTGGTACCGCTGGTGATGGTGGCGATGAACGTGATCTACGCCGCTTCGGCGTATCCATTCGGCAAGCTCTCCGATAATGCGAGCCACACCAGACTGTTGGCGATGGGTCTTGCCGTGCTGATCGCCGCCGACCTGGTGCTGGCGACCGATGATCATTGGGTGACCGTGCTGATCGGCGTTGCGCTTGTGGGGCGTGCACATGGGCATCACGCAGGGATTGCTGGCACGCATGGTGGCCGACGTGACGCCCGCCGACCTGCGCGGCACGGCTTATGGATTCTTCAATCTGGTGAGCGGGCTGGCGATGCTGGTTGCCAGCGTGCTGGCCGGCCTGCTGTGGGATAGGCTCGGCCCCGCGTTTACGTTTTATGCCGGCGTGGTTTTCTGTGTGGGCGCGGGGCTCGCCTTGGCATGGCGATCCGCCGAAGCAACGAGTTGAACTTGTCCGCTTCAGCGTTTGGTTTCCTTTGGTTGCCGACCCAGAGCTTCGCTACGCTGTTTCCATGTCGAGTAGCACTCCAGTCCGCAGAAATGCGCCACATAATCTTCCACTTCAAAGCGATTGGCCTCAGAGAGGGGAATCTCTTTGTGGCAGACTTCGCAGGCGATCATTTCGGCGACGACATCGGGGCGGGGATGGGTTGTCATGGCACACCTCCTTTTATGGTGGTGACACAGGCTCAGACTAGTCCTGTTTGGGGCGTGCGGCAAGTGTCCTGTGGGTGGTTGCAAATGGAGAAAGCCGAGCCTGGAGTAGGGTTACAGCAGTCGCCTTTTTACCCCAGGCGCACTGATTATTTGCAATAAACCTTAAATTCTCGGGTAGAATCTGCGCCTGCTTTACGCAGGTCTTTGAAAAAGTCTGCTTTACCAATCGAACTAAATCAATCTGCCATAGTCGGATGCCGCGCCATGAAGAACTCATGGGGCAGGGGATGTTCGTGAGCGGGTGTTCTTCGGGCGCCACTTTTGATCAGAAATTCTATTGAGAGTCGTATGCAGCAAAAAGATATCGAAAACGATGCGGGCAGCATCAAGGTATGGGACCGGTTCCTCCGGTTCTTTCATTGGACACTGGTGCTGAGCTTTACGACGGCTTTCATTTCCGGCGAAGTACACGCTTCAACGATCCACGTGCTGGTGGGTTATGCGCTGTGCGTCCTGCTTGCGGCGCGGGTGTACTGGGGATTCAAGGGGGGCGAATATGCGCGCTTCCGTTCTTTCATCTTCCCGGTCAGCGAAGCGATTGCTTATATGCGCTCGATGCTCAAGGGCAATCCAAAGCATTATTTCGGGCATAACCCGGCAGGAGCATTGATGGTGTTCACGATGTTCGGGCTGCTGGCGCTGATCTTCGTGTCCGGTTTGCTGACGCTGGGTACGATCGATTTCGAAGGGCCGCTGGTCTTCCTGGCGAATCGTGTGAGTGACGATACGAGTTATGTGTTCCGCCATCTCCACGAGTTTCTCCCTGAGATTGCACTCGTGTTGGTAGTGCTGCACCTTCTGGGGGTGCTGGTAGGCAGCATCCAACACAAAGAAAATCTGGTGAGGGCGATGCTCACCGGGAAAAAGTCGCCACCATCGCATTCAAGTTCAAACCAAAAAATCAATTGAGGAGCAGTCAATGAAAGGCATCATCTATCAAGAGTGCCGCCGTGTTGTGCCTGGCGGTGCTTTCCGCAACGGCATTCGCGCAGGATGCGGCATTCGAATTGCCGTTGGCATCCAGCGCTTATGTCAAGGATTACGAATCGTTCAAACTCGCGGCGAACGATCAGGGAACGCTGGTGAAGAAACCGGACAGCGCGGCGCCCGAAGTCAAGAAGAGCGAGTTCGAACCATCCTGGCTGACCGGCGGCAAGGTGCACCAATATCTGGGCCTGGGAACCATTTTGGCTGCGGGATTGACTGCGGCGACCGCGCCCGATGATGGCTGCGAGAGCAACTGTACAGCGGCTACAACCCAGCCGCGCCAAACGAACGGTACGCATGCCAAGCTGGCAAAGGCAACGGTCGCCATGGCAGCGGCGACCATTGCCACGGGTTTGGTTGCGCATTGGGATGATTTCCATCTGGCCGACGGCTTTACCGATCCAGACAACTTGCACGTGATGCTGGGCGTGACCGGTGCAGCGCTGATGGCCTATGCAGTGAATAAATCGAAGAATTCGGCTGTGCCGGTCAGCCATGCGGGTATCGCCGAGTTGGGCGCGCTGGGCATGGTGCTGGCGATCAAGTTAACCTGGTAATGGAGAGATTGATAATGAAAAGAATATACACATTGATGGCTCTGATCGGTGCGCTGTTCATGGCTGCAACTGCTTATGCGACTCCGGCGACCGACGAATTGTTCGCACGTTACAAATCCGAAGGCGCGACCGGCTTCGATGCCGCTCGCGGCCAGAAGAACTGGGACAAAGAGGGCAAAGGCGAGGGCGGCGAGATGATGTCTTGCTCCACTTGCCACGGCGACGACCTGAGCAAGGACAGGCAAGCATCACAAGACCAGGGAAGGTCATCGAGCCGATGGCTCCCAGCGCCAACCCGGAGCGCTTGACCGATGCGAAGAAGATCGAAAAATGGTTCAAGCGTAACTGCAATGACGCTTGGGGTCGCGAATGCACCGCGCAGGAAAAGGGCGATGTCCTCAAGTTCCTGTTGAGCAAGTAAGGATGGGAGAGAAGATGAAACAAAGCAAATTCAAAGCAGCCCTGTTGGCCGTAGCATTGCTGACGAGCAGCGGCGCCGCACTGGCGGAAGAGAACTTCTGGCTGTGGCTGGTCAATTTTTCGCGCCAGAAGGAAGTGAAGCCGGTCGACAACAAGACTTATGCAGGATGAGTGCGGTTCGTGCCACTTACGCTTATCCGCCCGGCCTGTTGCCAGGCAAGTCCTGGGCAAAGCTGCTGGACGAGAAGGCGCTGAACGACCATTTCGGCGAGAACGCTTCGCTGGACAAGGATACGCTGAAAGAGATCCGCGACTACGCCATGGAAAATGCGGCAGACAAGTCCTGGCACAAGCGTTCGCGCAAGATCGCGCTGGCGACCGAGGAAGGTGATGCACCGATGCGGATCACCGAGGTGCGTTACATCAAGCGCAAGCACCACGATATTCCCGAGAAGATGATCAAGGGCAACAAGGATGTGAAGTCGTTGAGCTACTGCAATGCCTGCCACACCAAGGCAGACAAAGGTATCTTCGACAGCGACACAGTGTCCATCCCGAACTATCCGGATTGGGATTGATAACAAGATTACTTGCAGCATGAATCCAAGGGCAGCCCAGGCTGCCCTTTTTTATTGCCGCCGGGACTGCGGACTGCTACAGTTCGACCGCTCTGGGAGGAGTGGTATGGAAACCTATATGACATCAAAATAAAAAAGGGGTAACCATGCAAGAGCAGTACATGCAACAGAACCAGCATTTCGAATTTACCGGCAAAGGCTGGGAATATTTCAGGATATGGATCGTCAATCTGTTGCTGACAATAGTAACGCTGGGGATCTATAGCGCCTGGGCCAAAGTCAGACGCCTGCAGTATTTCTACCGCAACACACACCTGGCTGAAGCGAGCTTCGACTATCACGGTACGCCCAAAGCGATTCTGAAAGGGCGGATCATCGCTTTTGCTTTATTGATCGCGTATAACGCCTCGTTCCAATTCAGCCCGGTATTGGGGCTGGCGATCGGCCTGCTGCTCGCTTTGACGATGCCCTGGCTGTTGATGCGCTCGCTGCAATTCAAGTTGTACAACAGCAGTTATCGCGGCTTGCGATTCGGCTTTGCCGGGAAGACGCGCGGTGCTTACCAGGCTTTTCTCGGCTATCCCATTCTGGCTGCGTTTACACTTTATCTGGCTGCGCCGCTGGCGCACCAGCGCATCAAGCGATATCAGTTCGATAACGGGCGATTCGGCAGCTCTGCGTTCAAATTCGGCGCAACGGTAAAAGGGTTCTATCTCCTTTACCTGTCGGCGTTGGCGGTGATGGTGGGCACTGTGCTGCTGCTTCCCGTGCTGGCGATGTTGTCCGGTTCGGGCACCGGACTCAAAAGCTTTCTCACCGGCTTTATGGCTGCCGGGCCTCTCATCGTGTTCGTTATTGTCGCATCCTTGCTCATGGTGACGAGCATGTTCAGCGCTTACTTGCAGAATATGGTGTGGGGTAGTACGGAACTGGGAACTCACCGGTTCTTCAGTCATGTATCTGCACGCCGCCTGTTGTGGGTCAGCGTGACCAACTTCATCGGCATCGTGCTGACTTTCGGATTGTTCATGCCGTTTGCCGCGATCCGCATGGCCCGCTTGAGAGTGGAGGCTATGGGCTTGACAGTCCAGGGCGACTTGTCCGGCTTCATCGCCGACCAACAGCAGCAGACGACAGCAGCAGGCGAAGAGGCTGCCGAGATGTTCGATGTCGATATCTCCTTCTGACGTATCAGTACAAGTGACCGCCGCCTATTACGACGGGCAGACAACCGCGAGCAAAGCGGTGGTTCTGACCGTCGACGGCGGCGATCTGCTGTTAAGCGGCAGTGCGGGTGAGTTACGCTGGCCGTTGAGCGAAGTGCATGTTTCCGAGCGCTTGGGCAATACGCCGCGCATTCTCACTTATGCCGGAGGCGGGCATTGCGAAGTGAAAGATCAGTCCGGTTTGGCCGGATTGCTGGAGCAGACCGGTGCGGGCAGGAATTGGCTGGACAGCATGCAGCACAGCGTGTCCTGGGCTTTTGCAGCATTGGTGTTGCTCGTCGCCGTGTTTGCCGGGGGGTATCGCTACCTGTTGCCGTGGGGGGCGGAAGTCCTCGCCATGCGCGTGCCGGATGCGGTGCTGCAGCAGATGGGCGACTCCACTTTGGAAACGATGGATAGATTTGTGCTGAAGCCAAGCAAGCTGGGAGAGGCTCGCCAGCATGAACTGAGCGATGCCTTCGCACGACTCAATCCGCCGTCCGGCGCGCAGCTGAAATATCACATCGTCTTCCGCAGTTCGCCCAGCATGGGGGCGAATGCCTTCGCGCTGCCGGACGGCACCATCGTGATGCTGGATGAGCTGGTAGGACTGACCGGTGACGATAACGAGATTCTCGCCGTGCTGGCGCATGAACGCGGCCATGTGGAGCGTCGCCATGCCATGCGCATGGTGCTGCAAAGCTCGGTGGTCGGCCTGGTGCTGGCCTGGTATGTGGGCGATGTCAGCGGACTGCTGGCCACGGCTCCTGCGATCATCATGCAGGCCAAATATTCGCGGGATATGGAGCGCGAGGCGGATAACTACGCCGAGCAGACGATGCAGGCCAACGGGCTTTCGCCTTGCCTGTTGGGAACAATGCTGGGCAAGCTGGAAGCCGCGTATCTGGCCAGGAACAAGAAAGGGCCTTCTCCTGAGGATGCGGCTAAAGAAAGCGCGGCGATGGATTATCTTTCCAGCCATCCGGCTACCGGGGAGCGCATGAGCCTGCTGTGTTCGGCCAAATGAATGCGGTAATGGCGCGTGGTATCATCGCGCGCCATGAATACTCCATCCGATTCCCTTCGCCGATTCCTGTTTGAACATGCGCCGATACGCGGCGAGATCGTGCGTCTCGACGCGGTCTGGCAGTCTGTGATCGAGCGTCACGATTACCCGCCTGTGTTGCGCGACCTGATGGGCGAACTGTGCGCCGCTGCGGTACTGCTGGCCGCGACGCTCAAGCTGCAAGGCGCCATGGTGCTGCAGATACACGGCAAAGGCGCGGTGAAGCTGCTGGTGGTCGAGTGCTCCGGCGATCTGGAATTGCGCGCGACTGCAAAATGGGAAGGCGACTTGGCGCACGGCACGCTGCAGGACTTGGTCGGCGACGGGCGCTTCGTCATCACGCTCGATCCCAAGGACGGTAATCAGGCGTATCAGGGCATCGTTGCGCTGGAAGGCGACAGCATCGCGGAGATACTGCAAAACTACATGACTCGCTCCGAACAATTGGAAACGCGTCTGTGGCTGGCGGCAGATGCCCGGCATGCCGCCGGCATGTTGCTGCAAAAATTGCCCAAACAGGGAGAGTCGCAAGACGAGGATGCCTGGACGCGTGCAACGCACCTCGCCGATACGCTCAAGCCGCAGGAGTTGTTGACCCTGCCAGCCGAGGAACTGGTGCACCGCCTGTATCACGAAGAAGACATCCGCCTGTTCGACGCTCAATCTGTGGTGTTCCGCTGCACCTGTTCGCGCGAGAGCGTGGCACGCATGCTGCGTATGCTGGGACGGGAAGAAGTGATTTCGATCATCGAAGAACGGGACCACGTCGAGGTGCACTGCGAATTCTGCAACCAGCGCTATGTCTTTGACCGGGTGGATGCCGAAGCTGCACTCAGCGACCTGATGTCCATGCAGGCAAGCGACACGCGGCATTAGCCGGGAGTGTCAACGCCGGGGGGCTGTCTCGGCCATAGATGCAGTCCACCGCGGCATTCCAGTTTTGTTGATGCTCGTATCACGCCGCTCTTGCTTCAAACGTCCCGGCATATCGGAACACCTGCCCGAACAGCGGATGCGTGAGCCGGAAATCCATGGCGAAATGCGTCTCGTCTATGGCTTCTTCAACAATGGTGGTGTGCCCCAGCACCAGCCATTCGGGAATGGGCAGCAGCAGCCTGCCCAGCTTCACAACGAAGCGCAGGCCCTGATAATGGAGCCTGCCGTCTTTCAAGTGTACTGACATCTGCAAGCCTAGCCCCGGGTTGACGAACTCGATCATCTGGCTGCCGCCGGCCGAGACCCAGAAGCTGTTGAAGTGCACCATCTGTCCATCAGGATAGGTGATGGTCCTGCGCCAATATTGGCGTCCTTCCACCACGCTCTTTTCCACCACGGTGACAATCTGCTGTCCACGGCGGTTAATCAATGCTCCCATCATGTGAAGCAGGCTGAGGTAAGGCTGCATGAAGCGGGGATATTCGATATCCATGTGGCCGCGGTCTATCGTGCTGCCAAAACGGTAATGGGTTTGCAGCGCGGACGGCAACTTGTCCCAATCCGTCCCAAGCGCATTTTGCATCAAGCTTTTCATGATTCGACTCCTGGAATGTATTTGAAGACCATCAATGTCACAACCAGCACCATCGCGGTGAACGCAGGCATGCCCAGCCAGAACCACCAGCGCGCCATTCTCCAATAGATGCCGGGCAACGGGGTGGCTTCTGCGACGGCGATGGCGGCGATTTTCTGCATGCGCATCTGCAACCACACCACCGGCAGCCAGCAAGCCCCTGCCACAAAGAACAGGGACAGACTTGCGGCTATCCAGGGCGTCGTCAGTGGCAGGCCGAGCAGATATACCATCCACAGGCCGCTGAGGGGCTGGAAGATCACCGTCGGTGTGGTGAATATCCAGTCCGCCAGGACGACATGCCGGTTGGTGATCGCGATATGGGCGACGTTGCCGCTGCGGTCGGCCATCCATTTATAAAAAGCACTGCCCAGCCCCGTGCCAAACAGCAGCACCATGCTGAGGATATGCAGCGTCTTGATCGCGGTATAGCTCATGATGCGCTCCCGGTGTGCATGGCATCGGAAAAGAAAAGGCTGGCGTGAACAGCAAACGGTTTTCGCCCGAGGAAATGAACCAGTGGCTGAACGTCCGCCAGATAACCGGTCTGCAACATGCGCAGATTCCCCGGTTGCAGCATCGGGTTGAAATGCCTCGCCACCCCGACGATGGACATCGCCAACCGGAACGGTATGCGGAATACCGGTGCTGGTGGCAGTCCTTGCGCCCGCCGCATCCACTGTAGCCACTCGGTGAAAGTGACGGTTTCCGTGCCGAGGATGTCCAGCGTCTTTCTTGTTTCCCGCGATGTGAGGCTTTGCATGACGGTGGCCACCACATCGCTGATGTGCACCGGCTGCAATTTTTGCAGCCCGTCGCCGATGACCGGGACCATGGGCAAGCGCGCCAGGCGCATGAACAGCTCGGCACTCTTGCCGCCCTTGCCATAGATCAACGATGGCCGCAGCACGAACCAGTCGAGGTCTAGGTTGCGCAGCACATCATCGGCGGCACGTTTGCTCAGGTGGTAAGCCGAGAACGCAGTTTCATCCGCGCCCAGTGCCGAGATTTGCAGCACGCGGCGAACCCCAGCTTCGCTACAGGCGCGAAACAACGCGGATGGCGCAAGGGTGTGCAAAGGCTCGAAGCGCTGTGAGCCGTGCTCGCCGATGATGCCCACACAATTGATGACCGCATCGATATGCTTCAGGTGCGGCAACCAGTGTGCCGGGGTGGTCATGACAGAAAAATCGATGCCGTGCTGGCGCGACACCGGCGTGACTCGATGCCCTGCGGCGGCAAGCGCGGCAGCGATGTTACGGCCTATGAAGCCGTTGGCTCCGGTAAGCAGGACGTTCATGATGTCTCTCCTGTCTTTTGCGGGGACGTCACGAACCGGCCAAGGCGCTCCCCGACCATGTACAGTCCTATCAATATCCCGCCCAAAGCCATCATCAGCGAGAAGCGCCAGGTATCCATGGAGTCGCTGAAATGCGCGAACATGTCCACGGTCAGCACGAGCAACAGCGGGGCGATCAGCAGCATGACCTTCGTGTAGCTCAGCCAGAAGGCAGCCGCATGCTCGTCGGGACAGATCCGGCTCAGGACATTCATCAGGGGGCGGGACAGTACATAGAGCACCGTGAGGCTGACAGTGATGCTGGTAAGTGACTCTAGCAACAGCAGAAGATAGTTTTCCATGTGAGACTCCGTTTGAGTTGATGGAGTCCACAGTCTGGAGTTTGGATGCTCGTTATTCTTCCGTTTTCATCTTTCCGGAACAGTTTTCTGTTCCGAAAAGATAGTTCCGGAGCAAAAAGCCTCCGTGGCGCTCTATTTGGGCGACTTGTTCTGGGGCCGCAGCTTGCGGTACTGGCCGGGAGTCATTCCTTCGATCTCGCGAAACGCCTCGTAGAAATTCGACTGTGCGGTGAATCCCACACTGAGTCCGACGGACAAGACCGACGCAGACGGCTCGTCCCGCAACATGGTCTTTGCTGCGCTGATGCGCTGCTCGCGCAGGTAGCGGGAAAATCCCTTGCCCAGACGGGTGTTCATCAGTTCCGACAGCTGGTGGGGGCTGATTCCCAACCTGGCTGCCAGTCGGGGCAGGCTCAATTCCGTATCCTCGTAAGCCCGCTCCTCCAGCATCAGGGTGTTCAAGCTGG
This sequence comes from uncultured beta proteobacterium, assembly GCA_963840345.1. Lineage (GTDB taxonomy): Bacteria > Pseudomonadota > Gammaproteobacteria > Burkholderiales > Gallionellaceae > Sideroxyarcus. The sequence continues at coordinate 296,156 of CAWIYO010000007.1, forward strand.
CGAGGACGGCATCGCAATCGATATGGGTGAGCGTGGAGCTGGCGTAGGATTCCTGTGCGGCTTCGCTGACCTCGGTGGAGAGCTGCGGGCGCAGTTCGAGTGTCAATTGCACCAGCAGGAAGGCCGCACCTATCGAAATCGCATAGAGATTGAAGAACAGTTTCTCCGGCAATGTCGCCTGGACCAGCCCGAGCACGGAAACCCCGATGGCGATGAGGAACACGCTGCCTAGCAGCATGAGTTCCAGATGAAAATTGGCTCGTTCGTGCCTGAGCGCATACAGGCTGCGGGCAAGCCATAACAAATAGCCTGCGCCGACAATGAACGCCAAAGGCAGCGCCATGCCGGAAGGCAGCCAAGGCGCAGCCACCACAGGCAGCGCATGCCACAACTGCACCCAGGCAGTCCGGGCTTGGGGCTGCGGGCGCAGCAAGGGCTGGCTGAAAAGATAGAAAGCTGGCGCAACGGCAAAGAGCGTCATGCGGTAGAGCGTCGTTTCCACCCACGCCTGATTGAGGTAAAGCCAGGCGAAGTGTGCGAACTGTAAGCCACTCAAGGCCAGTAACAGTATCAGCCCCATGATCTTGGCCATAGCCTGGTCTTGATAGTTTTCGCGGCGGAAGTGGGTCAGCCCAATGGTGAGCGCGCTGAACAGGGAGAAACCGATAAGGAGCAGGGCCAGTGAAGTCATGGCAAGCATGGAGTAATGAGTCTGGTTTATTGGGTGGTGGTCATATGGAGCACTTGGCGCTCGTCATATTTTGACCATATCCAGCGCTACGGCCTCGGCGACTTCGATGCCGTCCACCGCGGCGGACAGTATCCCGCCCGCATAGCCTGCGCCTTCGCCCCCCGGATACAGTCCCTTGATGTTGATGCTCTGGAAATCCTCACCGCGCTTGATGCGCACGGGGGAGGAGGTGCGCGTCTCCACTCCGGTGAGCACGGCATCCTCCATGGCAAAGCCTTTGACCTGTTTCTCGAATGCGGGCAGCGCTTCGCGGATGGCGGCGATGACGTAATCGGGCAGTGCCGTTGAAAGATCGGTCGGGGTCACGCCGGGGGTGTAGGAGGGGGCCACCTCGCCGAGCGAGGTCGATGGCCGTCCGGCCAGGAAGTCGCCGACACGCTGGCCGGGGGCGCAATAGTTCCTGCCGCCCAGCTCGAACGCACGCGCTTCCCACTTGCGCTGGAATTCGACTCCTGCGAGCACGTCTCCGGGATAATCATTCGGCGTGATACCAACGACGATCCCACTATTGGCGTTGCGTTCATTGCGCGAATACTGGCTCATGCCGTTGGTCACCACACGGCCTTCTTCAGATGTGGCCGCCACCACCGTGCCGCCGGGGCACATGCAGAAGCTGTACACCGAGCGCCCGTTGCTGGCGTGATGTACCAGTTTGTAGTCCGCGGCGCCGAGCAAAGGATTGCCGGCATTGGAGCCGAAGCGCGCGTGGTCGATGACCGACTGCGGATGCTCGATGCGGAAGCCGATGGAGAACGGCTTGGCTTCCATATAGACGCCGCGCTTGTGCAGCATCTCGAAGGTGTCGCGCGCGCTGTGGCCGACGGCCAGCACCACATGGTTGGTGGCGATGCGCTCGCCGTCCGCCAGCACCACGCCGCGTACTTCGCCGTTGTCGATCTCGATGTCTTCCACCCGGCTCTGGAAGCGGATCTCGGCACCCAGCTTTTCCATCTCGTGGCGCATCTCCTCCACCATGCCGACCAGGCGGAAGGTGCCGATGTGGGGCTTGCTCACATACATGATCTCTTCGGGCGCGCCCGCCTTCACAAACTCGGCGAGCACCTTGCGTCCATGGAACTTCGGATCCTTGATCTGGCTGTGCAGCTTGCCGTCGGAAAACGTGCCCGCGCCGCCTTCGCCGAACTGCACATTGGATTCGGGATCGAGCTTGCCTTTGCGCCACAAACCCCAGGTGTCTTTTGTGCGCTCGCGCACCTCCTTGCCCCGTTCCAGGATGATGGGACGGAAGCCCATCTGCGCGAGGATCAAGCCGGCGAAGATGCCGCAGGGGCCGGTGCCGATGACGACAGGGCGCTCGGTCAGCCCTTGCGGCGCTTGCGCAACGGCGTGGTAATCCATGTCCGGGGCAATGGCGATGTGCGGCGAGTTCTGCAGGCGCTTGAGCAATGCCGCTTCGTTTTTCACTTCGACATCCACGGTATAAACCAGAACGATAGCGTTCCTTTTGCGGGCATCGTATCCTCGGCGGAACAGGGTGAAACCCAGCAATTCGGAAGCAGGGATACCCAGCCGTTTCAGGATGGCGGATTTAAGATCGTTCTCAGGGTGGTCGAGCGGAAGTCGGATTTCGGTGAGGCGTAACATGGGGCGGTATTCTACAGCTGTGATGGTTCTTCTTCCCGGTTTTCTGCGGGAAAGTCGCGATTCGACAATTTGACGCCGTCTCTTCAGCGCCCCGGTTTAACTGCGCGCTGGATTCATGCAGTACACTAGGCAAAAGTGAAATACGGCTCGCAACCGTGCAGGGGAATGGAACAGGCAAACGGACCGCTTACGTCTTTTTAAACGGGAGAAATTGCATGTCAATCCGCACTCGAATCGCTTTCCTGGCGTTGGTCGCTATTTTGAGTGTCGTCGCGGCCCTGAATTCCCTGTACCAATCCATACGGGAAGATATGGATGATTTGCGCGCTGAAAAAGCCGTTTATGTAAAGGCGCAGTCCAGCTCCAGACTCGTCCATGTCTTGCAGAAAGAGCGCGGTTTGAGTTCTGCGATGCTTGCCAATCCTTCGGCGGCACGCAGGTCGGAATTGAGCAAACAATACGCAGAGTCAGATGCGGTTCTGGAACAACTGCAAGCGCCGGAGTTGCACGCGAAACTGCTGGCTCGTCAGGCAGCAAGTCATTGGCGGAAAGAACTCCTGGCGGGATGTGCGTGAGTTCTACACATCGAACATCAACGATGCGCTCGACATGATCTCGATGAGTGTCATGGCCGAAAGACCCGCTAATATCAGCATGCACTCTGCCATCGTCGAGCTTGCCTTGGCCCGGGAAAGCCTGGGGTTGATGCGGGCGACGGTAAACGGCATCTATTCTCGCGGCAGGGACGGGCTGGACGATGTGACCTTTCTGGCAGCGGAATACGGCAAGTTCAAAGAGCATCTGCGCGCATTTCGACGCGATCTGGGCCCGACAGGACAGAAAGCCGCAATGGATGACCTGTTCGCAGCACCCTATGACACGGTCATCGGGCAAGTCGAAGAGATCCTGCATCAGGGATCGCATGCAAGCTGGAGCAGATCGAATGCCCTCTGGTGGCAGGAAGTGACTGGCGTAATAGAACACTTCAAGTCGGAAGAGGACGGGCTCTATAACAGCCTGTTCCGGTCAACGGACCGTGAGATCACAAAAAAGGAACGGGAACTCGAGCGCTACGGCTTGGCCTCGATCGGGCTGGGCTTGTCAGTCGCGTTGTTGACGGTGTTTACCATCCTGCACATCCTGCGGGCGCTGGGCGTGCTGGTCAGCGCACTGGATGAAGTGGTCCGCAGCCAGAATTATTCGATACGCATTCTCGGGTTGGCGTCGTGGAAGGACGAGTTCGGGCGTATCAGCCTTTCCCTGAATAACTTGCTCGACTTCACCGATATATTGATCAGGGACAAGGAAAGGTTGGCGTCGACCGATTTACTCACCGGAGTCCTGAATCGCCGCAGTTTCCTGGAAACTGCGGCGCATGAGATCAATCGGGCAACCCGGTACGATTCGCCCGTTGTGCTGCTGTTCATCGATATCGATCATTTCAAACAGATCAACGATACCTATGGGCATGCGGTAGGCGACGAGGTGTTGATCGATTTTGTGCGTGCGTTGAAGAAATGTCTGCGTGATACGGATGTGCTTGCGCGCTGGGGCGGTGAGGAATTCATTATTCTGGCGCCGGAGACGAACTCGGAGCAGGGATATCATCTTGCCGAAAAACTGCGCGCAGAAGTCTCCGGAACTCCTTTCCCTCAAGTCGGGAAAGTCACTTGCAGCATGGGCATGGCGGAGTGGCGAGCCGGCGAGACTTTTGATGCCTTGTGCCAACGTGCCGATGCGGCACTGTATCAGGCCAAGGAAGCAGGGCGGAACCGGGTGTGCAAGGCGGATTAGTCAGGCTGCTGACGTGGAATCATTTCGAGAGCGTGAAGATAGCTGTTATATTAGCCGCATTCACGATTCGCCTGAATGGGGATTGCGGAAATTTCAAATGTCGTTATAGACACGCAACATTAGTGGCCAATCCTTGAGGAGTGTGCAGATGCAATGGAAGGATGAATATTCGGTTGGGATCCTCGAAATCGACGATCAACATAGGGGTTTCATCGAATATTTCACTTTGATCGAGAGTGCCTTTGAGAGCCGGGAAAGCTGGGCGGATGTGTTCTTTAAACTTGAACAATTGCGCGACCATGCCCGCATGCACTTCTCCGTCGAAGAATCACTGATGCGTATGCACGGTTACCCGAAGTTGGCTGAGCATGCCGACTTGCACAAGCATTTTATCGCCAAGCTGGATCAGTTGCAGATGACGACCCTGAGCCGGCAAGTGACCATAGAAACCATCTCCTACCTGCGCAATTGGTATGTGGATCATATGAAGGGACCCGATCTGGAATATGCCCGTTTCATTATCCGGGGGGCACCGGTCATTGTCACAAGCGACCAAGCCGGGTAGAGCGGGCGCCGTGTCCGCACAGAACACCTATTGAACAATCTATTACGCCCTGCTCCAGGGCGCCGACGGCATGGCAAAAGCAAAGACAATCTATAGCTGCACCGAATGCGGCGGGCAGACACTCAAGTGGCAGGGGCAATGCCCGCATTGCGAGGCATGGAACACGCTGGTGGAAACCGTCGCCGAGACCATGCCCGCGGCGGGCAAGAACCGCTACAGCGCCCTGGCGGCGAGCGGTAAAGTGCAACGGATTTCCGAAGTGGAAGCGGCGGAAGTGCCGCGCACGCCAACCGGCGTCGTCGAGTTCGACCGCGTGCTGGGCGGGGGGCTGGTGCAGGGCGCGGTGGTGCTGATCGGCGGCGATCCCGGTATCGGCAAATCGACCCTGTTGCTGCAGACGCTGGCGCATCTCTCTTCCAGTCAGAACGTGCTGTACGTGAGCGGCGAAGAGTCTTCGCAGCAGATCGCCCTGCGCGCCAAGCGCCTCGCGCTCGATGCCAGGGAAGTGCACCTGCTGCCGGAGATACAGCTGGAAAAGATCCAGTCCACCATCGCGCACCAGAAACCGGACGTGGTGGTGATCGACTCCATCCAGACCATCTATTCCGAACAGCTCACCTCGGCTCCGGGCTCGGTGGCGCAGGTGCGCGAATGCGCGGCGCAACTCACCCGCATCGCCAAGAGCAGCAACGTCACCATGATCCTCGTGGGCCATGTCACCAAGGAAGGCGCACTGGCAGGGCCGCGCGTGCTGGAGCACATCGTCGATACCGTACTGTATTTCGAGGGCGACACGCACTCCAGTTTCCGTCTGATTCGCGCGTTCAAGAACCGCTTCGGCGCGGTGAACGAACTTGGCGTGTTCGCCATGACCGAGAAAGGCCTGCGCGAGGTGAGCAACCCTTCCGCGCTGTTCCTGTCGCAGCACGGCCAGCAGGTCGCAGGCAGCTGCGTGATGGTCACGCAGGAAGGCACAAGGCCGCTGCTGGTGGAGATACAGGCGCTGCTCGACGATTCGCACTCGCCCGCGCCGCGGCGGCTTTCCCTGGGGCTGGAGCAGAACCGTCTGGCGATGTTGCTGGCTGTGCTGCATCGCCATGCGGGCGTGGCCTGTTTCGATCAGGATGTGTTCATCAACGCCGTGGGCGGCGTGAAGATCACCGAGCCGGGCGCCGACCTCGCCGTGCTGCTTGCCATCGTTTCCAGCCTGCGCAACCGGCCGTTGCCGGAAAAGATGGTGGTGTTCGGCGAAGTCGGTCTGGCGGGCGAAGTGCGCCCTGTGCAGCGCGGCCAGGAACGCCTGAAAGAAGCCGCCAAGCTCGGCTTCACCCACGCCATCATTCCCAAGGCCAACGCGCCCAAGCACAATATCGAGGGTATGGAGATCATCGCGGTGGAGCGGGTGGAAGACGCGGTGGCGAAGATGAGGTAAGTTATTGCCGACGGGCGTTGTATGCCGCCCAGGTTATTCGCTTACCAAACACATGACACGTCTTGCCGGAGTGGATTTCTGTCAAGGCGATCGAGGCAGTTCATTTCATCTGGAGGCAAGCTATGGCACTCGACGAAGTCACTCGCGATGAATTGCAAGCAGTTATCGCCCAGCTGAAAGAGGCTCTCTATAACCACCAGCAATGGCATGGCGCACTGATCCGCACGCTTGTGTGCAAGCTGCCGGGCGACAAGCATGACATCAATCCGCTAGCCCATACCGAATGCCGTTTCGGCCAGTGGTACTACGGTAAGACACCTGAAAAACTGCGCCATCACCCGGGGTTCATCGCCATGGGTGAGGAACATCAGCGCTTGCATCACCTGGCCAAGTTGCTGCTGCAGGCCGCGGATTCAGATGAGCCCATTACCGGTCTCGACTACGACAATTTCGCCAATGCGCTTGAGCGGCTGCGGCTTGAGATATATGCCCTGGAACGGGAACTGGAAGACTCGCTCTTCAACCGTGACTCACTCACCGGGGCAATCACCCGTTATGGAATATTGCCGACGTTGCGCGAACAACAGGAACTGGTAAAGCGCCACGCCCAGTTTTGCTGCATTGCCATGATGGATCTGGACAACTTCAAGGCGGTCAACGATCTCCATGGACATCCCGCAGGCGATCAGGTGCTGGCTGCATCGGTCCACTATCTGATCAAGCATCTCCGTCCCTACGACAAAGTGTTCCGCTACGGCGGAGAAGAATTCTTGTTGTGCCTGCCCTATACCGAATTGAATCCTGCCTATGACCGAGTCAGAGAACTCAATGAAGGACTTGCCGCATTGGAGATCGACATCGGCGAAAAAGAACCTATCCATATTTTCGCCTCTTTTGGACTGACGCTTCTCGATCCGGACATCCCGGTGGGGACTTCCATTGACCGCGCCGACAAGGCTTTATATGCGGCCAAATCTGCCGGAAGGAATTCTGTGCGGATATGGGATACGTCGATGTAGCACACAAACTTTATGCCCATGCCTACCCTTAACGAATCCCGCTGGACTCACCATCACGTATTCAATAAAAGCAATCCCGCCGCCGAGCGGGGCACCCGCGCCGTGATGTGGATCACTGCCGCCATGATGGTGGTGGAGATCGTTGCCGGCTGGTGGTTCAACTCGATGGCGTTGCTGGCGGATGGTCTGCATATGAGCTCGCATGCGTTCGCCATCGGGTTGAGTGCCTTTGCCTATGCGGCTGCGCGTCGTTATACAAGTGATCCCCGGTTTGCTTTCGGTACCTGGAAGATCGAGATCCTGGCCGGATTTGCCAGTGCCATATTCCTGCTCGGTGTTGCCGCCATGATGGTCTTCGGCTCGGTGGAGCGCCTGTTCTCGCCGCAGCCGATCAATTATCTGGATGCGATCATCGTCGCGGTGGTCGGCCTGCTGGTCAATATCGTTTGCGCCGTGATTCTCGGTCATGCGGATGATGACCATCATCATCCGCACTCTCACCAGAAACATTCCGGAGACGATTCTCCACAGGAATATCGCCAAGTGCAGCAGCCTGCGCACCGTGAACAGCACCGCAACGAGCGCACTGCACACCACCATCATCACCACGATTTGAATTTGAAATCAGCTTACATGCATGTCATTGCGGATGCGGCGACTTCGGTGCTGGCGATCATTGCGCTGGTGGGGGGCTTGTTCTATGGCTGGTCCTGGCTGGATCCGGTGATGGGTATCGTCGGTGCGGTGCTGGTGGCGATCTGGGCAAGGAGCCTGCTGATCGATACCGGGAAGGTGTTGCTCGACAGAGAGATGGATCATCCCGTGGTGGAGGAAATCCGTGAAGTCATAGAATCATTCGACAAGACGGATGAAACGAAGATTACCGATTTACACGTATGGCGCGTCGGCAAGGAAGCTTATTCCTGTGCCCTCAGCCTCGTGACGCGCAGCGAAACGCTCACTCCCGATCAGGTGCGTGATCTGTTGGGCCAGCATGAGGAAATCGTCCACACCACGATCGAGATACATCGTTATTGATGAGTGGATTCGGGCGGGGTCACCGGTAAAGGTCACTCCGGGTCAGCGGCACATCGACCAACCCTTCGCGCCGGTTGGTCGCGAGGATCTGGTAGACGCCGATCTCTCCAAGCTCGAACTGCGATGCGCAGCCGGCCATATACATCCGCCACACGCGATACCGCGCCTCGCCCACCTCCGCTATGGCTTTATCGCGCTGGGCTTCAAGCCGCTTCACCCATTGCCGTAGTGTCAGCGCATAGTGGGCGCGCAACGATTCGACATCCACGATCTCGAAGCTGGTCTGCTCCATCACGCGTTGCACATTGCTCACGGTCTCGAGTTCGCTTTCCGGGAAAACGTAACGCTGGATGAATGCCAGGCCTACGGAATTGCGCAAGTCTTCCACGTCATTGGTGATTCCGTGATTGAGGAAGAGGCCGCCCGGCTTGAGAGCGCCGCGCACGGCGCGGAAATAGACCGGCAGGTTCCTGATCCCGACATGCTCGAACATGCCGATACTGGACGCTTTGTCGTAAGACGCATCAGCGGGCAGGTCGCGATAGTCCCGCAATTCGACGGTCACTTGCCTTTCCAGACCCAAGTCGCGGATCTTGTTCCTTGTGTACTCGTATTGCTGGCTGCTCAGGGTGATGCCGTGGGCGGATACGCCGTAATGCTGTGCCGCCCAGCAAATGAGCGCGCCCCAGCCGCAACCGACGTCGAGCATACGCTCGCCGGGCTGGAGACGCAGTTTGCGGCAGATGTGGTCGAGCTTGTTGCGCTGTGCCTGATCGATGCTCTCGTCCGGGTCCTTGAAGTAGGCACAGGAGTACACCATTTGCTCGTCGAGCCAAAGCCGGTAAAAATCGTTCGATACGTCGTAGTGGAAGGAGATGGCCTCCCGATTGAGCTCTTTGGACGGTTTGCGCGAAAGGAGCGCTTCCAGGGGGCGCGACCACCTTATTCTTTTTCTATCGCTCTCGGTTTGAGCCGAACTGTTATTGAACAGAAAAGCGGCAACGAGCAGCGAGAGCTGATCGCGCCTGGATGGCATCAACGATGGCAGGTGATTCCGTTGCGTCAACACGGTATAGAGATCGCCCTCTATGTCGATCGCTCCAAGAAAATGCGCCTCGACAAACTGCAGCGGGTCTCGCTTCAGTACAAAATCGCAGAAAGATTGAACCGTGTTGAAAACGATGGTTGCAGGAGGGGTGCCGTGACCCAGCGTCATCGTTTCCCCATCCCAGAAGCGCACGCCAAGACATCCGGTGTAGCTCTGGAACATCCGTTCCAGGATGCGCTTCATCCTGAGCGCAGCGGGGGTTGCGCGCTGCAGTTCCGTGCTTTTCATATCCATGGCGATTTCACTCCTTTGCGTTGTTGTTGATTGGATGCAACAGCAGACACTCCAGTTTTGAAGCTCGCAAACAGATTCGACAGCGGCTCTTACCATAACGCGCCGCACGAACGATTTCAACTGCCATGAACGGCGTGCGGACAGCGCTTCTCACGTCATGGATGCATGCGGCGTTGAAGCATAGTCATCCTGTCGGGGTTTCGAAATACGGTGTTTTACGTAGTCACAGCAATGATGGTGTCCATCGCTTCCGATCTGCGCTACTACGATCACTCGGACAGATCGCGCTTCTTTTGCTCGAACTCATCCCGTTCGATCTCGCCACGGGCGTAACGTTCCTTGAGAATATCGAGCGCTGTCTTTTCCTGCCGCCGGCCGGATGAAGTGTCCGCACCTTGCATACTCCTTACAAACAGGACAATGGCGACGATCAGCAATATCCAGAACAGCGACATGCCCATCATGCCCCAACCCATTCCGCCCCAACCATTCATGTATTCCCACATTGCCGTTCTCCTTGGTAATCAATAAAGCAGATTTGTCCGGGACTCCTAGAGATTCGCATGTCGCAGACGCAAAGCATTCGTTATCACCGACACCGAGCTGAAGCTCATCGCGGCTGCGGCGATGATGGGGGAGAGCAGCAAACCGAAGAACGGATACAGCACGCCCGCCGCAATCGGTATGCCCAGCACGTTGTAGATGAAGGCGAAGAACAGGTTCTGGCGGATATTCCTCATGGTGGACCGGCTCAGGCGTACGGCACGTACGATGCCTCGCAGATCGCCCTTGATCAGTGTGACTCCGGCGCTTTCCATGGCCACGTCGGTACCGGTGCCCATGGCGATGCCTACTTGCGCCTGTGCCAGCGCCGGCGCGTCGTTGATGCCGTCGCCCGCCATCGCCACGATGCGTCCCTGTGCCTGCAGTTGTTTGACCACCGACGATTTCTGTTCGGGCAGCACCTCCGCCTCGATGCGGTCGATGCCGAGCTTGCGCGCAACTGCCTCCGCCGTGGTGCGGTTGTCGCCCGTCAGCATGATGACCTGTATGCCTTCTTCATGCAGGGCGCGGATCGCATCCGGCGTGGACACCTTGACCGGATCGGCCACGCCGAGCAGTCCCGCCGCTTTGCCATCGATCGCCAGCAGCATTACGGTCTGCCCATCGCCGCGCAGGGTGTCGGCACGTCCAGGCAATTCGCCTGGGGAGATACCAAGCGCTTCGAACAGCTTGGGATTGCCCAATGCAACTGAGCGACCTTCAACAATTCCTGCCACACCCTTGCCGGTGTATGAGCGAAAGTCGCTGACCGCTGCAAGCGTCAGGGATCTTTCCTGTGCGCCAGTCACGATGGCTGCCGCCAGCGGATGTTCACTGGCGCGCTCCAGACTCGCACCGAGCCGCAGCACTTCGCTTTCATCGAATCCAGCGAGGGCGGCGACAGAGATCAGTTTTGGTTTGCCTTCGGTCAACGTGCCGGTCTTGTCCACGACCAGCGTGTTCACCTTCTCCATGATCTCCAGCGCTTCGGCATTCTTGATCAATACGCCCGCAGTCGCGCCGCGTCCGGTGCCCACCATGATGGACATCGGCGTGGCCAGACCCAATGCGCAAGGGCAGGCGATGATGAGTACCGCCACCGCATTGACGATGGCGTGCGCCAGGCGCGGCTCCGGTCCCCAGATGCCCCACACCGCCAAGGTCGCGAGCGCGGCCAGCACCACCGCCGGAACGAAGTAACCCGCAGTGACATCTGCCAGGCGCTGGATCGGTGCGCGGCTGCGCTGCGCTTCGCTCACCATGTGCACGATCTGCGCGAGCAAGGTGTCGGCACCGACGCGCTCGGCGCGCATCAGCAGGCTGCCGGTGCCGTTCACTGTGGCACCGATCAACCGCGCCCCTGTCGTTTTTTCCACCGGGATGGATTCGCCGGTCACCATGGACTCGTCCAGCGCGCTCGTGCCTTCCAGCACCACGCCGTCCACCGGCACTTTCTCGCCGGGGCGCACGCGCAGCACATCTCCCGGCTGCACCTGCTCCAGCGGGATGTCCTCCTCAGTACCGTCGGCGCGTACGATGCGCGCAGTTTTCGGCGCCAGGCCAAGCAGCAATTTGATCGCGGCGCTCGTCTGGCTGCGAGCGCGCAATTCCATCACCTGCCCGAGCAGCACCAAGGCCATGATCACGGCAGCGGCCTCGAAATACACGGGCACCGTGCCCATCATGCTGCGCATCGCGGGAGGGAAAACGTCCGGCAGCAGCATCGCCACCACGCTGTAGCTCCATGCCACGCCGACACCCAGTGCGATCAAGGTGAACATGTTGAGGCTGCGATTAACCAGCGAAGCCCAGCCGCGCTGGAAGATCGGCCAGCCCCCCCACAACACGGCCGGGGTCGCCAGGAAAAACTCGATCCATTGCAGCGCCGTCATCGAAATTGATTCCGGCATGGCTTGCGGCAACAGGTCGGTTGCCATTGCCATCACGAACACCGGCAACGCCAGCGCCGTGCTGATCCAGAAGCGGCGTGTCATGTCCGCCAGCTCGGTGTTGTCCTCTGTCGTGGCATTGCGCGGCTCCAGCGCCATGCCGCATTTGGGGCAGCTGCCCGGCTTGTCGCTCACGACTTCGGGATGCATGGGGCAGGTGTATTCGACAGCGCCCGTCGCTATCGGCGATTCCGGCTCCAGCGACATGCCGCACTTGGGGCAACTTCCCGGCGATGGCTGGCGTATTTCCGGGTGCATCGGGCAGGTATAGACGCCGCCGCTGGCGACAGCGGGCGAAGCCGCCTGCCTGTGTTCCGCTTTCACATAAGCGGATGGATCGGCCTTGAATTTGGTCAGGCAGTGTTCGCTGCAAAACAGGTACTCGTGGCCTTCATGTTGATGACGATGGCTGCTGTCCGGCGAGACCGTCATGCCGCATACGGGATCAGTTGCCATTGCTTGCTCCTTTCAGGAACCATTGGAAAGTCCTTGGAGCTGTCTCTCCGGTCAGGCGTATCTGCAATTCGACTGACTGCGGCTGCGGTGTGATCGCCTTGAAACTCAAACTGCCTGTGCGATGGTGGCCTCCTGGCGGCGCGCCTTTCCAGTCCAATGCCGCATACGGTTTTCCATCCGCGATGAGCGTTGAAGATTTGGCCAGGTCTTCGTTCAAGGATTGGGTATGGGTTTCCAGCGTCACCTCGAAAATCCAGGCTTGTGTTTCCTTCAGGAGACTCTGCGGGGTGACCGTGACTTTTACGCCTCGCTCATCGCTGGTTTGCGAAGCAAGGCCCGTTTCCGCCGCATAGCCTGTCGAAATTGCCGTAGCGGACATGGCGGCAAGTGCGAAACCGAACATGATTCTTTTCAACATTTTTGATGCTCCCTGGTGGCCCTGACAACCTTGGGCACGATGTACAGAATACCGGCGGCGTTGAACGCCAAACCGATCCAGAACAACTCGATCTGATATTGCGCAACGATGGTGAGAAATCCCGTGACGCCCACGATGGGCAAGATGTTGACCAGGTAATGGGCACAGCATGAAACCATTGCGGCAGTAGAGGTGGTGCCGGACACGGCCACGACCTTTCCCGAAGCGCCGTGGTGTCCGACGAGGTTCTTGAGGTAAGTGTAGAGCCCGACCTGGATGCCGAAACCCAGGGCAAGGGTCAGGATGAAGTACCAGAACCTGGCGAATTGTTCGAGTGTGAAGCTCACCCCGGAAATCAGGCCAACGACGCCAAAATAGACGGCGAGCATCAACATGAATGCGAGCGCCCCCAATTGGAGTGGTCTGGCAAGAGGTCCTTGATTTTGTCCCATCGCACCCTCCAGTCCTTATCCGCAGTTACCGCCCGGCGCCTGTTTAGCACCGCAGCAGCGTCTTGCGGTTCTGGCGCATCAACCGGAGAAGTCCCGGTCATCGCTCGATTGAGAATACTTCCGGTTCCTGTCTATCTCTTGGAATGGTATATATCGACAGGGTTCCCTTCCGCATCCCACCCGCGTACCCCGGTCCGTAATTCAAACCCTGCTTTGGCCGGGTTGTTTAGTCATATTATTCAGTGCACATGCCCGGTGTCGGTGTGCTCATGCTGAGCGGTAGACGGTGCTGCGTCGTCTGTGTGCGAGTGAACCTCATCCTCCGTCCCGTGAACGTGATGGTGTCCTTCCCCGGGTTCAGCGGCAGGTAGCGCCATCACGCCCAGCCCATGGCGATATACCAGTTCACCGCCGTGCCATGCGGTGATGGCCACCATGACCCATGCAACCAGCACTGCGGCGATGACCGGCACTGCAGGCGAGGCATCGACCTTGTTGCGCCAGGCATCCCATCCCGCCACCAATGCGAGTACTGCGAGCGTAGACAGTGCCCAGGCGCGGTGCGTCAGCATGGCGATATGCCCGGCGCTATCGTGGTTCACGCTGTTGAAGGCCTGCCAACCGAGAATGGCCGTGGGTAAAGCGGCAAGCGCGCCCAGCCACAGCGTGGCATGGGCAAGGACGGCGCAAGGCGAGGCAAAGCGCGGCTTGCTTTGCATAACCTTCGCCGCCAGATGGAAAAACGCGGACACGCTCAGCAGCGCGACGGGAAAATGCACCAGCAACGGATGCCAATTCGGGATGATTTCAATCATGGTATGACCTCCATTTTGGTTATCTGCCAGGACTTGCCATCGGCTTGCATCAACTCGAAACGTACTTCATCCCCGGCTTTGAGCCCGGTGGGTAACGGGGCGCGCAGCGTGAACCACATTGTCATGGCGGGCCAATGCAAAGCTGCAATCGCCTCGTGTGCGATTTGCACTTTGCCGTCCCTGATGTTGATCGCCTTTAGAACCCCATGACCTTCATGGGTCATCTGGTTCTCGGCAACTTGCATCGTCATGTTGTGATGCATCGAGGCGTGATCGTGCGGGGCAGGTTCGGCCATTGCCGTACTGATGCTGCCTGACAGGAACACGGCGATGGTTGTGATGAGAGATTGAGGCACTTTCATGTTGTTTCCTTTCAGATCAATTGCGGCTGGATGAAATTTGTTTTTGCTTGATGAGTGCATAGATCACAGGGATGACCAGTAGCGTCAGCACTGCCGATGACACCATGCCGCCGACCATGGGGGCGGCGATGCGGCGCATCACTTCCGAGCCGGTGCCGCTGCTCCACAGGATGGGCAAGAGGCCTGCCATGATCGCCACCACGGTCATCATCTTGGGGCGCACGCGTTCCACCGCGCCGTGCATGATGGCATCGTGCAAATCCTCGCGGCTGACCAGCCGCGAAACGTTTGCCCCCTCTCCCTCTGGGAGATAACCAGCGACTTGGCTGGCGTCGTTTGCCAGCCTAGTCGAATGGCTAGTAGTTCCATCAGGGGTGGGGTGAGGGCGTGACGCACATTCCGCCAATTTGTCCTGCCAGGCTTTCTCCAGGTAGATCAGCATCACCACGCCGGTCTCCGCTGCCACGCCGGCCAGCGCGATGAAGCCGACCGCGACGGCGACACTCAGGTTGTAATCGAGCAGCCATAGCAGCCACACGCCGCCGACCAGCGCGAACGGTACCGACAGCATCACCACCAGAGACTCGGTGACACGTTTGAAGTTCAGATACAGCAGCAGGAAGATCAGCAGTACGGTGATCGGGATCACGACCTTCATCTTCGCGGCGGCGCGTTCCATGTACTCGAACTGCCCGCTCCAGGTCGCGTAGTAGCCGGGCGGGAACTTCACCTGCTCGCTCACCGCCTTGCGCGCATCAGCCACATAGGAACCGATGTCGCGCTCGCGGATGTCCACATAGATGTAGGCGGAGAGCAGCCCATTCTCGGTGCGGATGGACGGCGCCCCTTTGCTGATGCTTATCCTGGCGATCTGCCCGAGCGGGATCATCGCGCCGCCTTCGGCCGGTACCAGCACTTCGCGCGCGATCTGTTCCGGCGTACTGCGCAGTCCGCGCGGATAACGCACGCTTACGCCGAAGCGCTCCAGTCCTTCCACCGTGGTGGTGACGTTCTCGCCGCCCAATGCTGTGGCGATCACGTCCTGTACTTCGCCGACCGCCAAGCCGTAGCGAGCCAGCGCCAGCCTGTCCGGTTCGATGTTGAGGTAGAAGCCGCCGGTGATGCGTTCGGCGAACGCGCTGCTGGTGCCCGGTATCTTCTTGACCACGGACTCGATCTCTTCGGCGAGGCGTTCCATCTCCTCCAGATTCTTGCCGAAGACCTTGATGCCGATGGGCGTGCGGATGCCGGTGGAAAGCATGTCGATGCGCGCCTTGATTGGCATGGTCCATGAGTTTGCCACGCCGGGGAACTGCAGCGCCTTGTCCATCTCGGCGATCAGCTTGTCGGTGGTCATTCCGGGGCGCCATGACTCCTGAGGCTTGAGGTTGATCACCGTCTCGAACATTTCCAGTGGCGCCGGATCGGTGGCGGTTTGGGCGCGACCGGCCTTGCCGTACACCGATTCGACCTCGGGGAAGCTCTTGATGATCTTGTCCTGGGTTTGCAGCAACTCTGCTGCCTTGGTCACCGACATGCCGGGCAGCGCGGTAGGCATGTAGAACAGCGTGCCTTCGTTCAGCGTCGGCATGAACTCGCTGCCGAGACGCAGGGCAGGGTAGACGCTTAACAGCAATGCCAGAGCGGCGACGGCCAGGGTGGCCTTCTTGCGCCGCAGCACGGCCGAGATGAGCGGACGGTAACCTGCGATCAGCCAGCGGTTCAACGGATTCCCGGCCTCGGGTTTGATGTGGCCGCGGATGAACAACAGCATCAGTACCGGCACCAGCGTGACGGAAAGCAGGGCTGCGCCGGCCATGGCGAAGGTCTTGGTATAGGCGAGCGGCGCGAACAGGCGTCCTTCCTGCGCTTCCAGCGTGAACACCGGCAGGAACGAAACGGTGATGATGAGCAGGGAGAAGAAAAGCGCGGGGCCGACTTCCTTGCACGCTGTGATGATGGCAATGGCATCATTCCTTCCCCTTCAGGGGAAGGCTAGGATGGGAACGGGTCTGACTCCGCTCCCCTCCCCAGCTAGCGCTGAAGGGGAGGGACTGTCTGTTGGGTAGTGCTCCAATCGCTCCAGATGCTTGTGCGCATTCTCGATCATCACGATGGCCGCGTCCACCATCGCACCGATAGCGATCGCGATCCCGCCCAGGCTCATGATGTTGGAATTCAGCCCCAGCGCGCGCATGGCGATGAAAGCGATCAGTACGCCGATGGGCAACATCACGATGGCGACCAGCGCGCTGCGCGCATGCATCAGGAACACCATGCACACCAGCGCGACGATCAGGCCTTCTTCGAACAGCGTTTTCTTCAATGTGGCGATGGCGCGCAGGATCAGTTCGGAGCGGTCATACACCGCTTGGATGCTGACGCCCTCCAGTCCGGGCGTGATCTCGGCGATCTTGTCCTTGATGTTGCGGATCACCTCCAGCGCGTTCTGTCCGTAGCGCGCCATGGCGATGCCGGACACGACTTCGCCTTCGCCGTTCAGTTCGGCGATGCCGCGCCGCTCGTCCGGCCCGAGTTCGACCCGCGCGATGTCGCGCAGCAGCACCGGCGTGCCGCGCTCGGACTTCACCACCAGATTCTCGATGTCGCCCTTGCCGCGCAGATAGCCGCGGCCGCGCACCATGTACTCGGTCTCGGCCATCTCCACCACGCGCCCGCCGACATCGCGGTTCGAATCGCGGATCACCTGCGCGACCTTGCCCAGCGGGATGCCGTAGGAACGCAGTTTCACCGGATCGACGGTGACCTGGTATTGCTGCACGAAGCCGCCGATGGAAGCGACTTCGGCCACGCCGTGCGCCTGGGTGAGTTGATAGCGCAGGTACCAGTCCTGCATGGTGCGCAGTTCTGCGAGGTTGTGTTTGTCGCTGAGCACAGCGTACTGATATACCCAGCCCACGCCGGATGCGTCCGGCCCCAGTTGCGGCGCAACGTTTTGCGGCAAACGTCCGGCGATGCTGTTCAGGTACTCCAGCACACGCGAACGCGCCCAGTAGATATCGGTGCCGTCCTCGAAGATCACATACACGAACGAGGCGCCGAAGAACGAAAAACCGCGCACCACCCTGGATTTCGGCACGGCCAGCATGGCCGTGCTGAGCGGGTAGGTCACCTGGTCTTCCACCACTTGCGGCGCCTGTCCCGGGTATTCGGTATAGACGATCACTTGCACGTCGGACAGGTCGGGCAGCGCATCCAGCGGCGTTCGGACCAGCGCATAGATGCCTGCCAGCGTGATGAACAAGGTCGCGAGCAGCACCAGGAAGCGGTTACGCGCCGACCACTCGATTATCTTCGAGAGCATGTCAGTGTCCTCGTGTTGATGCTGAGCCTGCATCTTCGTGATCACCCATTCGCCCGGGTTTCGCTCGACGAGTTCGAAGGTGATCGCGCTGCCCGGCTTGATGCCGGCGGCCAGTGAAGAATTCGCCAGCGCAAAGTCCATGGTCATGCCGGGCCAGCCGAGCGACTGGATCGGCCCATGCGTGATGCTGACCGTGCCGTCGTCGTTGATGGCTTCCAGCGTGCCTGCTCCCTGATGCCCGATTACCTTGGCTTTGTTTGCTTGCTGAGTTGGTGCGGCATGCGCTGAGTGATCTTCCTGTGCGGTGGCTGGAGTTGCACTTTGTGCAGCTTGCTCGCTCATGCCGCTCAATGCGGTCTTGAGATTGCTTTCCGAATCCAGCAGGAAATTGGCAGAGGTAACGACCTGTTCGCCCTCCGCGATGCCGCTCAGCACTTCGATGTAGGTGTCGCTGCGATTGCCTGGCGTGACCGTGCGCGGCTCGAAGCGTCCTTCGGCCAGGCGTACCAGCACCACCTGGCGGGTCCCGCTGTCGATCACGGCAGACGCCGGTACGGTCAGCACCTTGCCGCTTTTGCGGTTGCCGATCTGCACATAGGCGAACATGGAGGGTTTGAGCAAGCCTTTAGGGTTGGATACCTCCACGCGGACTTGCACGGTGCGTGTCGCGCTGTTCAGCGTCGGGTAGATAAAGGACACCGTCCCGTCGAAGGGCTTGTCCGGGTAGGCATCGACGCTGACCTGCGCTTTGTCACCTGCCTTGACCGCGCCTATGTCCTGTTCAGGCACATCGGCGATGACCCACACCCTGGAGAGATCGGCGATCTGGTAGAGCATCTCGCCGGGCATGAAGCGCATGCCTTGTACCGCCTTCTTTTCCAGAACCACGCCGCTGACCGGGGAGCGGAAGGTAACGCGATCCTTTTCGAGTTGCCCTTCGGCGATGTCCCAGTTCTTCAATCGTGTGGCGCTGGCTTCGGCAAGCTTCTTCATACTGTTTTGGGCATCCTCGTCCGCATCCTTGAGCGAGGCCACGCCTTGCGTGGCGAGCGTTTGCTCGCGCAGGGCCGAGACCAGTTCCGGGCTATACACTTCGAACAGGGGCTGGCCTTTGCTGACGGCTTGTCCGGTCGTGTTCACAAAGAGTTTTTCCACCCAGCCCTCGAATTTCGGCGCGATGGTGTAGGTGCGCTTTTCGTCGATCTCGATGCGGCCGGAGGCGCGCAGCGTCTTGTCCAGCACGCGCATGGTTGCCGCTTCGCTTTTCACGCCGAGTTTCTGCACCTTGTCCGGGCTGATGCTGACGACGGCGGAGGCTTGCTCATCGCCTTCGTACACGGCCACATAATCCATGCCCATCGCATCTTTTCTGGGTACCGGCGAAGTATCCGGCAAGCCCATCGGGTTGCGGTAGTACAGCACCTTGCGTTCCGTCTGCCCCTGTATCCCGTATCCCGTATCCTCATTCCTGTGTTCATTGCCCAGCCAGTAACCGCCAGCGGCAGCGACGACCAGCGCCAGTACGACCAGGATGATTCTGCTATTCATAGTTCTTCTCCTAACAGTCTTTCGATGTCGGCCAGCCGCGATTGCGCTTCCAGCTGGCTTTTCAATTGTTGCTGGCGGGCCTGCAATACCTGCCGTTGCGCGTCGATCAGCGTGGCGAAATCCACCTTGCCGGTCTCGTATCCGGCGAGGGCGGATTGGTAAGTGAGCTCGCTTTGCGGCAACAGGCGGGACGTGATCAGCGTTCCGGTGCGGCGTGCGGATTCCAGTGCCGAGAGATTTTCCGACAGGCCGGTTTCCACCTGGTTGAGCGCGGATTGTTTGCGCGCGTTGGCAGCAGCCAGCATCGCCTCCGCTTCGCGTTCCTGCGAGCGCCGCGAAGACTGTTGCAGCGGGATGCTGAATTCAAGCATCAAGTCCCAGCTTTTCACCGAATTGCGGTATTGATTGGGCGCAACGCCAAGCGTTACGCCGGGATAGCGATTCACGTAGGCCAACTCGCGGCTTTTATCGGCGGACTGGATCTGTGCCTCGGCGATCTGCAACTGCGGGTTGCGAGCGCGCAGCCGCTCCAGCAATGCGGACTCGTCCAACTGTGCAGCGGCAGGCAGCGGTCCCGGTTGCGCCGGTTCTGCCAGCGCCGCGTTGACCGGACGCGACAGCAGGCTGTTCAACTGGGCATGCGCGTGATGGCGTTCGTTCTGCACTCCGATCAGTTCGCTGAGCAGGGTAGTCGTTTCGACCTGCACGCGGATCACGTCCTGCTGAGAACCCAGGCCGTTGGCGTAGCGCGTCCGGACGATCTGTTCCAGGTTGTCCAGCAGGGACAATGTCTGCTGCGTCAGCCGTTCGCTGGCGCTGAGGTAGTAGTCCATCGCGTAAGCCGACTTGATGCGGCTCGCCAGATCGGCCCAACTCGCTGCAGTCTGCCCCCTGGCTTGGTCGGCTTGGGCTGCGGCGACCCCGCGCTGCAAGTCGCGCTTGCCGTACCAGGGTACGCTCTGCATCAACAAATAACGCGTGTTGCCGGTTTGCGAAGGAAGCACACGCGGGCCGGTGGTCCCCTGATTGGTGACATCCATCAACTCGGTACGCAGCACCGGGTCGGGCAGGGCGCCCGCCGGCTCAGCGCGTTGTGCTGCCGCCTCCGCTTCGAAGCGCGTGGCTGCCAGTTCCGGATTGTGCTCGCGCGCATAGTCCAGCAAACCGGCGAGATTGCTGCCCAGCGTCTCATCGGCACCCGCAAGGAGTACGCCGGTGGGGGCCCCGTTGCTGCGCAGCGACCCTTCCGCAGCGCCGGCCGGGCTGAGCCAGAGCGCGCAGAACAGGGTTGTTACATATAAAGGTGTTCTCATTTTCCGCATCCTGATGCAATTGCAATGCAATCGGACAGCCGCATGCGGCCGCCGAACGGTGCGAGGCGAGATCAGCCTGTTGAATCAACAACGATGGAAACTACAGACGGACTCGTCCCGCTCAGGCGCGAACGAGGGGTGGGGGGAGCAGCGGGACGGTAGTGATAGAGCGGAAAGACACCAGATAAGGTGTGGCTTCACGGGAGGCCGTTGGCACGACAGCCGCTGTGACGCCGGGTACGGCCAGATAACCGGTACAGGCCAGATGGCAAACGCCGCACGTATTGCATGAAGGGCTATGTTCGTCGGCTGGAACGGGCATTTCGCCGTGATGCATATGATGTTCTTCCATGCCCGCATGTGACATCGACTGCATGGCAGCATCATGGCATTCAGCCTGCTGCATCTGCATGGATACCGATGCCGCGAGTGCGCTGCCGGTGGAGACCGGCAGCCACAACAGCATCAGTACTGCAATGAATTTTCTGGATAAACACATCATGGGCGCAGTGTGGCAAAGAGCAACGAGATAGTCAATCGGCCGTCTTTGAGCCATGTTTACAACATATGGAATATTGCCATTGATAATTACCACACGCTAAGGTTAAAGTTCGCCCGTCCACATACAACAAAAAAGAGGATGCGACGATGGCGATTCTGATGGTAGTGGTACTGGTTGTGGTCTTGTTGCTGGCCTTCTTTCGCGCTTCGATCTGGGGATGGTTGATTGCCCTCGCGGTGTTCGTACCACTGATAGCCTATGAAAGCCGCATCACCGACGAATCATTGAAGGCAGTCTGCATCGCACTCGGCATCTTCCTCGCCATTCTGGGTATTCCCATGCTGCGCCGCTTGCTGGTCAGCAGCTTCATTCTCAATATATTCCGCAAGATATTGCCGCAGGTCTCGCAGACCGAGCAGGAGGCGCTCGACGCCGGGACGGTGGGCTGGGAAGGCGAATTATTCAGCGGCAACCCGCACTGGAAGAAACTGCTGGCCTTGCCCAAGACCGGCCTGAGCGATCGCGAGCAAGCCTTCCTCGACAACGAGGTCGAGCAGTTGTGCGCGATGCTGGATGACTGGGACATCACGCATACGCGTCAGGATCTCTCGCCGCAGGCCTGGCAATTCATCAAGGACAAGGGTTTCTTCGGCATGATCATTCCGAAGGAATACGGCGGCCTGGAATTCTCCGCGCAGGCGCAATCGGCAGTGGTGACCAAGGTCGCCTCGCGCAGCGGCACGGCGGCGGTGACGGTGATGGTGCCGAATTCGCTGGGACCGGCTGAATTGTTGCTGCATTACGGCACGCAGGAGCAGAAGGACAAATATCTGCGCGGACTCGCCAGCGGCAAGGAGATTCCGTGCTTTGCGTTGACCGGCCCGTTCGCAGGTTCCGATGCGGGCGCGATCCCGGATCGCGGCGTCGTCTGCTACGGCGATTTCAACGGACACAAGAACGTGCTCGGCGTGCGCGTCACCTGGGAGAAGCGCTACATCACGCTGGCCCCGGTGGCGACGCTGCTGGGCCTGGCATTCAAACTATATGATCCGCAGAACCTGTTGGGCGCGGAAGTCTCGCGCGGCATTACGCTGGCACTGGTTCCGACCGATACGCCCGGCGTGAACGTGGGGCGGCGTCACTTCCCGCTCAACTCCGCGTTCCTCAACGGCCCGACCACGGGCAACGACGTGTTCATCCCGATGGACTACATCATCGGCGGCACCATGCGTATCGGCCACGGCTGGCGCATGCTGATGGAATGCCTGGCGGCAGGCCGTTCCATCTCGCTGCCGGCCAGCGCGACGGGCGGCTCCAAGATGGCCGCGCGCACCAGCGGCGCTTATTGCCGCGTGCGCAAACAGTTCAAGGTGCCGGTGGGCAAGTTCGAGGGCGTGGAAGAGGCGCTCACGCGCATCGGCGGCAATCTGTACGTGATGGATGCGGCGCGCACCATGACGGCGCAGGCGGTGGACATGGGCGGCAAACCTTCGGTCATCTCCGCTATCGTCAAATATCATTGCACCGAGCGCGGACGTCAGGTCATCAACGATGCGATGGACGTGCACGGCGGCAAGGGCATCTGCATGGGGCCGGATAATTACCTGGCGCGCGCGTATCAACAGACCCCCATCGGCATCACCGTGGAAGGCGCGAACATCCTCACCCGCAGCCTGATCATTTTCGGCCAGGGCGCAGTACGTTCGCATCCTTATGTGCTGAAGGAGATCCATGCGGCGCATGACCAGGACAGCAAACGCGCGGTGCGCGAGTTCGATGCCGCGCTGTTCGGGCATATCAGTTTCAGCCTGAGCAATGCCGTACGCAGCCTGGTCTATGGCTTGACCGGCGGGCGCATCATCGGCGTGCCGACCGGGCAGCCGACCAAGCGCTACTATCAGGCATTGACGCGCTATTCGGCGGCGTTCGCTTTTGCGGCGGATGTCTCCATGCTGGTGCTGGGCGGCGGGCTCAAGCGCCGGGAAAAACTCTCCGCACGTCTGGGCGACGTGCTGAGCCAGATGTACCTGTGTTCCGCCGTGCTGAAACGTTTCGAGGATGACGGGCGTCTTGAAGAAGACCTGCCGTTGTTGCACTGGGGCATGCAGGACGGCCTGAACCGTATCCAGGTCGCGCTCGATGGCGTGCTGCAGAACTTCCCCAGCCGTATTGCGGCACTGGTGCTGCGCGCCATGATCTTTCCGCTGGGACAACACCACAGGCCGCCCAGCGACCATATCGGGCATCAGGTGGCATCTCTGCTTCTCAAGCCCGGCGCAGTGCGCGACCGCATGACGGCGGGCATGTACATCTCATCCGACGAAAAGGATGCCATCGGCGCGCTGGAGGCGGCACTCGCCAGCACGCTGGCGTGCGAGCCGTTGCAGGCAGTACTGGAACAGGCGCGCAAGGAAGGCAAACTCAAGGAATACGATGAGTTGAAGCAGGTCGCCGAAGCACGCGGTTTGGGCATCATCGATGCCGAGCAGGCGCTGCAACTGGAACGCGATTATGCCTTGCGCCGCAAGGTCATCATGGTGGACGACTTTACGTCTGAACAGCTGCAGTCAGGGCGCTGAGCAGCGTTGCGTTCCGCGCAATAGTCAGGGGAGGCGGTGATGCAAACTACGCTGCACGACAAGACCATCTTCATCACGGGTTCGTCCCGCGGCATCGGCCGCGAGATCGCGTTGCGCTGCGCGCGCGACGGAGCCAGGGTGGTCATTACCGGCAAGACGGCGGAGGCGCACCCCAAATTGCCGGGCACGATCCACAGCGTGGCGGAAGAGGTGGTGGCTGCCGGCGGTCAGGCGCTGGCGATCCAGCTGGATGTGCGCGACGAGCAAGCCATCCATGATGCAGTCGAAAAAGCGGCCGCACATTTCGGCGGCATCGATGTGCTGGTGAACAACGCCAGCGCCATCAATCTCACCCCCACTTTGCAGACCCCTGCCAAACGCCTCGACCTGATGTGGGACGTGAACATGCGCGCGACCTTCCTCGCATCGCAAGCCTGCATCCCGCATCTCCGGAAGGCGAGCAATCCGCATATCCTCACCATGTCGCCGCCGCTGAACCTGGAGGCAAAATGGTTTGCGCCGCATGTCGCGTATACGATCTCGAAATTCGGTATGAGCCTGTGCGCCCTGGGCATGGCGAAAGAGTTCGCGGACGATGGCATCGCAGTGAACTGCCTGTGGCCGCGCACCACGATCGCAACGGCTGCCATCGAATTCAATTTCCCGGAAGAAATCCTGCGCGCTTCGCGCAAACCCGCCATTGTGGCGGATGCGGCGCATGCCATTCTGCTGCGCGACAGCAGGACATTCAGCGGCCATTTTTTCATCGACGAGGAGGTGCTGCGCGCATCGGGAGTGAAAGACTTCAGTCGATATGCGGTGAGCCCTGGAGTGCCGCTGTATAACGATCTGTTTGTGTGGCAACCATAATAAGTATCGGGGAGAGGGGAGCATGACAACACCGGAAAACATCGATGTGATATCGCCAGAACAGGCAGTGACCCTGCACGGTTTGTTCCTTGAACGGGCCCGGCGCTCGATGGACAAGGTCGCATACCGGTATTTCGATGTGCGGCAATCGGTCTGGGTCGACCTGACCTGGGGGCAGATGCTCGAACAAGTCGCACGCTGGCAGGCCGCGCTTGCCAAGGAAGGACTGGCCAAGGGCGACCGCGTGGCGCTCATGCTGCGCAACTGTCCGCAGTGGGTGATGTTCGACCAGGCGGCGATG
Organism: uncultured beta proteobacterium; assembly: GCA_963840345.1. GTDB lineage: Bacteria > Pseudomonadota > Gammaproteobacteria > Burkholderiales > Gallionellaceae > Sideroxyarcus. The sequence continues at coordinate 321,135 of CAWIYO010000007.1, forward strand.
TCGCTGGGATTGATCGTTGTCCCGCTCTACACGGTGGATCGCGCGGACAACATCGCCTATATCGTCAACGACTCCCAGGTGAAGGTGATGCTGTTCGAGACCGCCGAGCAATGGAAGGAATTGAGCGGCGTGATCGGCGAGATGGGCTGCGTGCAGCGTTTCATCTCGCTGGATGATTTCAAGAGCGATGAGCCGAGATTGGTTCCATCGGTGAGATATCTGAATTCGCATACCCAGCCGGTCGAGCTGCAGCCAGCCGTGCCTTGCGGCAGATTCGAACTGGCCAGCGTCATCTACACGTCGGGGACGACCGGCAGGCCGAAAGGCGTGATGCTGAGCCACGACAACATGCTGAGCAATGCCTACGATGCGATGGATACGTTCGCGGTGTACAGCGATGACCTGTTCCTGTCGTTTCTGCCGCTGTCTCACACCTTCGAGCGTACCTGCGGCTATTATCTGCAAGTGATGACAGGCGCGACGGCGGCCTATGCGCGATCCATTCCGCAGCTGTCGGAGGACCTGCAATTCATTCGCCCGACTGTTCTGATCTCCGTCCCCCGCATCTACGAACGGATCAACGCAGCGATCAAGTCCAAACTGGACGAGGGTTCACCCGTCAAGCGCATGCTGTTCAATCTGGCGGTGGAGGTCGGCTGGGCGCGTTTCCTGCACCAGCAGGGGCGCGGCGGATGGAAGCTCTCGTTCCTGTTGTGGCCGTTGCTGCAAAAGCTGGTGGCGCAGAAGATACTGGACCGGCTTGGCGGGCGGCTGCGTACCGCCGTCAGCGGCGGCGCAGCGCTGCCACCCGACATCTCACGCCTGTTCGTCGGGTTGGGGCTGCCCGTGCTGCAAGGCTACGGACTCACCGAGACCAGCCCTATCGTGAGCGGTAACAAGCTGGACAATAACTTTCCCGATAGCATCGGACAGCCGATACGCAACGTTCAGGTGAAACTGGGCGAGCAGGACGCGCTGCTGGTGAAGGGGCCGAACGTGATGATGGGGTACTGGAACAATCCCGAGGCGACCAGGGCGATGATCGATGCGGACGGTTGGCTGAACACCGGCGACGTCGCGCGCATCAGCGAGACCGGCCACATCTATATCACCGGCCGCCTGAAAGAGATCATCGTGCTATCGAATGGCGAGAAGATCCCGCCGGCCGACATGGAAGCCGCCATCCTGAATGACCCGCTGATCGACCAGGTGATGATCTACGGCGAGGGCAGGCCGTATCTGGTTGCCCTCGCCGTGCTCAATCCCGTGGTGTGGCCGCAGATCGCCGCAAAAGTCGGCGTGCGTCCGGACATGCCGGAGTCGCTGACCGACAGCAACGTGGAGGCCAAGGTGCTGCGACGTATCGCGCGGAATATCAGCGCTTTCCCCGGTTATGCCAAAGTCCATCGCGTGTTGCTGCTGACCGAGCCGTGGAACATCGACAATGGCCTGCTCACCCCGAAGCTGAGCCTCAAGCGCGACAAGGTGGTGGCGATGTTCGGCAAGCAGATCGACGATCTCTACAGGGACACTGACATGCAGGAAGATATGGTGGTTTCCCTCCCCGACAGGCAGCCCACGCTGCGCGTGGCGGCGATGCCGTCGGACGCCAATTACACCGGCGATATCTTCGGCGGCTGGCTGATGGGGCAGGTGGATGTGGCCGGCAGCATCCCCGCCGTGCATCGTGCCCGTGGCAGGGTGGCGACAGTGGCAGTGAATTCCTTCGTGTTCAAGCAGCCGATCTTTGTCGGCGATGTGGTGAGCTTTTACGCCAGGATCGTCAAGACGGGAACGACCTCGGTCACCGTCGATGTCGAAGTCTATGTGCAGCGCGATCCGGAGAATCCGACCTGTCATAAGGTGACCGAAGCGACGCTGACTTATGTCGCCGTCGGCGAAGACCGCAGGCCGCGGCAGTTGCCGCCGCAGGAATAACAAAATCGGAGTAGTTCTTGTTTTGCAGTGGGTGTGAGTCATTTGATAATCAGGGAGATGCGAAAATGAAATTGAAACAATCATTGATGAGTATGTCGGTAGCCGGTGCATTGCTGGTAATGTCGGGAAATGCAGCGGCATCGGCATTTGCGCTGATCGAGCAGAGTAGCGGCTTGGGGAACGCATTTGCCGGCGGTTCAGCGGGTGCCGAAGATGCAACCACCATCTTTTTCAACCCGGCTGGCATGTCCAGGCTCAAGGGCAGACAGGCGACCGTGGCAGGCAGCTTCATCAAGCCCTCGGCAAAATTCTCCGGATACCACCTCTACGGGCGCGGCGCTGCAGACCGCAGGCGGCAATGGTGGCGATGCGGGCAGCCTGGCACTGGTGCCCAATGCCTATATGGTGACGGAACTGGATCCCGCGCTGCGCTTCGGCTTGGGTATCAATGCGCCATTCGGTTTGAAGACCGATTATGACCCGACCTGGGTCGGGCGCTTCCAGGCGATCACATCCAAGATCCAGACTGTCAACGTGAATCCTTCCCTCTCCTACCAGATGAACGACAGCGTCAGTCTGGGCATCGGCCTGAACTATCAGCACATCACCGGCGACCTGACCAGTGCGGTGAACTACAGCGGGGCGGCTTCTTGCGGGTGGGGGCCTTGCTTACGGCGATCTGCGGCGCAGTGCAAGGAAGGCGTCAGCTACCATGAGCGGTAGCGATTCCGCCTGGGGTTACAACTTCGGGGCATTGTTCAATGTCACGCCCGATACCCGCGTTGGGGTGTCCTACCGCTCGAAGATCACCTATACCCTGAAAGGCACGGTCTCCTTCACCAACGTTCCCGCCGCATTGGCGGCCTAGTCCGAGGCTCACCAATGGCGACGTGACCCTGCCGATCGACATGCCGGATTACTTCTCGATCAGCGGTTTCCATCAGTTGAACGACAAATGGGATCTGATGGCCGATGCAGCCCGGACGGGATGGGGCACTTTCCAGCAGTTGAAGATCGATCGCACCAATGGGACCAATGTGCAGACCGTGCAGGAAAACTGGAAGAACACATGGCGCGTGGCGCTGGGGGCGACCCACCACTACAACGAACAATGGTTGGCGCGAGTCGGCGTGGCGTACGACCAGACGCCGGTTCCCGATGCGTACCGCACCGCGCGGATTCCCGACAACAACCGCACCTGGCTGGCGTTTGGCGGCCAGTACAAAGTCTCTGCTGCCGGCAAGATCGATTTCGGCTACGCGCATCTGTTCGTCAAGGATGCCACCATTGCCAATAACCAAGGCCAGGCCGCCGGCAATCTGGTGGGTACCTACAGCAACAGCGTGGACATCCTGAGCGCGCAGTACGCTTATAGCTTCTAATTGTCCGAAGTGGGCGGCAGGGTTCTTGCCCTGCCGCTTTTTATGCAATAAAAATTGGGAGTGTAGCGATGAGCAGTCATCTGAAAGTTCGCAAAGTTGCCGTGCTCGGCGCAGGCGTGATGGGCGCACAGATCGCCGCGCACCTGGTCAATGCCAATGTCGAGACGCTGTTGTTCGAGCTGCCCGCCAAAGAGGGCGACCCGAACGGCAACGTGAACAAGGCGCTGGATGGCCTGAAGAAGCTCGACCCCGCACCCATCTCCAGCCCCTCCAGGATCACTTACATCCAGCCGGCCAACTACGAGCAGCATCTGGAACAACTGCGCGAGTGCGACCTCATCATCGAGGCCATCGCCGAGCGCATGGACTGGAAGTCCGACCTGTACAAGAAAGTCGCGCCGTTCGTGGGCGAGCACGCCATCTTCGCCAGCAACACCTCCGGCCTGTCCATCAACGAACTCGCGCAAGCCTTCCCCGACAAGCTGCGCCACCGCTTCTGCGGCATCCACTTCTTCAACCCGCCGCGCTACATGCACCTGGTCGAATTGATCCCGTGCCGCGAGACCGAAGCCGCGCTGCTCGACCAACTGGAGACCTTCCTCGTCTCCACCCTGGGCAAGGGCGTGGTGCGCGCCAAGGACACGCCCAACTTCATCGCCAACCGCATCGGCGTGTTCTCCATGCTCGCCACCAAGCACCACGCGCAGGCGTACAACCTCGGCTTCGACATGGTGGATGCGCTGACCGGGCGCTACCTCGGCCGCCCCAAGAGCGCCACCTTCCGCACGCTGGACGTGGTCGGTCTCGACGTGTTCGCGCATGTGGTCAACACCATGCGCGAGAACCTCACCGAAGACCCGTGGCACCAGCATTTCGAACTGCCGAGCTGGTTCAGCTACCTGGTAGACCAGGGCGCGCTGGGTCAGAAGACCAAGCGCGGCATCTACCAGAAGATCGGCAAGGAGATCCACGTACTCGACCTGCACACGCGCGAATACCACCTGTCCGAGGCCAAGGTGGACGACGGCGTGAAGGACATCCTGCGCGAACGCGACTGGGCCAAGAAGCTGGCCGGGCTGCGCGCCAACCCGCATCCGCAGGCGCAGTTCCTGTGGGCGACGTTCCGCGACGTGTTCCACTACTGCGCGCTGCATCTGGAAGTCATCGCCGACAATGCGCGCGATCTCGACTTCGCCGTGCGCTGGGGCTTCGGCTGGGACAACGGCCCGTTCGAGATCTGGCAGGCGGCAGGCTGGCAACAGGTGGCTGGCTGGATCAGCGCCGACATCGCCGCCGGCAAGGCGATGGCAACCACACCGTTGCCTGCCTGGGTCACTGACCCTGCACGCCTTGCCCTGCATGGCATGCAGGGTTCCTATTCGCCTGCAACCAGCACCTACCAGCCGCGTTCCTCATTGCCCGTCTATCGCCGCCAGATCTACCCGGATCGTTTGCTTGGCGAAGAACGCCACTATGGCGAAACCGTGTTCGAGACCGACGAAGTGCGCCTGTGGCACACAGGCGACAACATCGCCATCCTCAGCTTCAAGAGCAAGATGCACACGGTCAGCAACGAAGTGCTGGACGGCATCCTGCGCGCGGTGAACGAGGCCGAGGCGCATTTCAGCGCGCTCATCCTGTGGCAGACCGAGCCGCCGTTCTCGGCGGGGGCGAACCTGCTGCAACTGATGCAGGGCCTGCAGGAGACGCCGGATACCGGCATGTTCGGCAAGCTCAAGGGCGCGGTGAGCCGCGTCAAATACACCGTTGCCGGCGGCGGCGGGATCGGCGATGTGCTCAACGCCGCCACCGGCAACGTGCCGCATGTCGAAGCCGTGGTCGCCAAGTTCCAGCATGTCTCGATGCGTCTCAAGTACGCACAAGTGCCCACCATCGCTGCGGTGGACGGCCTGGCGCTCGGCGGCGGCTGCGAATTCTCCATCCACTGCACGCGCATCGTCGCCACGCTGGAAAGCTACATCGGCCTGGTCGAAGTCGGCGTCGGCCTGCTGCCCGCAGGCGGCGGCTGCAAGGAGATGGCGCAGCGCGCCTCACAGGAAGCACAGCGCTTCGCCAACGACCGTGTGGACATCTTCCCCTTCCTGCGCCGCTACTTCCAGAACATCGCCACGGGCGAAGTTGCCAAGAGCGCCGAACTGGCAAGAGAGATGGGCTACCTCAGGCAGTCCGACCGCATCGTGCTGAATAAATTCGAACTGCTGCACATCGCCAAGGAAGAAGCCAAGGCGCTCAACGCCACCGCCTACCGTCCGCCGCTGCACCAGCGCCAGATCGCCGTGGCCGGCCGCACCGGCATCGCCACCCTCAAGGCCGCGATGGTCAACATGCTGGAAGGCGGCTTCATCTCCGAGCACGACTACAACATCGGCTGCCGCGTCGCCGAGACCATGTGCGGCGGCGATGTGGAAGCGGGCAGCCTGGTGGACGAGCAATGGCTGCTCGATCTGGAGCGGCGCAACTTCATGGAGCTGCTGGCGACCGAGAAGACGCAGGCACGGATCGAGCATATGTTGAAGAATGGGAAGCCGTTGCGAAATTAACGATCGTGTTTAACTCCAAGGCCGGGATGAATATAACTATCCAAACTTTATTGATGCTGGTTCTGTTTTCATTGAATCCAGTTCATTGCTTGGCGAATGACTCCGTCGGGGCAATAGCTCTTGGAGGTGTCGAATATAGAAAGATTGAAGGTGTCTCAATGGAAAAGGAGAGCCTGACGATTTCGGTGGATAAGGTGCAGGTTGAATATGAATTTTTTAATAACACCGATAAGCCAATCCAAGAGACTATATTGTTTCCAATGCCTTTATTTGGCTTTGATCTTGGGTGCTCGCCAGAATATTCCGGAGAGTTACAGCAATTCAAGGTTTGGATAAATGGCGCGCCCACTGTTCCCGCAAAAACAATCATTGCGAAGTTGCCAGATGGGGCAGATATAACTAACCGTCTTAAAGAAGCAGGCCTTAATGACGTGGATATTGCCGAATATCGAGGGGTTAAAAGTGCCTGTGGGGATGTGCAGATTTCGGGAAATTACGCCGCTAACTTGCAGAAGTTGCGTGAAATGAAGTTGGTAGATCAAGTAGTAGATGAGGACCCAACGCCCTTGTGGAGAGTCGGATATGTATACCATTGGCAAATGGTTTTTCCTCCTAGGCAATTAACTCATGTTGTTCATGAATACCGACCATTCACGGGGGCTGTAGCAATGGGTTATGAATTCACTACAGACAAGACAGCCGATCTGTTCTCCAAATATGAACATTCAGTAAGAGTGTCTGGAGATGAGAGTTATTGCATGACAGAAGGAGCTGTTCGTTTGGCCACGCAGATCCAGCGACGTGCGAACAAACCTTTCGTGGCACGATCGGTGCAGTATGTCTTAACAACAGGGGCAAATTGGGCTGGTCCAATTAAAGATTTTTCGTTGAATCTAAAGAAGAGGGCGACGGATGAAATCGTCACGTTGTGTTTCGATGGAGAGTTTAAAAGAACTAGCGATCTTACATTGACTGCCCATAAGAAAGATTTCCTACCTACTAAAGAACTTGATGTGAAATTCTATTTTCCAGACGACTATAGGTATGGCTTTCCAAATGATCCTGGTCCTGTTCAGCATTACTAACAATCAAATAGGAACCAATAGAGGAACTAATAGGGTCAGCATCGAGATATTGTGGAAAGGAAATCCCGTAGGTCGGGTTAGCGCAGCGTAACCCGACGAATGGAGTAACGAACGTACGATGTTTTGATTGAAGAGGTAAGTATCATGAGCAAACAAGTCCAGGAAGCCTACATCGTCGCCGCCACCCGCACGCCAGTCGGCAAGGCGCCGCGCGGCATGTTCCGCAACACGCGCCCCGACGATCTGCTGGCGCATGTGCTGAAGGGCGTGCTGGCGCAGGCGCCGTCGCTCGACCCGGCCAGTATCGGCGATGTGATCGTCGGCTGCGCGATGCCGGAGGCGGAGCAGGGGATGAACGTGGCGCGCATCGCGTTGCTGCTGGCAGGCATGCCGAACACGGTGCCGGGGCTGACGGTGAACCGCTTCTGTTCTTCCGGTCTGCAGGCGGTGGCGCTGGCGGCGGATCGCATCCGGCTCGGCGAGGCCGACGTGATGATCGCGGCGGGCACGGAAAGCATGAGCATGGTGCCGATGATGGGCAACAAGATCGCGTTCAACCCCGCCATCTTCGAGAACGAGCATGTCGGCATCGCCTACGGCATGGGGCTGACGGCGGAGAAGGTGGCGGAGCGCTGGAAGGTAAGCCGCGAAGCGCAGGATGCCTTCGCGTTGCAGAGCCATCTGCGCGCCATCGCGGGGATCAACAACGGCGAGTTCGAGGACGAGATCACGCCGTACCTCATCAGCGAGCACGTGCCGGACATGCACAGCCGCGAGGTGAAGGTGAAGACGCGCGAGGTGAAGCAGGACGAAGGTCCGCGCGCGGATACTTCGCTCGAGGCATTGGGCAAGCTGAAGACGGTGTTCGCGCAAAAAGGTTCGGTGACGGCGGGCAACAGTTCGCAGATGTCGGACGGCGCGGGCGCGGTGCTGCTGTGTTCCGAGGCGGCATTGAAGCGCTACAACCTTACGCCCATCGGCAAATTCCTCGGCTTCAGCGTGGCGGGCGTGCCGCCGGAGATCATGGGTATCGGTCCGAAGGAGGCGATCCCGCGCGTGCTGAAGCAGGTGGGCCTGACCTTGAACGACATGGGCTGGATCGAACTGAACGAGGCCTTTGCCGCGCAATCGCTGGCGGTGATCCAGGATGTCGGCCTGAATCCGGAGATCGTCAACCCGCTCGGCGGCGCGATCGCCTTGGGCCACCCGCTCGGCGCGACCGGCGCGATCCGCACGGCAACCTTGCTGCACGGTTTGCGCCGCCGCAAACAGAAATATGGCATGGTGACGATGTGCATCGGGACGGGCATGGGGGCGGCCGGGGTATTCGAGGCGCTGTAAACTGCCGAGGAACTCGTGATGGTTTCCAACCGGGATTTTTTGAGAGCATTTTTGATATGAAAATTATTATTTCGATGTTCGTTGGAATGCTGCTGAGCTGGAATGCGTGTGCGCTGGAGGTGGAGGGAGTGAAGTTGCCCGACACGATACAAGTCGGCGAGCACGATCTGGTGCTTAATGGAGCGGGCGTGCGCAGCAAATTCGCTATCAACCTGTATGTCGCTGCTCTGTACCTGACTGAGAAAAAGGAAAGCAGCGACGCAATTTTTTCCGCCAACAAGGAGAATCGCCTGGCCCTGCATATTTTGCACGATATCAGCGCGGAAGCTTTGTTGCAGATGTTCAATACGGCGGTCAATCTCAATCTGTCTCCTTCCGAGGTGGCAGCAATAGATAGCCAGCTCAAGAAGTTCTCGGCGCTCTTCACCATGATGCGCGAGGCCACGGAGGACGATGTCCTTACGCTGGATTATCTGCCCGGGAAAGGGACGGAGGTCAGTTTCAATGACGTGACCATCGGCACGGTCGAAGGCGCCGCCTTCAATATCGCCTTGCTCAAGGTTTGGCTTGGCAAAAAGCCGGTGCAGGAAGACCTGAAAGAGAAGCTGTTGGGCAGGTACAAAGCGGACGAGATACAGCCGCTGGCTTCCCACTAGCTTGCCGCCTTGTCCATTTGAAGGCTGATGATGAAAAAAATCGTATTCGCGTTTTGCGGTTTCTTGCTGTGCTGGAATGCAAACGCGCTGGAGATCGCTGGTGTAAGACTGCCTGAAACAGCCCAGGTCGGAAGCATGACCCTGCAGTTGAACGGGGCCGGGATCCGCACCAAATTCTTTTTCAAGATCTACGTCGGTGCGTTATATCTGCCGCAAAAGCAATCTGCGGCAGAGGCAATCATTACGGATGAGCGCGAGCATCGTATCGCCCTGCACGTCCTGCATGAATTAGGCAGCAAGAAGCTGTACGGCGCGCTCAGCGGCGCCATCGAAGCAAATCACACTCCAGCCGAACTGACGGCGATGGATGCGCAGCTTATACAGATGGGACAGATATTCGACGCGGTGAAGGAAGTGAAGCCGGGCGACGTCATCACGCTCGATTATCTGCCTGCCAGCGGTACGCAGATCAGCGTGAACGGGACGGCACTCGGCACGATCCGGGGAGCGGCATTCAATCGCGCTTTGCTCAAAATATGGCTGGGCAGCAAGCCGGTGCAGGAAGATATGAAAAAGGAATTACTGGGTGGTTGATTCGATTACGCCTGCAGAGGCAAAGGAACACTTCGATGTGGATCATGCGTTCATCGCCCACCTGAACGGGGAATGCCTACGACTGGGCCGGGATGGATGGCGAGGCGCTGCAACACGCGATGCAGGCGCAGGGTGACGCGTGGTACGGTTTGGTGAGGGAGCGCTGCCCGCACCTGTTCGCTGCCGCGCCGGTCTTCATCAGCGAGTTGCAGTTTCAGCAGATGCGCGCGGTGATCGCGGCAGTGGAAGAGGTGGTTGGGGCGCCCGAGCCGCATTCCTCGCTCGGGGTGTTCTACGGCTACGATTTCCACCTTAACGAGCAGGGCACGCATCTCATCGAGATCAATACCAATGCGGGCGGCGGTTTCCTTAATGCGCTGCTGATCGACAGCCAGCACGACGCCGGGCTGTATGGAGCGGCAGCGGCGCAGGAAAACCTCGAGCAGGTCTACATCGAGATGTTCCGCAACGAGTGGCGTCTCGAGCACGGCGATGTGCCTCTTAATACCGTTGCCATCGTGGACGAGCGGCCCGATTCGCAATACCTTCTTCCTGAATTCATGCTGGCAAAGGCGATGCTGGAGCGCGCCGGCATCAACGCGCATATCGTCGATCCTTCTGCGCTTCAGGCGCGCGATGATGGTTTGTATCGCGACGATCAGCGCATCGATCTGATCTACAACCGTCTCACCGATTTCGACCTGAGACAGTACCCGCACCTCCGTTCGGCATGGGAAAAACGGCAGGTGGTGCTGACGCCGAATCCTGCGCATTACCGGCGCTATGCGGATAAACGCAAACTGGCGCTGCTTTCCAATGCCGACGAACTGCGTTCGATGGGTGTCTCGCAAGCCAGTATCGACGTGCTTCTTCGAGGTGTTCCGCAAACGATGCTGGTACGCGCCGAAGATGCCGAGCAATGGTGGGCCGAGCGCAAGCAGTGGTTCTTCAAGCCGGTGAGCGGCTACGGGGGCAAAGGCGCGTACCGCGGCGAGAAGCTCACCAAGCGCGTGTTCGAGGAGATCGTGCAATCGGACTACGTGGCGCAACGGCTGGCATTGCCGGGCGAACGCAAGGTTTGCCTGGAGGCTGCCGAGCCGCAATTGCTGAAGTATGACGTGCGCTGCTATGTGTATGACGGACAGATCCAGCTCGTTGCCGCTCGCCTTTATCAAGGTCAGACCACCAACTTCCGCACACCGGGCGGCGGCTTCGCGCTTGTTCGGGAAGTGCGCTGATTATTGGGGGCATCTCCTGCGTCAGGGTTCAAGTGCCTGGATAATCCGGCATATTGCGTAACCGGTGATGTTGCCGCAGAATGGACTTCCAGCCTCTGGGGTTTTCGGGGAGAAAGTCATGACGGCTTCATTTCTCGGTCGACATTCATTCTGGTCGAATCTGAATGATTCTGTATTCCACGTAGATCCGGAGAATCTGCCGGTACGTGCCGAGCAACTCCGTACCCGGATGGGAGTGTATCCCGCCCTCATAGGGATACAGACAGTTGCAGAACCCATTTTCGTCTGGATGTTCTGGGGGTATGCGCCGCACAGCGTGTTGCTTTTATGGCTGGCCGGGATATATGCGCTGCACGCGGTTGAAGTGGTGAACTGGGCGCAGCACAAGAATGCACTGAATACTGTTCATGATTGCCGGACCTGGCATAGCCGTTTTACGCTCTTTGCAATTCTGGTCGGGCTGTTCTGGGGGACGGGCGCTGCCATTGTCTTCCCAAGCGGCATCATCGCTTTTCAAGGTCTCTTGATCAGTGTGATGCTGTCGCTGGTGGCGGGGGCCGTCACGACGAATCCTGTCCATCTGCCTACCCTCTACGGTTATACCTTCCCCATCATGATTCTGCTTGCCGCACGGGTGGCATTCGAGAACGACCCGCTGCATTGGATATTGGCCTTGATCCTGTTCATGTTCCTCGTGGTTGTGATATTGGCAGGGCGCGGATTGAACAGATCCTTCATCCTTTCGCTTCAACAGCGCTTTGAAAACATATCTCTGTTGCAGCAGCTTACGGCCCAGAAGCGGGAGATCGAGGAGGCCCGAAATCAGTTGGAACGGACTAATGCGGTACTGCAGGATCACGAACGCAAATTGGAGGAAATGGTGCAGGCGCGCACCTCGTTGCTTCAGCTAAAGACCAAGGAGATCGTGGAGATCAAGGATACGACTATCCTGGCATTGACTTCGCTGGCTGGAACGCGGGACAACGAGACTGGAAACCACATCCGGCGCACACAGAACTACGTTCGCGCTTTGGCGATACATTTGCGTGATCATCCGCGCTTTCGCCATTATCTGACCGACGAGAATATAGAGATGCTCTTCAAGATCGCTCCTTTGCATGACATCGGCAAGGTGGGTATCCCGGATTACATCCTGCACAAGCCGGGGAAGCTCACGCCGGAAGAGTTCGAGATCATGAAGACACATACCACACTCGGCGGGAGCGCGATCTCCGGTGCGGAAAACATGACGAAAGTCCGCAATAGCCCATTCCTGAAGGCGGCGCGCCAGATCGCGATCGGGCATCACGAAAAGTGGAATGGCAACGGCTACCCGTTCGCTTTGCACGAGGACAACATCTCCATTCCGGGACGCCTGATGGCTGTGGCGGATGTCTACGACGCCATGTCGTGCCGGCGCGTATACAAAGCCCCCATGGAACACGATGAGGTGGCGGAAACCATCATCGCCGGGAAGGGCGAGCACTTCGATCCGGCTGTGGTCGATGCCTTTGTGGCGGTTATCAAGGAATTCAAGGAAATTGCGGCAAAGTACCAGGATGAAGACCTCAGTGATGCCGGCTTCAGGCTGAAGGACAGGGAGGGGTAATTCTTCGCAGCTTCTTGATGCTTCAACTACTCTGAATCACCACCGGAATGCGCTTCCTGCCGTGTTGCTCCTCGAATCTGCCGAAGTGACCAGCCAGTTTCGCCCCGCAATATGAGCAGGCGCCGTTTTCGGTAACTGCATAGTCCCGGATCTGATACCAGTCTCGCACGATGAGCGGCTGCCCGCATTTTGTGCAAATTGTCGTGCCGCCATTCAGGTCGTGGACGTTGCCCGTATAGACATGCAGCAGTCCGGCAGCACGCGCGATCTCCCGCGCTTCTGTAAGCTTGGATGAGGGGGTGGCCGGGATGCTGGTCATCTTGTAGTCCGGGTGGAATGCGGTGAAATGCAACGGCACATCCACGCCGAGTTCCTTGACGATCCATTCACCCATTTTTCCGATTTCCAGGGCAGAATCGTTGTAGCCGGGGATCAACAGCGTGGTCAACTCGAACCAGACATCGGTCTCCTGCCGCAGATATTTCAGTGTCTCCAGTACCGGCTGCAGGTGCGCGCCGGTCTGCTTGAAATAGAACTCGTCGGTGAACGCTTTCAGATCCACGTTCGCCGCATCCATCTTGGCGTAGAACTCGGCACGCGGTTGAGCATGTATATAACCTGCCGTCACGGCAACCGTCTTTACGTCGAGTTCATGACAGGCATCGGCTACATCCATCGCATATTCGGCGAAGATCACCGGGTCGTTGTAGGTGAAGGCCACGCTTTTGCATCCGAGTTCGACGGCGGTGTCCGCAATGGCTTTGGGCGAGGCCTGGTCGGCAAGTTTGTCGAAGCTGCGCGATTTGGAGATGTCCCAGTTCTGGCAGAATTTGCAGGCAAGATTGCAGCCGGCCGTGCCGAACGACAGGATGCTGCTGCCGGGGTAGAAGTGGTTGAGCGGCTTTTTCTCGATGGGGTCGACGCAAAAACCTGAACTGCGGCCATAGGTGGTGAGCACCATCATGTCGTTGATGCGGCCGCGCACAAAGCAGGCACCGCGTTGCCCTTCGTTCAATTTGCAGTCGCGGGGACACAAGTCGCACTGGATGCGCCCGTCGTCCAGCCGGTGCCAATACCTGGCCGGATACCGTTCTGCGATGCTGATCGCTTCGTCCATTTCATTTACCTTCATGCCATCTGCGTATGGTGAAACGGGAGAGATTGACGTCAACCGACCAGAAGTCTTCCGGCAGTCCCGCCTGTTTCTTGAGCTGCGCAAGGAAATCGCGTGCGTGCGGAAAATCCGCCCATGCATGCGGCAGGAAGGTGGCCGCTTGCGAGCCATACTTGAATATCACCCCATCTTGCCCCGGCTTCAATTGTGCCAATGCATCTTCTTCGCTGCTGAAGCGGATAGGCTCCGGCGCGTTGAGCAGAGCCACGTCTATGACTACGTCGGCGAACTCCTCTTTGGTGAGCGGGGCATAACGCGGATCCTGAAATGCAGCCGCCACGGCGTTCTGGCGCACATCTTCGATAAGCGGAAGGTGCGCTTCCAAAGTGCCGAGGCAACCGCGCATCTGGCCGTTCAGGGTCACTGTTACGAAGGTTGCCCCCGGTTCTTCCAGCCAGCCGGTTCGCGGCAGATCGTGAGACTTGAATCCGAGTTCTTTGCCGATGGCTGCACGCGCCAGGTGCAGCAGTGTTTTTCCCGGGTCAGTATTGAACATGATCATTTCCTTTCTGGCCGGATACTGCGCGGAGAGGCAATCACTTCATACGCTCAGTATGTCTCGGCGAAATCGGCCTCGCGCCACTTGCTCACGGTATACCGCGACAACCTGATTCCTTCCGCCCAGAACCCATCAGGCAATCCGGCCTTGCGTTTCAGATGCGCCATGAAGAGGCGCGGATGAGACAACTGTTCCCACACCTGCGGCAGAAAAGTGCTGCGGTGATGGCCATATTCAAGGATGACGCCGTCCATCCCCGGACGCAATTGCGCCAGCGCGTCATCTTCATCGCTGAATTGCATCATTTCGGCTATCGAAAGCAGGGAGATCTCGCACTCGGTCATATCCAACTCGTGCCGGCCAAGTGGCTCGAAACGGGGGTCGCGAAACGCAGCAGCGAGCGCGTTTTGATGAACGTCCGCAGCAAGCGATCGATGCGCCTGCAACGAACCGATACAGCCGCGCAACTCGCCAGCCTGCGTCAATGTGACGAACGTCGCCCCTTGCTCTTCCAGCCATTTTTCTTGCGGAACCGGCAAACACGCTCCACCGAACGCCTCGGCGATGGCACCTCGCGCGATGTCGATCAATACCCTTCCACGCTTTGAATCATTCACGCTTTTCCCCCTCAGTGAAGGCGATGGAAACATATCCCACCACCTCTTTCTTGGACCCCGCAGTATCACCAGAGTTTCGCAAATCAAGCAGATGCGGTATGAGATGGTGTTTGCGGGCGGCGAGGAGCAGTCCGTTGATCGGTGTGGCGCCGCAGGCCTGTTCGTGCGCGACGAGTTGTTGCAGATGCAGGACGGCTTCTGTGGTCCGTTTATCGACGGATTGCGCAGCTTCATAAGGCAGATAGTGCGACAGGTCGGAACTGACGACGATCAGCGTTTCGTCTCCCCCCCACAAGGTTTCCAGGACCTCGGCGACTTCCTCGGCCGAAGCCGTCCCGACCGCCAGCGGCAGTAAGGTGAAGTCGTCCAGCACGCATTGCAGGAATGGCAGTTGCACTTCGAGCGAATGCTCTTGCGCATGAGCTGCGCTGCTGACGCTGATCTGCGGCAGATCGGCGATGGCCGCAGCGGCCGCTCTGTCCAGCTTCACCCGGCCCAGCGGCGTGTCGAACGCCTCGGCATCCGGCAGGACCAGGCCTTGCACCGCCACGCGATGAGTTGGGCCGAGGAGTATCACGCGGCGAATGCGCGGAGCGATGTTCTGCAATATGGCATAAGCAGAGGCCGCGATCGCGCCGGAATAGATGTAGCCGGCATGCGGCACGATCAATGCCTTGGGAGCGAGCGATGTGGCGTGAGCGCCGGCGATAAGGGAACGCACATCCCGTCCCAGCTCATGGGGATCGGATGGGTAGAACAACCCTGCTACGGCTGGCTGACGGATGACCATGACCAATCTCCTTATAATATTTTGTATATGGCGGCTATTTGGCAGGAATCAAGGCTAAAGTAGGTGTTCACCTTACTGATTAGCATCTATCACGAGAGTAGTATCCTTTCAGCTTCCCGTATCGGCGAGGCAGTATCTTCAGTGATTCCACAATTCATCGGAGGTCCACATGAAAAAAAGGTTCATATTGTCCGGATTGGCCGCCGCAATGTTGTTATCCGGCGGGATGGCATTGGCAGCAGATCAGGCGAAGGCGCAGGACCGGGATCAGGAGCGGGCACAGCGTCAGCAAACGACCGGGAGCCGGATGATGACGGCGGACGAGCGCAAAGAGCATCGCGCCAAGATACGCGGCACGGCCTCCAGGGAAGAGCGCGAAAAGGTCCGTGCAGAGCAACATGAAAAAATGAAGAAACGCGCCAAAGAGCAGGGCAAGGAAATTCCCGATAATCCGCCGGAGGGCGGCATGGGCGGCGGGATGAGAGGAGGCATGCGCGGTCCCAATCGCTGATTCGCCGGGAAAGCTCGGGGTGGCCTGCGGCAGCGCCTGCAGGCCATTTTCATTTTAGGTGCGTTTTCCCAGTAGATGCTTCACATGCTCGCGTTCTTCGAGCAGCTCCTTGTAGCTATCCATCATGTGTTTGCGGCCCAGTTCGTTGATGGGCAGATCCTTCACGATGCTGTAATGCCCGTTGCGGCAAATGACGGGGAAGCCGTACAGCACGCCTTCGGGAATGCCGTAGCTGCCGTCGGATGGCACGCTCATGGTTACCCAGTCGTTGTGGTGCGAGTGCAGCAGCCAGTCGTGTACGTGGCCGATGGCCGCATTGGCGGCGCTGGCGGCACTGGATAGGCCGCGCGCTTCGATCACGGCAGCGCCGCGCTTCTGCACGGTGGGGATGAATTCCTTTTCGCTCCAGTCCTCCCAGCCGTTCTGGCGCAGGATGTCCGATACCTTGCGGCCGCGTACTTCGGCGTGGGACAGGTCGGGATATTGGGTGCCGGAATGGTTGCCCCAGATCACCATCTTCTTGATGTCCTGGATCGGCTGGAACAGTTTCAATGCCACCTGGGTGATGGCGCGGTTGTGGTCGAGGCGCATCATCGCGCTGAAGTTGTGCGGGTCGAGGTCGGGCGCGTTCTTCATCGCAATCAGTGCGTTGGTGTTGGCAGGGTTGCCGACCACCAGCACCTTCACATGACGTGCGGCGACTTCGTTAAGGATGCGGCCCTGTTCGGAGAAGATGGCACCATTGGCTTCGAGCAGGTCTTTGCGCTCCATGCCCTTGCTGCGCGGCTTGGCTCCGACCATCAGCACGACCTCCGCATCGCGGAAGGCAATGCGCGCATCGTCGGTGGTGATGACCTGCTGCAACATCGGGAAGGCACAATCCTCCAGTTCCATCGCCACGCCGCGCAGTGCCTGCTGTGCCGGGGTGATGTCCAGCAGTTGCAGGATGATGGGCTGCTCGCGGCCGAGCATATCGCCATTGGCGATGCGGAACAAAAGGCTGTAACCGATCTGTCCGGCAGCGCCGGTGATTGCAACACGGATGGGAGCTTTCATGGTGCCCTCTCTGGAGTGGGTGGGTTGGATTATGAATGATTGAACTATAAAAATTTTAGGATCCGATTATTAAATTCAGAACTCACCCAACAATTTTGTTCTCATCATAGGCCTTTTGCTTTTCACCCGCCAAGGGTGGGTGTAGGATTGCGCCATTCGATTTTGGCTGCGGAAAAAACGGAAATGAATAAAAAACGTCCTAAGCATCTCGCCCTGCACAAGATCAAACAGCCGCTCCCCGCAATCGTCTCCATCCTGCACCGTGCCAGCGGTGCGCTACTGTTTGTCGCCCTTCCTTTGTTGCTGCTGTTGCTCGACCAGAGTCTGCGCTCCATCGAGACTTACACCAGCCTGACCGAGTGGCTCGCCCATCCTCTGCTCAAAGTAGGGTTGTTGGGTTTGATCTGGGCATTTCTGCATCACTTCTGCGCCGGGCTGCGCTATCTGGCTATCGATCTGCATCTCCTGCCCACTCTTGCGGCGGCACGCACCAGCAGCAAGTGGGTGTTGGCTGTCAGCCTGACCTTGACCGTCATTATTCGGAGTGAAGTTATGGTAAATCGCATTGTGACCGGTGCGCATTACGGCTTGCGCGATTGGCTGGTGCAACGCGTCACGGCGGTGGTGATGGCGGTCTACGCATTGGTTGTCGCGGTTTATCTGTTGATGCAGCCGTCCTTCGGCTACGACACCTGGATCGAGTTGTTTTCCGGCAACATCATGCGTTCCTTTTCATTGCTGTTCTTGCTGAGCGTGTTCTATCACGCCTGGATCGGCGTGCGCGACATCGTGATGGACTATGTGAAGCCCGCGGGTATCCGCCTGCTGATTCATGTGCTGGTCATACTTGTACTGGTTCTTTACACGATCTGGTCGGTGCAGATTCTTTGGGGGTTCTAATGGCATTGGCAAAAAGAACGTTCGATGTGGTGGTGGTGGGCGCAGGCGGTGCGGGGATGCGTGCCGCGCTGACGTTGTCCGAGGCCGGGCTCAAGGTGGCTGTGCTATCCAAGGTGTTTCCGACGCGTTCGCATACGGTTGCGGCCCAGGGCGGTATCGCCGCTTCATTGGGCAACGTCAACGAAGACAACTGGCACTGGCATATGTACGACACCGTGAAAGGCTCGGACTATCTCGGCGACCAGGATGCCATCGAATACATGTGCCGTGCCGCCCCCGAAGTGGTGTACGAGCTGGAGCATTTCGGCATGCCTTTCGATCGTCTGGATAGCGGCAAGATCTACCAGCGCCCGTTCGGCGGGCACATGCAGGATTACGGCAAGACGCCGGTGCCGCGCGCCTGCGCTGCGGCCGACCGCACCGGGCATGCGCTGCTGCATACGCTGTATCAGCAGAACGTCAAAGCCAATACGAACTTCTTCGTCGAATGGATGGCGCTCGACCTGATCCGCGACGAGGACGGCGATGTGCTGGGTGTGGTGGCGATGGAGATCGAAACCAGCGAAGTCATGATCCTGCAGGCGCGCGCCACGCTGTTCGCGACGGGCGGCGCGGGGCGCATCTTCTCGGCGAGCACCAATGCCTACATCAATACGGGCGACGGGCTGGGCATGGCGGCACGCGCCGGCATCCCGCTGGAAGACATGGAGTTTTTCCAGTTTCACCCGACCGGGGTGCATGGCTCGGGCGTGCTCATCACCGAAGGTGTGCGCGGCGAGGGCGGTTATCTGGTGAACAAGAACGGCGAGCGCTTCATGCCGCGGTATGCGCCGAATGCCAAAGACCTGGCCAGCCGCGACGTGGTGTCGCGCGCCATGGCGACCGAGATCAAGGAAGGGCGCGGTTGCGGGCCGCACGGCGACCACGTCATGCTCAAGCTCGATCACCTGGGGGATGAGGTGATACGTCACCGCCTGCCGGGCATACGCGACATTGCCTTGAAGTTCGCCCATGTCGATCCGTCCAAGGCGCCGATTCCCGTAGTGCCGACCGCGCACTACATGATGGGCGGCATCCCGACCAACCACCACGGACAGGTCGTTGCGCCGCACGGCACTGCGCCGGAAGATGTGGTGCAGGGTTTCTACGCCGTGGGCGAATGCGCCTGCGTGTCGGTGCACGGCGCGAACCGCCTGGGCTGCAACTCCTTGCTCGACCTGATCGTGTTTGGCCGTGCGGCGGCGCGGCAGATCATCGAAGACCTGAAGAACAACCCGAACCCCAAACCGTTGCCCGCCGATGCGGCTGAGCGTCCGCTGGCGCGACTGGCGCGGCTGGAGAATCAGAAAGGCGGCGAAAGTGTTGCCGAGGTGGGCGATGCGATGCGCAGAACCATGCAGACGCATTGCGGCGTGTTCCGTTTCCCCGACCTGCTGTCGGAAGGCGTGGCCAGGATTCGCGAAGTGGCCGAGCGCGTGCGTCATACCGAGATCAAGGACAAGAGCAAAGTGTTCAATACGGCGCGAGTCGAAGCGCTGGAGCTGGATAATCTGATCGAGGTAGCCCAAGCCACGATGACGGCTGCCGAGGCACGCAAGGAGAGCCGCGGTGCCCATGCGCGCGAGGATTTCCCCGAGCGCGACGACAAGAACTGGCTGAAGCATTCCCTGTACTACAGCGAAGAGCAGCGCCTCGATTACAAACCGGTGCGCCTGAAACCGCTCACCGTTGAATCGTTCCCGCTCAAGGCGCGGGTCTACTAAAGGAGCGATGAGATGAAATTCCGTATCTATCGCTATAACCCGGACACCGACACCAAGCCCTACATGCAGGACTACGACCTCGACCTGCAAGCGGGTGATGCCATGTTGCTGGATGCGCTGATGTTGCTGAAGCAGCAGGACGACAGCATCGGTTTCCGCAAGTCCTGCCGCGAGGGCGTGTGCGGCTCGGACGCGATGAACATCAACGGGCGCAACGGGCTGGCCTGCATCACGCCCCTGTCTTCGCTCAAACAGCCGATCGAGATACGCCCGTTGCCGGGATTGCCGGTGATCCGCGACCTGATCGTGGATATGTCGCAGTTCTTCAAACAGTACCACTCGATCAAGCCGTATCTGGTGAACAACGATCCGCCGCCAGAGACGGAGCGCCTGCAGTCGCCGCAGGATCGCGCGGAACTGGATGGCCTGTACGAGTGCATCCTGTGCGCGTGCTGCTCCACGGCCTGTCCGTCGTTCTGGTGGAATCCCGATAAATTCGTCGGTCCGGCCGGTTTGTTGCAGGCCTATCGCTTCCTTGCCGATACGCGCGATCAGGATACGGCGACGCGACTGGATAACCTGGAAGATCCCTACCGCCTGTTCCGCTGTCATACCATCATGAACTGCGTGGATGTATGCCCGAAGGGATTGAACCCGACCGAGGCCATCAGCAAGATAAAAGATATGATGGTGAAGCGCACCGTATGAGGAAGCGGGATACGGGTTACGGGATACGGGGTGAGGAGCAGGAAAGGGAATGCGCATCCCCGACACCTGTATCCCGTATCCTGGATCCGGAAGCGGAACGCCGATTACACTGGCGCTGCCGGCGCGGATTGCTGGAGCTGGATATCGTGCTGGGGCGCTTTGTCCAGGAGCGATATCGGACGATGGATAACGAGCAGCGCGTGGTCTTCGACGAATTGCTGGACATGCCGGATACGGAACTCTGGGATGTGATCACGGGCCAAAAGGAGCCGAAGCACGCGCATCAGCGCGTGGTGTTGGAATGGTTAAGAGAAGTTTGAGAGAAACGAGGATAAAAATGGAAAACAAACGTATCGCAACATTGACCCTGGATGATGGCCGCAGTGTCGAACTGCCTATCCTGTCCGGTACGCTTGGCCCGGATGTGATCGACATCCGGGCATTGGGGAAGCTGGGTTTGTTCACCTATGACCCCGCTTTTTTTGCCACATCGAGTTGTACCTCGGCGATCACCTTCATCGATGGCGATGCGGGGCTGCTGTACTACCGCGGTTATCCGATCGAACAACTGGCGGAAAAATCCGATTTTCTGGAGGTCTGCTACCTGCTGCTGAACGGCGAGTTGCCGACGGCAGCGCAAAAGGCCGAGTTCTCGAATAACATCACGCATCACACCATGGTGCATGATCAGCTTGCACGTTTCTTCAACGGCTTCCGTCGCGATGCGCACCCGATGGCGGTGATGGTCGGCGTGGTGGGTGCGCTTTCCGCTTTCTATCACGATTCGCTCGACATCAATAATCCGCAACATCGGGAGATTTCGGCGCAACGCCTGCTGGCCAAGGTGCCGACCATCGCGGCGATGACGCACAAATACAATATCGGCGAACCTTTCATGTATCCGAAGAACAAGTTCGGTTTTGTCGAAAACCTGATGTACATGATGTTCGCCACGCCGGCAGACGATTACGTACCCAACCCGGTGCTGGTGCGCGCCCTCGAACGTATCCTCATTCTGCATGCGGACCATGAGCAGAACGCCTCGACCTCGACCGTGCGTCTGGCCGGGTCGAGCGGCGCCAATCCTTTCGCGTGTATCGCCTCCGGCATCGCGGCATTGTGGGGGCCCGCCCACGGCGGCGCGAACGAGGCCGCCTTGAAGATGCTGGAAGAGATCGGCGACGTGTCGCGCGTGCCCGAATATGTGCAAGGCGTGAAGGACAAGAAGTACAAACTCATGGGTTTTGGCCACCGCGTCTACAAGAACATGGATCCGCGCGCTGCAGTGATGCGCCAGACCTGTTACGAGGTGTTGAAGGAACTGAAACTGGAGAACAACAAGCTGTTTGGCCTGGCGATGGAGCTGGAAAAGACAGCCTTGCACGATCCTTATTTCATCGAACGCAAACTGTATCCGAACGTGGATTTCTATTCCGGCATCGTGCTGCGTGCCATCGGTATTCCAACCAATATGTTTACGGTGATCTTCGCCGTGGCGCGTACCATAGGCTGGGTGTCGCAGTGGAACGAGATGATTGCCGATGCCGAGCACAAGATCGGCCGTCCGCGCCAGTTGTATCGCGGCGCGGCGCGGCGCGATTTTGTGCCGATGGCAAAACGTTGAACGGCGAGAGGTAAATCATGAATGCACCGGGAAACAATTACCTGCAATTCATGCAGAATACATCGCTGTTATCCGGGGGCAACAACGTATTCGTCGAGAGTCTTTATGAAGACTATCTGCGGGATGCGTCCTCCGTTCCGGCGGAATGGCGAGCCTATTTCGACAAACTGCAGGCCGCGAACGCGCCGCATGACATAGCGCATAGTCCGATACAGCGAGGCTTTCTGGAATTGGGCAAGCGCCAGGCCGAGACGCCGGTGCATGCCGACGACACGCGCAAGCAAGCCTCGGTACTGCAGCTCATCAATGCGCATCGTTTCCTGGGCGTGCGCGTCGCCGATCTCGATCCGCTGAAGCGGCACGCCAAGCCGGAAGTGGCCGAGCTGAATCCGGCCTACTACGGATTGGGCGAGGCGGATATGGACACCACCTTCTTCACCGGTTCGCTGGTGGGCGGCGCGCGCATGACCCTGCGCGAGATCATGCAGCGCCTGCGCCGTATCTACTGCAGCAGCGTCGGCGCCGAATACATGTATATCAGCAATGTGGCGCAGAAGCGCTGGATACAGGCGCGCCTGGAAGGCCCCGCCGGCGAGCAGCAATATCCGGCCGAGACCCGGAAACGCATCCTGGAGCGGCTGACGGCGGCTGAAGGGCTGGAGCGCTACCTGCATACCAAGTACGTCGGGCAGAAGCGTTTTTCGCTGGAAGGCGGCGAGACGCTGATTCCCTTGTTGCACCACCTGCTGCAGCGCGCCGGCGGTTCCGGCGTGAAGGAAACGGTCATTGGTATGGCGCACCGCGGGCGTCTGAACGTTCTGGTGAACACGCTGGGCAAGCTGCCCAAGGTGCTGTTCGCCGAGTTCGAAGGGCATCATGCCGAGCATCTGGTTGCGGGCGACGTGAAGTACCACCAGGGATTCTCTTCGGATATCGGTACCCCGGGCGGGCCGATGCACGTGACGCTGGCGTTCAATCCGTCGCACCTGGAAATCGTCAATCCGGTGGTGGAAGGGGCGGTGCGCGCGCGCCAGCACCGGC
The DNA here is from genome assembly GCA_963840345.1 of uncultured beta proteobacterium. GTDB lineage: Bacteria > Pseudomonadota > Gammaproteobacteria > Burkholderiales > Gallionellaceae > Sideroxyarcus. Next base: position 344,222 of record CAWIYO010000007.1, read on the forward strand.
GCAAGGATATGCAAGGCAAGGAAGTGCTGCCCGTGCTGTTGCACGGCGATGCGGCCTTCTCGGGGCAGGGCGTGAACCAGGAGACGTTCAGTCTTTCGCAAACGCGCGGTTACCGCACTGGCGGTACCGTGCACGTCGTCGTCAACAACCAGATCGGCTTCACCACCTCGGACGCGCGCGATACCCGCTCTTCGCTGTATTGCACCGATGTGGCAAAGATGATCGACGCGCCTATCTTTCATGTGAATGCGGACGACCCAGAGATGGTGTTGCTGGTCACCGAGCTCGCGCTCGATTTTCGCATGCACTTCGGCAAGGACGTGGTCATCGACATGGTGTGCTTTCGCAAGCTGGGGCACAACGAGCAGGACGAGCCGCTGGTCACCCAGCCGTTCATGTACCGCTACATCAACCAGCATCCGGGCACCCGCGCGCTGTATGCCAAGCGGCTGGTTGACCAGGGCACGCTGGCGGCGGACGAACCGGACAAGATGGTCGCGGACTATCGTCGGGCGATGGACGAGGGTCGCGATCCGTTGCAGTCTGCGCTGAAGGACTATTGGTTCGAGTACGGAGTGAGTTGGTCGAAGTACAAGGGCGGCGTGCAGTGGAACGTCGGGGTCGACACGGGTGTGCCGCGCGAGCGCTTGCAGCAGCTTGCCGCAGGATTGACCACTGTGCCGGAGAATTTCAAGTTGCATTCCCGTGTCGAGAAGATCATCGCCGATCGTACCGCGATGGGTAAAGGCGAGATACCGCTGGATTGGGGCATGGCCGAGAATCTCGCCTATGCCAGTCTGGTGACGCAGGGTTATGCAGTGCGCCTGTCCGGCGAGGATTGCGGGCGCGGCACCTTCTTCCACCGCCATGCGGTGCTGCATGACCAGAACCGCACCCAGTGGGACAAGGGCTACCACATCCCGCTGCAGAACCTCGCGCCCGAACAGGCCGACTTTATCGTCATCGACTCCATCCTGTCTGAGGAGGCGGTGTTGGGGTTCGAGTACGGATATGCGACGGCCGAGCCGGACACGATGACCATCTGGGAGGCGCAGTTCGGCGATTTCGCCAATGGCGCACAAGTCGTTATCGACCAGTTCATCGCTTCCGGCGAAGCCAAGTGGGGCAGGTTGTGCGGCCTGACGATGCTGCTGCCGCACGGCTACGAAGGCCAGGGGCCGGAGCACTCTTCCGGACGCATCGAGCGCTATCTGCAGTTATGCGCCGACTACAATATCCAGGTATGCATCCCGTCCAATGCCGCACAGATGTTCCACTTGCTGCGCCGCCAGATGTTGCGTCCGCTGCGCAAACCCCTCATCGTTTTCACTCCCAAGAGCCTGTTGCGCAGCAAGGACGCCTCTTCGCCGCTGGAAGACCTCGAGCAAGGCGCTTTCCATCCGGTCATTCCCGAAGTGGATACTATCGAGGCGAAAAAAGTGCGTCGCATCATCGCCTGCAGCGGTAAGGTCTATTACGACCTGCTCAAGGCGCGGCGCGAACGCGGCATCGGGGATATGGCGATCATCAGGCTGGAACAGCTCTATCCTTTCCCGCATGACGACTTTACCGCACAGATCGCGGCCTATCCCGATGCGAAAGAAGTGGTGTGGTGTCAGGAAGAGCCTGGCAACCAGGGTGCGTGGCATCGCATCCAGCACTACCTGTTGCGTCACATGCGCCCCGGCATGAGACTCGGCTACGCGTTGCGGCCCTCCTCGGCTTCGCCCGCTGCCGGTTATCTGGCGACACATAACGAACAGCAGAAAGCGGTGATCGAAGCGGCTTTCCGTCCCGACCTTGATGTCAAAAACAAACCAGGAGCGCCACATGAGCATCATTGAAGTCAAAGTCCCGCAGCTTTCCGAATCGGTCTCCGAAGCCACGTTGCTGACTTGGCAAAAGAAGGTCGGCGAGGCGGTGAGCGAGGGGGAGAACCTGATCGACATCGAAACCGACAAAGTGGTGCTGGAACTGCCGGCGATCAAGAGCGGCGTGCTGGCAAAGATCATCAAGGCGGATGGGTCGAAGGTGGCCAGCGGCGAAGTCATTGCCCAGATCGACACCGAGGGAGTCGCCAAGGCTGTGGTGACCGCGCCCGCCGCGCCAGCTGCCGCGAGCGTCGCCAAGGCGCCTGCACAAGCTGCTGCCGTCTCGCCCTCGGCACGCAAACTGGCGCATGCGCATGACGTGGATGCCGCGACCTTACAGGGCAGCGGCCGTCACGGACTGGTGACCAAGGAGGACGTGCTGGGCGCGGTGCAGCAACCGGCTCCGGCGAGCCGGTCCGCCGTTGCGCCGGTCGCCGTGCCAACGGGCGACCGTCCGGAACAGCGCGTGCCGATGACCCGCATTCGCCAGCGCATCGCCGAACGGTTGCTGCAATCGCAACAGAATTCCGCCATTCTCACCACTTTCAACGAAGTGAACATGCAGCCGGTGATCGAGCTGCGCAACAAATACAAGGATGCGTTCGAGAAGAAGCATGGCGTGAAGCTCGGTTTCTCCTCGTTCTTCGTCAAGGCGGCTGTGCTGGCTTTGCAGAAATTCCCCATCGTCAATGCATCGGTGGACGGTACGGACATCATCTATCACGGCTATTTCGATATCGGCATGGCGATCGGCAGCGATCGCGGCCTGGTGGTGCCCATCCTGCGCGATGCGGACCAGCTTTCGCTGGCTGACATCGAACATCGCATCGCCGATTACGCTGCGCGCGCCAAGGATGGCAGGCTCACCATGGAAGAATTGAGCGGCGGTACCTTCTCGATTACCAACGGCGGCGTGTTCGGCTCCATGCTTTCCACTCCCATCATCAACCCGCCGCAGAGCGCCATCCTCGGCATCCACGCCACCAAGGATCGTCCGGTGGCCGAGAATGGGCACGTGGTCATCCGACCGATGAATTACCTCGCGCTGTCCTATGACCATCGCATCATCGATGGCCGCGAAGCAGTGCAATTCCTCGTTACCATAAAAGAAGCGCTGGAATTCCCCGGGCGCGTGTTACTGGATCTGTAAATGCAGGCATTCAAGGCTTTCCGTATCTTCGAGGAAAACGGCAAATCGGCCGGCCGCTTCGTCGAGTTGTCTCTCGACGATCTTGATCCGGGCGAGGTGGTCATCCGTTCCCATTACTCCGGAATCAATTACAAGGACGCACTCGCCGCAACCGGAGCGGGCAAAGTCATCCGCCGTTTCCCCTGCGTGGGCGGCATAGATGTCGCTGGCGTGATCGAATCTACACAGGATGCGCGCTTCAAAGCCGGCGACCGGGTATTGGTGACCGGCTATGACATGGGCGTGGCGCATGACGGTGGCTTTGCCGAATACGTGCGCGTCCCGGCGGATTGGGTGGTGCCTTTACCTCCCGGTCTTTCCCTGTTCGATGCGATGGCGTTAGGCACGGCAGGGTTCACGGCGGCGCTGTCCATCCATCGTCTGGAACAGAACGAACTCTCCCCGGACAAAGGCAAGGTGATCGTCACCGGCGCCACGGGCGGAGTGGGCAGCCTGGCTATCCAGATGTTGTCGCAGCTTGGTTATCACGTCGTGGCGCTGACCGGAAAGGACAGTGAACATGAATACCTGAAATCACTGGGGGCGAGCGAGATATTGCCGCGCAGCAGTATCGACCTGAAGAGCACGCGCCCGCTGGAAAAAGCGCAATGGGCCGGCGCATTGGATGCGGTGGGCGGTGATACTCTGGCATGGCTTGCGCGCACCATGCAGCAGGATGGTGCCATTGCCAGCTTCGGCAACGCGGGCGGCGTCGAGCTGCACACCACGGTGTTCCCGTTCATCCTGCGCGGGGTGAAATTGCTGGGCGTGGATTCTGCCGCCACGCCGATGCCCTTGCGTAAACAGCTCTGGCAGCGCATGGCTGGCGAGCTGAAGCCGCAAGGATTGGAACAGCTCGCACACATCGTTCCGTTCACGGGCTTGCCGGAGACCTTCCCGAGGATGTTGAACGGCAAGACGCGCGGGCGCGCAGTGGTGCAAATCGCTGGCGATTGAAAGCCGCTCGGTTATAATGCGCGCCCCCGGAGTTTCGGCTCCATGCGAAAGTGGCGGAATTGGTAGACGCACTGGATTTAGGTTCCAGCGCCGCAAGGCGTGAGAGTTCGAGTCTCTCCTTTCGCACCATCGGTAATTTTCCCCAAGTTCCAAGAATTCCTTCGCAGGCAAATATCTGCAGATAGCTGGCCAGCGGAGAACCACTCAAATAGCGGCGGCAATTCTTTCCGGAAGCGATGTGCAACGCTCAAGTAAGTGTGTTACAGCTTTGTTGCGCCGAGACATTTGCCTGTCTGTAATTATCTGATAATTCAAAGTGTTATCGAGTACGCACTGCGCGCTCGCCACGCCTGTATTTTCCCTGCTACCAGAAAACCCGTACATGTATTTACGTATTCAGCCGTATGTATCGCTTTGCAGCGGTGGCGTAAATTGCGGCTTCCCGGAACCGGCGTTCCATCAAACATCTTCTTAAGGAGTGGGAAATGGGCTTGGTCAAAAATATCAAGGCATCTGCCAGCAGAGTTGAAGATAGAAGCGTCTCGTCTTCCGTAGATATTAAGGAGTGGATTGCGGAAAACCGCTTCCACCAAGGTGCATTAATCATGGGCGCGCTACAGGAGATCGGGATTTCATCGATGGGGCGCCCTACAGGCTGGCACGAGCCAGCGGCACTGACGCTGGACGAATGCGGCATGATCCGCGACTGCAGCAATTCCTGTGCCGAGTTGTTTGGGTATAGCAACTGCGAGCTGATTCGGCAGCATGTTTCCAGGTTATTCCCGCAACTCTCTGAAGTCGATCTGCTTCAGGACGGGGAATTCAATCCGAAACTAAGAATGATCAGCCGTTGCGGCCACCTCTTTCAGGCGCAGAAGCAGGATGGCGGAACATTTTTCAGCGAGTTGAGTTTCGTCAATCTGAATCACTCTGGAAGGCAGATTCTGAGACTGTTTGTGCGGCCTTCCGGTAATACCCGGCACTGAAGGATTTTTTGTATTTTGGCTGAATGAAGCGTCAAAACAGAAAGGAGCAAACATGTCGCGCATATTTACAAAATTCACGCGGTTCATCTGGAGCTACCGGTACTTCCGCAGTATCGGCTTCCGCCATAAGGCGTCATGGCACCTTGCCAACATGAGGTCCAATGCCATCCTGGAAGAGGCTTGAGACCGGTACGTACGATGTTTTCTGAAGGAGAGCTAGCTGGATGTCATACATATGCCCATTTCCAATTGAAAGTTGCAGACAAAATCAAGGTCTGTGTATCCATGAAAAAGTGTTGATTTCGCTTATGGTCATCGTGGTTATCGGCGGAATCACTTTCCTTCTGAAGTCGACAATATGATTGGAGAGGTCGGAAGGCAGCGAATTGAATTGTTCCCGCAGCCCTGTTTTTTCAGGAGCGGCGTGGCACATTCGATGTAGGGGTAGGTCACGATACTTCGATAGTAATCGTCCACCTGCCGAATTTTTTTGATAAAAAGGAAAACAAAATGGCAACTGGTATCGTAAAGTGGTTCAATGACGCTAAAGGTTTCGGGTTTATTTCTCAAGATGGTGGCGGCGATGATCTTTTTGTACATTTCTCGGCTATCAAGTCTGATGGCTTTAAATCTCTGCGTGAAAATCAGCGCGTAACTTTCGATGTGGTAACCGGCCCAAAGGGCAAACAAGCCGCAAATATCATTGCCGAGTAATACCCGGGCGCAGTAAAACCCACGGCTTCCGGGTTTTTGCAGGCGGATCGAGCCCCGCGTCGGTTGCTTTGCTTCTTGACGCGGGCGCTATCCCGGACGCCATGCAGGTTACCTGCCGCGCGCGGGTTTCGTGCTTGGTGCTATGGCAGCCTTTGGTGGGTGAGTCGCAGCCGTTAGTACCGGCACAGCTCGCTCATGCGGTACCGTTCGCCAATTTGCCGAGGATGTTCCGTAAAATGACGAACGCGGGGATGCCGAGGGTGTGGCGGGGCCAATCGCTGGCAGTGGAACACTGCCAGCTTTATCGCGATCCATTGGAGTTATTATGGCGCCGGATTGGTTATCCTTACCGGATTCGGGCTCCCGGGGCTATATGGCGTGAGAGTGCAGACCGCTCTTTTTGCACGACTGGATTCCGGCAATTCTCTATCGAGTGCGTCTTTGAATGGTGTTCATGAATCTTTTTTTACATGGCGTGTATTCTTTTGATTTTGAATTGCTGCCCCTGTGCCAACAGGCTATATTGCGGCCCAGGAGCTGATAATGCCGAGCGATATACAGAACAAGCGATCCATTCTGGAAGCGCGTCACCCCGATCCCTTTTCATATCTGGGATTGCATCAGAACAAGTCCGGTTGGGTTCTGCGGGTCTTTCAACCGCACGCGACTGAAGTCGCCGTCCATGACGGTGACACGTGGCAAACCCTGGAACTTGAACAATCCAACGGTTTCCATGGTTTCTATCGATGGCGGGGCAAACAGGCCCTGCCTGTTCCGTGTCGCCTGAAGCTGAGTTATTTCAACCATGTCATCGAAGTGCATGATGCGTATACCTTCGGCAGCAGCATCAGCGACCACGATCTCTATCTGTTCTCGCAGGGCCGCCTGCAACAGGCTTACCGCATGCTCGGTGCACACCACATGGAGGTGCAGGGGGTGTGGGGCGTGCGTTTTGCGGTATGGTCGCCGAACGCGGAACGCGTCAGCGTGGTGGGAGATTTCAACGGCTGGGACGGACGGATAAATCCGATGCGTGCGCTGGGCAGTACCGGCGTTTGGGAAATGTTCGTTCCGGACATCGGGTTGGGAGAGTTCTATAAATTCGAGATACGCAATCGCTATTCCGGGGAAGTATTCATAAAGACCGATCCATATGGCTTGAGCTTTGAGATGCGCCCCGGCACGGCGGCCAGGGTGGCGGTGCTGGATGGATACCAGTGGCGCGACTCGGCGTGGCAAGGGCAGCGTGCGAGCTGGGACTGGGTGCACCAGCCGATGAACGTGTATGAGGTACATGCCGGTTCGTGGAAACGGCATTGGGACGGGCGTTTCTATAACTTCCGCGAGTTGGCGGACAATCTTGTGCCCTATGTGCTGGAGATGGGGTTCTCGCATATCGAGCTGATGCCGATCAGCGAGCACCCGCTGGATGAATCCTGGGGTTATCAAACCACAGGCTATTTCGCTGTGACCAGCCGTTTCGGAACGCCGGACGATTTCCGCTATTTCATCGATACCTGCCATGTTGCCGGCATTGGCGTGATCCTCGACTGGGTACCTGCGCATTTCCCCAAGGACTCATTTGCTTTGGCGCGTTTCGACGGAACGGCGCTGTATGAGCACGAGGATCCGAGATTGGGCGAGCATCAGGACTGGGGCACGCTGATCTTCAATTACGGACGCAACGAAGTGCGCAATTTCCTGTTGGCCAGCGCGCATTTCTGGCTGAGCGAATTCCATATCGACGGCCTGCGCGTGGATGCGGTGGCCTCCATGCTGTATCTGGATTATTCACGCAAGGCGGGACAATGGCTTCCCAACAAGTTCGGCGGTCGTGAGAACATCGAGGCGGTGGAGTTTTTCCGCGAACTGAACGTGATGACCCATGAGCTCTTCCCCGGCACACTGACCCTCGCCGAGGAATCGACTTCATGGCCCATGGTATCGCGCCCGACCTATCTGGGCGGGCTGGGCTTTTCCATGAAGTGGAACATGGGTTGGATGAACGACATACTCAGCTATATCGAGCTCAATCCGATACACCGGCGCTATCACCACCACATGCTCACTTTCGGCCAGCTTTACAATTACACCGAGAATTTCGTGCTGCCCTTCTCGCACGACGAAGTTGTGCACGGGAAGCGGTCCTTGCTCGACAAGATGCCGGGAGATGCCTGGCAGAAGTTTGCCAACCTGCGCTTGTTGTTCACTTTGCAGATGACGTACCCGGGAAAGAAACTCAACTTCATGGGCAATGAATTTGCGCAGGGGCACGAATGGAAGGTCGGGACGGAACTGGACTGGCATCTGCTCGGCCGCGCCCAGCACAGCGGGGTACAGTCTACGGTGCGCGATCTTAATCGCTTATATGCCGGCGTGCCTGCGTTGCATGAACTGGATTTCTCGCAGGAGGGCTTTGCATGGATAGATTGCAACGATGCCGATCAGTCGGTGTTGAGCTTCCTCCGCTTTGCGCGTGACGGCTCTTATGTGGTCGTTTTGTTCAATTTCACGCCCGTGCCGCGCAAAGGCTATCGTGTTGGAGTCAGGCACAAGGGGCGCTACCGCGAAATATTCAACAGCGATTCGCACTATTACGGCGGTTCCGATACAGGCAACGGGATGGGACTGGAAACCTCGGACATCGGATGGAATGGCGAGCCGCAGTCTCTGGCACTAACATTGCCGCCGCTGGCGGGGGTCGTGTTGCAAAAGGTAATTTGATTGCATAAGGGGATGGAATGTCTGTATTGACACAATCAAAAGCATGGCAAGCATTGCTTGCTCATTACGCTGCGAACAGGCAGCTATCAATGCGCCAGTTATTTATTGATGACCCGAAACGTTTCGAACGTTTCACATTGCGTCTGGACGACTTGCTGCTGGACTACTCCAAGAACCTGATCACTCAGGAGACGATGGGGCTGCTCGTCACATTGGCGCATCAGTCTCAGGTGGAAAGTTGGCGCGACAAGATGTTCTCGGGGGAAAAGATCAATTGCACCGAGCGCAGGGCTGTGCTGCATACGGCTTTGCGTGCGGCAATCGATCCCGGACATGCACCGATCCTGGTCGACGGGCAGGATGTGCTGCCGGGCGTGCGCCGCGTGTTGGACAAGATGCGCCGCTTTTCCGAAGACGTGCGCAACGGGACCTGGCGCGGATATACCGGCAAGCCCATCACCGATGTGGTGAACATCGGTATCGGAGGCTCTTTCCTCGGGCCGCTGATGGTGTGTCAGGCTTTGCATCCATACGGCGGCAAGGTAAAGGCACATTTCGTTTCCAACATCGACAGTACCGACCTGCTGGAAAAACTGGAAGTTCTCGATCCTGAGACCACGCTATTCATCGTTGCCTCGAAGACCTTCACCACGCAGGAAACCTTGATGAATGCGCGCTCTGCTCGCGACTGGTTCTTGCGTAAAGCCGGCGATGCAAGGCATATCGCGGGACATTTCGTTGCGCTTTCGACCAATGCCAAAGAAGTTGCAGCGTTCGGCATCGATCCGGCAAACATGTTCGAGTTCTCCGACTGGGTCGGCGGACGTTATTCATTGTGGTCGGCGATCGGTCTGCCTATCGCGCTGGCCGTGGGGATGGATAATTTCGAAGAACTGCTGCGCGGCGGTTACGAGATGGATACGCATTTTCGTACCGCCCCGCTGGAACAGAACATGCCGGTGATCCTGGCGCTGCTGGGTATCTGGTACAACAATTTCCACGATGTCACCAAACAGGCGCTGCTGCCTTACGATCAGGCGCTGGAACATTTCGTGCCGTATTTCCAGCAGGCCGACATGGAAAGCAACGGTAAATATGTGGACCGGGATGGCGTTCCGGTGGACTATGCGACCGGCCCCATCCTGTGGGGAGGTATCGGCACCAACGGCCAGCATGCCTATTTCCAGATCCTCCATCAGGGCACACAGATGATTCCCGCGGATTTCATTGCCTCGGTGCAGACCCACTATCCTCTGGGCGAACATCACGCGGTATTGCTGTCGAATTTCTTTGCACAGACCGAAGCGCTGATGCGCGGCAAGAACGAAGCAGAGGCGCGCCGCGAAATGCAGGCTGCCGGCATGGATGCCAAGTCCATCGAGACGTTGTTGCCGCACAAGGTGTTTGAAGGCAACAAACCGACCAATTCGATCCTGTTCAAGCAGTTGACCCCACGCACGCTGGGGCGGCTGATAGCGCTCTACGAACACAAGATATTTGTCCAGGGCATCATCTGGAACATCAACTCCTACGATCAGTGGGGCGTGGAGCTGGGGAAACAACTGGCTGCGAACATTCAGGCCGAATTGCGCAGCGGTGCGGAGATTACCGGGCACGACTCGTCCACCAACGGATTGATCCATCACTACAACGCGCTCAAATGAAGATATTGTTCGTCACCTCCGAAGCCCATCCGTTGATCAAGACCGGCGGTCTGGCCGATGTCAGCGGGGCTCTGCCGGCCGCTCTGCAGGCGCTGGGGGAGGATGTGCGGCTGCTCATCCCGGGCTATATCCCGGTGCTTGAGAAACTGGAAGGGAAACTGCAAGTGGCTTCATTCCCGGTATTCCCGGGGCAGCCGGAAGTGAGGCTGTTGAGCGGGAAGATGCCCCATAGCGGGGTGCCGGTTTATGTTCTGGATGCGCCGCAATATTATTGCCGCGTGGCGGGGCCGTATCAATACGAGTTGGGCGGGGACTGGCCGGATAACGCCATGCGCTTCGGCATGTTGTCCAAAGTGGCGGCAATGCTTGGAAGCGATGCTTCGCCTATCGAATGGCGGGCCGACATCGTGCATTGCAACGACTGGCAGAGCGGGCTGGCCCCCGCCTATCTGCAATTGACCCAGAGTCCGCACGCGAAAAGCGTGATGGCCATCCATAACATCGCTTTCCAGGGCAACTTCGACAGCGTCTGGCTGGCACCGCTCGATCTGCCGCAATCCTGTTTCGACATGCATGGCGTGGAATTCCATGGCTACTTGTCGTTCCTGAAAGCGGGCCTGCATTATGCCGATCGTATCGTGACGGTGAGTCCGACCTATGCGCGCGAGATACAAACGACTGAGATGGGTTATGGCATGCAGGGCCTGCTCACTGTGCGCAACGGCGATGTCAGCGGTATCCTCAATGGTATCGACGAGCAGGAATGGGATCCGTCGAGCGATAAATACCTGACAGCGCGCTACGATGGCAGTGACCTTGCGCCCAAGGCCGCGGGGAAGCTTGCCTTGCAGCAGCGTCTTGGCCTTCAAGTGGATAAAAAAGCGCCCTTGCTCGGCGTGGTCAGCCGCCTCACTTATCAGAAGGGCCTGGATATGCTGCTGGAGTGCCTGCCAAAATTGCTGGACGGCGGGGCTCAACTGGCCGTGTTGGGCAGCGGAGAAGCTGACCTTGAAAAGCGCTTCACTCAATTGGCGCTGCGTTATCCGGGGCGGGTGTCGGTGACTTTGCGTTTTGACGAAGGCTTGTCGCATCAGATCATGGCGGGTGCGGATATCTTCCTGATGCCTTCGCGTTTCGAACCTTGCGGCTTGAACCAGATGTACGGCATGCGCTATGGTACGCCACCTGTGGTGAGGCGGACCGGTGGTCTGGCCGATTCGGTCACCGATGTGAGTCTGGCAAATGGGACCGGCTTCGTATTCGACGATGCGAACCCTGCTGCGCTTTATCGCGCGGTCGCCGCCGCAATTGATTGTTACAGGAACAAGCCTGCATTCCAGCGTATCCAGCGTAATGGCATGCGTTGCGATGTCGGTTGGCGCAGCAGTGCACAACGTTATCTCGATCTGTACCGAATGATCGTATAGAGGTATTTCGCGAAGTGAATTGAAAGGGAGAGAGCGGCATGGTTCAAGAAATGCGTTCACCACGTTTCATTAGCGCGCTGACCAAGAATACCGTGGCCCTGGTGCTGGCAGGTGGCCGCGGCAGCCGGTTGCATAACCTGACGGACTGGAATGCCAAACCCGCCGTGCAGTTCGGCGGCAAGTTCCGCATCATCGATTTCCCTTTATCCAACTGCATCAATTCGGGGATCCGCCGCATCGGCGTGGTAACCCAGTACAAGGCGCATACGCTCATCGAGCATATTCAGAAGGGCTGGGGTTTCCTGCGTGGCGAGTTCAACGAGTTCCTGGCCTTGCTTCCGGCGCAGCAGCGCATCCAGGAAGAATGGTATCGGGGTACGGCGGATGCGGTGTTCCAGAATATCGATATCCTGCGCGGCTATAACCCTGAATATATCGTGATCCTCGCTGGCGATCACGTATACAAGATGGACTACGGCGAAATGCTGGCGTATCACGTGAGCAGTGATGCCGACATGACAGTGGGTTGCATCGAAGTGCCTGCGGCTGACGCCTCGTCGTTCGGCGTAATGACGGTGGACGATAAAGACCGCATCGTTAAATTCAGCGAAAAACCGAAGGATCCTACCGAGATACCGGGTAAACCGGGACGCGCCCTGGCCAGCATGGGTATCTATGTGTTCAACGCCAGATTCCTGTATGAGCAGTTGATCCGCGACGCCGACACCAAGAAGTCCACACACGATTTCGGACATGACATCATTCCATACCTGATCGACCGCTATCGCGTATATGCCCATCGTTTCGAGAGGAGTTGCGTCGGTATGAGCGAAGGCAGCGGGGCATACTGGCGTGATGTGGGAACCATCGATGCCTATTGGGAGGCCAATATGGAAATGGTCAGTGTGACCCCGGCGCTGGATCTGTATGACAAGAGCTGGCCGATCTGGACCTATCAGGAGCAACTGCCACCGGCCAAATTCGTATTCAATGATGAGGACAGGCGCGGATTGGCGATCGACTCCATGGTTTCCGGAGGTTGCATCATCAGTGGCGCCACGGTGCAGCACTCATTGCTGTTCTCGGATATAAGAGTAGGATCACACAGCGAGATCAATGATTCGGTGATCCTGTCCGGTGCCCGGATCGGCGATGGCGTCAAACTGAACCGTGTGGTGCTCGACAATAATTGCGAGATACCGGACGGGATGCAGATCGGCTTCGATCATGAGGAAGATGCGCGCCGTTTCCACGTGTCTCCCGGAGGGATCACGTTGGTCACGCCGGACATGCTGGGGCAGTCTATCCACCACATTCGTTGAGGTTTCTCTTAGCCTGTTACTGGAAAGCGTCATGCCACCAAGCGAAACAGCACAGAGCGAAACAGCACAGAACGCAAGCAGGGGACTTCAGCTCATCCTGTGCTGGCATATGCATCAGCCGGATTACCGGGAGTATCTTCACGGCGGGTACGTGCTGCCATGGACTTACCTGCATGCGATGAAGGATTACACCGACATGGCCTTCCACCTGGAACAGCACCCGCAGGCCAGAGCGGTGGTGAACTTCGTGCCCATCCTGATCGAGCAATTACAGGATTACGAGCAGCAGTTCAAAAGCGGCGAGATCCGCGACGACCTGCTCAGGATGCTGAGTTACGAACGTCTGGATGAGTTGGGAGATGAAGCGCGCCAGCACATACTGGACAGTTGTTTCAAGAGCAACCACACCAAGATGTTGCGGCCATACCGTTCCTACCTCCACCTGTACGAGCTGCAGGCGTTGGTAGAAGGGCATGGGCGAGAGAATGTGACCTATCTGTCCGGCCAATACCTGGCCGACTTGCTGGTGTGGTACCACCTTGTGTGGATGGGCGAGAGCGTTCGGCGCAGCAGCGAGCTGGTGGCACGCCTGATGACCAAAGGCAGCCAGTTCACTTACTCCGAGCGCAGGGAGTTGTTCGATCTGATCGGGGTCATCATCGCCGGTATCGTGCCGCGCTATCGCAAACTGGTAGAGCGCGGCCAGATCGAGATTTCCACGACCCCATACAATCATCCCATCATGCCGTTGTTGCTGGACTTCAAGGCTGCGCGGGAAAGCGAGCCGAATGCGCCCTTGCCACTGGCAGCGCAATATCCCGGCGGTCTTGAGCGCGTCCACGCGCATCTGTCCAGGGCGATGGAAAGCCATCAGCAGAATTTTGGTGCTGTCCCATATGGAATGTGGCCGTCCGAAGGTGGTGTATCGCATGCCGCATTGAAGCTGATGGCAGAACACGGCTGCGAATGGGCCGCGACCGGGCAAGCCGTATTGGCCAACAGCTTGCTCCGGGAAATGAATGACAACCCGTTACCGGGCAGTTCCGGTTATCTGTACAAACCTTATCTGGTCGAGACAGATGGCAAGCAGATCCATTGTTTCTTCCGCGATGATCGATTGTCCGACAAGATCGGCTTCGAATATGCGAAATGGAAGGGCGACGATGCCGCTGCCGATTTTGTCCATAACCTGGAAGAGATATTGCGCCATGCACCGGGCGAGGACGACCCGGTGGTCACGGTGATACTGGATGGCGAGAATGCATGGGAATACTATCCCTACAACGCCTATTATTTCCTGTCCGAGCTATACGCCAGGCTGGAAAATCATCCCAATATCCGTACCACTACTTTCCATGAATGCGTGGAGGGACTGGGGGCCCCCGGATCTCGCGTGACGGCGAGCAAGCTGCAACAACTGGTGGCGGGAAGCTGGGTGTATGGCACTTTCAGCACCTGGATCGGCTCGCCCGAAAAGAATCGCGGATGGGATCTGCTTTGCGAGGCCAAGCGCAGCTACGACTTTGTCATGGAGAGCGGCCGTTTGAATGATGAAGAAAAACGCCTTGCAACCGAACAGCTTGCCGATTGCGAGGGCTCTGACTGGTTCTGGTGGTTCGGCGATTACAATTCGGCGCTGAGCGTCGCCTCGTTCGACAATCTGTTTCGCCGCAACCTTTCCAATCTGTATCGCTTGCTCCAATTGACGCCCCCGCTTGAATTGCAGCATATCATCAGTGTCGGTAGTGGCGCTCCTGCCATGGGTGGAACCATGCGCCGTTCCGATGGCGTTTGAGTATAGATAGGATAAAGCATGTCCAAGTCGATCTCGTTGTTACTCGGAGTACATGCGCATCAGCCGGTGGGGAATTTCACCCATGTGCTGGATGACGCGCATGTGCGTTGTTACGGGCCCTTCCTTCGCGTATTGCATCGTTATCCCGCGTTCAAGTTCGCGATCCATATCAGCGGCTGGTTGCTGGACTACATGCTCAGGCGTTATCCGGACGACATGGCGCTGTTGAATGAGATGGTGCATCGCGGCCAGGCGGAGCTGGTCGGCGCAGGTTACACCGAGCCGGTGCTGGCGGTGATACCCGAGCGGGATCGGCTGGGGCAGTTGCAACGCATGTCGGACCAACTCGAGCAGGCCTTGGGGCAGCGTCCGCAAGGGGCATGGCTGACCGAGCGCGTATGGGAGGCGACCGTGGTGCCGTCCCTGGCTGACACCGGGATCAGATACTCCACTGTGGACGACTACCACTTTTTGTGTGCCGGCAAGTCCGCGAGCGAACTGGATGGTTACTTCACCACAGAAGAGAACGGCCGCCAGCTCGATCTCTTCCCTATCTCCGAAGCATTGCGTTACCGCTTGCCTTTTTCGCCGGCACAGGATGTGGTTAGCTATCTGGAGAGCCTGGCGAAAGAGGAGGGCGAGCCTGCAGCGATCTATTTCGACGACATCGAGAAGTTCGGCATCTGGCCGGAAACCTATCAGTGGGTCTATGAGCGTGGCTGGTTGACGCAGTTCATCGAAGGCGTACTGGCATCCAGCATCATCAAGACGGAACGGTATTGCGACTACCATGCGCGCGCCAAGACGCGCGGCGTCGTCTATCTGCCTACCACTTCCTATATCGAGATGAACGAGTGGACGCTGCCTGTTCCCGCTGCGCACCATTACGCCGATCTGGTGAAGGCATCGAAGGCTTCAGGTCACTTCGAGCAGAACAAATCTTTCCTGCGGGGAGGTATCTGGAAGAATTTTTTCATGCGCTATCCGGAATCGAACTGGATGCACAAACGCATGTTAAGCCTGTCGCAGCGCTTGCATGCCTTGCCGCAGAAAAAACAGACAGCCGAGATGCTGAATGCCTTGTACGAAGCTCAGGCCAACGATGCCTATTGGCACGGGCTGTTCGGAGGGCTGTACTTGCCCCATCTTCGCCGGGCCGTCTACAACGCCATCGTCAAGCTGGAGTGGCTGCTTGATGGGGTCGAGCCGCGCCAACCCAAACTGTCGGTCGATCTCGATCTGGATGGGGATGATGAAGTGTTCCTGCAGAACGGCGTGGTGCAGGTGGTGTTAAGACAGGACGGCACTGCCGCGATCTGTGAGTTCGACGCCTATGGCCTGAACCATAACTTCGCCGATACGCTGTCCATGCCGCAAGAGCACTACCATCGCAAGGTACATGAGCGGCACGGTGAACAAGATCACGGCGCGGGTATCGCCAATCCGCATGACCATGTCAGCCTGAAGCACGAGATCGCCCAGGAGGATATGGTGATCGATGAGCAGCAAAAGATGATGTTTCTGGATCGGTGGCTGACTGGTGGCAATGAAATCCAGCCTTTTTACGTTCCGCTTGCGAATGACGAAATGCCTCACGGTATGTCGTTCGAAGCACCTCTGGGGGCGGGCAAGGTGCAAAAATCAGTCGTGCTGGAGGATGCGCGTTTATACGTTGCTTATCGCTTTGAAGGGGGCAGCAAGGGGGTCTTCAGGGTGACCGTGAACCTGGCAATGCCGAGTTGCGATGGGCCTGCCGGCCGTTTCCGGATCGGCGGCGAGATCGCGGGGGGGTTCGGGCATGCGATGCAGCGTGATGCGATCCGGCATATCGTGCTGGAAGACGCAGTGCTGGGAGGGAAGCTCGATATTTCAGTGAACCAACCTGTGACGCTCCTTTCAAAACCTTGCTTCAGTGTTTCGCAATCGGAAGCTGGTTTCGAGAAGATCATGCAGGCAGTGACGCTAACCTTTGACTGCGACCTGGCTGTATCCGCCGAGACCCTGGAGTTCTGTCTCGAGGTCGCGTGAACCGACTTTTTGAATGGGGGAGTAAATGAAAATCGTCAACAAACCATTCATTGCCAAGCATTTGACGACACTGAAGATTCCGCCGCTGGACATGAAGGCAAGCGGCATCGAGTCGGATTTTTGCCGCTATTTCAGCCACACCCTGGGCTGGTACAGGGAAGGCGTGTCGTCGCACCATGTCTACTCATCCTGTGCGCTGGCTTTGCGCGATCGGCTGGTGGAGCGATGGCGTCGCACCCGGCGCGCTTACGACGAATCCGATTGCAAACAGGCGTATTACCTGTCGCTGGAATTCCTGATGGGGCGCGCGCTCGGCAATGCGCTGCTGAATCTGGATCTGGAAACGGCAGGCGCGGAGGCCCTGCGCAATCTCGGTCTGGAATTGGAAGAGTTGCAGGAACTGGAACACGATGCAGGTCTGGGCAATGGCGGTTTGGGCAGACTGGCGGCCTGTTTTCTGGACAGCTGTGCGACGCTGCAATTGCCGGTAAAGGGCTATGGTATCCGCTATGAATACGGCATGTTTCGCCAGAAGATTGAGCAGGGCCTTCAGGTCGAGGAGCCGGACCACTGGTTGCGCAACGGCAACCCGTGGGAGATCGAGCGTCCCGAATACCAGGTCCGGATCAAGTTTGGCGGGCGCAGCGAATTCCATACAGGGGCGGATGGCAGGATGCATGTGCTTTGGGTGGATACACAAGACGTGCTGGCGGTGCCATACGATGTGCCGATCCCGGGCTACCGCAACGGCACGGTGAACACGCTGCGCCTGTGGAAGGCGGCGGCGACTGAAGAGTTCGACCTCGAGGAATTCAATGCCGGCAGCTATACCGAGTCGGTGGCGGCGAAGAACGCGGCAGAACACATCACCATGGTGCTGTACCCCAACGATGCCAGCGAAAACGGCAAGGAACTGCGCCTCAAGCAGCAGTATTTCCTGGCATCCGCCAGCCTGCAGGATGTCCTGCGGCGCTGGGTGCACAAGCGTGGCGAAGATTTTTCGCTGTTCGCCGAGAAAAACGTCTTTCAGCTGAACGATACGCATCCTACGTGCGCGGTGCCGGAATTGATGCGCCTGCTGATGGACGAATACGGCCTGGGCTGGGACGCCGCGTGGGGCATCACCTCGCGCACGATGGCCTATACCAACCATACCCTTTTGCCGGAAGCACTGGAGCGCTGGCCGGTGAGCATGTTCGGACGGATGTTGCCGCGTTTGCTGGATATCATTTACGAGATCAATGCGCGCTTCCTGGAGGAGGTGTCGCAGCGCTGGCCGGGTGACACCGAGCGGGAGCGCCGCATGTCCATCGTGGAGGAGGGGGAAGTTCCGCAGATACGCATGGCCTATCTGGCCGTGGTGGCATGCCATTCCGTGAACGGTGTGGCGGCACTGCACTCGCACCTGTTGCAGCAGCATCTGTTCCATGATTTTTTCGAGTTGTGGCCGGGCAAATTCAACAACAAGACCAACGGCGTGACTCCGCGCCGCTGGATGGCGTCGAGTAATCGTCTGTTGAGCGAGTTGATCGACCGAAACATCGGCGAAAGCTGGCGTACCGACATGTCCGGATTGAAGGCATTGCAGCCGTTTGCCGATGACAAGAAGTTCCGGGACGAATGGCACAGTGTGAAGCAGGAGAACAAGCAGCGCCTGGCTGCCATGGTTGCAAGTGACTGTGATGTGGAATTCGATCCTTCAGCGCTGTTCGATGTGCAGGTAAAGCGCATTCACGAATACAAGCGGCAGCTGCTCAATGTGCTGCACGTCATCCATCTGTATGACCGCATCAAACGCGGCGATACCGCTGGCTGGACGCCGCGCTGTGTGCTGGTCGGAGGCAAGGCTGCTCCCGGCTATTTCATGGCCAAGCGCATCATCCGTTTAGTCACTGCAGTGGCGAACGTCATCAATCACGACCCGGCCACCAAGGGTTTGTTGCGGCTTGCTTTCCTGCCCGATTATCGCGTCTCGGCGATGGAAGTGATCTGTCCGGCTGCGGACCTGTCCGAGCAGATATCCACGGCAGGCAAGGAAGCTTCGGGTACGGGCAACATGAAGTTCATGATGAACGGTGCAGTCACTATCGGCACGCTGGATGGCGCGAACATCGAGATCCGCGAGGAGGTGGGGGCGGAGAATTTCTTTCTGTTCGGGTTGACTGCAGAGCAGGTAGAGGCGGCGCGCGGACATTACGATCCTGCCGCGATCATTACTGCCGATGCCGACCTGAGGCGGGTGATGCACCTGCTGGAGAGCGGGCATTTCAACCTGTTTGAGCCAGGGTTATTCGACCCCATAGTGCAATCCATCCTGAGCCCGCACGATCCCTGGCTGACGGCAGCGGATTTCCGCAGCTACGTGGACGCGCAGCGAAACGTGGCGGCAGCATACCGCGACCGGGAGCGCTGGATACGCATGAGCATCCTCAATACTGCAGCCAGCGGCAAATTCTCCAGCGACCGCACCATTCAGGACTACAACCGCGATATCTGGCACCTGCCGCAGGTGCCGGCATATACGGAGTGAGGGGCGGGCGGGCCTTCCCGCCCCGTTTCATGTATCATTCTGTCCGTGATATCCAGTTTTGTGAAGCCAGCTTAATTCAAAGGAAGTGTCAGTATGTCAAATGTAGAGACCTTGAGTGGATTGCAACGCCGTTTGAATGCATCCATCCCCCAACAGCAATTGCGAGGCGAAATGGAAGCGCGCCTGAAGCACATCGGCCGTACGGCCAAGGTGCACGGTTTCCGCCCGGGCAAGGTGCCCTATAAAGTATTGGAACAACAATACGGCCCCTCGGTGCAGCAGGAAGTGCTGGGCGAGAGCTTGCAGCGTTCCTTTGCCGAGGCTGCCATCGCCAACAAGCTGCAAGTGGCTGGCTATCCTCATTTCGAGATCAAGACTGCAGATTTGAATGCACCGCAGATCGAATTCAGCGCGACCTTCGAGGTCTATCCGGAAGTCGCTATCGGCGACATCTCTGGCGAGACTCTGGATCGCGTCACGTTCACGCTGAGCGATGCCGATGTGGAAGAGACCATCACTACCCTGCGCAAGCAACGTGCCGAGTACAAGAAGGCAGACCGTGCGGCGAAGAACGACGATCAGGTGCGCATCGATTTTTCAGGCAAATTGAACGGTGTGGTGTTCGAGGGCGGCGAGGCAAAAGATATCGCGCTGGTGCTGGGCGCGGGGCGCATGCTGCCGGATTTCGAAAAGGCCATTATTGGAATGAAGGCGGGAGAGACCAAGTCCTTCGACATGACCTTTCCGGCGGACTATCACGGCAAGGAAGTGGCGGGCAAACAGGTTACTTTCACGATCACCGTACATGCGGTGGAAGAAGCGCACCTGCCTGAAGTGAATGCTGAGTTCGCCAAATCCCTGGGCGCGGCCGACGGGGATGTCGAGAAACTCAAGCAGGAGATTCGCGACAACATCGGACGCGAGGCGCAACGCCGCGTAAAGGCGCGCAACAAGGACGCCGCGATGGATGCGCTGCTCAAGATCGCGCAGATGGAAGTGCCCAAGGCGCTGATGGAAAGCGAGGCGCAACGTCTGATGCAGCAGACGTTGCAGGACATGCAAGGCCGCGGCATGAAGATTCCGAAAGGGATGCAGCTGCCGACGGATATGTTCTTCGAGCGCGCAACCAAGCGCGTCAAATTGGGGCTGATTCTGGCCGAACTGGTGAAGAAACACGACCTGAATGCCAAGCCGGAACAGGTGAAGGCGCTGATCCAGGAACAGGCGCAGAGTTATGAACATCCGGAAGAGGTGGTGCGTTGGTATAGCGCCGATCCATCGCGCATGCACGAGGTGGAGAACCTGGTGCTGGAAGATAACGTGGTTGCCTGGGTGATGAGTGGAGCCAAGGTCAGCGACAAGTCCGTTACACTGACTGAACTGATGGGGAGTAACTGAGCATGTTGCATGACGCCGCCTCGCAAATGATGGAACCGCAAGACATTGGCATGATCCCGATGGTGGTCGAGACCAGCGGGCGCGGTGAGCGCGCCTATGACATTTATTCGCGCCTGCTCAAGGAACGGGTGATATTTCTGGTCGGCGAGGTCAACGACCATACCGCCAATCTGATCGTCGCGCAGATGCTGTTCCTGGAATCGGAGAATCCGGACAAGGACATCCATTTCTACATCAACTCGCCGGGCGGCTCCATCTCGGCAGGCATGGCGATCTACGACACCATGCAGTTCATCAAGCCGCAGGTGTCGACACTGTGCATCGGCATGGCCGCATCGATGGGGGCATTCCTGCTGCAGGCGGGGGAGAAGGGCAAGCGTTTTGCGCTGCCGAATTCAACCGTGATGATCCATCAGCCGCTGGGCGGTTTCCGCGGACAGGCGTCGGACATCGAGATTCACGCCAAATACATCCTGAGTCTGCGCGAACGCCTGTATAACCTGATGGCGCAACACACTGGCCGTACGGTGGAGGAGATCGCACGCGACAGTGAGCGCGATAACTTCCTCAGTGCCAAGGAAGCTATGGAATATGGCCTGATCGATCAGGTACTTGATAAGCGGGTTTAAGTAAATTGGAATGCTGCCGATAGTTTCGGGGCGGAGGTACAAATGACATCGGACAAGAACAAGGGTGACAAGCTGCTGTATTGCTCGTTCTGCGGCAAGAGCCAGCATGAGGTACGCAAGCTGATCGCGGGGCCGTCGGTGTTCGTGTGCGACGAATGCATCGCGCTGTGCAACGACATCATTCGCGAGGAGACGCAGAGCAGCATAGTCGGGGAAAAATCGGACAAGAACGAACTGCCGGTCCCGCACGAGATATGCGCACGCCTGGATGAGTATGTCATCGGTCAGCGCCAGGCCAAGAAGATATTGTCGGTGGCGGTGTATAACCACTACAAACGCCTGAAGAACACGGACAAGGACGGCGTGGAGTTGGCCAAGAGCAACATCCTGCTGGTCGGCCCGACCGGTTCCGGCAAGACCTTGCTTGCGCAGACCCTGGCGCGCTTGCTCAACGTCCCCTTCGTGATGGCCGATGCTACGACGTTGACCGAAGCGGGTTACGTTGGCGAGGATGTGGAGAACATCATCCAGAAGCTCTTGCAGGCCTGCGAATACGATGTGGAGCGTGCGCAACGCGGTATCGTCTATATCGACGAGATCGACAAGATCTCGCGCAAATCGGACAATCCCTCCATCACGCGCGATGTGTCGGGCGAAGGCGTCCAGCAGGCTTTGCTCAAGCTGATCGAGGGCACCAAGGCATCGATTCCTCCTCAGGGTGGCCGTAAGCATCCGAACACCGAATTCCTGCAAGTGGACACCACCAACATCCTGTTCATCTGCGGTGGTGCTTTCGACGGCCTGGAAAAAGTGATCCGCAACCGTTCCGAGAAGTCCGGCATCGGTTTCTCGGCGAATCTCGCGAAACGCGAGGACAGCAAGGATATCGGGACCGTGCTGCGCGAGGTGGAACCTGAGGACCTTATCAAGTTCGGCCTGATTCCGGAATTCGTCGGCCGCCTGCCGGTAGTGGCGACGCTGGAGGGCCTGGATGAGGCTGCCTTGATCCAGATCCTGACCGAACCCAAGAATGCCCTGACCAAGCAGTACCAGAAACTGTTTGCAATGGAAGGAGTCGAACTGGAGTTTCGTGAAGGTGTGCTGAATACGATCGCCAAGAAAGCGCTGGCACGCAAGACGGGTGCACGCGGATTGCGCTCCATTCTCGAACACGCACTGCTGGATACCATGTTCGATCTGCCGTCGGCGGAGAACGTCAGCAAAGTGGTGTTGGACGAAACTGGTACAGGCGAGATCAAGCCCATCGTGATGTATGCGGACACCCCAAAGGCCGCGTAATGGCGGCCTTGGCGGGCAGGGCTTGAATTTCTGAGTTCCGGCCCCATTTCACCGACACTCCCTAATCATCGAGTACCGAATCATGGCCGAATACGACATAACCGCAACACCCCCTGACCTGTACCCCCTGTTGCCCTTGCGCGACGTGGTGGTATTCCCGCATATGGTCATTCCGCTGTTCGTCGGACGTGCCAAATCCATCAAGGCGCTGGAAGCAGCGATGGAAGCCGGCAAGAGCATCGTACTCGTGGCGCAGAAATCCGCAGCCAAGGACGAGCCTGCAACCGAGGATATCTACCGCATCGGTAGCATCGCCAACATCTTGCAGATGCTGAAGCTGCCGGACGGTACGGTGAAGGTGCTGGTTGAAGGAACGCAGCGCGCCAAGGTGTTGCGCATATTCGACGACAAGTCGCATCTGGATGCGGAGATCCAGCCGGTGCCGATCGACGAAGAGCTCGGTCATGAAGCCGAGGCGATGCGCCGCGCGCTGATCAACCAGTTCGATCAATACGTCAAGCTGAACAAGAAGATCCCGCCGGAGATACTGACTTCCCTGGCCGGCATCGACGATGCCGGCCGTCTGGCCGATACCATTGCGGCGCACCTTCCGCTCAAGCTGGAGCAGAAGCAGGAAGTGCTGGAGATATTCGATGTGCGTCAGCGCCTCGAACATCTGTTGGGCCTGCTGGAAGCCGAGCTGGACATCATGCAGGTGGAAAAGCGCATTCGCGGCCGCGTCAAGCGCCAGATGGAGAAGAGCCAGCGCGAGTACTACCTGAACGAACAGGTGAAGGCGATCCAGAAAGAGCTCGGTGAGGGCGAAGACGGCGCCGACATCGAAGAGATCGAAAAGAAGATCAAGGACGCGCATATGCCCAAGGATGCGCGTGCCAAGGCAGAAGCCGAACTCAAGAAACTGCGCTTGATGTCGCCGATGTCGGCCGAGGCGACCGTGGTGCGCAATTACATCGATATTCTGGTCGGCTTGCCGTGGAAGAAGAAGACCAAGATCGACACCGACCTCAAACACGCGGAAGACGTGCTTGAGGCGGATCACTATGGCCTGGAGAAGGTGAAAGAGCGCATCGTGGAATATCTGGCGGTGCAGCAGCGCGTGGCCAAGATGAAGGCTCCCATCCTGTGTCTGGTCGGACCTCCCGGCGTGGGCAAGACCTCGTTGGGGCAATCCATCGCGCGCGCCACCAACCGCAAATTCGTGCGCATGTCGCTGGGTGGCGTGCGTGACGAGTCCGAGATTCGCGGGCATCGCCGCACCTACATCGGCTCGATGCCGGGCAAGATATTGCAGAACATGAGCAAGGTCGGGGTAAAGAATCCATTGTTCCTGCTGGACGAAGTGGACAAGATGGGCATGGATTTCCGCGGCGACCCGTCGTCGGCTTTGCTGGAGGTGCTCGATCCCGAACAGAACCACACCTTTGTCGATCACTACGTCGAAGTCGAGTACGACTTGTCGGATGTGATGTTCGTCGCGACCTCCAACAGCATGAATATCCCGGCGCCGCTGCTGGATCGTATGGAAGTGATTCACGTCTCCAGCTACACGGAAGACGAGAAGGTCAATATCGCCACGCGCTATCTGTTGCCGAAGGCGATCAAGAATAACGGACTGAAGGAAGACGAGATCAGCGTCTCCGAGAGTGCGATACGCGATATCTTGCGTTACTACACGCGCGAAGCGGGCGTTCGTAGCCTGGAGCGGGAGTTGTCGAAGATCTGCCGCAAGGTCGTGAAGTCGTTGCTGCTGAAAGGCCGTGAAAACAAGGTCACTATCAATGCTCGTAACCTGGATAAATATCTCGGCGTGCGTCGTTACAGCTATGGCATCGCGGAAAAAACAAATCAGGTCGGTCAGGTTACCGGCTTGGCATGGACGGAAGTCGGAGGCGAACTGCTGACGATCGAAACTGCCGTGCTTCCAGGTAAAGGCAAGACTACGACCACCGGAAAGTTGGGCGAGGTTATGCAGGAATCCATCCAGGCCGCGCTGAGCGTGGTTCGTAGTCGTGCCCGTACATTGGGCATCGCCGGGAATTTCTACGAGAAGACAGACCTGCATATCCACTTGCCGGAAGGTGCAACACCCAAGGACGGGCCGAGCGCCGGTATCGGCATTTGTACCGCGATGGTGTCTGCGCTAACAGGTATCCCGGTGCGTGCCGATGTGGCGATGACTGGCGAGATCACTTTGCGCGGTGAAGTGCTCCCAATTGGCGGCTTGAAGGAAAAGCTGTTGGCGGCTCAGCGCGGCGGGATCAAGGTCGTGCTGATTCCCGAGGAGAACACCAAGGATCTGGTTGAGATTCCCGATAATGTGAAAAACAAACTGGATATCCATCCTGTCAAATGGATAGAGCAGGTTCTGGAGATGGCACTGGAGCGCAAGCCGGAGCCGCTGACGGAGCCGGAAGTCGCCGCTGTGACATCTCCTGCGGTCATCGCCGAAACAAGCACCTCCCCCGCAATCAAGCATTGACGGGGATTGCAGAGGGGTGGGTTCGATAAATATAAGTTTTGCATCGGCTTGACCCACCCTGAAACCCTTGATATAAAGCCGTCGCAGGGCTTTCCTGTCTTCTTAACTAACAAGCAAAGGGGAATCGCGTGAGTAATAAATCTGATCTGATCGAAGCAATCGCAAAATCCGCTGACATTTCCAAGGCTGCTGCCGGTCGTGCTTTGGACGCGACTATCGAGTCCATCAAGAAATCCCTGAAGAAGGGCGAACTCGTTAGCTTGGTTGGTTTTGGTACATTCTATGTTGGCAAGCGTGCTGCGCGTAATGGCCGCAATCCTCGCACTGGCGCCACTATCAAGATCAAGGCTGCCAAGGTTCCTAAATTTCGCGCTGGCAAAGGTTTGAAAGATGCTGTAAACTAGTCGTCTTTGTCGGGTGCTTAGCTCAGCTGGTAGAGCACCGCCCTTACAAGGCGATTGTCGGCGGTTCGATCCCGTCAGCACCCACCAGATTTTGTTGGATTTTTGAGTTTTATGGAGTGGTAGTTCAGTTGGTTAGAATACCGGCCTGTCACGCCGGGGGTCGCGGGTTCGAGTCCCGTCCACTCCGCCAAACAGAGGCGAACGAAAGTTCGCCTTTTTTCATATGGGATGTCAGAAGTGGCGTCCGTTCTTTCGGGTAGGTTGCTATGTTCGATTTCGTGCAAGAAAAAAAACGGCTGGTGCAGCTCGTGCTGGCACTTATCACTTTGCCCTTCGCTTTCTGGGGGGTAGATTCATACCGCAAATCCGGCGGTGCCGCACCGTTAGCGACAGTCAATGGAGAAAAGATAGGTCAACAGGAATTCGATAATGCGCTGAAGCAACAGCAGCAAAGGATACGGGAAATGGCCGGGGCCAATTTTGACCCGGCGTTTTTTGACAAGCCGGAGATCAAGCATTCCGTACTCGAAGGGCTCGTTACACAACATCTTTTGGGTGATGAGGCGCGTCGCATCGGGCTGAGCCTGACCGATGAACAGATCGCGCAGATCATTGCCAGCATAGGCGTGTTCCAGACGGATGGAAGATTCGACAAGAAGCGTTATGAGGCGGTGCTGAACGAAAAGGGGATGAATCGCTTTGAGTTCGAGAATCGTATCCGCCAAGACTTGCTTACTCGTCAATTGACCGATGCGTATACGCAAAACGGATTTGCTTCCGACACAGTGGCGGCCAATCTGATTCGACTGAACGAACAGCAACGCGTTATCTCTACAGCGAACATCAATGCTGCGGATCTTGTGAAACAGGTAAAGCTGGCCGATAGCGCTATCAGCGATTACTACGATAAGAATGCACAAGAATTTCAGATGCCGGAACGTGCTAACGTCGAATTCGTGGTGCTATCCGCCGATTCTTTGCTGCCGCAGGTGACGCTAACCGACGAAGAGGTGAAGCAGTATTACGAGGAACACCAGACAGAGTTTGGGGAGCAGGAACAACGTCAGGCCGCGCATATCCTGATTGCCGTGCCCAAGCAGGCCTCCGATGCCGAGAAGCAGGCCGCCAAGGCCAAGGCCGAACAGGTATTGCAGCAAGTCAAACAATCGCCAGCGAAGTTTGCCGCATTGGCGAAGCAGTATTCGCAGGACCCGGGATCGGCAGCTAATGGTGGCGATCTTGGCATGTTCGGGCGTGGCGCGATGGTCAAGCCGTTCGAAGACAGCGTGTTCAGCCTGAAGGTCGGTGAGGTGAGCGGTCTGGTGTTGAGTGACTTCGGCTACCACATCATCAAGTTGGTTGCGGTGAAGCCTGCAAAGATGCAACCCTTGAACGAGGTGAAGAGCCTGATTGTCCAGCGTTTGAAGTTGCAGCATGCCAACGACAAGTTCGCCGAGTTGGCTGAGAAATTCAACAATACCGTATACGAACAAAGCGACAGTCTGAAACCGGCTGCCGAACTGATAAAAGCGCCGGTGCAGCGCGGAGTGTGGCTGAGCAAGGGCCAGGCGCCTGGTGGGTTATGGACGGACAAGGCTCTGCAAGCGGTTTTTTCGGAAGACGTGCTCAAGAACAAGCGTAATTCAGCTGCTTTGGAGGTCGGCCCGAACACCGTACTTGCTGCTCGAGTCACGGAATACAAGCCAGCGAGCTTGAGACCTCTGAACGAGGTCTCGGCGAGTATCCGTCAGAAGCTGGAAAGGCTTCAGGCAGCGGAATTGGCAACGTCGCAGGGCAAAAAGCTGCTGGAGCAATTGCAGCTGGGCGAGAAGGTCACCTTGAGCTGGAAAGCAGGACAAAGCATCACTCGCAGTCAGCGTTCTGGTTTTGAGCCTGAATTGATACAAGCGGTGTTTCATGCCGACACAAGCAAGCTGCCGGCCTATGTGGGTGTGAACGGACAAAACGGCTATATGCTGGCCCGTATCGACGCAGTTAAAGAGACTGGGCCGAGTGACGAGGGTAAGCGCAATCGTTATGCACAGCAGGTTCGGCAGATCACAGGCGAAGAGTTGTTGACGGCTTGCCTGGCAGACCTGAGGAAGCATGCAACAATAACGATGAGTGACTTCACGGCAGAAGAGAAGAAATAGCTGTCGCTGACATCGCCCAGCATCAGGAAAAACGCCGCTCAACGAGCGGCGTTTTTGCATTCAGAAGCCACCGATCAGGCTTCGGTAGTTCCAAGCGAAGTGGTGTTGAAGCCGGCGTCGACATAAGTGATCTCGCCGGTGATGCCGCTGGCAAGATCACTGCACAGGAAGGCCGCTACATTGCCGACTTCATCGATGGTGACATTGCGCTTGAGCGGGGCATGCTTTGCGTTGTAGGCAAGTAATTTGGAAAAATCTCCGATGCCTGCAGCGGCCAGTGTCTTGATTGGGCCGGCCGAGATGCCGTTGGCGCGAATCCCCTTGCGCCCCAATTCCATGGCCAGATAACGCACGCTGGCTTCCAGGCTGGCTTTAGCCATTCCCATTACGTTGTAATGCGGCATGGTTCGCACAGCACCAAGGTAGCTCAGGGTGAGTATTGCCGAATTATCGTTCAAATGGGGCAAGGCTGCTTTGGCAAGCGCGGGGAAGCTATAGGAGCTGATGTCGTGTGCAATGCGGAATGCTTCACGGCTGAAACCATCGAGAAATTCCCCATCCAGAGCTTCACGCGGAGCAAAGGCAATGGCGTGTACGAAACCGTCAAATTTTGTCCATTGTGTCGAAAGACTGGAGAAGAGCTGTTCGATTTCAGCATCGGAGGATACGTCGCAAGGAAATACCAGGTCGCTCCCGAACTCCTTGGCCATCTCCGTTATTCGCTCCTTGAAACGCTCGCCCTGGTAGGTAAAAGCAAGCTCGGCACCTTCACGATGCATGGCTCGCGCAACGCCATAGGCGATCGAGCGGTTGCTGAGCAAACCGGTTACAAGAAAGCGTTTATTTGCCAGAAAACCCATGCAGTCCCCCGTAAATGATTGAAAACATAAAATCAATTATAACTGTAATGCGCTTGCATTATGTAATCGACAGGATCTGGCTTCAGGATTCGTCTTGATGAGGCAGGGAATATTCTATGATTTCAGATGAAGAAATTTATAATTTGTCCATGCGGCAAGGTTGTTGTGGTGTCAGTATTTGTCAGAATACATCGGCGTAAGTCAGTTTATCGCTGGAATAGTTGTAATAGAATCAGGACCAGTGCGGTCTTTGGATGTTTGAAATTTCTGGAAGACCAGGTTGTATTTTTGGGCTTTCCAGATCTGTTTTAGATCGCGCAGTGAATCAGGAATCGGTGCATTTGCTATGGTGGGCCGCACATTACCATTAATCTGAGGCTGGATTTCTGAGTTTATGAGGAAACTTTGGGGTTGCAAAAGTTGTTTTCTGAAGGGCTGGGGGCGGATACTGCCAATAACGACACGCTACGCACAGTGATTGTGCTCGCTTGTGATCAGTCTATTACAAATAGATTCAATGAATGAGGGAGAAACAAATGACCCAACATGGATGCACATCGGCTGGCAGCATGCGACATCGCCGAACTGGACAGCAAAAGAAATCGTCCCTGCTTATGATGCTGGCAATTCTGGCATCCGTATTGATGCCGCTGGCGGCTCGAGCGGAAGCGCCCAACCCGCTGTGTGCTGGCTGTCACAATGAAGACGGCAACAGCACAACCCCTGAGTTTCCGAAGATCGCAGGGCTTGATGCTGCATACATTACCAAGCAAATTATCGACTTCAAGAAGTACAAGCGCGTGAGCGAGATCATGGGGCCGATGGCCGCTCAGATTACAGATGCTGAAATCCCGAAGATAGCGGCGTACTATAGTGCGCAAAAACGAACCCCGGGAGTCGCGGCTGACCCTAATCTCGCTGCGCAAGGGCGTCAGATTTTCGAAGAAGGTATCTTGAGTACCGCCGTGCCTGCCTGTTCCGGCTGTCACGGTGAAAAGGGTGAGGGCACGGACAAGTTCCCGCGCCTGGCTGGTCAGCACGCGGCCTACATGCTTGCCCAGATGATCAATTTCAAGAACGTCGTGCGCAACAACGATTCTCGTGGCGTGATGCGCGCTATCACCTTGCGCATGACCGAGCAGGAAATGAAAGCGGCGGCCGAATATATCAGCGGTTTAAAAGGGGAGTGACAAATGAGAGCATTGTTGATTTTTGCACTAGCACTATTACCTGCAACTTCGGTCTTTGCCGACACACCCGTGGCCGCGAGCGCACAAGGGATCGGCAGCAAGGGCTACGTATGGAACAAGATGACTCCCGAGCGGGCCGAAGCGTTGCGGATGAAGCCTGATGTGGAGCGTGGCAAGGATGCGTTCCGCGGTTGCCGCGGCTGCCACAAGCCAGACGGCTTTGGCCGCGTTGACGGTATTTATCCAAGGCTGACCGGGCAATATGCTTCAGTGATCGTCAAGCAGCTGACCGACATCCGTGCCGGCCTGCGTATCAATCCGAAGATGGAGCCCTTTATTTCGCAAGATGCAATTACGGTCGAGGAAATTGCCGACATCGCTGCCTTCCTCTCCAATGCGACGACAGTCAAGGAAAACGGCAAGGGACCCGGGGATCAGGTTCGTCTTGGCGAGACACTGTACACGCAAAAGGGTTGCGTCAAGTGTCACGGCAGTCGCGGCGAGGGCGATGGTGAAAAGCTGTACCCTGCATTGGCTGCCCAGCACTACAGCTATCTGTTGCGGGAAATGGAACTTATCAAGGTTATGGCACGCGGGAATTCGCATCCTGATATGGTGACAGCGCTGAGGGAAACATCCACTGCCGATATGGAGGCCATGGCCGACTATCTGGCCAGATTGCCTGACCGCCGTCTGGCAGGGAAGCCCGCAGGCAAGTAAATGTAGCAGAGGGCGGATATTCAAGTTCGGGAATAGAAATCGATTCTTGAGTTGAAGCCTTGCAGTCAGTGCATGAGCTGGTTTGTAGTACAGGCAAAAAGAGACCTCATTGGGCGTTCGATCATCAAACGTCGAGTGAGGTCTTCTTTATTTTGAGATGCATTAGCAAACCTGAAGCATTTGCGAGTCCTTCCGCAGGGGCTATGGCATTGCCATCCTTGTTGCTCGCTCCTTTTTGCCATTCACTCTGTGCAAATCGAGGGCTCTCTCATTTAGTGGATTGAATTGCGGATACTTCTGCAGAGTCCGGCTCGCATAAGGGCAGGCACAGGCGGAAAGTGCTGCCCTGTCCTTGTTCCGAATTAACTTCGGTATATCCACCGTGAAATCTGGCGATCCAATTCACAAGGTAGAGACCGAGGCCGCTTCCCTGGATGTCCGTCTCATGCCGCCCCCTGGAAAACTTCTCGAAAACATGCTGCTGGAGTTCAGATGGTATTCCAACCCCCCGGTCGCTTACCTCGATGCATAGCATGTCCGGTTTGCCGGACAGAACCTTCAGGTAAATTTCATCGCTGCGGGACGAGTATTTGCGGGCGTTGTCCAGCAGGTTGATGATAGCGATTCGTACCAGGTTCCAGTCTGCACAGAGCCTGGCGTCGCCGTCGTACGGCTCGAAATGGACAGGCCGTGCATGGCTGTCGACGAAACCCGCCTTGACTTCCTCGCAGAGCTGGTTGAGATTGCCCATCACGCGATTCAGTCCGTGTTTGTCCATATCCAGCCATTTTTCGGACAAGAATGTATCCATTAGCGTTGCCAGCTGTCTGACCGAACGCATGATCTTTTCGATGCGCGGTTGCCAGTCCAGACGCTCCTGTTGCGCCAGCATATCCAGCATCTGCGCCGTATTTCCTATCACTGCAATCGGGCTGCGCATCTCATGTGCCATCAAGGCCATGAGGTTGGCTTGCGTTTCACGTCCGTCTTTTTCACGGTGCAGCGTGATCTCCAGGATATTCTGGGCATCGCTGAGTTGGCGTGTACGTTTCTCGATCTCGTCTTCCAGCCATTGTTGGGTGTTGTATATGGCACCCGCCATGTCCTGGAATTGCGTAATCAACTGTTGAACTTCGCCGCTGCTCTCTTCCAGAGGCTTTGCGCTGTAATCGCCCTGGCGGATGCGGGATACCGCATCGGTCAGTGTCGCAACTGGTTTCAGAACCAATTTGTGCAGTGTAAACGCCAGAATGGCCAGGAGTCCCAGTGTCCCCGCGGCAACCGCCAATACCATGCGCACAAAATCGGCATTTGGCATCATCACAGACAAATCGAGCAGGGAAAGATCGTACCAACCCACCTCTGGAAGGGCGATCATGCTCGCAAGATAGCGTTTCCCCTCGATGCGCACGAATTCGGTCTCTATGCCGGTCGTGCCGTCATCGAGTTTCCTGATGGACTGGTGTACCCACTGGTTGCCAGCGTGCGTGCTCGTTATCTGAATGTGTCTGTGCTGCGGTTCGGAATGATTCTCTATGTTCGGAAAATCGAAATGATTAACGTCGTTATATATCTGGACTTCAGCATTCCGGTTGATGAACATGTTGGTCGCGCCGGGCAGGTGGACGTTTGAAGCGTTGCGCGTGAACTCGTCCAGATCGATTCCCGTGCCGATTACACCCACTACCCTGGTGCCGTCTTGTATCGACACCATGACCCATATCTTGTGCAAACCGAGTTTGCCGTTCGATGAGATATTGATGCCGTGGTCTTCTCCGCTTTTGATGAAGTCCAGTATCCATGCGTCGTCTGGAGATGCGGGGTCGAGGCTGTAGCGCAATGGCTCCTTAAGCTTTCTTGCTGCATCGTGATAATAGAAATTGCCTGAGCTTGCGATAGCCACGAAAAAATTGTCGCTGTGAAAGCGATTGCGTAGCTCTTCCATGCTTCGACGGTAAAGTTCCGGGTCTTTTTCGTGCAGTGCCCATTCTTTGACCGGCGCGGCATCGGCGGACTGGCTAGCCAGCACTATTTCGCGGATCAGCGGTTGGAGGGTTCTCGCCTTGTCATAGAACATCTGCTTTTCGGCGAAACGGGAGCCGATGCGTCCTAATAAATGTTCGGTAAAATTGTTGAACATGATCCAGAAAAGCAGGGTGATGAACAATGACGACATCCCCATGATCAGCAAGAAGCGACTTTGCAGGCTTAAACCGGACAGGCGTTGCCGAACCCGCGAAAGCGCTTGCGCGACAACGCTGTGATTGTGTAAATTGGGCATCGGTTCCGGGCCTCCCGTTACAAAGTGAGCATATGGCACGCATTATCATAGTTGAAGACGATCTTGGACAGCAGGAAGAGTTGCAGTCCTATCTGATGTATGCCGGGCATGAGGTGCTTGCTGTCAGCAGCGGTAACGAGCTCGAACAACGCCTGCAATTCATTCCTGAGATTGCACTTTTGGACTATAACCTGCCTGGTGAGTCCGGCGTTGAGATCGCGCAACGCTTGCGCAAGCAGTACGGTGCAAGCATCGGTCTGGTCATGGTGACTGCCCGCAGTTTGGGGGTAGACCGGGTGGAGTGTCGACGCGCCGGTGTGGACGATTACCTGGTCAAGCCGATCAATTTCGCCGAACTATTGGCGCTCATCGATAATCTGTGCAAGCGGCTTAATCCATCTGCTCCCGGTGAAGAAGTCTGGAGACTTTTTCTTGTGCGTTCCGAGTTGGTACCGCCCGGAGCCCCGGCTGTTCCGCTGTCAGGCCTGGAGATGCTCCTGTTGCAGGCACTGGCGAACACGCCAAACCGGCAGGCGGATCGCGATACCTTGATCCGTGCGCTGGGCAAGAACCCGTTCGCTTACGACCCCCGCGCGCTGGAAGCCAATATCAGCCGTTTGCGGCGCAAGCTCCCCCTGCTGGAAGATGGCCGTAATCCGTTGCAGGCAATGCGCGGCATAGGTTACCAATTCATTCGGCCGCTCACTGTCGTGAACTGAATCTTTGCAGAGCTTTCACCCTTGCATTCTTGATGTGCAACGCCTCTCTTAGGCGTCAGTAATTGTCAGTCTTTGTCGGTCACTGACTGACAAAGTTGATATAGGCTCTTTTCCGGTGAGGTTTTTCGATTTCACCCGAAGGAGGGATGCCTTGAAAATAATCATGCTGTCGATTGCGCTGGTTTCAGTTGCAGGTTTCGCTGTGGCTGCGACCACAAGCACCGACGCCTTTATGCCTGAAGCCACATCGTTGCCGAAGATGGAAATACCGACGGGTAACGCGTACGGCGCTTTGTTGCCAGAAGATACTGTGGCCATTCCTGACGATGCTAAACTGGCAAGCAGTGGCAAGGTGCTGGAAGTGATTAATTCACCTACTTACACCTACCTGAAGGTGACCAGCGATAAAGGTCCTCTGTGGCTTGCTTCCTATAAGACAGATATCACCAAGGGGGCCACCATCAAGTATTCCAGGGGTGTCGCCATGTACAGGTTCCATAGCAAATCGCTTCATCGAACATTCGAAAAGATCATTTTTGTAGATAGTATCGAGTTGGTGATGGAATAGGTCTTGGGCGTTCTCCGTGGAATGTCAGTATTTGTCAGAATTCGTCGGCGTAAGTCAGCACAAAGCCGGAAGTGCTGAAATAAAATTAGGTTAAGTGTGGGCTTTTGCATTTCCGGGTGTGGTTTTCGTGCCCAGGTTGTTCGGAAGTGACTAAGGTTGCATTGTGAGTTTTTAATCCAAATTTTAGAGGGGGCAAGATGATCAGGGATCGATTCATTTGCATGAAGGCAATGATGGGGGCATTGGCCGCATTGTTGCTCGCTTTTGGGCAGACGGCTGCAATGGCAGCTGATGCGACTGCGGCTGAGCCAGCCGCGGCACCTGCTGCAACAGCCACAGCCACTGCCACCTACGTGGGGGAGCGGGTCTGTACCAGCTGTCACGATGTCGAAAACAAAAACTTCAGCCATACGCTTCACTCAAAGATTTTCCGTGAGAACCCCAAGAACGAAACGGAAAAGCTAGTCTGCGAAGCATGTCACGGTCCCGGCTCGCTGCACGCGAAAAGAACGAAGGATCACAGCCTGCTGATCGGCTTCACCAAGACGTGGGGTACTCCCATTGCGAAAATGAACGGCCAATGTCTGGCTTGTCACAGCGGCGGCAACCGCCTCTACTGGGAAAGCTCCATTCACCAGACCAACAAACTGGCTTGCAGTGACTGCCACAACCCGATGGCCCAGTTCTCTGCCAACGGCCTGCTGAAGAAGATGAGCATCACCGAAACCTGCCAGACCTGTCACCAGCAACAACGTGCGGAATTCAAGAAGAAGTCGCACATGCCGGTACCTGAAGGCAAGATGACCTGCGAGGACTGCCACAACCCGCACGGTTCCACGGGCAAGCGCTTGCTCAAGGCAGATAGCGTCAACGAGGTCTGCTACACCTGTCACGCCGAGAAACGCGGTCCGTTCATCTGGGAACACGCACCGGTGCGCGAAAACTGCCTGAATTGCCACTCGCCGCACGGTTCGAACAACGACAAATTGCTGGTCCAGACCCGTCCGTTCCTGTGTTCCGGCTGCCACAGCACCAGCGGCTCGATGGGCCACCTGGTATGGGGTAACAACACAACGGGTGACGTTGTGAACGGCGACCCGACATCGTTGGGGCAGACCAATGCCAATTTGCAGACCAACGCTGGAGCGACGATCCTCGCCTCCAGACGTATGACAGGTCGTTCATGCCAAAACTGTCACTCTCAGATCCACGGTAGCAACAGCCCCGGCGGCGCACGCTTCCAGCGTTGATCTGATGGGGAGACGACGACATGACACATACCAAACATTTTGAAAAAGTCGAAACCAATCGCGACAGGAGATTTTCAATGAACAATAGCCCGCGTATGAAATTGCTAACGCTTTGCATCGGCGCCGCGCTGGTGCAGATGGCCAGCCTTCCGGCGCTGGCGGATTCCGGTGTGGGGGTGGATACCGTCATCGGTAACGCGGCCAACCCCGGCTACCCGGGAAGCGGTCCGGTTCAGCTGGATCCGGACATGCCCGTCATGCGCACCCCGACGGGTCAGATGTACAACTTTCCGCCAGTCAAGGAAGAGGGCGTTGCCAAAGGCCAGGTGACAGGCCATGTGGAAATCGGTGGAGTGGTTAACAGTACCCAGACAAAGAACTCCAAGCGCAATGAATACACCGCCAACAACAAGAATGGCGTGTATCTCAATAACTTCGGTGTTGCTGCGGATTCCGAGGGCGCGCGTTACTTCACCGTGAACGGCGGTGGCGTTGGTCGTCATGACCAGTTCTACGACTTCACGGTTGGAAAATATGGCGATTGGAAGGTCAAAACGTTCTATAACGAAACGCAGCACGTTTTTACTGAGACTTGGAAATCTCTCTATAGCGGCGAAGGCACGGGCAATCTGAGCACCGGCCTGGCCATGCCGAGCAGGTACGTTAATCCGGGTGCTTACACGGGGGGGGCGACGGTTACGCTGCCGGGCGGGGGGACGGCGAGATACGCGGGTGCTAACACTACTGGCCTCACTGGTTGTACGGCACTGGCGCCATGCTGGCTCTACAATGGCACACTATATGGAAACGCCGCTGCAATCGCAGCAATCGATGGTGTGACGGGTACGCCGAATCCGACTACTGGAGCCATTGCAGCGGTTAGCGGAACAGGTGCAACCGGAGCAGTTCAATCCAATATGGCAGCGGCCATTGCCGCCAAGTTGGCTGCTACGCCATATGGCGAGTTGGCCTTGGTGCGCAGGAAGGGCGGCGTGCGGGGCGATATTACGCTGACCGATAACCTCAAGGGCTATGCCAGCTACGGTCTGGAGGATCGCAAGGGGGCTCGTCCTTTTGCGATGAACGACGGCAACAATATCTCGACTGATATTGCAGAGCCCATCCAGTACAAGACGCATGATATTTTGGCTGGCCTGTCTTATAGCGAGGGGCTGACCCAAGCCAATCTGCGTGCCTCGGCTTCGATGTTCCGCAATAGCATCAAGCAACTTAATGTCCAGTTCCCGCTGTTGGGCGTGGCCACATCGAATGGCGTTATCCAGCATGGGACTTTCGTTTTGCCTCCCGACAACGATGCGTTTAACTTGAAGGGCGAGTTTGCACGCAGCCTGCCCGATCTGATGAAGGGACGCTTCACTGCCGCCGCATCGTACGGGTCGAATCGTCAGAACGATGCGCTGGTGGCTCCCATCTCGGCAGCGATGAATGCTGACCTCGCAGCTGCCGGAGTGACCACTCTGGCAGGAAACAACCCCGGCTATGCCGTCAATAGCGGGCTGGTCAGCAACTGGAACACGACCGACGCATTGAGCCGAAAGAATGCCGGTCAGCGCATCGACAACAAGCTGGTCGATCTTGGGCTGTCGTTGAAGCCGGTTGAAGACCTCAGCGTGAAGGGCAGTTACCGCTTCTTTGAAACGGATAACAAGGGTGGCTATATCGCCTACAACCCGCTGACCGGTCAATTCGGACGCGGCCCCAGTACGGCAAACGCAGTGGGTAACCTTGACGTAGTTGCGGCACCTTCCGGGGCCGGTTGTTACACGCTGCCCGGCTATCCCACTACAGGATGTGCATCCAATATTCCAGTTACCGGTGTGGCTGGAAGCGCGACGATTGTCAACGGTGCCAACGTTCCGGTGTTTGGTCAGGCACGCTCGACCAGGCAGTATAACTATGGCATCAGCGCAGACTATGACCTGGACAAGTTCAGCAGCGTGAACCTGGCCCTCGAGCGCGAGGACTTCCATCGCAACTTCAGGGAGCGCGCCAAGACCGAAGAAAACAAGGTCAAGCTCGGTTATGTCAACCGCGCACTGGGCGACACGACCCTGCGCGCATCGTATGAGCAAGACACCAAGCGCGGTAGTGACTACAGGTACCGGACGTTCGAGGACCTGGGTACCGGTCTGCCGGGGCTGGATCCGGCGAGCTTGATCGCCAACACCAACCCCGCAACCGGCGCAGGTCTTACGAATGTCAATGGCGTGGTTTATCCGGCGCTCGCAGCAAACGTGTTTAACCGCTATTCGTACTATTTCCGCAAATACGACCTGGCTAACCGTGATCAGAAGATCCTGAACACGCGCGTCAACTATCAAGTGGGCGAAGATCTGGATCTGGGCTTGAATCTCCAGATTAAGAGAGCCGATTTCCCGGAAGGCACCTATGGCCTGAAAAAGGACAATCAGGATTCTGTCGGTGTGGACATGAATTACCAGCCCGCGTATGACACTATCGTGACGTCCTTCTATAACTTCCAAAGGGGCAAGAAGCTTCAGACGATGAACGTCGGTAATATCTCGGCTATTGCTGCGCCTGCGTGTACAGCCAACCTGATTGCACAATACGGGTATGCCGGGTGTTCCGATACAACCACCGGACTCGACGGTGCCCGCTCCATCTATGACACCTGGAGATCTGAAACCACCGACACTAACCATGTGTTGGGACTCGGATTGCAGAACGATCTGGGCTGGGCACGGCTCGGTGTTGACTACACCTACGCCAGAAGCACCACCCATATCGCTTATCAATATGGCGCTCTTGCGTTCAGTGCCACCGCGGCGGCCAATCAGGCGATGCAGGCCCTTGCCGGTACGGCTCTTCCTGACATGACCACGCAGCAGAACACGATCACGGTGAATCTGGTCAAGCCTCTCGACAAGAAGACCACTGTGCGTGCGATGTATCGTTTCGACGGTATGCGTATCAAGGATTGGCACTATGACAACGTGATCATGAACAAGATGGCCGCTTACGATGGCTTAGGTGCAGGTGGCACACTGTTGCTGGATTCCGGTCCGCTGAACTACCACGTCAATACGTTCGGCGTATTCCTGAACTACAAGCTGTAAGTAGCTCGATATGTAATACTCTCGGGGCCAGCAATGGCCCCTTTTTTTTGCCAGCTTTTTGTAATCACTCCGCGAGATGTTCGATTGAGCGGATATGTTCCACTGTTAAGGAGATCTTGCTTTGAAAAGAATCATTCTGTTGATGACGCTGGTTTCTGTTGCCGGGATCGCCGCTGCCGCCACTGGAGCCGAAGGCGCCAAACCAGCCGAAGCAACCGCTTCGCCGCACAAGGGCATGGCTACCAAGCCGGGTGCTGGCATGCCCCCCGGGCACCCTGAGAGCATTCCTGCCGATACCCGCTTGATCAATAGCGGCAAGGTGCTGGAAGTGCTCGACACGGACATGTACACCTACGTGCAAGTGACCAGCGACCAAGGCCCGCTCTGGCTGGCCGCTTACAAGACGAACATCGCCAAGGGTGCCACCGTCAAATATTCCGGCGGTATTGCGATGCCCAAGTTCCATAGCAAGTCGCTGAATCGCACCTTTGACCTGATCATTTTTGTGGATGCCCTGGAGCCGGCGAAATAATAGTTGAGTGATGCCGGTACGTATTGCTGCCACCCATATGTTAATCAAAGGATATTTTCCCTTTGGGGCCAATCCCCCTTCCTCTCCAGCGAAGTTCGGGGGCTTGAGTGAAGCCCCCCGTTTAATCGTATATAATTCCCCGCTGTTAATTTTGGATACCCTTCATGCTGGAAGTCGGCAATCTCGCGTGCAGTCGCGGCGACCATCGGTTGTTTTCCGGATTGAGTTTTTCGCTGCATCCAGGTCAGCTTATGCAGGTGCAGGGAGCGAACGGTAGCGGCAAGACCAGTTTGCTGCGCACGCTTTGCGGCTTCATACCGCCCGACGAGGGGGAGATACTCTGGAATGGCAAGCGTGCTCACGATCTGGGCGAGGATTACTACGCGGAGTTGCTGTATCTTGGGCATTTGAACGCGATCAAGGATGAATTGAACGCGCTGGAGAATCTGCAGATGAGCGCGGGGCTGGCGGGTTACACGGTGACTGAACAGCAAGCAATCACCGCACTGCGCCGCATGGGACTGCAGCGCCGCGAACATCTGCCGGTGAAGGTGTTGTCGCAAGGCCAGCGGCGCCGGGTGGCCCTGGCGCGTCTGCTGACCAGTGATGCACATCTGTGGATACTGGATGAGCCATTGACCGCACTGGATGTAGGTGCAGTCGGCCTGATGCAGGAACTTATCGGCGAACATCTGTCGAAAGGCGGCATGACGATTTTTACCACGCACCAGCCGTTGCAAGTCGCGGGCGTGGAGACAAGGCAGTTGAAGCTGTCATGAAAGAGCGAGTGGATTTGAAAGGTGCTGGCATGACAGCTTGGCGCCTCCTCCCGCAAACGGCTGGCTATGCCAGTAACGTGTCGGAGGCGCGGTCATGAAAAAGCTGTCTTTAATGGGGTTGTTCGGTTTGGTGGTCAGGCGCGACCTGTTGTTGGCGATGCGCCGCCGTGCGGATGTGCTGACCACGCTGGTGTTTTTTGTGATGGTGGTGAGCCTGTTCCCGCTCGGTGTCGGGCCGGAAATGGACATGCTGCGCAAGATGGCTTCCGGTGTGGTCTGGGTCGCTGCGTTGTTGGCCTCCATGCTGTCGCTGCCGCGCATGTTTTCTGCAGATCATGCAGACGGCACGCTGGAACAGATGATGTTGGCTCCGCAGTCGTTGTCGGTGCTGGTGCTGGGCAAGATCGTGGCACACTGGATGCTGTCCGGCTTGCCATTGGCCTTGATCGCGCCGGTGCTGGGCCTGCAGTTCGATATGTCGGCTCCGGCGTTGGGGATACTGGTGCTGGCTTTGTTGCTGGGCACTCCGGTGCTGAGCATGATAGGTGCGATCGGGGCGGCGCTGACATTGGGGCTGCGCGGAGGCGGTGTGCTGGTGTCATTGCTGGTATTGCCCCTGTGCATCCCGGTGCTGATCTTCGGCGCGGGTGCGGTGGAAGCAATCAACACTGGCATGAGTGTCGTTTCCAATCTGTCGTTCCTGGGGGCGTTCATGTTGTTCGCCCTGGTGTTCACGCCGTTCGTTGCAGCGCAGGCGTTACGTATTTCGATGGAGTGATAATTTGGCAATCAACTGGTTCAAATATTCGGCGCCGACCAACTTCTACGGTCTGGCAGGCAAGCTGATCCCTTTCTTTGCATGGCCCGCTGCGATTCTGTTTGTCCTCGGTCTCTACATCGGTTTCTTCGTCGCGCCGACGGATGCGACGCAGAGCGAAGCCTATCGCATCATCTTCCTGCACGTGCCGGCTTCCATCCTGTCCATGTTCATCTACCTGATCATGGCGGGCTACGCAGCATTGGGATTGATCTTCAAGACACGCCTCTCTGCCATGATGGCGCAGGCCATGGCGCCGACCGGTGCGCTGTTCGCCTTCATCTCGCTGTGGTCGGGCGCGCTGTGGGGCAAGCCGATGTGGGGCGCGTGGTGGGTGTGGGACGCTCGCCTGACCTCGGAACTGATCCTGTTGTTCCTGTATCTCGGTTTCATCGCCCTGCAGGCTTCCATCGAAGATCCTCGCCGCGCGGATCGGGCCAGCGCCTTGCTTGCCATCGTCGGTTCGGTGAACGTCCCCATCATCTATTTCTCGGTGAAGTGGTGGAACACCCTGCATCAGGGTTCGACCATCAAGTACAGCGGTACCAGCATGCATATCGCGATGCAGCAAGCCATGTTTGCCATATTGGCTGCCTGCTGGCTGTACGCCATCGCCGTGACGCTGGCCCGCGTGCGCAGCATCATCCTTGAGCGGGAAGCCAATACGCAATGGGTGAATAGCCTGCCCGAAGTGAAGCAATCGAATGGGAGGAGTCAGCAATGAACTGGTCTGAATTCTTCGCGATGAACGG
Source organism: uncultured beta proteobacterium (assembly GCA_963840345.1). GTDB lineage: Bacteria > Pseudomonadota > Gammaproteobacteria > Burkholderiales > Gallionellaceae > Sideroxyarcus. The sequence continues at coordinate 385,378 of CAWIYO010000007.1, forward strand.
CTATGCCTTCTACGTCTGGGGCTCATATGGGGTGGCGCTTGCGGTGTTCGCCATCGAGATTGCGATGGTGCGCCATCGCAGGAAGAACGCGCTGCGCAATCTGCGTCTGATGCGTGATGAAATGGGAGAGTCGGCATGACGCCTAGACAAAAAAGACTATCGTTCATCGTTGCCGGTGTCGTGCTGGTGGCGGCGGCTGTGGGCCTGGTGCTGTACGCGCTGAAGAACAACGTCAGCCTGTATTTCACGCCGACCCAGGTTTACAACAAAGAAGCGCCGCAGGGCCGCAGTTTCCGTATCGGCGGTCTGGTCGAGGTGGGCAGTCTGCAGCGCCAGACAGACGGTTTGACGGTGCATTTCAACATCACCGACACGACCAAAACCATGCCGGTGGTCTACAAGGGCATCCTTCCCGATCTTTTCAAGGAAGGGAAGGGAGTCGTTGCTCAAGGCAAACTGGAATCCGATAACGTGTTCCACGCTGAAGAAGTGCTCGCCAAGCATGATGAAAATTACATGCCGCCGGAAGCAGTCGACGCCATCAAGAAGGCAGAAGCCGCCAAGGCCGGAGCAGGTCAGTCCACCGGCAGCCCATCCGCCGAAAAGCCCGCAGTCAAATAATTCATTGAAAGTCTCAGCATGATTCCAGAGATCGGTAATTTCGCACTCATCGTTGCACTGTTCCTTGCGCTCATCCAGGGCGCGCTGCCCATCATCGGGGCGGCACGCAACAATCCGGTGATGATGGGGACGGCGCGCACCCTGGCGGTAGGCCAACTTCTCATTGTCGCAGTCGCCTTCGGGTGCCTGGTGCAGTCCTTCATCGGCAACGATTTCTCGGTGATGTACGTTGCCGAACATTCCAATTCGCAATTGCCGATCCAGTACCGCATTGCGGCGCTGTGGGGCGGTCACGAAGGCTCGTTGCTGCTGTGGACGTTCATCCTCACGTTGTGGACGCTCGCCGTTGCCGCGTTCAGCCGGCATCTGCCGCAAGAGATGGTGGCGCGCGTGATCGGCGTAATGGGGCTCATCTCCGCCGGTTTCCTGCTGTTCATGTTGCTCACATCCAACCCGTTCGATCGCCTGTTGCCGGCGGCTATGGACGGCCGCGATCTGAATCCTTTGCTGCAAGACCCGGGTCTGGTGATCCATCCGCCCATGCTGTACATGGGCTACGTCGGCTTCTCGGTCGCTTTCGCCTTCGCGCTGTCAGCCCTGCTGGGCGGCAAGCTGGACTCTACCTGGGCACGCTGGTCGCGCCCGTGGACGACCGTGGCCTGGGTGTTCATGACTGTCGGTATCGCCCTGGGGAGCTGGTGGGCCTATTACGAATTGGGCTGGGGCGGATGGTGGTTCTGGGACCCGGTTGAGAACGCCTCATTCATGCCCTGGCTGGTCGGCACTGCGTTGATGCATTCGCTGGCAGTGACGGAAAAACGCGGCGCGTTCAAGAGCTGGACGGTGCTGCTCGCGATTGCCGCTTTCTCGCTCAGCCTGCTGGGTACTTTCCTGGTGCGTTCCGGCGTGCTGTCTTCCGTGCACGCCTTCGCTACCGATCCCAAGCGCGGTATCTTCATCCTGTCTTTCCTGGTGGTCGTCATCGGTTCGTCCCTGCTGCTGTTCGCCTGGCGCGCGCCCAAGATCGGTTTGGGCGGCAAGTTCGATCTCGTCTCGCGCGAATCCATGCTGCTGACCAATAACGTGTTGCTGTCCGTCGCTTCCGCTTCCGTATTCCTCGGCACGCTGTATCCGCTGTTCATGGACGCCCTGGGGTTCGGCAAGCTCTCTGTCGGGCCACCTTACTTCCATACGGTGTTCGTTCCGTTGATGGTGCCGATGGTGATGATGATGGGACTGGGGCCGATCGCGCGCTGGAAACAGGCCAGCCTGCCGGACATCTGGCAGCGCATCCGCTGGGCATTGGGCGCCAGTGTGGCTATCGCCTTGTTGTTGCCGCTGGTGCTGGGCAAGTGGACGCCGCTCATCGCGCTGGGTTTGTTGCTGGCGGCTTGGGTCATCATCACGACACTGCTCGATCTGCGCAAACGTGTTAGCGGTTCGGGCGCGCTATGGCAACGCTTCAAGACACCTTCACGCAGTTACTACGGCATGCTGCTGGCTCACCTCGGCATCGCGGTGTTCATCATCGGCGTGACGATGGTGAAAGGTTACGAGACCGAGCGCGATGTGCGCATGGAAGTCGGCGACACGGTAGAGGCGGGCGGCTACGAGTTCCGCTTCGACGGCGTGAGCGAACAGCCGGGCCCGAATTACATGGCCTCGCAAGGGCGCGTGACGGTCAGGAAAAACGGGAAGATCATCACGGTTCTTGAGCCTGAAAAACGCAGTTACAACGCTTCGGGCATGCCGATGACCGAGGCTTCCATCCAGCCCGGGTTACTTCGCGATCTGTATGTGTCGCTGGGCGAACCTATTCCCGGCACCGATGCCTGGGCGGTGCGCGTCTACATCAAACCTTTCGTCGACTGGATATGGTTCGGCTGTTTCATGATGGCGCTGGGCGGAGTGGTGGCGATCACCGATCGTCGTTATCGCATCCATGCACGCAAGGCACAGGCCGTGATTGGCGGTGCAACATTGAAGGAGAAGACGGCATGATGCGATTCATATTGCCTTTGGTTGTTTTTCTGGTGTTGGCGGGCTTCCTGTATGCCGGTTTGAGCCTCGATCCGCATGAGGTGCCGTCGCCGTTGATCGACAAGCCGGCTCCTGCGTTCAACCTGCCGCAACTGCACGACCCGAGCAAACGATTCTCGGCCGAAGAGATGAAGGGCAAGGTCTGGCTGCTCAACGTGTGGGCATCCTGGTGCGTATCGTGCAAGGAAGAGCATCCGGTACTCATGTCCCTGGCGCAGCAGAACATCGTGCCGGTCTACGGGCTCGACTATAAAGACAAGAAAGAGGACGGCGAGATGTGGTTGCGCCAGGGCGGCGATCCCTACACATCGATCGCGATGGATACGGAGGGACGTATCGGCATCGACTACGGTGTCTATGGCGTGCCGGAGACTTATGTCATCGACAAGCAGGGCATCATCCGCTACAAGCAGATCGGTCCTGTCACCCATCAGAGCCTGCGCGAGAAGATATTGCCATTGGTAGCGGAGTTGCAGAAAAAATGAAGAAAATACTGATCTTGCTGTTCTGTCTGTTGCCTACTTTCTCATACGCCGGTGAGGCGAAAGATCTGGCTGCGGATCCGGTGCTGGAAAAGCGCATGATCGGCTTGGCCGAAAGGCTGCGCTGCCTTGTTTGCCAGAACGAATCGCTGGCGAGTTCGCACGCCGAATTGGCGGAGGACTTGCGCCGCGAGGTGCGCGAGCAGATGAGCCAGGGCAAGAGCGATCAGGAGATCATCGACTATCTGGTGGCGCGCTATGGCGATTTTGTATTGTATGAACCGCCGGTGAAGCGCTATACCTTGCTGCTATGGTTCGGTCCCTTCGCACTGTTGCTGATCGGCGTCGGTGTGTTGGTGTACCAATTGCGCAAACGCCGCCGGCTCATCCAGGACACCGAACTTTCCCCAGAGGCGCATCAACGCGCCGCCTCCCTACTCAACGAAGAAGAAAACAAATGACTCTATTCTGGATCGTCTGTGCGGCGTTGCTGATCGTCGCCATCCTGTTCGTCGCGGTACCGCTGTGGCGCGGCACTTCCAAAAGCAATGCCGTGGTGCGCGACGCAGCCAACCTGGAGATCCTTCGCGACCAGATCGCCGAGATGGAGGTCGACCTTAAGAATGGATTGCTCACACCCGAATTGTACGAGCAAGGCAAGCGCGAACTGGAAGCGCGCCTGCTGGAAGAGGTTGGCGATACCAAGGGAAGCGAAGTGGCCGACACGCCGCACCCGCTCAGGATCACTGCTATCGCACTGTCTCTGCTGCTGCCGCTGGCTTCGGTCGGTCTCTATCTGAAGATCGGCAATATGGAAGTACTGAACCCTCAGTCGATGCATAGCGCAGCTGCGCTGGCGAGCGATGCAGCAGGACTTCAGGAATTGGAGAACAAAGTCGCGCAAAATCCTGGCGATCCCGAGGCCTTGGTGGTGCTGGCCCGTTCCTATGTCGAGATGGGGCGTTATGCCGATGGATCGAGGATGTACGAAAGACTGGTCAAGATCATTCCGGATGAACCGATTCTATGGGCGGACTATGCCGATGCCCTGGCGATGACGCATGGCAGCCTGCGGGGTGCTCCGACCAAGTTGTTGGAGCGTGCACTCGAGCTGAACCCGAACCATCCTAAATCGTTGGCGTTGTCCGGTTCGGCTGCCATGGAGCGAGGCGACTATCCAGCTGCCGTTCGTTACTGGGAAAAGCTGCTTAAATTGCTCCCGCCGGAAGACAGCGAAAATACGAGGATGATCGAAGAAGCGCTGACCCAGGCGCGTCAGATGCTTGCTCACACCAAGGGTGGCAAGATGCCACCCGTACTGGATCAGATCAACGAGCCCGCGCCTCAAGCGCAAGCGGCAGGCAAGGAACGCATCAGCGGTACAGTGACATTGAGTGCAGCTCTCAAGGGCAAGGCCAATCCGGATGACACGGTGTTCGTGCTGGCACGCGCCGCCCAAGGTCCCAAGATGCCGCTGGCTATCCTGCGCAAGCAAGTGAAGGACTTGCCGTTGAGCTTCTCGCTGGATGACAGCATGGCGATGTCGCCGGAGATGAAAATGTCCAACTTCGACCAGGTCGTCGTTGTGGTACGGGTATCCAAATCGGGCAATGCGATGCCGCAGCCAGGCGATCTGGCGGGCATGAGCAAGCCGCTCGCACTGGGAAGCACCGGCGTCAAGGTGACCATCGACCAGCAAGTCCCCTGAGTTCTTGCATCACTTCAATTCAAGGGCTGGCAGCTAAGGCGCCAGCCCTTTTTTGCGTCGAGCAAGCGTCTCAAGCAGAGACTGGAAAATAAAAAAGCCCGCAGTTATGCGGGCATTTTTATCATTAACTGGCTCCCCGACCTGGACTCGAACCAGGGACCTGCGGATTAACAGTCCGTCGCTCTACCGACTGAGCTATCAGGGAATTGATGAGGCCGCTATACTAATGACTGCGAGCGATTTGGTCAATAAGAGAAATGCTTTCTTGAAGATATTTTGGTGTCTTTTCGTTGTAGGCCCTACAATTCCCAATCGACGCGATCAATGAGATAGCGTGATCAATCAACAAACCTGCGTGGATTATGGATAAGAAAACAGTCTTTATCAAAACGGAAAAGGGTGAACGCGAAACGGCGAATCTTTCGACCGACCTCAAGCGCATTTTGTCGCTCATCGACAACAAATCCAGAGCAGATGAATTGGCCAAGCGCGCCCCTCCGAGCCTGCGCGAAGGCTGGATGAATATTCTCGGCGAATTGGTGCAGGGGGGATACATCCGCGACAAGAATGCGGTAGACCTAGAGCCCAAGTTTGCTGTGCCGAAGCCTTCCATGTTGAAGATGTTCACGCCCAAACCGGCTGCCCCAGCGCCTATGGACGACCTGGACTTCAGCAGTCTGAGCGCTGGATCCGGGCCGAGTGCTGCCGATCTGGCTAAAAAGAAAGGGGACGAGGCAGCGCGCATCCGGGCTGAGATGGAGGCTGCCGTAGAAGCCGCCAAACATAGAGCGAGCGCAGAGGCAGCAGCCAAGGCCGAAGCCCAAGCGCGGCAGGCAGCCGAGAACGCGGCACGAGCCAAAGCTTTGGCTGAAGCCGACGAGGCGAGCAGAGCTGAGACCAAAGCCATGAAAGAAGCTGAGATTGCAGCTCGTGCAAGAGCATTGGCCGAGGTACAGGCCAAACAACAAGCGGCCGCCCGGATGCAAGGACAGCAGGAAGCTTCTGCACGAGTTCGCGCCGAGATCGAAACAGCCGCGCGGGCACAGCAAGTAGCAGAGGCGCAAGCCAAGCAGGAGGTCGAAGCAGCCCGTTTGAAAGCGGAGCAGGAAGCTTCAATAGTCAGGGCGGAACTGGAGGCCGCAGCCAGAGCCAAGACGGAAGCGGAGGCTGCACTTCTGAAAGCGGAGCAAGAGGCCGCTCGTGTCAAAGCCGAGCTGGATGCGGCCAAAGCTCGTGCCGAGGCAGAGGCGAAAGCATTGGCCGAAGCACGTGCAAGACAAATGGCCGAGGAGAAGGCAAAGCAGGAGGCTGAACTCGCGCGCCTGAAGGCTGAGCAAGAGGCTGCGATTGCGCGCCTAAAGGCAGAGGCAGAAGCAAAAGCCAGAATTGAAGCAGAGCGACAGGCACAGATTGAGGCCGAAGCCGCGCGTTTGAAAGCAGAACAAGAAGCCGCGATTGCGCGTGTCGTAGCAGAGGCGGAAGCAAAAGCCAGAAGAGAAGCTGATGCAAAGGCTCGCCTGGAAGCCGAGACTGCACGTTTGGTTCTTGAAAAAGAGACTGCACGCATCAGGGCAGAAAATGAAACATTGTTGCGTGCTGTAAGAGAGGGGGCTGCTGCACCTGCATCGGCCGCTCCGGCTTATGAGATCCAGCTGGATGACTTCTTGCGCAAAAGAGAAGAACAAGAGGCACGTGCCGAGCTTTCCGCAAAGGAAATTCAGGCGTCTGAGGGTGTTGCACAAACCGAGAGAAGTAGTGAAGCCGCTGCCAAAGCGGAAGCAGGGAAAAAATCCCAGGATGTCGCGGCTGAAATGGCGCGACTCAAGGAGGAAGCAGAAGTTGCACGCCGCAAGGCGGAAGAGGAAGCGCGCAGGATGGCCGAGGAACGGGCATTGGCCGAAGAGCAGTCCAAAGCATGGGCCGAAGCAGAGCAACGAGCCAGGGCGCAAGCCGCCATCGAGGCCGAACAGGCTGCGCAGCAAGCAGTGCTGTCCCAGGCTAGGGCGGCACAAAAGCCCACTGTCAGAACGCCCCGTAAACCGCTGCCGCTGGCCAAGATCGTCTTCGGTCTGGCCTCCCTGGCGCTGGTGGCCGTATTAGTGCTGCCCTATGTTTATCCGCTCAACGATTACATTGCACCGCTGGAACAGCGTCTTTCCGTTCGATTGAAGCAACCGGTACATATTGGAGGGATCAGTGCAGCATCCTTGCCCCCCATGCTGAAGTTACAGAACGTGACTGTGGGTAATGCACAAGAAGTGAAGGTCGGCAGCGTTCGGCTAAACTTTGATCCGCTCTCCTTGTTTTCCGAGGTCAAGGTCATCAGCGATGCCGGGCTGGAGGATGTCAGCATTCAGGGGGAGCAGATCGAGAAGCAGGCTGCTAGCCTGAGTATGCTGGGTGGCGATGCGCAATATCCGGTGCGTCATCTGACCTTGCAGCGCGTCAAGATCGTCACCGACGAGGTTGCATTGCCGATCTTCAGCGGTGTCGCCGAAATCGATGCTCAGGGAAGGTTCAGCCGGCTTGCGCTTCACAGTCCTGATGACAAACTCGGTTTCGATCTGCAATCCGCACAAGGGCGCTGGAAAGTGGCGGTAGATATGAAGGAGCGCAGTTTGCCGGTGTTGCCGGAAGTCGTATTCGGCGACCTTAGCGCCAAGGGCGATCTGAGTGACGGCGAGGTGAATTTCACCGAATTCGATGCGCATATGTTCAACGGCATACTATTGGGTAGCGCCAAGCTCAACTGGCGCAAAGGCTGGCAGTTGCAGGGCCGTTTGGAAGCCAAGACGTTCGAGTTGGACAAGATGTTCCCGAAATTTCACGTTGAAGGAGATATGTACGGCGAAGGCACGTTCTCGATGACAGGTGCGAAACTTTCCCTGCTTGACGATGCGCCGCGTCTGGAAGGGTCATTCACCGTGAAGAAGGGGACGGTCAACGTCGACATGGTGGAGACTGCGCGTACCGGAAGCCGGGAGCATCTCGTTGGAGGGCGTACACGCTTCGATGAAATGATCGGCTTGGTGCAACTTGAGAATCATGTGACTCATTTCCGCCAATTGAAGGTTATTTCAGGGGCGATGAGTGCCAGTGGTTTATTCGAGGTGTCGCCGACGAATCAACTTGGGGGGAATTTCAGCGCAGATATCAAGATGCGCGCAGCCAACAACAACTTGACCCTGTACGGCACACTCACCGAGCCGAAGTTGCGCGCCGGCTACTGAGTAGCACTGTAAAGTCATGGAAAACGCTGGATAAAGTGTCACGCCGGGGGCAAATAATCATTTGCCCCCGCATTATCGTTTTCCATGGAGAATAAAAAAACCGGACAACATTTCTGTTGTCCGGTTTTTTTATGGCGACTGGCTATTCGATCAGTTGAAGGCTCAGCGCCTTCAACAAACCCTTAAGCCAATGCCTTGGCCATGCGCTCCAGCGCTTTTTTCAGATTATCCATCGAGGTCGCAAAGGACAGGCGTATGTAGCCTTCGCTGCCGAATGCCGAGCCGGGTACCACTGCTACTCCTGCTTCCACCAGCAGGTATTCGGACAGCGCGATGTCGGTGGCTTCCTTGATGGTGCCTTTCTTGTGCAGCGCGGCGATGGCCTTGCGTGCATCGGGAAACGCATAGAAAGCGCCGCCTGCCATGATGCAGTTCAGGCCCGGGATATTGTTCAACTCGTTGACCACGAACACATGGCGCTCGCGGAATGCCTTGAGCATCGGTGCGATACAGCCCTGGTCGCCGTTCAGCGCAGTCTCTGCGGCCACTTGCGAGATCGAAGTCGGGTTGGAAGTGCTTTGCGACTGCACGTTTTCCATCGCGGTGATGATGTTCTCGGGGCCTGCTGCATAGCCGATGCGCCAGCCGGTCATCGCGTAGGCCTTCGACACGCCGTTCAGCACCATGGTGCGCGGGTAAAGGTCGGGGCAGGCGTCCAGTATGTTGACGAACTTCGCATCGGTCAGCGCGATGTGCTCGTACATATCGTCGGTGGCAATGAGGACGTCCGGATGCTTGCGCAGCACTTCGCCCAAAGCCTTCAGGTCTTCCCGCGTATAGACCGCGCCGGAAGGGTTGCTCGGGCTGTTGATGACCACCATCCTGGTCTTGGGCGTGATCGCAGCGGTCAATTGAGCGGGCGTCATCTTGAAGCCCTGTTCGATGCCTGCCTGCACGATCACCGGTTTGCCTTCCGCGATGAGAACGATGTCGGGATAAGAAACCCAATACGGTGCAGGGATGATGACCTCGTCGCCGCGATTGATCACCGCCAGCGCGAGGTTGAAGAAACTCTGTTTGCCCCCGCAGGAAACCAGGATCTGTTTTGCGGTGTAGTCCAGGCCGTTGTCGCGCTTGAACTTGGCGATGATGGCTTGCTTGAGGGAGGGGGTGCCGCCGACTGCGGTGTACTTGGTGAAACCCTTGTTGATCGCCGCGATGGCAGCGTCTTTGATGTGTTGCGGAGTATCGAAATCCGGTTCGCCAGCACCCAGCCCGATGATGTCTTTGCCTTCGGCCTTCAGCTTTGCAGCGCGGGCGGTGACGGCAAGGGTGGGAGAGGGTTTGATGGCTTGTACTCGAGTGGAGAGAGACACGTTATTTCCTTGGGGGGTTGAACAGTGGTGCGGATTATACCCGCACTGCCGGAAGAAAGAATCGTGAGGGTATTGGTCAACTATGGAACGACAATTGCCTGCGCGGTATGCAAACCATTTAACTGGTGTGGATTATAAAATCTTTGTAAAAGGCCGATTGGCGGGGAAGTGTGCTCTGCTGGAATTCATACTCCGGATGCCGCTGCTAGCGGAATCCGGGGTACCTTGAAACAGGAGCGCATCCGGGCTATGCCATGGCAACAACTCCGTGCTGGCGCAGCACATCAAGGAATATCTGCGGTTCCGGACGGATGCGGTAATTGTCGGTCTCGTGCGTCCACACGATCTTGCCGTCGCGGCCGGTGATGATGACTGTCGGCAGTACCGTATCGTCGTCGTAGCCCAGCATCTGCATACCCATCGGCGTACCGTTGATATTCTCGATGCCCAGCGCTTGCGCAGCGGCATTCCCCCGGTCGGTCATGAAATCGAATTTCACCTTGAACATCCTGGCGAGTTCGACGGTATTGCTGTGCGGCTGCGGCGAGATCATGGCGACCCGCACCCCCAGCGCCCTGATCTCGTCGTAGAGAGCGACCAGTTCCTTGAGCTGCGCCATGCACAACGGGCACCAGTTGCCGCGATAGAAAATCAGGATCGCGGGCTTGTCGGTCAATTGCGCCGAGCTGACGGTTCTGTCCTGCGCATCCAGCACGGTGAAGTGGGGCAGCCGGGCGCCCACGACCAGCTTCATGCTGGGCTGGCGATTGCCGAAGGTCGAGAACCAGTAGGCGTAAAGCAGAAAGCCCACCCATGCGGTAACGGCCAGGGCCGCGGCGAGCATCTCCGCGCCCTGTTGCTGCCACGCCCACACTGCCGAGGCGACGCCCGCTGCGCCGAGGATGTTGAGCAGCGGAAAATGCGCGCTGGTGCGGGCCACGTTCTTGAACGTCATCAGCACCATGATGACCGACAGGATAGGACCGACCGTCAGCATCACGCCGCCCCACGCCAACGGTGTTGCGCCCTGGTACAGCATCCATCCGGCGTAGCCGGCAATGGCCATGAGCGCCATCATGTACAAGCTGATGAAAATGGATTTAAGCAAGTTCATATCTTCCTCCAAGCCTGGTTAATGTTTGCCTGAACACATGTCCGGGACCGAACTAGATCATCGCCAGCAGCTCCTTGTTCGGCTCCGGCTGCGTCAGATGATTGATGTAGTTCGACAGCGTCTTGATGGACACGATCAGGATCACCTCAAGGATCTGTTGTTTGGTATAGCCTGCGCCGAGAAATGACTGAACCTCTGCATCGCTGGGCCTTCCGCGTTTTTTTACGATGGTTTGCGTGAAGGTCGCCAGGGCACGGTCTTTGGCGTCTGCGATCTCGGAGTGAGTGGCAAGCGCAGTCAGGGTCTGCACGCTCGCACCCTTCATCTTGCCCATCGCACGGTGCGCAATGGTGCAGAACTCGCAATCGTTCTCCACGCTTACTGCCAGCAGCGCGACTTGCTGTTGCGCCGGAGACAGCGAAGTCTTGGAGACCAGATCGTTTAGCGCCAGATAGGCTTCCACGGTCGTGGGCGCTTCCGCCATATAGGCGAACAGGTTGGGGATGAATCCATACCCCTTGCCTATGCTTTCCAGTAACTCCTTGGTGTGCCCGGAGGAATTTTCCGGCGTGTAAAAAGTGAAATCAGTCATGATGCTGCTCCTTGTGATTGGTTGTTCTCGAATGACTTTGAAACGGTCTGGCAACGTGATGCGCTGCTGGAACGGATTTTCGAGAAACCAGGGCGAAGCATCCATGACAGGACGGCTGGAATTTATGTCCAATCGTCCGGATGTGCGGAGCGGAGCGGGCTAGTTGCGGGCTTTGCCCGGCGGGATGCCGACGATGCGCTTGAACGCCTTGCGGAAGGCGGCCTCCGATTGGTATCCGCAGCGCAGTGCCACATCCAGCATGTTGGCGTTTTCATCGGCGAGCATGCCCGCCGCCAGTTGCATGCGCCATGTCGCCACGAACTCCATGGGCGGCATCCTGATGAGCTGGGTGAATCGGTCGGTGAACGTGGAGCGCGATTGGCAGGCGAGCCTGGCCATGCGTTCGACCGTCCACTCCTCGGCCGGACTGTCGATGAAAGCCGAGACAGCATGGTGCAAGTGCTCGTCCGACAACGCAGCCAGCAGCGGGGACAGCTTCGGCTCCAGATGCAGCGCATGCCGGATGACGTACAGGAACAGCGCATCCGACAAGCGATCCAGAACCGCCGTCACGCCGAAATCGTTCTGCCTGGCTTCCTCCGACATCATCTCGATCAAGCTGCGCATCTGCCGCCCGGCCGGGCTCAGGTCCGGGTGGATCAGCATGAAATCCGGGAATGCGGCCAGCAGCAGACGGCGGATATGCGCCGGCAGTTTCAGATGGCCGCACAGCAAACCCGTACCGGGGGCGTTCTCATCGAAGGCAACCTGCCTGCCCAGGCTGAATCCCTGATCGGCAGAGATATGTTGCATGCCGCTGATGGCGTGTGCCGCATCATGCGCAAAGAACGAAATATCCCCGGCGCGCATCGGTATCGGCTGGGCTTGGTGCGGCAGGTGTATCCACGCCTCGCCGTGACACACCAGGTGGAACGTCGTGGCATCGCCGCCGGAGGTGGCCATGTGCCAGGAATCGCACAGCTGGCCGACGTAATAGACTTCCGCGCCGAGGTGGATGTGGCGCAGGAAGTCGTTGACGGGTTGATGGGCGGTTGCTTCGGTCATGCCTTGTTGGATGTTTTTCTTATTGCCTTGTTTTCAATTTAGCACAGAACCAGTTGCCGGCAGCATGACTTCAAATTGTCATTGACCATGCGGCAGAATAGAATCCTCCGGGAGCGGGCAGACTATCGGAAGGCAGGAGGCAACATGCATATCGAAGTCAGGTTGTTCTTGTGCTGGGTGATACTGCTGACGATGATCAGCAGTGCGAGCCTTGCCGAGGTGGTCGAGCGGCGCAGGGACCAGTTCGGGCGGGATTTCGGCTATTACCTCTATCCGATCGTGGGCGAAGTGCCCGGCCTGGGCAAAGCTGTCGGAATCGGCGCCAGCGTGTTGAACGTGGGCGGCACCGATACCGACTTCACCGGCTACTACGTCCGCGGCGACATCAAGGCGACCGGTTTGGCTTTGCTCGATTACCATGTGTTGCCCAAGCGCCTGATATTCGACGTGGGCTATAACGACTTCAGGGTCGCGAGCACATCCTACAATCGCGGCATCAATTCCGACCCCGTCGACGTGATTCGCCCCAAGGTTGAGGGTGCCTATCTGCTGGGGCAGATGACCCTGACCTTCGATGAGCGCCGTTACGAGATGTTTATGCGCATGTTGAGCGGGCGGAATCGCCTGATCGATGTGCTGGATAAGAATGGCCAAGCCTTCGCGGGAGTGGATACCAGCTGGAGGAGCGGCAACTTTACCAGCGTAGGCGGGACCCTTGATCTGACCGATGACCGTCTCGACCCGCGCAGCGGCGTGCGTTTCGAGTTTTCCAGCCGCCTGCCTCATCACGGCAACCCCGATCACAGCGAGTATTTCGTCAACGACTACAATTTCACCGGTTATGCGCCGATGCGCCACTGGGATACGCTGGCATTCAATCTGTTCTACTCGCGTGCCCATGTGACACATCAGGGCCTGACCGACCAGGGCTTGCTGCAACAGCGATATGGACTGAACTGCAATCAATACCCCATCGGGCCAAGCCGGGATGCCTGCCAGTCTACCGAAGCCAAACTTCTTGCGGGAATGCTGGCGAACAACCTGTACGGCACGGCCACGCCGTTGGGGGGGACGCAGCGATTGCGGTCTTACGATAACGGACGCTTCTATGCAGGCCAGTCGCTGTTCTACGGGGTGGAGTACCGCTGGAACCTGACCGACGAACGCACGCCGTTCAATATCCTCGTGGCCAAGGGAATACGCACCGGCATCCAGCTGGCCGCTTTCTGGGAGCGGGGCATGGTGGCGGACGAATTCGGCCAGCTATTCAAGAACGGACGCGAGAGCTACGGGGTCGGCGCACGCCTGGTGCTATCCGGTGTGATCATCCGCTTCGACCTGGCGCGGGGGCGCGAGGGTGCCCAGAGCCAGTTGTGGATCACCTATCCGTGGAGCATGTTCTCGGTGGATAACCCCGGCTGATTCCTTCTTCCTCTGCCAATCGCACACTGCCAGGTGTAATTGGCTGCGCACCTCGCGGTACCGCCGCTTGCCCGGTTTGTTCGAGCACATGCCTTATTTTTTCCGCCAATTGTTCCTTGTCATTTGCTTGTCATACCTTGCCCCTAGAATCCCGCGCCATAACCAGAAAAGATAAATAGTCCCAAAAAGCGCTAACGGAGGACCTATGCGCCAAGTGAACAATCCTGACAGCGACCTCTTGTCGCTGGTCAATCCGATCGAAGCCATCTCGCCCGATTGCCCGCTGGAAGACGTAGCCGAGTTGTTTTCCAATCCGGATTATTCGAAGCTGCTTTCGCTTCCAGTCGTAGAGGAAGACGGGCGTCCCATCGGCGTGATCAGCCGCTATCGCTTCATGGACATCTATCTCAAGCGCTATGCGCGCGAGCTTCACGGCAAGCGTCCGCTCCGCAACTTCATCAATGACGCGCCCTTGCTGGTGGAGCTGGAGCAGCCGCTGGCGGAGGCGGCACAGCATGTCGCGGCCAACATGCAGTTCCCACTCACCGAAGACTTCATCGTGACTCGTGATGGCAAGTATCTCGGTGTGGGTTTCGTGATGGACCTGCTGAAGGCGATGGAGCAACAGATGCGGGCGAACACGGCAGAGCTTGAACAGGCTTACTCGCAACTCAAGTCTTCGCAGCTGGCGCTGGTGCAGTCGGAGAAGATGGCATCGCTGGGCCAGATGGTGGCGGGTGTTGCGCATGAGATCAATACGCCGCTCGGCTATGTGCAGAACAACGTGGCGATCGGTCAGGAGTTGTTCCTTCAGATCCAGACCATCATCGCCGGGTATGAGGCGCTGGTCGATAACCTGCTCAACGAGCAGGCGAGCGAAGAGCAGATTGCGGCACAGATGCAGCAGATCGCCGAGATGCGTGCCGACGTGAATGCACAGGAGATGCTCGGCGAGATGCAGGGGCTGATGGCGGACTCACTGTACGGCATCGGCCAGATTTCCGAACTGGTGCTCAACCTCAAGAACTTCTCGCGCATGGATGCCGCCGCGACCGATGCGGTGAGCCTGAACGACTGCATCGAGAGCGCCCTCAACATCGGCCGCAACGTGCTCAGGAACAAGGTGGAGGTCATCAAGGAGCTGGGCGCGCTGCCCAAGATCACCTGCGCGCCCTCGCAACTCAACCAGGTGTTCCTCAACCTCTTTACCAACGCCGCCCAGGCGATGGAAGCGCAGGGTACGTTGCACGTCAAATCATGGCATGACGAAGACGCAGTTCACGTCAGCGTGGCAGACAACGGCAAGGGCATCCCGGAAGAGAACCTGATACGCATCTTCGATCCGTTCTTCACTACCAAGCCGGTAGGCGAAGGTACGGGTCTGGGGCTGGCCATCACCCACCAGATCATCCAGCAGCACAACGGCGAGATCCGTGTCGAGTCGCGTGTCGGAGAAGGGACGCGCTTCCATATCAAGTTACCCATTACTTCCACAATGAAGCAGCAAATGCCGGAGCTGGAAGCCGCCGCAGCATAAATTCAAGGAGTAAACGACCATGAGTAAACCCACGTTACTGCTGATCGACGATGAAGAGCGCATCCTGCGCTCCCTGCGCATGCTGTTCTTCGTCGGCTACCAAGTGCGCATGACCACCGATCCGCACGAGGCCATCCAGATCCTGCGCGATGAAAAAGTCCACGTCGTCGTCAGCGACCAGCGCATGCCGGTGATGCAAGGCTCCGAACTGCTGCGCATCGCCCGCGAGACGTCGCCCGCCACCATGCGCATCCTGCTGACCGGCTATTCCGATCTGGATGCTTCCATCGCCAGCGTGAACGAAGGCGAAGTGTTTCGCTACCTGATGAAGCCGTGGGATGCCGAGGAAGTGAAGAAAGTGGTTGCCGAAGCCGCCGCCATCGCCGAGGCCAGTTTTGCCGTGCAATCGCACGCCGATATGTCCGAGGTGGCGAGCGCCAAGCCGCGCGTGCTCATCATGGATCAGGACGAGGCCACCGCCAGGACCGTGCACGAGACATTGGGCGACCGTTGCGAGATCGTCTGGGCTGCCGATGCACAGCACGCGATGGAAGAACTGGCGAAACAGGACGTATCCGTGGTCGTGTCCGACCTCATGCTGGGCGAAACCAACGTCGGCTACATCCTCAAGACCATCAAGCAACTCAACCCGCAGACGCAATGCATCGTCGTCACCTCGTTCAGCGACACCTCGCGCCTGATCGAACTCATCAACCAGGCGCAGATCACCCGCTTCCTGTCCAAGCCTGTCAGCAAGGGCGCCCTGGCGCGCAATCTCGAATCCATGCTGGAACGCTTCCATGCGGTGCGCAACCAGCCGGTGCTGCAAAAGCGGCAGGCTGTCGCGCCGATCAGCGACCCGCAGGAGAAGATGCAGGCCGGCAATTTCCTCGGCTTGCTGGGCCGGCTGCGAGCCAGGATCGGTGCCTGACGAAGTCCTGGATGACTGGCCCGGATCGCCTCCGGGCCACAAAGCTACTTATTCCTCGTTGTCTTGTTTCGAGTACGTTCCGGCGGCACCAGCAGCCAGGTGATGAATACGGCGAGTCCGAATGCAGTGTATGCGACCGTGAAGACCCACGGGGAAAAGTCGTAGAACAGGATCTCATGCAGCCAGTGCTGGATAAAGGAGCCTGAATAGGCGCTTTCGCCTGCCGCGACTCTCAAGCGGTTCTCCCATTCGGTGAGCGGACAGACCACGCCCAGCCATGCCTCCGCCATCACGAAGCCGATCGCTGCGAAGTGAATCGTCCTGAACCACCAGTTCCTGACCCAGTCCCAATGCAGATATCTGCCGAGCAGGATCGCAACCAGTCCCAGCATGACGAATGCCACGAACAATGCGTGGGTGACGAGAATGAGGTCGGCAATGAACAGGGACATGATGGCTCAGTATAATGCGCTCTCTCTTAAGCCATCGAAAGCACCGCAATGCAACTTCTCTTAGATTGCCGTTTCCATAAGCCATGAGACTCGGCATCGACCTCGGCGGCACCAAGATCGAAATCATCGCGCTGGACGATGAAGGCCACGAACTGCTGCGCCGCCGCGTCCCCACGCCGCAGGGCAACTACTACGAAACCCTGCAGGTCATCGCCCAGCTGGTACGGGATGCCGAAGCGGAACTCGGCCAGCAGGGCTCGCTCGGCATCGGCACGCCCGGCGCGCTCTCCGTGCCACCGGTCGGCTCAAGAACTCCAACTCGGTCGTGCTCAACGACCAGCCCATCCTGCAGGACCTCGAATCTTTGCTGCAACGGAAGGTTGCGATCAGCAACGACGCCAACTGCTTCGCCCTGTCCGAGGCGACGGATGGTGCGGCGGCAGGCGCGTCCGTGGTGTTCGGCGTCATTCTCGGCACCGGCGTCGGCGCGGGCATCGTGGTCAACGGCCACGTGCTCACCGGCCCCAACGGCATCGCCGGCGAGTGGGGCCACAACCCGCTGCCGTGGCCGCAGCCGCACGAACTGCCCGGCTCGCAGTGCTATTGCGGCAAGCGAGGCTGCATCGAGACCTTCCTCTCCGGGCCGGGCATGGCGAAGCTGCACCAGATCGAGAATCCGTTCGTGCCTGAGCTTGTCGAAGCATGTACGGATTCGCAGCCTTCGACAGGCTCAGGCCGAACGGAGTTGAGCGCCGAACAGATCGTGCAGCGCGCAGAGCAGGGCGATGCCGCGTGCGAGCGCAGCCTGCAAATCTACGAGAATCGCCTTGCACGTTCCCTCGCTCACGTCATCAACATCCTCGACCCGGATGTCATCGTGCTGGGCGGCGGCATGTCCAACATCGCGCGGTTGTATGCGAACGTGCCGGCACTGTGGGGTGAGTGGGTGTTCTCGGACCGGGTGGATACCAGACTGGTGCAGCACCGCCACGGCGATTCGAGCGGCGTGCGCGGCGCGGCGTGGTTATAGCGGGCATACTTTCTGCAGGGCATCTTGCTCGCAGGCCGCATCCAGCGGCGATCTGCAAGCATGTATGCCGAAGATTGCCGTTATTCCTTGTTTGCAGGGAAAGCTGCCTGAAGATGTCCGTGCCTATTGGCCTGCGGCGAAGGTTGTCTGGCGAATTGGAATCCGGGTCTGTCAGGCTTAGACGAACCCGCCGGTTTGAGCTCTCGTAGGTCGGGTTAGCGACAGCGTAACCCGACATGAATTCAAAACAACGTCGGGTTACGCAATGAAACCGCTAACCCGACCTACAGAACTGCCGTCTTTGATTTCGGGAAGCTGATGTCATTTCGTCTTTCGGGGCTGATGTAGGGTGCAATAAGCGTAGCGCATTGCACCGGATGTGTTGATGACCTCCATACGGCGCAATGCCCGTTGGTTATTGCGCCCTACGCTGGCTGGAATGAGCGCTTGTGGCGTACTACGGCCCACCATGCGAATGCAGAGATCGCTGAACCAAACCCATAAGTCATAAGGACGAATGAAGTGACACTAAATGGGAGAGACTGGCTCCACAAAAGATAGCCGGCTAGGAGTGCGCCAATGGTTGCTGTCAGGAATAAAGGTGCATTGCAACGTTTGAGGTTAAGCAATGCGATGCCAGCGAACATAATAGCGTCCGAAAAAACACCGAGTAATGGGCCGGAAGGATGTATTACTCCAAGTTTGATTTGCTCAAAATAACTAGAAGCGGGGTAGGCAAAAATGGCAATGTGGATTACGAATAAAAGCGTTATAGAGATCGTAATGCGCCTGTTTAATTCACATGAAGTTGGTGATGGAGAAGAAAGGTTCTCGTTTTGAGGAGTGGTTTGAGGGTTCATAAATTGGCTCAGAGTTCGTGGATAAGGCATCTAACTAAAAATAGAAAACAGTTTCATAGAGCAGCAATGTCGCCTATTGCAGCTAGCGTAGGGTGCAATAAACGTAGCGCATTGCACCGGATGTGTTGATGACCTCCATACGGCGCAATGCCCGTTGGTTATTGCGCCCTACGCTGGCTGGCTTCAATTGGCCACTTGCTAAAGGCGAACACCCAGAGAAAGATGATGTTAACCAAAGGCACTAACACCAGGAGCGACAATGCGCCTGAGTAGCCAGCCTTGCCTACGATACGCCAGCACGGCACAACGATGATGCAGACATACATAATAAGGATTAGCCAATGCCAGATACTGAATGAACCCATGATATTTTCCCTTCGTAAGTGTTGAACTGCTCGTGATAAAACTATACCCGCCCCCTTTGATTCGCGCATTGCACCCGATGTGTTGATGACCTTCATATGGCGCAATAATGCCCGTTGGTTATTGCGCCCTACGCGGGTTCATGAACTACAGCGAAGACTAACGCCGCTGTAGCGAGCGCGGCTCCAACGACTAGTACGGACCAAGTTCTCGCCAAAGAAAACGCGTAACCCGAACACCAAGAAGCCCCAAGAAGGAAGATGAAGCCACAATCGACAATCTTCATGCTTCGTAAGTGCGCTGTTGGCGTTCCGGCGGTGGCGTAATCAATGTGGGACAAGATGCCCATGGCGATAGTGATGATTCCCAAGAGCAACAGCGCTAAAGCAACTTGGATGGCACGTGGCATTCTTATACGCTCTAACGTGGAGGCCACCGGCGCTGCGCGGCTTTATCGCGCAGCGTCCGGTGGACCGAGGGTTATGCATTCCGACGCGAAATGGCTCGGAGCGCTGCAACAAGTTCTGGTGCGGTTCTCCGAACGAATTGGATTTGCGAGTCACTAACGTTCTCTCCATGCATAGCTGCCGAACAGACAGAGTAATCTCGCGAATCGCACCTGCCATATCGGAGGGTAGGACTTCCTGCTTAACGAGATGCCAGACCATGCGAGAAATAGGCATCGCTCGGCGTTGGGCGGGATCATCTTCAAGAGGGAGTGCCAAGACGTTCGGAAGCTCTTCCTCAATGTTGTTTCGAGTGTCGAACAGGAATGCGAATATCTCCGGACACGCTGATCTCGCTTTGCGGCAGTACCTGGCTTGCGGGCTGCGCCCCGTAAACTGCAAAAGCGTCTTTGATCGTCTTTTCAATACGGGCTTCGATGCCAGGCAGTTGCGAGTCCGGTGGCGGAACGTTTCGCCAGAAATTTGGACTTACGTTCGACTTGATCTCTACGCTGTTCGAGATTTCGTTACGGAGCGTTGATATTTCTTCCTTTACTTCCTTCTTCAGTTCTCCACTTCCTGCTTAAGTTTGATGCCGGGCAGTTGCAATTTCCTTGAATAGCGGGGCGATGCAGAGCGCTATCCTGTCAGGAAAACGACGACATCAGCAGGTACTGCCTTTCCCTCGATCAGCAATGAATAACGATCATGCAAGAAGACGCCGATGGTGACGATAAGGATCAGCCACCAGACCTGTTTGAACACTTTAGAAAAGTCCATAGGCGCTCTCAGAATGCATAACTAAAAATAGAAAACAGTTTCATAGAGCAGCAATGTCGCCTATTGCAGTGTGCATTGTCAAGAAAGCTTGAATACGTTGGAGCTTCATGAGCTTAAGCGATTGTTGACTGTTCTAAACGATTTAGGGAAACCCAAAATTTCACGGATGGAGTCTCAGAAAAGTCGCGCAGCCTTTCACCATTGCCCGTATGTCAGCATTCTGTCGTCATGGTTTGGCAATCCACCCTTTCCCCGTACAATACGCGACCGACCATGAAAACCATCACCTTCCCCAACAGCCCCTACCTGCTGCACCTGCCGTTCGAGCCGAGCGGCGACCAGCCCACGGCCATCGCGCAGCTGGTGGAGGGCATCGAGGATGGTCTTGCGTACCAGACGCTGCTGGGGGTGACCGGCTCCGGCAAGACTTTCACCATGGCCAACGTGATCGCGCGCACCGGGCGGCCGGCCATCGTGATGGCGCCGAACAAGACGCTGGCGGCGCAGTTGTATTCCGAGATGCGCGAGTTCTTTCCCGAGAATGCGGTCGAGTACTTCGTCTCCTATTACGACTATTACCAGCCCGAGGCCTATGTGCCGTCGCGCGACGTGTACATCGAGAAGGACTCGGCCATCAACGAGCAGATCGAGCAGATGCGCCTGTCGGCCACCAAGTCCATGCTGGAGCGGCAGGACTGCGTGATCGTGGCGACCGTCTCGGCCATCTACGGTATCGGCGATCCGGTGGATTACCACGGCATGATCCTGCACCTGCGCGAGCACGAGAAGGTGACGCAGCGCGACGTGATCCAGCGCCTGGTGGCGATGCAGTACGAGCGCAACGATGTGGAGTTCTCGCGCGGCCACTTCCGCGTGCGCGGCGATGTGATCGACATCTTCCCGGCGGAAAGCAGCGAGCACGCGCTGCGCCTGACGCTGTTCGACGACGAGGTGGAATCGCTGGCGCTGTTCGATCCGCTCACCGGGCACATCCAGACCCGCGTGCCGCGCTACACCGTATATCCCTCCAGCCATTACGTGACGCCGCGCGAGACGACGCTGAGCGCCATCGAGACCATCAAGGTGGAGTTGGCCGAGCGCATCGCCTTCTTCGTGAAAGAGAACAAGCTGGTGGAGGCGCAGCGCATCGAGCAGCGCACGCGGCACGACCTGGAGATGCTGGCCGAGATCGGTTTCACCAAAGGCATCGAGAACTATTCGCGCCATCTGTCCGGACGCGGCCCGGGCGAAGCGCCGCCGACGCTGATGGATTACCTGCCGCCGAACGCGCTGATGATCATCGACGAGAGCCACGTCACCATTCCGCAGATCGGCGGCATGTACAAGGGCGACCGCGCGCGCAAGGAGAACCTGGTCAATTACGGCTTCCGTTTGCCGTCTGCGCTGGACAACCGCCCGCTGCGCTTCGACGAGTTCGAGAAGATCATGCGCCAGACCATCTTCGTTTCCGCCACGCCTTCCACCTACGAAGCCGAGCACACCGGGCAAGTGGTGGAGCAGGTGGTGCGTCCGACCGGACTGATCGATCCGACCATTGAAGTGCGTCCCGCCACCAACCAGGTGGACGACCTGATGTCGGAAGTGACTTTGCGCACGAAGGTGGGCGAACGCGTCTTGGTCACCACGCTGACCAAGCGCATGGCGGAAGACCTCACCGAATATTTCTCCGAGCATGGCATCAAGGTGCGCTACCTGCACTCGGACATCGAGACCGTGGAGCGCGTGGAGATCATCCGCGACCTGCGCCTCGGCATGTTCGACGTGCTGGTCGGCATCAACCTGCTGCGCGAAGGACTGGATATTCCCGAAGTGTCGCTGGTGGGCATCCTCGATGCGGACAAGGAAGGCTTCCTGCGTTCCGAGCGCTCACTGATCCAGACCATTGGCCGCGCCGCGCGCCATTTGCATGGAACCGCCATCTTGTATGCCGACCGCATCACCGATTCCATGCGCAAGGCCATCGACGAGACCGACCGCCGCCGCGCCAAACAGGTGGCCTACAACGAGGCGAACGGCATCACGCCGCAGTCCGTGGTCAAGCGCATCAAGGACATCATCGATACCGAATACGACATGGATGGCGAGCGCCATGCGCTGAAGCTGGCGCAGACCGAGGCGAAGTACTCTGGCGATGAGCGAGAAGGAAGTGTCGAAAGAGATCGCCAAGCTGGAGAAGGAGATGCTGCAGGCCGCGAAGAACCTGGAGTTCGAGAAGGCCGCGCAAGTGCGCGACCAGTTGAAGAAGCTGCGCGAGAGCGTGTTCATTTCCCCTTTGTGAAGCAGGGTTGGAGGGTCATAAAAGCATCAAAGTAATGTGGTAGGCTTCAATCATTAAGTCGTTAGCTCAGCTGTTGGCGCATCAACTCTGTCAGGGATTAAAAAAACATGGCGAATGAGGGTGGCAGCACAAGGATCGAGTTTTCTGAAGTCATGCGCGGTTATGCAAGCGCAACGGAAACCACTTTCGCAGACGGCTACGCCGACGGCGAAAAGACAGGGAATGCCCTGTCGATCGATGTGTCGGTACTCATTCCGGATCTGGCACTTTTCCTGGAACGAGCAGAGCATGCGGGCACGCTCAGCGGCGAGATAGAGAGTCCTTTGCTCGGCGGAATCTGTCCGGTGCAATCAGGCGTCTTCCGGCTGCTTCCCGACACCGCAGACCTCGACCGCAAGGTGATGTACTACCAGTTGTACGCCCTGACGCCCAAACAGGAGCCCATCACTTTCGTCGGCGTAAAGCAGGTGCAGCACGATGCGCCGTTCGATCTGTGGCGCGATACGACGACGCTCTACGTCAACATCTACCGCGGCCACATCGATCCCGGCAAGTCGTCGCAGGCAGAGCTTTGGATCACCGGCATCGTCGGCCTCGGCATGCAGGATTTTCTCAAGGTGCTGGGCCAATTGCGTGCCACCGCTCCGGACGGCAGCACCAGCCTGGCTGGACTCGCGCAATTCGGCAGCTTCTTTGCAGGAAAACTTTGGGACGTGTATGGCCCATCGTTGCCGCCGGCGCCCAATCAGCCCAAACGACGATATCCCCGTTTCACTACCGAAGGCGTGGGCAACGCCGCGATCTCGGTGCATCCGTTCAACACGGCCGATGGTCTTGCTTTACAGCTGACCCGGTTCAAACGGGCCGACTGCGATGATGTGGTGCTGCTCGTCCATGGCCTCACGTCTTCCTCCGACATGTTCATCATGCCGGAGCACCAGAATCTGGTGCAGACCCTGCTCGATCAGGGTTACGGCGATGTGTGGACGATCGATCACCGGGGCAGCGGACGCTTCCCCTACAACCTTGCCCGCCATCGTTACACTTTCGATGATATCGCCTTGTTCGATCACCCGGCTGCCATCGCCGAGTTGCGCCGGCACATCGGTCCGAAACGACGCGTCCACATCGTTGCCCAGTGCGTCGGGGCGATGACGATGGCAATGAGCCTGTTCGGGAAGACGATACAAGGCATCCGCAGCGTCATCCTCAACAGCGTTTCCCTGACTCCTAATGTAACAGCCTGGGCAAAGGCAAAACTCACCGTGGGTCCCTGGGCGTCCGACCATCTGCTCGGCATCGAGTATTTCAACCCGTCATGGCGGCGCGAGCCGGGCTGGTCGGCAGGCAAGCTGCTCGCGCTGGGTGCCGATCTGGCGCACAAGGAGTGCGACTCTCCCGAATGCCACATGCTGAGTTTCATGTGGGGAGACGGCCGTCCTTCGCTGTTCAATCATGCCAATCTGGCTCCCGAGACGCATGAACGCCTCGGCGACCTGTTCGGCGGAACGGGCGTGCACTATTACCGCCACGTGCTGAAGATGGTGAAAAGCAACAACACCGCGGTCAAATACGATCCTTCCGATCCGCGCTATGCGGCCCTTCCCGACGACTACTTCCGGCATGCGGCGGAAATAACGACGCCCATCCTGCTGACCCAGGGGCAGGACGCCCGCATCTTCATGGACTCCAATATTCTCTGTCATCGCCGCCTGGAGCAGATATCGCCCGGACGCCACAGGTTGCATGTCTTTCCGGGCTATGGGCATCAGGATGTGTTCATCGGGAAGAACGTGCATGAAGACATCTTTCCGACACTGATCTCCTTTCTGCGGGAACATAGCCATGACTGATAGACAACTACCGCCCGGCCTTGTGTTGTGGCCCAACGATGGAAGTGCGGACAAACGCATCGGCGTGCTGATCAGCGATATCCATTGCACCGATTGCACCGTCGGCAACCAGACGGCGGAAGAATCGGATTGGGAGAGTTTTTTCGAAGAGCTGGGGATGACGCTGAATGCATCAGCGTTAACGGAAGCCAGCGAGGTGTTGCTGATACTCAACGGCGATGTCGTCGATCTGCTGCGCTCCGGAAAATGGGCCGAAGCCAACGTTTATCCATGGCAACGCAACGATCCCGGTTTCAAAGCGACCATCTTGTCCATCATGAATACGATCGTCGAAAAGCATGCCCGTGAACCGGCGAAAGATATGAAAGATACCTATTCATCGGGGTTCTTCTTTTATCTCCAGAAGATGGTGAAGACGCTGAAACAGACGACTCAGCGCGTTGCGCTCATTCCCATCGCAGGCAATCACGACAAGGAGTTGCAGGTCGTACCCGAGGCGCGGGAGATCTTTTACCGGGACTGCCTCGGACTTGCCCCGGGCGACTTGAGCGCAAGCTACCGCGGCTGGGTGGCAGGGCAGATGGGCAGCGATCCGGAGGATACCTGGCCGTTGCTGCCGTTCTACTTCGCCGATCCGTCCCTGCGTCTTTTCGCTACGCATGGCCAATGGCGCGACCAAAAAAACTCCCGCTCCACAGGACGCTGGAACTATTACCACGGCTGGAAGCCGCTGCTGTGGCAGCAGGAGCGGTATCGCGCGTTCAGCGATCCCTGCTTCGGCGATACCATCGCCAGCGGGCTGGTTTCCAATTTCATCTGGAACACGACCGGGGCCATTCAACAGGGCTTGGCGCTCGGGGTACTCAAGCGTTCGGGAGAAGATGGCGTAGTGCACATCCTGAATGTGCTGCGCGAAATGGACCTGTACCGCCCCTCGGAGAGGGCGGTTGTGCGCTTGCTGGAAGAGGCTAAAAAACTCGATCTCAGCGATGAGAACAACCGGCAGCTTTTCCAGACGGTGATCGGGCAGTACCGCAATAGTCTGCAATCCTGGCTGGCTCATCCGGAAACCTTCCGTGCTGCGCCGCTGATGTATAGATTCGTTTACCTGCCGCTGATTTCATTTTTGAGCAGCCTGCACTGGACCTGGCTGGATACCAACCTGATGCGTTTCATGGCATGGATGTCAGACCGGAGTGAAGAGACGCCTTACTCGAAATTGCCGGCATTCCGTGCCGATTACCGCCCGCTCGGGTTCCACCTGCATGCCGAAGGCCACACTCACCTGGCGATGGAAACGGATCTGCGCTACAGCTCGCCGCCGGAGCCGCACAACTACACCTATGTGAACCTGGGCGCATGGCGCAACCGCATCGTGCAAAAGTACAACAAAGGTTATCGCCGGCGCAGCATCGGTCGCGCCCTGATCGTAAAAGGGGGGACGAATTCCGGTGCGGACGGAGATTCCTATGGCTTTACCTTGCGCGATATCACCAGTTGGGGAGACAGGCTGGATCAGTGGTAGGCCAGTTTCCCGGCGCAAGTATCGGAGGGAATGATGGGAAAGAATGGGCCTGGCCAATTCCGGGGGAAGAAACTGCAAGCTGTCGTGATCGGCAGCGGATTCGGCGGGGCGATCAGTTGCTGCCGGCTGGCGCAGAAGTGGGGCAGCGATGTGCTGTTGCTGGAACGGGGCAAGCGCTATCCGATGGGTTCCTTTCCGCGATCGCCGCACCAGATGGCCGGCAATTTCTGGAGCGATCCCGCCGACAGGAACCGCCGTCCCAGGCACCTGCGCGGCAGCGGGTTGCGCGGCCTGTATGACATCCGCAATTACGCCAGGATGGATGCCGTGGTCTGCGCAGGACTGGGTGGCGGCTCGCTGATCTATGCCAACGTTTTTCTGGAACCGCCCGAGCAGGTCTTCGCCGCCAACTGGCCTGCCGGAGTGAACAAGGCATTGCTGCAACCCTATTACGACGTAGCGAAATCCGTTCTCGGCGCACGCCCCATACCGTCCTGGGAAAACGATCCCCGCCGCTATATTGCCCGCACCGGACTATTCCAGGATTTCGCCAAAGCACGGCAGCGCGAATCAAGGCTCGCCGATATTTGCGTGTTCTTCGGCAACGGTTACAGCTACCAGAACCCGCAATCCCCGCCGGCAGCGATCGGGCTGCAGGAAAAGAACCGCTATGGCGCAATGCAGACTTCCTGTACTTATTGCGGCGAATGCGATGCGGGATGCAACACCCACTCCAAGAACACCCTGGATCTCAATTATCTCCACGCTGCCGAGCATGTCCACGGCGCCCGTATCCAAACCGACTCGCTGGTGGAAAAGATCGTTCCGCTGAACGAACAGGGCGATGAGGATCCGTCGGCAGACGGCCGGCATGGATATCGGGTGCATTACCACCAGCTTGACGATGGCGCAGCGTGGGTCGACACACAGCGTGTCGTGGTCTCCGCCGGAACGCTGGGGACGAACGAGTTGTTGCTGCGTTGCCGGGATACGCACCGCACCCTGCCGCGCATCAGCCAACAACTGGGGATGCGCTTCTCCGGCAACGGCGATTTCGTTTCTTTCGCCGCAGTAGGGGACAAAGTCGCCGATCCCAATTACGGGCCGGTGATCACCCAGTATTCGGATTTCAATCTGTTCAAGGCGCATGATCCGCAGCGGGCATTCATTCTGGAAGATGCCAGCTATCCGGTTTTCCTGGCCTGGTTCATCGAGGGCATGCAGCCCATGCTAAGTCCGTTGGGGGTGGTGAAAAAGATCTGGCGGGCGATCAGGTGGGTGTGGCGCCGCATCAAACAGACATTGATTCGCGGCAAGTGGAGCGGCCAGGTCGCCGATCTTTTTCATGAAATGCTCAAGGGAGATCTGTCCTATCGGAGCAGCGTGCTTTTGTGCATGGGGTTGGATCGGGGAGACGGCGTGCTGTCTTTGAAGAGTGGGCGGCTGGACATCCATTGGCCCCAGAAGAACAGCATGCCGCTTTACCGGGCAATCGTCGATGCCGGCAACAAATTCAAGGCATTTGCCGGCTCCCGTTTCTTTACCCCGCTGCCAAGCTGGAAATGGCCGTTGCGGAACAACATCACGGTGCATCCGCTTGGAGGGTGTGCCTTGGCACACGATCCTGAGCAAGGTGTCGTCAGTGCAGGCAGCGACCGCGGCCAGGTATTCGGCTACCAGGGTCTTTACGTCGCGGACGGTTCGGTGTTGCCGGGAGCCGTCGGGGCCAATCCGGCTGCCACCATTGCCGCCGTTTCCGAGTGGATTGCCGAAGGAATTACGGGTACAGTCCCGAACGACGACCTCGGCACGCAGGCCCCTCACTCAAGATAATCAGCAACAGACGGAATTTTCAAAGTACGTTAAGTCCATGCTCATCCGAACCAATACGCAAAACGAGCACAGCGCGATCGAGGCTGAACAGGTTAAAGCCTATTTCAAGGATGCAAGCGTCCTTAACCTTGCCGGGACGCTGGTTTTTCTGCTTCTGGTCCTCGTCGTGCATGATGCAACGCCTTGGTGGACTTGGGCGCCGGCGAGCGTATGTCTTGGCCTCATCGCCCTGATTCGCGCTTACCAGATCAGGCAATATCAGCGCTCGCCGCAAAGCCGCAGCTCCAGGCAATGGATCATTGGCCAAACGGTGAGCGGGGGATTGGCTGGCGTAGTTTGGGGCATTGCCAACACGGCCATGCTGGCGCACCTTCCGGTCACATTACAGCTCTTTGTGCTGACCGTAGCGGCGGTGGTGGCTGCCGCCGCAACTTTCGAGAGTTTCCTGCTGGTCCTGCCGCCGCGCGCTTTCATTCTCGCCAGCATCAGCCCGATAGCCATCTGGCTATTGGCCGTTGGCGACAGCATCATGCATATGGTGCTCGGACTGATGCTGTTATTGTTTCTTCCGGTTACGGTTGTGCTGGGCAACAAGAAGAGCCGTATTTTTATCGACGCGCAGCGCCTCCACTTCCATAACGAATTGCTGGTAAGCGAACTTTCACGGCAGCACGAGCTGCTGGAGGGGGCAAGCAAGTCAAAGTCCCGCTTTCTTGCGGCTGCCAGCCACGATCTTCGCCAGCCCCTGGCTGCGTTGATGATCTTCCTTGAGTTGCTGGAATCCGAGCAGCACTTATCCCTCAAGGGAAAAGACATTCTTGAGCATGCGCAGCAGTCGACAACTTCCTTGCGCAACCTGCTGGATGCATTGCTCGATATTTCAAAATACGACGCTGGTGCCATCAAACCCACCCTTCGCGTATTCTCCATTCAGAAATTATTCAACGAACTGGAAAATGAATTTCGCCCGCTTGCGGAGCAAAAAGGAATCCGTTTGCGCTTTGCTCCCTGCAAATCGCTAGTCGAGAGCGACCCGAACCTGTTGAGCCAGATCCTGCGCAATCTGATCTCCAATGCGATCTGCTATACCCCATCTGGACGCGTCCTGGCCGGATGCCGCCATCGGCAGGGCCTGCTGTCCATCGAAGTGCACGACACGGGCATCGGTATTGCCGAGGATCAAATCCCGAAAATCTTTGATGAGTTCTACCAGGTCGACAATTCGGAGCGCGATCGCGAGCAGGGATTGGGATTGGGGTTATCCATCGTGGATCGCGCAGCCCGGCTGCTCGGGCACGACGTCACATTGAGCTCCAGGCTGGGCAAGGGCTCTTCCTTCAGGGTCACCGTTCCCTTGGCACAGGCAAAGAAACCGGATGGGCAGCAAATGTCCGTGCATCCGCACGCAGCCCATGATTTTGCCGGAGGCCTGGTTGCGGTCATCGAGAATGAGGGGGCCATCCGGGTAGGGATGCAGACTCTCCTGCAAACATGGGGCTGGAGGGTGCTGGTGGCCGATTCGGCCGCGTCCATGCTGGAACAGCTCGCAACGCAAAAGAAGGCGATAGACCTGGTTATCTCGGATTTCGGATTGCGCGGAGACCAGAATGGCATCGATGCCATTGCCGCGATATGCCAATACATCGGAGCCGATGTCCCCGCCTTGCTGTTTACGGGCAATATCAGCACGGAAACCAATATTGCCGCCAGGAATGCAGGAATCCCCGTTTTGTACAAGCCTGCGAAGCCGGAGGCTCTGCGTGAAGCCATCAGTGCTGCATTAAGCAATTCCAGGGTCCACCAGAAATCATGAACACCATTGCATCAATTCCGCTTGCCGGCACCCGCAAGTATCGAAACTCATAAAATTCTTGATAGGCTAGGCGATGTCTGGCGAGGAACAATGAAAAATACCGGCAAAGTAAGAGTTCTGTTCTGCTGCATGGGCAACATTTGCAGGTCGCCCACTGCCGAAGTGGTGTTCCGCCACTATGCCGAAAAGGCGGGGCTGTCCGAACGCATCCACATCGATTCTGCAGGCACGCACGATTACCACATCGGCGATCCTCCGGATGCGCGTACGCAACGAGCCGCGAAGCAACGCGGCTACGACATGAGCAACTTGCGCGGACGTCAGGTCGAAGCAGGGGATTTCAAGCGCTTCGATTATGTGTTGGCGATGGACGAAGCCAATCTGGATATCCTCAAGCGCCTGCGTCCGCAGGATGCGCAAAGTCACCTCGGGCTGTTCCTCGAATTTGCGGAACGCCATGATGAGCGCGAAGTCCCCGATCCCTATTTCGGTGGAGCGGATGGTTTCGAGCGGGTGCTGGATATGGTGGAGGATGCGGCGAACGGCTTGTTGCAGCACATTCGGCAAAAACATATCAATGGACATTGAAACCCGATGCTGCTGACGCTTGCCACCGCAAATGATGTTTATGCCGACTTCGTTAACGGTGCTGGGATGGGGGGCGTTGATCATTGTGGTAACGATGGTCATGCTTGGCTTCATAAACAAAGGTACGTCCTCGGAAATACGGCCTGCTACATCGATCCAGATCGGCGTGTTTGCCTTCCTGCTCCTGGCGACCGTTTCTTATCGCGCCACTTATGGCAGATTCATCAAGGCGGATATCACTGCACATGAAGCCAGGCTGCATTTTGCAGGGACGCTTTATCGTGCGACCACCCTTGAGAGAGATCAGATCAAGGAGGTTATCTACGGCTATCCCGGTAAAGGCGAGGCACGAAGTTGCTACATCACCTTTGTCACCACTTCCGGTGGAAGTTACCGGAGTGCTCCGACGGAAGGAAAAGCGTGCAAAGACTATTGCGCGCAAATCTCCTCTTTGATGGGGATACAGGCAGATCGCCTTCCGCAGAGCCGCTGATCTGCGGTATAGCTGTGCAGCAGGTTGTGTCCTAGAACGATTGTCCCAACTGCAGATAAAAACGGTTGCCGCCAGGGGTGTCCAGACCGCGCGCGATACCGAATCGCAGCGGGAGGGGGATGCGGTAGAACACCTTGATCTCGCTGTGCAGTTCGATACCTGCGCCTCGATAATATCTCGATCGCGCATGGCCGTTGTCCCACACGCTACCTGCATCCATGAACACCGACGCCGAAAGCCTGTTGATGCCGACGGGCGGGGACATGGCATGCCGGTCGACGTCGGCGAGCGGGGTGCGCCATTCGATGCTCACGTTACGGGTGTTCTGTCCGCGCAAAGCGGCTTCGCTGCCCTGGTAGCCGCGTAATGGCAGGTTGCGCTGGTTGATCATGGGCACTTGTGTCAGTTCGTACACGGATGCCCCGCCAAGCTGGAATTGCTCGGTGATCCCTTGCGCGCGTGCTTCAGTCCACCTTGCACTGAGGACATCCTCGCCGAGGGGCAAGTATCCGTGCGTGTCGAAGCGGGAGACATATCCGTTGTAA
The DNA here is from genome assembly GCA_963840345.1 of uncultured beta proteobacterium. GTDB lineage: Bacteria > Pseudomonadota > Gammaproteobacteria > Burkholderiales > Gallionellaceae > Sideroxyarcus. Next base: position 416,376 of record CAWIYO010000007.1, read on the forward strand.
TAGCTGTTGAACGGGCGATAGCTTTCGTAGAGCAGGGTGCTCAGGTTGCCCCGGTTGACGCCGTCGGCGTACCAGTTGGTGTTGCGCGTGTCGTAGCGCAGGAAGGTAGCGGCGACACGTTCATCTTGTGTGCGAGTGGTGAAGCCCGCGATCTGCACGCGGTCGGTGGTCTCCTGGGCCGCACCGATGCCGAGATAGAAGCGACGTTCGATCCTTAGCCAAGGCAGCATCGAAGCCCATTGGACACCGGTGGTGCGATCGAACAATGTGGTGGTCATATTGTTGCCCGAGCCAGTCCACTGCCGGGCCTGCAGGTTGCGCGAAACGCTGAAAAAATGTTCGCCGAGGTAGTCATAGTAGAGACTGCCGATGGCTTCATGCTGTGACGTCTCCCACATCACGTTGGCGGTGTAGTTGTGCCAGCCCAGAGCGTCGCTGCCGAAAGTGGAAGCGCCGATGGCGGTCAAGCCCCGATCGACGAGCGCGGACGGTAGCCAGGTGCGCGGATACATCGAGTACAAGGCGTGATAGTTGCCGGGTTCCCCCAGTTTGTAGGTCGGGGGCGGGGTATCGCCTGGCAGTATCGATGTTTGCTTCGATTCCAGCTTTGCCTGCGTCAGCGGCGCAACCGTTCGCATACGCCGCAACTCCGTTCCGCCTGGTGCCAGAACGCCCAGGACGTCCGAGCCATCCTCAGCGATGCCGCTATGCAGGAGTACTGCGGTGTAGGTGTGGCTCAGCCGCGTCAATTCGGTCGAGTCCCGCGTGCGGTCGCGACGCGGTGCGGCGGAGCCGACGGGTGCGGGAGCGACCGCATCACACCTCCTCCCGCAATCGGCTGGCTGTGCCAGTAACGTGTCGGAGGTGTAGCGCCAGAGATCGTATGTGCCGTCCCTGGCGGCGAGGAATTCCAGCGCATCGCCCGTCCGGGCATAGCGCAGGCCGTGCAGCGGAGCATTGTGGTTGAACAGCACCCGCGGCGCGCCACCCGTACTGTCGAATTCCAGTACTTGCCACGAGTTCGCCTGCTTGATGGCCAGCGCGAGACGCTTGCCATCCGGGCTCGCGGCCAGATCCACGGCTTCGACCTGATCCGGAGTCTCATACAGCTTGAGCGATTCGCGCCAGTTGTCCTGGTGCTGTTCCAATACGCTCAGGGTGGAAACGCCGCCGGCCATGTGCAGGGCGGCGATCTGATCGCCAAGCCACACTGCGCGGCGGTAGCGGCCGCAGGTGGTCTTGCGCTGCAAGCCGCCGGAGGCGCTCCAGGTGTAGAGGTCGTAAAAGTAGTTGTAGTTGCCGCAGACTTCGGGCTGTGCAATCAGCAATCTGCCATCGGCGCGCGCGTCGATATGTGCGCCTGAATTCAATTTTGCGAGGTAACGCACCTTGCCCTGTGTGTCTACATGCACCAGCCTGGTTTGCAGACGGCCGTCGTTCACAACGGCCAGCACCCCGTCGGATACCGGCGCCAGCGAATCGATCTCGAACTTTGCAGGCAGGATGACTTCGCCGTCGGCGCGCGGCGTCGCTTTAAGCAGGGCTTCGCGCCGGCTCATCTGTTCGGTCAGGTCGGAGATGAATTCGTCCCAAAGCTCGTCCATATGCTTGCCAGTTGCTGCGACAGGATTGGTATACACGCGCGGGACGATGTTGCCGCTATAGTTGTTGATATAGGTATAGATCGAATCCGGCCCGTATTTGCGCGCCAGAAAATCGTAGAAATACACGCCGTACAGATACTGTTTTGAGGTCGGCAGGGCGCGACCGTCGGCGTTGATTTCCGGCAGTTTCCTGAATCCGCGCTCGTGCTCGATGCGCATCCAGGCTTCGAACACTGGCCCCCTGAGTCGTCCCTGGCCGATCTCCGGCGTACTTTCGTTGTAGGTGGCGATACCTTCGATGGCCCAAGTGGGTTCCCACAGGTTGGGGAAGAGCAGTGGATTGCGTCCGAAGATATGGCGCAGCACGTTCGGCGCGCCGCGTACCTTGTCCAGATGGAAGGTGTGCGTCAGCTCATGGGTGAGGAGCAATTCAAGCCAGATACTGTTGTCCAGCAGTTCGCCGTCGTCAGGCGGCGTGAGAAAGACGGCGGACTCGTTGAACGGCAGGGGAGTGGAGAAGCCGTTGGCGATATCGAACTCGTCCAGCACGATGATCTCGATCTTGCCGCCAGGCTCCCACTGGAGCTCCTTGCTCAGATGTTTATAGACGCGCTCGGCGATGTCGGCGACGCGTTCTGCCTGTGCTCGCTGCGGCGTGGCGTAATTGATGCGGAAATGCATGCTGTCGGCGCTGTGCCAATCGCGGTGGGGATCGGGTCCAAGTGCAGCTTCTGCAGGCGACAGGATTGCAAGTACGAAGAGCGCGATCAGGATACGAAGCATGGTGTGCGTTTCCCCAAAATAAAAAAGCGCACGGCATGCCGTGCGCTTTTATTATCCGACAAACCGCTCAGTTTGGTGTATGTGTTTCCACCTGCTGCAACGGCTCGTTGTTCTCGATGGTATAGATCTCGCGAGGACGTTGGCGGCGGCGCGGTGCATGTTCGCGGGTTTCCGTTACGGGAGCGGTGACGGCTGCCTTGCCTGGATCCGTCTCGATCAACGTCAAACCGCTGCTGCCCAGATCGACCGGGGCGGCGATCGGAGCGATGGCCGCTGCAGCCGGTTTGGCTTGCTGGGTCGGGTAGCACACCACTTCGGTCGGCTTGGCCTTCTTCATCGAATCCGGATAGGCGACGTATTCTGTCGGCTTGCTGCGAGGCGCGGCGACTGGCGTAGCCGATACCGCTTCGCTGACCGCCGGCATTACACGAGTCTCGCTTGTTTGAATCCCGGCGTTCTCGGCGGAAGGTGCTGTTACCTGTTGCTCACGACGCTCGCGCTCGCGGCGGCCGCCGCGGCGGCCACGTTTGCGGCCTTCGCGATTGCCGCTTCCTTCCTCGCCTGCCACTGCGGGTTTTTGCGTTTCCAATGCGGGCTTGTCAGTGCTGGCCGGGCGCGGTTGGCGTTGCTGCTGTTGGCGCTCGGCGCGACCTTCTTGCTGTTCCTTGCTTTCGGCGCGCGGGGCTTCCTCACGTTCGCGACGCTGCTGCTTGCCGCCTTCGCCACGCTCACGGCGTTGTTGCTTGCCGCCTTCGCTGCGTTCGCCACGCTCTCCGCGCTCGGCTCTTTCGCCGCGTTCACGGCGCTGGTTATGACGTCCGCCCTTGGCCGGTGCGGCGGGCTTTGCGGGCTCGCTTTCAGCGCTCAGCGACTTGAACCAGCCGGTCAGGCGGGTGAGCAGGGATGGCTTCTTCTCGACCTTCTCTTCGTGCTTGGGAGCGGGTTGTGCCGGAGTGATACCGCGCACGGCTGCTTGCGGACGCTGCGCTTTCATCTCCTGTGCGGAGGCTGTCACCGGTTGGACTTCTTCCGGCTTCTCTACCAGTTTGTAGCTGGCTTGCAGATGGTCGGCCGTGATGTCGTCGTGGCGCAGACGGGTGACGCTGTAATGCGGCGTTTCCATGTGCGGGTTGGGGATCAGAACAATGCTGCACTTGAAACGCGATTCGATGCGATGGATGTCGGCGCGTTTTTCGTTGAGCAGGAAGGTAGCGACGTCTACCGGCACTTGTGCATGGATCGCGGCGCTACTGTCCTTCATCGCTTCTTCCTGGATGATGCGCAGGATGTTCAGGGCGGAAGATTCGGTGCCGCGGATATGGCCGATGCCGTTGCAGCGCGGGCAGGTGGTGTAGCTGCCTTCTTCCAGGCTGGGAGCCAGGCGTTGGCGCGACAGTTCCAGCAAACCGAAGCGCGAGATCTTGGCGGTCTGGATGCGGGCGCGGTCGAAGCGCAAAGCGTCGCGCAGACGGTTTTCCACATCGCGCTGGTTCTTGCTCGATTCCATGTCGATGAAGTCGATGACGATCAGGCCACCCAGGTCGCGCAGGCGCAACTGGCGGGCGATCTCGTCCGCCGCTTCCAGGTTGGTGTTGTAGGCCGTGGTCTCGATGTCGCCGCCGCGGGTGGAACGTGCGGAGTTGATGTCGATGGCGGTCAACGCTTCGGTGTGGTCGATGACAATCGCGCCGCCGGAAGGCAGGTTCACCTGGCGCGCGTGGGCCGATTCGATCTGGTGCTCGATCTGGAAGCGCGAGAACAACGGCACATCGTCGTGATAGCGCTTGATGCGGTTCACGTTGTCCGGCATCACGGTGCCCATGAAGGCCTGCGCCTGCTGGAAGATGTCGTCGGTGTCGATCAGGATCTCGCCGATCTCGGGGTTGAAGTAGTCGCGGATGGCGCGAACCACCAGGCTGCTTTCCAGATAGATCAGGGAAGGGGCTTTTTCGGTCTGGGCGGCGCCTTCGATGGCGTCCCACAGTTGCTTGAGATAGTTCAGGTCCCACTGCAGTTCTTCGAGGTTGCGGCCGATACCGGCGGTGCGGGCGATGATGCTCATGCCGTTGGGCACTTCCATCTGCGCCAGCACGTCGCGCAATTCGTTGCGGTCTTCGCCTTCGATGCGGCGCGATACCCCGCCGCCGTTCGGGTTGTTCGGCATCAGCACGATATAGCGGCCGGCCAGGCTGATATAGGTGGTGAGCGCCGCGCCCTTGTTGCCGCGTTCGTCCTTTTCGACCTGCACCAGCAGTTCCTGGCCTTCCTTCAGTGCTTCCTTGATGGACGAGCGGCTGCCTGCGCCGGGCTGGTAATACTGCGGGGAGACTTCCTTGAAGGGCAGGAACCCGTGGCGGGTGCCGCCGTATTCGACGAAACAGGCTTCGAGGCTGGGCTCGATGCGGGTGATGATGGCCTTGTAGATGTTGCTCTTGCGTTGCTCTTTACCGGCGGTTTCAATGTCGAGGTCGATGAGTTTTTGACCGTCCACAATGGCGACGCGGAGTTCTTCCGGCTGCGTCGCATTGAATAACATGCGTTTCATATTTTTCTCCCGCGCTCTATACACGGGCAGAACAAAGCTACGCGCTGGTTAGCGCGCGAGAATGTGGGTCGTGCAAACTGTCAGTAAGTTGTAATGACGACTTTGGTTCAAGTTCTTATTCTCGTTGTTAGCTTGTCTGTATCTGCATGTCGCCGGTTTTGGTGAGGGCAACACGCTAAATTCTATCTGTCTGGTGCTTAGAGCGCGCAAATCAATTACCATCACTGCTTGTCTCCGGTGAGTGAGATTAACCGGGCGGGGCTGCTTCGTAGGCGGCTTGATTGCCTGCCTTAGGTTGGACGGGGAAAATGAACATCCCGTTTCACGAAGGCGCACACGCGAGGCGCGAAGTATATTCAAAATGAATGGTTTAAGCAAAGAATCTGTCAGTTGGCTGGAAATAGACGAGGGCAGCGAAGGTCAGCGCATCGATAACTTCCTGTTCCGTCACCTGAAAGGCGTGCCCAAGAGCCATGTCTATCGCATCCTGAGGGGCGAAGTGCGGGTCAACAAGAAGCGCGTGGACCAGACTTATCGCCTGCAATTGGGCGATGTGCTGCGCATTCCGCCTATCCGGGTGGCAGAAAAGCCCGAAAGCGAGTACGTCCCGGCCACCGAATTCCCTGTCCTGTATGAGGATGAAGCCCTGCTCGCCATCAATAAACCGGCCGGAACGGCGGTACACGGCGGCAGCGGGGTGAGCTTCGGCGTCATCGAACAGCTGCGCAGCGCCCGTCCGCAGGCCAAATTCCTGGAGTTGGTGCACCGGCTGGACCGCGAGACTTCCGGGGTGCTGCTGGTGGCGAAGAAGCGTTCCGCGTTGACCGGGCTGCACGAGATCATGCGCGAGGGCAATAGCGACAAGCGCTATTTCACGCTGGTGCTGGGGCAATGGAAGAATGCCAAACAGCACGTGAAGCTGCCCTTGCACAAGTTCGACACGCCGCAGGGCGAGAAGCGGGTGATGGTGCGCGAAGACGGGCAGGCCTCGCATACCATCTTCACCCTGCAGAAGAGCTGGCCCGAATTCACCCTGCTCGAAGCGCAGTTAAAGACCGGGCGCACCCACCAGATCCGCGTGCACCTGTCGCATCTGGGCTTTCCCATCGCGGGCGACGATAAATACGGAGACTTTTCCCGCAACAAGGAACTGGCGAAGCGCGGGCTGAAACGCATGTTCCTGCATGCGCACTCCATCGCCTTCAACCACCCGCTCACGGGCGAGCCGCTGAGCATCAGTGCGCCGTTGCCGCCGGAATTGCAGAACTTTCTGAACAAACTGGATGCGGCTGCTGCTAAATTTCGGCAAACCATGCCGATATCTGAGTTGCAAGCCACGTGGTTGGTCGAGGGAGGGTGCAATGCGCTATGTAACCAGTCTTCCGCGCCACGAGCCCGAATACCGTCAACCGCAAGGTTTGACGCGTATTCACGCAGTCAAGCCGATACCTGCGGGTGGACGACCTGATTGATCACACAGACGAGATCGTTGATTCCTCGCTAGTGTAGTGTTGCACGCTCTCCGGGACTATGCCGACAGTCAAAGCCACATGGTAGGTCGGGTTACGCAGCGTAACCTGAACATTATTGAGATAGAACAGCGGTAACGTCGGGTTACGCTGTCGCTAACCCGAACTACGGAATCTGCGCATACGTACGAGCTGTACGTATTTACGGCGCGCGTCAGCAAGGCTTTGATTAAGTAGACTTGAGCAGGGCCGAAGCATCCTGCTAGCGTTTGCGCGCCAGGTATACCGTCACTTCTTCCCGGTCGTGGTAGAGCTGTCTTGGCTTCCAGCTGATAGCGGATGCCTTTGTTGTTGAGCGCAGTACGCATGCCGTTGAGCGCATCGTTCAAGGCGGCGACGCGTTTCTTCATCGGCAGCTTGAGGTTGAAGATGGCACGTTGCGTCAGGCCGCCGACGAACCATTCGGTCATCAGCGCGGCGACACGCTGCGGTTGTTCCACCATGTCGCACACCAGCCAATCCACCGGACGTTGCGGGCGGAAGCGGAAGCCGTCCTGGCGCAGATGCTTGATGGAGGGGTGGCTCGCTGCAGCACCTTTGAGCGGGCCGTTGTCCACGGCGATGACTTTCAGTCCGCGCTGCACCAGTTGCCAGGTCCAGCCGCCCGGAGCCGCCCCCAGGTCGACCGCGGTCATGCCCGGTTTCAGCCACAGTGCTTGTTCCTTCTTGTCGAGAAACACTTCGAAGGCTTCCGCGAGCTTGAGATAGGAACGGCTCGGCGCATCGCCCGCCATGCTGACGCGGTGGATGCCGTTGAGTGCGGCGGTGCTGTTGTGCGGGTCGCTGGTGGCGATCAGGGCGCGGTGGTTGTCGGGGAAGAAGATGTGCAGGCGCGGAAGTGCCGGTGTCATCCACCAGGCGCGCTGCTTTGCGCAACTCTTCTTCCAGCAAGGGCTGGAATCGTTTCGTGAAACCGGAAAGTGTCTTGCCTTCATTGGTGTCCGGCACTTCCAGGTATAAGGCGCCGAACTGTTGCGGCTCTGCTGGTATGGCTGACAGCAGCGGACTCAGGCGGTCACGTTCGGGCAGGTCTTTCACTTCGGCGCGCAGGGTCAGCAACTGGCGCGCGAAGGTGAGTTGTTTGTAAGCCAGGCGCGGCTTGCCTTGCAGCACGACGAAGCCGCTGTTTTCGGCTGTTTCGACAGGCTTGGCCTGGGTCTCGTCCACGCAATCGCGCTCGAAACCGGGGCGGCAGTAGATCAGCCAGGAGGGGAGAGAGTTATCCATCATTCGTAGGAGCGCAAGCGCGGTAAGTGGATGTGCCAGCGTATCGCCGCCAGCCGGATCAGCACAATGGCAATCATTGCTGCGATCAGGGACGGATCATGCGGAATGCCAAGGCTATCCAGTCCGATGAGCAACAATGCGCCAACCAGGGAGGCGGTAGCATAGATATCGGTGCGGAAGATCAGTGGTACCTCATTGCACAGGATGTCGCGGATGACACCGCCGAACACGCCTGTGATGACGCCCATCAGCGCGGCGATGAACCAATGTACCTGCAGGCTCATCGCGACGCTGGTGCCGATCACGGTGAACAGGGCAAGACCGATGGCGTCCGGCAGCAGAAAGAAATTCTTGGGCAGCGGAATCTTGCGCCCCAGGAAAAAGGTGAGTATTGCAGCGATCATGCCGACAGCCACGTAGATCGGGTCATGCACCCAGTACACGGGCAGGCGGCCGAGCAGGATGTCGCGCACCGTGCCGCCGCCGATGCCGGCGATGATGGCGATAACCACGACGCCGAACAGGTCAAGTTCGCGCCGATGCGCTTCCAGGGTGGCGGTGATGGCGCATACGGCAACTGCGCACAAGTCCAGCAGATAGATCAGGCTCATGTTCGATCCAAGGTGAAGGGCGCGCATTATACGGGAACCTCGAATAACCTACTGCGCAGTCGGATTCACCCGCAGGGAGTAGGCCGGTGGGTTCCCGGCGGCGTTGCCGCCACCCATCCGCTCGCTGCGTTGCGCGGTGCTCACTTCCTCGGACATTCGGAAAGGAATGTGGCTTCGACTAACCTGAAGGTAAGTCTCCGCCGAAACTCGCTTTGCTCGTTTTCTCGGTCGCTGTGCTCCGTGCGCCTTGCACTCCAACCGCTCGCAACGGTTATTCGAGGCTCCCTTACGGGGAGACATAATGTTCAGTGGTAGAATCCGCGCTTCATTTTTGGTGAAGCAAATGGCAAAACGTTACGATTTGATTGTATTCGACTGGGATGGCACGGTGATGGATTCCACGGCGATCATTGCGGGGTCGATCCAGGCAGCTTGCCGGGACCTGAAATTGCCGGTTCCGGACGACGAGACGGCGCGTCATGTGATCGGCCTGAGTCTGGTGCAGGCTTTGCGCCACGCGGTTCCCGATGCGCCGGAGGAGAAGTATGAGCAGCTGGCGGCACGCTACCGGCATCACTTTTTGTCGCAGAACGAGGCGATCCCGCTGTTCGAGCAGGCGCGCGAGACCATCGTCGAGTTGCATGATGCGGGTTACCAGCTCGCGGTAGCGACAGGCAAAAACCGCAACGGTCTGGATCACGCCCTGGAATCGACCCGGATGGGCGAGTATTTCCATGCCACGCGCACGGCCGACCGCAGCTTTTCCAAGCCCCACCCGGCGATGCTGCTGGAAATCATGGACGAGCTGGATGTGCAACCGGAACGCACTTTGATGATCGGCGATACTACGCACGATCTGCAAATGGCGATCAATGCCGGGGTGGATGCGGTGGGGGTGACGCACGGCGCGCATCCTGAAGACCAATTGCGCGAACTGAAACCGGTGGCCTTGCTGAACGACTTTGCCGGGCTGCGTGCCTGGTTCAGGGCCAACGCATAACGGATATGGCAAGTGGCCACCTCTGATAATGAAACTTGCCATGTCCGTTCCCTCACCTCAATCCTCTCCCGCGTGCGGGAGAGGAGGCGAACGAGTCGCTGCGCGAGTTTTACGTTTACGAATTTATTGAAGGAGCATTCATGTCGGAAGAAAACAACAACTGGGAACGAGGCGTACTGGAAAAGCTGGCGATGTCTGCCATTCAGGAGCAGCGCCGGGCGCGGCACTGGGGCATCTTCTTCAAGGTTCTGACCTTCGGCTATCTGTTCCTCGTCCTGTTCCTGTTCCTGGGTTGGGTGGGCGGCAAGGTCGATGGCACGCTTGCCGGCAAACACACGGCGCTGATCGAGCTGAACGGTGTGATCTCTTCCGACAGCAATGCCAATGCCGACAATCTCATTGCCAGCCTGCAAGACGCCTACAAAGATAAAAACACGGTCGGCGTGCTGATGCGCTGCAACAGTCCCGGGGGCAGCCCGGTGCAGGCCGGCCTGGTGAACGACGAGATACGCCGCCAGCGCGCCCTGCATCCCGAGATCCCGTTGTATGTGGTGGTGGAGGACATGTGCGCCTCCGGCGGCTATTACATCGCGGCGGCGGCGGACAAGATTTTTGTGAACAAGGCCAGTATCGTCGGCTCCATCGGTGTTTTGATGGACGGCTTCGGCTTCACCGGTACCATGCAGAAGCTGGGCGTGGAGCGCCGCCTGTTGACGGCGGGAGAGAACAAAGGGTTCATGGATCCGTTCTCCCCGCGCAATCCCAAGCACGAGGAATTCACCAAAAAATTGCTGGCAGACATCCACATGCAATTCATCGACGTGGTGAAACAGGGGCGCGGCAAGCGCCTGAAGGAAACGCCTGAGGTATTCAGCGGCTTGTTCTGGACGGGCGACAAGGCCATCCAGATGGGCCTGGCGGATGACATCGGCAGCGTGGATTCCGTGGCGCGCGATGTGATCAAGGTCGAAAATATCGTGGACTTCACCATGCATGAAGGCTTGGCGGATCGGCTGGCCAAGAAGTTCGGTGCGGGTGTGGCGAGTACATTCCCCGGCTTCGGAGCGCAGGCCGGAGGCGTGGCGCTACGCTAGCAGGTTGTTGCAAGACTATGCGGTGGTCATCTGCAGCGTTGCGCGGTACTCGCTTCCTCGCCTACCTACAGGTATGTCTCGGTCGCTACGTTCCGTGCGCCTTGCATCTGACCATCCTCGCTACGTTTTTCAACAACCTGCTAAGTTAATTCCGCGAGGAGTCTGTCGAGGTCGGTGATCGGCGGCAGGCACTGCGTGCCGCGGCACAGCCAGGCGGTGGCAATATCGGCGCCCGGTTTTCGCAGCGGGGCCGGCAAGCCGTCTTCCTTTCCTGTCAGCGCGATGGTCATCAGTCCCGGCCGATACTTGGCCGAAACAGCCGCCTTCCAGGCGGCTGTTTCTTTTTCTGCGCCGCACAACACGAGCATGGAGGGCGGATGCAGTGATGCATCCAGTGCGGTGCACAGGCTGCTGAACTGGCTGGCTGCTTGCTGCATGGCCGGGAAGAACAATTTCAGGCAACGCTCTGCCACTTCCGCATAACGTGTTTCGCCGGTCAGTTCGGTCAACTGCAGCAGTGCTTGCGCAGCGATGCCATTGCCGGACGGCGTGGCATTGTCCTGTCCGGTCTTGTTGCGCTGGATGAGTGTCTCGTGGTCATGGCTGGTGAAGAAGAAGCCGCCGTTCCGTGTGTCTTCAAAGCGCGCCAGCAGGGCATCGGCGAGTTGCACGGCAAAGGCCATGTCGGCGGCGCGATATTCCGCTTGCAACAATTCCAGCGCTGCACTCAACAGGAACGCATGGTCATCCAGATAGGCGTTCAGATGCGTCCTGCCGTCCTTGTGTGTGGCCAGCAGCTTACCGTCTTGCCATAGCGTGCCGCGCACGAAATCCATCGCCCGCTGTGCCGGGCGCAACCAATCGTCTCGACCGAATATGCGAGCCGCTTTTGCCATGCCGGCAATCATCAGGCCGTTCCAGCTGCCAAGTATCTTTTCGTCGCGCCCCGGGTGGACGCGCTGCTCGCGTGCGGCGAACAGCTTTGCCTGGGCGGCCGCAAGCTGCGCGGATGCTTGGTCAGGGCTGAGATGAAGGTTCTGCGCTATCCCGTTCAGCGGCTTTGCAACGCGCAGGTTCCATGCGCGACTCTCAAAGTTGGGAGTGCTGTCCAGGCCGTAATAGGGTTTGATGAGCGCGTATTCGTCGTCGCTTAACAACTGGCGAATTTCATCGCGTTGCCACACGTAGAATTTGCCTTCCTCATGTTCCGAGTCGGCATCCATCGAGGCGTAGTAACCGCCCTGCGGCGACTGCATCTCGCGTATCACCCAGCGGGCAGTCTGCTCCACTATGCGGGCGAACAAGGAGTCGTTGCTGTTCAGCCATGCGTCGCAATACAGGCCGAGCAGCAGGCCGTTGTCGTAGAGCATCTTCTCGAAATGCGGGATGTCCCAGCCTGCGTCCACGCTGTAGCGGCAGAAGCCTCCGCCGAGTTGGTCGTACAGTCCGCCCAGCGCCATCTGTTGCAGGGTGAACAGGGCGACGTGGCGGGTTTGCTGGTCGTGCCTGATATGGGCCTGCCTCAGCAGCAGGTCCAGTTCTGCCGGATGCAGGAACTTGGGCGCGTCGCCAAACCCGCCGTTCACGCGATCGAATATATGGCCGAGTTGCCGGATTGCCGTGTCGACCGGTGCTGCATCGAGTGCGATGTCGTCCGCGTTTCGTTCCGGCTGCCAGGCGGCGAGGGCGTGAATGAGCTGTTCGCCCTGGGCTGCGAGTTCACTGCGCTTTTCCCTGTAGACAGTAGCGATGTGCAGCAAGAGTTCCGGGAAGCCGGGGAGGCCGTAGCGCGCCTGCTTGGGGAAATACGTGCCGCTGTAGAACGGCGTGCCATCCGGTGCAAGGAACATGGTCAGCGGCCAGCCGCCGCCGCGTTGCGCGAGAAGGTAATGCGCGTTCTGGTAGATCTGGTCCAGGTCGGGACGTTCCTCCCTGTCCACCTTGATGTTGACGAAGTGCTCGTTCATCACCGCCGCTACCGCTTCGTCCTCGAACGATTCGTGCGCCATCACATGGCACCAGTGGCAGGCGGAATAGCCGATGGAGAGCAGGATGGGTTTGTCCTGCTCGCGTGCGATCTGCAACGTGTCGGCATTCCAGGGGTGCCAGTCCACCGGGTTGTCGGCGTGCTGCAAGAGATAAGGGCTGGTTTCTTGTGCGAGATGGTTGGACATTTAGCGTAATAGCGGCGTCAAGGATCGCAGGATGTTGTGCATGATCAGCGGTTGCGCAGCGGCGGCCGGATGCAGGTTGTCGGCCTGGAATTGGTCTGGAGGCACCCCATCGAGCATGAAAGGGAGCAACGCGACGCCGTAGCGCTTCGCCAGCTTGGGATAGATTGCCCGGAACTGTTTGGTGTAGGCCTGACCGTAGTTCGGCGGCAGCTGGATGCCGAGCAATAACACTCTCGAGTTTGTCTTTTTTATCCGTTCGATGATCATGTTCAGGTTCCTTTCCGTTTCGGCGACGGTTGTGCCGCGCAGCCCGTCGTTTGCCCCGAGTTCAACGATCACGACCTCGGGCCGATGTTGCTGCAATGCCTTGCCGATACGCCGCAGCCCGCCCGAAGTTGTCTCTCCGCTGATGCTGGCATTCACCACTTCGAAGTGAGGGTGACTTTTTTTCAGCTCCCGCTGCAATAAATTCACCCATGAATCGTCTCGTGCAATACCGTAACCGGCTGATAAACTGTCGCCGAATACCAGAATGTTCTTCGCGGCCTGTACGGAACAGGAAAACGCAAGCGCGGCGATGGGCAAAACGATTTTGAGAAGGTTCTTCATGACATCGATTGTGCAAGCAGTACGGCTCACCAAGCAAGTGATAAGCGGCGATAGCCCGCTCACCATCCTGCACGATGTCACCTTCGCGGTTGAAGCCGGCGAGAGCCTCGCCATCGTCGGCGCATCCGGTTCCGGAAAGTCCACGTTGCTTGGACTCCTGGCCGGGCTGGACGTTCCGAGTAGCGGCAGCGTGTATTTGCATGGGACAGACCTGTTCGCGCTGGATGAAGACGGGCGCGCAAGACTGCGCGGCGAACTGGCGGGTTTCGTGTTCCAGTCCTTCCAGTTGCTGCCTGCGCTGAACGCGCTGGAGAACGTCATGCTGCCGCTGGAATTGGCCGGCGCGAAAGATGCCCGCCAGCGCGCACAAGAATCGCTGCGGCAAGTCGGCCTGGATGCGCGCGCCCACCACCTGCCCAAGCACCTCTCCGGCGGCGAGCAGCAGCGCGTTGCGCTCGCTCGTGCTTTTGTTACGCGGCCCAGTATCCTGTTTGCCGACGAACCCACCGGCAACCTCGATGCGGCTACCGGCGCGCAAGTCATCGAGCTGATGCTGGAACTCAACCGTGCACAAGGCACGACGTTGATACTGGTTACGCACGACGAAGCGCTGGCGGGGCGTTGCGGCAAGCAATTGCGGCTGGCGGCCGGCAGGATGGAGCAGTGATTTCTCCCGGAAAAGGAGCAGATAATTTGCATATTTGTTTCAGTGGCGTTCAGCGCGTTTGCGGCGCTGTTATGCGATGCGGCATAATGTGCTGATCGAATAGATGTAATCCCGGTGCAGGAAAATTCCCCTACTCTGTCGTAAGTAGTTGTAATTCAGCTCTGCTTTGAATCAATTTTGGATAATAAACAGTCAATCATGAAAATCGCTATCGCCGGAACCGGCTACGTCGGTCTCTCCAACGCCATCCTTCTTTCCCAGCACAATGAGGTCGTGGCCATCGACATCGTTCCCGAGAAGGTCGAGATGCTCAACCGCAAGCAGTCGCCGATCGAAGATGTGGAGATCGAGGATTACCTGGCGCACAAGAAACTGAATTTCAAGGCTACGCTGGACAAGCGCGAAGCCTACACCGGCGCGGAATACGTCATCATCGCCACCCCCACCGATTACGATCCCGAGACCAATTACTTCAACACCAAATCCATCGAGGCGGTGATCCAGGATGTGCTGAGCATCAATCCGCAAGCGGTGATGATCATCAAGTCCACCATACCCGTCGGCTACACCGCCAAGCTCAGACAGCAACTCAAGTGCGATAACCTCATTTTCTCGCCCGAGTTCCTGCGCGAAGGCAAGGCGCTGTACGACAATCTGTATCCTTCTCGTATCGTCATCGGCGAACGCTCCAAGCGTGCCGAGACCTTTGCCAACCTGCTCAAACAGGGCGCGATCAAGCAGGACATAGCGGTGCTGTTCACCGACTCCACCGAGGCGGAAGCGATCAAGCTGTTTGCCAATACCTACCTGGCCATGCGCGTTGCCTATTTCAACGAACTGGATACTTATGCGGCCACCCATGGCCTGGATACCAAGCAGATCATCCAGGGCGTCAGCCTCGATCCGCGCATCGGCGACCACTACAACAACCCGTCGTTCGGATACGGCGGTTACTGCCTGCCCAAGGACACCAAGCAACTGCTGGCCAACTACCAGGATGTGCCGCAGAACCTCATCCATGCCATCGTGGAGTCCAACACCACCCGCAAGGACTTCGTGGCCGACAGCATCCTCAAACGCAACCCGAAGGTGGTCGGCATCCACCGTCTGGTCATGAAGAGCGGCTCGGACAATTTCAGGTCAAGCAGCATCCAGGGCATCATGAAGCGCATCAAGGCCAAGGGCATCGAGGTGATCGTGTACGAACCGGCGCTGAAGGAGTCCGAGTTCTACCATTCCAGGGTCATCAACGACCTGGCGCAGTTCAAGAAGCAGGCCGATGTCATCGTCGCCAACCGCATCACCGATGATATTCGCGACGTGGCGGACAAGGTGTATAGCCGCGATTTGTTCGGTAAAGACTAAGTGGATGCCGCGCCACATCCCGGAAGTCTGGAGGTGGTGCAAGCAGCAGGTTCTTCATTCTGCTCACACGCAAGGGGGGCTGTGTCATGAACCTCATTCGTCTCTCCTTCAATCTCCTGCGCCGCGACTGGCGCGCCGGTGAATGGCGCGTGTTGTTGCTGGCGCTGGTGTTGGCGGTGGGTAGTCTCGCCACCGTCGGCTTGTTCGCCGACCGCGTGCGGCAGGCTCTGCAGCAGCAGGCGCAAAGCCTGATCGGTGCCGATCTGCGCATCACTTCCACACGACCGTTCTCTCCTGAATACCGCAAGACGGCTGAAGCGCACAAGTTGCGCGTGGTGCAGAGCCGCACTTTCCCCAGCATGGTGTCGCATCGCGAGCAGGTGTTGTTGAGCGAGATACAGGCGGTGGAGGCGGGTTATCCCTTGCGCGGCAAGATCGAGATCGACGATGGCAATGCGCGTGTGGCACAGTCCATTCCCGCTCGCGGCACGGTGTGGGTGGACGAGCGTCTGCTGCGCCGGCTCGATGTGAACGTGGGTGACGAGCTGGGCATAGGCGCGCAGCATTTCAAAGTGGCCGCGCGCATCGTGAAGGACATCGACCAGTCCATCGGTTTCGCCAGCTTTGCGCCGCGCGTGTTGATGAACGATACGGACCTGGCTTCCACCGGGCTGCTGCAGGAAGGCAGCCGCATCTCGTATCGCTTGATGATCGCAGGCGATGCGAAGCGGGTGACTGCTCTGCGCGCAGCGCTGCAAAAGAGACTTTCCGGCAACGAGAAGATGGAAGACGTGCGCGATGCGCGCCCCGAGATACGCACGGCACTGGAACGTGCCGAACATTTTCTCGGTCTTGCCGCCCTCACTGCCGCGATCCTGGCCGGTGCGGCGATGGCGCTCGCGGCGCGGCGTTTCGTGATGCGGCATCTGGATGGCTGTGCGGTGATGCGTTGCCTCGGCGCACAGCAGGGGCAGGTGCTGTGGCTGTTCCTGTACCAATTCATCCTGCTCGGCGTGCTGGCGGTGGTGCTCGGCGGTTTGCTGGGCTATGCCACGCAAACACTACTGGTCGAGAGCATCGCTTCCATGCGCGGAGCAAGTCTGCCGCAGCCCGGTGTGTTGCCGCTGCTCAAGGCGGCGGCAAGCGGCTTCGCATTGTTGCTGGGCTTCGCTTTCCTGCCGTTGCTGCAACTGCGCAAGGTGTCGCCGCTGCGCGTGCTGCGGCGCGAGATGGGGCTGCCGGCAGCCAGCGGATGGTTGATCTACGGCCTCGCAGTAGGGGTGTTGGCAGGTCTGTTCCTGTGGCACGCAGGTTCGCTGAAATTGGGCCTGGCGGTGCTGGGTGGATTGCTGGCGGGGCTTTTGGTGTTCGGTTGGCTGGCGTGGCTGCTGCTGCATGGGCTGGCGCGCAATGCGTTCTTCTTCCAGTCGCAGTGGCGGCATGCATTCAGCAACCTCGCCCGGCATGGGCGCAGCGCTGCAGTGCAGGTGGTGGCGCTCAGCTTGGGCGGCATGGCCTTGCTGGTGTTGACGCTGGTGCGCGCCGACCTGCTGGAAGCATGGCAGGGCAAGCTGCCGCCGGATGCGCCGAACCGTTTTCTGGTGAACATCCAGCCCGATCAAATCCAGCCGGTACAAGACTTCTTCGCACGCCAATCGTTGCCGATACCCCAGTTGCAGCCGATGGTGCGCGGCAGGCTGATCGCCATCAATGACCGCGCCATCAACGGCGACAGTTATCCCGATCCGCGCGCCCGTGGACTGGTGGAGCGCGAATTCAATCTTTCCTACATGGAGCAGATGCCGGCATGGAACGAATTGGTGAGCGGGCAATGGTGGGGCAGTTGCGACACGTTACTGGCGAAGCCAGCCGATTGCGAGAGCGGCGTGCTGTCGGTCGAAGAAGGGATCGCCAAGACTTTGGGTATCCATCTCGGCGATACCCTTACCTACGATGTGGCGGGCAGCAGCTTTACCGCGCGTGTCACCAGCCTGCGCAAGGTGCAGTGGGACTCGATGAAGGTGAATTTCTTTGTGATTGCAACCCCGGAGTTGCTCAGGGACTTCCCATCCAGCTACCTGAGTAGCTTCTACCTGCCGCCGGACAAGGTGCGCGTGGGCGACGAATTGTCGCGCGAATTCCCCAATCTGTTGCTGATCGACACGGGCGCGGTGATCGGTCAGGTGCGCAACATCATGGATCAGATCGCACAGACGGTCAGCGCGGTTTTCCTGTTCACGCTATTGAGCGGCCTCGCGGTGCTGTATGCCGCATTGCTGGCCACGCAAGACGAGCGTAGCCATGAGGCGGCGATCCTGCGCACGCTGGGGGCGGATAGCCGCTACCTCAGGCGTCTGCACCTGTCCGAATTCGCGGTACTGGGCGGTCTGAGCGGGCTGTTTGCGGCGGCGGGGGCGGTGTTATTGGGCTGGGTGCTCGCGCGTTTTGTACTGGATATCCCTTATCTTGCAGACACTTCCATCTGGTTCATCGGTTGCGGTGGCGGGATGGTTGTGGTGATGACAGCCGGATGGTTAGGTACAAGGAGGCTGAGCGAGACGCCGCCGCTGGTGATAATGAGGGAATAGATCAGTGGTTGACTTATCTGGCAAACAGCAAGAAATAGAACGCGCAGACAACGGCGAACAGAACGATTAGTTGCCATCCCTTCGATTCCGGTGGAGTTGTTCCCCAAAGGATGCCAAAAAAATCGGCCATACGGTCAGGAAAGATAAACCCTATTGCGGCAGACACGCCTGCTAGAAGACCGGCTAAACGAAAAAAACGTGACCAAAATCCAATCTCCGAGAACACGCCGTGCTTAGATACCAAGATCATGAATAGAGTGCATGTAACCATTGCAGCTATGGCTGCGATAATTGCAGTAATAATGCGATCTGCGAATGTGACGGGTGGTGGAGTTAGCATTGCGTTTTGTGGAGGCTAATCAGATTGTCTTGTTTTGAGTACCTTACTGGAAACCCTCATTGGCAGCAATATTTCGGAATATATGGGCCGTGCCCTATAAACTAAGCCCAACTGCTTGACGCGGCGCGGAATATCCCTATAATGCGCCCCTCCCTGAAAAAGGGAGTTTTTGACCTTGCTCCACCGTCCATTAATGTCGGGGGGCTTTAATCCACAAGGAGATGTAATGCGACACTACGAAATCGTATTTATCGTGCATCCCGATCAGAGCGAGCAAGTGCCCGCGATGGTTGAGCGTTATCGCACGTTGGTGACCAGCAAGAACGGTCACATCCACCGCCTGGAAGACTGGGGCCGCCGCCAGCTGGCATACCCGATCCAGAAGATCCACAAGGCACATTACGTGCTGATGAATATCGAGTGCGACCAGCCCACGCTGGACGAGCTCGAGCACGCATTCAAGTTCAACGACGCCGTGCTGCGCCACCTGACCATCAAGACCAAGGCTGCA
Organism: uncultured beta proteobacterium; assembly: GCA_963840345.1. Taxonomy (GTDB): domain Bacteria; phylum Pseudomonadota; class Gammaproteobacteria; order Burkholderiales; family Gallionellaceae; genus Sideroxyarcus. Next base: position 435,023 of record CAWIYO010000007.1, read on the forward strand.
GTCGTTACGCCTTCCGCCATGATGAAGGAAGAGAAGTCGCGTTCGTTCAGCGGCGATGCTGCAGCGCCTGCTCCGGCAGCAGATGCTCCGGCAGCGGCAGCGTAAGTAAGGATTGAGCAGCAACCGTTGTGTGATTGAAGGGGAAGTGGTCGAGCTGGAAGGCTTGCGCTACACCCCGGCAGGATTGGAGAGAGTGGCGTTCAAATTGCGCCACACCTCGATGCAGCAGGAAGCAGGGATGCAGCGCCAGGTACAGTGTGTAGTTCCCGCACTGGCGTTAGGCGAAGCGGCAAAGCAGGTCAGCCGCATGCAACCCGGCCAGTCGGTGAGAGCCGAAGGTTTCCTGGCGCAGCGCAGCCTGAAGATCGCGCAGCTGGTTTTGCACATTGATAACGTTACATTGAGATAGGAGCACAACATGGCTCGTGTATTTAAGAAAAAAGATGACAAGAAGAACAACGCTTCGCGTCAACTGTTCAAGCGCCGCAAGTTCTGCCGCTTCACCGCAGAGAAGATCGCGGAAGTGGATTACAAGGACCTGAACATCCTGAAGGAAATGATCACCGAGAACGGCAAGCTGATCCCGGCTCGCATTACCGGTACCAAGACGCGCTTCCAGCGTCAGTTGAGCGTTGCCGTGAAGCGCGCACGCTTCCTGGCTTTGCTGCCTTACACCGATTTGCACTAAGGAGTAGATCATGCAAGTTATTCTGATGGAAAAAGTGGTCAACCTCGGCCAGTTGGGCGATGTGGTCAAAGTGAAGAACGGTTTCGCGCGTAACTTCCTGATCCCGCAAGGCAAGGCCAAGCGTGCGACGGAAAGCAACGTAGCGGACTTCGCGGCTCGTCGTGCCGAACTGGAAGCAGCAGAAGCAGCCAAGCTGGCTGACGCGCAGGCTCGCGGTGCGAAGCTGGAAGGCTTGACCGTGCAGATCGTGCAAAAGGCTGGCGTGGACGGCAAACTGTTCGGTTCCGTAACCAATGCGGACATCGCAGCTGCCCTGGTTGCTCAAGGCCACAAGGTCGAGAAGGGCCAAGTGCGCATGCCAACCGGGCACCTGAAGCAGATCGGCGATCAGCCGGTCAGCATCGCGCTGCATCCGGACGTGGTGGCTAATATCACTATCTCGGTGCTGGGCGAGCAGTAATACAGCTGTGTCAGGTAGTCAGAAAAAGGGCTGGCAACAGCCCTTTTTTGTTTTCCGAATTTTGGCGTGCTAAACCGCCCATCAGTGTAGAATTCCCCTCCCAAAATTTGCGGTTACACCATGCAAAACTTTTCTGTTCCCGTCGCCGATTCCCAGCTTGATGCCTTGAAGCTTCCGCCGCATTCCGTCGAGGCGGAGCAATCGGTGCTGGGCGGTATCCTGCTGGACACCAGTGCCTGGGACAAGATCGCCGACCTGTTGAGCGAGAGCGATTTTTACCGCCACGAACATCGCCTGATCTGGCGCCATATCGGGCGCCTGACCGAACAGGCCAAGCCGGTCGACGTCATCACTGTGGCTGAATCGCTGGAAAGCAACGCCGAGTTGGAGAAGGCGGGCGGGCTGGTTTATCTGGGTACGCTGGCGCAAAACGTGCCATCTGCCGCTAATATCCGGCGCTATGCCGAGATCGTGCGCGAACGTGCCATCATGCGCAAACTGGTTGAGGTGGGCAGCGATATCGCAACCAGTGCCTATAACCCCGGCGGACGCTCGGCTGGGCAATTGCTGGATGAGGCCGAGAGCCGCGTGCTGGAAATCAATGAAGAAGGGGAGCGAGGCAGCCAGGGCTTTGTCGGCATGCCGCCGTTGCTGACGCAGGTGGTAGAGCGCATAGAGACCTTGTATGGGCGCGACAATGCGAGCGATGTGACAGGCACCGCCACCGGTTTTACGGATCTGGATCGTATGACGTCCGGCTTGCAGCCAGGTGACCTCGTCATTGTGGCAGGACGCCCCAGTATGGGTAAGACCGCCTTCTCAATCAACATCGCGGAGAACGTGGCTTTGGAAGGCAAGCCGGTCGCGATCTTCAGTATGGAAATGGGCGGCGCACAGCTGGCAATGCGCATGATCGGCTCGGTAGGGCGGCTCAACCAACATACTCTGCGTACCGGCAAGCTGGAAGACGATGACTGGTCGCGCATGACTCATGCGCTGGGGTTGCTGAATGATGCGCCCATCTTTATCGACGAGACTCCCGGACTGAATGCGCTGGAGCTGCGTTCGCGCGCGCGTCGCTTGCACCGGCAGACCAATGGCCTCGGGCTGGTGGTCATCGACTATATTCAACTGATGTCGTCCCCGGCAGGCAAGGCGAGCGAGAACCGCGCCACCGAGATCTCCGAAATATCCCGTTCGCTTAAATCGCTGGCCAAGGAATTGCACGTGCCGGTGATCGCGCTGTCGCAGCTCAATCGCAGTCTGGAACAACGTCCCAACAAACGCCCGGTGATGTCCGACCTGCGCGAATCGGGCGCTATCGAGCAGGATGCCGACTTGATCCTGTTCATCTATCGCGACGAAGTCTACAACCCTGATTCCCAGGACAAGGGCACGGCCGAGATCATCGTCGGCAAGCAGCGTAATGGACCGATCGGTGCGGTAAGGCTCACCTTCCGCGGAGAATTTACGCGCTTTGAAAACCACGCTTATGGAGATCAGATCGCTGATCAGTACTAAGCAGGGGCAGGTTTCGTTGTCGTTGCGCGGGGACAATAGAACGTCGAGACTCGATGTTACGAAAAATTTGCATTAACTTCTTGGCGCCCCAGAACTGTTCGGTTACAATGCGCGTCCTTTTACAGGCGCGTAGCTCAGCTGGTTAGAGCACCACCTTGACATGGTGGGGGTCGTTGGTTCGAGTCCAATCGCGCCTACCAACTTATTCTTCTTCTCCTTAACGAACGTTTCGAGAAGCTCATGTTTACACTGAGTCTGCATGGAGAAGAAGGTACCCAGGCCCTGCTGCAATCGGGCTATTCGTATTGCCTCGTCGTCCGTTCCGAATCTCAGCGCACTGAACTGCTCAAAGCCTTGGGCGAGCAGCCTGGCGTGGTTATTGTCCCGCATAACGGCGGATTGATCAGCAATCTGCGCGTATGGGAGAACATCGTGCTGCCGGTGCAGTATCATGGCATCGAGCTTGCCGGAAAGCTGGAAGATAACGTGGCGCAGTTGCTGGGCCAATGCGGGCTGGAAGACGAGACAGCCGTCTCCGAATTGCTGCTCAAGCTGCCGGACCAGTTGTCGCTATATGAAAAACGCCTTGTCGGTTTTGTGCGGGCCATGTTGATGAGTCCTGAACTCATCATTTACGATTCCATGAACGAAGGTTTGTCTCGCAAGGAGTTGGCGCGTGTGGTCAAATTCGACAAAGTGTTCCGCCTGCACTTCCCGTTTCGCACCTCGGTGCTGGTGAGTTTCGAGGAGTACCGCGACAAGGATGATCCGCGTTATCTCGTGATCCAGTTATAAGAACGAGTTAGGCATGAAACTGACCAACTATAACCAGAGGCTGATCACTATCGAGAAGCGCACACAGCGTTTCATGCTGGGTGCAGCCGGCGTTCTGCTGCTGGTGTTGTTGATGATCGCCGTCAAGCAGGACTATTTCCACCGTAGCACCTCGATCTATTTCTTCACTTCCAACGCGCAAGGCTTGAGCAACGGCATGGCAGTCAAGTTCATCGGCTTCAAGGTGGGTACGGTAAAAGATGTGCGCATGCAGCCCAACGCGACGGTGCAGGTCAGGGTGGCGCTGGACGACGAATATGTTCATCTCATCGGGCAGGATGCCAAAGCGCGCCTGATCAAGGAAGCGTTGGTCGGCGAGAGTGTGGTGGAGATCGTTCCCGGCTCGCAGCAGGTAAAGCAGGTGACGCAGAACAGCGTGCTGGAGTTCGAGCGAGGACAGGATGCGAGCACGGTCGTCGAGAACTTGGCGGCTCAGCTGCAGCCTATCCTGAGCGACATTCACCAGATCACTACCAGTATCAATAATCCGGACGGCGACGTTCAGCAAACGCTCAAGAACCTGAATCAGGCCACAGGCGGTTTTCGCGAGACGGTGAACGAGTTTACGAAGCTGGGGGCGAGCAGCAACCAGAAGCTGGATGGGGCTTACGTGAAGATCGACAAGGCGCTGGATCGTGTCAATTCGAATCTGGAGACGCTGGATAAAGCGATGCCGAAACTCGTGGACAAGGCCGATGCCACTTTGAGCAACGTGCAATCCGCCACTTCCGACATCAAGAAGATCACCAACGAATCGGCTGCGGAGATTCCCTCGCTGGTGCGCAACACCAATGCCCTGGTGCAAGACGGGCAGGAGACCTTGGGCGGAGTGAAAAGATCCTGGCTGCTCAACAGCCTGTTTCCGAAAGCGGAAGAGCAGGCGCTGCCGGTGGATGGCTATGTGCCGCCTGTGCGGCCATGATGGGAGATCGCATGGGTTTCCGCTTAACCATCCCAGTCTTGTTCAGCATAGTGCTGCTGTCCGCTTGCGGACATGTGGAAGAGAAACACAGTGCTCGGCAAGAACAGGCAACGGAATTCAACTTGCGCGCCCAAAGGGCATTCCAGCGCGGTGAGTATCAGGTTGCAGCGGCATTCTACGAGAAGGCTTTGCATCTGGATGTCGCTGTCGAGAACGTCGACGGCATCGCAATCAATGCGCTGAATCTTGCCAAGGTGAATCAGGTACTGGGCGATGCTGCGCTGGCGCAGCGCTACCTGGATGTTCTGCTGGAAGACCATGCGCTCCACTATCAACCCGCGCATCTTGCCGCTGCTGCAGTGCAGAAGTCCTTGTTGCGTTTGCAGGAGAACGATGCGGCTGGTGCGACGGCCTGGGTTGAGAAAGCCGCTGTTTATTGCACGCCGGATTGCGGCCTCTCGGGTGTGATCGGCAACGCCCGTGCCAGCATTGCTTTACGTGCGAACGATGCCGACAAGGCACTGGATTGGAGCGAGCGCGCCGCCGCAATCAACAAGAGCTCATCGCCACTCGAATACGCCAATTCACTCCGTCTTATGGTTTCGGCCAAGCTGCTGAAAAGCGAGTATGGCGCGGCGCTGGCCTTGTCGGAAGAAGCGCTGGTCATCGACAAGGCGCTGGGTTTGCCGGAAAAGATCCGGCAGGACTTGCTGCTGTCGGCGCAGGCTCATGAAAAATCCGGCCATGCCGAACTGGCGGCGCAGTACCGCGACCGGGCGGCCCGCATCGCCGCGACCGAGCTGAAGTGAGGTCGCGATGGAAGCGCTGAAGCGGCTGGGCGATCCTAGATCCAGAATGCTGCTGGGGCTGGGCATTTGTGTACTGGCCGCGGCACTGCTGTATCTTTGGGACGTCGGTGAGCAGTTGAGCCGTGCAGTATTGGATGAGCAATTCGTCCTGATGCATCAACACGACGTGCGCCAGCTGAAGAACGATGTAGTCATCGTCGGCATCGACGAGGACGCCACTAAAGCATTAAAAGAGCCTTTTGCCCTGTGGCATCCGCATCTGGGAAAATTCCTGGAAGCGATGGCGGATGCCAAGCCGTCCGTAGTGGGGCTGGACATCGCGCTGCCGGAACGATCCTACCAATTCCTCGTTCCGCAATACGACCAGAGCCTGCTGCAAGGATTGCAGATATTGAAGGCGCAGACCCCGCTGGTGGCGGCACAGGTGCTGGATGACAGTGGTGCTTTTCGCCCGATTTATGCGTCCTATGTTTCCGCTGTCGGTGCGGATGCATTGGGTTCTGTAGTGGTCTGTCCGGACGACGATGGCGTGGTGCGCCGCTTCGATCCCAACCTTTGCACGGTGAACGCGCAGGGCTCGATGCTGGTTGAGAGGATGGCCGCGCATCTGGGTAAAGCGAACCCCGGAACCGGGTTGGTGGATTTCAGTGCAGGCGAAAAATTCGAGTACGTCCCTTTCCTCAAGGTGCTGGAATGGCAATCGCAGGGGAATGCCGGGCAACTGGCGCGCACCTTCGGCGGCAAGCCGGTACTGTTGGGCGTAGTGTCGCGTTTCGGCGAACGAGTCAAAGCTCCGGTACCGCTGGCAGCCTGGGATCCCAATAAGCTTCGCATTCCCGGTGTACTGATGCAGGCGCAGATATTGCGCTCGATGTTGAGCGAAGGACTGATCGATGAGGTTGATACCTATGTTGTTGGCGCGCTGACTGTGCTTGCGGCATTGTTCTGGCTGGGGCGCGTCGGCTGGATCAAGCTTGCCGCATTGGTCGTTTTTCCGGTCTTGCTGTTCCTGTATTCCACATGGCAATTGGGTCAAGGGTCATATCTGCCGATTGGCGGGATATTATTCTCAGGTGTGTTCGCCTATCTTGCGCGTCTGGCTTACGAGGGAGTGCTGCAAGTGCAGAAGCGGCACTGGTTGCGCGGCATCTTCGGCAGCTATGTCAGTCAGGAAGTGCTGCATGAGATCATGGCGGGCAACATCCATTCAGGTTTGGATGGAGCTCGCGTCCGGCTGTGCATCCTGTTCGCCGGTATACGTGGTTTCAACGCACGCAGCGAGAGTCGTCCGCCGAAAGAGGTGGTCGCCTTGCTGAACGACTACTTCTCCGAGATGACCGTTGCCATCCACCTGCACAGAGGCACAGTGGACAAGTTCATCGGCGATGGCGTAATCGCTTTCTTTGGCGCTCCGCAAGCACTGGAATGTCCCGAAAAGAATGCGATCGAGGCGGCTCAGGAGATGTTGTTGCGCTTGCGCCTGGTCAATGCGCGTCTGCAAGAGCACGATATCCCGCCTGTCGAGATCGGAATTGCTCTGCACGTAGGCGAAGTCATCACCGGGAACGTCGGGTCGAAGTCGCGGCATGAGTACACCGTCATCGGCGATGCGGTGAGTCTCACCCACGAACTGGAGAGCTTGACCAAGACCCTGAATTATCCTGTTGTGTGCTCTTCTGCAGTGGCAAAGGCAGTGGAGCTATCGGGCGGATTGATCGATTGCGGCGAGCAGTCAGTCAAGGATATTGCGCTGCATGTATACGGCTGGAATCCGCCGCTACTGAGGGATGTCTCATGACAGTGTCATGGCCGAGATTCATCGTTTGGCTGAAGATGACCCAGGTGCGCCAGACGGTGGTTGGTGCGGTGCAACTGTTGTGGTATGTCTTTACCCACCTGCGTGTTTTAAACATCGCTCCCGTAAGTGCCGTGTTCCACCGGCAGATATTCTTCACCGGAGTAGAAGCGCTGGGGATCGTTGCCGTATTCGGGCTGCTGAGCGGCGCATTGGTCATTACCCAGATCACGTCCCTGGTCGGCGGTGACAGCGAACTCACGGTCAAGATATTGATCTGGACAGTGGTGCGCGAAATCGGCCCGCTGTTTGCCGCTATCATCATCATCGCGCGAAGCAGTTCCGCCATCGCCTCCGAGCTGGCGCTGATGAAGACGCGCCACGAAATGACCAACCTGTTGCGTATGGGCATCTCGCCGCATGACTATCTGCTGGTGCCGCGCATCGCCGGGGTGACGCTGGCCGTCCTGGCGCTCACCATCTATTTTCAGGTGGTCGCCATCGGCGGCGGACTCGCGATCAGCGCCATGTTCCAGAACGTTTCCTACCTCGATCAGGTCGGGCGCTTCCTGCAAACGGTCAAATTGTCCGAGTTCGCCGTGGTCGCCTTCAAAGGCAGCCTGTTTGGCCTGGCCATCTCCACCATCTCCTGCTACAACGGCATGCAGGCCCAGCCTTCCGTGACCGAAGTGCCCAAGGTCGCCATCCGTGCGGTGTTGCAGAGCCTGTTGTTCGTGTTCACGCTGGATGCGCTGATCGCCTATCTCGGCATGGTGTAGTGAGTTGCGCTATACTGCGCGCCTTCCGGCGCAGGGTGCGCCGGGTGGGAATTTGCCAAGTTGGAATTTGAAAATGCGGCGGTCGCCGCATTTGTTTTTAGCAGAGTGGACAAAATGCCTGTCATTACCTTACCGGATGGTTCGCAACGTAGTTATCCCAACCCCGTGACTGTAGCCGAGGTCGCGCAAAGCATAGGCGCCGGTCTGGCGCGCGCAGCGCTGGCGGGCAAGGTGGATGGCGCGCTGGTGGATACCTCACATCTGATCTCCAGCGATGCCATGCTGGCGATCATCACCGATAAGGATGCCGATGGCGTCGACCTGATCCGCCACTCCACCGCGCACTTGCTGGCGTATGCGGTGAAGGAGCTGTTCCCCGAGGCCCAAGTGACCATCGGTCCGGTCATCGAGAACGGCTTCTATTACGACTTCGCCTATTCGCGCCCGTTTACGCCGGAAGACCTGGCGGCTATCGAGAAGCGCATGGCGGAACTGTCCAAGAAGGATTTGCCGGTGACGCGCAAGGTGCTGCCGCGCGACGAGGCGGTGGCCTATTTCAAGTCCATCGGCGAGAAGTACAAGGCCGAGATCATCGAGTCCATTCCCGCCGATCAGGATGTGTCGCTGTATAGCGAGGGCGACTTCACCGACCTGTGCCGCGGCCCGCACGTGCCGTCGACCGGCAAGCTCAAGGCGTTCAAGCTGATGAAAGTGGCCGGTGCCTATTGGCGCGGCGATTCGAAGAACGAGATGCTGCAGCGCATCTACGGTACGGCCTGGGCGAAGAAGGAAGACCTCGATGCCTATCTGGTCCGTCTGGAAGAGGCGGAGAAGCGCGACCATCGCAAGCTTGGCAAGCAACTTGACCTGTTCCACATGCAGGACGAAGCGCCGGGCATGGTGTTCTGGCACCCCAAGGGCTGGGCGATGTGGCAGGTGATCGAGCAGTACATGCGCCGTGTTTATCGCGACAACGGCTATCAGGAGATTCGCTGCCCGCAGATCATCGACCGCGTGCTGTGGGAGAAATCCGGCCACTGGGAGCACTACAAGGCCAACATGTTCACCACCGAGTCGGAAAAACACGACTACGCGATCAAGCCGATGAACTGTCCCGGCCATGTGCAAGTGTTCAATGCCGATCTGCGCTCCTACCGCGAATTGCCATTGCGCTACGGCGAATTCGGCTCATGCCACCGCAACGAGCCGTCCGGTGGCTTGCATGGCTTGATGCGGGTGCGCGGCTTCGTGCAGGACGACGGCCATATCTTCTGTACCGAAGAGCAGATCGAATCCGAGGTGACGGCGTTCAATGCGCTGGTGCTGAAGGTTTATAAGGACTTCGGCTTCCACGACGTGACCGTGAAGCTGGCGTTGCGCCCGGAAGGTCGCGTCGGCTCCGACGATATCTGGGATAAGTCGGAGAACGCCCTGCGGGCAGCCTTGCGCGCTTCCGGCATGAAGTGGGAGGAGTTGCCGGGCGAGGGCGCGTTCTACGGCCCGAAGATCGAATTCCATATCAAGGACGCCATCGGCCGTTCCTGGCAGTGCGGCACCATCCAGGTGGACTTTTCCATGCCGGGCCGCCTCGGAGCCGAGTTTGTCGACGAAGACAACAGCCGCAAGGTGCCGGTGATGCTGCACCGCGCAATCCTGGGTTCGCTGGAGCGTTTCATCGGTATTCTGGTCGAGAACCACGCCGGGGCGCTGCCGCTGTGGCTGGCGCCGGTGCAGATGGTGGTGATGAATATCTCGCAGGCGCAGGAGGAATATGCCGGGAAAATGGCGGAAACTTTGCGCGCTTCCGGCTTCCGCGTGCAATCGGATTTGCGCAACGAGAAGATTACCTATAAAATACGCGAACATAGCTTGCAGAAGTTGCCTTACCAGCTGATTACCGGCGATAAGGAAGTGGCTGCAGGTCTCGTTGCCGTGCGATCCCGAACAGGTGAAGACCTTGGGCAGATGTCGGTGGAGGCGCTGTTACAGCGCTTGCAAACCGAGCTGCATGCGGATGGTGCGGTTTAATTTTTTAATGGAGAAATTCCAATAGCACAAGATAAGTCGCAGCGTATCAATGAGCAAATAACAGCACCACAAGTGCGACTCATTGGCGCGGAGGGAGAGCAGGTTGGCATCGTCGCAGTTGCGGAAGCACTGCGCATGGCTGATGAAGCGGAACTGGATCTGGTGGAGATAGCGCCTTTGGCGGAACCACCAGTTTGCCGAATCATGGATATCGGCAAATTCAAATATGCGGAAGCCAAAAAACAGCACGAAGCCAAGCTTAAGCAGAAACAGGTCCAGATCAAAGAGATCAAGTTCCGTCCTGGTACGGACGAAGGCGACTACAACATCAAGTTGCGTAACCTGATCAAATTCCTGGCAGACGGCGACAAGACCAAGATCACGCTGCGTTTTCGCGGCCGCGAGATGGCGCACCAGGAGATCGGCATGAAGCTGATCGAGCGCATCAAGGCGGATCTGGACGAACACGGGACGGTCGAGCAGTTCCCGAAGATGGAAGGCCGTCAGATGGTGATGGTCATCGGGCCCAGAAAGAAATAAGTTTGTATCGCAGCGGAGCAAGGGACTTGCCGGTGCGGTGGTAGTAAAAAGAGTCCCACACAAGTGATTTCGGGTTTTCAAGCGTTCCTGTCAGGGGCCTCCCGCCGTCATAAAATAAATGGAGTTGTCATGCCAAAGATGAAAACCAAGAGCGGTGCGAAGAAGCGCTTCAGCGTCCGCGCCGGTGGCAGCATCAAGCGCGGTCAAGCGTTCAAGCGCCACATCCTCACCAAGAAAACCACCAAGAACAAGCGTCAGTTGCGCGGGTCGACAGGTGTTCACGAAACCAACACGGCGTCCGTACGCGCCATGTTGCCCTACGCATAAGGAGTAGAACATGCCAAGAGTTAAACGTGGTGTAACGGCGCGTGCGCGCCATAAGAAAGTCCTGAACCAGGCCAAGGGTTACCGCGGCCGCCGCAACAGCGTCTATCGCATCGCCAAAGAAGCGGTGATGAAGGCGGGCCAATATGCCTACCGTGATCGCCGTCAAAGGAAGCGCCAGTTCCGCACCCTGTGGATCGCACGTATCAATGCGGCTGCACGCGAGCAAGGCATGGCGTACAGCGTGTTCATGAACGGGCTGAAGAAAGCCGCGATCGAGATCGATCGCAAGGTGCTGGCCGATCTGGCCGTGTTCGACAAGGCTGCTTTTGTGCAGCTCGTCGCACAAGCCAAAGCCAGCCTCGGCGCGTAAGTATTGCGCAATATAAAAAAGGAGGCTTCATGCCTCCTTTTTTGTTTCAAGATCGAACATGCAAGAACTCAAAAAAATTCTCGATGACGCGCTGCAAAGCTTCGCTGCGATAGAAGACGCGGTAGAGCTGGAAAATGCCAAGGCACGCTACCTCGGCAAGGAAGGCAGCCTGACCGGCCTGTTGAAGGGGTTGGGTAAGCTGTCCGCGGAAGAACGCCCGGCAGCCGGCGCGCGCATCAACCAGGTCAAACAACAGATCGAAGCGGCATTGAATGCACAGCGCGATGCCATCCAGCAGCGCGCCTTGAATGCCAAGCTGGCGGCGGAGTCGCTGGACGTGACGCTGCCCGGTCGCGGTACGGGTGTCGGCGGCTTGCATCCCGTTACGCGCACGCTGGAACGCATCGAAACCCTGTTTCATTCCATCGGTTACGACGTGGCGGAAGGGCCGGAGATCGAAAACGATTTCTACAACTTCACCGCGCTGAATATTCCCGCCGACCATCCGGCGCGGGCCATGCACGACACCTTCTATATCGACGAGCAGCATGTGCTGCGCACGCACACCTCGCCGATCCAGATCCGTTACATGCAGGCGCATATGGAGAAGTACAAGCATCTGGAGACGATGCCGGATATCCGCATCATTGCGCCAGGCCGCGTCTACCGCGTGGATTCCGACGCCACTCATTCGCCGATGTTCCATCAGGTCGAAGGTTTGTGGATCGGCGAGCGCGTAAGTTTTGCCGACCTCAAGGGCGTGATCGCCGATTTCTTGCAGAACTATTTCGAAACCGAAGACATGCAGGTGCGTTTCCGCCCCTCGTTCTTTCCTTTCACCGAACCTTCTGCCGAGATGGACATGAGCTGGAAAGGCGGCTGGCTGGAGATCGGCGGTTGCGGCATGGTGCACCCGAACGTGCTCAAGCATGTCGGCATCGACAGCGAAAAATACATCGGCTTCGCCTTCGGCATGGGCGTGGAGCGTCTAGCCATGCTGCGCTACGGCGTGAACGACCTCAGATTGTTCTTCGAGAGCGATCTGCAATTCCTGAAACAATTCAACTGATATGCAATTTTCCGAATCCTGGTTGCGTACCCTCGTAAACCCGTCGCTCACCAGCGATGAACTGTCGCACCTGCTGACCATGGCCGGGCTGGAAGTGGAGGAGATGATTCCAGTCGCGCCGGCCTTCGAGAAGGTGGTCGTGGCGCAGGTGCTGACCAAAGACAAACACCCCGATGCGGACAGGTTGAACTTGCTGACCGTGGACATTGGTCAGGCCGAGCCGCTGAACATCGTGTGTGGCGCACAGAACGTGACCGTCGGCATGAAGGCGCCCTGTGCGCTGGTCGGCGCAAAACTGCCCGGTATCGAGATCAAGCAGGCCAAGGTGCGCGGCATCGCCTCCTTCGGCATGATGTGCTCGGAAAAGGAACTTGGTTTGGCGGAAGAAAGCGCCGGGCTGATGGTGCTGGCCGCCGATGCGGTCGTTGGCCAGAGCATCCGCGAACACCTCGATCTCGATGACCATCTGATCACGCTCAAGCTGACGCCGAACCGCAGCGACTGCCTGTCCCTGAACGGCATCGCACGTGAAGTGGCAGCGTTGACGGGCTCGGCGTTGCACGCCGTTCCCAAAGCGTCGTTCAAACAAACTGGAACCCAAAGCCGCAAAATCAAGGTAACAGCATCTGCCGCATGTCCCCGATACACGGGCCGCGTGATTTCCGGCGTGAACGCCAAGGCTGCAACACCGGCCTGGATGGTGCAGCGCCTGCAGCGTTGCGGCCTGCGCAGCATCAGCGCGCTGGTCGATGTGACGAACTACGTGTTGCTGGAACTCGGGCAACCGCTGCATGCCTTCGACCAGAACAAGTTGAACGGCGACATCGAAGTGCGTTTCGCGCGCGCCGGTGAAAGCCTGAAGCTGCTGAACGAGCAGACGATTGCGCTGCAAGACGACATGCTGGTGATTGCTGACGGCAAGAGCCCGGTCGCCCTAGCGGGCGTGATGGGCGGCGCCGACAGCGCGGTGGACGACACTACGACCGACATTTTCCTGGAGAGCGCGTTTTTTGCCCCGAGCGTGATCGTCGGCAAATCGCGCCGCCTCGGTTTCGGTTCCGACTCCTCCTATCGTTTCGAGCGCGGCGTGGACTTTGCCGCGACACAGGTCGCGCTGGATCGTGCGACGCAGCTGATCCTCGAAATTTGCGGCGGCCAGGCGGGTGCCGTCACAGAGGCGCTGGGCGAACTGCCCGTGCGTCATCCGGTGAAACTGCGTGCTTCGCGTGTGTTCCGCGTGCTGGGCGTTGCCCTGAAAGCCGATGAGATCGCGCAGATTCTGTCGCGGCTCGGCATGCTGTTCCAGCAAAAAGGCGACGAATTCTCCGTTACGCCCCCCAGCTATCGTTTCGATATCGCCATCGAGGAAGACTTGATCGAAGAAGTCGCGCGAGTGCATGGCTATGAAAACATCCAGCCGGCGCCGATCCAGGCGCGCATGACCATATTGCCGCTGGCCGAAGCTCTGCGCCCGCTGGCGAAGCTGCGCCAGACCATGGTGCTGCGCGATTATCAGGAAGCCATCAATTACGCTTTCGTGGAAGCCGAATGGGAGCGCGACCTGTGCGGCAATGCAGCTCCCATCGCCCTGAAGAACCCCATCGCCAGCCAAATGAGCGTGATGCGCAGCAGTCTGCTGGGCGGATTGCTCGGTGCATTGCGTACCAATCTTGCACGCAAGCATCCCCGCGTGCGCCTGTTCGAGATCGGCGGTTGTTTTGCGGCGGAGGCGGGCACTTATGTACAGAACGAGCGCCTGGCCGGGCTGGCATACGGCGGCGCTGTGTCCGAACAGTGGGGTACGCCTGCCCGCAATGTGGATTTCTACGACGTTAAGGGCGACGTCGAAGCCTTGTTCGCGCCCCGTAACCTGAGTTTCCAGGCTGGGCATCATCCGGCATCGCATCCGGGCCGTTCGGCGCGCGTCCTGCTGGACGGGCGCGCTATCGGCTGGATCGGCGAACTGCATCCGCAATGGCAGCAACAATACGACCTGCCGCAGGCGGCGGTTTGGTTCGAAATCGAGCTGGCTGCGCTAGCCCAGAGCAATGTTCCGAGACTGGTGGATATCTCGCGCTTCCCCCCGGTACGCCGCGATATTGCGGTTTTGGCGGACGAAAATATGACGGTACAGGCGCTTTTGGACGCGATGCAGGCCGAAAAAGCGCCTAACGTGGTCGAGCTGGCTTTGTTCGACGTGTATCGAGGCAAAGGCGTGGAGCAAGGCAAAAAAAGCCTTGCATTCCGTGTGTTATTGCAAGATACTCAAAAAACTTTGACTGATAACGAGATTGAAGAAAATATTGCTCGTCTGGTTGCAGCTTTGCATCGTCAAGGCGCGCAGTTGCGAGTGTAAGAGGGGAATATGACGACATTGACCAAGGCGGAACTGGCCGATCTGCTGTTCGAAAAAGTGGGCCTGAACAAGCGCGAAGCGAAAGACATGGTGGAGGCGTTCTTCGAGGAGATACGCATGCAGTTGGAGCAAGGCGAGAGCGTCAAGCTGTCCGGTTTCGGCAATTTCCAGTTGCGCGACAAGCCGCAGCGCCCGGGACGCAATCCCAAGACCGGTGAAGAGATCCCGATCACCGCGCGCCGCGTGGTGACTTTCCACCCCAGCCAGAAACTCAAGAGCATGGTAGAAAAGACCTATCATGGAACATCACGTAGCTAATTCCGAACTGCCGCCCATCCCGGCAAAACGCTACTTCACCATCGGCGAAGTCAGCGAATTGTGCGGGGTGAAAGCGCATGTGTTGCGTTACTGGGAACAGGAATTTACCCAACTCAAACCGGTGAAACGCGGCGGCAACCGCCGCTACTACCAGCACCACGAAGTGCTGCTCATTCGCCGTATCCGCCAATTGCTCTACGAAGAAGGCTTCACCATCAGCGGTGCACGCAGCCGCCTGGATCAGCATGCCATTCGTCAGGAAGAGGCAGTACCTGCATCCAATTTGAATATCGCCGCGTTTCGTAATGAACTGCGCGAGATCATCACTCTGCTGCAAGCCTGATTCAAAGAAATTCAATAAAACTGCTTCAAGGAAAGCAAGGAGCTCTGCTATAATCCGCGCCCTCGGGGCGTAGCGCAGCCTGGTAGCGTACTTGCATGGGGTGCAAGGGGTCGGGAGTTCGAATCTCCCCGCCCCGACCAATTAATCAATTGGTTAACCGATAATAAAAAAGCCAGCTTTTGCTGGCTTTTTTATTTTTGTGAAAATGTGCCCAACTTTGTGCCCAACAAGGTTATAGGCTAGATGACTCAAATTGAGGTGATTAAAGGACCACCCTAAACTCATTAACGCCAACTCTGTCCATCCATAGCTGGACTCCACCTAACCGCCACGTCTAGTCCTTAATTTGTACCCACCAGTTTTCAAATGAGTAAATTCGACTTCCCACTTATTTGAATCGTTGCGCCTGACGACAAAATCCCTAGCCCTCAATACAGAAGTGCCAGAAGCGGATAGAAAGTCTTTTCATACATTCAGCGCCAGTTTCCAGCTTCGCAACGGGATGCATGTCTGCAGGCGATAGAGGGCGCGGTCGGCGAGTGCGTCGTGGATTTCGTGGCCGACCGACGATGCGATATCCAGCGTGACATCCCCGCCGAGATTGGCAAGTCTGTCATAGGCGGCATGCGCATGCCCGACGAGAATGACCTGATCATCCTCTCCGTGCAACAAATGCAGGGTCGTTAACTTGGGCGCTTTTTCAGGCAACTTTGCAAACCGGCCGGAAAATGCCAGGACTCTTCCTACGTCGCCGTCATGTTTGATGCTGTATTCCAGGGCCATGATCGCGCCTTGGGAAAAACCGACCAAGGCCGTATCCGGTTGTAAAACCTTGAGTCGATCCTGGGCTAGATGCACCAGGTCGCGCAGTGTCGGCATGGCAGCGTTGACGCGCGTTACCCGGTTCTCTTCGGTCATTTCTTGTACCGAGAACCATTGCCGGCCATTTCCACCGCCATCGAGCGGAGATATCCCCTCGGGGATCAGGAATGCAGCGTCCGGAAATACTCTCTTGATCTTATTGGCTAGCGGCACGAGATCGGCAGGTTGCGCGCCCACGCCGTGCAGCAAAATAAAGAGCTGCTTTGCAACCATGATTTCTGGCCGTATCTCGATATCCCGGAAATTGACTTCAGCCACGAATTTCTCCAATGCCTCAGTTTCACATATCCACAAATATGAGCGAATCAGGACTCGTAATTCATTCACCCTTTGCTGAGTTTGAGAACGTGCCGTCTTATTGTTCCGATGAAGCAAGCGACTTGGTCGGCTATCATGCATGTCCTTGCGATTATTTTGCCTACGGCCCTTTGATGCCTTCTTCAGTAAACCGTTCACGCTGGTTATTCCCTTTGGCGCTTTTTGTTCTTTCCATGACATGGGGATACACCTGGGTGCTGGCAAAACAGGCGCTGACCTATGCGCCGCCGTTCGCCTTTGCTGCCGAGCGTTGTGTCGGCGGGGCCTTGGCTCTGCTATTGGCTGCCAAGCTCATTGGCAGGCCGCTCAAGTTGAGCGCTCCTTGGCCGACTCTGGTCATCGGCTTGGCGCAAGTCACGGGCTTCATGTTATTTCAGACATGGGCTCTGGTGGAAGGCGGTCCGGGCAAGACGGCAGTGCTGATCTTTACCATGCCCATCTGGACGCTGCTTCTGGCCTGGCCGATTCTGGGGGAACGTATCCGGGGCCAGCAGTGGCTGGCAGCCCTGAGCACTCTGACAGGCTTGCTGCTGATCATCGAACCCTGGAACATGCATTCCAGTCTGTTCAGCAAATTCCTGGGGGTGATGGCCGCGTTGTGCTGGGCCATCGGCACGATCCTCGTCAAACGTCTGCGTAGCCAGCAACAGGTCGATCTGCTTTCCCTGACTGCATGGCAAATGGTGCTGGGGGCGGTGCCGCTTGTGTTGCTGGCGCTGCTGATTCCCGAGCGTCCCACGGACTGGTCCGCCTCGTACATCGGAATCCTGACTTTCATGTCCGTGATCAGCACCGCCCTGTGCTGGTGGCTGTGGATCATCATCCTGGATCGGGTCCCTGCATGGGAAGCCAGCCTGTCCGTACTCGGAACGCCGGTAGTGGCACTCGTTTCATCCCGGCTGATGTTGGGGGAAGAATTCAAATTGAGCGAGATGGCCGGGATTTTTCTCATCGGTGGTGGGTTGGCGCTGTTGACTCTGTTGGGCTGGGCCGCCAGTCGCCGCAGCACAATGAGGTGAACCATGTCCAATACTGTCCTTATCCTCCCCGGTTTCGGTAACTCAGGCCCTCAACATTGGCAGTCGCACTGGGAACAGAGTCATCCCAATTTCAAGCGGGTGCAACAGCGCGATTGGGACAACCCGGTTTGCGACGAGTGGGTGGAGGCATTGGATGTGGATGTAAGGAAGGCAGGACCGGATGCTCTCCTTATTGCGCACAGCTTGGCCTGTCTGGCCGTTGCACATTGGGCATCCAGGAAATACAGGCCGATCAGGGGCGCGTTGCTGGTCGCAGTCCCGGATCCAACAAGGGACGACTTTCCAAAAGAAATTCAAGGTTTTTCGCAGACCCCCGAGCAGCCATTGCCATTTCCCAGCATCATGGTCGCCAGCACGGACGATCCCTACGGCAGCATCGAACATGCTGCTCATCTCGCGCAGGCGTGGGGCAGCCGCTTCGTCAACATCGGCGCGCGTGGGCATATCAATGGCGACAGCGGCCTCGGTGCTTGGGCGGAAGGGTATGAGCTACTCAGCCGGTTGCGTCGTTAGGAGAATAATTTGATGCAGGGTCTTTTCTTGACGGTCTATTAGGTGCGGCAGATTCGGCATTAATTTGGGCAATTATGCCACTGTCTAAAAACAAAGAATGGAGCCATGATGCGAGCACCCTGTAGGAGCGGCTTCAGCCGCGAACAGGAGGATGAACGGGATCTTTGCTTGCATCCTTTTTTCGCGGCTGAAGCCGCTCCTACAAAGGATTTGATTCATTTCAGGAGATACGCATGGAAAAATCAGAAACAAGCGCTGACGAAATTATCGCGATGGAGCGCGCCGCCCTGGACCGCTGGGGTGCGGGCGATCCGTCCGGTTACCTGGAAATCTCCGCACCGGAGGTGACCTACTTCGACCCATTTCTGGAGCAGCGCATCGACGGGCTGGAAGCATTGTCGGCCTGGTATGCGCCGCTGCGTGGCACGATCCATGTCGACCGTTACGAACTGATCGCGCCCAAGGTGCAGTTGTTTGGCGATGCGGCGGTGCTGACCTTCAACCTGGTGTCGTATAGCGGCGTGACAACGATGCGCTGGAACTGCACCGAGGTGTACCGGCAGGACAAGGCAGGGTGGCGCATCGTGCAGACGCATTGGTCGATCACGCAGCATTTGAAGAGCTAACGCCGAATAGGGGAGGCTGCGAATTTATGGATTCGCGGCAACTCTTTTCATTGCGACGTCCCTGCAAGTGCGGACATGCCTTCGATGATGCCCGGATCAGTACGCATGCACCGCGTAGACGTGATAGAACGCGCTGATTACCATCATATAGACCAGCGGGATGTGGAAGACATGCCACATTGAAAATAATCTTTCATAGGTGCCGAACTGCGATGCATTTCGCACGGCCTTGAGATAGGACACGATCTTGTCGTGATAATCCTGTACCTGCTTTTCCATATCCTCAAGCTGTGCAGCACTGAGGTTCTCGGCCCGAGCGTGCAGGACCCTGCTGACTTTGTGCGGCAGGGAATGGGACAGCAGTCTTGCCTGGATGCCTACGCTGATGAAGTTGACGATGCCCGCATTCCGGTGCTGGGCGTAGGCATCGGCGCGTGTGTGGAAGTCTTCCAGTGCCTGCCCGACCTCCGGCGCGAAAACGAACAGCGACTTTACGTTGTCCGATTGTCCCATTTCGGCGCGCAATTCATTTACCGTGGCCTGGCGGCCATACAAGCCATGGTGAATCTTGGTGTAGAAGAAACGCCCGAAGATGCCGCTGGCCGACACGATCAGCATACAGAACATGGCTACCGCGGCATTCGGCGAACCAATTGGGTGGAAGTAAGGGATGTAGACGTGATACGTGGAATGGAAAATGATGGTCATCGGCCCCAGGATTCCCAATACCATGTGCCATTTGAACCAGACCGGCAGAGGTCCCAGGTTCTCGAGGAGTTTGACGCGCTTGCGCACGGGATAGAGCAAAAGTACCAGCATCATCGAACCGCCCGCCAAGCCGAGGTTGTAGCCCGTATCGAAGATCCGCTCGCCCGGCGTGAAAAGCGTTTGCGGGTACAACACAAAATAGCCGGCAAACGTAATCGCCCCCACGATGCCGATGAATATCAGCCACGGATCATGTTCAGGTTGCGTTTTGGTGTTCATCGCATTACCGGAGTGTCAGGTTATTCCAGCCGTTGAAGTCTCACTGCGCACGTGAAAATCGATCAGGCTTTTGCCGCTGCTGCGAACATTATGGCGATACAGGAGTAGCTGGAATATGGGGCATTCACCTGATTTATGGCGCAATAAACCGGGAAACTCCCATGTGCGGTTCGAATCGGCGTGAAGGCAGACTGAATATCAGGCGAGCTGCTGCTGCAGGGCGTGGCGCAGATCGGCAACTTCCTGCGGACGATCCAGCGCTTCCCCGCTGATCCAGAAGGTATCTTCCGCGCGGGAACCCAGCGTGCTGATCTTGGCGCTGCGCAGTTCGATGTGGTGTTGCGCCAGCAGGAACGCGATGCGCGCCAGCAGGCCGGGCCGGTCGCCGGCGACGATCGAAAGGATGTGCTGTCCCTTTTCGTCTTGGGCGATGGTGACTTCCGGGGCGATCGGGAAGTGCTTGAGCTGGCGGCTGACCCTGCCGACGTTCGGTGCCACGGGCGGAGTCTCGCCGGTCAGCTGCTGTGCCAGTTCGTATTCGATGTAGTTCATCACGTCGCGATACACGGTCTTCTCGTTGTTCGCATCCATCACCAGGAAGCTGTCCAGCGCGTAACCATGCTGGGTGGTATGTACCTTGGCTTCCATGATGTTGTAGCTCATGCGTGCGAAGAAGCTGCAGATACGGGCAAACAGATAGGGCTTGTCCTGCGTGTAGACCAGCACCTGCAAACCTTCTCCGATGCGCGAGAGGCGCGCCTTGACGATGGGTACATCGCTGTTCACCCGATGCGCCAGCAACCGGGTATGCCACGCGATCTCGTGGGGTTCATGGCGCAGGAAGTAGTCGGCATCGAATTGGGCCCACAACAATTCGTATACATCGGGGCTGATGGCGTACAGGCTGAGCGTTTCTGCGCTGCGCTGCCGTACTTCGCCGACCAGGTCGGCGACCTTGCCGCTGGTCATGTAGCGGCGCGTGGCGTTATAGAGGTCTTCCAGCAACTGGCCTTTCCACGCGTTCCACACTTTGGCGCTGGTGCCGCGTATGTCGGCCACCGTGAGCAGATAGAGCGCTGCGAGGTAGCGCTCATTCCTGATCTTGGCGGCGAAGGCGGCGATCACATCCTGATCGGAAAGGTCCTGTTTCTGTGCGGTGACGGACATGGTGAGGTGATGCTCCACCAGCCACACGATGAGATCGGTATCCTCGCGCATCAAGCCGTGTTGTTTGCAGAAGCGCGTGGCATCGGCGCGTCCCAGTCTGGAATGGTCGCCGCCGCGTCCCTTGGCGATGTCGTGGAACAGGGCAGCGATGTAGAGCACTTCCGGGCGCGCGAAATCGCGGATGAGTCTGCTGCACAGGGGATATTCGTGCGCATACTGATCAAGCGTAAAGCGCCTCAGGTTGCGCAACACCATCAGGATGTGCTCGTCCACGGTATAGACATGGAAGAGGTCGTGCTGCATCTGCCCCACGATGCGCCCGAAAGGCGGGAGATAGCGCCCGAGAATGTCCTGCTGGTTCATGCGCCGCAGCGCATGGGTCAGGCCTTGCGGTTGGCGGAAGATGTCGATGAACAGCTGCCGGTTGCGCGGGTCCTTGCGGAAAGCGGAGCCGATGGATTTGCGCGCGCGCCACAGTGCGCGCAAGGTCGGCGCAGAAAAGCCGGTCAGGCGAGGGTGCTGCTCCAGCAGCAGAAAGCTCTCCAGAATGGCGGAAGGTTCGCGCTCGAATAACGCCTCGTCCCGCGCCTCCAGTTTGTCGTCGCGTGCGACGAAGCGCTCGTTCAAGGGAATAGTCTCGGCAACCGGGAAGATGCGTGCACGCATGGTTTGCAGCAACACGTCGTTGAGTTGCAGCACGGCGCGCTTGGTGCGGTAGTAGTGCTGCATCAGGTGTTCGCTGGCTCGGCGCTGTGCGCTGGCGGAGATGCCGAGCTGTTCGGCGAGCGCGGTCTGGTATTCGAATACCAGGCGGTCGTCATGCCGGCCGGAAAGATAATGCAGGCGGATGCGCAAGTCTTGCAGCAGGTGTTCGTGATGCACGATCTGGCGCGCTTCCACTTTGGTGATGAGTCCGGCTTCTGCCAGGGCCTGCCAGGTGTGGCCGAAGCCGCAGGCGCGCGAGATCCACAGCACCGTTTGCAGATCACGCAGCCCGCCGGGACTTTCCTTCAGGTTGGGCTCCAGGTTGTAGTCGGTGTCCACAAAACGCGTGTGGCGCTGTTCCTGTTCCCTTGCCTTGGCGAGGTAGAACGCGCGCCGGCTCAGATGCTCGGCAAGCGCCTCGCGCATCTCCAGAAACAAGGGGCGATTGCCGGTGATGTGGCGTGCCTCCAGCAGGTTGGTCTGCACCGTAACGTCGGAAGATTCGGACATGCAGTCGCCCACGGTGCGGATGCTGTGTCCGATCTCCAAACCGAGGTCCCACAGCGTGCTGACCAGTGTCTGCAGGCGTTGTTCCAGCGCTTTGTCCGGTTGCTGCGGCAGCAGGATCAGCAGGTCGATGTCCGACTTCGGGTACAGCTCCGCACGCCCGTAGCCACCTACGGCGACCAGCGCCAGATCGGCGGGAAGATCGAGCAGGCGCCAGACTTGGCGCAGATGCTCGTCGACGATCCTGGAATGGTTGCGCAGGTGGCGCGCGGGTTGGGGGTGGGACAGGTATTCATCCTGCAGCGCACGGCGCGCGTTGCGCAGACTGTCACGTATCTCCGCCGCTGTGGACATCGCGCCGAAGGAATCAGGCGGGGATGGGCGGCGAACCGGCGGACAGCGTCAGCACTTCGAAACCGGTCTCGGTGACCAGTATCGTGTGTTCCCATTGTGCGGACAGGCTGTGATCCTTGGTGACCACCGTCCAGCCGTCGCCCAGTTGCTTGATGTCCTTCTTGCCCGCGTTGACCATCGGCTCGATGGTGAAGATCATGCCGGCTGCGAGCTTGACGCCCGTGCCGGCCTTGCCGTAGTGCAATACCTGAGGTTCTTCATGGAAGTTGCTGCCGATACCGTGACCGCAGAATTCGCGCACCACGCTATAGCCCATGCCCTCGACGAAAGTCTGGATGGCATGACCGATGTCGCCCAGATGCGCACCGGCCTTGACCGTGCGGATGCCGCGCCACATCGCTTCATAAGTTGTTTCGCACAGACGTCTGGCCTGAATGGAAGGCTCGCCGACATAGAACATGCGGCTGGTATCGCCGTGCCAGCCGTCCTTGATCGTGGTGATGTCGAGATTCACGATGTCGCCGTTCTTCAATTTCTTGTCGCTGGGGACGCCGTGACACACCTGATGGTTGATCGAGGTGCAGATGGATTTCGGATAGGGCGTATGTCCGCCCGGCGCATAATTGAGCGGCGCGGGAATGCAACCCTGCACCTTCACCATATAGTCGTGACAAAGCTTGTCCAGCTCGTCGGTGGTGACGCCTACCTTCACGAAAGGCGCGATGTAATCCAGCACTTCTCCGGCCAAACGTCCGGCGATGCGCATTTTTTCGATTTCCTGCGGGGTTTTGATGCTGATGGACATGATCTTTACTGATATTGCGTACAGACGTGAGGATAGAGGATAGAAGGCGGCAGCACAACCCGGACTAAAAGACTTTTAGCCTGATCGCTTCATAAAACAAACACCCCGATGTAGGAGCACGCCCTGCGTGCGAATTTGTTGATCATGGCGCCCCGGCGCATATCGCACGCAGGGCGTGCTCCTACAGGATGTTGAACAAATCGGTGAAATCCGGCTTCACGGCGCCGGATTCGGATACATCCTGTGCACCGCTTCGATCTTCTCCAGCACTTCTGCCGACAGTGTCACTTCCGCGCTATCCAGGTTTTCCTTGAGTTGTTCCAGTGTCGTCGCGCCAAGGATCACGCTGCTAGTGAACCAGCGCGTCCTGGCGAAGGCGAGCGCCATGGTCGCCGGGGTCAGTCCGGCTTCCTGTGCGATGCGCATATATTCTGTGGTGGCGGGCGGCACGTTGACCTTGGCATAGCGCTGGCCGAAGTTGGGGAAGAGGGTGATGCGTCCGTGCGCTTTCGGGTCGGCGATGTATTTGCCGGTAAGCCAGCCGAACGCCAATGGGCTATAGGCGAGCAGGCCGACGTTGGCGTGATGGCAGACTTCGGCGAGGCCGCTTTCGAAAGTGCGGTTCATCAGGTGGTAGGCGTTCTGGATGCTGACGATCCTGGGCAGGCCGAGTTGTTCGGCGCAGCGCACGAATTCGGCAACGCCCCACGGCGTTTCATTGGAGAGGCCGATATGGCGCACCTTGCCGGCCTTGACCAGTTCCGCCAGCGCTTGCAGTTGTTCTGCAACGGGCACACTGTCGCGTTCCTGCGCGACGTCGTAGCCGGTGGCGCCGAACATCGGCACGTACCGATCCGGCCAGTGGATCTGATAGAGGTCGACGTAATCGGTCTGCAGCCGCTTCAGGCTGCCGTCGATGGCGGCATTGATGTGTTCGCGGTTGATGCGCGGGGTGCCGCGTATCCATGAAAAACCGCGCGCCGGGCCGGCGATCTTGGTGGCGACGATGAGTTTGTCTCGCTGTTGCTGTTTGAGCCAGGAGCCGATGTAGCTTTCGGTGCGATGCACCGTTTCGGCGCGCGGCGCGACCGGGTACATCTCGGCGGTATCGATGAAGTTGACTCCGTGCGACACGGCAAGGTCGAGCTGCGCGTGGGCATCCGCTTCGGTGTTCTGTTCGCCGAAGGTCATCGTGCCGAGCGCCAGCGCCGAGACATTCAAGTCGCTGCTGCCAAGTTTTCTGTATTCCATGCCAATCCCGATTTGTTGGAGGCAGTTATTTTAATCGCTTCATCGTGCTAGCATCCGTCCATCATGATGCCTGTGTTATTTCTTTCACATGGTGCGCCCAGCCTGCCGCTCGAAGCGGGCGAGACGGGTACGGTTTGGCGCCAGCTGGGTGCGCAATTGCCCAAACCTTCGGCCATCCTGATGATCTCCGCGCATTGGGAATCGCATATCCCGACCGTCAGCCGCGCGGTTCAGCCGGAAACCATCCACGATTTCAGCGGATTCCCCGAAGAACTCTACCGGATTCAATACCCCGCACCCGGCGCACCGGAGATGGCCGAGGCGGCAGCACGGTTGTTGCAGCAAGCCGGTATTCCGGTGCAAGTGGACGACAAACACGGTCTCGATCACGGTGCCTGGGTTCCCTTGAGCATCATGTTTCCGCAGGCCGATATTCCCGTTGCGCAACTTTCGCTGCAACCGGAGCGTGATCCGGCGTGGCACCTTGCGTTGGGCCGTGCATTGCGTCCTTTGCGCGAGCAGGGCGTGCTGATCGTCGGCAGCGGTGCGATCACGCATAACCTGCGCGCCGTTTTCAGGCATCCGCAGGGCGAACAGGCACCGGCGTGGGTGACGGAGTTTTGCGACTGGATAGCAGCCAGGATCAGTGAAGGCGATCTCGATGCATTAAGCAGCTATCGCACGCTGGCGCCGCATGCCGTGCAGAACCATCCTACCGATGAGCATTTGCTGCCGCTGTTCGTAGCGCTCGGGGCGGCATCGAAGGTGGATGACGCGCAGCACCTGAACCGGGTGATGACTTTCGGTTTGCTGGCGATGGATGCATGGTTGTTCGACGGGGCAGGGTAAAGAGTCTGCGGCCGCTATCAAATCAGATTAACGATCGTGAGTGTTCGGGGTTTGATATGAAAAAAACAAACATGATGCATTGCCTGCCTCCGGTAGAAGCGAGAGATGCGGAACTGAGGCTGGCGGAATTGCACGCGGTTTACCTCGGGACGGGCATCTTTGCGGAATTCGTCGTTTCGGGCTGATGGCATGGAACGCGACGATATCCTGCCGGCGCTGTATGACATCGTTGTCGCCATAGGCAGCGAGATCAGCGTCAAACCTCTTCTCACGCGAACTCTGCAGCGCCTGCTGTATCACACCTCTTTTTCGGCCGGATTCGTTTGCCTGGATGTTTCCCCGTGTAATAAAAATGACGATCAGGTCGAGGTGCAACTCGATGCGGTGGTTGGCGATTCCGATCTTATCGGTGCGGCAGGCAAGCCTATCGTCTTGCCCCGCACGTTGGTTTGCCAGCCGGCAGTACACGAGGCGGACCAGGAGTCACTATTATCGGCCCTGCGTTGCACGCAAACACGATACAAGGCTTATCTCCGTTTGCCCATCGAGCAAAACGGCGTGATCGTCCTGCTTGCGGCCGAGAGACCCGAAACGAATCTGCCGCTGACAGCGATGTTGCAGCCGGTACTGGCACATCTGGCCACGGCCATCATGCTCTGCCGCCGCAGCGATGCTTATACCGGCGGGTTGGTCGCACAGCGCAATCTGTTGGAGAAAGTGTTCGAAAGCAGTTATTCGGGCGTGATGTTCACCGATGCCGATCAACACATCGTCGAGGTCAACCCGGCCTTCACGCGCATCACCGGCTATTCGCCCGAAGAGGTGCATGGCAGGAATCCGCGATTGTTGGCCTCGGGCCGGCACGACCACAACTTTTTTCTGGAGATGTGGAAGGGGGTCGAGAACAGCGGGCATTGGGAGGGCGAGATATGGAATCGACGCAAGAACGGCGAGGTTTACCCGTGCTGGCTGAATGTCAGTCCGGTGCGCGATACGACCGGTACTCTGCTCTATTACGTGGGCATTTTCACCGACATCAGCAGGCGCGTAGAGGCCGAGGCGCAGATACATCAACTGGAATTCCATGACTCCCTGACCGGATTGCCGAATCGCCGTTTGCTGATCGAACGCCTGCTGCAGGCGTTCTCCGCAGGTGTGCGCAGCGGGCAGCATGGGGCGGTGCTGTGTCTCGATCTGGATAACTTCCAAACGATCAACGATACAAAAGGATACGATGTTGGCGACCAGTTGCTGGTCGAGGTGACAAAGCGGCTCAATTCCTGCGTACGCGATGGCGATACCGTGGCACGCCTGGGCGGCGACGAATTCGTGGTGGTTCTCGATTCCTTGAGCACAGTATCGGATGAAGCGGCTGCTCAAGCCGACCGGTTTGCCAAAGAGATACGCGATGCCCTGGGTCAGCCTTACCGGCTGGACGGCCACACTCATTACACCACTTCGAGTACCGGCATCGTATTGTTCCGCGGGCATCAGCAAAGCCGGGATGATGTGCTTAAATTTGCTGACGCGGCGATGTATCAGGCCAAGGCCGCCGGGCGTAACACCATTCGGTTTTACGATCCGTCGATACAAGCTGCCATCGAGGCACGCGCCGATCTCGAAGAGGAGTTGAGGCAGGCGCTCGACCTGCATCAATTCTGTCCCTATTACCAGCTGCAGATTGATCGGCACAACCGGCCGCTGGGTGCGGAGGTGCTATTGCGTTGGCAACATCCGGAACGCGGTCTGATTTCGCCGGCCCAATTCATTCCGATGGCAGAAGACACCGGCCATATCGTTGCTATCGGACTCTGGGTGTTGCAAGCAGCCTGCGCCCAACTCAAGGCCTGGCAAATGGATGCGCTGACGCGCGATTTGACGCTGGCAGTGAATGTGAGTGCCAAACAGTTCCGGAGTCAGGACTTCGTGCCGCAAGTGCAGCGCACGCTGATAGAGACAGGGGCGAAACCGGAGTTGCTCAAACTTGAATTGACCGAAAGCATCGTACTGGAGAACGTCGAAGACACCATCGCCAAAATGCGCGAACTGAAACTACTGGGAGTGAGCTTCTCGATGGACGACTTCGGTACGGGCTATTCCTCGCTACAATACCTTAAACGTCTGCCGCTGGACCAGATCAAGATCGACCAGTCTTTCGTGCGGGACATCGCCGACGATCCTAACGACGCCGCCATCGTGCAGACCATTATCGCGATGAGCGAGGCGCTGAGGCTGAACGTCATCGCGGAGGGAGTGGAGACCGAGGTGCAGCGCGAGTTTCTTGATACGCACGGTTGCCATGATTTTCAGGGTTTCCTTTTCGGCAGGCCGATGCCCCTGCAGGATTTCGAGGCGCAACTGAAGAAATGATTGTCATGATTGCATCATGTGTCGCCGCAACGGGATGGGCCGAGTTCGTCCGGCAACTATAAAACTCAAGAACAAGGGGAAAAGATGTCCGTTTATAACGTCAATCTGCATGAGGCTGTCTATTCCCTGTCCGATGCCCTGGATCTCGTAGGCGTCACGCATATCCATCATGGCAAACGCGTCGCCTACATGGCTACCGAGTGCGGCAGGAACCTGGGCTGGAGCGGGCCCCGTCTTGACGAGCTTTTTCAGGCGGCCATCCTGCACGACAGCGGGGTGTCCAAAACGACGGTGCATGTGAAGCTGGCCCAGATGGCATGGGAGGACGAGGCGGAGCACTGCAGGCGCGGCGCCGATCTGCTGGCCAGCAGTCCTTTGCTGAAGCATCTGTCGGATACGATATTGCACCACCATACGCATTGGTCAGTGCTCAAGGAGCTGGAGCTGCCTATGGAGGTCAAGCTGCGGGCAAACTGCATCTATATGGTCGACCGTGTGGATGTCCTTGCATTGGGTTATCAGCTTGAGGGAAAGGACATCCTTCTGGGCAAGGAAGACATCAGGCACAAGATATTCGAACGCCGCGGCGACTGGTTCTGTCCGGAACTGGTTGATGCCTTCATGGATGTCTCGCACTCCGAGGCCTTCTGGTTCACTTTGGAGAGCGACCAGGTGAACAGCTATCTGGCGACCTGGTTGTCGCATTTCCCGGAACAGACCATGGAGTTCCGGGAATTGCGCAGCCTGGTGCATGTTTTCTCATGCATCGTCGATGCGAAGAGTCCATTTACCAAACAGCATTCCGATGGTGTCGCCAATCTGGCACGCTACCTCGGCGGCCTGTTCCGGTTGCCCGACGAGACCTGCGAGATGCTCGAACTGGTCGGCTTGCTGCACGATATCGGCAAGTTGCGGGTGCCGGATGCCTTGCTGGAAAAACCGGGTCTGCTCAATGAGGAAGAAAGCATCATCATGCGGCGGCACAGCTTCGACACCTACAGCATCCTGAAGAACATCAAGGGGCTGGAGCGGATCAGCCTGTGGGCTTTGCAGCACCACGAGCGTATGGACGGTACGGGTTACCCCAATCAATCGAAAGGTGCCGATCTTTCTTTTGAGGCGCGTATCGTCGCGGTGGCAGACGTATTCCAGGCGCTTGCACAGGCGCGTCCTTACCGCGGACCTTTGGATCAGAAGGTGATCCTGACCTTGCTCAAGGTGGAGGCGGAGAGGGGCAAGCTGGACCAGAAAGTGGTCTCGGCAGTGGAGGCGCACTTGCAGGAGTGCTGGCGCGCCGCCGTAGTCCCGGCTGGTTCAGATGCCGCTTCCCGCTGTTAGCCGCGCGTATTGGACTGCGTCTGGAACTGCGTCAGGTCGACCAGCGGCGCGGGCTGCCACCCGGCTTTGCGGTGTTCGGCCACGACGTTGGTGAAGATGCCGCCGCGCACATAGAACTTGGCGGTCAGGCGCATGAAACGGGGCTGGGTAGCGGCAACCAGGTCGTCCAGCACGCGGTTGGTCACATCTTCGTGGAAATGCCCTTCGTTGCGGAACGACCAGATATAGAGCTTAAGGCTCTTCAACTCCACGCATTTCTCATCGGCGATGTAATCCAGAATCAAAGTGGCGAAATCCGGCTGGCCGGTCTTGGGGCACAGGCAGGTGAATTCCGGGATCTCCATGTGGATGTGGTAATCGCGCTTGGGTTGCGGGTTGGAAAAAGTCTCCAATGTCTTAGTAGGTTGGGAGGTCATTTGGTGAGGTGCCCGGGTTCAGTTAGAATGCCGCGCATTATATCGCCAGCCTGAGTCAAATTGCGTCTAGCCCATATAAAGTTAGCCGGTTTCAAGTCCTTCGTTGATCCCACCCATATCGCCCTGCCCGGACAGCTTGTCGGCATCGTGGGTCCCAACGGTTGCGGCAAATCCAACGTCATCGACGCCTTGCGCTGGGTGCTGGGCGAATCCCGCGCCTCGGCGTTGCGCGGCGAGTCCATGCAGGACGTGATCTTCAACGGCGCCGGTACGCGCAAGCCGGTGTCGCGCGCCAGCGTCGAACTGGTGTTCGACAACTCTTTAGGCAAGGTCGGCGGGCAGTGGGCGACCTACGCCGAAATCTCCATCAAGCGCGTATTGCAGCGCGACGGCGATTCCAGCTACTACATCAACAACCAAACGGTGCGCCGCAAGGACATCACCGACATCTTCCTCGGTACCGGCGTCGGTGCGCGTGCCTATGCCATCATCGAGCAGGGCATGATCGCGCGCATCATCGAGGCCAAGCCGGAAGAGCTGCGCGTATTCCTTGAGGAAGCGGCCGGGGTCTCCAAATACCGCGACCGCCGCCGCGAGACCGAGTTGCGCCTGGGCGATACGCGCGACAACCTGTTGCGCGTCTCCGACATCCTGCAGGAACTCGACAAGCAGCTGGTGCATCTGGGCGAGCAGGCCGAAGTGGCGAAGACCTTTCGCGAGCTGGAAGCGCGGCGCGAGACTACGCAACGCCTGCTGTGGCTGGTGAACAAGCAGGAGGCCGAATCCCGGCGGGCGCGTTTCGCGCAACAGGTCGAGAAGACCAGGAACGACCTGGAAGCCGAGATCGCCAAATTGCGCGAAGTCGAAAGCAAGCTGGAAAGCTCGCGCAGCGAACATTTCGGCCTGTCCGATGCGCTGCATGCCAAGCAGGGCGAGCTGTACGCGACCAATGCCGAAGTGGCGCGGCTGGAGCAGCAGATCGCGTTCCTGGTCGAACAGCGCAACCGCCTGTCGCAACAGATACAGAACGGCGAGCGCCAGATCGCCCAGCAGCAGACGCAATTGCAGGGTTTGCGCACCCTGCGCACGCACTGGCAGCAGCAGCAGGAAGATGCCGCCGTGCGCGTGGCGATGTGCGAGAACCGCAGCGAGAACGAAGCACAGAGCCTGCCGCAGGTCGAAGACGCGGCGCGCGTGGCACAGGAGCGCTTCAACGCCATGCAGCGCGAGCAGATGCTCATCCAGCAACAGTTGCAGATCTCCGAAACGCAGCGCGGGCACGTGCAGGGCAACGTGCAGCAACTGGATAGCCGCCGTTCGCGCCTGATGCTGGAACGCGACAACCTGCCGCAGGTGGACGTCGAACTGCTGGAGCAGACACCAGCAGCAGCTGGCCGAGATGCAGGCCGAATACGAGATGCAGCAGCAGCAACTGGCCGAGTTGCAGGAGCGCCTGCCGCTGGCCGACGCCGAGCGCCGCAAGCAACGCGATGCCGTGCAGGAACTGGGACGCCAGCTGGCGCAGTCCGAAGCGCGCCTGAATGCGTTGCAGCAGTTGCAGGCCCAGCTCGACAACGACAAGAACCTGAAGGCATGGCTGGCACGGCACCAGCTGGATGGCGCGCCGCGGCTGTGGCAGTCCATCCGCATCGAACAAGGCTGGGAAGATGCGCTGGAAGCGGTGTTGCGCGAACGCATCAATGCGCTGGCGTTGCCGCGCCTGGAAGATGCCGCGGGCTGGAGCGACGCGCCCCCCGCCAAACTCGCCGTGTATGCGGCGGATGGCGCGCATTCAAACCGGACTGCCGTGCAGTCCGGTTTGACGCCGCTGGCGAACTACGTGCGTTGCCAGGATGCGCAGGCCGCCCCCGTCGTTGAGGATTGGCTGGCCGGCGTGTATGCGGTATCGAACCTGAATGAGGCGCTGAGCCAGCGCAACAACCTGCCGGCCGGTGCATGGCTGGTGACGGCGCAGGGGCATCTGGTCGGTGCGCACAGCGTGTTGTTCCATGCGCCGGACAGCCAGTTGCATGGCGTGCTGGCACGCCAGCGCGAGATCGAAGCATTTGCAGGAGGAAGCGCAGCAGCGCAGCGAAGCGCTGGAGCAGGGCAAGCAGCAGTCCGCACAGGCCGAAGAGGCTTACCACTCCGTCGAGGGGCGCATCGCGCCCTTGCGCAGTTCCACCAGCGATCTGCAACAGCGCCAGCACGGCGCTGCAGATGCAGATATTGAAACTGACCCAGGCCAACGAGCGCACCCAGGAACGCAACGTGCAGATCGCGCAGGAACTGGAGGAGTTGGCGGAGCGCGTCACCAACGAGCAGCGCCAGATGGAGGAGATCGCCGAGCAGATGGAGATCCAGCGCGAGAAGCTGTCGTCACAGCAGATGGAAAGCGATCAGGCGCGGCAACAGGCCGGGACGCAGGACAGCCTGTTGCGCGAACAGCGCGACCGCGCGCAGAAGGCGCAGCACGAATTGCAGGAAGCGCGTTTCTTCGCCAAGACCTGCGCGGAGAAGCTGGCCGATCTGGAACAGAACCTGAAACAGCACGGCGAGACGCTGACGCAACTGGAAGAGGCGCTGGCGCACAGCCGCAATGAACAGGCGAACTTGAGCGAAGGCGATGCGGACGTCCAGTTGCAGGGTGCGTTGCAGCAGCGCCAGGTGCGCGAACAGGCGCTGGCCGAGGCGCGCAATACCCTGGAACACGCCACGCTGAACTTGAATCGCATGGAGCAGGAGCGCATGGCCTGCGAACAGAAGCTGAATCCGCTGCGCGAGAAAGTCAGCGAGATCACGCTGAAGGAGCAGGAGGCGCGGCTGCAGTATGAGCAGTGGGCGGAGCAGCTGAATGGCATCGACGAAGAGCCGCTGCTGCCGTTGATCGAAGGCGCCAAGGCGGGCGGATTGCAGAGCGAACTGACCCGGCTGGGCAACGAGATCACTGCGCTGGGTGCGGTGAATCTGGCGGCGCTGGATGAGTTGCAGTCGGCGCAGGAGCGCAAGACCTATCTGGATGCGCAGGCGAAAGACCTGAACGAAGCGATCGAAACCCTGGAAGATGCGATCCGCCGCATCGACAAGGAATCACGCGATCTGCTGATGGCGACTTACGAGGAAGTGAACCGCCATCTGTCCGAGATGTTCCCGGTGCTGTTCGGCGGCGGTGACGCCAAGCTGGTGCTGACCGGCGAGGAGATCCTCGACAGCGGTGTGCAGGTGATGGCGCATCCGCCCGGCAAGAAGAACGCCTCCATCCATCTGCTGTCGGGCGGCGAAAAGGCGCTGACCGCGATTGCGCTGGTGTTCTCGCTGTTCCAGCTCAACCCCGCGCCGTTCTGCGTGCTGGACGAAGTGGATGCGCCGCTGGATGACTCCAACACCGAGCGGTTGTGCAAGCTGATCCAGAAGATGTCGGAACGAGACGCAGTTCGTCTACATCAGCCACAACAAGATCACCATGGAGATGGCGCACCAGCTGATCGGTGTGACCCAGCAGGAGCGCGGCGTCTCCAAGGTGGTGTCGGTGGATATCGAAGAGGCGTTGAAGCTGAGCGAGGATAGCGGCGGCAAAGCCGCCGTTACGGCTTAATTGCAGTTGGCGCTGATCGCTTTGCGCGCCTCTTCCAGGCGTTGCGCTCGTTCTGAATCGTCCATATAAGCGCGCTCGCCGGTCTCGTCGTACTTGGTTACACGGATACCCGATTCCAGGGTGCGTGCATTCTCGCGGGCTCCCTCGCAGTTGCGCTTCTTGGCTTCGGCTCTGGGCTTGCTGTTGAGCTTGCTTTTCCGCGGCTTCCGATTTTTCCTTCTTGGCTTTCCTCATTTCGGCTTCGCGCTCTGCATAACTTTTTGGTGTACCGGCAGGTGTGTTGGCCTGGTCTTTCCCGCTGAAGTTACGCACCGATTGGGTCTTGGTATCTTCGCCCGGCCCGGTGTCCGAATAGTGAACCTTTCCGTCCGCATCCACCCATTTTTGTACCCCAGCAAGGACATTCAGGCTCAGCAAAGACAGGAATACGACTGCAAAACAGGATTTCATGGGCAACCTCCAGGAAAAGGATGGATGCGAAACTAGCTGTTAATTTGTCTCGCGTCAATTTATGATAGCGCCCGAAGTTTTGACCCGTCCCCTAATCTCAGGGGTCAAGGAACGACAGAAAGCGGAGTTGCAGGCCGAAATGTCACATACACAATTGCCGATTGGCACCAACCCGGATTATTTCCGGGTGGACAAGAACCAGGATTTGGTGCTCAGGCTGTTCCGCTTCTATTATCGGGCACACCAGAACACAGGAAAACTGTTCGATGACCTTCCGGACTTCTTCCTGGTCAAACCCATCGTACTCAAGGATGCGGATTTGACGACTCGCACATCAGACAAACTGATACTCGATGATTGCATCCATCGCGCGCAGGAGCGCCAGGGTTATGTCGGCGTGAGCAAACGTAAGAATCCCAAGCTGAATTACTATTGGCTGGAATTGACCGTGCAGCCCTTCATGCTGGGGGACGCGGTAACGGAGAACAACAAGAGCGAGTTTTTCTTCGTGTTGAGCAATTTCATCGAATACACCAAGAAACACCCCAAAACCTATGGGGATATTACCGCCGAGATCGATTCCGACAAGGACCTTGCCTTGATGCTGAAAGAGATCAACAAGTTGGGCGACAAATTCATGGAGACGCTGCCCCGCCATTATTCTGCGGACTCGCTGGTGCGTTTCAATCCCAACTGGCCGATTGGCGAGGTGAACAAGCTGCTGATGACGCTCAAGGATAATGACCAGAGTTGGTGCGAGGTCTTCTTCGAGTATTT
This sequence comes from uncultured beta proteobacterium, assembly GCA_963840345.1. Classification (GTDB taxonomy): domain Bacteria; phylum Pseudomonadota; class Gammaproteobacteria; order Burkholderiales; family Gallionellaceae; genus Sideroxyarcus. Next base: position 469,132 of record CAWIYO010000007.1, read on the forward strand.
GATATACGTGATGAGCAGCAAGGGCAAGAGCGGGGGGTAATCGTCGCACGGCCTCTGCGCAAGTTTTGATATAATGCGCGCTTTGCAGAGGAAGGTTCCCATGCGTATCACACAAAAAGCCCTCACCTTCGACGATGTATTGCTGCTCCCGGCGCATTCCAACGTCTTGCCGCGCGATGTCAGTCTGCGCACCCAGCTCACCCGCAACATCACCCTGAACATTCCTCTGTTGTCCGCTGCGATGGACACCGTTACCGAAGCTCGTCTGGCGATCGCCTTGGCACAGGAAGGCGGTATCGGCATTATCCACAAGAACATGACCGCCAAAGAGCAGGCTGCACAAGTCTCCAAGGTCAAGCGCTTCGAGAGCGGCGTAGTGAAAGATCCGATCACCATCGCGCCGAACATGACCGTGCGCGACGTGCTCAACCTGACCCGCCAGCACAAGATATCCGGCCTGCCGGTCCTGCAGGGCAAGCAGGTGGTTGGCATCGTGACCAACCGCGATCTGCGTTTCGAGAGCAATCTCGATCAATCCATCACCAACATCATGACGCCGAAAGAACGGCTCATCGTTGTCAAAGAGAATGCGAATCGCGACGAAGCCCGCAACCTGATGCACAAGCATCGTATCGAGCGCGTGCTGGTGGTGAACGATGCTTTCGAGTTGTGCGGACTGATCACTGTAAAAGACATCCTCAAGTCCAGCGAGCATCCCCTGGCATGTAAGGACGAACTGGGCCGCTTGCGCGCCGGCGCTGCTGTCGGCGTGGGCGAAGGCACGGAAGAGCGAGTGGAGTTGCTGGTCGAGGCGGGCGTCGATGTGTTGGTGGTGGACACTGCACATGGCCATTCGCAGGGCGTGCTGAGCCGCGTGCAGTGGGTCAAGAAGAACTTCCCCAAAGTCGACGTGATCGGCGGCAACATTGCAACCGCAGCTGCCGCCAAAGCGCTGGCGGACCACGGAGCGGACGGTGTCAAGGTCGGTATCGGCCCCGGTTCCATCTGCACCACGCGCATGGTTGCCGGGGTCGGCGTTCCCCAGATTACCGCCATCCAGAATGTGGCGGACGCTTTGGCCGACACCGATGTGCCGTTGATTGCCGATGGCGGCGTGCGTTTTTCCGGTGACATCTCCAAGGCCATCGCTGCCGGTGCGCACGCGGTGATGCTGGGCGGCCTGTTCGCAGGAACCGAAGAAGCGCCGGGCGAGATCGAGTTGTATCAGGGGCGTTCCTACAAGTCCTATCGCGGCATGGGCAGCCTGGGCGCGATGGCGCAGGGTTCCAGCGACCGCTACTTCCAGGACAACGTGGCCAATCAGGACAAGCTGGTGCCGGAAGGCGTGGAAGGCCGCGTACCTTACAAGGGCAGCGTACTGGCGGTGATCCACCAGTTGATGGGCGGACTGCGCTCCAGCATGGGGTACCTCGGCAGTCCGGACATTCCGACTGTGCATGCCAAGGCGGAATTCGTGGAGATCACCTCCGCCGGTATCCGCGAGTCGCATGTGCACGACGTGCAGATCACCAAAGAAGCTCCGAACTACCACATTGATTAGGATTCAGGATACGGGATACAGGATTCAGGGGATGCCGCTTTGAATCCTGTATCCTGAATCCCGTATCCCCAAAAGAATATGCACAAGAAAATCCTCATCCTCGATTTCGGTTCCCAGTACACCCAACTGATCGCCCGCCGTGTGCGCGAGACGCATGTCTATTGCGAGTTGCATCCGTGGGATATGTCTGAATCCGACATCAGGGCGTTCAACCCGGCGGGCATCATCCTTTCCGGCGGACCGAATTCGGTTTATGAAGACGAGACACCCAAGGCGCCGCAAGCGGTATTCGACCTTGGCGTACCCGTTTTCGGCATTTGCTACGGCATGCAGACCATGGCGGCGCAACTGGGCGGCAAGGTCGAGAGCGGCAAGGTGCGCGAGTTCGGTTATGCGGAGATCCGGGCGCAAGGCCATTCGAAGCTGTTCGACGGCATCCAGGACAAGACCAACGCGCAAGGCCATGGCCTGCTCGACGTGTGGATGAGTCACGGCGACAAGGTCACTGCGCTGCCGCCCGGTTTTTCAGTCATCGCCTCCAACCCGGCGACGCCGTTTGCTGCGATGGCGGATGAATCGCGCCGCTATTACGCCGTGCAGTTCCATCCTGAAGTGACCCACACCTATCAGGGCAAGGCCATCATCGGTCGTTTCGTGCACGACATCTGCGGTTGCGGGCAGGACTGGAACATGCCGGACTACATCGCCGAAGCGGTGGCGAAGATCAAGGCCCAGGTGGGTAACGAAGAAGTCATCCTCGGCCTGTCCGGTGGCGTGGATTCGTCCGTGGCGGCGGCGCTGATCCATCGCGCCATCGGCGACCAGCTTACCTGTGTGTTCGTGGACAACGGCCTGCTGCGCCTGCAATGAAGGCGCGCAAGTGATGGAGACTTTCGGCAAGAACCTGCACATGAAGGTCATCCATGTGGATGCCAGCGGCGAATTCATGAAGCACCTTGCCGGCGTGACCGATCCGGAACAGAAGCGCAAGATCATCGGGCGCGAGTTCGTCGAAGTGTTCCAGCGCGAATCGGCCAAGCTGAAGCAGGCCAAATGGCTGGCGCAGGGCACCATCTATCCCGACGTGATCGAATCGGCCAGCGCCAAGACCAAGAAGGCGCACACCATCAAGTCGCACCACAACGTCGGCGGGCTGCCGGAGTCCATGCATCTCAAATTGCTGGAACCGTTGCGCGAACTGTTCAAGGACGAAGTGCGCGAACTGGGCGTGGCATTGGGCCTGCCTGCGGACATGGTGTATCGCCATCCTTTCCCCGGCCCCGGCCTGGGCGTGCGCATCCTGGGCGAAGTGAAGAAGGAATATGCCGAGCTGCTGCGCCGCGCTGATGCCATCTTCATCGAAGAACTGCGCAACACCAGGGATGCGGACGGCAAGAGCTGGTACGACAAGACCTCGCAGGCTTTCACCGTGTTCCTGCCGGTGAAGAGCGTCGGCGTGATGGGCGATGGGCGCACCTACGAATGGGTGGTCTCCCTGCGCGCGGTGCAGACCCAGGACTTCATGACCGCGCACTGGGCGCACCTGCCGTATGAATTGCTGGGCAAGGTCTCCAACCGCATCATCAACGAAGTGCGCGGAATCAATCGCGTCGTCTACGACATCTCCGGCAAGCCGCCTGCTACCATCGAGTGGGAATGATGGCGGCCTTTGCGAAATGTATGAATAACTGAGGCCGGCACCATGCATCCATTCGCAAGTTACCGTTGGTTGGATGTTCCCAAATTATTGGGGTTGGCTCTGGTATATGCGTTGTGCGTCAGACTCGTCCTGAGTTACCTGACTACAGACGGCAACATTTCTCCTGTTTGGCTCCCTAGCGGATTGGGCCTGGCAGCACTGATGATAGGCGGCAGGAAATACTGGCCTGCGATATTCGCCGGCGCAATGTCGGCCTATCTGTTCATGGGGCGCGATTTCCCCGTCTCTTTTTTCATCGCTTCGAGCAATGTCATCGAACCTTTGCTGGCGGTCTGGCTGCTATCCCGGGTGAAACGATTCGACTCGACACTGCAGCATTCTCTCGATTACTTGTGGCTGATCCTGATCGGTTCGCTCGTTGCTGCGCTGGCGGCAGCCATTGGAGTCGCCACCCTGGCCTCGGCGGGTATTCTGCCTCCGGACGCAATCGTATCCGGGTGGCTGTATTGGTGGCGGGGCAACCTGTTCGGGATCGCCATGCTTGCGCCGACACTGTTGGTCTGGCGCACTTGGCCGCGGAGTTGGCTGGAGCAAGGGCAGACGGTTGGAACTGGCGCTGTTCATCCTGCTCGCTTTTGCGACCAGCCTGGTGGCTTTTCATGGCTGGACACCGCCCTCGTTGTCCAGTGTTCCCCTGGGCTACCTGATGTTCTTGTTCGTCATCTGGGCGGCACTTCGTTTCGGCCGCCACGGCGTCATGTTGATATTGTTGTTGTCGGCGATACAGGGGATATTGGGCGCGCTGGATGGGGTCGGTTTTTTTGCCACGGATATCGATACCGGACTGGCGAATTTCTGGCTCTACATGATGAGCATGACCTTCGTCGGTATCGTGCTGGCTACTACGATCCGGCAGCACCGGCGTGATGCGGATGCTTTGCGCGAAAGCGAATCGAAGCTGCATGCCATTCTGGATCATGCACCGGTCGGTATCTGGCTGGTTGGAACGGACGGGTGTTACCGTTTTGTGAACAAGCGGTTTTGCGATGCCGTGGGCATCCCGGAAGAGGCTTTTCTTCTTACGACGCATTTACCAGACCTTCTGGGCAATGAGATCGGCGCGAACTGTCTGGCTTCCGATCGGGCCTGTCTGGCGCAGGACGAACCCCATATTTCTACCGAAACACTGCCTTTGGTCGGATGGCAAGTTGCATCAACTGGAGATCACCAAGGCAAAAATGCGCAACACCAAGGGCGAGGTGATCGGTGCCATCGGTATCTCGGTGGATGTCACCGAGCGCAAGCAGGCCGAGGAAGCGTTGCGCGAGAGCGAAGCGCGCTGGAGTTTTGCGCTGGAAGGCGGCGGCGATTGCGTATGGGATTGGAACCTGCTGACCAATGATGTCGCCCTTTCCAAGGGCGGCAAAGCGATGTTCGGTTTCGCCGATGACGAAATCGGCAACCACATGTCCGAATGGAATGCGCGCGTTCATCCGGAGGATATCGCGCGATTGCTCGGGCAGATCGGCGACTTCTTCCGTAATAAACAGGAAAAATTCACCGCCGAATATCGTGTGCGCTGCAAGGACGATAGCTGGAAATGGATACTTGACGCGCGGCATGGTGGCACATCGGAACGGGGATGGGCGCGTGATACGCATGATCGGCACGCACACCGACCTGACCGAACGCAAAAAGGCCGAAGAGACCATCCGGCGGCAGGCGCATTACGATGCACTTACGCAGTTGCCCAACCGGCGCTTGTTCCGTGATCGTCTGGAACAAACGATCAGGCTGTCGAAGCGCGACCATTCCCGTTTCGCGCTCATGCTTATCGACCTCGACCACTTCAAGGAGGTCAACGACACCATGGGGCATGATGCCGGAGATTTCCTGCTGGTGGATGCAGCACAACGCATCCTGCATTGCGTGCGCGAATCCGACACGGTGGCGCGCATGGGCGGGGACGAGTTCGTGGTGATCCTGCCCGACATCGAAGAGCCGGCCAACATCGAACGCATCTGCGCAGAAGATCATCGACAAGCTGGCGCTCCCGTTCTTGCTGGGTGAAGAAAAGGCGTTCATCTCGGCCAGCATCGGCATCACTCTTTATCCTGCCGATGCCGACAGCATGGAAACCCTGCTGAAGAACGCTGACCAGGCCATGTACGTTGCCAAGAATCTGGGGCGTAACCGTATGAGTTATTTCACCCCGGTCCTGCAGGAGAAGGCGCAGAAGCGAATGCGCCTGATCAACGATCTGCGTGATGCCTTGTCGTCCGACCAGTTTTGCGTGTATTACCAACCCATCGTCGAACTGGCGACAGGCGACATCCACAAGGCCGAGGCGCTGCTCCGCTGGCTGCATCCTGTACGCGGCATGGTCGAGCCTTCCGAATTCATTCCACTGGCAGAAGAGACCGGCATGATCGTCGAGATCGGCGACTGGGTATTGCGGCAGGCGATGAATCAGGTGAAGCGCCTGCAGGCAGATACACCACAAGGATTTCCAGATCAGCGTCAACAAGTCCCCGGTGCAATTCCACAACGACAATCCGCGGAAAGCGGAGGAGTGGCTGCGCGAACTGGAACGTAACGGTTTGCATGCCAGCAGTCTGGTCGTCGAGATCACCGAGGGGGTGTTGCTGAATGACGCAGGTCATGTCAAGGAACGGCTACTGGCTTCGCGTGATGCCGGTATTCAGGTGGCGATAGACGATTTTGGAACAGGCTACTCGTCTTTGGCCTACCTGAAGAAATTCGACATCGACTATCTGAAGATCGACCAGACCTTCATCAACAATCTCGGCAATCATCCGGACGATATAGCGCTGTGCGAGGCGATCATCGTCATGGCGCACAAACTGGGCCTGAAGGTCATCGCCGAAGGCGTCGAAACAGAGCAGCAACGCCAGCTGTTACTGGCTGCCGGTTGCGATTATGCCCAGGGGTTCCTGTATTCCAGGGCAGTTTCGGCTGAAGGGCTCGAATTCCTGTTGCGGGATACCGGCGCGCGCATTACTCACTCTGCCAACGGGTTTGCTTCTGCCTAAGAAAACGGGGGCCCAACGCCCCCGTTTTTTACTGCAGGAATGCAGAGCTTAAAGCTTGACGACTCGAGTCACCCCGTCAGACTCGATGACTCGAACCTTGTCACCAGCCTTGAACTCCTCGTCCTTGCTCGCTGCCTGCACGACGGAGATGTTTTCGCCGTTTTCAAGCTTGATGACTATTTCGACACCGTCTTCACGGGTATAGCCTTCTTCTGCAGCTGCTCCGGCAATACCGCCGACCACTGCGCCCAGCACAGCAGCGACTTGCCCGGTTTTACCTTGTGATGCGCCGCTACCGGCGATACCGCCGACGACGGTGCCGGCAGCCGTGCCGATCCCGCTCTTGGTGCCTTCGATACGTACCTTGTGCACGCTCTCGACCGTGCCGACCTTGAAGTGCTGCACCTGCTGTACCTGGTCTCGGCTATAGACCTCGCCGCTTTGCTCGCTGGCGCAGCCAGCCAGGATGAATGGGGCGGACAGTAAGAGAATGAATATCCTGTTCATGATGTCGTTCCTTATGATGGTTGTGTCGTTGGGGAACCAGCAGCTACCGTTTGTTCGACCTTCAAATCCGATACGGGTTCACTGGGCCGCCATTGTTTGAGCAGCAAGGCATTGCTGACCACCGATACCGAACTCATCGCCATCGCACCGCCTGCAAGCATCGGATTGAGCAGTCCGAGACCGGCGAGCGGGATGCCCAGCACGTTGTAAGCGAAGGCGAAGAACAGATTCTGGCGGATCTTGCTCAATGTCACGTGCGACAGGTCGATGGCATCCGCCACGCTGTTCAGGTCGTTGCGCATCAGCGTGATATCAGCCGCTTCGATGGCGATATCGCTGCCGCTCTTCATGGCAAAGCTGACATCGGCAGCTGCCAGGGCAGGGGCATCGTTGATGCCGTCTCCGACCATGCCGACCAGCGTCTTCTCGTTCTTGAGCGAGGCTACATAACTCGCCTTGTCCTGCGGCGATACTTCGGCGATGAATTCATCGATACCCGCCTGCGCAGCGACGGCTTTGGCAGTCGTATGGTTGTCGCCGCTCAGCATCACCACTCGCAGCCCCATCTTCTGCAAGCGGGATACGGCAACGCGGCTGCTGGCTCGTATCTTGTCAGCAAAAGCGATGTAGCCGAGCAGTACCTGTCCCCGCGCCACCGCGATCACGGTCTTGCCCTGCTTTTGCAGGGAAAGTATCGACGGCTCGTCCAGCGTGACACCCTGTTTCGTGATGAATGCGGGGGAGCCGAGCAGATAGGCGACACCATCGAGGCTGGCGCGCAATCCGTTGCCCGGCGATTCGTTGAAATCGGTGACCGGCAGCGGCATCGTTGCCTGCGACTGCGCATGTTCGACGATGGCAACAGAGAGCGGATGCGTGGAATGTTGTGTGAGGCTGGCGGCGATGCGCAGCAATTCACCGACGCTGCTTGCAGCGCTGGGGCGCATGTCGGTGAGGGCGGGTTTGCCTTCGGTCAGCGTACCGGTCTTGTCCAGCACCAGCACGGAAAGTTTATGCGCGCGTTCCAGAGCGGCCGCATCTTTGACCAGTATCCCTTCGCGTGCTGCAAGGCCGCTGGCGACGACGATGGTGATGGGGGTCGCCAGACCCAAGGCGCAGGGGCAGGCGATGACCAGTACCGAGACTGCCGTGATGATGGAATAGGCGAAATCGCCCTCGATCCTTAACCAGACGAAGAAGGTGATGAGCGCGAGTACCAGCACGATAGGCACAAATATGCCGGAGATCTTGTCGGCCAGTTTCTGGATCGGCGCTTTCGAACCTTGTGCCTGTTCCACCAATCGCACTACCGCAGCCAGTTGGGTATGGCTGCCGACAGCCGTGGCGCGGCACTTGATCAAGTGATAGTTGAGGGTGGCGGCGTATACCTTGTCGTTCGCTTGTTTGGATTGCGGCATGCTCTCACCGGTGAGCATGCTTTCGTCCAGGGAAGAGTGGCCTTCCAGCACCACACCATCCACCGGCACGTGCTCGCCGGGACGCACGATGAAGATGTCATCCGGACGAAGCGAGCCGGCCGGCACATCCAGCACTTGGCCGTCGCGCTCCACATGCGCGGTCTTCGGCTGCATCTGGATCAGCATCTCGATGGCGTCCGAAGCCTTGGCCTTGGCGCGCATCTCCAGCAGCTTACCCATCAGCACCAAGGTGATGAGCACTGCGCTGGATTCGAAATACACCGGCTGGTGGATATTGTAGATGACGATGGCGACACTCAGGAAATACGCGGCACTTGTTCCCAAGGCCACCAACAGGTCCATGTTGCCGCTGCCGTGCCTGAGGCTAGCCCATGCGCCGCGATAGAAGCGGGCGCCGATCCAGAACTGCACCGGCGTCGCCAGCAGCCACTGCATCCACGTCGGGATCATAAGATGCACGTCGAGCAGCATGAGCAGCATCTCCAGCAGCATCGGGGTGATAAGCCCCAGCGCGATGTAGAAGCGCAGCTTTTCCTTCTCGTAGGCCTTGAGGCGATCTGCCTTTTCGGCGGCGAAATCGCGCGCCACATGCGCATCGAAGCCGGTGTCGCGCACCGTCTTGATCAGCTCGTCCACGTTGGTGAGCTTGGGATCGAAGGTCAGGCTGGCTTTTTCGGTGGCGAGGTTCACCACGGCGGTGACGTCAGGTAATTGATTCAATGCCTTTTCCAGGCGGGAAGAACAAGAGGCACAACGCATGCCGACGATCTGGAGGTCGGCGTGATTTTCAGCTTGGGACATGAGGTAATGAATCGAGGAAAGAACTGCCGGAAAGATACGCCCGAGCGCCTTTGTTGTCCATCTATGCGCCTCATTGACCTTGAGCTAAACGAGGTTTCCTGTTTCAATCCTGCCTCATTTGAAAAGCAGGGAAGAACATGGCTCAGGCAAGCATCGGCATCATCGGGGGGAGCGGCGTATATGACATCGAGGGGCTTACGAACAAGCGCTGGGAAAAGGTCGAATCGCCATTCGGCGCGCCATCGGACGAATTGCTGTTCGGCGAGTTGAACGGGGTCAAGCTGGCCTTCCTGCCGCGCCACGGGCGCGGCCACAAGATACCGCCGTCCGAGATCAACTTCCGCGCCAACATTGATGCGCTCAAGCGCGTCGGCGTCAGCGATGTCATTTCGGTCAGCGCCGTCGGTTCCTTGCGCGAGCACCTGCCTCCCGGCACCTTCGTCATCGTCGACCAGTTCATCGACCGCACCTTCGCCCGCGAAAAATCCTTCTTCGGCAGCGGCCTCGTGGCCCACGTCTCGATGGCGCACCCGGTGTGCAAGCGACTTGGCGACCACATCGAGGCGGCAGCCTGGGAGGCGGGCATCGCCGCCATGCGCGGCGGCACCTATCTGGTGATGGAAGGCCCGCAATTCAGCAGCCTCGCCGAATCCGAGCTGTACCGCACCTGGGGCTGCGACGTGATCGGCATGACCAACATGCCCGAAGCCAAGCTCGCCCGCGAGGCCGAGCTGTGCTACGCCACCGTGGCGATGGTCACCGACTACGACTGCTGGCACCCGAACCACGACGACGTGACCGTGGACCAGATCATCAAGGTGCTGCTGGCGAATGCCGACAAGGCCAAGTCGCTGGTGAAACACATCGCGCCCAAGCTCGGTGCGGATGCCAAGGCCTGCGATTGCGGCTGCCGCAGCGCCTTGCAGCACGCGCTCATCACCCCGCCGGAAGCGCGCGACGCGGCGATGAAAGAGAAACTGCAGGCCGTGGCGGGGCGGATGCTGAAGTAGGAACCAACTCTCTGCCGAAAGCCACTTTCGCGAGCAAGCTCGCTCCTACGAGAGGCTGAGGGGAGAGGGTGGAAGACGAGTAATGACCGAACAAACATTACGCCAACAACTGCTGCATACCTCGCGCCGCATGGTCGAGCTCGGCCTCAATCGCGGTACGGCGGGCAACGCCTCGGTGCGCTGCGGCGACGACATCCTCATCACGCCGTCGGCCTTGCCGGTGGCCGAGATGACCGAACGGAAACCTGGTGCTGATCGACAGCGAGGGGAACGTGCTGAAAGGCCGCAAGCCTTCCAGCGAATGGCGCTTCCATCGCGACATCCTCGAGGCGCGCCCCGAGATTGGCGCGGTGCTGCACATGCACTCCACCTTCGCCACGACCATCGCCTGTTTGGGCCGTGACGTGCCTGCCGTGCATTACCACATCGCCATCGCCGGCGGCGACACCATCCGCTGCACGCCATACACGCATCTTCGGCGAGCAGAACCTGTCCGACCTCGCGCTGGAGGCGCTGCGCGACCGCAAGGCCTGCCTGCTCGGCAACCACGGCATGATCGCGCTGGGCAAGGACCTGGATGATGCGTTGTCCGTCGCGCAGGAAGTCGAATATCTGTGCGAGACTCTACTGGCGCACCTTGCAGCGGCGAGCCGCAGATACTCACCGCGCAGCAGATGCACGAGGTGAAAGCGAAGTTTGTGGAGTACAAGAAGCGCGATTAGCAAATTACTCCGCTCGTCCTGAGCTTGTCGAAGGATGAATGGAGTTCGTCATTGTCCGTTCATGGTTCGACAGGCTCACCACGAACGGGATTATTGAGCCTGAACAGGAAAACGAAATGCCCATCAAATCGAAAGTCCGCACCGTCCCCAATTACCCCAAGCAAGGCATCCAGTTCCGCGACATCACCACCTTGCTCAAAGACCCGGCCGGTTTTCGCGCCACCGTGGATGAACTGGTGCAACGCTACAAGGACGTGAAGATCGACAAGATCGCCGGCATCGAATCGCGCGGCTTCATCCTCGGCGCGCCGCTGGCTTACGCGCTGGGCAAAGGCTTCGTGCCCATCCGCAAGAAAGGCAAGCTGCCCGCCGAAACCATCGGCCACGACTACGAACTCGAATACGGCACCGACCGCATCGAGATCCACACCGACGCCATCGAGAAGGGCGAGAAGGTGCTGCTGGTGGACGACCTCATCGCCACCGGCGGCACGGCAGAAGCCGCCTGCACGCTGATCGAGAAGATGGGCGGCAAGATCGTCGAATGCTGCTTCATCATCGACCTGCCGGACATCGGCGGCCGTGCGCGGCTGGAGAAGCATGGGCACAAGGTGTTTGCGTTGTGCGAGTTTGAGGGTGACTGACACCAATTAGCGGAGGCGTCATGATGCGTGTCATGTGGATTGTTTCGGGATGGTTTGTGTTGACGTTGACGACGCATGCGGCGAGCTTGATTGTGCGAGCGGGACAATGTCGACATATGATTTGTGCTAGCCCGTATCTTTCGCAACTGGATAAAGAACTCAACACGGCATATCAGGAAGTCTTCAGGATAAATCACAAGATGAAAAAATTAGCAGTCGCAACGACATTGGATGAAGGAACGCAATGCTTGCGATGATTCAAGCTGTGTATTGAGAGCATATCAATTGCGACAGAAAGAAATTGCCGCCTTGTTGGAAGCTGCTCCTGGTTATAAGCGAAAGCCTCGCTTAATGTCACTGAAGCAAAGGGTACTCGGTTTGCGAAGCTACGCGCGTTTCTCTGAATTCATTGCCGGAAAGCGAGCCTTTGCTGCTTTGATCATTTCAAGCATGCCCCGGACTTTCCAGATCTGAAAGACCCGGATTGGGAAGAAATGGATATTCCATGAATCTGGTGATGGCTGGTTACTTCAGTCTTGAAAGAATCCTCTCGCCTCGTGCGCATTACAGCTTGTGGAGACTCGGCCTTCACGCTCACTTATGGATTCTTGTCGTCCTAGAAGTCATGCTACGCCATAATTGCTATTCTCATATTGATTGTGGATAGCTCGAACAAGAAAAATTGCCCAGTAGGGTAAAAGAATCGATAGCACCCACCTAATTACGTGCTGACCACATTCCACTAACCTACTGTCAAAGATATGAAAATCGAAACCCTGCGCTGGTTCAACAACCGGCTGGAAATGATAGACCAGCGCATTCTGCCGGCCTGCGTTTGAATACCTGAGTTACTACACCGCCGCTTCGGTGGCGGAGGGCATCCGCAGCATGGTGGTGCGCGGTGCACCGGCCATCGGTGTGGCGGCGGCTTATGGGGTGGCGCTGGAGGCGTTGCGGTTGTCTGAGGAGCCGTCCACCCTTCGACAAGCTCAGGGCGAACGGGTCGAATTTAGCAAAGGCATGGAAGCGGGCTTCAAGGTGCTGGCCGCCAGCCGCCCGACGGCGGTGAACCTGTTCTGGGCGTTGCAGCGCATGCGCAAGGTCTGGGAGGGCGTCGCGACACAATCGCCGCAACAGATCGCGCAGCGCTTGCTGGCCGAGGCGCACGAGATTCTGGCCGAGGACATCCGCATCAACAAGGCGATGGGTGCGAACGGCGCGGCCTTGCTGAAGGACGGGGCGCGGGTGCTGACGCATTGCAATGCGGGGGCGCTGGCGACGGCGGGCTGGGGCACGGCGCTGGGGGTGTTCCGTTCGGCGGTCGAGGCGGGCAAGAAGATATCGGTGATCGCCGACGAGACGCGGCCTTTCCTGCAAGGCGCGCGGCTGACGGCGTGGGAGATGGTGCAGGAGAACATCCCGGTGACGCTGATCACCGACAACATGGCCGGCTACATGATGGCGCACGGCGAGGTGGATGCGGTGGTGGTGGGCACGGATCGCGTGGCGGCCAACGGCGACGTGGCGAACAAGATCGGCACTTACATGGTGGCGGTGCTGGCGCAGGCGGCACAACATCCCGTTCTATGTGGCGTGCCCGCTTTCGACCATCGACCTGAACATTGCCACGGGGGCGGACATTCCCATCGAGGAGCGTTCGGTGGAGGAGGTGAAAGGTTTCCGCGAGACGCATTGGGCGGCGGAGGGGGTAAAAATCCGCAATCCGGCTTTCGACGTGACTCCGGCCGAGCTGGTGACCGGGCTGATTACGGAAAAGGGCGTGGTATTGAATCCGGATGCGCAAGGCATCCGGAAGTTGTTCGGCTGAGGGTGGCCGGCCCTCTCCCCCAAGGGCGAGGGGGTAAGCTCCTCCCCTCTCCAAGGGAAGGTTGGGATGAGGGAATTCCCGATATTTCATAAATAGCTGTTTCCATTAGTGCATCCCTTTGTTATAATGCGCACCGTTTTCAGATGGGCTTCGGGCCCGTTTTTTATTTGTGGGTACGAATATGGATGTGGCAAAGCTGGTTGAGACGACTCTGGCTGGCATGGGGTACGAGCTGGTCGATCTGGAGTTGTCCGGTCGCGGCCTGATGCGCGTGTTCATGGACAAGCCGGACGGCATTTCGGTCGAAGATTGTGAGCGGGTGAGCAACCAGCTGGTGCGCCTGTTTACGGTGGAGGGTGTGGAGTACGAACGCCTCGAGGTTTCTTCGCCGGGTTTGGACAGGGTGCTGAAAAAAGAGGCGGATTTTGTGCGCTTTGCCGGGCACAAGGCGCAGATCAAGGTGCGCGTGCCGATGGAAGGCCGCAAGAACTTCGTCGGTGTTCTTGGCGAAGTGAAGGATGGCGGAGTGCAGTTGGATTTGGAGGGCAGCTTGGTAACGATTGAGCTGTCCAATATAGATAAGGCACGTTTGGTGCCGGTGTTTTAATTATAGTGCTCGTTGGAGACTGTTATGAGTCGTGAAGTTCTGTTGTTGGTAGATGCCTTGGCGCGCGAGAAGAACGTGGACAAGGAAATCGTGTTTGGCGCGCTGGAATCGGCTTTGGCTTCCGCGACCAAGAAGCGCTTCTCGGACGAGGAGGCGGATGTGCGCGTGAGCATCGACCGCCAATCCGGAGAATACGAATCGTTCCGCCGCTGGGAGGTGATGGACGATGAGACCTTCGAGACGCCCGAATTGCATATCAAACTTGATGAGGCGGTGAAGAGCCAGCCCGGCATCCAGCTGGGAGAGTTCATCGAAGAGCCGCTGGAGAACATCGACTTCGGACGCATCGGCGCACAGGCGGCGAAACAGGTCATCTTCCAGAAGATCCGCGATGCGGAACGCGAGCAGATCCTGGCCGACTTCATGGAGCGCAACGAGCACCTGGTGTCCGGTACCATCAAGCGCATCGAGCGCGGAAACGCCATCATCGAGTTCGGCAAGATCGAAGCGCTGCTGCCGCGCGACCAGATGATCCCGAAAGAGAACCTGCGCGTCGGCGACCGCGTCCGCGCCTATCTGTTGCGCGTGGACCGTACCGTGCGCGGCCCGCAGATCATCCTGTCGCGCATCACCACCGAATTCCTGAAGAAGCTGTTCGAGCTGGAAGTGCCGGAGATCGAGGAAGGTCTGCTGGAGATCGTCAGTGCCTCGCGCGATCCCGGTTCGCGCGCCAAGATCGCCGTGCGCAGCCATGACCAGCGTCTCGATCCGATCGGCACCTGCGTCGGCATGCGCGGTTCGCGCGTGCAGGCGGTGACCAATGAACTGGCGGGCGAGCGCGTGGACATCATCCTGTGGTCGGAAGACGCAGCCACCTACGTCATCAACGCGCTGGCGCCGGCTGAAGTCGGCAGCATCGTGGTGGATGAAGACAAGCACAGCATGGATGTGGTGGTCGAGGAAGAGAATCTGGCGCAAGCCATCGGCCGCGGCGGTCAGAACGTGCGTCTGGCCAGCGAGATGACCGGCTGGGAGATCAACCTGATGACGGTAGAACAGTCCGCCGAGAAGAACGAGCAGGAGTTCTCGAAGATTCGCGATCTGTTCGTGGCCAAGCTGGATGTGGATGAGGAAGTCGCCGACATCCTGGTGCAGGAAGGTTTCAACACGCTGGAAGAAGTGGCGTACGTGCCGCTGGAAGAGATGCAGGCCATCGAATCCTTCGACGAAGCCACGGTGAACGAACTGCGCAGCCGCGCCCGTAACGCGCTGCTGACGGAAGCCATTGCCAACGAAGAGCAGGTCGAGCACAACATCGAAGACTTGCTGAAGATCGCCGGCATGGATGAAGAGACGGCGCGTGCGTTGGCCGGTAAGGGCATCGGCACGCAAGAGCAGCTGGCCGATCTGGATGGTGACGAATTGATGGAAATGACTGGAATGGATGCCGAGCGTGCCAATCAGTTGATCATGACGGCGCGTGCGCCATGGTTCGTTTGAACCGGAAGTGCAGGCGGTAAAAGTTATCCGTAGTCTGGTATTGGTTTAAGGGGTCGTAATGGGAAAAATGAACGTCGCGCAATTTGCGGGTGAGCTGGGGCTACCGGTCGAGCTGCTGTTGGAACAGCTGCAATCGGCTGGGGTTTCCAAGCAGAAAGAGACCGACACCATATCGGAGCAAGACAAGGCGCAATTGCTGGAGCACCTGCGCGGCGCGCACGGTGGCGGCAAGAGCAAGATCACGCTGACGCGCCGTGAAACTACGGCCATCAAGAAGGCGGATAGCACCGGCAAGTCCCGCACCATTCAGGTGGAAGTGCGCAAGAAACGTACTGTTGCTCCTGTGGCTGAGCAGGCCGCGGAAAAGCCGGCACCGGCGGCGGAAGAAGCCAAGCCGGGCAAACCGGCAAAGAAGGTGTTGGACGAACAGGAACAGAAGGCGCGTGAAGAAGAGGCGCGCCTGCAAGCTGAACTGGCAGCACGCCAGGCTGCCGAGATACAAGCCAAGCTGGAGCGCACAAGCAAGCGCAAAGCTGCTGTTGTCGCCGAACTTACACCTCCGCCTGCGCCGGAACCTGTGGCCGAAGCTAAGCCGGCTGCTGCACCTGCAGCTCCTGCTGCTGCGGCAGCACCGGAAGGGACATTGCATAAACCGACGCTGAAACCGGGCGACAAGGTACCGCGTCCCGCCAAAAAAGTGGACAAGGTCGCTGCCAAGGAAAGTCCGTGGGATGAGGCCGGACACAAGAAGCGTCCCCCTACGCGCACGGATACCCGTGCAGGGTTGGGTAGTCGTACAGGCGGTACTGCAATCAGGGCGCCGCGTCATGACAAACACACCAAGCCGGAAGCGGCTCATGCGTTCTCGTTGCCCACCGAACCTATCGTGCAGGAAGTGATGGTTCCGGAAACCATCACGGTAGCCGAGTTGGCGCAGAAGATGTCGATCAAGGCGGCCGAGATCATCAAGACATTGATGAAGATGGGCTCCATGGTCACGATCAACCAGGTGCTGGACCAGGAGACCGCGATGATCGTGGTCGAAGAGATGGGGCACAAGGCGGTTCCGGCCAAGCCGGACGATCCCGATGCGTTCCTGACCGAAGCGATCGAGCATGTCGACGCGGTGATGGAGCCGCGCGCCCCGGTGGTGACGGTGATGGGTCACGTCGACCACGGCAAGACCTCCTTGCTGGATTACATCCGCCGTACTCGCGTGGCGAGCGGCGAAGCCGGCGGCATTACCCAGCACATCGGCGCGTACCACGTGGATACGCCGCGCGGCATGATCACTTTCCTGGATACCCCGGGCCACGAAGCCTTTACGGCGATGCGTGCCCGCGGCGCGAAAGCGACCGATATCGTGATTCTGGTGGTGGCGGCGGACGACGGCGTGATGCCGCAGACCAAGGAAGCGATCCACCATGCCAAAGCGGCAGAAGTGCCTATCGTGGTGGCGGTGACCAAGATCGACAAACCGGATGCCAATTCCGAGCGCGTGCGCCAGGAGCTGGTGGCCGAAGGCGTGGTGCCGGAAGACTGGGGCGGCGATTGCATGTTCGTCGAAGTATCGGCCAAGACCGGCCAGGGCATCGACACCTTGCTGGAAGGCATCTTGCTGCAAGCCGAAGTGCTGGAACTGAAAGCGCCAAAAAACACCGGCGCCAAGGGAGTAGTGGTCGAAGCCCGTCTGGACAAGGGCAAGGGCGCAGTGGCGACCTTGCTGGTGCAATCCGGCACATTGAAGCGCGGCGACGCGGTTCTGGTCGGTTCCGTGTCCGGCCGTGTGCGTGCGATGCTGGATGAGAACGGCAAGGTGGTGAACGAGGCTGGCCCTTCCATCCCGGTCGAGATCCAGGGCTTGTCCGAAGTGCCGACGGCCGGTGCTGATTTCCTGGTGCTGGCCGACGAGAAGAAGGCACGCGAAATTGCGCTGTTCCGTCAAGGCAAGTTCCGCGATGTGAAGTTGGCCAAGCAGCAGGCTGCCAAGCTGGAGAACATGTTCGAACAGATGGCTGAAGGCGAAGTGCGTACCTTGTCGCTGATCGTGAAGGCTGACGTGCAGGGCTCGCTTGAAGCCATCGCCAGCTCCTTGCAGAAGCTATCCACGTCCGAAGTGAAGGTCAGCCTGATTCACAGCGGTGTGGGCGGTATCACCGAGTCCGACGTCAACCTGGCGCTGGCTTCCAAGGCGATCATCATCGGTTTCAACTCGCGTGCCGATGCGGCCGCGCGTCGTCTGGCCGAGTCGTCCGGCGTGGATATCCGTTACTACAACATCATCTACGCGATGGTGGACGAGATCAAAGCGGCGCTGTCCGGCATGCTGGCGCCGGAGAAGAAGGAAAGCATCATCGGCATGGTCGAGATCCGCCAGGTGTTCACGATCTCCAAGGTCGGTACCATTGCGGGTTGCTACGTCACCGAGGGCATGATCAAGCGCGGTTCCAGCGTGCGCGTGTTGCGCAACAACGTGGTGATCCATTCCGGCGATCTGGATTCGCTGAAGCGCTTCAAGGACGACGTGAAGGAAGTGAAATCCAACTTCGAGTGCGGCTTGTCCCTGAAGGGCTATAACGACCTGCAGGTCGGCGATTTCCTTGAAGTGTTCGAGATCGTTGAAGTGGCGCGGGCGCTTTAATGGCAAAGGACTTTTCACGCATCGATCGCATCGCTGAGCAGATCCAGCGCGAATTGGCCGAGCTGATTCGCCTGGAGGTGAAGGATCCTCGCGTGAAGAAGGTCACGCTGACCGGGGTGGAAGTGACCAACGACCACGCTCACGCCAAAGTGTTCTACACCTCGCTGGATGGAGATAGTCCTACCTTGCTGCAAGGCCTGGAGCGTTCCGTCCGGATTCCTGCGCAGCCAGTTGGCACATGCCATGAAGCTGCGTATCACGCCCCAGTTGCACTTCGTCTACGATGCGTCCGTCGAGCGCGGCGCTCATCTTTCCCAGTTGATCGATCAAGCGGTTGCGAGTGACAAAAAAGACTGAGCAAGTAAGGCGCATCAAAAGGCCGCTGGATGGCGTCCTGTTGTTCGACAAGCCGCTGGAACTCAGCTCCAACGTCGCCATGCAAAAAGTCCGTCGTTTGTTCAATGCCGAGAAAGCCGGGCACACCGGCACTCTCGATCCGCTCGCCACCGGCTTGCTGCCGATCTGTTTCGGCGAAGCCACCAAATTCACCCTCTCCTTGCTGGATGCCGACAAGCGTTATCGCGCGACGATACGTTTGGGACAGCGCACGACCACCGGCGATGCCGAAGGCGAGATCATCGAGACGCGCCCTGTTGCCGTCAATGAAGCGCAGGCATTGGCGGCAATGGACAGGTTCATGGGCGAGATCAAACAGCTTCCACCCATGCATAGCGCGATCAAGCATCAGGGCAAACCGCTTTACGAATACATCCGCAACGGCGAGACGGTGGAGCGTGAGTTGCGCACGGTGTTTATCCATGAGTTGAAGCTGGAACGACTGGAGGGCAACGAACTGGAATTCAGCGTGCTGTGCAGCAAGGGTACCTACGTCCGCACCCTGGCCGAGGACATCAGCGAAGTACTGGGCTGTGGCGGTCATCTGATCGCACTGCGGCGCACCGGAATCGGAGAATTCAGCCTGGATGGTGCCTATACCCTGAAACAGCTGGAAGAAATGGACGAATTGCAGCGAGATGCCTGCCTGATGCCGCTGGATAGTCTGGTTCAGGACTTGCCGCAGCTGGAACTGGACGAAGTTCAGGCTAACCGCCTGGCTCAGGGGCAGAGGCTGGGTCTGAGGGACGGTTTTCCGGCTGGTAAGCGCAGGTTGTACGTTGCCGGGCGGTTTATCGGTTTGGGCGAACTGGAGGGCGGACGGCTGGTTCCGAGCCGCCTGTTGTCCAGCGTGGCCAAAGCAGCGGCACAGCGCGATACAGCTTGAGCCAAGACCCCATTCAGGGGTAGAATGCCGCACTTTTTATTGGAGAGAGAAGTCAATGTCTATTACCGCCGCACAAAAATCGCAGATCGTGACTGACTATCAGCGCGCCAAGGGCGATACAGGTTCCCCCGAAGTACAAGTTGCGCTGATGACAGCGCGCATCAACTACCTGACCGAACACTTCAAGGAACATAACAAGGATCACCACTCCCGTCGTGGTCTGTTGCGCCTGGTGAGCCGCCGCCGCAAGCTGCTGGACTACCTGAAGAGCAAGAACGAAGCCGGATACAAAGAGCTGATCCAACGTCTGGATCTGCGCAAGTAACAAGGTTTGCAAGCGGGTCGCGAATGCGGCCCGCTTCGTTTTGGATGTCGATTTATCACGCTGGCTACTCGGTCACGCGCATACATTGGAGAGAGCTATCTTGAGTCACTATAAAAAAACCCTGAGCTACGGCAAACATCAATTGACATTGGAGACCGGCGAGATCGCTCGCCAATCCAGTGGTGCAGTCATGGTCAGCCTGGACGACACCGTGGTGCTGGTCACCGTGGTGGGACGCAAGGATGCCAAACCCGATCAGGATTTTTTCCCGCTGACCGTCGATTATCAAGAGCGTACCTATGCTGCGGGCAAGATCCCCGGCGGCTTCTTCAAGCGCGAAGGCCGCCCCAGCGAAAAAGAGATCCTGACTTCGCGCCTGATCGACCGTCCGCTGCGCCCGCTGTTCCCTGAAAGTTTCTACAACGAAGTGCAGATCGTCGCGACCGTGTTGTCGTCCGATCCGCAGATCGACTCCGATATTCCTTCCATGATCGGCGCTTCCGCCGCTCTGGCGATTTCCGGCATTCCTTTCGATGGTCCCATCGGCGCGGCGCGCGTGGGTTACCTGAACGGCCAATATGTGCTGAACCCGACCAAGGATGAACTGGTCGAGTCACAGATGGACCTGGTTGTTGCCGGCACGGCGAAAGCGGTGCTGATGGTCGAATCCGAAGCGCAAGAATTGCCGGAAGACGTCATGCTGGGCGCGGTGGTATTCGGCCATGAGCAGATGCAAGCCGTGATCAACGCCATCAACGAGATGGCCGACTCTGTCGGCCAGGACGATTGGGACTGGACACCGGCTCCGAAGAACGAAGCACTGATCGCCAGGATCAATGCACTGGCCGAGAACGAGCTGAAGGCCGCTTACGCCGTTCGCCAGAAACAGGCGCGCACCCAGCAAGTGGATGCGATCCGCGCCAAGGTATCCGAAGCATTGGCGACACCGGAATTCGAGAACGTTTCCAAGAACGAGATCGGCGAGTTGTTCAGCGCACTGGAAGCCAAGATCGTGCGCGGCCAGATCCTGAGCGGCGAACCCCGCATCGACGGCCGCGACACGCGCACCGTACGTCCGATCACCATCCGTACCGGCGTGCTGCCGCGTACCCACGGTTCCGTGCTGTTCACCCGCGGCGAGACGCAGGCGCTGGTGGTGGCAACGCTGGGTTCCATGCGCGATTCGCAAACCATCGACGCACTGCAAGGCGAATATTCCGACCGCTTTATGCTGCACTACAACTTCCCTCCATACTCCACCGGCGAGACCGGCCGCGTGGGTACGCCCAAGCGCCGCGAGATCGGCCACGGCCGTCTGGCCAAGCGTGCGCTGGTTGCCGTGCTGCCGAGCGAAGAGGAATGCGGCTACGCGATCCGCGTGGTGTCCGAGATCACGGAATCCAACGGTTCCAGCTCGATGGCTTCCGTCTGCGGCGGCTGCCTGTCGCTGATGGACGCGGGCGTGCCGGTGAAGACGCACGTGGCGGGTATTGCCATGGGCCTGATCAAGGACGGCAACCGCTTCGCCGTGTTGACCGACATCCTGGGCGACGAAGATCACCTGGGCGACATGGACTTCAAGGTGGCCGGCTCCGACAAGGGCGTGACCGCGTTGCAGATGGACATCAAGATCAACGGCATCACCAAGGAGATCATGCAGGTCGCCTTGAGCCAGGCCAAAGAAGGCCGTATGCACATCCTCGGCCTCATGAAGCAGGCGATGCCTTCCGTGCGTCCTGAAGTCTCCGACTTCGCGCCGCGCATGATCAAGATGAAGATCAATCCGGAAAAGATCCGCGACGTGATCGGCAAGGGCGGCGCAGTGATCCGTGCGCTGACCGAAGAGACCGGCACGACGATCGATATCGACGACGAAGGCAACATCACCATCGCTTGCGTGAGCGGCGAAGCGGGCGAACTGGCCAAGAAACGCATCGAGGACATCGTGGCTGAAGTCGAAGTGGGCAAGGTCTACGAAGGCCCCGTGGTCAAGCTGCTGGATTTCGGCGCCCTGATCAACATCCTGCCGGGCAAGGACGGTCTGCTGCACATCTCGCAGATCTCCCACGAGCGCATCGCCAACGTGTCCGACCACCTGAAGGAAGGCCAAGTGGTAAAGGTCAAGGTGCTGGAAGTGGACGACAAGGGCCGCATGCGTCTGAGCATGAAGGCGTTGCTGCCGCATCCGGAAGCGGCAACTCCTGCAGCCGAATAACCAGGCAAAAAAGGTGTCATCAAAGCCCCGCTCTGCGGGGCTTTTTTATTGAAATGCCGTTAATATTGCCCTGGAGCGATCGGGCCGAATGACGGGAGGTTTCATTCGGTTGCATGTACGAATTTGTATCAATACCCCCATTTCGATATTTTTGTTATAGGGTAGAGACCGCGAACACACACAATCTCCACTAGGGCTTGCTTGATAACGTGCAACGATACCGACTTTACCTGCTGCTATTCTTTTGCCAGACGATGCTTTTCCCGTCGGCGGCGCTGGCTGGTTCAGATCCGCTGTCCACCGAGAAATACATCGAGCCGGGCATTTTCCCCGAGACGGGCGATCCCGGCCGTTGCGACAGGGAGAAGATCAGGAAGCCGTTGGTCCTGGCGGATGTGGTCGATCTGACCCTGTGCAACAATCCGCAGACGCGCTCGCTTTGGGCAAGTGCGCGTGGTCAGGCGGCGAATGTCGGCGTTGGCATGTCTGCCTATTTGCCGACGTTGTCGGCGCAAGCCAGCGATACACGCAACTTCTCGCGCGCTGCCGGGAGCACGGCAAGTTCGAATACCCGTAGCGCCAGTCTGACAGCCAGTTACCTGTTGTTCGATTTCGGAGGCCGGGCCGGGGCGCTGGAAAACGCAAAACAATTGCTGGTGGCGGCGAATGCGACGCGCGATGCGACCCTGCAGGCAAATTTCCTGACCGCAGTGCAATCCTACTACGCGTTGCTGTCTGCACGAGCCAGCGTGGATGCCTTGAAGATCGCCGAAGCCTCGGCAAAGGAAAGCCTGACTGCGGCGGAGGTTCGTTATCGGGTCGGGGTCGCCACGCCGGTAGACAGACTGCAGGCGCAGACGGCCCTGTCACAAGCCAGACTCAATCTGATCACGGCCCAAGGGAACGAGCGCACGGCACAGGGAACATTGGCCAACACCATGGGTTTCGAAGCAAGCCAGCCGTTCTCGCTGGCGCCGTTGCCGGAGCCGATGCCGAATCCCGTCATCGAACTGGACATCGGCAAATTGATCGAGGAAGCCCGCCAGAGACGCCCGGATCTGCGGGCAGCCGAGGCGCAGATCAAAGCGGCGGAGGCGCAACTCGCCGCGACCCGCGCAACGGGTTTGCCCACCGTCAGCCTGGGAGCATCGACCGGTACCCAGAATATCTCGGGATCGGCCAATACCAATAACAACAGCATCGGCGTAACGATCAGCGTGCCTTTGTTCACGGGCACAAAAAACACTTACCAGAACAAGGCAGCCGAGCTTCAGATAGAAGGCAAGGTGGCAGCGCGTGATCAGTTGGCCAACCAGATCGCGCTTGACGTGTGGAAGGCGTACCAGACCATGCTGACCAACAGCCAGGCATTGTTCACTGCCAACGACCTGGTGTCGTCTGCCGAGCTGTCCGAGCGGATGACGCTGGGACGCTACAAGGCGGGTGTCGCGAACATGTCCATCCTGGATGTGCTGAACGTGCAAACCACTTTGGCCAATGCGCGGCAGCAGCGTGTGACTGCACTGTATAGCTTTCAGGCTAGCCGGCTGGCGCTGGCACAAGCCATCGGGCAACTTGATCTGACCCAGATTGAGACAGGGAATTGAACCGGGAGTGGCTGCATTGCTTCATACTGGAAACCGGAGTTCTGGAATGCATATGAAAATATCGAAAAAACTGTTGATCGGAGTACTTGTCCTGCTGGTGACCGGAGCGGGGATAGGGTGGGTCATGCCGAAGAAAACGGCGGCAGAAGGACGCTACGCAACCGTCACGCTGGAACGTGGCGCGATCACGCAAAGCGTTGCGGCGAACGGTACGCTCAATCCGGTGGTATTGGTCAGCGTAGGCAGCCAGGTTTCCGGGATCGTCAGCAAGTTGCACGCCGACTTCAATGACCAGGTAAAGGCTGGGCAGGTGTTATTGCAACTCGATCCGACCCTGAACCGTGCGCAGCTTCAGCAGAGCGAGGCGAATGCGGCGAGTGCCAAGGCATCATATGAATTAGCGCAGGCCAACGAGGCGCGGACGCGCGGACTGTTCGAACAGGAATACGTGACCCGGCAGGATCTGGATACCTCGGTGCAGGCTCTCAAGGCGGCCAAGGCGCAAATGGATGTGGCGCAGGCGCAAGTGGTTCGCGACCGCCGGAACCTGGACAACACCGTGATCCGTTCTCCAGTCTCGGGTGTCGTTGTTTCGCGCCTGGTCGATGTCGGGCAGACGGTGGCGGCCTCGCTGCAATCGCCGACGCTGTTCACGATTGCGCGGGACCTGTCGCACATGCAGATCGACACGAGTTACGCCGAGGCGGACGTGGGCAACATCCGCGTCGGGCAGCAGGCGACTTTCCGGGTGGATGCCTTCCCGAACCGCACCTTCCGCGGCGAAGTGCGCCAGGTGCGCCTGAACCCGACCACGCAGCAGAACGTGGTGACCTATGACGTGGTGGTATCGGTGGATAACCCGGATCAGGTGCTCCTGCCGGGGATGACCGCGTACGTGAACATCGTGGTCGCCCAGCGCAAGGACGTGCTGATGGTGCCTAATGCCGCGTTGCGCTTCCGTCCCAGCGATGCCGGGGCGCGCCAGGGCATGGCACCCAATAGCAGCAACAAACCTGCGGGCGAGGCACGCGGCAAGGACAACGCTGACGCCGATGGGTACGGTGTATGTGCTGGAGAACGGCCAGCCCAAGGCACTTCGCATCCCCGTCGGCATCACCGACAATCGCATGACCGAGGTGGTGGGCGGAGAGGTCAAGGAGGGCGATGCAGTCGTCGTCGAGGACCTCCAGCCGCCTGCCAAGGGTAGCCGTTCCGGCATGAGATTCTTCTAGTGGCGGAAGACGATGAGCGCCGATTCAGTCATCCACATCGAGCACCTGTACAAGGAATACGTGACCGACGCCGGGACGGTGCCGGTGCTCAAGGATGTGGCCGTCTCGGTGATGCCGGGCGAGTTTGTTGCGATCATGGGGCCGTCGGGTTCCGGCAAGTCCACTTTCATGAATATCCTCGGTTGCCTCGATGTGGCGACCAGCGGCACCTATCTGCTCAATGGCCGCGATGTGAACATGCAGAGCCGCGATGAACTGGCACTGCTGCGCAATCAGGTGATCGGCTTCGTGTTCCAGGGGTTCAATCTGCTGCCGCGGGCGAACCTGGAAGACAACGTTGCGTTGCCGCTGATCTATCGCGGCACACCGCGCGCCGAGCGTCTCGAGCGTGCACGGGAAATGCTGGAGAAGGTCGGTCTCGGGCAATACGGGCGCTCGCGTCCCAATCAGATATCGGGCGGTCAGCAACAGCGCGTCGCCATTGCGCGCGCGCTGGTCAATCATCCAAAACTGCTGCTGGCAGACGAACCGACCGGCAATCTCGATACCCACACCAGCCAGGAAATCATGGCGCTGTTCAGCGAACTGAACCAGCGCGACGGCATCACCATCGTTCTCATCACGCACGAGCCGGACATCGCCACCTATGCCAACCGTCTGGTGCGCCTGTCCGACGGGCGCATCGTGTATGACGGCGCAGTCGAACATGCCGCACCGGAACATCTGGAGAGGACCTCATGATCAGCCCCATGCTCAGCGAAGCGTGGATGGCGATGTGGGCGAACCGTCTGCGCACCATCCTGACCATGCTCGGCATGGTCATCGGTGTCGGCGCGGTGATCCTGATGCTGGCCGTGGGGCAGGGCGCGCAGCAGCAGGTGCAGGCGCAAATTGCTTCCATGGGCAGCAATTTGTTCATCATTCTTTCCGGCTCCACCACTTCCGGTGGCGCCCGCATGGGCGGTGGTGCGGCGCCGACGCTGACCATCACCGATGCGCAGGCCATCGCTGAATTGTCTTCGGTCGACAGCCGCCGCGCCTGTCGTCGCCCGGTACCGCGCAACTGGTGTATGGCCCCAACAACTGGAGTACGCAGATCAGCGGCACCACGCCGGCGTTCCTGACGGTGCGCGATTGGCAACTTTCCGCGGGCTTCCCCTTTGCCGATTCCGATGTCCGTTCCGCGACCCAGGTGGCGCTGCTGGGCCAGACCGTGGTGGAGAACCTGTTTGGCGACGAGGACCCGGTCGGCAAGACCATCCGCATCAAGAACAGTCCCTATGTCGTTCTCGGCGTGCTCGCGGAGAAGGGGCAAAGCCTGGATGGCCGGGATCAGGACGACACCGTGCTGATCCCGGTGACGACTGCGCAGCGCAAGCTGTTCGGCACCCGTATTGTGCGGCACGGTGCGCTTCATCATGGCGCAGGCCGCATCAGCCGATGCGATGCCACGAGTGGAGCGCTCCATCAACGATCTGCTGCGCCAGCGCCACCGCATCCGCGAAGGCGCGGATGACGATTTCACCGTGCGCAACCTTACCGCCATGGCAAACACCGCCGCCGAGACCGCCAAGGTCATGTCCATGATGCTGGGTGCCATCGCTTCGATCTCGCTGCTGGTGGGCGGTATCGGCATCATGAACATCATGCTGGTGTCGGTGACCGAGCGCACGCGCGAGATCGGCATCCGCATGGCCATCGGCGCGCGCGGCCAGGACATCCTGCTGCAGTTCCTGCTGGAAGCGATCATCATTTCCGTGGTCGGCTGCCTGATCGGCGTGCTGCTCGGCGTCGGCGGGGCAATGGCAGTGAACAGGCTGGCCGGCATGGAGGTGCTGGTGACCGTGGCTTCCATCGTCACGGCCTTTGGCGTAGCGGCGATAGTCGGTATCTTCTTCGGCTGGTACCCGGCGCGCAAGGCGTCCATGCTCAAGCCGATCGATGCCTTGCGCTTCCAATAGTCTTCCGCTCCACGGCACGAATTGCCGGAGGCGCCGAGCTTTATGACAGCGACCACTGCAGCCGCTACAATACCCGGAGAAAACGCTTGAATGAAGCGATGTTCCACCAGGTTTTCGAGTCTATCCTTGAACAACACACCCATCGATCCTAAATCTCCCTCACCCCAACCCTCTGATGGGACTACTAGCCATTCGACTGGTGAAACAACTAGCCATCCCACTAAGCAACCACAAGACGGTTGCCAAGTGGTTGGTTATAAGCCCGCAAGCGGGCAAGTCGCTGGTTACCCCGAGGGGAGCACCAAAGGTAGGCAATCCACTGCCCAGCAAGCTGGGCGTGGAATTGACACAGGGGGCGAATGTCCGAAAAGCGAATTTTCGATTCCCGAATTCGTCGCCTCGCTGCCTCTGCAGCCGGGCGTGTACCGTATGCTGGACGAGGCCGGGCAGGTGCTGTACGTGGGCAAGGCCAACCAGCTCAGGAAGCGCGTCAGCTCCTACTTCCAGAAGAGCAACCTGTCGCCGCGCATCCAGTTGATGGTGTCGCACATCGCGCGCATCGAGGTGACGGTGACGCGCTCGGAGGCCGAGGCGCTGCTGCTGGAGAACAACCTCATCAAGTCGCTCAAGCCGCGCTACAACATCCTGTTCCGCGACGACAAGTCCTATCCCTATATCGTGCTCACCGGCAGCCCGTCGCCGCGGCTGACCTACTATCGCGGCGCGACCGACAAGCGCAGCCAGTACTTCGGCCCGTATCCGAATGCACAGGCGGCAAAGGAGACCATCAACCTGCTGCAGAAGGTATTCAAGCTGCGCACCTGCGAGGAAGGGGTGTTCAACAACCGTACGCGGCCATGCCTGCTGTACCAGATCCATCGTTGCAGCGCGCCGTGCGTGGGCTTCATCAGCCCCGAGGATTACGCCACCGATGTGCGCAACGCCGGCATGTTGTTGCAGGGCAAGTACGACGAGGTGGAGAAACGATTGCGCGCGGCGATGGAGCAGGCGTCGGAAGCCATGCAATACGAACATGCCGCTGCGCTGCGCGACCAGCTGCAGGCGCTGCATACGGTGCAGCAGAAGCAATTCGTCGAGAGCGGCCGCGACACCGATGCCGACATCGTCGCGGTGGTCGAGTCGGAAGGCGCACTGTGCCTGAATCTGGCAGTGGTGCGCGGCGGGCGGCACCTGGGCGACAAGCCGTTCTTCCCGCAGAACGTGCAGGGGCAGGACAGCGCCGAGGTGCTGGAAGCCTTCCTGGCGCAGCATTACCTGGAACGGGGCGTGCCACCGCTGATCATCACCAGTATCGAGGTTACCGACGAGGCACTGGAAGCGTTGTTGTCCGAGCAGGCGGGACACAAGGTGCAGATCCGCCACGCGGTGACCGGCGAGCGGCGGCAATGGCTGGAAATGGCGCAGGCCAATGCGCTGCTGGCGCTGAAGCAGCAGGCCGGCTTGCAGGCCGGGCAGGTGCTGCGTCTGGACGCGTTGCGTACCGCGTTGTCTTTGCCGGACCTGAAACGCATCGAATGTTTCGACATCAGCCACACCATGGGCGAAGCGACCGTGGCCTCCTGCGTGGTGTATGACGATATGGCGATCCGCCCGCAGGAATACCGCCGTTACAACATCAGCGGCATCACGCCCGGCGACGACTATGCAGCCATGAAACAGGCGCTGCAACGGCGCTACCAGAAGTTGCAGCAGGGCGAAGGCAAGCGCCCGGACCTGATCCTCATCGACGGCGGCGCAGGTCAGCTGGGAATGGCGGTGGATGTGATGACCGAATTCGGGTTGTCCGACATCGCGCTGGTCGGCGTTGCAAAAGGCGTGGAGCGCAAGCCTGGCATGGAGCAATTGTTACAACCCGGCGGGGAAAAGCCGTTACAATTGTCTCCGGACAGCCCTGCGCTGCATCTGATCCAGCAAGTACGCGATGAGGCCCATCGCTTCGCGATCAGCGGCCACCGTGCCCGGCGCGGCAAAGCGCGTACCGCTTCCTCGCTGGAGGATATCGAGGGTGTGGGCGAAAAACGGCGCCGCAACCTGTTGACTCACTTCGGGGGATTGAAGGGCGTACAACAGGCCAGCGTAGAAGAATTGGCGCGAGTGGACGGCATCAGCCCGTCGCTTGCAGAAAAGATTTACCAGCACTTACATTAACAATGCCGCTCAACATACCGAATCTGCTGACCTGGTTCAGGATACTGATGATCCCCGTGTTCGTCGCGGTGTTCTATGTGTCGGACGAAACGCTCAGCCTGCACCACAAGCATCTGCTCAGCACCTTCATCTTCTGGCTGGCGGCGATCAGCGACTGGCTGGACGGCTATCTGGCACGCGCCTTGAATCAAGGTTCGGCCTTCGGGGCATTCCTCGATCCGGTGGCGGACAAGCTGATGGTGGCGGCAGCATTGATCATGCTGGTCAAGCTGGGCCTGGTCGATGTCATCATCGCATTCATCATCATCGGCCGCGAGATCACCATTTCTGCGCTGCGCGAATGGATGGCGCAGTTGGGGCGCAGCAAGAGCGTGGCCGTTTCCATGCTGGGTAAGTTCAAGACCGCCTTCCAGATGCTGGCTATCCTGTTCCTGTTATATCAGGAACCGTTGTTCGGGATGTCGACGCTTTGGTGGGGCACTTTGCTGATTTATCTGGCTGCCGTGCTCACGCTGTGGTCGATGGTGTATTACCTGATGCTGGCGATGCCGCAGATCACAAAAAAAACGAGCGAGTAAATTGATTTTTGGCGGTTGGTCTGTATAATGCCGCGCTCTCGGGGTGTAGCGTAGCCTGGTAGCGCGCCTGGTTTGGGACCAGGATGTCGGGAGTTCGAATCTCTCCACCCCGACCAGGTTCAAGTAGTACGAAGTTTGTTGGTTTGCCGATGAATTGTGCCCGTAGCTCAACCGGATAGAGCACCAGCCTTCTAAGCTGGGGGTTGCTGGTTCGATTCCAGTCGGGCACACCAATAGACTTGCCGGTTCAACGGTGGCTGTAGCTCAGTTGGTAGAGCCCTGGATTGTGATTCCAGTTGTCGTGGGTTCGAGCCCCATCAGCCACCCCATCTATAGTTGAAAAGCCCTGATTTTCAGGGCTTTTTCTTTTGTTGATATGCCGTGCATCCTTCTGCCTTAAAGTAGAACGGACAAAGCAAGGCTCATTCACGACCCGTTTTCGCTCGATGCAACAAATAGCTCAAGCATGACTGCATGCTGCGCAAGACATTTCCGTTTAGGGTCGGTTATTATCTGAAAGTATCAGGCCGGGGCTACTGATGTGGCTTCCGGTTTTCACCGGGTGCTCGGTACGTCGGCTCGTTTCGCGCATTGCAAGGTCACTCGGACAAAAAAAGCGGCAGGGGGAGGGGAGATGGCTGCGGTACTACAGAACGTATTCCAGGATAACCATGCGGGATACGGCAATGTATCGCGGAGAACGAATCTCTATTAACGGCGGGCCTATTTTACTGCGACCATATATTTCTAGCCGGACAGGCGTTCTTCGACCGGCTCCCCGTCTCTATTCACGGACATTATCCGCGGCTCTGGCATTGTTTCTTTCCTTCTTGCCGACAGTGCAGGCAGAACCGTTGCGCGTGACCGTGGTGTTGAGCGAAGACGGCGGGGCATACCAGGCATTCAGTGACTTATTGCGCGTCAAATTGCAGGTTCCCAGGTTCGCATTGAACACGGTTCGCGTCGACCAGGCATGGGCAGCATCCGACCTGTACATCGCGGTCGGGATGAAGGCCGCATCGGTACTGGCTTCCAGGGATATCCCTGCATTGAGCGTGCTCGTTCACAAAGCCGGATATGACAAATTACCGCACGGCCCGGCCCATCATCGTAAATCACCGCGGTCTGCCATTTTCCTTGACCAGCCAATCGAGCGGCAAGTTGCGTTCTTGCTGGCTGCCTTGCCTGATACCCGGGATGTCGGGGTACTTTACTCTGCAGCGCCTCAAGAACTTCCGGATTTAAGAGGTTTTCTGGAGGGTAGGGGCGTCCGTCTGCATGAGCGGGAGGTCAATGAGACACAAACCCTGAACGATGCTCTGGACAGCTTGTTGAATGAAAGTGAAGTGCTTTTCGTGCTGGCTGATGCCGGGGTATATAACGCCGGGACGATCCGCAATATCCTGCTGAGTTCGTACCGCAAGCACGTTCCCTTGATCGGCCTCTCGGAAGCCTATGTCAGAGCCGGGGCATTGTGCGCCATCTACACTACACCGGATCAGATCGCTGCGCAGACTGCTGAGGCAGCCCGGCATTTTTCCGACACCGGGAAGTTGCCGCCCAGTCAGTATCCAAAAGAATTCGAAGTGTCGGTAAACATGCAAGTGGCCAGATCACTCGACATACCTATCAAAGACGCAGAGCGACTGCGCGATGAAATCAGGAGGGGACCATGAAAAAATACGGAATCGAAAGACAAACGCTGGCGGTCGCGGTCATCCCGATCCTGATCCTTGCATTGTTGCTGGAAAGCTATTTCACCTACATGCGCTTTGCAGATCTGGATCGTGCTTTGTTCGAACGATCCAAGCTGATCGTCCACCAACTCGCCTCGTCCAGCGAATATCCGGTCTTTTCGGGCAATCAAGGCCTGCTTCAGCAACAAGTAGATGCCGCGTTCTCCTATCAGGATGTCAAATCGATCTTCGTGCTGGATGCGGATTCGAGATTTCTCGCAGGAGCAGGTGAAAGACGCAATATCAACATGCGGGAACGCCTGGAGAGCCTATCGTCCAAGGCTGACTTGATCGCTTCCCAGGAGGATCGCGATGTCTTATGGCTTTATCAGCCCATAGTGGCGATGCAGATCAAACTGGATGAAATCGGCAGTGGCAATACGGGGGCTTCGCTGAATAAAGCGCTGGGCAGTGTAGTCGTAGGCATCAGCAAGGCAAGGTTGAACGCCGAAAAGATCGAGATGCTGGGGCTCAATCTGTTTTTGCTGCTGCTGACGTTGTTGACTACCATGCTGATCGCCATGCGTGTGTCACGACGCATCACGCTTCCGGTACTGGAGATGAATAATGCTGTCCGCCGCATCGGGGAAGGGCATCTGGACACGCATATTGCCGGAAACCAGGTGCAGGAACTGGATGCGCTCGCCTCGGGCATCAATGACATGGCGCGTCTGTTGCAGCAAGATCGCAATACTTTGCAGCAACGCATTGACGAGGCGACGAAGGAGTTGCGCCTGAAAAAAGAAGAAGCGGAAAGGGCCAACTTCGACAAGAGCCGTTTTCTCGCCGCAGCGAGTCATGACTTGAGGCAACCCATGCATGCGCTCGGCCTGTTCGTCGGGGAGCTGCATGCCCGGCTCGATACCGCGGAACAGCGCAAGATCGCGAGCAAGGTGGAAGAGTCGGTGGAAGCGCTGTCGAGTCTGCTGGATTCACTATTGGATATTTCCAAGCTGGATGCCGGAATCGTGATTCCGCAGATACAAGGGGTCGATATCGACCTGATGTCCAAGCGCATCGTGCAGGATTTCATTCCTGTCGCTTTACGCAAGAACATCGCCTTGCATGTCCGGTGCATAGACTCCATGGTGTTGAGCGATCCGGTGTTGCTGGAGCGCATCCTGCTCAATTTGTTGAGCAACGCGATTCGATATACGCCGCAAAACGGCACAGTATTACTGTGTTGCCGGAAGAGCGGCGAAAACATCCGCATCGAAGTACGCGACAACGGCATCGGGATTCCGTCAGGGGAGCAACAGAATGTCTTCCGGGAATTCGTGCAGTTGGCAAACAGCGCCCGGGACCGCAGCAAAGGACTTGGATTGGGGCTTGCCATCGTGGATCGCCTTTCCAGGCTGCTGCATCATCCGCTGAGCCTGCGCTCGGCGCCGAATCGCGGGTCGACCTTTTCCATCATTGTCCCGCGTATGTTCGGTGTGGAGGAATTGCTTGCCGAGCCGGGGCATGCTTCCGTCGCGGCGGCACCCAGACAGGACAAGCTGGAAAACCTTAGGGTGCTGATAGTTGATGACGACATGCTGGTGCGTATCAGTACTGCGGGCATCCTCGAATCCTGGGGATGCGACGTTTCGGTCGCGGGGGACCTGCAAGATGTCGCAGATGACTTTTCGGAAACACACTTCGATCTGGTGATTTGCGATTATCGTCTTCCGGATGGCGATGGTCTGATGCTCGCGGATCGCATCAAAGCGCATTGCGATGCCCCGCCCGCCTTCATTCTGGTCAGCGGTGACACGGCGCCGGAAATCCTGCAAGCCGTCAACGAACGCGGCCTTAACTTGATGTATAAGCCGGTACGTCCGGCCAAACTGCGCTCATTGATCCTGTATTTGCTGAAGAAACGCGACGGCGATATTTGAGCGCTCCAAACGAAAACGCCTGGCATGAATGCCAGGCGTTCAGGAGCCGAAAGGATTACTTCCTTTCCATCGGACAGGTACTCATGCCGAAGATGGCATAGGCCGGGCAAAACTTGAAGATGCCGGTCAGCAAAGGCACGACGCCGATCCAACCCCATACGCCAACGGTTCCGGTGGCGGCCAGTGCGATGAGAGCCAGACCGGCCACAATGCGCAGGATACGGTCTACGCTACCAACATTGATTTTCATGTTTGCTCCTTGGAAAGGTTAGAGGAGTCTTCAGGATAGGGGGAAAGCAGAGAGGAGTCTGTGATGAAAATCACATAACTCAAAGATCGGCGAATTGCCTGAGCGCTTCTGCATTGGTGACTTCGATCTGCTCCCGCGCCAGTTTCACCCAGCCTTGTTCGGCGAATCCTTTGAGCAATCGGCTGACGATCTCGCGCGCACTGCCGAGTTCGTCGGCCACGGCCTGGTGCGTGGTGCGTAACGGGCTGGATCTGGATACCAGCAGAGCGGCGAGGCGCTGGTCGAGTTTCTGAAAGGCCACGGCAGAGACCAGTTGCATCAGGTCGGTAAGGCGGTCGGAGAACAGGTGGAAGACGTAGTCGCGAAACGCTTTGTGTTTAGCCCAGCAGCGCATGGAAAGCAGTGGCGGACAGCAACACCATTTCCAGTGCCTCTTCGGCGATACCACGTGCCTGATATCGGGTGTGCCCGAGCAGGCAGCTGCTGGTCAGGATGCAGCTTTCCCCCGGAATCACGCGATAGAGCTGTAACTCGCGCCCGTTAGGCGAAGACTTGATGACGCGGATGCTGCCCGAAAGCAGCATGGGGAAACCCTGGCATGGCTGGTTTTCGTCGAAGATCACCGTTCCGCTCGGCAGCGGCACCACCATCGCGTTTGCCAGCGACGCATCCAGCTCCGCCGCCGCCAACCCGGACAGCGCAGGATAGAGCTGGAGCAGGCGAGCGCGGCGGCCGCTGTCGAGCATTACTCAGGGCGCATGTGCGGGAACAGGATGACGTCGCGTATGCTCGCCGCATCGGTCAGCAGCATCACCAGACGGTCGATGCCGATGCCTTCGCCGGCGGTAGGCGGCAGGCCGTATTCCAGCGCGCGCACGTAGTCGGCATCCTTGAACATCGCTTCCTCGTCGCCCGCTTCCTTGGCAGCGACCTGCGCATCGAAGCGGCGCTCCTGGTCTTCCGGGTCGTTCAGTTCGGAGAAGCCGTTGGCGATCTCGCGGCCGACGATGAACAGTTCGAAGCGCTCCGTGATCTCGGGGCGGGCGTCGGAGGCGCGGGCCAGCGGCGAAGTCTCCACCGGATAGTCGACGATGAAGGTCGGCTCGAACAGGTGGCCTTCAGCCAGCTCTTCGAACAGCGACAATTGCAGGCCGCCGATGCCGTCTTCCGGCTTGTACTTGGCTTTGAGGTCCTGCAATTCGTTGATGACGAAATCGCGGTCGTTCAACTGTGCGTCGGTGAACTGCGGGTGGTATTTCTGGATCGCCTGCACCATGGTCAGGCGGTGGAAGGGCTTGCCCAGATCCAGTTCCTTGCCCTGGTAGCTGATGACCGTCGTGCCCAGCACCTTGCGCGCGACTTCGGCGAACAGCCGCTCGGTGAAGTCCATCAGGTAACGATAGTCGCGATAAGCCTCGTAGAACTCGATCATGGTGAACTCGGGGTTGTGCCGCGTGGACAAGCCCTCGTTGCGGAAATTGCGGTTGATCTCGAACACCTTCTCGAAGCCGCCCACCACCAGGCGCTTCAGGTACAGCTCCGGCGCGATGCGCAGGTACAGCGGCATGTCGAGCGCGTTGTGGTGCGTGATGAAGGGCTTGGCCGAGGCGCCGCCGGGGATGACGTGCATCATCGGCGTTTCGACTTCGAGGTAGTCGTGGCGCGCGAAGAACTCGCGGATGGCCTGGATGATCTGCGAGCGGATCAGGAAGGTCTTGCGCGTCTCTTCGTTGGTGATGAGGTCGACGTAGCGCTGGCGGTATTTCTGCTCCTGGTCGGTGAGGCCGTGGAACTTCTCCGGCAGCGGGCGCAGCGCCTTGGTCAGCAGGCGGACCTTCGTGACGCGCACCGATAGTTCGCCGGTCTTGGTCTTGAACAGCACGCCCTCCGCGCCGAGGATATCGCCGAGGTCGAAACGCTTGAATTCGCTGTGCGCTTCCTCGCCGGTGCCGTCGTTGCTGACGAACAGCTGGATGCGGCCGCTCATGTCCTGGATGGTGGCGAAGCTGGCTTTGCCCATCACGCGCTTCAGCATCATGCGCCCGGCCACTGCCACCGGAATCTGTTCTGCTTCCAGATCGTCGTGTGACTTCTCGCCGAACTCGGCATGCAGGTGGCCAGCGAGATTCTTGCGGTTGAAATCGTTGGGGAATGCGACGCCCTGCGCACGGATCGCCTTCAGCTTGGCGCGGCGTTCCGCCATGATCTGGTTTTCGTCCTGGGCTGGGATGTTAGGGTTCGGTGCTCATGATGATCTGGATAGTGAGTTAAATTTTAGCGGCGTGAAATATAGCACAGGGGCGGGGTTTTCAGGGTCGCACATACCCCCTTCCGGCTCTGCCCTTTAGCCATTGCGTTCGCGCACCAGCACTTTCACGCCCGGCGCCCAGGGGGCGTCCGGTTTCTTCTTGAAGGTCACCAGCGTGAGCATGGAAGGGTCATAGACGCCGACATTGTGCGTGACCGGCGTGGTGAGCAGGTATTGCGCGCGGGTGGACTTGAGGAACTTCGCCACGCGCTCGATATTGACGATGTCGAGGTGGGCGAACGGTTCGTCGATGAACACGAAGCCGCCGGGGCGCGATTCCTCCATCATCAGCGCCACCAGCAGGATCAGCGATTTCATGACCTGCTGGCCGCCGGAGGCATCGCCGTCGTTCATGCCCATGAAGCCCTTGTCGTCGAAATTGAAGCGCACCGCGAGTCCGGCCTGAGCCAGCGACAGGTCGTTGTTGTCGAGCAGCACCGGCTCGTGTTCCACCTTGATGCCTGCCAGGTCGCCCAGCAGCTTGAGGTTCTTTACGTAGCGGCCGACGGTGTGGCGCAGCACGGCGATGTACTGTTCACGCGCCGTTTCGGTCTGGCTGCGCGCCGTCTCGTTGTCGCGGCGGCGCGTGGCGAGGTCGCTCTCCATGCGCTGGTAATCGTCGCGGATCTTGTCGCGCAGCGCGACCACGGTGTCGTCGGTCTCCCACGACTCTCCGGCAAAACGCTTCTCGATCTCTTCGATGCGGCGGTCGATGTTGGTGGCGTCGCGGTATTTCTCGGCGATCTGCTGGTTGGCTTCCTCGTCGCACCAGCCTGCCGGAAACTGCTTGCGGTTGCGGCGCAAGGCTTGCAGGCGGCGGATCTGTTCCTCGCGGGCCGCGCGGTTCTCCTTGCCGGAGATTTCCTTCTCCAGCGCCTGCAGGGCGAACTGTATCTTCTGCAAGGTGCTGAAGGCCGCAGTGACGGCCTTGTCGGCCTGGTCGCGCTCTTCCTGAGCCTGCAACACGGTGTTGTCGCGGCGGCGCAGCACCAGCACGTCATATTGCTGGCGTGCCTCGGCGAATTCCGCCGCGCGGGCGGCGAGTTGCGCACTGGCGCTGACACCGGCCAGTTGCGCCTGCTGGTTGCGGATGCGCGCAGTCAGGTCGTCGCGTTGCTGGCGCAAGGGGGCGATGCTTTTCTCGATGTCCGTACGCTGCTCGCGCAGCGCCTCCAGACGCGCCTTGCCGAAGCGTGCCTGCTCCGGGGCAGCGTGACGGCCGCCGCGCCGTTCGCGCAGATAGCCCTGACGGGTGATCCAGTCTTCGCCGCGCGGCAGCTTGGCGCCGGCCACGGCATCTTCCACGCGGCGCGTGCGTTCCAGCGTGCGCAGCAGCCATTCCGGCACCGGCTTGGTAAAACGCACCACTTCCAGCAGCGAACCCTTGGGCGGCAGGCCGGCAGGGCAACAGTCCGGCACGATGAAATGGCGGTAGCGCAGCTTTTCGCCCAGCGCCATCGCGGCTTCGGCGTCCTTGTCGCGGGCCAGCAGCACGATGTGCGCGGACGGTGCCAGCACGGCTTCCACCGCTGCCTGCCAGGACGGATCGGTGATCTCCACCACGTCGGCGAGCAGGTCGTGTGCGATCCCGGCCTGGGTCAGAGCCTGGCGAAAGGCGGCGACATCGGCAGGATCGGTGCGGCGGCCAGCCGCAAGGTTCTCCAGCATCTCGTCGAGCTGGCGCTGTTGCCGTTCCAGTTCGGCGATGCGCACCAGCAGGTTGGCGCGTTCGCCTTCCAGATGCCCGATCTCGCGCGCATCGGCGAGCTGGCCGCCCTCGCTGGCCTGCGCCTGCTGCTCCAGCCGCTGCTGCTGTTCGACGACGGTTTCCCAGCGCCCCAGTTCGCGGTTCAATTCATTCAGCGCCCGTTGCTGGTTTTGCTCGTTGTCGTGTGCGGCCTGACGGCGCAGCTGAGCGGCTTCCAGCGCTTGTTGCTGCACTTGCAGTTCCAGCTGCATGGTTTGGCGCTCGATGCGCTTGGCGCGCCAGTCGCGGCGCAGGGATTGCAGGGTACGCCGTGCGCTGTCGGTCTCGCGTTGCAGCAGGTAATGTTCCAGACGCGGACGGGTTTCCGATACCAGCGAGGTGCGCTCCTGGTTCAGGCGGTGCCATTCCAGGTAGCGGTTCACCTTCTGCTCGTGCTTCTCCAGATTGTTGCCCATCGCTTCCAGCTGGTTCTGCGCCGCATCCAGTTCGCGCGCGGTGTGCTCCTGATGGTGGCGCGCTTCCTGATAGCGTTCCAGCACTTCCTTGTCGCCGAATACCTGGAACACCAGGTCGAGCAGATCCTTGTGCGACAGCTCGCACAGCTTGTCGGTCTGCCCCTGTTCCAGCGACAGCACGCGGGCGATGGCGGGCGACAGCCCGGCGCTGTGCAGGACGCGCTGGTAATCGCGCACGCCGAACTCTTCGCCCTGTGCCTCGATCTCCTGCAGGCTCACTTCGCCGTCGGCGATCCAGTATTTGCGCGACCAGTCGCCGCCTTTCTTGTCGATGCGGCAGGCCAGCGTGATCTTGTCCTGCTGGTAAGGCAGGCCGAACGGGCGGTAGGTGTTGTTGCCGGGCGGTCGCTGGTTGTCCACCACGCCGCGCAACCAGCAGAAGTCTTCGCCGTTGCGGCGCACGTAACGTTTATAGTCGCGCTTCTTCGAGCACTCCAGCGCCAGCAGCGTACGCATCGCATCCAGCAATGTGGTCTTGCCGGAACCGTTGGGGCCGGAGATGGTGATGATGGGCGCATCCAGCGGCAGCTTGAAGTTGCGCCAGAAGTCCCAGTGGACAGTCTCCAGTTCCATCAACCTAAACATTCGGACTCCTCCATGAATTCATTTTGCGGGCGAATCGCGGCGTCGCGTGTTGGCTCCGACTAACCTGAAGGAAAGTCTCCGCCGCAACTTCGTTGTCGTTCGCGCCTCGCCTATCTACCAGATATGTCTCGTTGCTCACTGCGCGGCTCCTTGCGCTTCATCCCGCAAAAGTGAATTCCTGGAGGAGTCCTCGTTATGCAACTCCTCAAGCGTGACATCGCGCAGGATGCCGCGCTGTTTCAGCAGGTCGGACAGCGCGCCGTTCAGGATGCGCGGCGCCATTTCGGCGTAGTCGAAGGCCAGGTCGAGCAGGGGGCCCTCGTGGATCACCTTGTTCTTGCGCTCGATGAAACCCAGGCGCGACAGTTGCGGCAGCGCGAACTGCTGCAGGCGCGCCTTGCCGCCGAGCAGCTTGCCGTAGTCTTCCAGCAGCAGGTTCTCGGCGATGCCGCGCGAAGCGTCGTGCGCGGCAGGCGTGAGCTTCACCGTTTCGAACATCTCGCTCTGCGTCTCGCCCTGAGTGGTTTCGCCGGACTGCTGGCGCTCGCGCTTGGGCAAAATGATCAGCGCCCACAGGATCACCAGCAGCGCCACCGCATCCTTGGGCAGGCCGAGGTTGTTGGATTGCCAGGCATCATTCTGCTCGAACACCGCGCTTTCGCATTCGCGCGTAAGAGCGATGCCGACATGGGCGGCAAAGGGGTGCGCCAGCAGGCGCAGGCCGCTACTGGCTAAGCGTTGCTCCACTTCATCGCGGAAACCGGCATCCACCAGCAGGCGGCGCACTTCCTTGTCTTCGCGCGGCAGGTAGCGCAACGCCAGCAGGCGCGCGATCAGGCGGGCGGCATGGTCTTGGTTCATTCAAAACTCCTTGCTCATTGCCAGCATTTGGCTGGCAGACTCTTCAATTCCCTCTCCCGCAAGCGGGAGAGGGTTAGGGTGAGGGGCGTTTGGTAACAACCAAATTGGTTGCATCGCCTCACCCCTCATCCCCAGCCCTTCTCCCGCTTGCGGGAGAAGGGAGCTATTTTTGTTGCGGTTCAATGTGGCCGTCGCTCATCGCGGCGATCTCATCGCGTCCTACGGTTTTCAGTTCCAGGCTCTCGTCCCAGCGCAGGCGCAAGGGCAGGTGCGCTAGCGGGGCCAGTTCCGGGTCGACGTTCTGCTCGCCGAGGAAGGACAACAGCGACATCCGGTACGAGGCGTCGCTGAAGCTGCCGCCGACGATGCCGTCGGCCAGGTTCAGCGGAGCTTCCAGCCCGGCCAGCAGGCGCGTCAGCGCGGCCAGTTGCGGCGGCGGTTCGTGTTCGACGTCGTCCACGTATTCGACTTCGGAGGGAGCCGGCATGGCGGAGATGCGGCGGTTCGGCTGTTCGCGCACGACGAATTCTTCGGTGTTGTCCAGCATCACGTCCGGCAGGATGAAGGTGCTGTCCGGCGTCAGCGCGAGTTGCTGTTCGGTTAGCGCCACCAGTTCGTCCACGCTGCGCTGCTTGAGCCAGGCCGCGAGTTCGGAAGAACTGAGCCCGCCGTTCGACAGGTGCACCTGCTGGCGCGAGATCTCCGCCAGTTCGCGCTGGAACACCGAGGACATGCGCATGATGCGCGACTGGCGCGAGCCGATCTCTTGCGCCAGCCGCCAGCTGGCGTCGTCGGCGAAGCCTTCTGCAGAGAGATCGCGCAGCACCTCGTTGGCTTTCTCCATCCACTGCCACACCGAGGCCAGCTTGTTCTGCGCGGCACGCAGGCGGAACTCGGAACCCGAGGCGACGGCTTGCGAAAATTCTTCTTCCAGTTCGGCCAGCCGCGCCAGCAGGTGCGCCAGCGCTTCCGGCGACAGTTTGCCGACGGCGGAACCGGCCGCGATCTGCGCGGCGAGGAAGCCGAGTTCGCCGTCCTGTTCTGTGCTGAACGACAGCAGGCTGGAGATCGCGGACAGCACCATGCGTCCGGCGGAGGAGAGCTGGTAGACGTGGCGTTCGCTGTCCCACAGCAGCAACTCGTGCTCGCGCAGGCGGCCGAGCACGGTATTGAGCTTGGACTGGTTGATGAAGGCGAAATGGCTTTGCAGTTCGCGCGGCGTCCATTCCGGCGCTTCGGCGCGCAGTCCGATCTCGCGCAGCACCATCAGGCGCACCATGACTTCGTCGTCGCCGCCGCGGAACAGCGCGATCATCGCGTCGATCAGCGGCCTGGCCGCGAACAGCGGGAAGAACTGCGGCACATCGGCGGGCTCGACGCCCGCGACGAAGAACTCGGCAAGGCCGTTGTCTTCCAGCTCTGCCATGGATTACACGCCTTGTTTCAGACTGGCTTCAATGAAGGGATCGAGATCGCCGTCGAGCACCTTTTGCGTATTGGAGATCTCGACGCTGGTGCGCAGGTCCTTGATACGCGACTGGTCAAGCACGTAGGAGCGGATCTGGTGGCCCCAGCCCACGTCGGTCTTGGTGGCTTCCAGCTTGTCGGCTTCGGACTGGCGCTTGCGCAGTTCCAGTTCGTACAGGCGCGATTTCAGCATGGACATCGCCTCGGCCTTGTTGCGGTGCTGCGAGCGGTCGTTCTGGCATTGCACGACGATGCCGGTCGGCGCATGGGTGATGCGGATCGCCGAGTCGGTCTTGTTGATGTGCTGGCCGCCGGCGCCGGAGGCGCGGAAGGTGTCGATGCGCAAATCGGCCGGATTGATGTCCACTTCGATGGAGTCATCCACTTCGGGCGAGACGAACAGGCTGGCGAAGGAGGTGTGACGGCCGCCCGAGGAATCGAACGGCGACTTGCGTACCAAACGATGCACGCCGGTCTCGGTGCGCAAGTAGCCGTAGGCGTACTCGCCCTCGACCTTGAGCGAGGCGCTGCGGATGCCGGCAACGTCGCCGTCGGTCTGTTCCAGTACCTCGACCTTGAAGCCCTTGCGTTCGCAGTACTTGAGGTACTGGCGCAGCAGCATCGAGGCCCAGTCGCAGGCCTCGGTGCCGCCGGCGCCGGCCTGGATGTCGATGAAGCAGTTGTTCGGGTCGGCCGGGTTGGAGAACATGCGGCGGAATTCGAGCGCGGCGACGCGTTTCTCGATGTCCTGCACGTCGGCGGCGATGCTGTTCAGGCTGTCGTCGTCATTTTCGAGCTGCGCCATTTCGAACAATTCGGCGGCATCGTCGAGGTCCTGGCCGATCCGGGTCAGGCCGAGCACCACGTCTTCCAGCGATTTGCGCTCGCGGCCCAGATCCTGCGCGCGCTTCGCATCGTTCCAGATGGCCGGGTCTTCGGCGAGTTGGTTGACTTCGGCTAGGCGTTCCTGCTTGCCATCGAAGTCAAAGATACCTCCGTAGTTCATTGCTGCGATTGCGCAAATCCTGGAGGGAGTTGGAGAGGGCGTTGAGTTGTTCGGCTTCCATGGTCTACCTTTATAAATTCGTTTTGCGGGCGAATCGCTGCGTCGCGTGCTCGCTCATTCCTCGCCTACCCACATGGTATGTCTCGTCATTCGCTGCGCGGCTCCTTGCGCTTCATCCCGCAAAACGAATTTCTAAAGGCAGACATGTCGGCTTTTTTGAAGGTCGGCAATTATACACGGCAAGAGCCGTTCCGAGGACCGGGGGAACAGCCCGCTACAGGAACAGCAGGCCGAACAGCACGCCCAGCGCGATCGCGCCGAAACCGATGGCGACCTGCCGGGCTAGTACCCTGTCGCCGATAAAAACGACCATGCCGAACTTGAAGGCGACATTGGACAGGAAGGCGATCGTGATCGCAGTAACGGTCTGGTGCTCGTTCAATTGTCCGAGGTTGAACAAACGCAAGCTGGACAGCGTGATGGCGTCCACATCGGTCAGGCCGGATACCAGTGCTACCACATACAGGCCCCGGCTGCCGGCCAGATCGGACATCCAGGCCGAACCCAGCAACACGACGACATACAGCAGGCCGAAGCCGATGGCGGAGTGCAGTTCCGCCGGGTTGGGGGTTTCCGGAATATAGAGTTCAGTCACCTTGGTGGTCTTATGCCAGACATAAATGGACACGGCGACTCCAGCGAGCAGTCCGCCCGCGAATACCGGCAGCAATCCTGGCAGGGTACCGTAAGCGACGACCGAACAGACCACCAGCAGGCGCAGCAATACCACCACGCTGGCGATCACGATCACGGCGGCTGCGAGCTGGGTCATTGCCTGATTGGCCTTGCCGTGTCTTGCATAGACCATGGTGGTGGCTGTGCTGGATACCAGCCCGCCGAAAAAACCCAGCAACGGTGCGCCGTAGCGGGTCCCCACCGCGTGCAGCGCGGCATAGCCGGCCAGGCTGATGCCGGAGATGAGTACCACCATCAGCCAGGCCTGATACGGGTTGAACGCACCATACGGGCCATAGCTTTGGTCCGGCAGGATGGGCAATACGATGAAGGTGAGCACCGAAAACTGCAGCACGGCGACCAGGTCGCGGCGGGTCAGGCGTTGCGTGAATCCGCGCAATTCCGGTTTGAAATAGAGCAAGGCCGTGATGCCGATCGCCAGCATGACGGCCAGTTTGGAAAGGCCGTACCAGATCATTGCGCCAAGCCCGTAGCACAGGAGCAGGGCGATTACGGTAGTGGTGCCGGGGTCGTTCTCTTCGCTGGGGGTATTGATGTAAGCCGCGACGATCATGCCCGCGACGGCCAGCAGTCCGGCAATCAGTAGCCAGGGCTCTCCGCTTTTCCCGGCGAGCAACGCAACGAGTGTGCCGAATACCGCAACCAGCGCGAAGGTGCGCAG
The DNA here is from genome assembly GCA_963840345.1 of uncultured beta proteobacterium. Taxonomy (GTDB): domain Bacteria; phylum Pseudomonadota; class Gammaproteobacteria; order Burkholderiales; family Gallionellaceae; genus Sideroxyarcus. Next base: position 512,207 of record CAWIYO010000007.1, read on the forward strand.
GCCGGCCTTGGCCGAAGGGTTGCGCTCGCGCTCCAGCCCGATCAGCAGGCCGATGGCCAGGCTGGTCAGGAACTGGGGGAGGGGCTCTACGCCGGGGTCTTGCAGCAGCGAAATATCCATGTTCTCTCTCCGGCTTGGTTCTGGCGTGGCTTGAGGCGTTTTGCTTGCCAAGGGGGTTCCCGGCCCGAATATATCATCGAAGCACCGGGACAGAAACTCTGCCCCCGCCATGCCGATCCAGCCGGTTGACGGCCATTCCTACTGTTAACCACTACCTTTCGAATACAGCGCCCGCCGTACCCAAATACTACTTTCCCCGCGATGTGCTGAGGAGGCCGTTGGTCAATACTTGCGTCGAACTGCGTGGTGCACCGTACGCGCATGGTGTGTCACTCAGGCATGGTCTACCCGATGTACTGCACATATGACAGGCGAAGAAGATTAATTATGGTCCGCAAATCGATTAAGAAGTCTCGCTTCCTCACGTTGAAAGGGTATTTGCCCGTTCTGGCGCTCCCGCTTCTGGCCGCCTGCACCATGGTGCCGGGAATGAGTGCGAACAGCGGTAACCCGCAGGGCGTAGAGCCGGTCATGAAGGAAATCACTCCGCAACTGCTGCAGGAAGAACGGGCCGCGCGGGACAAGGAGATCGACCAGGTCGTGAGCGAGCTGTTTTCCGAGCCCAAGCCCTACACGGTAGGCGTCGGCGATGTCATCTCGGTTGTCCTGTTCGGCCAGACTGAGATGACGACCAGCGTCTCCGTTGTCATGGCCCCCATCCCGAACAGTCAGGCCGACAGCCTGGTCAGTACCGGTTATGCAGTCGATGACGAAGGCCAGATCCATCTTCCCTATGTCGGCGCGGTCAAGGTTGCAGGGCTGACCGAGCGGGAATTGCACGATTTGCTGATGAAGCAGTATGCAAAATACCTCAAGAAGCCGGAACTGGGTGCGCGCGTGTATTCCTACCGCAGCAAGCGCCTCTATGTGGATGGAGAGATCAAGAGTCCGGGCGTATTGCCCATCATCGATATCCCGATGACCCTGCCCGAGGCGTTGAGCCGTTCGGGCGGGGCAACGACCATGGGCGATCTGGGGTCGGTATCGCTCAACCGCTCCGGCAAAAAGTACATCATCAACATGCCCCAGTTGCTGGCTCGCGGGGTCAGCCCCTCGCGGATCATGCTGGAAAACGGCGATCATGGTGCGCGTTCCGTCGCGCGAGGAAAGCAAGATATTCGTCCTGGGCGAAGTCACCAAGCCCAGCACCCTGTTGCCGCGCAACGGCCACATCACGCTCAACGAAGCGCTGGGCGACGCCGGCGGTGTCAACGCCTCAAGCGCGGATCCCCGGCAGATCTACGTAGTGCGCGGCGCCAACGACCGGCATCCGGTGGTCTACCACCTGGATGCGGTTTCGCCCGTGGCACTGGCATTGGCCGAAAGTTTCGAGCTGCAAGCGAAGGATGTGGTGTATGTCGACGCCACGCCGCTGGTGCGCTGGAACCGGGTGGTCAGCCTGCTGTTGCCGACGGCGCAGTTGGTGGTGGACTCCAAGTACCTCAGTGTCCTGAAATGATGAACGAGATCCTTGTCGTGTGTATCGGCAATATCTGCCGCAGCCCGATGGCCGAAGCCATGCTGAAACACGCGCTGCCCGCATGCACGGTCCGTTCGGCGGGGCTGGGGGCGCTGGTCGGGCATCCGGCCGACCCGCATGCGCGGACGCTCATGCAAGCGAACGCGGCCTCGACATTTCCGAAGCATCGGGCGCGCCAGTTGGAAAGCTGGATGGTCGAGGCGGCCGATCTTGTCCTGGTCATGGATAAGGAGCAGAAGCGATCACATCGAGAGCAATTTCCCGGTCGCCAAGGGCAAGGTCTTTCGCCTCGGCGAACCGAACAGGATCGACATCGCCGATCCCTATCAACAGGACATCGCTGCCTTTCAGAGAAACAGCCAATTTGATTGCGCAGAACGTAAGCGTATGGGTTGGGCGAATTCAATGCGATTGCATAGGCGTACCTACAAATTCGATTCTGAAATATCCCGACATCCAGCATGGACGAAAAAAACGAAATCAGCCTGACCTCAATCCTGGATTCCTATTTTCCTGGACTACAAATGGGTGCTGACAATTACGGCCACTTTTGCGCTGCTTGGCGGCCTATATGCGTTGCTTGCCACACCGATATACAAAGCGGACATGCTGATCCAGATCGAGGACAGCGGCAGCAGCCTGGGCAAGAACCTGCTGGGCGACATTTCTTCGTTGTTTGAGACCAAAACAGCCATCTCGGCAGAAATCGAAATATTGCGTTCGCGTACCCTGTTCTCATACGTGGTGGACAATCTGCATCTGGATTACGGCGTGAAGCCTAACTATTTCCCGGTATTCGGCGCGTGGCTGGCAAAGCAACGCGACGTTCTGCCTGCCGATTCTGGCCGACCATTGGGCGGCTACGCATGGGGCGGCGAAAAGATCGAAGTCGGCATGTTAAGGTTCCTACCAGTGCCGAAGGCAAGCAGTTCACCTGGTGGCGGAAGATGCAAACGCATTATCGTTTGAAGTCGTCCGCGATCGGCCTGGATGTGACCGGACAGGTGGGCCGCGCCGAAACCTGGGAAACCCCCATGGGCGTGTTCGAGCTGCAGGTGAGGACCCTGGTGGCGCGCCCGGGCACGGAATTCAAACTGATGCATTACTCTCATCAGAGGGCAGTCTCCGACCTGCAACGGCGCGTGCAAATCTCCGAAAAGGGCAAGCTATCCGGCATTGTGAGTATCGAACTGGAAGACGCCAATCCGGGTTTGATTTCAGGGGTTTTGAATACGCTGGGCAGTCAATATGTGCAGCAAAACATCGAGCGCAAATCCGCCGAAGCGCAGAAGTCCCTGGATTTCCTGGCGCAAGTGTTGCCCGATGCCAGGAGAAATATGGAACAGGCTGAAGAACGTTTTGTAACGATGCGCAATGCGCGCGGCACGGTCGATCTGGCCGAAGAAGCCAAGATTGTCCTGAAACAGTCGGCCGAGCTGCGGACCAAGGAATCGATGCTCAAGATAAGGCGCGATGAATTGCTGAAAGACTTCACTCCGGAGCACCCGGCAATTGAAGCGATCGATGCCCAACTGGCCTCAATCAGGGGCGAGACCGGAAAGATCGAGCATCTTATAAAGAAGATGCCTAACGTCGAACGCGAAGTGATCGGGTTGACGCGGGACGTGAAAATGAACTCGGAGGTGTTCACCAACCTGATGAATTCAGCGCAGCAGATGCAGTTGATCAAGGCCGGCAAGATAGGCAGCGCCAGTGTGGTTGACTACGCGGTCGTGCCGGAATTTCCGATCAAGCCGAATCGCTCGTTGATATTCCTGCTCTCCGTTGCGGGTGGCTTGCTCCTGGGGGTCGTAACTGTCCTGGTGAAACGCTTCGTGCTGTCGGGGGTTGAAAGTGCCCACGAGATTGAGCAGGCGACCGGGCTGTCGGTCTACGCCAGCGTGCCAATGAGTAAGAAGCAGAGTGCCTTGTCCGTAAAGATCAAAGCCAGGGCCAGGGAAAACCTGTTGCTGGCGCATCTCGATACGAATGATGCGGCCATTGAAAGCCTGCGCAGCTTCAGGACTGCCTTGCAGTTCGCCATGCTGGAAGCCAGGAACAATATCGTAATGTTCAGCGGTACTGCGCCGGGCATAGGTAAATCTTTCAGCTCGGTCAATTTTGCGGGGGTGATGGCAGAAGCGGGCAAGCGCGTGCTGCTTATCGATCTGGATTTGCGCAAGGGCCATCTGAACCAATACTTCGGGCAGTCGCGTGATAATGGCTTTGTCGACCTGATTTCCGGCGAACGCGATCTTGATGAAGTAGTGCGGAAGAATGTGATTCCCAATCTGGACTTCATTTCCACGGGCAAGCTACCCGCCAATCCCAATGACATCCTGCTAAATTCGAAATTGCCGGCCGTGCTGGAAAAATGCTCGGCCGAATATGACGTTGTCATCCTGGATACACCGCCTATTCTGGCGGTAACCGACCCATCGGTACATTGCACCCAAAGCGGGAACAATGATTCTGGCAGTGCGCGAGGGCAAAACATCCCTCGCAGAAATACACGAATCCATCAAACGCCTTAGCCATGTGGGTGCTACCGTTACCGGTGTGCTGATGAACGGCGTGCGTGCGCGGCCTTCCCAGTATTACGGATATGGCAGTTATCGCTACTCCAGCTACGCATACGATAGCTATCGGCCCAAACTTGGACAGGCCGACAAAGAATGATTGCGACTTCCAGCATTACCTCCGGTCAGGCGCTGTTGTATGCGGCAGCGGCAATCGCGGGGGCCATCGGACGGCATGCCGGAACAATCCATCAAGGCATTGCATGAACAAGCCCTTCTCCCCCGACATCGTCTGGCACAACGCTACGGTGACCCGCGCACGGCGCGGGGAGCTGAACGGGCACAGGAGTTCCGTACTCTGGTTTACGGGGCTTTCCGGCGCGGGAAAATCCACGCTCGCGCACGCCGTGGAAGAAACCCTGCACCGGATGGGCTGCCGTACTTTCGTGCTGGATGGGGATAACGTGCGTCATGGCCTGTGCGGCGACCTCGCTTTTTCCGTAGCGGACCGCAAGGAGAATATTCGCCGCGTGTGCGAAGCGGCGAAGCTGTTCATCGAAGCGGGTGTCATTGTGCTTGCGGCTTTCATTTCGCCGTTCCGCGCGGACCGGGAGCGCGTGCGCAAACTGATCGGCGATGCCGACTTTGTCGAGATCTACTGTCACGCGCCGCTTGACGTATGCGAAGAGCGGGATGCCAAAGGACTATACCGGAAGGCGCGGCAAGGCTTGATCAAGGAATTTACCGGTATTTCCTCACCCTACGAAATTCCGGAGCAACCTGAACTGTCGGTCGATACCTCGGCGACTTCGCTGGACGAGTGTGTCGCGCAGGTTATCCAGCATCTCCATACCAGCGGAAAATTACACCGCGTCAACCCATGATCGAACTCGCCAGAAACAAAATCAGCCTGTTGCGTACCGACCGCCACACGCGCGAGGTCGCGCGAGGCGCGGCGCTTGCGTTCGTTTTCAAGGTTGCCGGATCGGGTCTGGCTTTTGCCCTGAATGTTGCCATTGCGCGGCTACTGGGAGCAGAGGGAGCCGGGCTCTACTTTCTCGCGCTGTCGGTTACTTCCGTCGGGCTGGTGATCGGTTCCGTCGGCCTGAGGAATGCGCTATTGCGTCTTGTGTCAGCCCACGCCGCGCATCAGGAATGGGACCTGGTCCAGGGGGTGCATGCCCTGGGTATGCGGCTGGCGGTGGTCGTGGCGGGCGGACTTTCACTGCTGGGGTTCATTTTAGCGCCATGGATGGCTGGAGCGTTTTTCCACAAGGCAACGCTGGGCGAGCCCTTGCGCTGGATGTGCCTTTCCATACTCCCGTTTACGCTGCTCAATTTACAGGCGCAAAGCTTAATGGGCCTGAAACGCATCGGTGATGCCATGCTTCTGCAAAGCATTGGCGTTCCGCTTGTCAGCCTCGTCCTGATCTGGCCACTGGTGCAGCTTGCGTCGCTGGAAGGCGCAACCTGGGCCTATCTCCTGGCGACCGTATCGATTTCGCTGCTTGGCTCCTGGTACTGGCGCCAGGCTGTGTCGGGATATGAGGTAAAGAGCGCGCATTTCCCGCCCCGCCAATTGTGGTCAAGTTGCATACCGCTGTTTTTCGTCTCGCTGACCGGCGAAGGAATCCTGCCCTACGCGCCCACCCTGTTATTGGGAATCTGGGCCAGCGCAAGCGAAGTGGGGGTATTCGGGGCGGCCAATCGCGTGGCCCTGATCATGAGTTTCATGATGACGGCAGCGAATATCGCCATCGCGCCCAAGTTTGCGGAACTCTATGCCAGGCGGGAGTTGACGTCTTTGCGTCGTTTGGCAAGGCACTCATTGATCGCCAATACGCTGCTTGCAACCCCGGTATTTGCCGTGCTTTTCTTTTTCGGCGGCAACGTGCTGGCGCTGTTCGGCGAAGAGTTCAGGCAAGGGGCAAACATGCTCGCGATCCTGTCGGTTGGAGAGTTGATCAATTCGATCACGGGGCCGGTCGGGTACTTGCTGGTGATGAGCGGTCAGGAAACCGTATACCGGAACCTGACGGCTGCCTTTGCGCTGCTGCTCATCCTTCTTTTGTCGGCGTTGATTCCGGCTTTCGGCGGGATAGGCGCTGCGTTGGCAACGGCAATATCCGTCGCCGGTTTGAATCTGGCTTCGTTCTATTTCGCCAGGAAACTAGTGTGAGTGGATGGGGAAATGAACAGGTACATCGACTTCATCGTGATCGGGGGAATGAAATGCGGCACGACAACGCTGTATGACATCCTGTCCTCCGACGCAAGAATTGCCTTGCCGGTCAACAAGGAGGCCCCCTATTTCACCAAGGCGGAGGAAATGACGCAGGGCTACGAGCAGCACCTGAGAAAATACTATCGGGAAGTGCAGGGGAAAGTCGTCGGGAAAATAACCCCGCATTACATGATGTGGGCGGAGACTGCGGCAAAAAACATCGCGGCCGCTTCTCCGGAAAGCAGGATCATCGCCATCATCAGAGACCCGATCGATCGCCTGATTTCACACTATTCCATGTGTGTCGGCATGGGAATCGAAGCGAGAAACATAAACGATGCCATTGCCGACTCCCTGAGCTTGTCCTCCCTGAATGCCGAGATATCCCCGACCAATTCGTATGTCGCCTGTTCCGAATACGGACGGATGCTCGATATCTACTACAGCGCTCTGGATCCTTCGAACATGCTCGTTCTGAACTTCAATCAGCTGGTGAGAGACCAGGAAGATCTGGTTCGGCGGGTGTACGAACACATCGGATTGAACGTCCATGCGATTGCGGGTTCCGGCGGAAGAAATTCCTTGAGGCGAGGGAAACGATTTTCTTCCTATTACCGCAGCGTTTATTACCTCACCAAATTATTGAGGCATCTGGTCATCCCGTTCGTTTCGGACAAGACCCGATACGCGCTTCGATTCAAGCTGGTCGAACTCAGGGTGGAAGCGTTTTCTCCCGATCACAAAAAAGGCGACCTCTCCAGCGATCTGCTGGAAAAGTTGAGGGTGCATTTTGAAAAAGACGGGCAGGTATTGTTGAGCAAAGGGATACATCCATATTGGCTTACCGACGGCCGCTATTTGAGAGGCAGCGAATGATAAAAAAAATCAGATGGAAGTATGAAAACTGGCAGTTCAGAAGAAAACATACGGTGGGCGATTGCTCTTATGGACTGCCCAAGGTATGGCAGTGGGGCAATGAATCGAAATTGGTGATCGGGAAATTCTGTTCGATTGCGCCAGGGGTGGAGATATTGCTGGATGCCGATCACCGGACGGATCGGGTTTCAACTTATCCCTTTCCCGCCTTCTTCAGGGAAGCCGGTAACCAGGCCGGTTATGTGTCCACCAAGGGCGATGTCGTCATCGGGAACGATGTCTGGATCGGCTGTGGTGCAAAGATCCTTTCAGGCGTAAGGATCGGCGATGGCGCCGTCGTCGGCGCAGGCGCAGTGGTGGCCAGGGATATTCCACCCTATGCGGTGGCGGTGGGCAATCCGGCGAAGGTAGTCAAATTCCGTTTCGGACCGGAAGCCATCGAACATTTACTGGATATCCAGTGGTGGAATTGGCCCCTGGAAAAAATCATGACGAATGCGGACATCCTGATGAGCGACCGCATAGACCAGCTGACATTGAATGAGGGGGCGCAATGTTGAGTTCAACTCCAAAACCGTCCGGGTACTACAGGCTTGAGCGGGAAGATTTGATTTCGCACATCCCCTCCGGGAACATTGCGTGCTTGAAGTGGGGTGCGCCGAAGGCAGGACCGGGGCGAAATTGAAAGCCGAGGGCAGGGCCCGCATCGTGGTCGGCCTTGAACTGAATCCCGACGTTGCTGCTTGCGCCATGGAAAGGCTCGATTATGTCTGCTGCGGCAATTTGGAGCATATCGATATTCCGGTGCCCCATGGCAAATACGACTACATCCTGGTTGGCGACGTGCTCGAGCATCTGGTCGATCCATGGGCCGCTTTGAAGAAACTCAGGAACAGCCTGGCCCCGGATGGCAGGATCATCTACAGCGTGCCGAACATCAGGAATTGGACAGTACTGTTTCCTTTGCTTTTCAACGGTAGCTGGGAATACCAGACCTTCGGAATCCTGGATTCGACGCACCTCAGATTCTTTACAAGGAAATCCTGCGTCGAGTTGGTGAGGTCGGCAGGAATGAATGTCGTTTCCATTTCGCCGGCGGGCAGCAGGATTGCAAAGAAGCTGCACAGGGCGCGCCTGTCGCTGTTAACCGAACTGGCCGCGGTTCAATTCGTCGTCGTGTGCGGGAGAGACTAGCATGAAGACCATCGCTTATTACCTCGGCCAATATCACCCGCTGGACGAGAACAATCGTTTCTGGGGGGACGGATTTACGGAATGGCATAACGTGGCGAAGGCGCGGCCGCTGTTCTCCGGGCATGTCCAGCCCGTGTTGCCCGGAAGACTGGCTTTTACGATTTGCGTTGCGACGAGACCATCCTCTTGCAGCTTGATTATGCGAAGTCGATCGGTGTCGATGCATTTTGCCATTGGCATTACTGGTTTGCCGGCAAACGCGTGCTGCATCTTCCACTGGATCGGATGATCTCGCTGCCGGATCGGGGGATCAAAGTCATGCTGGGTTGGGCAAACCAGTCCTGGACCGGTATCTGGCACGGGCTATCCAATCAAGTGATCTTTAAGCAAACATATGGCCGTGAAGAGTTAAGCGATCACGCCAGGTTGATTGCGTCAGATATCCGCTCGGATCGCTATCTCAGGGTGGGCGAGTCATCCCCGTTCTTGATCTACAAGCCAAGATCGATCCCGGATGCCAAAAACTATCTCTAGGAACTGCGTGAAAAAGTCCGGCATCACGGCGGCGGCGATCTGTACATCATCGGCAACTGGGGGCCGGGCCGTTTCGAAGTTGTAACGGTTGGCCCGGCGATTTCGGGCTGGACGCGGTCGTCGCCAACAATGTTGGGGCGTTATCGACTCCAGGCTGGCGCAGAAGATGTACGCCGGTGCCTGGCAATTGAAACGGAAGCTGGGCCTCGGGCCGGAGATCCGCCGTTATGCCTCAACGATCGATACGCTCCGCGCGGCACATCAGTCGGTTGACGGCACGGTGCATTCGGCTGTTGTGACCGGCTGGGATAACACGCCAAGGTCGGGCAAGCGCGGCCTGGTCCGACCGGGTAATCACAGGGAAAATTTCGAAAGGGCAATCCGCGCCGCGCTGGAGCTGGAAGAAAAGAATGCTGCGCAATTGCTTTTTATCAAATCCTGGAATGAGTGGGCGGAAGGCAACACCATCGAGCCCAAGTTCAAGGAATCCTGGAGTGCTGGCGACGTGTTGGCAAATTCTCTTTCCAGCCGCTCATGACTCCCCAGTCGCCACCTCTCCAGCGGCTGGCATTCGCGCTGATTACGGTCGCATTTTGTGTGCTGCTGGCGTTTCGTCCGATTCCGGTTGTAGATAGCGTGAATGATACAGAGCGTTACGTTTCCGGCTTGCACCAATATTGCACGAGCTCTTTCTTCAGCGATCTGATCAATCAGGAAATCTCCTATCGGGTCCTCTACGGGTGGCATCGCCCGCTTGCTTAACCGGGTCGGACGGCATCTTTCTGTTTGAGGTCGCCTTGTATCTCCCGTTGATGTTCCTGCTGTTTTCGGCATGGAGGAAGGGCACCCTATTTTGGGCGTGCAGTTTGTTTTTCAGCGTATTCGGGCTGGAGCTGATGACAAATGCGATGCGTCAAGGTTTGGCGATGCTGCTGTTTTTTGGCGCGCTGTCATTGGCAAACAAACATTTGGTCAGGGCGTTGTTGCTCGGGGTATTGGCCGTTGCGACCCATTCGTCGGTTCTTGCGTTCCTTCCTTTGCTGTTGTGGTTAAGCGCCAGGCAACGATCGAGAAGGGTCTTGTTGGCAGTGGCGGCATCCGCACTGCTGTTTGCGGCAGCGGGGGCGCTCATCTATCGGGAAGATATTATCGAATTTTTCGAAAACGTTGAGGCATTGCGTACCACTTTCGGCCAGATCTATGCCAACAATCTGAAGACATCTTTCCTTTTGTTCATGACCTTGCCTCTGTACTTCGTGTACGGATTGCGGAGATTTCTCGAGAAAGAACACGTTTCCGGGCTCGAGCACAAAGGGGTTCTATATTCGACAGCGGTGCTCGCGATAAGCCTCGTCGCTTTCCCGTACATCACTTATCGTTTTGCCATTCTTGCGGTGGCCATGCAGATCTTTCTCGTTTCCATTGCGGAGCAGCAGAGTTCCAGGATCGGCGGCATCGCCTTGGCGGGCTTTATGGTTCACCTGTTCGTGATGCTGTTTCTCTCTACCCATTTTGAGGTATTGATCTATGGATAAATTGATTTCGGTGGTGATCCCGACCTTCAATCGAAAAGAGCTGACCGACAATGCCGTTCAATCCGTGGTTTCGTCTTGCCCGGAATTGCTGGAGATTATCGTAGTGGATGACTGCGGCACGATTCCATATTCGTACGAAATGGCAGTCAATGCGAGCGGTATTCCCGTGCAGGTCGTCAGCCTGCAGGCGAATGTAGGGGCCGGTCTGGCCAGGAAAGCCGGGGTAGCTAAAGCAAGCGGGAAATTCATCGCCTTCCTGGATTCGGACGATAGCTATGATCAGGGTTGGATGGATTATGCGGTCTCCGAACTGCAGCCGTACCGGCAGATGCAAAATCTCCGTCCGATGCTTTCCGGAATCACGAACGGAGAGAGGCGGGCAGGGGCTGTGATCCGGAAGGCGCTGGCGGCAATGCCCGCGGCTGTGCAGTTGGCTGCAGCTCGCGTGGTGACTACGCTGTTTAATCCGTTCTATATGCCGTCCCTTATTCTGCACAAGGATATTTGCTTTTTCAAGGACGGCTTGCGTCACTGCGAAGACTACTACTCGACGGCAGTTGCAGTATTTCACGCAGACAGGATCTGTTTGCCTCAGGTGGTCGCTTGTCATTTGGGCAGGGAGCCCAATAGCGCGGGAGGCGAATCTGCGGCAAGAGAGAAGATGTACAGGGGGGAAATGGAGGTCAGGCGCGCCTTGATCCGCCTTTCCAGTGTGCCGCCGCGCTACAAGCCGATGCTGCCGGTCGGCATGTTGTACCAGGTGGTCAGGTCCGGCATGAAGCGGTTTGCCGCGAGGGGGAAGTCTCGTGGATAACCGCACAATCAGGTCATGGCTCGCATGGGTCATGCAGGGAGGGCTTGCCGGGATCGTGCTTGTCGCCGCATTGCTGGCTTCTTCTCAGGTGTCCGCCAAAGAAATCGTCAAGCCGGTACGCGCGTTCCATGTCGTCTTGCTGGGAGTGTCGCCTGATGAGATAAAACGCCTGATTGATCAAGCGGCAGGTCAGCATTTCAACTGCTTGATAGTCAATGTGCTCTGGGGGGCAAGCGTTCGGCTTAAAACATTCCCGTGGCAGGTCCAGCAGGGCAAGCCATGGGAGCCGGGGGAGTTGGCAGATGTGGTGCGGTATGCACGCGATAAAGGAATGGCGGTTGTGCCGGAGATGCCGTTACTGAGCCACCAACCGGGATTGCTGGGAAAGTACCGCCCGGATCTGATGTACAACCAAAGAACATATGATCCGCGCAAACCGGCGGTATACCAGCTCATCTTCCCGATGATCGACGAGCTGATAGCCTTGATCAAGCCGGACGCTTTTCATATCGGGCACGACGAGGTTGTCGGCTGGGACAAAAGCCATTACGGGACCTTCCTGACTGAAGGCGAGAGTGCTTTGCCGTCCGATTTGTTTGCGAAAGATGTACAGGTTCTTCACGAACACCTGGCAAAGAAAGGCGTCGTCACCTGGATGTGGGCAGATATGCTTGTTTCACCCGACGAGTTTCCCTCCGTGCCTGAGAGTTCGATGAATGGGAGCATGCCCGGGTATGGGAAGACATTAAGGGGCGGATTGCCTCGCGACATAGTGCTGTGCGATTGGCATTACGGCGATGAGCAGGGCGATTTCCCCTCGTTGGCTGCGATAAGAAATGACGGCTTCCGCGTATTGGGCGCAACGTGGGAGAACGAAAGAACGACCCGTAACTTCAGCCGCTATGCATCAAGCCATGGCGCAGATGGAATGATCGCCACGACATGGTTCCACGTCGGACTCAAGGAGTGGGATCTTGTGGACAGAATCATCCGGACTTCCGGTGCGATATTCAACGCGGATTTTCCTGATGCGAAATAAACGCGTTGCCATTCTCGGCACTGCCGGGGTTCCGGCCAATTACGGCGGCTTCGAGACGTTGGCCGAAAATCTGGTCAAGTACCATAACGCGATGTCGCTGCAGGATTCGATGGTGGTTTACTGCAGCAGCAAGAGTTACCCCGTGCGGCCTCCCAACTACCTTTCCGCACAGCTCAAATACGTCCCGCTGAATGCGAACGGCGTGCAGAGTATTCCTTACGACATATGGTCCCTGCTTTCCGCAGTGTGGAATCGCCATGATGTGATTTTATTGTTGGGTGTATCCGGCGCCATTGCGCTGCCGCTTGTCCGGCTCCTGTCGCCGGCACGGATCGTGACCAATATCGATGGCATCGAATGGCGCAGGGAAAAATGGCGCGGGTTGGCGAAACGGTTCCTGCGATTCGCCGAGCGTATGGCCGTGCGTTGTTCGCATGAGGTGATTGCCGATAATGCGGCGATTGCGGACTATGTCCGCGAGACCTACGGCGTTGAAGGCAAGGTCATCCCCTATGGCGGCGATATTGCCGTGACGGTCGATGCGGCTCCGGTCGACGAATACCGGCTTCCGGATAAGTATGCTTTCTCCGTGTGCCGTATCGAACCGGAGAACAATGTGCATCTCGTGGTGGATGCGTTCTCGCGGCAGGAAGAGATTCCGCTGGTGATGGTGGGAAACTGGAATCACAGCGGGTATGGACGGGAGATACGCACGAAATATGCCGCTTGCTCCCATATATCCCTGCTCGACCCCATTTACGACCTGGGCAAGCTGAAAACGCTGCGCTCGCGTGCTTTGCTTTATGTTCACGGACACAAGGCCGGCGGCACGAATCCATCCCTGGTCGAGGCCATGCATTTCGCCAAGCCGGTTCTCGCATTCGATTGCAGCTTCAACCGCACGACCACAGAAGGCAAGGCACTGTACTTTTCCGATGGCGATGCGCTGCAGCAGTTGATCAATACTTTCGATGCGGAACAGGCAGAGCAAGTCGGCGGGGATATGCTGGAGATCGCGCAGCGCCGCTACACCTGGAATATCGTGGCACGCGAGTATTTCTCCCTGTTGGAGAACCGCTGATTCGAGCAGCTCCTTCTGGCCATATGAAGTTTCCAATACCCGGAGAATGAGGATGAAAATGAATATCAAATCGCTGCTTGCGATAGTTCTTGTTTCTGTTCTCCACGGATACGGCGGCATTGGTCCAACTTTTGCGGCAATCCCGAATCCGGCATTAGCCAACTGTACCGTGAACGCCTACAAAGTGGCCGGGGGAATCAAAGCGTCTGCGCTAGGCACTGCGATGATGGATTCTCAAGGAAATTACCTTTTGAATATTGATGGCTACTCCGGAGTCTTGCTGGTAAAGGCAACTGGCGGCACCCTTTGGGATGCCGCAAATGGAATAATGGTTCCACTCTCGACCCCGCTTTGGTCTGTGATGGTTTTCCCGGGCAATGGGCAATTGCCGAACATTTCGCCGCTAACCGATGTCGTGGTGAGGGAAGCGGCCATGCTACCGGGGGGGCTGACCGCCGCCAATGTCATGAAGGCAATCAGTGCTGTCAGAAATTCGATTGGCATCGACCCTACATCCGCCGTTCCCCTTGATCCAACAGATAGCTCGGCTGCATCGGGCGATGACGCTTCGAGAGCTTATGGTACTTATCTTGCTGCAGTATCCCAATATCTCAAGGACAATCCAGCCAAAAGCCTGTTGGGCGCCACCGGCGATTTCGCAGATGCCATCGGCAGCGGCTTGTTTGGAACCAGGGAGATCATGAAATCAATGGAAAATTTCCTGGCAAGCCAGAACAACAGGACAGGTTTGAACAATGCCAATGATTTGGCGGCTCTGGCATCGGGCTTGGGGGCACAACCGGCGATTGCGGCAACCCCTCCCGCAGTATCGCCCAATGCCATCCCTGTGATCCAGACTGAAAATGCAAAGACTGCTTTGCAGGGCGTAACTACCGATTGGCGAATTACCAGAAGTGCATGGAGACATGAGATTGAAGGATACGCCTCGGCGACCAGCGTCGATCGCGGCGAATCGCTCGATTTGTATGTCAATACGATTGATCCTACTTACACGGTTTCGTTCTATCGAATCGGTTGGTACGGTGGTGCGGGCGCCAGACTGGTGGCGGGACCTATTTCACTCCCCGGCAATATTCAACCCGCTTGCCCGACAGCCCCCGATTCCAGAATGATTGAATGCGACTGGACCAGTTCCTACACCCTGGCGGTACCTGATAATGCGTTGGACCCGACAGATTGGGCGAGTGGCGTTTATTTTGCCAAGTTGACCGGTTCAAGCGGCAAACAGAATTACATCACTTTCGTAGTGCGGGATGATAAACACATATCCGATTTACTGTTTCAGGCGAGTGTAACGACGTACCAGGCATATAACAGTTGGGGGGGAGCATCGCTCTATCCCAATAACAGCATCAATTACCAGCCGGCCCGCAAAGTGTCATTTAACAGACCTTATAGCGACAGGTATGGCTCGGGTCAATTTATGTGGTACGAGATCGAAATGGTGCGGTTTCTTGAAAAAGAGGGTTATGACGTTAGTTACTCGACAGATATAGATACGCATAATGACGGTTCAAAACTGCTCAACCACAAGGCATTCCTGTCCGTCGGGCATGATGAGTATTGGACTAGAGAAACACGCAACCACATTCAAGCAGCGCGTGACTCCGGGGTCAATCTGGGTTTCTTTGGCGCCAATGCAGGTTATTGGCAAATCCGCCTTGAAGACAGCATGGTCACGTTGCAGCCCAACCGTACCATGGTTGCCTTTAAGGATTTGACGCCCTCGCTGGATCCGATTTACGCAATACACCCTGAAATGTCGACGATGCTGTTCCGTTCCGCCGAAATCAACCGCCCCGAGGCTGCGCTGGTCGGGGTAATGTACGATTACAGTCCGGTAAACCTGGGAATGGTTATTAAAGATTGCTCCGGCTTTATTTGTTCCGGTACCGGGCTTTCAACCGGCTCATTGTTGCCGCAGCATTTGCTGGGTTACGAGGTGGATCGCCTCGACGCATCGTCGCCTGCAGGGATTCAAGTCATCGCCAATTCGCCATACACTGCCTGTGTTGATTTGGCATGCTCTAGCCGTCAAACGAGATATTCTCAAATGACCTATTACCAGGCTCCTGGCGCGGCGGGGGTATTTGCGGCCGGTTCGATGCAGTGGAACTTTGGTTTTGGCATGGGCGGATATGCGGCGGACTCAAGTGTTGAAGTCCAGCAAATAACGCGAAATGTTCTCAATCATTTTATTGGGCGTTGAAAATGGCGGGCAGATTTGAAGCCCTGAATGAAAAAAGGCGAGTATCTGCGTTTTTTTACTGGAAGTATTTCAGGCCATATCTGCAGCGATGCTCTTGGGTTGCGAGCGTAAATCATTTCGCCTCCCGATTTCGATCCATCCTTTTTGTCCTGCCGATGCAGCGCTGCCAATCCGGCAGGTGACATCTGCTGCACGGCTACACGATCCTAGCCACGCCAGTGTCGGCCGGTTTGCATTGGTGCTGGTGCATTGCCGGAGACATGCGAGATGCCGCTGTTCCCGGGATATTGCCGCATGCGAGCATTTTCCGCTGTCAGGGATGGGCTGACTCGCCGTCGCGCCATGGGTCGCCGGCAGCATGATTCAGGAAATACGGTATTCGGAAGGAAAGCAGGAAATTGGAAGCCGCCATGTTAAGTGGCGGGCTTCGGGTTTACCGTTCTGTATGTTCTCCGGAAAATCAGTGCGCTATAACTGGCAACCATCAGGTGTTGCTCGAATCCGCGGCCGCTTGGCGAATGGATAAAATGGATTGTTCTTTCGCCATCCCGAATCGAAAGCGGCTGTGCTGCAAGAGAGAAATGCTGCCGAAGAAGGCGGCACCGCTAAACAGCAGATAGGCAAATTGCAGCCACTCCGGGTCATCATGAATCAAGATGGCGAGCAGACCAAAGTACAACATGATCATGTGAATGGTTGTCACCGCGGAAGGATGCGGCAAGCCGAGCTCCAGGAGGCGATGGTGCAAATGCGTCCTGTCGGCCTGGAACGGGCTGCTCCCGTAATATATCCGCCGTGCCATCACCAGTAGTGTGTCCAGCAAGGGAAGTGCGATGACGGTTGCCAAAGCGACCAGTGGGACATCATGCCGATCCTGTCCCGTGCCTTGCGCCAAAACGATGACCATGACTGTAAGCGTGTAGCCCAACATCAAACTGCCGCAATCTCCCATAAAAACGCGAGCGGGGTAAGTGTTGTATCGAAGGAAGCCGATAACGGATCCGCAGAGCGATATGGCTAACAACAGCAGCACCCAGTTTTGGGTTAGCCATGCGAAGTAGGCAAACAAGGCCGCCGCTATGGCAGAAATTCCCCCAGCCAATCCATCAAGGCCATCGGCAAGATTGAAGGCGTTCATTCCTCCCACGATAAAAAACACGGTAAACGCCGTAGCGCCCCAACCTAGCGGAATATCACCAAACCCCAGGATATTCCCAATGCCATGGAGAGGCATGCCGCTGAAATAAACAAAGGCACTCGCGGACGTGATTTGCCCGAGAAATTTCCAGCGCGGCCTGATGCCCACCATATCGTCTACCAGACCCGTTGCCGCAGCAATCAGGAGTCCCAAAACAAAGGCGAGCAGGAAACGGTCGAATGGAAGGTATGCAATACAGGTAATCACCAGGCTGGCAGATATGGCGAGCCCGCCCAGTCTGGGGGTCGGAGTGGTATGAGAACTGCGGCCATTGGGGCGATCAATCGCGCCAAGCTTGTGTGCAAGCCCGGAAGCCACCGGTACCAGCAATAACGAAAGGAGCAGCGGTGTAAAAAAGAACAGGCACAGATTTTCAAAGTCGACATTAGCTGCAAACATAAGCCACCTCCAAAACATGCACGCACTCGAAGGAAACTCCGGAACCCAATGCCAACAACGCAAAGGGCGGAAGCCTGCCGGCGGCAATCAGCCGGCGATTTGGCTGCTGCTGCGCGGGATTCAATCTATCGTGACAAGCTGGATTTAGCTCTGGAGGCAAGCTTGTAAAGCAGATATGCCTGCACCGTATTTCTACGGTCGGTAATTGGTGTAGTCATGCCTACGTGTCAGGTCATGACCGTAGTTCTTCCGGAGAGAGGAAAGTAGTAGTTTCTTCTATGCGCGCCAGCTCAGTCCGGATTGCTCCGAGATCAGCCGGTATCGGCCGCCTCTCCTACAGTGAACTCCTACCTTCCAAATAAAGTTTTTGCCATATCCGAATACCGGTTTTCCCACGATGTATTCGTGGAGCTTATGGTTAACACTGCGGTCGCGGTGGAGTATCAACGCTATTCGGCATTGGGATGTGCGGCTACATGAGAGAAGAGGGGCCATTATGAGATACCACGAGCTAGTACTTTTCTTGACGATGATATCGGCAGGCGCCGCATTGGCGCCGCGCGATAGCCAGGCTCATATCGAAGCCGAACATCAGCACTCCGTTATACCCAATGGATATACGCGTTCTGTCGCGACCCGGCGTATCCCTGATGTGAAGTTGGTCGATGCGGATGGCAAGACGATTTCCCTTCATGACAGTCAGGAGGGAACAGACCCGGTCATGCTGAATTTCGTCTGCACTGCCTGCACCGCGAGCAGTTCGCCAACGAGCGCGGTCCTCTCCCAGGTTCAAGCCAGGCTTCGCGCCAGGGGGGCAAAGGTACGCATCGTTTCGGTGTCAGTCGATCCGGAGCATGACACGCCGGCCAGATTGCAGAAATACGCGAAAAGATTCGAGGCGGGGCCCGGGTGGCGCATGTTGACCGGCAGCCGCGAGAACAGTATCGCGATCCAGCGCGCCTTCGGCATTTATCGCGGCGGCAAAATGAATCACGAGCCGGCGATTTTCATGCGTAACGGCCCCGGGCAACCATGGGTACGCATCGAGGGGAATATCAGTGCCGACGACCTGCTGCGCGAATACCGCCGGAACAATACGTAATCACGGTACGCCGAATACAGCTCTCGCCTTACTGCCTCGCAGGAACTGTTTTGTTACTTTGCACTTCAGCAAAAAATGTATGGCGGTTCAGTTCAGATGCACAAACATAAGCGGATATCTCAGGAGGAATTCATGAATACATTGGAAATGCTGGCTGCCCCCTTGCGCGGAGCGTTAGTGGTTGCGGCCATCGGCGTGGCCGGCTACCTGGTCCCTTGCGCATTTGCCGAGGACGCCGCCGCCTCAAACTCCCACCATCACGAAATGGCCCAGATGGAAGAGGCACATGATCCGCATGCCCATCATCACCACATGATGAAGGAAGAAACGATGCGCTTGATGAAGGACTACGTGCTGCCTCAGGTCAAGCTTGTGCGGGACGACGGTCAGAGCGTTTCCCTGACCGAGGAACTGAATGACGGGCGCCCGGTTATCCTGAATTTCGTTTTTACGACTTGCACTGCAGTCTGCCCGGTAACCAGCCGGACCTTCGCATTGCTGCAGGATGAACTCGGCAGCGAGCGGGACAAGGTGCACATGGTCTCCATCTCGATCGACCCGGAACAGGATACACCGGCGGTACTTAGGAAATATGCCGGCAAATACGGAGCAGGGCCGGAGTGGATTTCTATACCGGCACGACGGAAGCAAGCGTTGCAGCGCAGCAGGCTTTCGACGTCTACCTCGGAGACAAGATGAACCATGCCCCGGTGACTTTGCTGCGTGCCGCTCCGGGCAAGCCATGGTTGCGTATAGACGGTTTCGCTACCGCTGATGAACTGTTGCACGATTACCGGAATTTGCTCGCCTCCCAATAACACCCATTTCCCGCCAACGACAAACTACAACCCTACTTAAGGAGTTATGACCATGAAAAACGTTTTAAAAATGAAGCACGCCGCAATGGCATTAGCGCTGGCGATCGGCATGCCGCATCAAGCTCAGGCAGGTTCCGCAGCCGCGGCAGCGAATAAAAACAAAGGGAGCGCAGCAGAAGCTGCAGAGGCTGCCGAAAAGCAAAAATCGGCCAGTATTCCCAGTACCAACCCGGATGACGCAAACAAGCATCCTGCTTATCGCAAGAGGGAGGCGGATCCCGTAAGGGTGATCTTCAAGCAATCCGCACAATGAAGCAGAAGGCCAGTGAACCTCTGCAAGACACAGTACTGCCATCCATCCTCAGGAGAAATAAAACCATGAAAACCCGGAATCAACTGATTGCCAGTTCACTGTTCGCACTGGCGGCCATTCCTTTCGCAGTCAACCAGGCTTTTGCCGGCTCCGGCTGGGGTAACAGTGTCGATATCACGGGGCGCCCATCAAGGTGCAGACCTATTACGCCAGCAGCCCTTCCGGGTGCGTCCAGACCCGTTGGGCGGGGCGGTCCATCAATACCGGCACCGCCCTGCGCAAATTTGTTGACACCCTGCCCGGTCTTGGCGCGTCTGGCGCCAACAATCTCGGCCAGTACATTCCGGTCGCTGTCCCGGAAAAGTGGGTCAATGGCAATGGCGTCGTCACCAACGACGATTATTACGAGATCGCCGTGGTCGAATACACCGAGAAGATGCATAGCGACCTGACCAAGGCGACGCGCCTGCGCGGTTATGTGCAGCTGTCCACGGCGAATGTCCCGGGCAAGCATATTGCGCTGACCTATCCGAGTGGCACCCCCATTCTGGATACGTCAAAGGCGCCCAGGTATATGCCGTCGACAATCCGCACTACCTCGGCCCGCTGATCAGCGCCAACAGGGGCGTGGCAGTGCGCATCAAGTTCACCAACTATCTGCCGGTCGGCGCTGCCGGGCAACTGTTTCTTCCGGTGGACAAGACCCTGCCGGGCGCGGGCGTTGGCCCTGATGGGAGAACCATGTTCACCGAAAACCGTGCCGTGCTCCACTGCACGGCGGCGACACACCGTGGATCAGCGACGGCACGCCGCACCAATGGATTAGGCCCCGGCCGGGGAAACGGGCCTATCCGCCATCGATCCGCTACCGGCTCAGCATGGGTAAAGGCGCGAGCGTGCAGAACGTTCCCGACATGCCCGATCCGGGCCCGGGCTCGACCACCTATTATTTCCCCAACGAGATGAGCGGCCGCCTGATGTTCTATCACGACCACACTTCCGGCCTGACCCGGCTCAACGTCTATGCCGGCGATGGCTGCGGGTTATCTGATCACGGATCCGGTGGAGCAGGGACTGGTCACCAGCGGCGTTCTTCCGGCCGAGCAGATTCCGCTGGTGATCCAGGACAAGACCTTTGTGCCCAAGGACGTCGCGGTGCAGGATGCCAAGTGGGATACGCTGCACTGGGGCCAGGAGGGCGATTTGTGGTTCCCGCACGTCTATGAAACCAACCAGGACCCGAATTCCTTCGACGGCACCAATCCGGTCGGGCGCTGGGACTGGGGCCCGTGGTTCTGGCCGGTATTCCCGGCGCAATATTCGCTGCCGTCCGGCGTTTACGGTGATGTGACGACCACGCCGGAAGCGTTCATGGATACTCCGGTGATCAACGGCACCGCCTACCCGACCATGACGGTGGATCCCAAGGCCTACCGCTTCCGCATCCTGAATGCGTCGAACGATCGCTTCGTCAATCTGTGCCTGTTTCTCGCCGATCCCGACCGCTCCGCGCGCAACCAGACCCGGGTTTCGACAAGGAAGTCAAAATGGTGCCGGCCGGGATACCTGCAGATCCTGTTTGGCCGGCCTATCCGCAACCTGGCCGACGGATGGCAGGGCAGGCGGCGTGCCCGATCCGGCCCTGGCCGGCCCTGACATCATCCAGATCGGCAACGAAGGCGGTATCCTGCCGCAGTGGCGGTGGTATCACTCCGCAACCGGTCACCTATGAACAGAATCGCCGCAGCATCACGGTATTGAATGTGCTTCGATCACGGCGCTGTATCTGGGGCCGGCGGAACGCGCCGATGTCGTCATCGACTTCTCGCAGTATGCCGGCAAGACCCTGATCCTCTACAACGATGCACCAGCGCCTGTTCCCGCGTTCGATCCGCGCATCGATTATTTCACCGGCGACGGCGATCAGATAGCTTCGGGCGGTGCGCACAACACCCTGCCGGGCTACGGTCCGAATACCCGCACCATGATGCAGATCAAGGTGAATGCCGTAGCGGCTGCGCCTGCCTTCAATGTGGCCGCGTTGCAGGCCGCCTTGCCGGCTGCGTACGGGCAAAGCCAGGATGCGCCGTCATGCCGGAATCGGCTTATAACACTGCATTCGGCACGCCAACACGGACAATTACGCCAGGATTTTTACCGGCTCGATCGCTCAGCCGAATTTCAACTGGACCCCGCCGGCGCCCAGACCATTACCGGCGTTACCCTGACTGGCGGCGGCACGGGCTACTCGACAGCCCCGACCGTGACCATCGGCGGAGGCGGCGGGACGGCGCGCAACAGCGACTGCCACGGTCAGTGCGACGACCCGCATGGTGACTGGCGTCACATTGATCAATCCGGGAACCGGTTACACCTCGGCGCCGATGATCACCTTCACGGGCGGCGGCGGCATCGGCGCGACCGCCACGGTCACGACCACCCTGACGCAATCGCTGCCGGTGCAGAACAAGGCCATCCAGGAGCTGTTCGATCCGATCTACGGCCGCATGAATGCGACCCTGGGCGTCGAACTGCCGTTTACCAGTGCGCTGACCCAGACCACGATTCCGCTCGATTACATCGATCCGACCACCGAGACCATTGCGGACGGCGAAACCCAGATCTGGAAGATCACCCACAACGGCGTGGATACCCATCCGGTGCACTTCCACCAGGTCAACGTGCAGCTGATCAACCGGATAGGCTGGGACGGCACGGTCAAACCGCCTGCGGCAGAAGTGGGCTGGAAGGAGACCGTCAAGATGAATCCGCTGGAAGACATCGTGGTGGCGGTCAGGGCGAAGCGTCCGCTGATCCCATTCGGCGTGCCGCAAAGCTCCGTCCGATGGATCCGTCGCAGCCGCTGGGTTCCACCCTGGGCTTCACGCAGATCAATCCGGCCACCAACACCCCGTTGGTGGTCGCCAATGCGATCGCCAATTACGACAACGAATACGTATGGCACTGCCATATCCTGGGCCATGAGGAAAACGATTTCATGCGTCCATTCGTGTTTCATCCAAGTGTCGTGGTTCCGGATGCACCCAGCAGCGTGGCAAGCACTGTGACTCCGACAGGGCTCGTCACCTGGACCGATCCTACACCCGCGATGGGCGTGAGTGCGTTGGGTGCAGCGACACTGGGCAACCCGAAAAACGAGATCGGGTTCATCGTGATGCGTTCCATTAACGGTGCTGCGCTTGCCGAAATCGCCAGGGTGCCGGCCAATACGACAAGCTGGACCGATATCGGTCGGACGACAGGCAACAGCTACTCGTACCAGGTTCTGGCTTACAACGCGATGGGCAACTCATTGCCTTCGAATACGGCCACGGTGACGATAGCGGCGGCACTGCCTTCCGCGTCCCTGACGCCGGTGGGACCGCTCACGTTCCCCTCGCTGACCATGGGCAGCGTCAGTACTCCCCAAGTGGCGATGCTGACCAATACCGGGGGCGCACCGCTTTCGATCAGCAGCATTGCAATCGCGTACGGTAACTACCTGAACTTCGTCCAGACCAACAACTGCGGCACCAGCCTGGCTCCGGGTGCAAGTTGTGCGATCAGCGCAACCTTCACGCCGAAGTCTCCGGCCGGCTTCAAGACTTCGACCGTGACGGTGGTCGACGCGGCAGGTACCCAGACGCTCACGTTGAACGGCACGTCTTTGGCGCCAGCATTGGCCTCCACACTGACACCGGTCGGTCCGCTCACGTTCACGTCGCAGGTGATCGGTACCGTCAGTGCAGCACAGGCGCTGACGCTGAGCAACACGGGCGCCAACCCGCTGCCGATCAGCAGCATCGCAATCGCGTTTGGCAACTACCTGAACTTCGTCCAGACGAACAACTGCGGCACCAGCCTGGCGGTAGGCGCAAGTTGCACCATCAACGTCACGTTCACTCCCAAGGCTGCGGCCGGCTTCAAAACATCGACCGTGACTGAGGTCGATGCGGCGGGCACCCATACGGTCACGTTGAACGGCACAGCCGTGGATGGGGCAGCGGCCGCCACGCTGACACCGGTTGGTCCGCTCACGTTCGCGGCCCAGACGATCGGTACCGTCAGTGCAGCGCAGACGCTGACGCTGAGCAACACGGGTACCAGCCCGCTGCCGATCAGCAGCATCGCAATCGCGTTTGGAAATTACCTGAACTTCGTCCAGACGAACAACTGCGGTACCAGCCTGCCGGTAGGCGGAAGTTGCACCATCAACGTCACGTTCACTCCCAAGGCCGCGGCCGGCTTCAAAACATCGACCGTGACTGAGATCGATGCGGCGGGCACCCATACGGTCACGTTGAACGGTACGGCGCAGTAGTAGTCAGGACGATGCTTGCGGTGTCAGCGTGATCTGCGCTGACACCGGTAAGCACCAGAAACCGATCGCAGATGTAGGGCACCGGCAATTGCATCAAGAAGCGTGATGCCAGCCGGAAACAGATGACTTATGAAAGGACTTGTGATGAAGGCAAATTGGATGATGTTGTGCGGCTGCCTGGGATTGACGGTTGCTCAAGCCGGGACAGCGGAAGAGGTGGCTCTCAAAACGCAGAAGGAGATGTTGAGCTACGGAATCGGGGTGAGCGTGGCGAGGAATTTCAGGAAGCAGCAAACCGATGTGGACATGGCCATGCTGATGAAAGGATTGAAGGACGGCCTGTCGGGTGAAAAGCTGCTCATGCCGGAGCGGGACTTGCGGAAAGTGATGAATGCTTATCAGGTGGAAGCCAGGCAAAAAGCGCTGGCGGACAGGCGGATGGCCATCGAGGATAACCGGAAGAAAGGCGACACTTTTCTGCAGGGAAACAAAGCCAGGGAAGGTGTAGTCGCTTTGCCCAGCGGGCTGCAGTACAAAATAGTCAAGGCTGGCGACGGCAGGAAGCCCACAGACTCCGACATGGTGCAGTGCAATTATCGGGGCACCCTGCTGGATGGAACGGAATTTGACGGTACCGAAGCCGGACATCCTGCGACCTTGAAGATGGCATCGCTGATCACGGGTTGGAAGGAGGCGTTGAAGCTCATGCCAGCGGGCTCCAGATGGCAGATCGCAATTCCTCCCCAGCTTGCTTATGGAGAGCGCGGTGTCGGCGGCGATATCGGACCGAATGAGACGCTCCTGTTCGACGTGGAACTGGTTGCAGTCAATTGATCTGCATGGCTCTCCTGGAGATCCCTGCGGTCCGGATTGCGGGCTGCGGGATCAACGGGATTGCCTGCCTTCTATCCGCCTAACACACAGGAATAGTCACGAAATGACCAGGATTTCAGGCTTGCCGGCCATACCCGTCAGATGCAGTCTTTTGGCCTGTTCCGGCTTGCTGCTCTTTCTTGCCGGTGTGGTGGCGCCGGCGTTCGCCGCGGACGAGATCGAACTGGGGCGGCGCATTTATCTCGATGGCGTTCTTCCCTCCGGAGCCTTGCTCACCGGCGAACGCGCGGGCAGCGCATCCGTTTCCGGCGCGCAAGCCGCATGTGCCGGATGCCACCGCCGCAGCGGCATGGGTTCGGTGGAAGGTACGTTGATAATACCTCCAGTGACCGGCAAATTCCTGTTTGGCGACGACCAGAAAAATCTGGCTACGATGGATCAGCGCCGGCGCAAAAGTTTCAACCAGAGACATGCGCCCTACACTGACGAGCAGCTGGCTCAGGCTATTCGTGGCGGCGTGAATAACAGAGGCAGCGAACTGAGTGTGGTGATGCCGCGCTTCAATTTGAGCGATGCCGAAACGGACGCGCTGACCGCTTACCTCAAACAGCTGTCGGTGGAATGGTCGCCGGGTGTGACCAACGAACGCATACGATTTGCCACCGTCATCTCGCCCGGTGTCGAGCCCCGGCGCCGCAAGGCGCTGCTGGATACTCTGCGCACGGCCTTTACCCGGAAGAATGCCAGTACCGTGACCGGGACAAGGTCGGGAGGGCGCAGACACATGGTCTCCGCTGCCGAGATGGTATTGGGCACCGAGCGCGAGTGGGAGCTGGATGTATGGGAGCTGCATGGCCCTGCCGATACCTGGGGGCCGCAATTGGCCGAACATTACCGGCAACAACCGGTGTTCGCATTGATATCCGGTTTGTCGAACACCACCTGGGAACCGGTGCATGATTTCTGCCAGCGTGAACGGGTGCCGTGCTGGTTCCCCAGCATTCCGCAGCCGGTAACGACCGAGACGGTCTATACGGTCTATTTCTCCCGCGGCGCGGCGCTGGAAGCGGACGTATTGGCGCGATATCTGCTTGAAGCCGGAAAACCGGCGCCACCGCGCCTGATCCAGATATTCCGCGATGACGTTCCCGGGGCTAAAGCGGCGCAGGAGCTGGCAAGTGCGCTAGATGGCTCCGGCATACAAGTGGTCGGGCGTGCATTGCACGGCAAGGCGGAAAACGCATTGCGCGCTGCACTGGCGGACGTTCGGAATACGGATGTGCTGATGTTCTGGCTCCGGGCGCCGGACGTGGCGGCACTCAAGCGGCTCGAACCGGCCCCGGCCGCCGCTGTGTATTTTTCGGGCGGACTGGCCGGCGGCGAAACTGCTCCGCTCCCGATAAGCTGGAAGAACCGGGCACGGATGGTATACCCATACGAGTTACCGGACAGGCGGCAAGCGTCTCTCGCATATTTCCGTACCTGGCTCAAATTGAACAAGCTGGAGCTCGTGGATGAACCGCTACAGTCCGAGGCCTACTTCGCAGTCACTTTCCTGAGCGACACGCTCGCGGAGATGCTGGATAACCTGTACCGGGATTACCTGCTGGAGCGCGCCGAAAACATGCTGAGTCAAAGCGAGGGAAGCAAGGCCGAGCAGGATAGCAGGATGCGTGTATCGCTGGGACGCCCCGGCGATCTGGCCAGGAGATATCCGGACCGCAAGCCGCTGGCGGAAACGCAGGGGTTGGTCGGCTTGGATAGCGGGACGAGAAACAAGACCAACGGCATATCCCCGCTCTGAGCCTGGGCCCGAGCCAGCGCTTCGCATCCAAGGGGGGCTACATCGTGCGCTTCGCCGCTGACAACAACGACAGGCTTATTGCCGAGTCGGACTGGATCGTCCCGTAATCGCTGCATCGAGGTATTCATTTTCCGGACGAGGATATTGCATGGGTTCGTTCAATTTGTTTTTGTCCGTCTCTTTAAAGCAAGGAGAGCTGCCATGAATATGATTTCACTGTTGTTCAGTTTTTTTCTGATCGCTGCAGGTTTGGCCATTTCCGCCAAGGCAGAAGACTATGACAAGTCCGGGGCCGGCATGCGGAAAACGAATGCCGATAGCCGGACGAGCATGCAAAGGATGAAGAACGATTGCCGGATGGATGTCGGAGGCGTGCGCGGGGACTGCAAGATGATGGGGCACAACAACATGACGGGAAGAGTCGACAGGATCGATCATATCAAGGGCACATTGATGCTCAAAAACAGCGTGTCGAATCTGATGCTGCACTTCCCTCCCGCAGCGCTGAAAAGTATCAGGAATGGCGACACCATCACGGTGTACCTGGGGTTCACCAAAGAGAACGAGTCTGACTAGCCGATCCGGATGGATGAAGACATAGGGCAGGACAGGCGGCATGGCTGGTCCTGGCCGCTGCTCACTTTATTCTGCGGGCGAATTTCATGTAGCATGCGGGACTCCTTCCGGGAGGAAACGCGGCATTCGAGGCGACGTCCCCCCGGCTTGACACCCGATTTGAATACATTTGGTACCCCAGACATGAATTTGTTAGATGCAGGAAGGGTTTTTTCCGTCCGGAACCTCAAATCTTTTCTGCCGTTGCTGGTGTTCGTTGCCGTCACTTTGCTCATCGGGGCAACCTACTACTCCTCTTTCCGCAAAATCGAAGCGATGATCCAGGAAGAGGAGCTGCATAGCCTGGGTGCGATCGCCGACACAAAGGTGGCCGAGATTGCCAGATGGCGCGACAGGCAGCAACGGCTTGCGGAAGCCTTTTCGCAGGATTCGATTCTTGCCGCAGAATTCGGGCAGTGGCTGCAAGAGGGCGCGCCATCGAATGGCCGCAAGCAGCGATTGCAGAAAATGCTGGCCGAGCTTCAGTTCTCGAATCGCTACAAATCCCTCTTCCTGCTGGACAAGCAAGGCATCATCCGGCTGTCGCTCAATGACGGCTCCGCCCCGCGCGATGCATTCGCACAGATGGCGGTGCAGGTGATGTCCAGGCGCGAGGAAGTGTTCTCGGATTTGCATCGCAGCAACTACGCGGACAAAGGGATCAGTATCGAACTGATTTCGCCGCTCGTCGTCGCAGGCAAGGAGTCTGTCCGCATCACGGGGGCCGTGGTGCTGCAGATCGACCCTGAGGAATTCCTTTATCCGCTGATCCGCAGCTGGCCCGCCCCAAGCGCAAGTGCCGAGACTTTGCTGGTGCGGCAGGATGGCGATGATGTCCTGTTCCTCAGCAATGTACGCCACCAAAAGGATACCGCGCTCACTCAGCGGATGCCGCTTAGCACCGGCAACCTGCCGTCGGCTTTGGCGATACACGGCGTATCCAGCACCGTGGAGGGAGTCGATTATCGCGGCATTCCGGTGGTTTCCCAGATGCGCCAAGTCAAGGGCATGCCATGGTTCCTGGTGAGCAAGGTGGATCGGGAGGAACTGTTTGCTCCGGTCAGCCGGCTCAAACAGTGGTCAATCGGTCTGGTGATGGTTTACCTGGTGATCGGCGGGCTGCTGATGTTTGTCTGGCTGCAGGGCTACAAGACGCGATACAGACACCTGAAGGCTCAGCATGCAGCAGCAGTAGAGCGTGAAATGCTGGTAAAGCATTACGAATATCTTACCAAACATGCCAACGACATCATTCTGGTGACCGACGATGCGGGCAACGTCATCGATGCAAACGAGCGCGCCGTGCAGGCTTACGGTTACACGCGGAACGAAATGCTGCATATGCGGATCCCCGATCTTCGCGACCCCGCAGAAGATCCGGCGGTCTTCCGGGGACAGATCGAGCAAATCAGCCGGCTAGGGGCATTGCGCTATGAGACTGTCGCCCGGCGCAAGGACCGGACGCTTTTTCCCGTGGAGGTCAGCGCACGTCTCATCGAGGTGCGGGGAACCCGATTCCTGCAGGGCATCATCCGCGACGTCAGCGAGCGCAAGCAGGCGGAGGTTGCGCTGCGCAAGAGCGAAGCCCTGTTGAAGGCATCGCAACGGATGGCGCAGATCGGCAGCTGGGAGCTGGATCTGACAAACAACTTCCTCTACTGGTCCGAGGAGAACTACCGGATTTTCGAATACGATCCCGCCTTGCACCATGCTTCCTATGAGATTTTCCTGGATAAAGTTCATCCCGATGACCGTTCGATGGTAGACAAGGTTTATACCGACTCGGTGAAGAACAAGACTTCCTATACCGTTGTTCATCGGCTGTTGTTTGCGGATGGGCGCATCAAGTTCGTCCGGGAATGGTGCGATACGTTATATGACGAGGCCGGCCGGCCGCTGCGTTCGACAGGAACGACCCAGGACATCACCGAACAGCAGCTGGCCCAGGATGCGTTGCGCAAATCGGCGGGGGAGATCGAGGACCTTTATAACCATGCTCCTTGCGGCTACCACTCGCTGGACAAGGATGGCGTCATCATCAAGATCAACGATACCTTGCTTCATTGGCTGGGTTATACGCGGGAAGAAGTGGTAGGAAAGGTAAAGGTCGCAGACCTGCTATCTGTGAGCAGCCGGCGGCTGTTTCAGGGCCGCTTTACGGCATTCATGGAAAGAGGATCCGTGCATGACATCGAGTATGAGCTTGTCCGCAAGGATGGCTCGCTGCTGCCGGTGTCACTGAGCTCGACGGCGGTCTACGATTCGGCCGGCCATTATTCGACCTGCCGGACAACGACGTTCGATATCAGTGCCCGCAAGCTGGTGGAGAACAAGCTGAGCGAAAGCGAAGAGCGTTTTCGCACCATGGCCGACAATGCGCCGATCATGATCTGGATGGCGGATGCAACCGAGGGGACGTCCTACCGGGGATGCAATTTCTTCAATCAGCGCTGGCATGAATTTACCGGGCTGGCCCTGCCGGAGGCGCAAGGCAAGAACTGGCTGGATATTGTCCACCCCGATGACAGGAAACTCTGCATCGAGAGCTACCGGAATGCTTTCCGGAAGGCCAGGCCGTTCAAGGTTGAATATCGCCTGCGCCGTTACGACGGGGCATTCCGCTGGATAGAGGATTCCGGCGTGCCGCGCTTTACCGGCAGCAACGAGTTCCTGGGTTTTATCGGCACCAGCACCGACATATCCGAGCACAAGCTGTTTGAGACGATGCGTGCAGAGATGGAGCATATCGACCGGTTTAACATCGCCGGGGAAATGACGTCCGGTATCGCGCATGAATTGAACCAGCCCCTTGCTGCCGCCAACAATTACCTGAATGCCTGTCTGCACCGCTTGCAGGAAGGAAACTGGGATAGCGAGGGGCTGAAAAAAACGATAGGACTTGCCCATGACCAGACAGTCAGGGCAGGGCAGATCATTGCACATTTCAAGGACATGATAAGGAAGAAAAAAGCCGAACGCGCTATGCTGGATATCAATTTGCTGATCTCGGATTGCATTAAATATCTTGAACATGAGCTTCAGCAACATTTCATTTCGGTCACACTGAATATATCCACATTGCCGCCGGTCTATGCGAACAAGATCGAGATCGAACAGGTGCTGATCAACCTCATGAAAAACGCAATCGACTCCATGTCCGCCACTTCGGTGCGGGAGTTGCGCATCGTCACCCGCGTCGTCGGATCCAGCTTCGTTCTGGTAACGGTGAGCGATACCGGGGTGGGAATTGCACCGGAGGATATGGATAAGATATTCAATCCGTTCCATACTTCGAAAAAAGATGGGCTGGGCCTCGGTCTGTCCATATGCCGCTCCCTCATTGACAATTACGGCGGCAAAATATGGGCAGAACCAAATGAAGGTGCCGGCACCGAGTTTAATTTTACGCTGACGAGCAGGGGTGGCTATGAATGATGATGTCTGGCAACCGATGACGGCATTCATCGTGGATGACGATGAAGCCATGCGCGACTCCTTGAACTGCTTGTTTGAGGCAGCGCACCTTTCATGCAAAACATTTGCTTCCGCGCATGCTTTCCTGGAATCCCGCGACCAGCGTCAGCAGGGTTGCATCCTGCTGGATGTCCGGATGCCGGGCATGAGCGGGATGGAACTGCTGGAATATCTCAAGGCTCAAGGTGTTCAGTTGCCGATAATCATCATTACCGGCCATGGCGATGTGCCGCTTGCCGTCCGCGCCATGAAGCAGGGCGCTTTTGATTTCATCCAGAAACCTTTCACCACCCAGGAGCTACTGGATCGGGTACAGGCAGCTTTCAATTGGCTTCTGGAACATCGCCTGCAAGACCGGAAACAGAACTCGCTGCGCAGCCATTTCGATGCCTTGACCAAGCGGGAAAAGGAAATCATGGAGCTCGTCGTGGCAGGCGACCCGAGCAAGGTCATCGGCGCGAAACTCGGAATCAGTTCGAAAACGGTGGATATCCACCGCTCAAGCATCATGAAGAAACTCAACGTTCGTAACATCGCAGAACTGGTTCAGCGCCGGTTGACCCTGACGGTCGGAAAGTAGTCTGTAATCCGGCAGCGATCTTGCCGGGAAAAACTGGCTGCAGCATAGCTCTCGACTTTCGGCGCCATGCCCACTCTTGCCTCGCCCCGTTCCCCTGCTGTTCTATGGGGAATTCCCTATAGATATAGGTGATACTCCGTATTGCCCAGCGGCCCGGTCAATAACATTATCTTCCTCGTGGAAAGGACGGGAGGTACAGCGTTGGCTATTGCTTTCAGAGCCAGCCATTTTATGCCTGCTTAGCATTGGAGGGATTATGCAAATCGAGACGACAATGCAGAGGAAGCAATACACGAAGGTAGAGGCCGACAGCCGTTGGAAGCCCTATACCAAGGTATGCATAAAAAATTCAGAATGCTCGAAGACGAGAGAAGCGTGGTGCGCATCGCAGGCAAAACTGCGATGGATGGCGAACCAGTTGCTGTCGATCCAGGAGAACGAGCGCAAGCGGATCGCCATGGACTTGCATGACGGTCTCGGGCAATCGCTGACCATGATCAAGTTCGCTTTGGCCAATGCAAAGAGCCAGCTCGACACCGGTTCAATCAATGAGGTCGCCGAGTTACTGCAGAAATTGAAATTCAGCATTCACGATGCAATCGAAGAGGTGCGTCAAGTGTCCAAGGAGCTGTGCCCCCCAATGCTGGATCAGCTTGGCATTCTTGCTACCTTGTCGTGCTTCACCCGGGAGCTTGAGGCTGCCTGCCCGTCCATGAAAGTGGAGAAGGATTTCGGCATCGTTGAAAGTGGAGTTCCCGTCCCGCTCAAGATCACCATCTTCCGCATCATCCAGGAGGCAAGCAGCAATATCGTCAAGCATGCCAATGCCAGCCTGATCAAGTTGAGCCTGCATAAGGCTGGTGATGTCCTTCGCCTTACCATTGAAGATAATGGAAATGGATTCGATCCTGCATCGGTATCCATCCGCCGCGGTTCCGAAAGAGGGCTCGGACTGCTGAGCATGAAGGAGCGCGCAGGGCTTTCCGGAGGCGTGTATGTGATGGATTCCGTGGCCGGTAAAGGAACACGCATCCACGTGTCATGGCAGCTCGGCCATGTGGCGGAAGTTTTGCCAAGACCGAACTTCGGCATCGCACTTGATTGATCTCAGTCAGAAGTCTTCTTCGGAAATGGGCAACTGTCCATTTCTGTGTCATGCAGCATATAGCCGTTACGCCCGGTCTCCTTGATGCGGTACATTGCAAGGTCCGCCTTGCTTAGCAGGCTGTCGGCATCCTCGCCGTTTCCCGAGAAAATACTGATGCCGATGCTGGCAGTGACATGCAGCTCCCGGCCATCGACGATCACAGGGCGTTTGTAACAGTCCAGGAATTTCCGGGCAACATTGCTTGCCGCATCCTGATGCGGAAGAACGGGAAGGAGGACGGTGAATTCGTCGCCGCCCAGCCTGGCCAGCGTGTCCTCTTCACGCAGGCAATTTTTCATGCGTTCCGTCACGGCCACCAGCAATTCGTCGCCGGCCCTGTGCCCCAAAGTGTCGTTGACTTGCTTGAAGTGGTCGAGGTCGACAAACATCACTCCCAGCATATGCTTCTCGCGCCGCGCGCGGGAGAGCGATACCTCGAGCCGGTCCAGGAACAGCCGCCGGTTCGGTAGTCCGGTGAGTACGTCGTAGTAGGCAAGGTTGTGCAGCCGCTCCATGATGTATTCCTGCGTATGGATATCGGAAAAGATCCCGACATAATGCGTTACTTCTTGCCGATGGTCCTTGACGGCACTGATGCTCAGCCATTCCGGATAGATCTCGCCGCTCTTGTGCCGGTTCCAGACCTCTCCCCGCCATTGCCCATCCTTCTTCAGGACATCCCACATGTCCCGGTAGAACTCCTCGTCCTGATGGCCGGATTTGAGCAGGGCAGGCGTGCGGCCGATGACTTCCCTGGCTGTGTATCCGGTGGACTTTTCGAAGGCCGGATTGACCGACTGGATGATATTGCGCGCATTGGTGATGATGATCCCTTCCGTTGCGCATGCGATTATGCGCGAGTTCAAGGCGTTGGATTCCGACAGGTCGCACTGCATTTCGTCAATCTTGCGTTCGCAGGCCTCGAGTTCGCGACGGTATGCATGCAACTCCTGCAGCAAGTGCACATCGCTCACATTCTGCAGAAGCGGCGAGCTTCCGCCCCAGTTCGTCAGATAAGCTGCATCGGGCATGATTTCATTGTTTCGGGAAGGAGCCGACCCATTCAGCGGGGCCACACCGCAATTTGCGTAGGCCAATGACGGCGACCCGCAGATTTCCGCATGATCGTCACTTTTATTTTTGGCGAAGCGCGGCTCAGTGCTTTTTCTTCTGAATATTTTCATGATGGCGTCCTCCAAGGTATTGATGATTTGCCCGACGACGGACGCACTTTAATGCAAACGGCAGTTCCGGAAAAATTAGCAGCGTGCTTGGTTCCGACCCTGGGAAATACAGTAGAAATATTCCAGCAATTACTTAAAAGCGGATGCGATTTTGGCTACTCACTCCTGTCTGCAGAAAATACAGTGTCGACGGTACAGGCGAATACAGTGGCTTACGCACAGTAAGTTTTTGCTCGTGAGGCTAGAGTGCGGCTGTCGCGATCAACCGTACAGAACAGGGCGAAATGAAAACATTCAATTCCAGTAATACGCGGCACCGGCAACGGGTGATGGAGCACGGCTTCACCTTGCTCGAACTGCTGGTGGTCATGGTGATCATCGGCCTGCTGGCAGGATACGTGGGGCCAAAATATTTCTCGCAAATCGGCAAATCCGAGATCAAGGTAGCCAAAGCCCAACTGGACAGCCTGGGAAAGGCGCTGGATCAGTTCAGGCTGGATACCGGCCACTATCCGACCATGGAAGAAGGACTGGCGGCGCTGGTCATTCACCCGGCAAGCGAACCCAAATGGGATGGACCGTACCTGGCCAAGGATGTGCCGCTCGATCCCTGGGGTACTCCTTATGTTTTCAAGTCGCCCGGCGAACATGGCGAGTATGACCTCGTCTCGTACGGGAAAGACAAGCAGCCCGGCGGCGAAGGCGAGTCTGCCGACATCACCAACTGGTAGGACTCATGGCGCAGGCGGCAGTCAGACGCAACCAATAGGAGCTCATCCATGCAATACATGGTCAAAGCGTTGCGGGGCAATGAAGGTTTGATGGAATTCACATTGGACGCGGCAGACGCGATCGATGCCGAATTCCAGGCAAGCGCTCAGGGCTATACCGTTATCGCGATCAAGGCGCAGCAGCAATGGGCTGCCTGGCTGCAGTGGAGAAAATCCGGCTTTCCCCTTGCGCTTTTCAGCCAGGAGCTGGCGGCGCTGCTGGATGCGGGCCTGCCCCTGCTGGAGGTATTGGAGACGCTGGCGGAAAAGGAAGAACGTCCGGAATTCAAGAAGACGCTTGCGCAGATCATTTCTTCCCTCTACGAGGGGCATTCCTTCTCATATGCTTTGGAGCAATTGCCCAAAGACTTTCCCGCACTCTATGTGGCGACAGTCCGCTCCAGCGAGAAAACGGGAGCATTGTCGGAAGTCCTGTCGCGCTATGTCGAATATCAGGCCCAGGTGGAAGGGGTCAAGCACAAAGTCATCCACTCCTCGATCTATCCGGTGATCCTGGCTGTCGTGGGCTTCCTGGTGGTGCTTTTCCTGATGCTGGTTGTCGTTCCCCGCTTCAGCCATATCTATGAAGATCTGGGCAGCGATCTTCCTCTCATGTCGAAGATCCTGATGCATTGGGGGTTGTTCCTGGACGCCCATTGGCGACTCATCCTGGCAGCAGCAGTCGCTGCGGCAGCGGCGATCCCGTATGCGATCACCAGACCCGCCTGCAAGGCGTGCATCGAAAGGAAATTGTGGGAGATGCCCGTCATCGGTCAACGCTTGCACCTGTACCAGATGGCCCGTTTCTACCGCTCGCTGGGAATGCTGCTGCAAGGCGGGATGACCATCGTGCCTGCGCTGCAACTGGTGTCGGGTTTGCTGCAGGCATCGATGCGCGAAAAGCTGGAGCTCGCCGCGTCCAGTATTCGCGAGGGATATCACATCTCGCAGGCCATGGAGAAATACGGGCTCATCACGCCGCTGGCGTTGCGGCTGCTGCGTGTGGGCGAGCAAACCGGCCGCATGGGCGAGATGATGGAGCGCATCGCGGCATTCTATGAGGATGACATGATGCGCTGGACCGACAAGTTCATCAGGTTGTTCGAGCCCCTGCTGATGGCCTTTGTCGGGCTGATTATCGGAACCATTGTGGTGCTGATGTATTTCCCGATTTTTGAACTTGCGGGGAGCATAGGATGAGCCAGGCAGAATTGATCGCGGACAAACCAGCCGCAGCCTTCTCGCCGCAGCAGGTGCGCGCCGCGCGCGCGATTGCTGCGCAGACAAAGCGCAGCGTTGCGGAAGTGCTGGAAGAGCAAACGGGACTCGATGCGGGCAGCTTCATCAAGATGCTGGGCGGCATGCTCCACTACCCGGTGTTCACGATGGAAGACCTGAACCGGATGGCGCCGGCATTCGACATCCTGCCCTTCGCCGAGGCGCTGGAGCGGGAATGCCTGATGCTGCGTGACGATGACGGACGGCTGCTCATGGTCATGGGTGATCCGCTCAGCACGGCATTCCAGGCTTGGGCGGAACAGCGCATCCATTCGTCCTTCATCTGGGGCCTGGCGCACAAGGGTGATGTGGCGGCCTATCTGGCGCACTACGAGGAATCGCTGCACGCCATGGACACCATCCAGACGGTAGCCGGGAAGAGTGAAAAGTACGGCGAGGATGTCGATGAGCTGTCGTTCAAGACCATCAGCGAGGATGTCAGCCCCATCATCAAGCTCGTTCACTCGACGATATACGACGCACTGAGAGCCGAGGCCAGCGATATCCACCTGGAGACCAGCTCGACCGGGCTCAGCATCCGGTATCGCATCGACGGCGTGCTGACGACGGTGGGTTCGATGGCGGGGCCGGATATGGCGGAGCAGGTGATATCGCGGGTCAAAGTCATCTCGGGTCTCGACATTGCCGAAAAGCGTGTTCCCCAGGATGGCCGCTTCAAGGTTTCCATGCACAAGCATGAGGTTGATTTGCGCGTGTCCATCATGCCCAGTATTTTCGGGGAGGATGCCGTGCTGCGCATCCTCGACAAGCAAACCCTGTCCGACCAGATGAAGGGGCTGCGCCTCGACTATCTGGGGTTCGACGACAAGTCGATGGCTGTCATGCGGCGCCTTTCCTGCGAACCGTATGGAATGATGCTGGTCACCGGTCCCACCGGCAGCGGAAAAACGACGACACTGTATGCGGCGATCTCGGAAATAAACCACGGCCAGGACAAGATCGTCACCATCGAAGACCCGGTCGAGTACGAATTGCCCGGCGTGCTGCAGATTCCCGTCAACGAGAAAAAAGGGCTGACGTTCGAGCGCGGATTGCGTTCCATTCTGCGGCACGATCCGGACAAGATCATGGTAGGAGAGATCCGTGACCCGGAAACCGCCCAGATCGCCGTGCAGTCGGCACTGACCGGCCATCTGGTTTTCACTACCGTGCACGCCAACAATGTGTTCGACGTGATTGGACGCTTCACCCACATGGGGGTCGATCCCTACAGTTTCGTCTCGGCACTGAATGGCATTCTGGCGCAGCGCTTGATCCGCGTGAACTGCACCCACTGCGTGGCAGATGTCCGTCCGGACGAGGAATTGATTATTGCCTCGGGCATCAAGCCGGCCGATGCACAACACATGAGGTTCCGCGCCGGCCAGGGTTGCGGGCAGTGCCATGGCACCGGCTACAAGGGGCGCAAGGCCATTGCCGAGATCCTCTATCTCAACGACGAAATCCGTGAACTCATCATCGGACGGCAGCCGGTACGCTTGATCCGTGAAGCGGCCCTGCGCAACGGAACGCGCTTTCTGCGCGACGGGGCCCTGGACATGGTGATGAGAGGCGAAACCACATTACAGGAGGTCAATCGTGTCACTCAGATTGCGTGATGAACTCCGCATCGTGCTGCGCCCTGAACAAGTGGTGCTGGCCAGGATGAAGCACGAACTGACGCACCGCGGATTGAAGCGTCACATGGAGGCCAAACTGGTCTTGCCCTGCGACCCGGCAACGGACGGCGACATGCCGTGGAGCGGCGCGCTCAGGATGCTTGAGACTGCCTTGCCCGATTTTGCCGGACGCAGATCGCATGCAACGGTGATCCTCTCCAATCACTTCATGCGCTACGCGCTGATACCGTGGAACGATGGACTGAGCGATGCCAAGGAAGAGATGGCCTATGCGCAGCATTTATTTTGCGAAATGTATGGTTGCGACTGCAAGGGATGGGAACTGCGCATGAGCGCCGGCAGGGCGGGTATTCCGCAAATTGCCAGCGCGGTGGATGCAAGGCTGCTTGAAGATCTGCGCCAGTTGTTTGTCCGTTCCCGGATCGGCGTGAAATCCATCCAGCCGCATCTGATGATGGCATACAACGCTTGCCATTCCCTGTTTCACGGGCGGAGCACATGGTTGGCGCTCGTGGAGCAGGGGAGCCTGTGCCTTGCGCTGCTGCTGGAAGGCCAGTGGTCATGGGTACGGGCAATGCGGGTAGGTTCGAATTGGCAGGAAGAGTTGCCGCGTCTCCTGGAGCGGGAGGCCTTCATCGCCAACCTCGAAACCAGCCCGAACGATGTGCATGTATGGGCGCCGGAACATGAGACGGTACTGCCCGATTCCAATGGCTGCTGGCAATTCATGTCCCTTCAGCCGCAGCGCATGCCAGCCATCGGGCAGGAATTCGATAGCCGGTTCGCAATGTATATGGGCGGATGACGACAATGAACAAGCTCCAACTCGATTACCGGCGCAATGCCCGGTTGCCAATGCCGGGGCTCATATTGCTGTCGATCTCCATCGTGCTATCGATCCTGGTTTGGGACTACTACCAGGGCTTGACGCTCAAAATCGAAGACTGGGAAGACAGTCTGAATAGATTCGAGCAGGCATCAGGCCAACAGGTCAAGGGAGCGGACCTGGATGCGCGTGGCGCTTCGCTGGACCTCAAACAGACCAGTGAAGTGCTGCGCCAGATCATGTTGCCATGGGAAAGCCTTTTCCAGGCGGTGGAGTCCGCGATCTACCCCGAAGTGACGTTGCTGGGCCTGGAGCCGGACCTGGAGAAGCACACCGTCAACATCAGTTGCGAGGCCAAGGATATGGGCGCGATGCTGAAATTCATCAAGCGTCTGAAAGAGCGTCAGGAGTTCGGCAGCGTCTATTTGCAGAGTCATCAGATTCAGGAACGCGACCCGGAAAAGCCAGTGCGCTTTTCACTCATTGCCTTCTGGAGGACCAACCTATGACTAACTTGCTCAAACTCAAACTCCAAACCGTATGGGGCGTTATTCAGGAAAGCTGGCCTGCCGCGGGGAAGCGCTTCGGTGCCGCTCTTGCCCTGCAGCCCATAGACCATCGCTGGATCATGCGGCGCGGTCCGGCATTGCTCGGCTGGCCGGGTATGGCAGGCATCGGCGTGTTGACGGCCTGCACCGCATTCTATTTTTCGGCAATCCATCCGGCGCAAGGAAAGCTGGCTTCTACGCGTCTCAGCGTTCTTACCCTTCAGGATCAACTGAAACGCGGCGTACATGGTCAGGATTCCGACCGGCGCGCACCTGCAGAGCAGCTTGCCCGGTTCTACAAGTTGTTTCCTCGCGACAATGATTTGCCGCTATGGCTCGATAAGGTCTTTGCTTCCGCGCAAAGCCAGGGGATCGGGCTGGATCAGGGCGAATACAAGGCGACTCGCGACAAGGAAGGCGGCATGGTGCGTTTCCAGATGACTTTCCCGGTGAAGGGAGACTATCCGCGGATACGCAAATATCTCTCTTCCCTGATGGCGGACATTCCGGCCCTCTCGTTGCAGCAGGTGCGGTTCAAACGCCAGAAGGTGGGTGATGCAATGGTGGAAGCCGACATCAAGCTGGTGCTTTATCTCCTGGAGCAGAAATCATGAAGCCCGCCTGGCATCCATTGAACAGATGGACATTGTTCGGCATGGCAGCCAGTGCGGCGGTCATGGCCATGGGTTCTGACGAGGGCGATGTTCCGGCAAATAAAAGCCGGGCCAAGGTGCGCCAGGTCGCGATGCTCCCATCTCATGCGGCTCCGGCGGTAAAGCCTTCGCCGGAAACTGAAATGGCGGAGCTCGAGCGCCTGCTTCAGCAAAGGCGGAGGCGGATGAGAGCAAGGAAGTCGGGAACGTGTTCAAGGCCGTTTCCTGGTACGTTCCGCCGCCTCCACCGCCGCCACCCGTGCAGCAGCTCGAGCCGCCAAAGCCGGTGGCGCCGCCCCTGCCGTTCACCTATCTTGGTCAGTACAGGGAAGCGGAGTCCGCTCACGGGGTCATCATTCTGGCCAATGCCGACCGGGTCTATACCGTGTCCGAAGGCGATGTGATCGATGGCACCTACAGCGTGGGGAAAGCCGCCGACGGTCAACTCGAATTTACTTACCTGCCCCTGAACATCAACCAATCTCTCAACATCGGCGGAGTGCTATGAAGATGACTCGAATCGACGGGATGACTATTCCAGCAACAAAGAATCGATGCTCAATGCCCGGAAGCAGGAACATGGACAACAGGCCTGGATCCTCGTTTTTGAGCCACGTGGTGCTCTCCTTGCTGGTGGCGGGCATCCTGGCCGGATGCGGGGCCGAAGGCCTGCGGCGGGAAGGGCTGTCGCTTATCGACGAAGGGCGTTACGAGGAAGGGTTAAAGAAACTGCAGGATGCAAGCAAATCCGATTCGGACAACACGACCTACCGTGTCGAACTGAAGCGTAACCGCGAGCAGATCGTGAACCGGCTGCTTGCCGCAGCAACCGAGGCTCACGCCAGCGGACGCGACGATGCGGCACAAGCAGCCTTCCAGCGCGTGCTCAAGATAGAGCCGGAAAATAACCGGGCGGCAGACGGCCTGCGGCGGATTGCCATGTATGCGCGCCACGACAAGATGATCGCGGAGGCGAAGACTCAGCTGAAGAGCGGAAATCAGGACGCGGCCAGCGCTGCACTAAAACCGGTTCTGCTGGAGGATCCGGATGACAGCCAGGCGCAGGAACTGCAGCGCCAGATCGCCGAGCAGGTGACCAGGGAGCAGAGTGCGGAGCCGGCGCTCAGGGCTCAGTTCAAGAAACCCGTGACGCTGCAATTCCGCGATGCCGGCATCAAAATGGTGTTCGAGGCGCTGTCCAGCGTCAGCGGCATCAATGTCATGCTGGACAAGGATGTGAGACCTGACATCAGGGTGTCCATCTTCGTCAAGGATGTGTCGGTTGAGGATGCGATCGACCTGATCCTGCTGCAGAGCCAGCTGGGAAAAAAGATCATCAGCGACAACACGGTGTTCGTCTATCCGAATACGCCCGCGAAGCTCAGGGACTACCAGGATCTCATGATCAGGAGCTTTCACCTGACCAGTGCCGACCCGAAGCAGATGATGACGATGCTCAAGACGGTGCTCAAGACCAAGGATATTTTCCTCAATGAAAAAATCAACTCCATCGTGATACGCGACACGCCGGATGCTATCCGGCTCGCCGAGAAAATGATCGCCGATCAGGATGTCGCCGAACCCGAGGTCATGATGGAAGTGGAGGTGCTTGAGGTCAACCGGACCCGCCTGACGGATATCGGCATCAAGTGGCCGGATCAACTGGCGTTGACCGCTCTTGGCACCGGGACTTTGCCGGGGGCCACTGCTGCAGCAAGTCTGACACCAACCCTCACCGAGTTGAAGCACATCAACAGCGACCACATCGTCACCAGTCCTGCCATGAGTGTCGCGCTCAAGGCGATGCTTCAGGATACGGATACCAATATCCTCGCCAGCCCGCGCATCAGGGCGCGCAACCGCGAGAAGGCAAAAATCATGATCGGCGACCGCGTGCCGGTGATCACCAATGCCGTGACGCCCGTTTCAACAGGAACGCCAGTAGTGACCGGCAACGTGCAGTACCTCGACGTGGGTTTGAAGCTGGAGGTGGAGCCGGATATTCGCCTCAACAACGACGTGGCAATCAAGATCAATCTTGACGTCAGTTCAATTGTCAAAGAGATCCAGAACACCTCTTCCGGAACGCTCGCTTACCAGATCGGTACGCGGAATGCCTCGACTTTGCTGCAACTGAAGGACGGAGAGACGCAGATTCTTGCCGGGTTGATCAACAATGAGCAGCGCAATTCGGCCAGCAAAGTTCCGGGCCTTGGCCAACTGCCCATCCTGGGCCGGCTGTTTTCCGAGCACAACGACAACGGTACGAAGACTGAAGTCATTCTTTCCATCACGCCGCATATAGTCGGCAAAGCACACCAGCCCGATGCGAACGATGTGGAATACTGGTCCGGTACCGAGGCCGAGTTGCACACCAAACCTGTTTTGATGAAACGGGTACGTCCGGCCGCTGCCGGCAATGCCGCTGCGGCCGTCCCTGCAATTGCGCAGCAGCCCGTGCCGGCACCCGCGTTGGGCAGTCCAGTCACGACAGATGCCTCGCCAGCCCCCTCATTGGCATTTTCCTGGCAAGGGCCAACAGAAGCGAAGGTGGGAGACAAGATCAGTCTCACACTCAACGCACAGTCGGATCAGGGGCTGAAGAGCCTTGGTTTTCTGGTTGGATTCGACCCGCAGGTCCTGAAAGCCGTGGACGCCGTCGAAGGCAATTTCCTGAAACAGAATAATGCGCAGCCCACTCTCACCAAGGTTATCGACCAGGCAAGCGGCCAGATTCAGCTCGATCTGGCCGGCACTGCATCAGCCGGCCCCACAGGCGGCGGCGTAGTTACGCTCATGTTTGAAGTCATTCGCGCGACACCGCAATTGCAGATTACAACGAGCCAGATACATCCGCTCGGTGCGAACGGGGAGGCGCTGGATTTCAAGGCGCCCGCACCTTACGCCATTGCGGTCAAGTGACGATGATGCGCAGAATCGGATATCAGGGCGGCTTCACGTTGATCGAACTCGTGATCACGGTGGCGATTGTCGGCCTGCTTTCGACAGTGGTATTGCCTTTGTCCGAACTGGCTGTGCAGCGGAACAAGGAACATGACCTGCACCTGGCGCTGCGCGAGATTCGCACCGCGCTGGATGCCTACAAGCAAGCAGCCTCGGACGGTCGCATCGAGCGCTCCCTCGGCAGCTCGGGATATCCGCCGTCATTAAAGGCGCTGGTGGAAGGGGCGCCGGATATCACCAGTCCGGAGAAAAGAGTGATCTATTTCCTGCGCAAGATCCCGCGCGATCCGCTGGCCGACGACCCGGCCAAAGCGGATGAGGAAACCTGGGGCAAGCGAAGTTACGCGAGCAGTGCCGATGAACCGCAGGAAGGAGATGACGTTTTTGACGTGTACTCGCAGTCGCCGGGGATCGGCCTGAACGGCATTGCTTACAGAAATTGGTAGGGGGGCGAGGCATGGGCAGAAGGACGAAAAGCGGCTTTACCCTGATCGAATTGCTGGTGGTGATGGTGATCATTGCCACGTTGCTGACGATCGCCGTTCCGAGATATTTCAGCAGCGTGGAAAAATCCAGAGAGGCCGTGCTGCATCAGGACCTTGCCCTCATGCGGGAAGCGCTGGACAAGTATTACGGTGACAACGGCAGGTATCCCGATGCGCTGCAAGATCTGGTAAGCAAGAAATACCTGCGCAGCCTGCCTGTCGATCCCATTACCGGCAGCTCCAATACCTGGCTTGCGGTAGCCCCCGATACGCCGGAAAAAGGGGGGCTTTACGACATCAAGAGCGGTGCGCCGGGCAACGCACGCGATGGTTCCGAGTACAAGGATTGGTGATGACGGCGATTGCAGAAAGGAGTGCTCCGACCATGCGCAGATACCGGTGCAAATCCGCTCTGGAGAAGGGGTTTACCTATTTCGGGCTGTTGGCTACCATATTGATTCTGGGGATTGTTCTTGCCAGTGCCGGGGTGGTCTGGCATGTCGCGCTGAAGCGCGAAAAGGAACAGGAGTTGCTGTTTGTGGGCGACCAGTTCCGCAGGGCAATCAAGTCATATTATGAGCACACCCCGATCCAGCCCAGA
Source organism: uncultured beta proteobacterium (assembly GCA_963840345.1). Lineage (GTDB taxonomy): Bacteria > Pseudomonadota > Gammaproteobacteria > Burkholderiales > Gallionellaceae > Sideroxyarcus. Next base: position 555,407 of record CAWIYO010000007.1, read on the forward strand.
CGTTATCCATCGACGCTGGAAGAATTGCTCAGCGATCCGCGATATCCGTCGACACAGCGCTATCTGCGGAAGATTTACGCGGACCCGACCAATGGCAGAACCGATTGGGGTTTGGTCAAGGGGCCGAGCGGCGAGATTCTCGGGGTACATAGCCTGTCTGAGGAGGAACCTCTGAAGAAGGCGAACTTCAGGCCTGTGGACAAGGGTTTTGAGGGTAAGACGAAATATGCCGATTGGGTATTTAAATATGTGCAGGCGCAGTATCCGGCGAATCAGCCGCCCAGGCCTTGACCTATATGACACTGGAAACTAAACAGAGAGGCGAATGATGAACACAAAGAAAAGAATTCTGATCGTTGAAGACCATACACTGCTGAGAGCGGGTATCAGGTCCTTGTTATCTCAAGATCATGATCTCGAGATTGTCGGTGAAGCCGACAACGGCAGGGATGCCGTCCGTCTGATCGAGAAGCTCTCTCCGGATATGGTGTTGACCGACCTTTCCATGCCGGGAATGAACGGTATCGAGGCGATCACCGACATCAAGCGGCGCTATCCCAAAACGCTCGTGCTTGTGCTTACGGTGCACAAGGAGGACGAGTTCATCCACGAAAGCCTGCGTGCGGGTGCCGACGGCTATATCCTCAAGGATGCGACTCACGACGAATTGCGCATCGCGATACGCAGCGTGCTGAACGGCAAGCCTTACCTGAGCCCCGACATATCGAAGAAGGTGATCACCGGTTACCTTGGTTCAGACAAGCCCAACACCCCTACCACCACCTGGGACACGCTGACCCATCGCGAACGCGAGGTGCTGAAGCTGGTGGCCGAGGGACATCCGAACAAGTACATCGCGGACTATTTTTGCCTGAGCGTCAAAACAGTCGAAAAGCACCGTTCCAATCTGATGAAGAAACTCGATCTGCACAATGCGTCGATGCTGACCATGTATGCGATCGAAAAAGGACTGCTCGCCAATTCCTAGCAGGGCCACGTTGCGCAGATCGTATCCCAGCCCTCGTTATCGCGGGTAGAGGAGAATGTGCCGCCGGACAGCAAGGTGCGTTCCTTTATTTCCGAAAATTGCACCTGCTGATATGGGCCGGAATCGAATTCTGCAATAGTCGCGACGAAAGACCGGTCCAGCGGCGAATCGCAAATCACCAGTTCGATCATATTGTCGATGTGCCGCATCGAAAGTCGAATCTGGTCCGTCTTCGAATAGCGGGCGATCTTCTTGAATGCCAATTCGATGATCCGGAAGATATCGATCTTGATCGATGCGGGAATCGCGGATTCGGCTATTGAAACTTCCCTCTTGATGCTTATCCTGTCGTGTTTCTTCTCGAATTCCCTGCAGAACCCGTTGATGGCCGGCAGCAGGCCGAGGCTGTCCAGGCTGGAAGGGCGCAATTCGGTCGCAATGCTGCGGACTTCCTGAATGGCGCTCTGCAGCACTGGGACGATGGCCTCCATCTGCTGAGTGCTTGCATCGTCTGCGGCAATCTGCGCGCTGGTGTTGCCTTCAACGCTGATCTTGATCGCACTCAGCGTTTGTGCGATCCCTTCATGCAGATTGAACGCAATTTTCTGCTTTTCCTTCTCCGCGTTTTTCAGCAACTGTTTGGAAACATTTTCCAGTGAGGCGGTTCGTTCCTGAATGGTTTTGTGCTGGGCCTCGATGATGTTTTTGGCATAACCCACGACGAACAACAATATGAAATACAGGATTGCCAGGATGATCTCGGCTCCGGCCAGAATAATGAGCATGACCTTGCTGTTCTCCTGTACCAGTTCGTTCTGGTTGGAGTGGATCTCCAACACGCCCAGGATAGACCCTCCCGAATCATTTCGTATCGGGATGTAGGTATGCATCAGGTTGTCTTCCTCGTAAACCTCTTCCAGGCTATTGAACGTGTCGCGATAGGTCATGGCATTGAAAACGCCGCCATTGATGGCCGAGAGGAAACCGGGGGAGTTCACTTCACTGCTGCCGATTTGATCCGTTTTGGTCGAGAAGAACACCCGTCCATTCCGGTCGTAGATTTTGATGCGGTCCACCGAAGTGTCCTTCGTCATTCTTGAGATATCTTCTGCAAGCGCCCTCGAAGGCTTTTGCCGGACAGCTTCGCGGCCGCTGGCGTCACTACCCGTGTTCAAGTGCGCCACGAGTTCAGGTTCGACAGAATTCAGGACTGCCCGCGCCATGGCGAGGTTGTCTCTTTCCGACATATGTTCGATCCAATGGATGGATACCTGACGGTAGAACAGGGCCAGCAGTGCAGCTGTGATGAAAATAATGACGAAGCTGATGACCGAATAGAAACGCAACAATTTGAACATTTCAATTCCGATGTAATAGGGTTTCCAAGTAATGTCACTTTGCATCACTTCTAAGAAATGAACAACCCCGGGTTTACAGTGTTCACTGTATTGGAAAGGTCAATACCCATGCTTAACCTGTGGCTCGCACGGTACATCCACTTTTGCAGGGGGGGATATGGGCTCACCGGAACGCGTTCCAATACTCTCAGTACTCCCGATGGCGTTGGTATCGGGGCTTTGTTTGATGCAGCCGGCATGCGCAGATGTTTACAGCTATACCGACAACGCGGGTACGGTCAAATTGAGCAACGTGCCCACGGATAGCCATTTCGCAGTTCTGGTCAAAGGCCCCGCCGAACCGGCCGCAACAGTGTCCGATAAACACCCCTTAACGATCGCCGACAAGGCCCACTATGGCAGAATGGTCGATGAAGTCGCCCAAATCTATGGTCTGGAAAGCTCGCTGTTGCATGCCGTGATATCGGTGGAATCGCGTTACCGTCCCAAGGTGGTCTCCAAGAAGGGGGCAGCCGGTTTGATGCAGCTCATGCCGGTCATCACGAGGCGCTATGGCGTGGCTGATCCGTTCGATCCGGTGCAGAACGTTCATGGCGGTGCAAAATACCTGCGGGATCTGCTGAAAATCTATAACAACGACAAGAGCTTGGCCCTTGCCGCCTATAACGCGGGCCCGCGGGCTGTCGCGAAATACGGCAACCGTATCCCCCCTTTCCGCGAGACCGCGGACTATGTGCCTCGCGTGCTGGGGTTCTACCGGAAATATCAGTCCGAGTTACCGCCGGGCAACATACTGATCGCAAGCCAGGCAGACAAGGGGAGAGCCCGCGCTGTGCCCTTGCAGTAGCGGCGACTCTTTTGCCGTTCAATCCCCGGCGGGCAGCCAGTGACGCACGATCAGTTGCAGGCTCTCGCGGCCGTTGTATTCATTGATGCCCAGGCTGTATACCGCATGAATATTGTCCGGCGCGGGCTCCGCAGAAAAGAAGCGGATGGCATCGAAACTCCCGGCAGGTGACATTAGTTTCAGTTTGAGATGCTTTTCGCCGACCACTCGCTGCGATTGCACGCGGAAATCATCCTCGAACAGCGGTTCCGGAAAACCCTGCCCCCATACCTGGCGACTCAGATCGCGCGCGATACCCAAAGTAAATTCGCTCGCGTCGAGCGTGCCGTCGGTAGCGATGGTCTTCACCAGTGCGTCGGTATCGAGCAGCTCCTGTGCAGCGGTTTCAAACGCCTGGCGGAATCCGTCGAGATGCTCTTCGCGTATGCTCAAGCCCGCGGCCATCGCATGCCCGCCGAATTTCTGGATCAGATGCGGCTGGCGCTTGGAGACCAGATCGAGCGCATCGCGCAGATGCAGCCCGGCGATGCTGCGTCCCGAGCCTTTGAGTTCGCCTGTTTGTGAACGCGCGAAGGCGATCACCGGGCGATGGAATTTGTCCTTGAGGCGGGAGGCGAGAATGCCGATCACGCCCTGGTGCCAATCTTCCTTGAACAGCGACAGCGAATAGGCGTCTGCCGGGTCGAACGCATCGAGCGTCGCCAGTGCGCTGTCCTGCATATCCGCTTCGATGCTGCGTCGTTCCTGGTTCAGTGCATCCAGCTTGGCGGCGATGTCATCGGCCTCGGCGGCATCGTCGGTCAACAGGCAGCGGATGCCCAACCCCATATCTTCCAGGCGCCCGGCGGCATTCAGGCGCGGACCGACGATGAAACCAAGCTCATAGGACGACGCCTGCGCGGCTTGCCGGCGCGCTACGCGCAACAAGGCCTGGATGCCAGCACAACTCCGTCCGGCGCGGATGCGCTGCAGGCCTTGCTGCACGAGGATGCGGTTGTTGTCGTCCAGCTTGACGACGTCTGCCACCGTGCCGAGGGCGACGAGATCGAGCAGGCTGCCGAGGTTCGGTTCGGGCTTTTCTGCGAACGCGCCGCGCTTGCGCAGCTCGGCGCGCAATGCCATCAGCACATAGAACATCACGCCCACGCCTGCCAGGTGTTTGCTGGGAAAGGTGCAGCCGGGCTGGTTCGGGTTAACGATGCAAGCGGCTTCCGGTAGCGTATCGCCGGGCAGGTGATGGTCGGTGACCAGAACCGGCATGCCGAGCCGTTTGGCTTCGGCCACGCCTTCCACGCTGGCGATGCCGTTATCCACGGTGAGCAGGATGTCCGGCATTGCTTTGGCAGCCAGGCGCACGATCTCGGGCGTCAGGCCGTAACCGTATTCGAAGCGGTTGGGGACGATGAAATCCACCCGTGCGCCGAGCGCACTCAAACCGCGCAGGGCAACTGTGCAGGCCGTCGCGCCATCGGCATCGTAGTCGGCCACGATCAGTATCTTCTTCTTGTCGGCGATGGCATCGGCCAGCAAACCGGCCATTTCTTCGGCGTTCTTCAGCAGGGAGAAGGGCAGCAGACGCTTGATGTCGGTGTCCAGTTGTCCCGCATCCGCAATGCCGCGTGCGGCATAGATGCGTGCCAGCAAGGGCGCGATGCCGGATGCGGCGAGTTGCCGGGCGGTCTCGGCTGGATAGGGGCGTTGGGTGATTTTGCTCATCGGGAAAGATCGTTGGTTTTGCCGCCAGTGTAGCAGAGGGGTAATCGTCTTTTGACGCAAGTTCGGTTAGAATGCCGCCCTCATAAAAAACGACGCAGGCATATTGTGGCATTGATAGTTCAGAAATACGGCGGCACTTCTGTCGGAAGTCCGGAGCGCATCAGGAATGTCGCTCAGCGTGTAGCAAAATACAAGGCACAGGGGCATCAGGTCGTGGTGGTGGTCTCCGCCATGAGCGGCGAGACAAATCGCCTGATCCATCTTGCCCATGAGATCCAGAAACACCCCGACCCGCGCGAACTGGATGTGATCATTTCTACCGGCGAGCAGGTGACCATCGGCCTGTTGGCGATGGCGCTCAAGGAAGCCGGTCTGGAAGCCAAGAGTTACACCGGCGCACAGGTCAAGATACTGACCGACAGCGCCTTCACCAAGGCACGCATCGTCAGCATCGACGAACAGAACATCCGCGCCGACCTTGCCAATGACTGTGTGGTCGTGGTCGCGGGTTTCCAGGGCATGGATGCAGCGGGCAACATCACGACGCTGGGTCGCGGCGGTTCGGATACGACGGGCGTCGCCATCGCGGCTGCGCTGCGTGCCGACGAATGCCAGATCTACACCGACGTGGACGGCGTTTACACCACCGATCCGCGCCTGGTTCCCGAAGCGCGCCGCCTGAAGAGCATCACTTTCGAAGAGATGCTGGAAATGGCGAGCCTCGGCTCCAAGGTGCTGCAGATCCGTTCGGTCGAGTTCGCCGGCAAATACAAAGTCAAACTGCGTGTGCTCTCCAGCTTTGAGGAAGAGGGCGAGGGCACGCTGATCACTTTCGAGGAAGGCAATAAAATGGAACAGGCAATCATTTCAGGTATCGCGTTCAACCGCGACGAAGCAAAGATCACCGTGCGCGGCGTGCCCGACAAGCCCGGAATCGCATATCAGATCCTTGGTCCCGTCAGCGAAGCACATATCGACGTGGACATGATCATCCAGAACGTCGGCGTGGACGGTCTCACCGATTTCTCTTTCACCGTGCATCGCAACGAATTTGCGAAGGCGATGGATATCCTGAAGGGCAAGGTGCAGCCTCATATCGGCGCACGCGACGTCATCGGCGACAACAAGACCGCCAAGGTTTCCGTGGTCGGTGTCGGCATGCGTTCGCATGTGGGCATCGCCAGCAAGATGTTCCGCACCCTGGCGGAAGAGGGCATCAACATCCAGATGATTTCCACCTCCGAAATCAAGATTTCCGTCGTCATCGACGAGAAATATCTGGAGCTGGCCGTGCGCGTTTTGCACAAAGCATTCAATCTGGATCAGGAAGACGCATAAATCGTTTGACCGAAGCGCGCTGAATCAGTAATATGCGCGCCTCTTCGGAGAGGTGGCCGAGAGGTCGAAGGCACGCCCCTGCTAAGGGCGCATACGAGCTTAAACTTGTATCGAGGGTTCGAATCCCTCCCTCTCCGCCACGTTGTAAAGAGTAACAAAATGCGCCGGTAGC
>CAWIYO010000008.1:0-215261 GCA_963840345.1 uncultured beta proteobacterium
GTTTTGAGCAATGACCGCTATCGGCCAGAAGCAGTCGATCGGTGTATCCCTTCGAGTAAAATTGCGATACGACATAAGATCGTGAAAGTACCTTTTCTACAGCTTTGTTAGGGGTCAGACAATTATGCGAACACTCATCGTTATATTTCTCTTGCTCGTAGGTACTCCGTTTGTATACGGCGCAAGCTTCGATTGTGCAAAAGCAAGTAGCCATGTTGAAAAGCAAATTTGCTCAAATGCAGAATTGTCCAAATTAGATGAATTGCTATCAGTTGCTTATGCGCAAGGTAATGCATTATCAAAAAACAAAGCTGAATTTAAGGCATCTCAGCGACGCTGGTTAATTGAAAAGCGAAATACCTGCGCTGACACGCCCTGCATTAAAAATGCCTATGAAGCGAGGCTGCATGAAATTGAACTAAGTCATGATATTTCCGGCTGCTATTCCCGCAAAAAGAATATTGCGTATTGGAGTGATAAGGAGCGAAATTTCGCTGAAGTTTCAGATGCGTTTGAATTGATTCAGCTGCAAAATAATCAATACCAGTTCTATGTTTACTATGTTCGAGATAATTACAATTCCTGCTACGCTAATGGACTCGTTAAGTCAGAGGTTAGAGATGGTGAAATCCACTTGACTATGATTAACCAATCTGACGATGGCGCAAAGAACGGTCTAGATAACTGCCAGCTAAAAATAGTGTTTTCGAATAAAGAATTTGCATTTGAAACCAACCAGAAGCATTGCGAAAGTTACATGCGTTGTGGATACAACGCAAATCTGAATGACGCTCGATTTTCTGAAGCAAACAAAGTCTCGAATGAAAATTATTCTACATGCGAAGAAGCTACTCAGGATCCGCAGGATCCTCGTTAAATTGCACAAATCTGGTTTGTAGAATACCTGTCACCCCTGCATTCAAGAGGGACACGCTAAAGCGCGCCCCACTAACCAATGGGGGCAGCTCAGAATGGATGGGAGCACGAATTATTGTCGAGCGTCCGTTGGCGGGAATTGATATGGCTCTTATGGGTTAGAGGCGGTCATTCAGGTTATTTCCTACTCAACCTTGCTCAACACCCCATCCGCAAACACCAACGCACAGCGAACCGCCTTGCCCGCATACACCGTCTGCATCGCAGCCCGGTATTCCTGCATCTGTGCGCGGTAGCGCGCCGCATCTTCTGAATCGCTTAGCTTGTAATCCAGCACCCACACTTCGTCGTCGAATTCCACCAGCCGGTCGATGCGTTTCAATTCGCCCTTCGCGTTGATGTAGGGCATTTCGTTGCAGGCGTTGCGGTATTGCTGCGCATCGAAGAAGCGGGCGAGTTGGGGCGAGGTGAGCAGGCTTTGGGCGTGCGACCAGAGGGATTCGATCTCTTCGACAGGGATGGAGAGACGCTGCCGAAGAGCCTCCCTCACCCCTAGCCCCTCTCCCATAGGGCGAGGGGAATTCTCGGTGAGGTGTTGCAGCAGCGCGTGCAGCCAGATGCCGCGTTGCTGTTGTGCGGTGTTGCGGGCCGCGCGTTTGCCGGTGGGAAGGATGGCGAGGTGCAGGGCCGCATCGTAGGAGCCAGCTTGCTGGCGGTGGCTACTCGTTTCCAGTTCATTCGCGGCTGAAGCCACTCCTACATCTAACGGGTTCGGCTGCTTGCCCGCCACCGCTGCAATGCGGTCATACCACGATTGCGCTTTCTTCTTTTCTTCCTTGTCTTCGCCCTTGCTGTTGCCGCTGACGATAAGCGCCTGCTGCGCGCGGGTCATGGCGACATAGAGCAGGTTCATCTCTTCACGCGCTTGTTGCGCGGCATCCTGCTCGAACAGTGGTGCGCGCTTCTCGCCGCGCGAGGCCTGGTCGGCGTAGAGAGAGAAATGCAGAGGTTGAGGTTCGTGGGTAGGCCAATCCAGCAGAACGTCATTGCCTTCCTTGTTCTTCTTTTCTGCGTTTGCATCCAATAGCCAGACGATGGGTGCTTCCAGGCCTTTCGACTCGTGCACGGTGTAGATGCGCACCGCATCGCCAGCCGTGCCGAGCTTGCCCTCGTCTGGCGCGTCGTCCGGACTTTCGCGCAATTCGCGCAGCTCTTGCAGGAAGCGCGGCAGGCTGGGGTAGCGTCCGGCATCCACGCTCAGCGCGATCTCCATGAAGGCGTGCAGGTTGGCAACGACTTTGCCGCGCATCTCCGGAGGCAGCACGGCGGTATAACGCGCCAGTACGTCGCCTTCGAAATAGATACGGTCGAGCAGGTCGTGCACCGGCAGTTTGTCGGCGAGCGCCAGCCATTTCTTTAACAGTTCGACAGCACGCTGCAGCGCAGGGGATGGTTCGTCTAAACATTGCAGGCGTTGCCACCAGCTAAACCCCTCCCCGGCCCTCCCCTTATCAGGGGAGGGAGTGTCTGGCGCATTGCCTGACCGATCGCCCTCCCCTGATAAGGGGAGGGTAAGGGGAGGGGTTTGAGCCAGTTGCATCAAGTCTGCATCGCTGCAAGCAAAGATCGGCGTGCGCAGCACTTGTGCCAGCTTTATGTCGGCAAACGGCGTGATAAGGAATGTCAGCAGCGCCTGCACATCTTCCGCTTCCAGCGTGTCGAGCAGGCCGCCGCGCCGCGAGCTGAGGAATGGGATGTGGCGGGCGCGCAGGGCTTCTTCGTACACCGCAAGATGAGTACGGCTACGCACCAGCACCATGATGTCGCCGTAAGCGGCGGGGCGCGTCTTTCCTTCATCGTTCACCGACCAATCTTTGACGATGGTTTCCAGCAGGTCTGCGAACTGCACAGCCTCTTTGTGGCGCGCACCTTCTTCCGTCTCGACGCGCGGCGTAATCAGCGGATCACGCAGAACAAGCGGCGTATCCTCTGCGGCTGCTTCCTTATTCTGCTCGGCGACCGCCAGCGGCAGAACCAGCACATGGCCGGGCAATTCTTTCTGGTGCGTTTGATGCTCGATGAATTCGAAGCCATCCGGCTGTTCGCGGAACACGGCGTTCACGGCATCCACCACTGGCTGCGAGTTGCGGCGCGTGAGGCTGTTGCCCAACGTCGCGGCCTCGAAGTGTTCTTTCAGATACTCGCGCGCCACGCCGAACAGACGCGGATCGGCACGGCGGAAGCGGTAGATGGATTGCTTGGGGTCACCCACGACGAACACGGTGGGCTGCGATTCGACCGCCACTGCTGCATCGAACCACGCGCGCAATATCTGCCATTGCAGCGGGTTGGTGTCCTGAAACTCGTCCAGCAACACATGGCGGTAGCGGCTATCGAGCTTGTACTGCATGGTTTCGGCGTGTTCGCTCTGTTGCAGCAAACGGCAGAGTTGCCATTCCAGGTCGGAGAAATCCATCTGCTGCTTTTGTGCCTTGAGCGCCTGGTAACGGTCGAGGAAGGCCGTGCCGCAATGCAGGACCGCCTCGTTCAGGAGGTACGCCTGTTGCTCATCAAGCGTGTCGCGCACTGCCTGTAGACTGTCCTGCAGCACAGCCAGGGCGGCGACGAAGGTCTCCTCATTCTGGTTCTTGGTTTGCTTGAGCTTGCGCGGATCGCCAGCCTGAGTGAACAGCAGCGGCCACATTTTTTCGAAACGCTCTTCCGGTACGGTGTCCGTCCAGGTGCGCTCCTTCTCGCTGGCTTTGTCTTTTTGCGTCTGCGTGCCGTTGCCCGCCAGTTGATGGATGAATGCGAACAGCACCTCCTCGCTATTGCCGCACATGCCCCAGTCGGCGACCGGATCGAAGTCCATGTCCACGTCGAGATCTGCGCGCAGATTATCCAGCGCGAACGTCAGCGGATCCGCATGACCCTGGACATAGGCCCACCACTCGGCGCGCTTGCCGATGAAGTTGAACAGCAGCTTGCGTGTGTTGAACAGGCCGCATTCGCCGAACAGCCATTGCATGTGCCTGGCCTCGGCACTGTCCGGCTGCTTGCGCATCTGCTCCAGCAATTCTTCCCAGGCTTCTTCCTGACAACTGGCAGCCCGTTCCAGCAGCGACAAGCCCTGCATGACGTCGGCATTCAATGGCGCACGCTGCATGACCTGCATGAACCAGCCGTGGAAGGTGCTGATGGTGATGCCGGGCTGCGCCAGCAGCACGTTGCCATACAGGCTGCGAGCATGCTGCACCTGAGCATCGCTCAGATTCTCCAGTCCGCGCTCGGCCAGGAACTGGCGCACCGCCGCCTCATCCCCCATCGCCAGATCGCGCAGCCAGAGCTGCAAGCGTGCCTGCATCTCCTGTGCGGCCTTGCGTGTAAAGGTGATCGCGAGTATCTGCGAAGGCTGAGCGCCATCCAGCAACAGACGCACGATGCGCGACACCAGCAGCCAGGTCTTGCCGCTGCCTGCACAGGCTTCGACGACAACGCTGCGCGTGGGGTCGAGGGCGATATGGTTGGTCATGAGGCGTCACCAAAACCAAACCCCTCCCACCCTCCCCTTGTCAGGGGAGGAGCCTTGACTCCCTCCCTGACAAGGGAGGGCTGGGGTGGGTTGGGTGCCTGAATCTTCTTAATCATTTTTCGAAACCCACTCCCCTTTCCTGCACACCCCGCGCACTTCGCAATGGGCGCATGCCTGGTCGATGCCGTTCGCAGGCAGCCCTGCCCCGCCGCGGATGCGCTCCATCACGTGCACCAGGCGCTCCGCATTGAGTTGCGCCAGTTGCGGGACGTCGTGCCTGGGTTCCACCATCTTCACTTTTCCATTCTCGATGCTGACGAATGCTGCACCCGCAGCCTCATGCGCGTAGGCGTAGCATGCGAGCTGCACGTCCTCACCCGGCTCCTTCAACTTGTTGCGCAGGACTTGCTCGCTCTGCGTCTTGTAATCCAGTACGAGGTTTTCTTCGCCTCTTGCGTCCAGTCTGTCGATGCGCCCGCGCAGGCGAATCCCTTCCAGCTGCCAATCGAACGGAGTCTCGGACTCAGCATAGCGCCAGCCCTGCCTTTCGTTATCCATCTGCCATTCGATGTATGCCGGCAGCGATTTGAACCAGCGTGCCAGCCAGGCACGCGCTTCGAAATCCTGTTGCAGCAGATCTTCGAATACTTCTTCGCTGATCCGGCGCAACGTGGCGTTCATCTCTTCCGCGGGATGTCCGTTCACTTGAGGGTAGCGTTCGTGGAAACGCTGCAATATCTTGTGCACCAGGTCGCCGTAGTCGCGCTTCTCGATGGCTTCCTGCACTTCGTCGAGTTCGTTCAGCCGCAAGATGTGCCGCGCATAGAATTGATAAGGGCAGGCCACCAGCGAGTTGTAGGCGCTGATGGACACACCCGCTGGAACGATCTCTTTTGTCACACCCGGAGCAGGCTGCGCGGCTGGTTGCAGATCGACCTTGCGGGCTTCTTCCGCCGCAAGATACACATGCAGCTCGTTCTCACTCAGGTCATCGCCGTAAGTCAGCGTATGCAGGTCGCGCAGCATCTCCAGATACGGGCTGAGCAACCCTTCTTCGCCGTTGCGATCTTTCTGCCAAGTGACCAGCACACAGTCGTTGATAGCCAGCAAGGACAACAGGTCATCTCGCTGCCGCGCGGCATGAGTATTTCGTGTTGGCAGATTCAGGCTGCTGCGCACGGCATCGTTGAACCAGCGCCCGCCATCCGCCACACTGGGCAGATGATCGGCATCGCAACCGAGCAGCAGCACGGCATCGAAGGCACGCCAGCGTGTCGCCGCGAGGTGGGTGAAGCACACCGGGCTGTCAATGCTGCTGTCCCGGTAGGTCTGCGTATCCAGTTGCTGTGCCAGCCAGCGCCGCCATTCGGCGAAACGGTAGCGGCCTTCGTCAGTCGCCAGCTCCTGTTGCCAGGTATCCAGTGCACTCAACAATTGCAGGCCCGCATCGTCCTGCTGCAGGCCGCTGTCGATACCCAGCACATTCAAACTTTCGCGCAACGCGCCTAGCCAAGCCGCCAGCGTCCTTTTCTTGTTCTGCTCCAGCAATGGCTGCAGCCTGGCGCAGCCGCGCCAGCGGTCGATGCAACACCGTTTCGTGTCCGGCGAGGTTGCCGAATTTTTCCAGACCGGCAACCACGCCTTGCTTGCGCAGCAGTTGTTCCAGTCGGTAGACCGCCGACTTGCGTTCGGAAGCGGTCATGTCGGCGAAGATAAAGGGTGACTTGAGCAGGTCGAGCAGGTCGTGATGATAGAAATCGCTTTGCAGCGCGGTGAGCCAGCGGTCGAGCACCGTGCTCACCGAAAGAGTGGCGAAGGTCCAACCGGTTTCGTCCGCCACCAGCACCTCGGCGCGCTCCAGCAGGGCGCGCATGCGCCGTGCCACCACGCGGTCTTGCGCGACGATAGCGATGTCGCGCTTTCCTTGCTGCAGCCACAGCCGGACCTGCATGGCGGCGGCACGGGCCTCTTGTTCCAAACTTGTTGCGGCAAAGAAACGGAGTGTATTGCCGAGGGGTAGGATATTTTGGGTATGGAGATATGAAGCTTGATCGAGTAACGAATCGCCCCTCACCCCCTGCCCCTCTCCCGCTTGCGAGAGAGGGGTGCTGATTGACTCCCTCTCCCGCAAGCGGGAGAGGGTTGGGGTGAGGGCCTGAGCGACGAAGCTGTGACACTCAATCATCATCTCTCTCAGATCGAACACCACCACCGCCGCGCGCTCGGCATATTCATCAAGGAAACGCTGCTCCAGCGCATCCCAATCTGAGGTGCGCAGCACGAATAGCGGCCTGTCTGCCTGCTGCGCCAGTTTGGCCAGGCGCTGCTGATAGGCGCGTGCCTTATCCAGTTCCTCGCCGCTCTGCATCGCGTTCCACAACTCGAACACCAGCCGCGCTTCCAGTTGCAGCGTGCTTTCCTGACGCGCCTGATACGCTTGCTGCACGGCGGCGGCGAACGCATCTGCATCGCGCGGCAAAGTGTCGAGTGACTGGGTCAGTTCGTCGAACAGCTTCAGCAGCTCCTGCGTCATGCTCCACAGGTCGGCGTTGACGAACCATGGCTGTTTGCGCAGATGCTGATAGAGCAAGGCGCTGCGCTGGCTGTCGGTAACGGCAGGCGCATCGAGCGGAACGCTTTGCGCCCACTCATTGAGGGTAACCATCCGCGGAAGAAGAAGTGCCGGCACTTGCGCCGCACGCATCAGCGCCTGCGCCAGCGGTTGTGCAACGTGGAAGTTGGGAAGGAGGACAGTGCTGCCGCGCAGGTCGGGTGCAGACGAATGCGCAGTCAGAATGCGCCGCGCGACGCGGTCAAAGAAGACAGTCGAGACACTCACCGTTTCAGATGCTTGAGTTTGTCTTTCACGTTGAGCCATTCGTCCGCATCTGCGGGCGCGTCTTTCTTTTCGACGATGGGCTTCCACACTTTGGCGAGTTCGGCGTTCAGCGCGATGAACTGGCGTTGATCTTCCGGCAAATCGTCTTCGGCGTAGATCGCGCCCGCCGGACATTCCGGCACGCATAACGAGCAGTCGATGCACTCATTCGGATCGATCACCAGGAAGTTCTCTCCCTCGCGAAAGCAATCTACCGGGCACACTTCGACACAGTCGGTATATTTGCAGCGAATACAATTTTCAGCTACGACGTAGGTCATGACAGTTCTCCAGCTAATTATATTTATACCGTCGCATGCAGCTTCAACCCCAGCGCCCTCACCACTTTCAGCACGGTGGCGAACATGGATTCGGCGGACGGCTTATCCCTGCGCGATGCCTTGCAACCAGTGACGATAGAGCTGGCCAGCAACGCGATGCAGGTTGGGCAGTTTGTCGCCCATTTGCGCTTGCATCACCTGGATGGATTGTACCGCCGGACTGTCTGCGTTGGCACTCACTTCCCCAGCCCCGGCCTGGCACCAGTCGCGGATCATCTTCTCGGTCATCTCGACGTGGCACTGCATGGCCAGATGCTTGCCGATGGCATACGCCTGGTTCGCACAATGTTCGCTGGAGAGCAGATGCACCGCGCCTTGCGGCAGGCTGAAGGTTTCGCCGTGCCAGTGGAATGTGTCGAACTGTTTGATATCGCCAAACCATTTCCTCGCCGTTTCATTGCCGGATACGTTCACGACGCCCCAGCCCAGTTCTTTCACCGGGTTCTTGCCCACCACGCCTCCCAGGGCCTTGGACATGAGTTGCCCGCCAAGGCAATGGCCGAGCAAGGGAACGTCTCTGGCATAGGCATCGCGGATGAGCGACAGCTCCGGCGGTATCCACGGCAGGTCGTCATTCACGCTCATCGGTCCGCCCATGAATACCAAGCCGGAGTAATTCTCCGCATTGCCCGGAACGGCATCGCCCTTGTCGATACGGATCAACACCCACGGAATCTTGTGTTCGTCGAGAAGCGCCGTGAAATAGCCAGCGCCTTCGATGGGGGAGTGGCGGAAGACGGCGATGGGCTTCATGGTTATTCCGGAAAGCATTGTGGGCGTATTTTAAGGGACTTCAATGCTTGTCGCCATGTTCAAGCTGAGTTCCCACGAGTAAACTGGTTGGGCAATTTAAATATGTCAGAATCCGACAGCCGCTTTATCCCAAAGCGGACTATCACAGCATGGCTTCATGATTTTTCAGCAACCCTCGACCAAAGGAGAATGAAATGTCAGACAGCGTATACAAAATCATCGAACTTGTGGGTACCAGCAGCGAATCGTGGGAAAAAGCAGCTGCGTCTGCGGTGAACCGTGCCGCCGAGACCCTGCGCGACCTGCGCGTGGCGGAAGTATCGCAGCTGGATATGCACATCGTGGATGGAAAGATCGCGGCGTACCGGGCGAAGGTCAAAGTCTCGTTCAAGTTCGAAGACAAAGGCTAAGCCGTTCTTAATCTCTAGTCAGCCTTCCGCTTTTAGCAGCGCACAAATAAACGGGCATCGTCTGATGCCCGTTTGTTTTCTATCGGCTTCAGTCGTGATGACGCTAATCGGCCGTAGCGGACATTGAGAACTTGAGATCGTTACTTCCGCTGTGTGCCAGTAGGAGACATTCGCGCCCGCCCGTACTAATATGCATATGCGGACAGATAAAACAGTGGGGTTCTAATGAATCAATTGGTTATGAATAGAATGCGCACCTCCCAATTGTTAATGATACGGACCGGCAGGGCCGTCTATAACTGTTAGGTCATCATGAACGATTACCAAAACGATAACGACATTAAGACCGAGAGCCTGATGGATAAAATATCCATGCGTTTGTTGCGTTGGTGGGGAATGCTGTTTAGAGTTTTATTTATCACTCTTGTTGGAATTATCGGGTACCTATGGATGGACCCACAGCCCCTGGGCGATGTTCCTCTGGGGCAGTTAACACTTAAGCAAATTGCAAGAAACATCATGGGGGTTGTCATTCCCATTGCATGCTTTATCTGGCTATTCAAGCTAAATAAGAAGTATGGTGATGAGAGCCTGCCATATGAGGATTGGGGACGATTCGGCGGATATGTTTTGCTATTTGGGCTTACCGCATTTGCTTGGCTCACTAAGAAATAAGGAACCAAAATGAGATCGACAGGCTGGCAGCAAATGCCTACCCCCGCGCTCAAGCGGGACGCGCCTTCGGCTCGCCCCTCAGCTACACGTTAGACCCCACAAGAAACAGAGGCTCAAATGGCGGCAGGCAACGACGATGAAGAGTTAACTGAAGAAGACATTGCGCTACTAGCGGAACGCAAAGAACGCCTCCAACGACGGCTGCGACTATTTGCAGCCTTAGAGCGACGAATCGGCATTCCAGAAGGTTTTTTCTGGTCTCTTCGGATGGAGGAAAACGACTGGGCGTATGTCGTAAAGTTATCTGTGATTTGCGAAGCTGCGTTAACGCACATGCTTGTTCTTGCGGTTAGCAATGAGCAACTGCATGAGCATTTCAGTGCCCTTACACAAGCTCGCCGCCTAGAACTTGCAAAACAGTTGGGCATTCTCTCCGACGCAGATAGACATACACTAGGGGCTATCGCACAGATTAGAAACTCTTTCGCACACCGAGTTGAGAACCTCACTGGGTCGCTTCATGACTACTACTTGAGTCGAACGCAAGAACAGAAAATCGCCCTGTTATCAAAATTGATTCAACTTGACGGCAAAGAAAAGCCGAAGAAGGAAGAAGATCTGTCCGGGCACGCGAAATTCTTTCGCCTACAAATCTTCGCTTGTTGTTTGCGTCCAATCCAATCGATAGCAAACTTTGGGTTGGAATTCGACAAGCGTGCAGTTGAAGAGTTAGATTGGACGCTTAGAGATATGTACGCACAGGAAGAGAACAGCTAGCTATCCTTGGCCTAACAGATTGTTCAACAGGACATCAACCAGCTACGCGGCTTGCCGCCTGTTAACTCCGGCGTTGATGCCCGCTCTGGTCGGCTAATCTGCCAGATTCCAATGCATGATGAGTTGTCCGCAATGGACAAGAAGTGTGCCTTCATCGAAATTCTCTTGATGGTCTGCTTAGGGTCGGGAACGGACTTAGTCAGTAAATGATCCCGACGTCCGCTTTGGCCGATCAGCAGTCCCTTTGGCAATAACAAAACGGGCACCCTCAGGTGCCCGCTCTTTTTTCCAACTCCTAAGCTTCAATCACTTAGACGCTCATCTCCAGCATCAACTGGTTCATGCGCTTGACGAAGCTGGCCGGGTCGTCGAGCTGGCCGCCTTCGGCGAGCAGGGCCTGATCGAACAGTACGGCCGCCCAGTCGTCGAAGCGTTTCTCTTCACCCTTGAGGCGTTGCACCACGGGGTGCGACGGGTTGATCTCGAGGATGGGCTGCGAGGTGGGCGCTTTCTGTCCGGCGGCCTTGAGCAGGCGCGCGAGGTTGCCGCTCATGTCGTGCTCGTCCGCCACGAGGCAGGCGGGGCTGTCGGTGAGGCGGTGGGTGACGCGCACTTCCTTGACCTTGTCCGCGAGGCTGGTCTTGATCTTTTCGGTGAGCGGCTTGAATTCGTCGGCCTGCTTTTCCTGTTCCTTCTTTTCGGCTTCGTCTTCCAGCGCGCCGAGGTCGAGGCCGCCCTTGGCGACGGAGACCAGCGACTTGCCTTCGAATTCGTGCAGGTTGCTCACCACCCACTCGTCCACGCGATTGGAGAGCAGCAGCACTTCGATGCCTTTCTTGCGGAACACTTCGAGGTGCGGGCTGTTCTTGGCGGCGTTGAAAGTTGTCGGCGGTGACGTAGTAGATCTTGTCCTGGCCGTCCTTCATGCGGGCGATGTAGTCCTTGAGCGAGACGCTCTCTTCAGCGGTGTCGGCCTTGGTGGTGGCGAAGCGCAACAGTGCGGCGATCTTGTCCTTGTTGGCAAAGTCTTCGCCCACGCCTTCTTTCAGCACCTGGCCGAACTCGCCCCAGAACTTGGCGTATTTCTCTTTATCGTTCTCGGCCAAGTCGGCCAGCAGGCCCAGCACCTTGCCGGTGCAGCCCTTGCGGATGGCTTCGATGTCTTTGGACTCTTGCAGAATTTCGCGCGACACATTCAACGGCAGGTCGGCGGAATCGACCACGCCGCGCACGAAGCGCATGTATTGCGGCATCAGTTGCTCGGCGTCGTCCATGATGAACACGCGGCGCACATAGAGCTTGATGCCGTGGCGCGCCTGACGGTCGTACATGTCGAACGGCGCGCGACCGGGGATGTACAGCAGTTGCGTGTATTCCTGTTTGCCTTCGACGCGCGCGTGCGTCCATGCCAGCGGGTCGTCGAAGTCGTGGCCGACGTGTTTGTAGAATTCCTTGTACTGCTCTTCGGTGATCTCGTTCTTGGACTTGGCCCACAAGGCGGATGCCTGATTGACGGTCTCGTCTTCGTCGAGGGTGACATAACCGCCGTCCTTCCACTCTTCCTTCTGCATCAGGATGGGCTGGACGATATGGTTGGAGTATTTCTTGATGATCTCGCGCAGCTTGTAACCGGCCAGCAGGTCGTCCTGGCCTTCGCGCAGATGCAGGGTGATCTCGGTGCCGCGCGCGGCCTTCTCCACCATCTCGACCGAGAACTCGCCGCCGCCGTCGGATTCCCAGCGCACGCCCTGGTCGGCCTTCTCGCCTGCGCGGCGGGTGAGCACGGAAACCTTGTCGGCGACGATGAAGGCGGAATAGAAGCCCACGCCGAACTGGCCGATGAGGTGGGCATCTTTCTTCTGGTCGCCGGAGAGCTTGCTGAAGAAATCGCGCGTGCCGGACTTGGCGATGGTGCCGAGGTTGGCGATCACTTCGTCGCGGCTCATGCCGATGCCGCTGTCGGCAATGGTCAGCGTGCGCGCTTCTTTGTCGAAGCTGACGCGAATGTTGAGGTCGGATTGGTTCTCGTACAGCGCATCGTTGTGCAGCGCCTCGAAGCGCAGCTTGTCGCAGGCGTCGGATGCGTTGGAAACCAGTTCTCTCAGGAAGATCTCGCGGTTGGAATACAGCGAGTGGATCATCAGGTGCAGCAATTGCTTGACTTCGGTCTGGAAGCCCAGCGTCTCGCGGCTGGCGGTGGTGCTAGCGGTCATAAGTCCCTCCCTTGAAAATAGCGTGGAGGGTATTTGGGGACGTCCAGCCTCTTTTCAAGAGGCGAGGATTGAGGATTCAGGACTGAGCGAGAAACAGCGCACAGGTAGGAGCCAGCTTGCTGGCGAGGCAGGTTCATACGATTTCGCCAGCAAGCTGGCTCCTACGATAAACCTGCTAAATCCTGAATCCCAATTCCTGAATCCTATTCCTGGGTCTTGTCCCGCTTGATCAGCGCATAGGCCGAGTGGTTGTGGATGGACTCGAAGTTCTCGGACTCGACGACGTAGGCCTCGATGCGGTCGTCCGCATTCAGCGCCGCAGCCACGTCACGCACCATGTCTTCGACGAACTTCGGATTGTCGTACGCACGTTCGGTGATGAATTTTTCGTCGGGACGTTTCAGCAGGCCATACAGCTCGCTCGACGCCTGCTCTTCGGCGACGCGCACCACTTCTTCGATCCACACCGAGCTCCTGGTACGCACCGAGATCGTGACGTGCGAACGCTGGTTGTGCGCGCCGCGGTCGGAGATCTCTTTCGAGCAGGGACAAAGGCTGGTTACCGGCACCAATACCCTCATGGTGAAACGATATACGCCATCGACGATCTCGCCGATGAAGCTGACATCGTAATCCAGCAGGCTCTGCACGCCGGATACCGGCGCGGTCTTGTTGACGAAGTAAGGGAAGGACATTTCGACGTAGCCGGACTTCGCTTCCAGCTTTTCCACCATCTCGCGCAGGATGCCGTGAAAAGACTCAACCGTAATCTCGCGTCCGTGCTGGTTCAGGATCTGCACGAAGCGTGACATGTGCGTACCCTTGAAGTTGTGTGGCAGGTGTACGTACATGTTGAAGGTGGCGATGGTGTGCTGCACGCCCCCGCTTTTGTCCTTGACGACGACAGGATGGCGGATGCTCTTGATGCCGACCTTGTTGATCGCCAGCTGGCGGGTGTCGGCGCTGCTTTGCACGTCGGCGATGGGTGTAACGGAATTCATGGCGAACTCTCTGTGAGTGATTGTTTACGAATTATACCCATTACCCGACCATTTTTGTCGGGCAAGGTCAGTTTACCGATCTTTCCCGAATGGAGCGGGCAATGCCGGCCGCATCCAGCCCGCAATGCTGCCAGCATCTGCGCATGATCGCCCTGCTCCAGGAACCCGTCCGGAAGCCCCAGATGCAGCATGGTGACGTGAAGACCGTGTCGTGCCAGACATTCCGCTACCGCACTACCGGCCCCGCCCTGCACGACGTTCTCTTCCACCGTGACCAGCAGCGCATGTTCGCGTGCGAGCCTCAGCACCAGTTCCTCATCCATCGGTTTGACAAAGCGCATGTTGGCGACGGTGGCATCCAGTTGATCGGCCGCCTGCAACGCCGGCGTCAGCATGGAACCGAACGCGAGAATGGCGACATTGTGCCCCTCGCGGCGCACTTCGCCCTTGCCCACCGGCAGGACCTGCAAATCCTTTTGTACTGCCACTCCGGGGCCGGTGCCGCGCGGATAGCGCACTGCGCTCGGCGTGGCGAGGTGAAAGGCCGTGCTCAACATCTGGCGGCATTCGTTCTCGTCTGCCGGTGTCATCACCGTCATGTTGGGCACGCAGCGCAAAAAGGAAAGATCGAAACTTCCGGCGTGGGTCGCACCATCCGCCCCGACCAGGCCGCCGCGATCGATGGCCAGCATCACCGGCAGATTCTGTATGGCGATGTCGTGGATGAGCTGATCGTACGCCCGCTGCAAGAAGGTGGAATAGATCGCCACCACCGGTTTGTAACCCTCGCAGGCCAGGCCCGCAGCATAGGTCAGCGCGTGCTGCTCGGCGATACCGACGTCGAAATAACGTTGCGGGAACTTCTCCGCGAATTCAGGCATGCCGGAGCCCTCGCACATCGCCGGCGTAATCCCGACCAGCTTCTCGTCCGCGGCTGCCATGTCGCACAACCAGCCGCCGAACACTTCGGTGTAGGTCGGCTGCTGGGCAAACTTGGGCACGATGCCGCTGGTGCGGTCGAACTTGCCGACGCCGTGATACAGCAGGCAGTCCTCTTCGGCCAGGGGATAACCCTTGCCTTTCTGCGTGACAATATGCAGGAACTGCGGGCCTTCCAGTTTGCGGATGTTGCTCAGCGTGTCCAGCAGCACATCCAGATCGTGACCGTCGATCGGGCCGATGTAGTTGAAACCGAATTCCTCGAACAAAGTGCCGGGGATCCACATCCCCTTGAAGTGTTCCTCGGCGCGCTTGGCGAACTCCAGCATCGGAGGGACGCCTTTCAACACCTTCTCGCTGCCGCGCCGCATCGCGGCATAGAAGCGGCCGGACATCAGTTTCGCCAGATAGTTGTTCAGTGCGCCGACCGGACGCGAGATGGACATGTCGTTGTCGTTGAGAATGACCAGCAGGTTCGCATCCATCGCGCCGGCGTTGTTCAATGCCTCGAAGGCCATGCCCCCGGTCATTGCTCCGTCGCCGATGATGGCCACCGCACGTTCATCCGTGCCGCGCAGCTTGGCGGCAACCGCCATGCCAAGTGCGGCGGAGATGGAAGTGCTGGAGTGTCCGGTGCCGAAGGTATCGTAGGGACTTTCATCTCGCTTCGGAAACCCCGCGATGCCGCCCTGCATGCGCAGTCTGCTCATCGCCGCGCGACGCCCGGTCAGTATCTTGTGCACATAGGTCTGGTGGCCTACATCCCACACCAGTTTGTCTTGCGGCGTGTTGAAGATGGTGTGCAGCGCGATGGTCAACTCGACCGTGCCGAGATTGGAGGAAAGATGCCCGCCGGTCTTGCTCACCGACTCGATCAGGAATTCGCGCAGTTCGGCGGCTAGTTGCGGCAACTGGTCGCGTTCCAGCTTGCGCAGGTCTTCCGGGGAATTGATGGTTTCCAGCAGCTTGAACATTAATATTTTCTCATCACGATGAAGTCGGCCAGTTCGCGCAAACGCTGTGCCGCCGCTCCGAATTCGGCCAATGCATCCAGCGCGTCCCGATGCAGATCAGCCGCCATCTTCTTCGCGGCAGGCACACCGAGCAGCGTGACATAGGTTGGTTTGTCGTTGTCTGCGTCTTTGCCCGCGGTCTTGCCCAAGGTCGCGGTATCCGCTTCGCTATCGAGCACGTCGTCCACCACCTGGAATGCCAGACCGATGCATTTGCCATAGTGATCGAGCTTGTCGAGTTGCGCCCGGCCCAAGTCGCCGCAATGGGCGCCAAGCAGGATGGCGGCGCGGATCAGCGCGCCGGTCTTGTGGATGTGCATCTGCTCCAGCTCGGGCAGCGCGAGCTGCTTGCCCACGCTGGCAAGGTCGATGGCCTGCCCGCCTGCCATGCCGCGCGAACCGCTGGCCACCGCCAGCAGCTTCACCATCTGCAATTGCGCGGTTGCATCGTCGCTCAGTCGGTGCTCGGACAGCAACTGGAATGCCAGGCTTTGCAGCGCATCGCCCACCAGTAGCGCGGTGGCCTCATCATATTCCACATGGCAAGTCGGCTTGCCGCGACGCAATACATCGTCGTCCATGCAGGGCATGTCGTCGTGCACCAGCGAATAGGCATGGATGAGTTCGACGGCAGCAGCAGCAATCTCGACGCGCTCGACGGCGGCACCGCTCAATTCGCCTGCCGCATAGGCCAGCAGAGGACGCACGCGCTTGCCGCCTTCCAGCACACTGTAGCGCATCGCGGCATGCAAGCGCTGCGGCATCGCCTCGGCCGGAGGCAACAGGCGCTTCAATACGTCCTCAAAACGGGATTGGCGGGTGGATACCCAAGAAGAAAAGTCAGACATCGTTAATTCGAATCACTCGATACGGCAAAATCCTTCAACACACCTTCTTCCAGCACGCGCACTTGCTGCTGCGCATCGTCCAGGCGGGATCGGCAGAACGACAACAACTCCGCACCGCGTTTGTAGGACGCCAGCGAATCCTCCAGCGACAGCTTGCCGGATTCCATGTCCGCCACGACCTGTTCCAGTTCGGCCAGTGCCGCTTCGAAACTCTGCGTTTTGCTGGATTTTGCCGCCATTTAGAATCCCCATGTACATCAATATCTGCGTAAGGGGGCCATTTTACCCAAGGCCCCGACACAGAGCCAATTTTTGTTGCCCCCCCATTTGATTTCGGGGACAATCCCAGCCCCTGAAAACCGTATTCACAGAAACGAGTGGGTATGTCCGAAATCGCCAAATTGAAGCAACTTAACCCAGTGTCCCCACAGCCGCCTTTGAGTTGGTACTTCGATCCCAAAATTCTGGAAGTCGAACAGCGCGTACTGTTCGACGCGGGACCGAAATATGTCGGGCATGAGTTGATGGTGCCCAATCTCGGCGATTACCACGTGATCGAGTGGATGGATCAAGCCAAGATGCTGGTACGCAACGAAGGCGGCGTAGAGCTGCTTTCCAACATCTGCCGCCATCGTCAGGCCATCATGATGCAAGGACGCGGAAGCGCGAAGAACATCGTGTGCCCGCTGCATCGCTGGACTTACAAGAACGACGGCGAACTGATCGGCGCTCCCCACTTCCCTGAAAATCCCTGCCTGCACCTGAACAAGACGCCGCTGCAGAACTGGAACGGCCTGCTGTTCGCCGGGCAGCGCGATATCGTCAAAGACCTGGCGAACATGCCCGCCTTCAAGGAGATCGACTTCTCTGGCTACATGCTGGATCGTGTGGAAATCGACGAATATAACTTCAACTGGAAGACCTTCATCGAGGTCTATCAGGAGGATTACCACGTCGTGCCCTTCCACCCTGGGCTGGGTCAACTCGTCAATTGCGACGATCTCAAATGGACCTTCGGCGAACAGTTCAGCGTGCAGACCGTGGGAATCAACGACCTGCACCGCAAGGCAGGCAGCCCGATCTACGAACAATGGGCCAAACAAATCCATCGCTACAACAAGGACGAGCCGCCGAAGTACGGCGCGATCTGGCTGACTTACTACCCCAACATCACGGTCGAGTGGTACCCGAACACACTGGTGGTCAGCACCGTCGTTCCGCGCGGCGTGGACGCCTGCACCAACATTGTCGAGTTCTATTATCCCGAAGACATCGTGCTATTCGAGCGCGAATACGTCGAGGCCGAGAAGAAGGCATACCGCGAGACAGCGGTAGAGGACGACATCATCTGCCTGCGCATGCATGAAGGACGCCGCGCCCTGTACAAGCAAGGCACCGAAGAGGTCGGCCCGTACCAATCGCCGACCGAGGACGGGATGCTGCACTTCCAGGAATTCTTGCGCCGCAAACTTGAGCCGCACCTGTAATTCCTGATCCCCTCTGCGAATTCGCGATGGAACGCTGGGATCAGAAACGGTACGAACAGGAAAAGCGCGGCTTCGTCCAACGCCGTATCCATCAAGCCCCGCTCTGGACGCAGTTCACCTTCCTGTTTGGAATATCCTGGGGCACAGCCTGGTTTTGCAGTTGGTTCCTGTGGCGCTTCTTTGCCAAGAACCATGCCTGGGCAAGCAGCCTGCCCATCCGTTATGCAATCGCTTTCCTGTTTGCCTACGGTTGTTTCTTCATTGCCGTTCGCCTCTGGATCGAAGTAGTCAAACAGGAACCTCACCAGCAATGCAATTCTTCCGACGTCATTGGCGGCTCAACATACACGGGCGATGCGGAGGGCTGCTTCGTCATTGTCTCCATGGCTGTTATCGGCTTTATTATCGGCGGACTGTTTCTTGCCATTGGAGGCGCTCCCATGTTGCTTGAGGCTGCCTTCGAAGCCGCCTTCGCGGGCGTCGTGGTCACGCGCCCGCTGTCCGGCGATCTTGTTCTGGGGAATTGGAGACAACGACTTCTGGAAAATACGTGGAAAAAAGCATTAATCAGCCTGCTGGCCTTAGTCGCCATGGCTGCATGGTTGCAGCAGCAAGCACCGCAAGCCAGTACGCTGGCCCAAGCCTTACGGGCGATATCACATCAATCTTCGGCGATAAAGTAATTTTGCAGGCCCGTTCATTTTCTCAGGTTAAGTAGATGGGTGCGTTATGGATGCTGGTCGCGAGCTTGCTCTTCGCCTGCATGGGCGTTTTCGTGAAGCTCGGCGGTACTCACTTCTCCACTAGCGAACTCGTCTTCTACCGCTCCTTCATCGGACTGCTGTTCGTGGCCGCCGTGTTGCGCCACAAGCGCACGCCGCTCGCCACACCGCATTGGCGCAGCCATCTGTGGCGCGGCCTGTCCGGCACCATTGCCATGATGCTGTACTTCTACTGCATCGCCACCCTGCCGCTGGCGACTGCCATCACATTGAACTACACCTCGTCGCTGTTCCTCTCCGCACTCACCCTGATCGTACTCAAGGAACGCTTCCATCTGCCGTTCAGCGCCAGCCTGACACTGGGCTTCGTCGGCGTGGTGCTGCTTCTCCATCCCACCCTGGAGCGCGAACAGTTCATCAGCGGATTGATGGGGCTGCTTTCCGGCTTCCTCGCCGGAGTAGCCCTGCTTAACGTACGCCAGCTCGGGCAACTGGGCGAACCGGCAGTGCGCGTGGTGTTCTACTTCAACCTGGTCGCCACGCTGTCCAGCGGGATATGGATGGCGCAAGGCGAAGTGCACTCGCTGGCGCCGGGCGATCTTGCGCTGCTGCTCGGCCTTGGCGCATCGGCCACCTTCGCCCAGATCGCCATGACGCACGCCTACCGCATCGGACACACGCAGGTGGTAAGCACCCTGTCCTACAGCACCATCGTCTTCGCCAGCATGTTCGGACTGTTGTTCTGGAATGAGCTGCTCAGCCCCGGCGCATGGCTTGGTATCGCACTCATCATCGTCAGCGGCATGTTAAGCTTGCGCCTAGCATCCACAAACACCGAGGCAAGCAAATGATCACAATCGAAGAAAACAACCAGCTCGTCAACATCGCCGTCATGGGCGAGTTCACCATCGCCGATTTCAAACAGTTCGAAGAGCATGCGCTGTCCAAACTCAAAGGCCCGGGCAAGATCAACCTGCTGTTCGACCTGCGCGGCATGATCGCCTACACGCCCGATGTCGCCTGGGAAGAGATCAAGTTCTTCAGCCGCGAACACAATCACGATTTCAACAAGATCGCGGTCGTCACCGACGATCAGTGGCTCACCTGGCAGGCATGGTTATCGCGCCTGTTCGTGGATGCCGATATCCGCGCCTTCGGCGAATACGCGGAAGCGCAGGCCTGGGCAAAAATATAGTCCTCAGAAGCAAGGCAAGATTGAGATGGGGACCCTGAAAACATTCTTGCCGATTGCTTTTGCCTTCGCCTTGTCGGCATGCGTCGTCGTGCCGACAGTGGACAAATACCAGGATTCGTCCGCCGACTGCAGAACCTATACCAGAAGCATGTCGCTCAAATCGCTTGACCTGGCGCCCAATGGGGCCTGTCATGACGAGGAGTGCCTTGCTGGCCTGCTCATCATTTCCGCAGGGAGCCTGCTTATTTCGGGCAGTATCGTTTTGACAGGCAATGCCGTTCATTGGCTGGAATATCAAGGCACTTGCAGTGACAGCTTCCTGAATGTCGCCAGACAGCGCTTCCTTGATTCCATAAATACAGCGTCAATACCCAAAATTTAGCCTTTCCGATTTCCGGGCTCTCGCATCATCACCCGGTATCAGCAGCTTTTCCGGCATTTTCTTGTTTTTGGCTCCATCCCATCGAGAGTGCTATTGTTATGGCTGTCGGGTGCCGGAATATCCACGTTAAACCAGGAACGGGAGGAAAGACATGGAAAATATCAGAATGGCAATGGCGCTTGCCTCAATGCTGGCCTGTATGACCACCTACGCTGCCGAACCACTCAGAGTTCCAATTCCCCCCGCAATACAGGCACAGACAAAGGCGCTGGGATGCGAGGCCTGCCATGGCTGGACGCGAACGAAATTCGGCCCGTCATGGCAGGATGTGGCCGACCGTTACCGCGGAGAGAAAAGCTATGTATACAAGGGGTTCAACATCGACAGTGCCGGGGAAAAGCTGCCCCTTGTACCGGGACTGGTGAAAAAGATATCAAAGGGCGGCAAAGGCGAGTGGAATGAATACATTCCAATGGCCCCCAGCGACCTAAAGGGCGCTCATGTGAAAGAGATCACCGACATCGTCAATTTCATTCTATCCATCCCCCCAAAGAAGAAATAGGAATGGGTTCGATACCAGGATTGCCTTGCAGATCCAGACGACTGACCACGGGGTGATGCATTTCATCTCAAGCGGCAGCAGAAAATAAAAAGCCCGCACTAATGCGGGCTTTTTTGATACTCAAACCGAAATTACTTCAGCTTGGTTTCCTTGTATGCAACGTGCTTGCGTGCCACCGGGTCGAATTTCATGAATTCGAGCTTTTCCGGAGTGGTGCGCTTGTTCTTGTTGGTAGTGTAGAAATGCCCCGTACCAGCGGAGGATTCCAGTTTGATCTTTTCGCGTGCGCCTTTTGCCACAGTAATTCTCCTTTATACCTTCTCGCCGCGGGCACGCATCTCGAACAGGACAGCGTCGATGCCGTTCTTGTCGATGGTGCGCAGTGCAGCATTAGTCAGGCGCAAAGACACCCAACGATTTTCAGATTCTACCCACAAGCGGCGACGTTGCAGATTCGGCAAGAAACGACGCTTGGTTTTATTGTTCGCGTGGGAAATATTGTTGCCCACCATGGGCTTTTTCCCAGTTACTTGACAGACGCGTGCCATGACAATCACTCCAACCAGTTTTCGAAGAGGCGCGATTCTACCTAAACGAAGGAAAAGGCACAACCGTTAGTTTTATTTCTGTTTCCTGAACAGGGCGGACTGGGCGTGGGCCTGCAAACCCTCGCCAAAAGCCAAAGTCGCGGCGATGTCGCCCAGTTTTTGGGCCCCCAGGGCTGAAACATGGATCAGGCTGCTGCGCTTCTGGAAGTCGTACACCCCCAATGGCGAGGAAAAACGTGCCGTTCCAGAGGTGGGCAGGACGTGATTGGGGCCCGCACAATAGTCGCCCAGCGATTCCGAGGTATAGCGCCCCATGAAGATCGCTCCGGCGTGTTTCAGCTTGGGCAACCAGATTTGAGGATCGCCAACGGACAACTCCAGATGTTCCGGGGCGATGCGGTTGCTGATGCGGCAGGCCTCGTCCAGGTCTTCGACATGGATCAGGGCACCGCGATTCTCCAACGCGGTCTGGATGATGGCCTTGCGCGGCATCTGCTCCAGCAACTTGTTAGCGCTCGCTGCCACGGCTTCGATGAAGGCGGCATCCGGCGACAACAGGATGGCCTGCGCCAGTTCGTCGTGTTCGGCCTGCGAAAACAAGTCCATCGCCACCCAGTCCGGGTCGGTCTTGCCATCGCAGATGACCAGGATCTCGGAAGGCCCCGCGATCATGTCGATGCCGCAGGCGCCGAATACGCGGCGCTTGGCCGATGCCACATAGGCATTGCCGGGGCCGACGATCTTGTCCACCTTGGGGATGGTGTCCGTGCCATACGCCAATGCCGCCACGGCTTGCGCGCCGCCGATGGTGAACACGCGATCCACGCCAGACAGATGCGCTGCCGCCAGCACCAATTGGTTCTTTACGCCATCCGGCGTGGGGACGACCATCATGAGCTCCGCTACCCCTGCCACTTTCGCAGGCAAGGCATTCATCAGCACGGAAGACGGATAGGCCGCCTTGCCGCCGGGCACGTAGAGGCCGACGCGATCCAGCGGAGTGACTTGCTGGCCGAGCATGGTGCCGTCTTCATCCAGGTAGTTCCAGGAGACTTGCACTTGTTTCTTGTGGTAGTCGGTGACACGTTGCGCTGCTTGTTCCAGGGCACTCCTCTGGTCGGCCGGGAGACTCTCGAACGCCGCCTTGAGCTCCGCTCGCGGCAATTCCATCGCGGCCGCATCAGCCAGCGGCAGGCGATCGAACTTGCGCGTGTATTCCAGCACGGCCGCATCGCCGCGTTTCTTCACGTCAGCCAGAATGGCTGCGACAGTCGCTTCCAGCTTTTCGTCGGCGGTCTCTTCGAAGGCCAGCAGCTTGCTCAGCTTGGCGTCGAAGTCGGCTTGTCGGGTCGAGAGTTTGGTGATGTTCATTGGTCTTGATCTCTATTTAATGGGGCCCGCTTATTTGCTGGCGGCAGATGCAAAAGCGTCCAGCATCGGCTGGATCGTGGCGCGCTTGAGTTTCAGCGACGCCTGATTCACCACCAGACGCGAAGAAATCTGCGCGATCTCTTCTACCGCCTTGAGGTTATTGGCCTTCAAGGTGCCGCCGCTGCTCACCAGATCGACGATCGCATCGGACAGCCCAACCAGCGGCGCCAGTTCCATCGAACCGTACAGCTTGATGAGATCGACATGCACACCTTTGGAAGCGAAGTGTTCGCGCGCGGTCTTCACATATTTGGTCGCCACACGCAGGCGCGCCCCCTGCTTCACTGCCGATTCGTAATCGAAATCGTTGCGTACCGCGACCATCATGCGGCACTTGGCGATATTCAAATCCAGAGGCTGATACAGTCCTTCGCCGCCGTGCTCGTTCAGCACGTCCTTGCCCGCCACCCCTATGTCCGCCGCGCCGTATTGCACATAGGTCGGCACATCGGAAGCACGCACAATGATGAGGCGCACGTCAGCGCGGTTGGTAGGCAAAATCAGCTTGCGCGAAGACTCGGGATCTTCCAGTGGTGTGATACCTGCCGCTTTCAGAAGCGGCACGGTTTCTTCAAAGATGCGGCCCTTGGATAAGGCTATGGTAATAGTCATGCTGGTACGCCCGAATTCGCAAAGGAGCGCATTTTACAGGCAAATGCGAGGATTAGGCTTGTCTCCCCGTTCGTGCTGAGCTTGTCGAAGCATGAACGGTTCGCAAGAACAAACCGCCGGGGGTTGCCCGGCGGTCTTGATGTCCGCTCATCCTTCGATAACCGCGCCATGCGCGGCACTCAGGACGAACGGGGTGATTTATTTCAAGCGCCGGATATTCGCCCCGAGCTGCCCCAGCTTGGCTTCGATATGCTCGTAGCCGCGATCCAGATGGTAGATGCGGTCGATGACCGTTTCGCCCTGCGCCACCAGCCCGGCGATGACCAGGCAGGCCGATGCGCGCAGGTCGGTCGCCATCACGGTCGCACCTTCCAGATGGTCGACACCGCGCACCACCGAGGTGTTGCCTTCGACGTCGATCTGCGCACCCAGGCGGCGCAGTTCCTGCACGTGCATGAAGCGGTTCTCGAAGATGGTCTCCACCACCATCGCGCTGCCTTCCGCAATGCAATTGAGCGCCATGAATTGGGCCTGCATGTCGGTGGGGAACGCCGGGTGCGGCGCGGTACGCACGTTCACTGCTTTCGGCCGCCCTCTCATTTCGAGGTGGATACTGTCGCCGTCCACCTCGATCTGCGCGCCCGCTTCGGTGAGTTTTTCCAGCACTGTTTCCAGGATGTCGGCTCGCGTTTCGCGCAACGTGATACTGCCGCCGGTCGCTGCTGCAGCCACCAGGAAGGTGCCGCTTTCGATGCGATCCGGCATGATGCGGTGTTCCGCCCCATGCAGTTTTTCGACTCCAGCAATCGTGATGGTATCCGTGCCGTCACCGGAAATCTGCGCGCCCATTGCACGCAGACAATTGGCGAGATCCACCACTTCCGGTTCACGCGCGGCGTTTTCCAGTACCGTCACGCCATCTGCCAAAGCGGCCGCCATCATCAGGTTCTCGGTGCCAGTCACGCTGACAATATCGAAGAAGATGCGCGCGCCCTTCAGGCGTTTCGCCTTGGCGTGGATGTAGCCATGCTCGATGGCGATCTCGGCACCCATCGCCTGCAAGCCCTTGATGTGCAGATCGACCGGACGCGAACCAATTGCGCACCCGCCGGGCAGGGAGACCTTGGCGTCGCCGAAACGCGCTACCAGCGGACCCAGCACGAGGATCGCGGCACGCATGGTTTTCACCATGTCATACGGCGCCTCCCAGTTATCGACCTTGTCACCCTTGAAAGTGATCTCGCCCGTTGCGGATTCCGCCTCCATGCCCATCTGCTGCAGCAGTTTGCGCATGGTGCCGACATCGTGCAGTTCGGGCAGATTGGTCAAGCGCAGACTGCCTGCGGTCAACAGACTGGCACACATGATGGGCAATGCGGCGTTCTTGGCGCCGGAAATGCGCACTTCACCGCGTAAAGGGATACCGCCTTGAATGGCTAATTTTTGCATTTGGAATTCTTCTCGTCGCTGCTGCGGCGTTTATTGTGATGAGTGGCTCAATGGCAGCGCTTCGGCCACGCCATAGAGATCGGCGAGACTGCGCAGATTATCCGGAACATTGACAAAGGTCAGCTTCGCCTCATGACGTTGCGCGTTGCGCAGCCAGCTCAGCAGCATGCTCACGGCAGCGGAATCTGCCGCCTCTACCTGCGCAAGATCAACCGTCCAGTCCTTGCCGTCTGGCGTTTGCATGGCCTCGTCGAACACAGCGCCGATGGTGTCCATGGTCAGCCGCCCGGAGACCCGCAAGCATTGTCCTTCGCGCTGGATCACTTGGAGTCTGCCTTTTCAGCCAGTGCGGCGTTACTCGCCGCCGTCTTGTTCTTATCGACCAGCGTCTTGATCAAACCATCGATACCGGATTGCTGAACCTGATCGGCAAATGTGCCGCGATAACTGGTCACCAGGCTCACGCCCTCCACTGTCAGGTCGTACACCTTCCAGCCGCTCGGCGTCTTTTCCATGTCGTAATCCACCAATACCGGCTGTTGCGAACCCGGCTTGATGATTGCCGTCTTGACAGTCAACTCGGTCGCGGCTGCGTCCAGCTTGATCGGTTTGACTTCGACGACCTGGTCACGATAGGAAGTGAATGCCTTGGTGTAGGTGCGCACCAGCAGGATACGAAACTCGCTCATCAGCGCCTGCTTCTGTTCCGGCGTCGCGGTGCGCCACGACTTGCCAACCGCCAGTTTCGTCATGCGTTCGAAATCGAAATGCGGCAACACTTTCGCATCCACCAGCTCCAGCATCTTCTTCTGGTTGCCCGAACGCAGATCTTTGTCGTTGCGCACGATTTCGAGCACCTCGCGCACCGTGTTCTTGATGAGCGCGTCCGGGTCCGGCATTTCGGCGCGCGCGCCCGATGCCACGGACAGCAGCAAAACACAGCACAACTGGGCAAATGTCCTTTTCATGCTTTCCTTTCCGGTTAATTACTTCGTATCTGCAGATTGTGTGAAAAATTTGCCGATCAGATCTTCCAGCACCACAGCCGATTGCGTTTTCTTGAATTCGTCACCGTTCTTCAGCATCACATCATCCCCGCCCGGCATCAGTCCGATGTACTGCTCGCCCAGCAAGCCGGAAGTCAGGATATTGGCAAACGTGTCCCTGGGAAACTGATAACGCTTGTCGATGCTCATGGTCACTTTGGCTTCGTACCGTTCGGGATCCAGCACGATGCTGGTCACCCGCCCCACCAGCACGCCGGCGCTCCTGACCGATGCTGTAGGTTTCAATCCACCGACATTGTTGAAGTGCGCCTGCAACTCA
Source organism: uncultured beta proteobacterium (assembly GCA_963840345.1). Lineage (GTDB taxonomy): Bacteria > Pseudomonadota > Gammaproteobacteria > Burkholderiales > Gallionellaceae > Sideroxyarcus. Next base: position 25,971 of record CAWIYO010000008.1, read on the forward strand.
TATGACTCCGATACGTTATAGGTACTCAAGTTCCCGACCTTGAGCGCCAGCACCACCAGCGCGGCAATACCCGCCACCACGAAAGCGCCAACCCATAGATCCAATGTCGTACGTTCCATAACCTTAAGCTCCTTGAAACATTAATGCGGTCAAAATGAAATCCAGCATCAAAATCGCCAACGACGACTCCACCACTGTGCGCGTGGTCGCACCCGACACGCCTTCTGCCGTTGGCGGCGCATCGTAACCCTCGAACAGGGCGATGGCCGTGACAGCCAGGCCGAACACGAAACTCTTGATCACGCCGTTGAGTACGTCATGCTGAAAATCCACCGATGACTGCATCTGCGACCAGAACGAACCCTCGTCCACACCGATATTGACCACGCCGACCACGTAGCCGCCAAAGACGCCCATCGCCGAAAACAGCGCTGCCAGCAACGGCATGGAGATCACCCCCGCCCAGAAACGCGGCGCAACCACGCGCGCGATCGGATTCACCGCCATCATTTCCATCGCGGCGATCTGCTCGGTCGCTTTCATCAAACCGATCTCGGCGGTCATCGCCGATCCGGCGCGGCTTGCAAACAACAGCGCTGCCAGTACCGGCCCCAGTTCGCGCACCAGGCTCAACGCCACCAGTGAACCCAGCGCCGACTCCGATCCATAGCGCTTGAGCGTCTCGTATCCCTGCAAGCCGAGCACCATGCCGACGAACATGCCCGACACCAGAATGATGATGAGCGACATCACGCCGCTGGAGAACATCTCCTTGACTGTCAGGTGAAAGCGGCGAAAGCTGACCCCGGAATAAAACAGCGTCATGACGAAAAAACGTGAGGCATAACCGATGCGCCACACTGCATTGATGGTGCGGCGGCCGATGGTCCTCAGACTCTTTGCGATTTGCATCAGGCAACCACCCCCAGGTCGTGACGGTAATCCCCGCCGGGATAATGGAACGGAACCGGTCCGTCCATCTCGCCGTGCACAAACTGGTGCACGAACGGTTTGTCGGACGCGAGTATCTCTTCCGGCGTGCCTTCCGCCACGATCAGGCCATCGGCGATGAAATAGATGTAATCGACGATCTTCAACGATTCCTGCACGTCATGCGTCACGATCACGGAGGTCGCGCCCAGCGCATCGTTCAGCTTGCGGATCAATTGACCCACCACGGTCAGCGAAATCGGGTCGAGGCCTGCGAACGGTTCGTCGTACAGGATCAGCATCGGGTCCAGTGCCACGGTGCGCGCCAGTGCCACCCGCCGCGCCATGCCGCCGGAGAGCTCGGCCGGCATCAGATTGTGTGTGCCGCGCAAGCCCACTGCATTCAGCTTCATCATCACCAGATCATGAATGACCTCTTCCGGCAGATCGGTATGTTCGCGCATCTGGAACGCTACGTTGTCGTAGACCGACATATCGGTGAACAAGGCGCCGAACTGGAACAGCACCCCCATCTTGCGGCGCATCTCGTACCAACCCTTCTGATCCAGTTCGTGCGTGACCCGCCCGTCTATCTTGATCTCACCCTTGGTGGGCTTGATCGCGCCGCCGATAAGCCGGAACAGCGTTGTCTTGCCGCAACCGCTGCCGCCCATGATGGCGATAAGCCTGCCCTTGGGAAAGGACATGTTGATACCCTTCAGAACCGGGCGGCTATCGTAGGCAAAATTGACGTCGTTGACTTCTACCAGAGGTGCGGACACTTATGAACCTATCGCGGGTTGAAGAGGGCGCATTCTAAACCACCCCAACACAACTTGGAAACCAACCATAACTTGAGCTCGGCGCGATTGCGGGCTATTCTGTGCCTGTTACACATATCTCGTGGACACTTTCAGGATAACAGCGTGACACTCCCTGCTCTGCTCATCGTCGATGACGATCCGCTCATCCGTGATTCTTTGCGTCTGATCCTGTCGGACGAATTCGAAATACACCTCGCCGAAGACCGCCCGCAAGCCATCCGCCTGTTGCGCGACATGACGCGCCCGCCCGAACTGGCCCTGGTCGACCTGGGATTGCCTCCCACTCCGCATCGCCCGGAAGAAGGTTTCCGCCTCATCACCGAACTGCTGGCGCACTCACCCAACATCAAGGTCATCACGCTATCCGGCCAAAACGAGGAAAGTAATGCGCGGCACGCACGCACCCTGGGCGCCATCGAGTTCGTCGCCAAACCCTGCGGACCGGAGACACTGCGCGCCCTGCTGCGCGACGCCTTGCGCATCCAGCAGAGCGAAGAAGCAGGCCTGACAGACAGCCAGTCGCTGTTCGGCATCATCGGCAACAGCCAGCCCGTCCAGGCGATGCGCAGCCAGATCGAGCTGTACGCCAAGACGCCCTATCCGGTGCTGATCGAGGGCGAATCTGGCAGCGGCAAAGAACTGGTCGCCGCTGCCCTGCAGCGTTTGAGCGGCAAATCCGATGCGTCGTATGTCGTGCTCAATTGCGCCGCAATTTCACCCAACCTGCTCGAATCCACGCTATTCGGCCATGCCAAAGGCGCATTCACCGGGGCAACCACAGCACAGATCGGTTTCTTCGAGAAATCCGAGAATGGCTCGTTGTTCCTCGACGAGATCGGCGAAATGCCGCCGGAGTTGCAAGCCAAGCTGCTGCGTGTACTGGAGAACGGCGAATACCAGCGCGTCGGCGAATCCAGTACTCGCAGGAGCAATGCCCGCATCATCGCCGCCACCAACCGCGATTTGAGAGTGGCTGTACGCAATGGAACCTTCCGCACCGACCTCTACCATCGTCTGAGCATCTTCACCATCCAGGTTCCGCCCTTGCGCGCCCTGAGCGAGGACAAACTGCTGCTGCTGGAACATTTCAGAAGCTTCTATGCATCGCAGGCGCAACGTCCTCCATTCAGACTCGACCCCGCCGCGCAAGCCGCCTGGACGCTATATTCATTCCCCGGCAATACCCGCGAATTGCGCAACATCGTCATTCGCCTGACCACCAAATACCCGGGAGCCGAGGTCAACGCAAAACAACTGGAAGCCGAGTTCGATCCGCAACCGGAGATGGCGGCTTCTGCTTCGGCCGACCTGTCCGCAGAGATACGGCAGGTGCTGCAGCAAGGCGGTTTCGATCTGGATGAATTGCTGATGGGCTATACTGCCCGTTACATCGACGTCGCCATGGAGCTGGCGCACGGCAACGTCAGCGAAGCGGCGAAACTGCTGGGTATCGCACGCACGACGCTATACAGCCGCATCGAAGCGGTGCAAAAACATAAAGCACAGAAAGTTCAGTAAAGGGGACACAGATGTATCTGGAGCACTTCGGCCTGACTGAACCACCTTTCAAGATCACTCCGGTCACCGATTTCTTCTTCTCCGGCGCCAACCGCGGCGAGATCCTCGACGCGCTGATCTACGCCATCACCGACGGCGAAGGCATTATCAAGGTCAGCGGCGAAGTCGGCAGCGGCAAAACCATGCTGTGCCGCATGCTGCTGGATAAACTCCCCACGAGCATCAAGGCCATCTACCTCGCCAACCCGAGTATGTCGCGCGACGAGTTGCTGTATGCCATCGCCGATCGGCTCGGTCTCAACCTCGAAGGACAGCGCATCAACGTCATTCTGCAAACCCTGCAGAACCAATTGGAAGCAATGTACGAGCGTGGCGAGCGTTGCGTGGTACTGGTGGACGAAGCGCATGCCATGCCGCTGGAAACGCTGGAAGAACTGCGTCTGCTGTACAACCTGCAAGTCGGCAAACACAAGCTGATCCAGATCGTACTGTTCGGCCAGCCCGAAATGGACGAAAAGCTCGACCAGAGCAACATGCGACAACTGAAGGATCGCATCGTGCATCACTTCAGCATCCTGCCGATCTCGCGCAAGGTGGTCGACGACTACCTGATGTTCCGCATGCGCGCAGCCGGATATAAAGGCCCGGACATCTTCTCCCCTGCCGCGGTTTTGCATATCGGCAAAGCCTCGCAGGGACTGATGCGACGAGTAAACATTCTTGCCGACAAGGCGCTGCTCGCCGCCTTTGTGGAAAATGTGCACAGAATCGAAGCTCGCCACGTACAGGCTGCCATTCGCGACAGCGAGATGGTTCCCATGCACAAATGGCTCAACCGCAAAAGCGTTTCGATGACCGGCGGGGCCGCCCTGTTCGCCGCCACAGTGGCTGGTGCCGGCTGGCTCATGGGACAGAATGCCGGCCAGAACGAAGCGATGGCGCGACCCGCCGCACCGACCCGCCCCATTACCGTCAACACAGTGATGCCCCAGGCAGAACCCGCATCTGCAGTGACCGCAGCGTCCGAAGTCATGGCCGCTTCCGCCGTCGCAGACGCTTCAAACGTCACGACCCTGCCCCTGGGTAGCACACTCACGCTGCCCGCGAACCGTCCTGCCGCGTCACAACGCCAGACCTCGCCGCGCGCCACCCCGCCACTCCGACCCGTCCCGGAGAAACCGGCACCGCCCGCACAGGATGTTTCGCTCCTTCAACAAAGGCTGGGAGCCACATTATCCGCAGTGTCCGCGCCAAACCACGGCAACGTCAGCATCCAGCTGTTTTACACGGATGACATCCGCCCGGAGCGCATGGAACGTTTCCTTGAGCGGGCCCAAAGACTGGGAGTGCTTGCCGAAATATTTATCGCACCGGTCAAATTGAACGGCAGGGATGGATACCGAGTGCTGTATGGCATCTACGCCAATAGCGACAAGGCTCTTGCGGGAATGGCAAAGTTGCCGCAGCGTTACAAGGACGCTTTCGCACCGACCCTGTACGTGCTGGAAGATTCGCAGAAAATGCCTTGAGCGACCGCCTCTAAGCATTTGAAGGAACAAGCATATAGTCTGAACGGCATATTGCTGTAGCAAGGAAATGATGTTACCTTTCACCGAAACAAAGGGAGATAAGGTAATGAGGTTCACTCACGTACTGCTGTGTTCAGCTTGTGTTTCGCTCGTCGCTTGCGGTACCAAGTCGTTCACCCCCTCCGACAAGCACATCCAGCAGAGTAGCGCTGCGCCCATCAGCGCCGGCGATATCCCTGAAACCAGCAAACGCTCCGTCGTACTCCCCCCTCCAAAACCCGCAGCCAAAATCGAAACCTACAGCGTCGTCGTTACCAACGTTCCTGCGCGCGAAATACTGTTTGCACTGGCACGCGATGCCAAAATCAATATCGACGTCGGCTCCGGCATCGAGGGCCTGGTCACGCTCAACGCCATCGACCAGACATTGCCGCAGATACTGGATCGCATCTCCAAGCAAGTCGATATGCGCTACACGATCGAGAACGGCAACCTGTTTGTGGAGGCTGACAAACCTTACCTGAAGACATACAAGATCGACTTCATCAACATGTCACGCTCGGTGTCGAGCAAGATCTTCACCAGCAGCCAGATAGGCGGAGTACCTGGAAGTACATCAGGCGCAGGCGCTACCACTGCAGGAGCCGCAGCAGGTGGCAATACAGCTTCGACCACGGTAGCCAGCGAAACAAAAAACAATCTGATGGACAGCCTGGTTGAAAACGTCAGAGCCATCATCGTCGATGAAGACCGGATCAGATATACAGAAAGAGTAGAGCTCCGCAACGACATGGCTGCCACCGCCCGAGGACTGGGCAGCATGTCAGTCAGCGGCGGCATCGCGGGTCCCAGCGGCGGAAAAGGGGCCGCCAGTAAAACCGGCGGTGGCGTCTCCGGAAGTGGAAACGAGGACGTTGCAGGCCAGACCTCAACCGTGCAACAGGCTGGCAAGTATGAACCTGCCGTGAACATCAACGCCAACAAGGAAACCGGTGTGTTGCTCGTTCGTGCCACGGGACGCCAACACAAGAAGATCCAGGAATTCATCGACAAGGTCATGACGACGGCGCGCCGCCAGGTGCTGATCGAAGCGACCATCGCGGAAGTCGCGCTGAACAGCAATTACCAGCAAGGGATCGACTGGTCGCGCCTCCGCGCCACCGGCTCCACCAAGGGCTTTCAGGTAACCCAGGCAGGAACAGCGACGCTGCCTGCTACAAGCACGGGACAAATGCTCCTGCTCAACTACGTCAACCCGACCAGTGCTTTGGGAAATCTGAGCGCCAGCGTCTCCCTGCTCGATTCATTCGGCGATGTGAAGGTGCTTTCCAGCCCGAAACTGAGCGTGATGAACAATCAGACCGCGACCCTCAAAGTGGTGGATAACAGGGTTTATTTCTCGATAGCAGTCACGCCCGGTACCACGTCGGTCAACGGCAATACGGCTCCGACCTATACAACCACCCCCATTCCCGTCGCGGTCGGCTTCACCATGAATGTCACGCCCGAGATCAATGATGCCGACTATGTGACCATCAACGTCCGCCCGACGATCACGCGCATCATCGGCTATGTGAACGACCCCAACCCGAGCCTGGCCTATCCATGCGGCACAGGCGTCACAAACTGCAACGTCACCGCCATAGTGAACAAGGTGCCAGAGATTAGGACCCGCGAAATGGAGTCCATCATTCGCGTGAACAGCGGACAAATTGCCGTCCTGGGTGGCTTGATGCAGGACGAGATCAACAACCTGAGCGACGGCATCCCGCTGCTGGGCGACATCCCGGTCGCAGGCAATCTGTTCAAGAACCGCAACGACACCAAGACCAAGACCGAACTGGTGATCTTCCTGCGCCCGGTGGTCATCAAGGATGCGAGTATCGACGGCGATTACAGCAACTATCGCGACAATCTGCCGACTTCCAACTTCCTCAAACCTGAAAGCGAGAAGGCAAAGCCATGAGCCTGCTACTCGACGCCCTCAAGAAATCCGGCGATAAACATCAAGGTTCCGGACTTTCCAATCTGACACTTGAGGATGCGGCCCCCTCGCGCACCGCTGCCGACTCCTCTGCAACCGCTTCATCCCGCTCCGCAGGAGAGACCCTGTTTGCCGCCAAAAAAAAGAAAGCCTCCGGCGGCTTCCGATGGACGCTGGGACTGGTTCCCACGACATTGCTGATCGCTCTGGTGTTTGGATCGGGCTACGGTTATTACGTCTGGCTGGAGTTACAACCACCCAAGCAAATCGTGGTGCAACGCACCACTCCACCTCCTGTCGCACCAGTCACGGCAGCCGCACCCCTGGTTCCTTTCATCCCTCCGCAGGAGATTTCAACACCTGCGCAGCCTGAACAGCAAATCGTCACCGCGCGCAATGAGGACTTCGACGCACCCCGCAACAGACCCAAAGCAAGCAGCAGACCGCGCACCAGATCTACCGTGGCAGATGTCACCATCCAGCGCAAATCGGCAGGCGATACCATCACCCCTGCGCTGCTCGACGCGTACCAAGCCTATCAGCGCGGCGACTACGTCACTGCTGCACAGGGATATCGCCAGGTACTGGGCAAGGACATACACAACCGCGATGCACTCCTCGGCCTGGCCGCCATAGCACAGCAACAAGGGCAGGATGAGGTCGCGCAACACTATTACCGCGAGTTGCTGGTACTTGACCCGCGCGACCCGGCCGCACAAGCCGCACTGATGAACTACTCGCCCGACAACGGCAATACGGAAAGCCGTCTCAAGATGTTGTTGGCCGAACAGCCGCGTTCCGGCGTCCTGCATTTTGCGCTGGGCAACTACTATGCCGACTTGTCCAGCTGGGGCGATGCGCAGCAATATTATTTCAATGCGCATACATTGGAACCGGCCAATGCCCAGTACACTTACAATCTGGCGGTAAGCCTGGATCATCTGGGGCAGCGCAAAGTCGCGGCCCAGTATTATCAACAAGCATTGCAGCTCGACACTTCGGGCAATTCCGGATTCGACCACGCGAAAGCGCAACAACGTCTGAATGAACTGACGCCCGCTCACTAAGGAAGAAGATGGCTGCACCGCAACAACAGAGCCAGCAGCCCATCGGGCACTTGCTGATAGCTAAGGGGGTGATCAGTGAAGACCAACTTCGCATCGCCACCCAAGAGCAAAATAAAAGCCCCCAGCCACTAGGCCGGCTGCTGGTACGCCTCGGTTTTTTGTCCGAAGCGACCATACGCGACGTCCTTTCCGAAAATCTCGGGCAGGAAAGTGTCGACCTTACCAACGTCCTCGTTGATCCGGCTGCGATCTCACTGGTACCCAAGGAAATAGCGCGCCGCTATATCCTGTTGCCACTGTCCGTCGACACCGGCAACAAGATCCTGACGATCGCGATCGCCGATCCGGACAACATCATCGCGCTTGACCAGGTGCGCGCCCTGTTGCGCGACGAGTACCGCCTCACCACCCAGCTCGCCAGCGAGTCGGATATCCTGCGCGCCATCGACCAATACTACGGCTTCGAACTGTCCATCGACGGCATCCTGCACGAGATCGAACCGGGCGAGATGGAGCACCAACCCCTCCAGCAAGGCGTGAACGAATTCAGCCAGCCGGTCGTTCGCCTGATCGACGCCCTGCTCACCGAGGCAGTACAGCAGGGAGCTTCGGACATCCACTTCGAACCGGAAAGCAGCTTCCTGCGCATCCGTTATCGCGTCGACGGCGTGTTGCGCCAGGTTCGCAGCCTGCACAAGAGTTTCTGGCCTGCCATGGTGGTACGCCTGAAGGTGATGAGCGGCATGAACATCGCCGAGACGCGTGCACCGCAGGATGGACGCATCTCTCTGCGCCTGTCCGGGCGTTCTATCGATTTTCGCGTTGCTTCGCACCCGACCTCGTATGGCGAGAATCTGGTGCTGCGTATCCTGGACCGGCAAAAAGGCCTAGTGCCGATCAACCAGCTCGGACTGGACGAGACCGCGCTCAACACGCTTAAATCCATCATCGCCAAACCGGAAGGCATCGTGCTGGTCACCGGCCCGACCGGTAGCGGCAAAACGACCACGCTGTATTCGGTACTGAGCCACGTCAATACCGAGTCGGTGAACATCATGACTCTGGAAGACCCGGTGGAGTATCCCATCCCGCTGATCCGCCAAAGTTCGGTTAACGAAGCGGCAAAGCTGGATTTCGTCAGCGGCATCCGCTCCCTGATGCGCCAGGACCCCGACATCATCCTGGTCGGCGAGATCCGCGACCACCCGACCGCCGAGATGGCGTTCCGCGCCGCCATGACCGGCCACCAGGTGTATTCGACGTTGCACACCAACTCGGCCATCGGCGCGATCCCTCGCCTGCTGGACATCGGCATCCTGCCGGACATCATGGCGGGCAACATCATCGGTGTCGTCGCCCAGCGCCTGGTGCGCATACTGTGCCGCCACTGCAAGTATCCGTACCACCCGGATCCCGGCGAATGCAAGATACTCGGTGTGCGCCATGACGAGAACATCACCATCTATCGCGCAGCCGGTTGCGACATCTGCCACCATCAGGGCTATACCGGAAGGCAGGCGATCATGGAGATCCTCAAGATGGACAGCGAGATGGACGATCTGATCGCGCGTCGCGCCAGCATCCGCGACCTGAAGAACAATGCTCTGGAACGCGGCTTCCGCCCGTTAGCCCAGGACGGCATACGGCGCATCCTGCAGGGCGTGACCTCCATCGCCGAGGTCTCGCGCGTGGTCGACCTGAGTGACCGGATGTAACCACCCCCATGGCGCTCTATTCCTACAAGGCCATCGACAGCAACGGCAAGACCGCCAAGGGATTGCAGGATGCGGCCAACATCATCGACCTCGAACAGCGCCTGAAGCGCGGCGGGCTCGACCTCATCAGCGCCAAGGAAGAAGAAAGCAGGGTCTCCTTCGGCAGCAGCAGGATCAAGCGCCCCGACCTCATCACCTTCTTCTTCAATCTCGAACAACTCGTCCGTGCCGGCGTACCCCTGCTGGAATGCCTCGCCGATCTGCGCGACACCATGGAAGAAGCCACTTTCCGCGAGATCATTGCCAGCATGGTGGAATCCATCGAGAGCGGCAAGAAACTCTCGCAGGCGATGGCGGAACATCCCAACGCCTTCGACAAGATCACCGTCGCCCTGACGCACGCCGGCGAGGAAAGCGGACGATTGGTCGATGTATTTGCCCATCTCACCGAATCGCTCAAGTGGCAGGACGAGATGGCCTCGCAGACCAAGAACATGATGATCTATCCGGCCTTCGTCGGAACCATTGTGTTGGCCATCACCTTCTTCCTGATGATCTATCTGGTGCCACAACTGGTCGGCTTCATCAAGGGCATGGGGCAAGAAATACCGCTTCAGACGCGCATCCTGCTGGCGACCTCGGCCTTCTTCGTAGAATACTGGTACGTCCTGGTGCTGACCCCGTTCGTGCTGTTCGGTGCGTTCAAAGCCGCGCTCATCACCAATCCCGGCTTGCAATACCAGCTGGATAACTTCAAGCTGCACGTGTGGCCGACCGGCCCCATCCTGCGCAAGATCATCCTGGCGCGCTTCGCCAACACCTTCGCCATGATGTACAGTTCCGGCATCAGCATCCTGGATTGCCTCACCAATTCGCGCGACCTGGTCAACAACCAGGTCATTGCCAAGAGCCTGCAGGACGTGATGCAGGAGATCGAGGCAGGAAAGAACCTGACGCAGAGCTTCCAGAACGCCAGCATCTTTCCGCCGCTGGTGGTGCGCATGCTGAAAGTGGGCGAAGCCACCGGCCAGCTCGACCAGGCCCTGCTCAACGTCAGCTACTTTTATGACCGCGACGTGAAGGATTCCATCAAAAAAGTGCAAGTGATGATCGAGCCGACCATGACCATCATCCTCGGTACGTTGCTGGGATGGGTGATGCTGTCGGTTCTATCGCCCATCTACGACATCATCAGCAAGGTGAAAATCTAAATGGCACGCACCCTACTCTTCCTCAGCGCAGATTCCTTCCAGGCCTCCATCTGGAGTGGCGGCAAGCTGGGCGCCCCGCTATATTTCTCCAACGATGCCGGCGGACGCGAGTATTTTTCCAACTTCCTAAAGCAACATCGTGACCCTGTTTACTTGCTGGTGGATGTCATCGAAGAAGACTTCCGCCTGGAAACGGTGCCCCATCTGGTCGGCCCCGCCCGTCGCGACCTGCGGATGCGCAAGTTCGAACAGTTCTATCGCAGCACCCCGTTCCGTCAAGCCACCCTGCTGCATCGTCTGGAAGAAGGCCGCCGCGACGACGAGATGCTGTTCTCCGCGCTGACCAACCCGCAACGCATCTCGCCCTGGCTGGATGCCCTGCTGGCAAACCGCATCCCGCTCGTCGGCATCTACTCGCTCCCCAACATCAGCGCCCCGCTGATCAAAAGCATCCCCTCGGATCATGTGCTGTTGCTGTCGTGGGAAAAGGATGCCGGGCTGCGGCAGACCTATTTCAACAATAAGAGTTTGCATTTTTCGCGCCTGATCCCGATCAGCGGCAGAGAGTCCTTCAGCGAATCCGTCGCGACCGAGACCCCCCGCACGCAACAATATCTGAAAAGCCTCAGCCTTCCCCCGCCGGGAGAAGTGCTGGATGTATACATCATCTGTCACGCCCAGGACCGGCTTGCATTGCAGAGCCGCCTCGAAAGCGACAACGAACTGCGCTACACCTATCTGGATCTTCAGCAATTGGGCAAGCGCGTCAAAGCGAAGGATGAATACACCGATTCGGATGCCACACCGCTACTGCTGCATCTGCTCGCGAGCAATCCTCCGGTCAGTCACTATGCCAGCTCGCAACACACGCATTTCCATCTGTTGTGGCAATTGCGCCGTCTCCTGTTCGTGCTTGCGGCAGTGACGACTTTGTCCGGTGCGCTTTGGGGCGGTATCGCTTTCTGGCAAGGACGGGATAATGTCGCGGAAACCGAACCGATCAACACCCAGACTGAACGCATCAAACAACAGACACAACACATTTTGCGCAGCTTCGCCAACACCACGGTTCCGGCTGCCGACATGAAGACTTCGGTTTTGTTGACGCGCAAGCTGAACAAATACGCCCCGCCGGCGGAAGAAATCCTGGGCGGACTGGCGCTCGTGATGGACAAGTTCACGCAGATCAAAGTCAACAAACTCGCATGGCAGGTCAGCCCAGCGGATGCGGCCCCCTCTGCCTATCCGGCACAGGTCATCACTTTCGAAGGCGTCCTTTCCGAGTTTGGCAGCGATTATCGCAAAGCGCTCGGCTACCTTGAGCGCTTCCAACAAGCGCTCGTTCAGCAAGGGTATACTGTTACCGTACAAAAGATGCCCTTGGACATCAGCTCCAAAGGCAGCATCAGCGGAGACATCCAGAAGAACGATGGCAACCCCGCGCAGTTCACGCTGAAGATCATCTGGAGACAGAAGGAATGAACTTCTCCAAAGCAGACCTGCTGGACCTCAAATGGAGCGCGGGTGCGTTTGCGCTCAGTCTCGCGCTTGGCGGAGGCATACTTTCCTTGAGCAACACCTATCTGGAACATTCGCTCAAGGAACGTCAGGCCGCGCAACATCTGCTCACCGAAGCACGCAGCCAACTCCTCGCTGCGCAGAGCGACCAGGAAAACATGTCCGCCTATGCGTTCGAATACAATGCCCTGCAGGCACAAAGAGTCATAGGCGATGAGCATCGTCTCGACTGGATGGAAGGACTGGAGAAACTCCGCCAGCAGCGCAGCGTCCTCGACTTCAAATACACCATAGCCCCGCAGCAGGGCTATGCGCCCAGTCCGCCCCTGGATGCAGGCAACTACAATCTCAGCCGCAGCAGCATGACGATGCAAATCGACGTGCTGCATGAGGAACAATTGCTGCACCTCTTCGCCGACATGCGCAAACAGATGTATGGCTGGTTCATGCTGGACGGTTGCTCGCTCTCCCGGACCGGGGGCGTAGATGAGCTGGCGCCTCTCAAGGCGGAATGCACCGGCGGCTGGTTCACCATGAAGAGCAAGAACGCGCCATGAACAGATATTCGCTCCCCTTCTTGCTGGTGACCCTGCTTGGCCCGCTATCCGCAGTGCAAGCCGGGGAACTTGGGCGCCTGTTCTACACCCCGCAACAACGCCAACAGCTGGAATTCCAGGAAACCACCAGCGGCGGCGAAGACGGCGGGCGACGCAACTACATCATCGTCAACGGGGTCGTGCAAAAGAAGGGCGGCAACCGCACCATCTGGGTCAATGGCCAAGCGCAACCTGCCGGACAAGCCAATGACAGGACACCGGCCAGCGTACCCGTCACCGTACCGGGCAAATCGCGGCCTGTGCAACTCAAGGTCGGGGAACGACTGCAGCTCGAAGCCCCTGCACCCGAAGAAAACAAATAGCCAAGTCGCGCACCATGAACGCCCTGCGCACATTCGCCCCAATCATGCAGAGACAACAGGGGGCGACGTTGATGATAATGCTGATGATTATGATTATCGGAACGTTTCAACGTTTCTGGTTACATCGCTTAGCAAGGTGTCGCTAAGCATCGAGCGGAACAAGCAAAGCAGCGACTTGTTGGCACAATCCAAAGAAGTTGTGATTGGGTATATGCTGGGCGGCAGCGGCACCCCGCCAGGATGGATGATGATTCCCGATGTGCTATCCAACACCGAGGTTCCACCTAATTACAACGGCCAATGGAATTCTGGCTGTTTCGATAGCACGAAGCCAGGGGCGGTCCCGCCTTACACACCGCTAACCAACAACAATGCCCAAAAACGCTGTTTTGGCAGGCTCCCTTGGAAAGATCTTGGAATGGCAATCAGCACCCCTTCCGAGAACGATCCAACAGGTGTTATGCCGTGGTACGCCTTCTCGAGAAATCTGATTGATGCCGCCACCCCGATCAATTCCGAACTGCTGAGCAGCAATCCGTATCCCTGGCTCAAGGTATACGACATGAACGGTATACTGTTAAGCGACCGAGTCGCTTTTGTCATCATCGTTCCCGGCCCTGCACTGCCTTACCAGAGCAGGCCTCTTCCACCCAACCTTGCCAATCCAGGCCAGTACCTGGACAAGATCTCGCTGCCCGCTGGTTGCAGCCCCACCGGAACACCTTGTGCAACGACATACAGCAACTATGACCTGACTGAGACATTCGTCACCGGGGACGAGCACCGTTGGATGAATGATCCAGCCAATCCCGGCAGGCAAATTGAAGACCCAACCTATCAGTTCAATGACAAGATGCTCTACGTGACCATTGATGAACTGATGCCGCTCATCGAAAGGCGCGTCGCCCGCGAAGTGAAATCCTGTCTGGATGATTACGCGCTAGCGACTGGCAATACAGCCCACAAATATCCATGGGCAGCGCCAGTTACCGATCCTACTGCCCCCCTAAATCGCACCGGCACATTTGGGACGCTCTTTGGCAGATTTGCTGACCAGCCCAGCACTGCCACCAATAGCTCGCTACCCACTGCTGACGATCTTGCGCTGCAAGATATGATCATTGCGGTGCAAACAGCATTGACCCAATACCTCAACGGGACAGGGACACTCGCTAATCTGAGAAACAAGGGAGATGCGCTTAAAGACTTCGCCAAAGCGCCACCGTACAACCAAGCCATCACCGATCCGGCTCGCGCTGCAGGCATCTATGCTGACAGTTGTCTTGGCATGTTATGTACCGGCCCCCTGGCTGCAATGATTACTACCGCATTGAATGCCATCCCGGGCACACCGGATCCAACCATGCCCTCTGGTTGGGCGGGAGTACCCAGTTGTATCACTTTGATCAACTCATCCTACTGGCCTGATTGGCGAGACCTCATTTTTTATCAAGTCGCCGATGGCTTTCAGCCAGGGAGTGCCGGCGCTTGCGTATCCTGTTTAAGCATCAGTGGTTCTGGCAATACAAACAACGGATCTGGCAGCTACCGCGCCGCCGTTATTGTCGCGGGGAAAATACTTGGAACACAAACACGCGCTGCACCCTATAGCGCCCTTCCGAATGACTACCTTTCGAACACAACCTCTGAAAGTTCAGTAGATCCATTGTTTGTATCGAATGCACACAATGGAGTATCGCCAGATTCCGCATTCATAACCTATAAACCTTCCGACAGCTACTACCAGAGCGTTAATGACCTGGCGTTATGTGTAGATGGAAAGAACAACTGCAAATGAAGAAACGACCTATCGAAACAGGATTCAGCCTTGTCGAAATGGCAGTGGTGCTTGCCATCGTGGCGCTACTACTGGGAGGTTTGCTGCCTATGATTTCAGGGCAGATGGAGCAACAGCACCGCAACGAAACACGTAAACAGATGGATGAAATCAGTGCAGCCTTGTTAGGCTTCGCCGTTGCCAACGGTCGTTTGCCTTGCCCAGACACGAATAACGACGGGAGTGAAGATTTCGCTGCCCCCCTCCCACCCGTCAACAATATCCCGGCGTTGGGCCAAAGCACGATTACCACTCCATGTAATGCCATTGGCGGCACGTTGCCTTACAACCAGCTTGGTACCAGCTCACTGGACAGTTTTGGGGCGCCATTCGTCTATGCACTGACACCGGCATTCGGCGAAAAAAACGCAATCTATAGCGCGCCTGGCGGTGGTGGCACACTGCTCTATACTCGCTCTTTCAAACTGGATAGTGCGGGTGCCATTCGAGTGTGCGACCGATCGCCGTGCGCGCTACCGCCCGCAGCTTTAACTCCGCCAACTATGAGTCTCACTGATACCGCCGTTGCGGTGGTAGTTTCGCGCGGACCAAACTGGGCTCTAACCCCTTCCACGGAAGAAGCCGAAAATACCAATAACGACACCGCCTTTGTTAGTCACACACCTACGCCGACTTTCGATGATCAGGTGATCTGGATCTCACCCAACACCTTGTTCAACCGCATGGTCGCGGCAGGCAAGCTCCCTTAACCGATCAGGCTCGCCGCCAGGTGGTTCCGGCGGCGCCGTCTTCCAGCACGATGCCCGCTTCCAGCAGTTCTTTGCGGATGCGGTCGGCCTCGGCAAAGTTTTTTGCCTTTTTCGCTGCAATGCGCGCTTCGATCTGAGCATTGATCGCAGCATCGTCCAGACCGCCTTCACTAGCCTCGCCCTGCAGGAACTCTTGCGGATCGCGCTGCAGCAAACCCAGCACACCGGCCAGTGCTTTGAGTTGATTTGCCGCTTCCGCTGATTGGTTCCGGTTCACCTCGTTGGCGAGGTCGAACAGCACGGCGACCGCTTCCGGGGTATTGAAATCATCGTCCATGGCGGACTTGAGGCGTTGGGCGTAAGGTGTGTTCCAGTCAACTGCACCCTCACCCATAGCCCCTCTCCCAGAGGTAGAGGGGGATACACTTCCTTTCCCCTCCGGGGGAAGGATTGAGGATGAGGGGACACTCTTGAGCGCCGTATAAAGCCTGGTCAGCGCCCCCTTAGCATCATCCAGATGCGCATCGGAATAATTCAGCGGGCTGCGATAGTGGGCGCGCAGGATGAAGAAGCGCACCACTTCTGCGTCGTATTTCTTTAGCACCTCACGGATCGTGAAGAAGTTGCCGAGGCTCTTGGACATCTTTTCGTTGTCCACGCGCACGAAGCCGTTGTGCATCCAGTAGTTCACGTACTGGCACTTGTGAGCGCCTTCGCTTTGCGCGATCTCGTTCTCGTGGTGCGGGAACTGCAGGTCGGCGCCGCCGCCGTGGATGTCGAAATGATTGCCCAGCAGCTTGGAACCCATCGCAGAGCATTCGAGGTGCCAGCCGGGGCGTCCCTTGCCCCACTTGGAGTCCCATTTCACTTCGTCCGCTTCGCTATCCTTGGCGTGCTTCCACAACACGAAATCGAGCGGATCGTTCTTGTCGGAAACCACCTCGACACGCTCGCCGGCACGCAGGTCTTCCAGCGATTTGCCGGACAGTTTTCCGTAACCATCGAATTTGCGCACGGCGTAGTTCACGTCGCCGTCCGCGGCCTGATAAGCCAGGCCGTTCTTTTCCAACTGTTCGATCATCGCCAGCATTTCCTTCACGTATTGCGTGGCTCGCGGCTCGTGATCGGGCCGCTGCACGCCCAATGCGTCGGCATCCTCGTGCATCGCATCGATGAAGCGCTGCGTGAGCTGGTGGATGGATTCCTTGTTCTCCGCCGCGCGCTTGATGATCTTGTCGTCAATGTCGGTAATGTTGCGCACATAGGTCACGTCATAACCGGAGGCCTTCAGCCAGCGGTACACCATGTCGAACACCACCATCACGCGCGCATGGCCGAGGTGGCAGTAGTCGTACACCGTCATGCCGCACACGTACATGCGCACGGTATTCGGCACGATAGGTTTGAAGTCTTGTTTGTCGCGGGCGAGGGTGTTGTAGATTTTCAGCATCGGGGAGTCTTTACGGCAATTTCTTGATCATTAGTCATTAACGCGCACCAGCAACACCGGCATGGTCGCGCTCCGGCTGATGCCCTCGGCCACGCTACCCAGCAACAAACGATCGATGCCGGTACGCCCGTGTGTGCCCACTACCAGCAGATCGGCGTTCCATTTGCGGGCTTCTTCCGAGATGGCGACGCCCACGCGGCCGGCGTATGTCTCGACCAGTTTCGTTTCCACCGCCACGCCTTGGTCTGCAAGTTGTTTGCGGTATTTCTCCAGCAATCCTTTACCCGCATCGACGATCGCCTTTACGACGTCATCCATCGGAATCACGCTCAAGCCATCCGGTTCCCAAACGATCGGCATTTCTTCGCACACATGCAGCAGCATGAGGTTTGCGCCCATTTCGCGCGCCAGTTTGACCGCCTCGTCCAGCGCTGCTCCGGAAGTCTTGCTGCCATCAACCGCCACTGCAATCCGCTTGTACATTGCCGCCTCCTTAACTTTGTTCTTTCGCCCAGGAATCCTTCAATGTCACGGTACGGTTGAACACCAGTTTCTTGCCGGGTTGATGGTCGCGCCGGTCGGTGCAGAAGTAGCCCAGGCGTTCGAACTGGTAGCGCGTTTCCGGCGTCGCATCTTTCACTGCGGCTTCCACCCAGCCTTGCACCACGGTGAGCGAGGCCGGATTGAGGTGGGTACAGAAATCCACGTCCTTGTCGCCATCCGGTTCCGGCACGGTGAACAAACGGTCGTACAGGCGGATCTCGGCGGGTAATGCATGTTCGCACGACACGAAGTGGATCACTCCTTTCACCTTGCGGCCTTCCGGGTTCTTGCCCAGCGTATTGTGGTCGATGCTGCAACGCAGTTCGATGACTTTGCCGGAGGCGTCCTTCACCGCTTCGTCGCAGCGCATCACATAACTGTGGCGCAGACGAATCTCGCCGCCCAGGGTGAGACGCTTCCAGCCGGGCGGCGGCACTTCAGCGAAGTCGTCGGCTTCGATAAATATATCTTTGCCGAACGCGACGAGGCGTTTGCCCAACTCAGGCTGATTCGGATGAAAATCGGCTTCGCGCATCTGCGCACCGTCGAAATTGGTGATGGTCACTTTGAGCGGATTGATGACGGCCATCACGCGCGGTGCGCGCAACTCGAGATCTTCGCGGATCGCGCCTTCCATGATCGCCATGTCGACGATGTTCTCGCTCTTGGAGACGCCGATGCGCTTGGCGAATTCGCGGATGCCTTCAGGTGTGTAGCCGCGACGGCGCATGCCGGTGATGGTGGGCATGCGCGGATCGTCCCAGCCGCTCACGTGCTTTTCGTTCACCAGTTGCAGCAGCTTGCGCTTGCTGGTGATGGTGTAGTGCAGTTCCAGCCGCGAGAACTCGTACTGGCGTGGGTGGCAGGGGATGGTGATGTTGTCGAGCACCCAGTCATACAGCGGCCGATGGTCCTCGAACTCCAGGGTGCAGATGGAATGGGTGATGCCTTCCAGCGCGTCGGAAATGCAGTGGGTGTAGTCGTACATCGGGTAGATGCACCACTTGTCGCCGGTGCGGATGTGGTGCGCGCGGCGGATGCGGTAGATGGCCGGGTCGCGCAGGTTCATGTTGGGCGAGGCCATGTCGATCTTGGCGCGCAGCACCATGCTGCCGTCGGCGAATTCGCCGGCCTTCATGCGCGTGAACAGGTCGAGGTTCTCTTTAACCGGGCGGTTGCGGTTCGGGCTGTCCTTGCCGGGCTGGGTCAGCGTGCCGCGGTATTCGCGCATCTGCTCCGGCGTCAGGTCGTCCACATAGGCCAGCCCCTTGTTGATGAGCTCCACCGCAAAGCCGTACAGCGCATCGAAATAATCCGAGGCCCAACGTACTTCGCCGTTCCACTGGAAGCCCAGCCAGCGCACGTCGTCCTGGATGGATTGAGCATATTCATTGCTCTCCTTCTCGGGATTGGTGTCGTCGAAACGCAGGTTGCATTTGCCCTTGTAGTCCTGCGCCAGGCCGAAGTTCAGACAGATCGATTTGGCGTGACCGACGTGCAGATAACCGTTCGGCTCGGGCGGGAAGCGGGTAACGATGCTGCTGTGCTTGCCGCTCGCAAGGTCGGCATCGATGATCGTGCGGATAAAATTGGATACGGGGGCGGCGGATGTGGGCGCGTTGCTGCTCATTTTTGTTCAAAAAGTGTCTGCATTGAAGGTGCGGAATTCTACCCGAAAACGCCCCCAGCCACGCCGTGGCGCATTCCGTGTTTGCCCTCCGCATATTTGGTAGAATCGCCCACTCTTGATTTGGCAACGTCAAATTCATTCCGGGGAAAACCACATGATGATCATGCTTAAACTGCTTAGCCGGGCCGCCGTATTGGGACTTCTGTGTGCGATCTCAATCCCTGCTCAGGCAGATGAGATCCAGGATGCCAACAAGCTGTTCAAGCAAGGGCAGCACGCCCAGGCGATGGAAAAGATCAACGCCTTCCTCGCCGTCAAACCCAAGGATGCCCAGGCACGTTTCCTCAAAGGCCTGATCCTCGCCGACCAGAACAACACGCCAGAGGCCATCGCCATCTTCACCAAGCTCACCGAGGACTATCCCGAGCTGCCCGAACCCTACAACAACCTCGCAGTGCTTTACGCCGGCCAGGGACAGTACGAGAAGGCCAAGAATTCGCTGGAAATGGCGATCCGCACCCATCCCAACTACCCGACTGCGCACGAAAACCTCGGCGACATCTACGCCAAGATGGCCAGCCAGGCTTATGACCGCGCACTACAACTGGACAGGAGCAACACCAGCGCCAAGCTCAAGCTGGCGCTGATCCGCGAACTGTTCAGCAAGAACGCGAGCGCCGCTGCCAAGCCGGCCGCCACTGCGCAAGCCGATTCCGCACCGGCCCCCACTCCGGCAGCTTCTGCCGCACCTGCATCTGCCACACCCGCTGTGTCGCAGGCTGCGCCGGCCAAACCGGCAATCGCCGCAACCCCGGTCAGCACCGACCCCGTCGCAGACGTGTTGAAGGCCACTCAGGAATGGGCCGCCGCCTGGTCAGCCAAAAACAGCAACAAATACCTCGGGTTCTACGCAAAGGAATTCAAGGTGCCGGGAGGCAACCGCAGTGCCTGGGAAAAGGATCGCAAATCGCGCATCGACGCGGTCAAATCCATCCACGTCGAGATTCGCGATCCCAAAGCCAGGGTGGCCGACGACAGGCATGTGAGCGTCAGTTTCAAGCAGGCTTTTCGCACCACTCATTTGAACCGCATCACCAGCAAGACTTTGGAATGGGTCAAGGCAAACGGGCAATGGCTGATCGCCGAAGAAACTTCGGAGAAGTAATTCTGGCACTCGCACTTGCCGATCCCTTTTACATCTATCGAGCATCATGCAACCAGAACTGGCAAAACATCCATGAAGGAGTGAATAAATGAAATTGATTCGTATCGTTCTCGCATTCTTGCTGGCCGGACTCTGCGTCCTGCCTGCTCACGCCGCATCTACACCCGCAACCAAAGGAAATATGAAAATGGTAAAACTCCACACCAACCAAGGCATCATCACCCTGCAACTTGACGCCGAAAAAGCGCCTGTCACGGTCCAGAATTTCCTCGATTACGTGAATAGCGGCTTCTACACCAACACCATCTTCCACCGCGTGATCCCCAACTTCATGATCCAGGGCGGCGGTTTCGAGCCCGGCTTGAAGCAGAAGCCGACCAAGGCACCGATCAAGAACGAGGCAGCGAACGGCCTGAAGAACGAGATCTACACCATCGCCATGGCGCGCACCGGCGACCCGCATTCCGCCACCGGGCAATTCTTCATCAACACCAAGACCAACAGCTTCCTCGACTATCCCGGACAGGACGGCTGGGGCTACTGCGTGTTCGGCAAAGTGGTGGAAGGCAAGGAAGTGGTCGACGCCATCGGCAAGGTAAAGACCGGCACGAGCGGCTTCTATCAGGACGTCCCGAAAGAAGACGTCATCATCACCAAGGCCGAAGTAGTTCAATAAGAATTCAGGATACGGATACCGGATTCAGGGGTGCTGGCCGACCTCCCGAATCCTGTATCCTGAATCCCGTATCCTGGTATGCCCCACTCTCTATTCATCTCTGATCTTCACCTGAGCCACGAGCATCCGCGCAGCACGGAGCTGTTCCTGCGCTTTGCTTCCGACATCGCCCCCAAGGCAGAAGCGCTCTACATCCTGGGCGATCTGTTCGAGTATTGGGCGGGCGACGACGATCTGGGCGACCCGTTTCACCAGCTCATCACCGGGACTTTGCGCAACCTGGATGCACAGGGCACGCGCATCTTCATCATGCACGGCAATCGCGATTTTCTGATGAGTAAGGAATTGGGCGCGGCATGCCATGCCACATTGCTTGACGACCCTGCCGTGATCGATCTCTACGGCACGCCCACGCTGCTCAGTCACGGCGACACATTGTGCACCGACGATACCGAGTATCAGCGCTTTCGCACGCTGGTGCGCAACGGCGCCTGGCAAACGCAATTCCTGTCGCAACCGCTGGCACAGCGTAAAGCCATGATCGAACAGCTACGTGAACAGAGCGAATCGCAAAAACGCAGCAAGGAAATGGCGTTGATGGATGTGAACAGCGATGCCGTGAACGAACTGCTGCGCCATAACAATTACCCCCGCATCATCCATGGTCACACGCACCGCCCGGCCAGGCATCTGCACCATCTGGACGGACACACCTGCGAGCGCTGGGTGATGGGAGACTGGGGCAGCAAAGCCAACGCCCTGCGCTGCGACCGCAACGGCATCCAATGGGAAATCATCCCAGCCTAAACATCGGAATATCCCGAAAGGACGTTCTCCTGTGGCTTTCGCTTCAATTCAAAAATATAGTCGATAAGAACACCGCCCCCCCAGTCCGGAACACTACTGGTAAGGCCCTTTAGAAGATATCCCTGGATCTTCCAATTCCTGTCGAATGTGCGGCTGCCGAAAAGAATCAGTTCAGAACGCGCAGATCTCTTTGCCATGACTTTTTGCCCTTCAATAAGCATGGCCCCCACACTGGATTCCTGACTCAACTTGTAACTGGCTCCGAGCGAGCCGTAAAAAACATTATTCAGGGTATATGCAGCAGGGCTGCCATAGATCTTGTATCCAACCGCTCCGAACGGACTCAGCCTTTCGGATGCCTTGAACAGGGTAGCCTCGATGGCGTAATCATCCCTCCCGGTGCTCAGTCCCTTGGCAACACTTGCTGTTGCGACTTTGACTTTCCCGGCAAGACTGATCATCAAGCCGTCTGGCCCACCGTTATGGATATTTCGGGCAACGGAAAAACTCAAGTCCCCCATGCCGGAACGGAAACGATCGGTATTCGTTGCAGGGACTATCGTTTGCCCTATTCCGCTGACTACGCTTGATGTACCAGTAATCTCAAGGTAGGGGATGGTCATTTTCATGGACCAGTCCTTACTTCGATACTTCCCGGTAACCGGGACATACAAGACATCGGTATGCTGGGCAGTGCCGTAGTTGCCCGAGAAGTACTCCATGCCTGTTTCAAAGGTGAATTTATCATTCACTTCCCCGTGCACCGATTGCATGGAGACCACGGAGAGCAAGGCAATATATCGAGCGACTATTCTGGCACGTTTCATAAACAACCCCTGCCTGGATCAGTGAAGTCTGGTGTGTGAATCCCGAATATTTTAAATTGTGCCCAACATCATGCACTTCCGCAACTTCGTAAAATGAAGTTGCGGAAGTAACCAGAGCCATTGCAGGAGGTTTTATTCGAAAGGCGATCAAGGCGCTTCAATCTTCTTGATCCAGCGGCGGGTAATCTCGTCCCAGTGATCGTTTCCAAGCATATCGTTCGGAGTGATCCAGATTTGTTTGCTTCCGCCTGCCAGCGTTGCGCTTACCGCCGCGCTTAGCGAAGCAGCGTCTGCGTGCCCTTCCTTACCCCACAAGCCGATCGAGATGTAATACGAATCGGCCGGGAAATTGCGCGACATGTAGCCCGACAGAGCGTTGGACACCTCGGGTGACTTGCCTTCCAGGTAATAATAGTTCCAGAGAACGATCTTGTCCGCGTGTTTCAGCATGCGCCGATAATCCAGGCCGGATTCTTTGCCTTCATTGGAGAAATTTTTCCAGCTCACCGGTACGTCGACATAGAGCGCCTTGCCATGCCTGTGGACGGCATCGGCAACCTTGCTCATGTATTCCTCCATCAGCGCGTTCTTCCATGACCAGATTACGCGGTTCTCGATATCGATCTTCCCGCTGGAATTGCGGGGCCAATTGGCTTTTCCGCTGAAGCGCCGGAACGATTTGAGATCTTCGGCGTTATACGAATAACTATGGTACGGGACCTCGGTCAGGCTGATGATGTCTACCGGATAGTTTGCGGCGAGATATTCAACCATTTCCAGGAGGTGCTTGCCATATTCGCCCTGAGTTAATTCGACCAATCCGACCTGGTCGGCACTCGGGACACCGTCGAAGCGTACGGCAGCCGCTTTGGGATGTTTTGCTATGTAGCTGGGGGCGAACAGATCGATCATCGCCGCGACACGCGGGCCCTGCGAATGGAAGGTGTTGGCGGCGACCCGCAACAGGTCGCGCGGTTCGCCTTGTTGATGGTTGGACCAATCCGATTCGTGGCCTTCCCACCGGAAATAGACCCACTCGGCACGACCCGCCCCGATGCCGACGATGTCGGCATGGCGTATCATCGGCCGCGAGGTGACTTTATTGATCGCATCGTTCCAGTCCGGCCAAGCGTCGAAGTGTGTGGACAGCGACAGCCGGAATTGCGTCTGGACGTTCCTCTGCTCCAACAGTGCGGAAGGAGTCGATAGCGTTTCTCTTCCGGGTGCAAACATGGCCAGATAGGTTGCAAGCGACAAGAACAAGGTCAATACCGTTGCACTGGTTGCAGACTGCCAGCGGGACTTTTGGTGCGATTGTGCATGCTGAATATCCCGGCGTTCCGATTTGTGCCAGGTCTCTTCTGCCTGATGCAGTTCCTTCCACCACGAGTAGAGAACGACCATGTTGTAGAAATACGAGATCGGCAGGATCAGCAAACCATAGGGCAGCAGCTTGAGGTCGGCATATGCGCGGTCCAGCACAATGCTGTATACCGCAATCAGCATGAAGATGAAGAACCCCAGATAGATCAGGATATCGATTACGCCGTCGAATCGAACCAGCCCGTTCGCATAGGCAAAGGGCAACATGATCAACAGCGTGGTTTGCAGGAGCGGCACGACACTCATGCTCAGAAAATTGACCGGCAGGTACCATGAAAACGGGCTGTAACGCGGAGCAAAGAACAATGACCTGTGATGCAAGGCTATCTTGATGTAACTCCTGATCCAGCGTACCCGCTGCCTCCAGAGCGAGGCTAATGTTCCCGGGCATTCGGCCATCACCTTGGGCTGCGGGTCGAAGACGATCCGCTTGCCGAACTTGTGCAGGCGGAAAGTGATTTCGAGATCCTCGCCCCAGATTTTCATGAATCCGCCGATCTCTTCCAGCGTCTTCTTGCGGATGGCACCGAGGTTCCCCGAGATGATCTGCAGACAACCGATGACGGACAGCGCGCGCCGCACGAATCCGGTGCCGATGTGGGTGGTGATGGTCAGGAAACGATGGAGCGGATTCTGCGGGTAGAGCGGCATGTCGTTGCCGCATACGGCATCGATGCCCGGGTCGGCAAACCAGCGCGCCATCAGGCTGACCGTATCCGGGAAAAACAGACTGTCCGCATCGGTATATAAAATGACTTCTCCGCTGGCGGCGGAGATGCCGCGATTCAGGGCGCTGGCTTTCCCTGCATTCTGTTGTTTGAGGTAAATGACACGGCTGCCGGATATGAGATCCGCTATGCATTGCTCGGTCTGGTCGGTCGATCCGTCGTTGACGACGATGATTTCCAGATCCGGATAATCGCTCTCCAGCAGCGTCAGGAGCGTATTGCGGATGGTTCTTTCTTCGTTGTATGCGGGGACAATGACGCTTACCTTGCCGCTGAATTGCGGCAGAGACTTCAGGGAGCGCCGTTTCCAGATCTCATAGGCGATAGTCAGCGGGAAGAAAATCATTCCCTGTACGCCCAGCAGAAACACGACAAACCCGAACGAATAAAATACGGAATGGTACGCAGCTATCATCAATTCACGACCCGATAAACCTGGAACGCCATAGCATAGGGTACTCCCGCTTGAATGCCTCTATGCGCGGCGCGTCCCTTCAAGAGTTCGGGATCCATATAACTCTTGTTTTTCTGTGATTTGTGCAGGCCTATCAACTGTAGTGTCTCAGCCAAATGATCCGTGATATCGGCAAAGTAGTCCGGCTTGTAATCGGCCGGCGTGCCGACCGATTCGTAGCACAGCACGGCCGGAACCAGTCGGGCTGCTTCCTTGGTGGCAGTAAAAGCCGCACGATGATCGGCATGGGGATCGTAAGGATTGTGCACCAGCACCACTGTCGGAGCCACTTTCCTGACGATCTCCTCGATCTTTTCTTTCACTTCTCCGATGTTGTCCTGGACATGCGTATCGGCGAAATCGAGTATCCAGTAACCATCCAGCTCCATGAACAATGCCGCATTGCGGGCTTCCATCTCGCGTACATTGAGCGCTTCCGTTCCGCGCTCTCCCTTGGTCAGGGTCAGGCCGTATACCTTGGCACCTTCCGCCTTGGCTTTCAGAATATATCCCCCGCACCCCAGTTCGATATCGTCCGGGTGCGCACCAATGGCGAGGACGACCTTATCCCGGCTCTTGTTATTGTTGCGTCCTGCATAGAGTATCTGAACAAGGTAAATGATGCCCAGCAGAATAAGGGCCAGCGAGCTTGCCACACTCTCGAAGAGTTCGACATCGTACAAGCTCCTCATGAGGGTTTCGACGGCGAATGCAGCGATCGAAAGCAGCACCACAATAGGCAACATGATGGGGATGCTGTATGCAACGACAGGGTGACGCCGTTGCAGCGTGCGCCTGTTCCTCTTGTAGCCGATGGCAATCAGCGTGACGACAAAAAGCATCGAGAAAAATTCCAGGTGGTGAACCCCGTTTTCCCAATTGACCAGGTGCTGATCCCGATGGATATCAGCCAGCACCTCCCTTGCTTCTGCGCTGACGGGATTGAAACGCAGGGCGATGTTCGCATAATCCTGCGCCAGAACCAGGTTGTTCAGCGCCCGATAAGTCTTGGCGATCATCACCGGCAGGTCAGGACTGCCTGGAGCAAGTGATAGCGCTTGTTTGTACTCGTCCAGCGCTTGCTGATATTGCTTGTTCCAGTAATAGACGTCGCCCAGGGTGATTACTGCATCCGTCATTTCGGGCGATAGTTCGATGGCCTTTTTCAATGAAGCGATCGCTTCGTTGTATCGTTCCTCCCAGGCAAGTAATACCCCCTGCTCCTTGTACAAGTCGGCATCGCCCGGATAAATACGCAGGGCGTGATCCAGGATTTTCTGTGCATTGGGATATTCGCCTTGCTTCAGATAGGTAATCGTCAGGCCTTTCAGCGCTTCCTGGT
Source organism: uncultured beta proteobacterium (assembly GCA_963840345.1). Lineage (GTDB taxonomy): Bacteria > Pseudomonadota > Gammaproteobacteria > Burkholderiales > Gallionellaceae > Sideroxyarcus. Next base: position 52,738 of record CAWIYO010000008.1, read on the forward strand.
TATTCGGATCGGCCGCCAGCACGGCCTTGTACAGGATTTCCGCGTCGCGGAATCGTTGTGTCCAACGGTAGACGCGCGCCAGATCATTCTTCAGAACCGGATTGCTCCTGTCTATCCGGATTGCAGTTTGATAAGTAGTGATGGCAAGGTCGTGCTTATTGATCCAGCTGTATAGATCACCCAACTGCTGCAAAACCGGAATGTTATCGGGGTGTGCAACAAGGAAATGTTCGTAGTATTCGATGGCCTGCTGCAGGCCGGCGAATCGCTTTTCCCGATCCTCGATCGCTAGTATCGCGGAGATGTCGGGAACTGATTTGTCGCTCCCTGTTTTTATCTGGCGAGTTATATCGTGCGGCGCGTAAATTTGCGCGCCGGTTTGATCGGCATGCAGAATCAGATTGCCACACAAAATGGCAATCGATGCATGCAGTGCGGCACGCCTCACCATATCACCCCGGTCTTGTACTGGACATAGACGAATCCCGTGTTCTGATTGAAATTCGGAACACCGATGTGTTTGATGCCCAAGCCGTATTTGATGTCTGGCGATATCTGCTGGTAATACGAAGCCAAATAGACATTGGCACTCTGCCCCCGCAGAAAGCTCTGGCTGGAATACTCGTCGTGCACATGATCGAATTGCAGGCTGCGGGTATCGTCAAGCCGATAGATGAATTTGTTCAGCAATGAATAGTTGTAGCTGTTATCAAGATCGCGATTCTGCAAATATTTCGCCTCGAAGCTCCACCTGTCCTCGACATACTGAAGCGATCCACCGAGCAGGGATGTGGTCCTGTTAACGACAGAGGTTGCAGGCGCGGCACCCTGCGCGGTCCAGGGGTTGTTGAACCCCTTGATCTCGGTTTTATACGGGTCGGGGTCGCGCAGCAGCGTGTAATAGATCTTCGCGCGCAGCTTCGGGTTAGCAGTAACAAAAGCCAGTTCCGCTCCAAGTTTCTGAACCGTGGTACTCGTGCCCTTGTCATAAAAGAAGTTGGGGCTCGACAATTCGTAGGTCAGCCCCCCCCGAACATCTTTGTTGAAGTATTGGGAAACTTCCAGCTCAAGCCGTGGCACCTTTTCATAGGAATTCGAATCCGGGGTAGGCGAGGCAGCGCCGGGAAGTGTCGGGTATTTGTACTTCCTTTCCGACAGGAACATCCGGAAAAAGGAGTAGTCCTGATAGAAGTAATAGGCCCCGGCATAAATCTTGGAGCGGTCGTAATAGACCTGCCTGGAATCGCCGAAGCCGGCCATCAGATGGAACTTGTCTATCGCCCGGTACGAGAACATGGCTTCATAGGCAGTCTTGGTATAGTCCGCCTCCCAGCCGCCGTACCAGAAGTCGACGGTCACCCCTTGATCCAGTTGTTGCCCGTTCGATTTCGGATTGTCCCTGGCCGAGGCGTGCTGGTAATGCAGGACAGTAAAAATAAGCAAACAGCTCGATAGCAGTATTCTCATTACATTTACTCCGTTGGGTTAAGAGATGCCTGCCATTCGGCGAGCAGGCTTTCGATGACCTCTTCGGCCGACAAGATATTTGCCCCCAGGCGGGCGTTGATTTCGAGCAGCCTCGGCGTGCCTTCGCCATCGATACGAATATCGATGTCCGCCGGGCCGGTAAGACCGATGGCCTCGCAGGCACACCTTCCCAGTTCGGCCACATCGTGGCGCTGCACACGTTCAACAGCGAGCGCATTGCCGACAATTCCATCCCTAAGCTGGGTCTTGGCCAGTACCACGCAGGATCTCGTGTTGCCTTGGGAGTCCACGAAAAGATTGACATCGAATTCCTGACCGGAAGCGAACTGCTGATAGACGATATCCTCGCGTTGTTCCCCGGCCAATCCGGCAATGTCGGCGTGCAGCACAACCCCCCGTCCGCCGCGCGAAACGCGAGGTTTGGCGATCAACGGAAAGCCCAGTGCCGCAGCCACATTCTGTGGCCGGGTGCTGCCATCGAGCGAACGCGCCACCGATATGTTGCGTTTCTCGAGACATATTGCGGTAAAAAGTTTGTCGTTGGCAGTCGCGGTCGCCGCGTAGGGCGCAATCATTACCAGGCAACCGCTCGATGACAGGTCGATCTTGTTCTTGGCAATGACCGGTAGCTCTTCCGAGACTGTCGGTATCAATAACGAGGCCTGGCTACTCCGTGCGACCTCTTGCAGCGCCGGTATGAAATCCGGGCGGTCCGCCGCCGGAACAACATGAAATTCATCCGCTTCAGTTTCCACAGCACGCATGTCCGTGCCGATTACTGCATACCCCTTCTGCCGCAAATACCTGGTGGTGTTGCGTCCAGCAGGGCCACCAACCCCGGTGACCATTATCCGCTTCGGCTGCTTTGCGCTTGTTTTCATTATCAATTTTCCTTCAGTCGATTACAGAAAAAAAGCATGGTGTGCTCAATCGCATTGCAACAAAGTATGCAGCGGTCTCTGCATGTGTGTGCAAATAGCACACGCTGCGAGGAACAATACGTGTGCTATTTGCACACGTCAAGTGAAATATTTGCTAAAATTCGATTAATATTCTGAAAATGCTGACAGGCAAATAAGACCAAGATGAATATTTCGACCGCCGTAAGTCATATGCTGCGTCCGCTTGTGCGAATACTGCTTTCGCACGGGATTGCTTTCCAAACCTTCTCCGAGATGGTCAAGACCGCGTACGTCACAGTCGCCGACGAAGAATTCAAATTATCATCCAAACCTCAGACTGACAGCAGGATCAGTCTGCTGACCGGAATCAATCGCAGGGAAGTCACCCGGATACGCAACGAGCCCGCCACCGGGATCGAACTTCCGCAGCACTCTTCCATGAGCGCGCTCCTGCTCGCCATTTGGAGCGGCAATGCGGAATACCTGGATCAAAACGGCAGATCGATCCCTTTGCAGCGGCTATCGAGCAAAGGCGAAGAAAAGTCCTTCGAGCAACTCGTTCAATCAATCAGCAAGGATTTTCGGCCGCGTGTCGTACTTGACGAATGGCTGCGCCAGGGTATCGTGACGCTGGATAACGAAGACAGAGTGCACTTGAGGATCGATGCTTTCGCACAACCTCGGGACCTCGAAGAAAAGCGCTATTATTTTGGCCAGAATATTCACGATCATCTGGCGGCGGCAGCTCACAACCTGTCAGGTGCTCAGCCACCTTTCTTTGAACGTTGCGTTTTCTATGACAAGCTGACAGCCAAGTCATGCAACGAGCTGGAGGAATACTCCAATGTAGTAGGTATGGTTGCGCTTCATTCATTCAACAAGCGCGCGGCCAAGCTCCAAAAAAGGGATCAGGGCCTTCAAGATGCCGTGTACAGAACCAATTTCGGCGTGTATCACTACAGTGAGCCGGAGAGCGCAAATGGTAAAGAAGCGGATTGAATCTCTAATATGGGCGGCCCTTCTCCTGGCTCTGGCCGCATCCAGCGGAAACGTCCTGGCTGCTTCAACCATCTGCAAATATCCTCAAGCCGGCACGCAAGTGAACGGCAGCGGAATGGGCGGGACAGGAAACGCCGGCGAAGATACGGGCATGGGCGGGACCGGGATTGTTGCCAAAGGCACAGGCATGGGCGGTACCGGTTCCCGGCCGGATACCGGATTCAATATCAAGCAAATTGCGGGGACTGTGATTGAAAGCACAGGAACTGCCGAAGCGCGGCAAAATGGAAATTCAAGGCTCTTGGCAAAAAATGTTGCCATATGCGTCGGCGAGACAGTCGTAACGGCGAAATCCGGAACGATAAAGATCAGGATGGCAGACGGCGGATTGGTCGAGGTTCATGCCCAATCAAAACTCAAGATCGAAAAATTCATTTTTGGCCGAAACAAAAGCGACAGGAGTGTGATTGCATTGCTGGATGGCTCATCCCGCTTCGTTACCGGAAAAATCGGAAAAAAATACCCTCAAAATGTATTGGTCATAACTCCAACGGCTACCATAGGTGTTCATGGCACAGACCATGTGGCAACCGTAATCCCGCCCGGATCAAACGGGGAATATCCTGCTGGAACGTACGATATGGTTAATTCCGGAGTCACGTTCATCAGGACAGAAAACGGTGAGATTGACATTCAACCCAACCAGGTTGGATTTGCCGCATCCGAAGGAGAACCGCCGACATTGCTGCACGATATCCCCGTCTTCTATCTCGATGATCGGGCGGCGATACAGCATGAAGGCCAGCCCGAAGCACATACGCGGGAAAGCCCGGAAAATATTCGTCAGATAGATATGCATTCCGATCACGCGGGTCAGGAGCATGAGATTTTTAATCCCGTGGACAATCTTCCCTCGATATTGGAGCATCATGACATTGAAGATATTCCGGACATCCCCGAGTTGAATGAACACTCGGAGCACCCGGTCATCCCGGAACCGCCTGATGAATAACCGGCTGTTTGGATAGCCGATCGCTCCAGCGCTGCTATAGCAAAGCATCACCTTGAAACCGATTTCAAGCTAACCTGCAATGCCCTCCTTGAAAAGGAAGCGTTCATCATGAAGAAGCGATTTCTGCTGTTGGCACCGGCATTCAACAGCTGATGGTCACAGAACATGTTTGTCATCCAGGTCATCGCCCCGATCTTCTTCCTGATCCTGCTTGGCGTTGCCATGCGCCGCTGGTTCGGCCTGCGCGAAGATTTCTGGCCGCAGCTGGATCGTTTGATCTACTACGTGTTCTTTCCCGCACTGCTGTTCAACTCACTGTCGCATTTCAGGATCGACTTCGGCGCCGCCACGCCGATGCTGGCCGTCGCCTCCCTGTACATGCTTTCGGGTATCGCGCTGGGCTACGCTGCGAAATATCTGTTTCACGCGCCGCCCAAGGTTTACGCCGCCACCTTCCAGGCATCCTTCCGTTTCAACAGTTACGTAGGCCTTGCCATCGCGGGCGGCTTGCACGGCCAGTATGGCCTGGCCGCAATCAGCCTGTTAATGGGCTTCATGGTTCCGGTCGCCAACGTCGCCTCGGTACTCATGCTGGCACGCCACAGCGAAAGCCATTGGCTCAAGGAGATTCTGCTCAATCCGCTGATCCTCGCCACCGCCGGCGGCATCTCTTTCAGCCTCTTTGGGCTGGCATTGCCCCACTTGCTCGACCACACCCTCGGCCTGTTGGCGCAAGCCTCGTTGCCGATGGGGCTGATCGCCGTCGGTGCGGGGTTGCGCGTACAAGGGCTGCATAATCATCGCGGCACGCTATGGTATGGCGTACTGGTCAAACTGCTGGCATTGCCGGCCATCGCATGGGGTTTGGCGTTGGCGTTCAAACTGAGCGGCGTATCTCTGCACATCGCCGTGTTGATGGCCGCGCTGCCCGTGTCCACGGTGGCGTACGTGATGGCGAAGCGCATGGGTTGCGACGGCGACACCATCGCGGCACAGGTGATGCTGAGTACATTGCTGGCTGCTCTGACGCTGCCGCTGTGGCTGCTGCTGATGGGCCTGTAAGCCGGCGCCGGGATCTGCGGCGAAAAATCTTTTCAGTCGCAACACGCCGCAGTCGGGGATAATTGCGCATGACTAAAACTACCCCTCCTTCTTCCGCAGCCGGCACCGCCGGCCACTCTTTCGACGAACTGCCGCTATCGCCCGGCCTGCTGCAGATCCTGCAGCAACTCGAATACCGTACGATGACACCGATACAGGCAGCCAGCCTGCCGATCACGCTCGCTGGGCACGACCTCATCGCGCAAGCCAAGACCGGCAGCGGCAAGACCGCGGCGTTCGCACTACCGCTGCTGACGCGCCTGAACCCGCGCCGCTTTGCGGTGCAGGCCATGGTGCTGTGCCCGACGCGCGAACTGGCCGATCAGGTCACGCAGGAAATCCGCCGCCTGGCGCGCTTCGCAGACAACATCAAAGTCCTGTCGCTGGTCGGCGGCGCAACGATGCGTCCCCAACGGGACAGCCTGGAGCACGGCGCGCACATCGTCGTCGGCACACCGGGCCGTATCATGGATCACATCGAACGCGGCAGCCTCAAGCTGGATGCACTCAATACCCTGGTGCTCGACGAAGCCGATCGCATGCTGGATATGGGCTTTTACGACGACATCGCATACGTTACGAAGCAATGCCCGACGCAACGCCAGACCCTGCTGTTCTCGGCGACCTACCCGGAAGGCATTGCACGGCTGGCACGCCAGTTCATGCACAAGCCGCAGGAAGTGAAGCTGCCGGAACAACACGAGGGCAGCAAGATACGCCAGCGCTTCTACGAGGTGAAACACGAGGAGCGCCTGCAGGCGGTCGCCGCCCTGCTCAAACACTACCGTCCGGTGAGCACGCTGGCTTTCTGCAACACCAAGCAGCAATGCCGCGACCTGCTCGATGTGCTGCATGCTCAGGGTATACACGCGCTGACCCTGAATGGCGACATGGAGCAGCGCGAGCGCGATCAGGTGCTGATCCAGTTCGCCAACCGCAGTTGCTCGGTGCTGGTGGCGACCGATGTGGCCGCGCGCGGCCTGGACATCGCGCAACTCGAAGCTGTCATCAATGTCGACGTCACGCCCGACCCGGAGATCCACATCCACCGCATCGGCCGCACCGGCCGTGCCGATGAAGAGGGCTGGGCGCTAAGCCTGGCCAGTCCTGCCGACATGCACCGCGTCTCCAACATCGCCAAGATGGCGGGCAGCGAACCGGAGTGGCACACGCTGGGCTCGCTGCAAGGCGGCAACGATGCCCCGCTGGTGCCGCCGATGGTCACGCTGCAGATCCTCGGAGGGCGCAAAGAGAAGATCAGGCCCGGCGACGTGCTGGGCGCGTTGACCGGCGAGGCGGGGTTCACACGCGAGCAAGTCGGCAAGATCACCGTGACCGATCAATCCACCTACGTCGCCGTTGTACGCAACATCGCGCGCGAAGCGGTGAAAAGATTATCGGCCGGCAAAGTGAAGGGCAAGACGGTGAAGGTGCGGGCGCTGGAGGATTGACTCCGCGCAGTTCCGTCAAGTAGCCACCCACAATCCGGTTCCACCTGCGTCCAGATAGGTCAGGTAGGCTCGCAGGTCGAATTCCAGCTGCGCGTAATGCGGCTCCATATGCCGGCACAACTGATAGAACGCCTTGTCGTGCGCGCGTTCCTTCATGTGTGCCAGTTCATGCACCACGATCATGCGCAAAAACTCCGGCGGCATTTCCTTGAACAGGGCTGCCACCCGGATCTCTTTCTTGGCTTTGAGATTCCCTCCCTGCACCCGCGAAATGCGGCTGTGCATCCCGAGCGCGTTACCGATGACGTGCAGCTTGCTGTCGAACGCCACTTTGCTCAATTGTCCGGCATTGCGCAGATATTCGTTCTTGATCTCCAGCACGTAGTCATACAACGCCTTGTCGGTAGTCACGCCGTGCCGCAGCGGATACTTCTGCCGCAACAGATCGGCCAGCCGGTCCTGTTCGATCAATTCTCGTACTTGAGCCACCAGCGCGGCCGGATAACCGGCAAGATAGTTCGGGGAGGATTCCGGATGCATGGAGAAGTTCGGTTGCTTGCCAAAAGAATTGGCCGCATGGCGTTGTTAAATCAGGCGCTGGGTGAAATCGGCTTCATAGCGGTGCAGAAACTCCTCTTGTTCCTGGCTTTGGATAAAGCCGGGATCTATCTTGCGTAAACGTATCATGGAATCCTCGGCAGTCAATCCGCCTTCCCGTATCAACCACGCTGCCAGGACGGCACCGGTACGCCCCAGACCAGCCCTGCAATGCACCGCCAATACTTCTCCGGCTTCAATCAATTTCTGCATTCGCACCAGCAACATGTGGGCCTGCCCTATCGAAGGCGCTTCGCGGTCAAAAACGGAGAGATGGACATTTTTCAGGTTATGACGGCGTAGTGCTTCCTGATCGATGTCTGCCTCGGTCAATGTAATCAATCTGGTGATTCCGGCACGCACCAATAGACTCAAATCGTAATCGACCGGTGCAACGGCACCGGGACCAGGACATCCGGCCAGCTTGCCCGGCACAATCCAGTGGAATCCGCGCGGTGCGCTGGAATCGCGAAAAATGAACTCGCCCACAGCCGCGGCAAGCGCGACTCCGTCTCGGCTTGGGGCGGGAATTTCAGCTAGCGCGCGGGTTCCCTGGTGCTCTGCGGTTGACTGGCCATCGGCGAATGCATGGAAAGACCCGGTAGTGTCGGATACATCGATCGCTGTTGTTTCCTGGCGAAGCGGGGAATCCGATGGCATCGAACAGGATGCGATCGCAACTAGAGCGCCCCCTGAAATGGGTGGCGGAGCAGGAACGTCGTCGGCCAAATCCTGCACGCGCGCGTCCGGTGCCGGCAGGGTCAGGCCTCCCGTACGGAGGAATTGCTCGACCCACTCATTGGCCGGGCGTTGAAAGAAATTTGTGGTGTCTTGATACGCCAGCAGCCGTCCGCCGCCAATCAGCGCAATGCGATCCGCCAGGCGTCTTGCCTGCATCTGGTTATGCAGAACTATCCACAACTTGCAGTGCGGCGATATCTTCCTGATCCATTCCACCAGCCATCCCGCATCAGCCTCGTTCAGACCATAAGTCGGCTCGTCTATCATCAACAGGGATGGCTTCAGCAGGAGCTGCGCCAAAATCTGCACGCAGCGCTGCGCGCGGATATTACAGTACAGCAAGGGCTGGTCGGCCTGGGCTGCGAGGTCGCCCAGGCCGTAGGCGGCGAGCCACTCCAGACCCGCTCGCCGCCACTCCGCGCTACTGCGTTTTTCGGTTTCGCGTATGGGCTGCAGCAAAGCTTCCAGCAAGGACAAATCAAGCGTCTTCGCATGTTGCTGAACAAGCCTCGGGCGATTCTCCCGCGTTACCGGGTCTCCCAGAATGGCCACGCTCCCCCAGCTCTTGTGCAAGGCGTGCCCCTCGAATAGTCCGGTCAGCGTGCGGAATAACGTGGACTTGCCGGACTTGACCGGTCCCAGCAGCACGTCGATGCCATCGGGCAATAAAGAAAGGGTAATGCCGTCCAGCACCACCCTCCGGCCAAATGATATGCCTAGCCCTTTCAGCTCGATGGCAGGATACTGTGCGCTGTTCAATGGTTACACCAGAGCTTCAATAGAAGGCATCGCCGCACGCGCTTTGGTCAGCGCCATGCCCAGATTGACGGTTCTGCGGCAGACAAAGCAGGCGACGTAATCGGGATATCTTTTGCCGCGCATGAACAGATGGATCAGGTTCTCGCTGTTGACGATGATTTCCTGAAAGTAGTGGTGATCGTCGGCCGGTAGTCCCCGTGCATTCTTGAACAAATTCTCGATAGCGACGACATTCTTGCCGGCAAACAAATCGCCCGTTGCCGCCGCCAGCATATTGATCACCTCTGCCGGATGAGAGTCCACTGTTTTTACCGCAAGCAACATTCCGGAAGAAATATCGATGTATCCGCCGGCGAGACATTCCGGAATCGAGCTGCAGGCTACTGCAATTTGTTGTTCGAAATTTGCCACTCAGAGTTGCTCCTGAAAACGATTGAATTTCTAAAAGCAGAGGATGGGCAACGCAGGAAAGCGGGATACAAAAGCAAAGCTCGATATCGCGGTCCCGCTACCATGGTTTCCTTTAGGCCGGAGACTTTGCGTCCATACCTTTCAGTATGTTTGCCAAAAAAAGTTATAGGTATTTTCACTTAGTTGATGATTTCGGTCAACCATTATGACGTAATGGGCAAATGGATTATCTACGTCATGGCTCATCGCGAGCGATGAGCTCCCCGTCTCACATGCCATCAGGAAAAATGCCGGAAGGAATCGCGGGGTCGATTTGAGCGCGCCGTTGATAAAGGGCAAGTTCCTCCCGGAACCGTCAGTAGCGCTTTCTGAGCGGATCCAGTAAAGGTGAAAGGCCGTTGTGATCCAGCTCCTGCATCAACGCCAGGAGCATCCCGATCTCGCCGGGCGGAAAACCTTTGCGCGCAAACCAGTTCAGATAATTCCCCGGCAAATCGGCGATCAGCCTTCCTTTGTACTTGCCATAGGGCATGACGCGGGTGACCAGAAGTTGAAGGTGTTCCGGATTCATCGAGCGGCGATGATCATTTAGCTGGCCCCAGGGATCTCCCGGACTCGCATGCGGAATCATGCGACATTTTTTCGCTCACTCGCCGTCGCACAGACTCTCGCACGGCCTGCCGTCGTGATTGCCGTCCAGAGTTTCCTCGTTACAGTGGATGAAATAGAAACGCGCTTCATCGCATGAAGCCATCTGCGAACAACGGCGCTTCCTGCCGCACTCCATGTCGTACAGCATGACCGGCGTAGCCGGCCTGGAAACGCCACCCTGACGTGCTTGCGCGGGAGATTGGGTCGAGGGGTGCTGCTTGCGCCAATGCCACGGCGGCTGAGGGCTGTCTTGCGACCACAGCCCGCGCCGCGATTGTTGTGCCTCGCTCTGAAGCATGATGTAGGTTCTGTCGCTGTGGTAATGCGAATACTCCCACGCCATCCCGCGCCTTACCTGTTCCTGATTGACGCTATGTCCGTCCACGCTAATCAGCCCGACCGTGCGCCCGTATTGGTCGACTGCCTGGCTGTCGATCTGAACCTGCTTTTTGCCTACCATCTCCAGCAACGATTCGCGCGATTGCTTGCCGAAGGCCTGCGCTTTTTCCGGCGCATCGATGTTGGCCAAGCGCACTTTCATCTTCTGTCCGTTGCGCAGCACCATGACCGTGTCACCATCCATCACCACGATCACTCTGGCGGTGAACGTCTCGGCCTGGGCACCAAACGCAAGGCAACAACACAGTGCGGCGAGCGCTCTCACCCCAGGATGCTTTTGAGCACTGCCAGACACAGGAGTGTATAACCCGCCGCGAGGATGTCGTCGAACATCACTCCCAGCCCGCCATGCCAAGTCTTGTCGAAGTGACGGATGGGCTCCGGCTTGACGATATCGAAGAAGCGGAACAGCAAGAAGGCCAGCACCTGCCAGGCCAGGCCCTCCGGCGTAAAGAACAGTACCAGCGTAAACGCAACGATCTCGTCCCAGACAATGCCGCCGTAGTCGGAAACGCCCAGCGCCCTGCCAGTGATGTCGCACACCCATACACCGAAAGCAAAGGCCCAGATCAACACCAGCAGGAACAGCGCGTCGGTCAGCCTTGGTGCCAGATACCAATACATCGGGAAAGCGACCAGTGTGCCTACCGTACCCGGTCCCTTCGGCATCAGCCCGGCACCGAATCCGAAAGAGAGGAAATGCGCCGGATGGCTGAACAGGAACCGCCACCCCGGCTGGAATTTCAATTGGTCATGCGAAGTGGTCATATCCTGCTTCCTTTATCGTCATCACGCTCCCGTCCGTCGTGCGCACCTTGCACCCGCGTCCCGAAACGATCGTACCGATGCGCGTCAACGGCAGGCGCAAGCTGGATGAAAGCGCTGCCAGCTCGTCACGTCGCACGACCGGCGCGGTGAAACACAATTCGTAATCGTCACCGCCGGACAGCAGGCAATGTCGCGCCAATTCCTGCTGTGCCTCGCCGAAGGAGGCAAGTAACGGCGGTATTGGCAACTTATCATAGCGAATCTCGGCAGCCACATTGGAGCACTCGAGGATGTGACCGAGATCGGCGAGCAAACCGTCGGAGACGTCGATGGCGCTGTTGGCGATACTGCGCAATGCCAAGCCTAACGCGATTCTGGGCTGCGGCTGATGCAAGGCTGCAAGGCAGGAAATACGGGCATCGTTCAGGCAGCGTCATTTTGCCCTGCAAGCAAGCAAGTCCCATTGCCGCCTTGCCCAGCGATCCCGACACCCAGATGTCATCGCCGGCTTGCGCACCGCTGCGGCGCAGCGCCTTGCCTCTCGGCACTTCGCCCATGATGGTGACGCACAGATTGAGCGGGCCACGCGTGGTATCGCCGCCGATGAGTTCGACACCGTGCTCGCCAGCCAGCGCAAAGAAGCCCTCGCTGAATCGCTGCAGCCAGTCTTCGTCTGCCGCAGGCAACGACAAGGCCAGCAGCGCCCAGCGCGGGACCGCGCCCATCGCCGCCAGATCGGAAAGGTTCACCGCCAGCGTCTTGTGCCCCAACAGGAATGGATCGGCATCGGGAAGGAAGTGGGTGCCGCTCACCAGCATGTCGGTGGATACGGCGAGCTCCATGCCGTCGCCCACGCGCAGCAGGGCCGCATCGTCTCCGACGCCAAGCGATGCGCCGGGTGTGGCGCGAGTGAAATAACGCTGGATGAGATCGAATTCCGACAAGGCGGCTCCGATGGATTATTTTGCGGCGACCTCGGCCGCACGCACTTGCGCCGCCAGTTTGTCCAGCACGCCGTTGACGAACTTGTGCCCGTCGCTGCCGCCGAAAGTCTTGGCCAGTTCCACCGCCTCGTTGATGACGACGCGATAGGGCACTTCCGGATGCTGGACCAGTTCGTATGCGCCCAGCAACACCACGGAGAATTCGACCGGGCTCAATTCGTCTACGGCGCGATCCAGATGCGGCGCGATCCGTTCGGACAAAGCCTCTTGCTGCGCGATGGCGCCATGCAGCAATTGCGCGAAGTATTCGGCGTCGTAGCGCCCCAGACTCTTTTCGGCACGCGTCGCTTTCTCGATCGAAGTCGCGCTCTTGCCGGACAGGCGCCATTCGTAAATGCCCTGCATCGCCAGTTCGCGTGCACGATGGCGCAGACTTTTTGCCGGATTGTTTTGCTTTGCCTCGCTCATGCGATCACTTTCAACAGATGCACCATCTCGATGGCGACCAGTGCCGCCTCGGCACCCTTCACGTTCATGCGCACTTCGGCCTGTTCGTCGGTATCGGTTGTCAGGATGGCGTTGGCGATGGGCACACCGCTGTGCAACTGTACCTCGCCAACTCCGCGCGCCGACTCATTCGAGACGACTTCGAAGTGGTAAGTATCGCCACGTATCACGGCACCCAGGGCGATGAGCGCATCGAATTTCTTGCTCTGCGCCATGGTCTGCAATACCAGCGGAATCTCCAGCGCGCCAGGCACGGTGGCCAGCGTGATGTCGTTCTCGCCCACCCCGCTTTGCACCAGTTGCGCGCGGCAGGCAGCCAGCAGGCCTTCGCACACCACTTCGTTGAAACGGCTCTGCACAATGCCGACGCGCAGCCCTTTGCCGTCCAGGTTCTGTTTGATCTCTTTCATTTCGTTTCCTTGCTTTGACAGTAACGCACCACTTCCAGACCGAAACCGGTCATGCTGGGCAGTTTGCGCGGGGTGGCGATGAGGCACATCTTGCCGACGTTCAGGTCGCGCAATATCTGCGCCCCGATGCCGTAGTTGCGCGGGTCCCACTGGGCATGCTGGGACTCGGGTTGAGCTGCCGCTCTAGCCAGCAGGTCCGCCGACGTCTCGGTGTGGTGCATCATCACCAGTACGCCTGCTGCCGATTGGCTGATCTTCTTCAGCGCATCATGCACGCTGGTGGAGTTGGGCAAACTGACCTGTTCCAGGAAATCCAGCGCCGACAGCGGCTCATGCACGCGCACCAATGTTTCCACCTGTGGCTGGATATCACCCTTCACCAGCGCCAAGTGCGTGCGCTGGGAGGTCTTGTCGGTATAGGTCACCAGATCGAGTTCCCCGTAGGCGGTCTGCACCGTGCGGCGCGCCGCGCGCTCGATCAGCGTCTCATTGTGAACGCGGTATTCGATCAGGTCGGCGATGGTGCCGATCTTCAGACCATGCTCCTTGGCGAACGGGATCAGGTCGGGCAACCGTGCCATTTCGCCGTCTTCCTTGAGTATCTCGCAAATCACCGACGCCGGCGTCACGCCAGCCAGTTGCGCCAGATCGCACCCCGCCTCGGTATGTCCGGCGCGCACCAGCACGCCGCCATTCTGCGCCCGCAAAGGGAAGATGTGCCCCGGCTGTACGATGTCGGAAGGCTTGGCATCCTTGGCCGCCGCAGCCTGCACGGTGCGAGCACGGTCGGCGGCAGAGATGCCGGTCGTCACGCCAGCCGCTGCCTCGATGGATACGGTGAAGTTGGTCGCCAGCGACAAGCCGTTGTCGCGCACCATCAGCGGCAAATTGAGCTGTTGGCAATGCGCTTGGGTCAGCGTCAGGCAGATCAGGCCGCGACCGTGTTTGGCCATGAAGTTGATTTTCTCCGGCGTGACGAATTCGGCGGCGAACAGCAGATCGCCCTCGTTCTCGCGGTCCTCTTCGTCCACCAGAACGACCATACGCCCGGCGCGGATTTCTTCGATGATCTCGGTGATCGGTGCAATATCTGTCATGTGTGCAGCTATGGTGTTCGATAAATGGGCATGGATTCTATCATCTTCGCTGCAACTCCATCCCGGACGAGTGTAGTATTCGGGTATAACAATTTTCAGGAACGGACGCTTATGCTGGAGTGGATCGCCTTTTTCGCCGGAACCGCAATTTTGACCTACATCTCCCGCGCCTCTTTACGCGTGCCGAAGTCCCACGGTTTCTATCGTTTTCTCGCCTGGGAAATGATGCTGATACTGGTCGTGATGAATATCGACGGCTGGTATTACTCCCCTCCCACCCTCGACCAGACCGTTTCCGGGATACTCATGGGAGCCTCGCTGTTACTGGTCATCGCAAGTTACGGCACGTTGCGGCAGTTCGGGCAACAAGACGACAATCGCAACGACGGCCCGCTTCTGGTCTTCGAGAAAACCACTGCGCTGGTGACTAACGGACTGTACCGTTACATCCGCCACCCCATGTACAGTTCGCTGCTATTTCTGGACTGGGGACTGTTCTTCAAACGCATGTCCTGGACGGCCGCCGGCATTGCACTGGTCGCTTCCCTGTTTCTGGCATTCGCCGCACTGGCGGAAGAAAATGAAAATATCCGCTACTTCGGGACGAAGTATCGGGAGTACATGGAACGCACCAAACGCTTTTTCCCGTTCATCGTATGACGTGAAGGCGGTTCAGCCTTGCTCCGCCGTCAACATGCGCTCCACATAACGCGCGATCAGGTCGATCTCCAGATTCACCTTTGAGCCAGCCTTCAGCTCGTTCAAAGTGGTCACCTCCAGCGTATGCGGGATCAGGTTCACTTCGAACCCGGCGCCTGCAACTTGATTCACCGTCAGGCTGACGCCGTTGATGGTGATGGAGCCCTTCACGGCGATGTATTTTGCCAGTTGCTGCGGCGCACGTACCGCCAGGCGCCAGCTTTCGCCGATGTCGTTGAACGCGATCACTTCGCCCACGCCGTCCACGTGCCCGCTGACCATATGCCCGCCCAGACGATCGGAAAGTCGCAAAGCCTTTTCCAGATTGACGTGCCCCCCCTGCGCATCGAGCCCAACGGTGCAATTCAAGGTCTCGCGCGAAACATCCACCGTGAAGTCATTGCCGGCTATCTTCACCACGGTGAGGCACACGCCGTTCACCGCGATGCTGTCGCCGAGCTGCACGTCGTCCATGCCGAGCGCTTCGGTTGCCACCGTCAGGCGCAAACCACCCTCCCTGTCCTGTGCCGACTTGATACGACCTACGTCGGCCACGATTCCGCTGAACATGCTTATTTCTCCTTTGATATTCTTGCGACGATGCGCAGATCGGCGCCCACCTGCCGCACATCCTGCCACTGCAGCTCGATGCGTTGCTGCAATTGCGTGAGTTCACCCAAATCCGCCAGACCGCGCGCCGCATCGCCCAGCAGCTGAGGCGCGAGGTACAGGACCATCTCGTCCACCAGCCCCGCTCTGAGCAACGCCCCGTTCAATGTGCGTCCGGATTCCACGAGCAGTTCGTTAATGCCTCGCTGCGCCAAATCACGCAACACGGCAGGCAAATCCACCTTCCCATCCGTACCCGCCAATGTCTCTACTTCTGCGCCAACTGCCCTCAATGCCTGATGTTTTGCCGAATCCGTACAAGCGGTGTAGATCAGCGTCTGTCCGCCCTGCAATATTCTGGCTGCGGGCGAAATACGCAGGCCGCTGTCCAGCACCACGCGCAACGGTTGCCTCCCGCTCGCGGTCTCCCGCACATTGAGTTGCGGATCATCCGCCAATACCGTTCCGATACCGGTCAGCACGGCGCAGGATCGCGCCCGCCAATGTTGCACGTCGCTTCTTGCTGCCTCGCCGGTGATCCATTTGCTGGCGCCGTTCGCCAGCGCAGTTCGCCCGTCCAGACTCGCCGCAACCTTGCTGCGCACCCAGGGTGTGCCGCGCGTCATTCGCGCAATGAAACCGGTATTCAGTTCGCGTGCTGCGGTTTCCATCAGGCCGTATTCGACTTCGATGCCCGCCGCCCGTAATTTTTGCAGGCCCTGCCCGGCAACCAGGGGGTTGGGATCCTGCATCGCCGCAACCACCCGAGTCACTCCGGCGGCAACGAGAGCATCGGCACAAGGCGGCGTGCGCCCGTGGTGACTGCATGGTTCCAGTGTGACGTAGGCGGTCGCACCGCGCGCTGCGTCTCCCGCCGCGCGCAGGGCATGCACTTCGGCATGCGGCTCACCCGCCAGCTCGTGCCAACCTTCGCCGACCAGCTGGCCACCCTTTACCAGCACACAACCGACACGCGGATTGGGCGAGGTCGTGTACAGCCCGCGCTCCGCGAGACGGAGTGCGCGAGCCATCCACTGACTATCGGCTGGATTCATTGTTTGTCGGTCTTGCGGCGACGCGGTGCATGCTTGCTGACGGCATCGATGGCATCGGAGAAATCTCCGACATCCTGGAAGCTCTTGTACACGGAGGCGAAACGGATATAGGCAACCTTGTCGAGTTTCAACAACTCTTTCATCACCATCTCGCCGATCTGGCGCGAACCGATCTCGCGTTCGCCAATGGCGAAGACTTTCTGAGTGACATGATCAATGGCCGCATCGACCAGCTCGGTGGGAACCGGGCGCTTATGCAGCGCCCGGGTGAAACTGGTGCGCAGCTTCTCTTCGTCGAATTCGCTGCGCATGCCGTTCTGCTTGACCACCTGCGGCATGCGCAGCTCGACCATCTCGTACGTCGTAAAACGCTTATCGCACGACAGGCAGCGGCGGCGGCGGCGGATGCTGTCGCCCTCCTCGCTCTCGCGAGTATCCACCACCTGGGTGTTCGGTCCTTTGCAGAAAGGGCATTTCATGGGAGAAGGGAGAAGGGAGAAGGGAAAAGGGTAAAAGCGGGGTAGCGGAGCACCGCCGACACCCTTCCCCCTTCCCTCTTCCCCCTTCTCATGCTTTAAGCACCGTACACTGGGAACTGCGTCGTCAGCTTCTTCACTTCGCCGACTACGCGCGCGATCACTGCTTCATCGTTCGGCGCATCCAGCACGTCGGCGATGAGGTGTGCCAGCTTCTCGGCTTCCAGTTCCTTGAAGCCGCGAGTCGTCATTGCCGGAGAGCCGATGCGGATCCCGGAGGTAACGAAGGGCTTCTCCGGATCGTTGGGGATGGCGTTCTTGTTCACGGTGATGTGCGCACGGCCCAAAGCGGCTTCGGCATCCTTGCCGGTCAATTTCTTGGCACGCAGATCGACCAGGAACACGTGGCTGTCGGTGCGTCCCGAGACGATGCGCACGCCGCGCTCCGTCAGCACCTTGGCCATCACGCGTGCGTTGTCGATGACCTGCTTCTGGTATTCCTTGAATTCCTTGCTCGCTGCCTCCTTGAACGCCACCGCTTTGGCCGCAATGACGTGCATCAGCGGACCGCCTTGCAGTGCCGGGAAGATCGCGGAGTTGAGCGCCTTTTCGTGCTCCGCCTTGGCCAGGATCAAGCCTCCGCGCGGACCACGCAGAGTCTTATGGGTGGTAGTGGTAACGAAGTCGGCGATACCTACCGGGCTGGGGTAGCAACCTGCCGCAACTAAGCCGGCATAGTGCGCCATGTCCACAAAAAGGTAAGCTCCCACGCTGTCCGCGATTTCACGAAAACGTTTCCAGTCGATGACCAGCGCGTAAGCGGAAGCACCCGCCACGATCATCTTGGGCTTATGCTCGTTGGCCAGCTTTTGCACCTGGTCGTAATCGATCTCTTCTTTATCGTTCAAGCCGTACTGGACGGCGTTGTACAGCTTGCCGCTGATGTTCACCGACGCGCCATGAGTCAGGTGGCCGCCATGCGCCAAGCTCATGCCCAGAATCGTATCGCCGGGCTTGAGCACGGAAACGTACACCGCCTGGTTGGCCTGCGAACCCGAATGCGGCTGCACGTTGGCGTATTCTGCGCCGAACAGCGCCTTGGCGCGGTCGATGGCCAGTTGCTCGGCCACGTCGACATATTCGCAGCCGCCGTAGTAGCGCTTGCCGGGATAGCCTTCTGCATACTTGTTGGTCAGCTTGCTGCCCTGTGCTTCCATCACCGCCGGGCTGGTATAGTTTTCCGAGGCAATCAACTCGATGTGATCCTCCTGACGGCGGTTTTCGTTCTGGATCGCGGCCCAAAGTTCGGGGTCGGTCACGGCGATGGTGTTTTTGCTGGAGAACATGGCAAGCATCCCTAATAAATAGTTAAAAAACAGGAAGGCGCGGATTCTACCATGCCACACCGCAGGCCTTACAAATGCAGCAGCACCGCCCAAGCCAGCCCTCTGCCGGAAACGAACCTTTTTCTTGCCTGGCACTCAAATCGCCCGAGTGCTAAAATTCCCGGACAAGGAGGAAATGCCATGAATGCAACCATGAGTCTACCAATACCAACCTTGGGCAGCATCGAAGGGTATGTGCAGGCCGTGAATCGCTTTCCTGTGCTTACGCATGAGGAAGAGTTGTCCTTGGCAACCCGCTTCAAAACGCACAATGACCTGGACGCAGCGCGTCAGTTAGTACTTTCTCACTTGCGCGTCGTGGTCAGCGTGGCTCGCGGCTACGCCGGATATGGCCTGCCGCAGGCCGACCTGATCCAGGAAGGAAACATCGGCCTGATGAAGGCAGTGAAGCGCTACGATCCGGCACGCGGCGTGCGCCTGGTGTCGTTCGCACTGCACTGGATACGCGCCGAGATTCATGAATACGTGGTTCGCAATTGGCGCATGGTGAAGATCGCCACGACCAAGGCGCAGCGCAAGCTGTTCTTCAACCTGCGCAGCATGAAGGAAGGCCTGGAGCCGCTCAAACCGCAGCAAGTGAGCGAGATCGCAAGTCAGCTCAACGTGAGCGAACACGATGTCGTGGAGATGGAAGCACGCTTCGCCGGGCATGAGTTGGCACTTGAGCCGCTTGCCGGCGAAGAAGAAGAGGGCTACGCCCCCATCAACTATCTTGCCGATAACGCTGAACACGAGCCTTCTTACATCCTGGAAGCGGCCGAACGTGAGCACCTGCAGACCACCGGCTTGGCGCAAGCATTGGCGAGTCTGGATGAACGCAGCCGTCGCATCGTCGAAGCGCGGTGGCTGCGCGAGGATAGCGGCGCGACGTTGCACGAACTGGCCGCCGAATTCGACGTTTCTGCCGAGCGCATACGCCAGATCGAGCAGAAGGCCTTGAGCAAGATGCAGGCACAGTTGGCGCTACCCGCCAGCATTTAACCTTGTCCACCATGAAAAAAACCGCAGAATTTCCTGCGGTTTTTTCTCTACTTACTTCACTACCCTGAGCGTCGGCCTGCCCTGTGGCGGCGGCTCGTCGTCCGGCGGTTCTCCAGCGCGCTCCTCACCCATTGGCGACGATTCCTGCCCCTGGAACACCAAGCCTTGCCCGGTTTCCTTGGCGAAGATGCCGATCACCGCAGACACTGGGACGATGAGCTGATGCGCCACACCGCCGAAGCGCCCGCCGCAGGTAATGTCCTCGTTGCCCAACTGCAGGTTGTGCACGGCATCCATGCCGATGTTCAGCACGATCTTGCCGTCCTTGACGTAGGCCATCGGCACCTGGGTGTATTCATCCACCTGCACCGCCAGATACGGGGTGTATCCGGCGTCCACACACCAATCGAAGATGGCGCGAATCAGATACGGCTTGGTGGACGGCTCGCTCATGCCAGACCCGGCGTCACTTGCGCATTGCCTTTTCGGCAGGCGTCATCGCTTCGATGTAGGCCGGGCGCGAAAACAGGCGCTCGGCATACTTCATCAGCGGTGCAGCTTCCTTGTCGAGCTGGATACCGTAGTGGTCAAGGCGCCAGAGCAATGGAGCGATCGCCACGTCCAGCATGGAGAACTCATCGCCCAACATGTACTTCTGCTTGGTGAACACCGGCGCGATCTGCGTCAGGTTCTCGCGCACTGCCGCACGCGCCTTCTCGGCGACCTTGGCGTTGTTGCTCTCGAGCCCCTGGATATGGCAGAACAACTCGTTCTCGAAGCGGTGCAAAAACAGGCGGGCACGGGCACGCATCACGGGATCGGGCGGCATCAATTGAGGATGAGGGAACCTCTCGTCGATGTATTCGTTGATGATATTGGCCTCGTACAGGATCAGGTCGCGCTCGACCAGTACCGGCACGGTGTTATACGGGTTCATCACCGCCAGATCTTCCGGCTTGTTGAAGACGTCGACGTCGATAACCTGGAAATCCATGCCCTTCTCAAACAGCACGAAGCGGCAACGGTGGCTGTAGGGATCAGTCGTCCCGGAATAAAGTGTCATCATAAAAACCACCTACACAAAAAAGCTATTGCATAAAACCAAAAGGCGGAGCTGATGGCTCCGCCGTTTGGCACTTGGTGAAACGGGGTGCGACCACGACGCGGTGCGGCAGAGCCGACGGGTGCGGGAGTGGTCGCATCGCACCTTCTGATGAAACCTCTAGCCATTCCACTAAGCCAGCAAGCTGGCAAGTGGCTGGTTATCCCGCAAACGGCCGACTACGTCGGTAACGTGTCGAAGGTGCGCAAGTTACCACAAACGAACCCTGAAGTTCAATCAGGTTCGCTCAACCCCATGTTTTAATGAACGTCTTTCCAGAACTCTTTTTTCAGCAAGTAGGTCAGGATCAAGAGCAGGAACAGGAAACCCAGCACAATATAACCAAGCTTGTAGCGCACCAGCTTGGCCGGCTCACTCATGAAATCGAGGTAATTGACCAGATCGCCGACCGTCGCATCGAACTCTTTGGTGCTCATGGAACCCGGCGCGGTCAGTTTCAGCATTTGCACTTCATGACCACCTTCGTGTTTTTCTACGTGCAACACCTGATCGCCCTGCAGCGGACCCAGAATATTCGGCATGGCCACACCCGGGAAGATCAGATTGTTCACACCGGATGGGCGGGTGGTGTCTGCGTAGAAACTGCGCAGATAGGTGTAGATCCAATCCGTACCGCGCGAACGGGCAACCACCGACAAGTCGGGCGGTGCCACACCGAAGGCCGCTTTCGCAGAATCCGAGTCCATCATGGCCTTCATGGTTGAACCAAGCTTGCTTCCTTCCGGCAGCATCTTCTTGATCTCGTCTTCGCTCATGCCGATGTCCATCAGGCGGTTGTAACGCATGTAGGCAGCACTATGACAAGCCAGGCAGTTGGAGGTGAAGAACTGCGCACCGCGCTGCAACGAAGCTTTGTCGTTAATACTTGCCGGCGCCGCGTCCAGATGAACAGTACTGCTGGCAATCGCCATCGCCGGTACCAGCATCAACGGCACCAGCATCCATAGTTTTTTGATTAGTTTCATGTCAACGAATCCCTTATTCTATTTGAACGTCACACGATCAGGCTCGGGCTTGCACTTGTCGATCTTGGTGTACCACGGCATCAGGATAAAGAATGCGAAGTACACGACGGACAGGATGCGCGAGATCAAGGTGTAGGTCGGGGTGGCGGGCATCAGGCCCAGGTAGCCCAGACCGATGAAGCTCACCACGAACGCAGCCAGGAATGCCTTGAAGATCGGGCCGCGGTAACGGATCGACTTGACCTTGCCGCGATCCAGCCAGGGCAGGAAAACGACGGCGATCGTGGCAACACCCATCGCGATCACACCCGGGAACTGCGAACCAAACATCGGCGGTACCGCACGCAGGATGGCGTAATAGGGAGTGAAGTACCACACCGGCGCAATATGGGCCGGGGTCTGCATAGGATTGGCCGGAACGAAGTTATTGGCTTCGAGGAAATACCCACCCATATCCGGCGCAAAGAAAATGATCGCACTGAAAACCATCAGGAACAGCACCACAGCAACTACATCCTTCACAACCATGTAGGGGAAAAATGGAATGCCGTCCATCGGGTGGCCGTTGGCATGTTTATGCTTCTTGATCTCGATACCGTCCGGATTGTTGGACCCCACCTTGTGCAAGGCAACGAGGTGCACGAAAACGATACCCGCCAGGAGCAATGGGATCGCTGCCACGTGCAACGCAAAGAAGCGATTCAGGGTCGCATCCGAGATCACATAATCGCCACGGATCAGCACCGACAGATCAGGACCGACGAACGGCACGGACGAGAACAGGTTAACGATCACCTGCGCACCCCAGAACGACATCTGCCCCCATGGCAACAGGTAGCCCATGAATGCCTCGGCCATCAGCGCCAGATAAATGACCACGCCGATGATCCACAGCAATTCACGCGGTTTGCGGTAGGAACCGTACATCATGCCGCGGAACATGTGCAGATAAACCACCACGAAGAACATGGAAGCGCCGGTAGAGTGGATGTAGCGTACCAGCCAGCCCCATTGCACGTCGCGCATGATGTATTCAACGGAGGCGAAGGCGAACAGCGCATCCGGCTTGTAGCTCATGGTCAGGAAAATACCGCTCAGGATCTGGATCACAAAAACCAGCAGCGCCAACGATCCGAAGAAATACCAGAAGTTGAAGTTCTTCGGCGCGTAATATTCCGAGAGATGCTCTTTCCAGGTATCGAGTAGCGGGAAGCGGTCATCGACCCAGCCCACAAAATTTTTCAGTAGCTTCATTATGCTGCTCCCTTCTTCTCGTCATCACCAATCAACAGCATGTTGTCGCTGAGATACTGGTGCGGGGGAATGATCAGATTAGTCGGCGCGGGCGAACCTTGGTAGACGCGCGCAGCCAGGTCGAATCGCGAACCGTGGCACGGACAGAACCAACCTCCGCCCCAGTTGGCACCAAGGTCGGCTGGCGCCGCTTCCGGACGGAAGCTCGGCGAACACCCCAGATGGGTACAGATACCGATAACCACAAGAATTTCGGGTTTGATGGAACGGGTTGCGTTGTGGCAGTACTCTGGTTGTTGCGGGACAGATCCAGCCGGATCAGTCAAATCGCCGTCGTGCTTGGACAGCAAGTCGAGCATCTCCTGGGTGCGGCGAACAATCCACACCGGTTTGCCTTGCCACTCGACGACCTTCATCGTGCCGGGTGCGATGGCACTGATGTCCACTTCAACCGGCGCCCCGGCAGCTTTGGCGCGCTCGCTGGGCATAAAACTCATCACAAATGGTGTGGCCACACCTACTGCGGCTACACCGCCCGCCGCCGAGGTTGCGGCGAGCAACAGTCGCCGCTTACTGCGATCTACATTGTCAGTCATGACATCTCATCCCTTCTTTTTTAAAGATAAAAAACGCTTCTCTCTCCAACCAGCGCATTCGGGCTGGTAAAAATCTTGGCACGTATTTCAACTAGTTATTATTATTACTGACAACAAGAACTGAACAACTTGCACAACAAACTAGCTCTCCGAAGGAGCGCCCTACAACCCGGTCGCCACTTCAACACATGATGTTACCCAGTAACACCCCCTGCCGCAAGCGCGGCCAAGGAAAATTCCATGTATGTCAATTCTTTGTGAAAGTTTGTCCGTATTTCCATCTTCAAAACAACTTGGCATTTATTTGAAATACCCATCCAACATACTCCACCATTTACCTCCCGCCCCAGTTCCAACCGCTGCCGAACAAATTTATGCCCAGCACAGCAAAAAGCTGTAAATCCGGCAAAGCAGAAATCCATGTCCGATTCTTGTACACTCTCACACCAAAATAGGGAGAACGTGAATGCGTGATTTATCGTTAGTGAATCTGTCGGTTTACTGGTCCGCCCCGGAAGTGGCGATTAACGTGATTGTGTTTCTCAATCTCCTCGGTGCACTCGTACTCGGGCTGATCGTCGGTTATGAACGTTCCTACCATGGCCGTGCGGCTGGCATGCGCACCTATGGACTCGTATGCATGGCCGCCGCCGCCCTCACGGTTGTCGCCGGTTACCCTACCTACTGGTTCGGCGGACAAGTAAATACCGATCTCGCCGGCGACCCCACTCGCGTCATCCAGGGCATCGTCACTGGCATCGGTTTCCTCGGTGCAGGTGTCATCATGCGCGACGGACTCAACATCAGCGGACTCACCACTGCCGCCTCCATCTGGGCGTGTGCCGTTATCGGCATCATGGTCGGCGTAGGTTTTTTTGCATCTGCCATATTGCTGACTTTCCTGTCTGCACTCTGCATGATGTGGGTATCCAAACTGGAGAGTTGGCTCCCCTCCCGCCCCGCCATCTCCGTCACTCTCGAATTCCAGAAAAACTTTGTACCGCAAGAAAACACCTTGCGTGATGTCGTCTACAACAACGGCTACGAGATCGCCACCGGCTCCTTTGCCATTCGCTCCAGCGACGAGAAGCTGGAATGGCATTTCGTCGCTATCGCCCTCAGCAAAAACAGCGGCGTGGCAATGAACGAACTGGCCAGCGGATTAAGCACACTGCAAGGCGTTGAAGATTTCTCGCTCGCTCATGCAAGGAACTAACACTCCCGGGGCTCGCGTGTAACAAAATCACCCCAAAAACCATTACACCCTCACCCCGACCAACTTTTCAAACCTGGCTTGTAGCTGCTGTTTGCTTTCCACATGAGCCGGGTCTTGCTGGATGCAATCGACGGGACATACTTCCACGCATTGTGGCGCATCAAAGTGACCCACACATTCGGTGCAACTGTCCGGGTCAATGATATATATGCTCTCTCCTTGCGAAAGCGCTCCGTTTGGGCACTCCGGTTCGCAAATATCGCAATTGATACATTCCTCGGTGATCATTAGTGCCATTTTTTTACCCTCCTACGCTTCGACATTTACCTTGCCATCCCGTCCCGCTCACGCTGAAACAGGCGGTTATTCCTGCCATCCGAACCAAAGCCCGAATTCCCCCCCTGATACATCAAAAAAAACTGTGGCGCAGTGCGCCACAGTTCGAGGCTGACGGACAGGGAAGCGTCCAATCAGAGAGAGTTGCAACCGGCATTACCGCGCAAACCGACTGTGATGCGATAACCATTAAGCAACCGCTATGCCAATCATCACCCACTCATTCAATATCCTTTTTTATCATCGGGATACTAATCATCAGCAACCAGCCACAAAGCAAATAAAGTTGAATTATCTGCCATATGTGGCATAACATGACTGCCATGTCCGCCGAAATTAGCAGCTATCCACCCAGCGTCCCCGCCGATTTGCTCAATCTGCTCGACAGCTTCTCTGACCCCAAGATCCTGCTGAACGATCAATATCGCATCATTGCCGCCAACGCCGCCTATCAACGCGAATTCGGCCCCGGCCGGAGAATCGAGGGGCAATTCTGCTATGCACTCTCCCACCACTATGACAAGCCCTGCGACCAAGCCGGGGAAAACTGTCCTTTGCGGGATTCCATGGAGAACGGCGAACCCAGCCGCGTGCTGCATGTTCACCACACCTCGGCGGGAAGGGAGCATGTAGAAGTGGAAGTGGTACCGGTCAAGAACGATGCAGGAAGCACGGTCTATTTCATGGAAACCATGCACTCTCTGCGCCAAGCCCGGGACGGCGCCCGCGATCGCGAAATGGTCGGCTATTCGCGGCCATTCAACCGCATGCTTGAGCTGGCCAAACGAGTAGCCACACATGAAAGCTCGGTGCTGCTGCTGGGTGAGTCTGGCACCGGCAAAGAACTGGTCGCCCATACCATCCATGACATGAGCACTCGCGCGTCCGCACCTTTCGTGACGGTTGAATGCTCAGGACTGACCGAAACGCTATTTGAGAGCGAGATGTTCGGCTATGAGAAAGGCGCCTTTACGGGCGCTGTCGGCCGCAAAATCGGACTCGTTGAGGCTGTGCGCGGTGGCACGCTGTTCCTGGACGAGGTTGGCGACATCCCCCTGTCGCTCCAGGTCAAGCTGCTACGTCTGATGGAGGCCGGCACTTATCGCCGCATCGGCGGATTGGAGCCGCTACGCGCTGATTTCCGGCTGGTTGCTGCTACCCATCGCAATCTGGCGAAAATGGTGCAAGACGGCACTTTCCGTCAGGATTTGTATTTCCGCATCAATACCTTCCCTATCCAGCTTCCGCCGTTGCGGGAGCGGACGGAAGACATTCCGATGCTGGTGGATCGCCTATTGTCCCGCCTGGAAACAGGACGAAGGATGACTCTCAGTGGAGAGGCCATCGACACCCTGATGCACTATGATTTTCCCGGCAACGTGCGTGAACTGCGCAATATACTGGAACGGGCACTGATCATGGCGGACGGCAACACCATCCAGCCCCAGCATCTTTATCTGGACACGATGCAAGGCGGCGGCAAAGCAATCCCGGCAACGCAACCGCTGGAAGAAATCGCCCCTCTGGCAGGTCTGGAAAAGCGCTACCTCGCCTGGGCCGCCGGACATTTCCAGGGCGACCGCAAAAGCCTGGCAGAACGACTGGGAATCAGTGAACGCACCCTGTACCGGAAGCTCAAAAACGCAGAATCAAATCCGGACTGACGAAACCGGCCCTCGTGAGCGCAAGCACAGACCGCATTTCCAGACTCGGCCGCTAAACCGGGTTGTCCTGATCGAAGAAGCGATGCTCAAGCCCGAAGCGGGCAGCGAGGTGTTCACCCAGGGCCTGTATTCCATAGCGCTCCGTAGCATGGTGTCCGGCTGCGATAAAGGCGACCCCTGTCTCTTGCGCAACATGCACATTCTGCTCCGAGATCTCACCGGTCAGGAAAGCATCCACCCCCAGCGCTACGGCTTGCTCGAAGTAGCCTTGCCCTCCTCCGCTGCACCATGCGATACGGACGATATTGGGGTTGGCATGGCCGATGACTTGCGGTGCACGCTGCATAACGTGCTGGATATGCCTGGCGAACTGTTGCAAGGTCTGCGGCTGGGCCAGTACGCCATGCATGGCGATATCTTGTTCGCCGAATCGCCCCTGTTCCATGAATCCGAGCAACTCGCCGAGCTGCGCGTTGTTGCCCAGTTCGGGGTGCGCGTCCAGGGGTAGATGATAGGCAAGCAAGCTGACGTCGTGCTTGAGCAGGTGGGCAACGCGACGCTTCTTGATGCCGGTGATGGCAGCGTCCTCACTGCGCCAGAAATACCCATGATGAACCAGGATGGCGTCCGCCCCCCAGGCCGTTGCCGCCTCCAGCACGGCTTGCGAGGCAGTGACGCCGGTAGCGATTCGCCGCACTTCGGCGCGCCCCTCGATTTGCAGCCCGTTCGGGCAATAATCACGAAACCGGCTGACCGCAAGCTCGCTTTCGATATAATCTCGCAACTCTAACAATCGCATCGGGTTCGCCCCATCAATTTAGCGGTTCAAATCATATCATGCGCAAATTCTGGCTTCTTTTCGCCCAAGCTACTACGGTGGGTCTCGCGATGTTGTTCGTGGTCCACACCCTCCGTCCTTCCCTGCTGCCCAATGCAGCACGCAGCGGTGTTGTCACGCTGTATGAGAACGCCATGAACGGCGGCGGCGATCTGCCCAGCGTAGGCTTCAGCAGGGCAGCGCAAAAAGTCATGCCGGCAGTCGTGAACGTCTTCACCAGTAGCGAGGTAAAGACTCCCTCTGCCCCCTTCATGGATGACCCGCGCTTCCGTTTTTTCTTCGGCGATGAGTTTGGCAACAATGCCCCCCAGCAAAGCTCCAGCCTCGGCTCCGGCGTCATCGTCAGCCATGACGGCTATATTCTCACCAACCATCACGTGGTAGAAGCCGCCGATGAGATCGAGGTGGCACTCGCCGATGGCCGCACAGCCAAAGGGCATATCATCGGCTCGGATCCTGATACCGACCTTGCCGTAATCAAGGTAGACATCGGCAACAATCTGCCCGCCATCACGTTCGGACAATCCGATCAGGCTCATGTCGGCGATATCGTACTTGCCATCGGCAATCCCTTCGGCGTTGGACAAACGGTGACCATGGGCATCGTCAGCGCATTGAAGCGCAATCATCTGGGACTAAGCACATTCGAGAACTTCATCCAGACAGACGCCGCCATCAATCCCGGCAACTCCGGTGGGGCATTGGTGGACGTGGACGGCAACCTGCTCGGCATCAACAGCGCGATCTATTCGCCCAACGGCGGTTCGCTCGGCATCGGTTTCGCCATCCCGACCAGCACCGCCAAGAAAGTCATGGAACAGATCATCCAGAACGGCTCGGTGACGCGCGGCTGGGTTGGTATCGCAGTTCAGGAACTGACCCCGGAACTGGCTGAATCGTTCAAGCTGAAAGACACGCAGGGCGTGCTGATCGCGGAGGTGGTGCGTGGCAGCCCGGCTGACAAATCAGGCATCAAGGCTGGAGACATCCTCGTCAGCATCGACGGCAAACCGATGGTGGACTCCACCACCATGCTGGAGACCATCTCGGCACTGCCACCGGGCAAGATTGCGATGCTCAAGCTGCTGCGCAGCCAATCCGAGATCGTCATACAAGTGAAAGTGGGCAAGCGCCCGAAACCCAAGCCCCAGGAATGAAGCCAGCAGGCCTCAGGCCTGCTTCCTGTTGGGCGACACCCAAACCGAAACCAGGATGCCCGCTTCATAAAGCAGCCACAGCGGGATCGCCAGCATGATCTGCGACACCACATCTGGCGGGGTAAAGATTGCACCAACGACAAACGCGCCGACGAACACGTAGGGTCGCGCCTCGCGCAGTTTCTCCACTGAAACCACCCCCATCCTCACCAGCACCACCACGATCACCGGCACCTGGAAGGTGACGCCGAACGCCATGAACATGCCCAGCACGAAGCTCAGATATTTGTCGATATCCGTCATCACTGCCACGCCATGCGGCGCGGAGGCGACGATGAAACCGAACACAACGGGAAACACCACGAAATACGCGAACGCCATGCCGCAGAAAAATAGCACCGTGCTGGCAACGATGAGCGGCAGCACCAGCTTCTTCTCATGTGCATACAGACCTGGTGCAACGAACCTCCATCCCTGGTAAAGGATATAAGGCAAGGCGATGAGAAAGGCCGCCATCATCGTCACCTTGAGCGGAACGAAGAACGGCGTGGTGACATCCGTGGCAATCATCTGCCCGCCCTGCGGCAACTTCGAAAGTAATGGCTGAGCCAGCAAGCCATAGAGGTCTGCCGACCAGGGAAACAGGCAGACAAAAACCACTAACAGGAAGATGGCGGAGTTCAGCAGCCGCGAGCGCAGCTCGATCAGGTGGGCGATTAACGATTCACTCGAACTCATTTGTGGGTGCCTTGGGGTAACGCAGGTTGTACGGCCTGCTCGTTGGCAGATCTCTTCGCGCCAGGCACAGCCTTAATGATTCGAGTGTGTCTTGTCTTTCACTTCACCTTCGATGGTCTTGGTATCTTGCGGCTTGGGAGCTTCTTCGCCGCCGCCTTTCATGCCTTCCTTGAAACCTTTTACAGCGCCACCCAGATCTTCGCCGATGTTGCGCAGTTTCTTGGTCCCGAATATCAACACCACGACCAACAACACGATCAACCAATGCCAGATACTGAATGAACCCATGATGCGCTCCTTGTCGATTAACTACGCTTGACCATCGGCGGGATATTGCCGCCGCCAATGACGTGAATGTGCAAATGAAACACTTCCTGTCCGCCGCCCTTGCCGCTATTGATGACCGTACGGAAACCGTTCTCCAGCCCCTGCTCGCGCGCCAGCTTGGGCGCCAACAACAACATCCTGCCAAGCAAGGCTGCATGCGCTTCTTCAGCGTCCAGCAACGAGGCCACATGCTGCTTTGGAAGCAACATGAAATGCACCGGCGCAACAGGATTGATGTCATGAAAGGCGAACACTTCATCGTCCTCGTATACCTTGCGGCTCGGTATCTCGCCGCGCACGATCTTGCAGAAGATGCAGTTCTCGCTCATTTGCGCTTCGCCTTTTCTTCGATGCCCGACACGCCTTCGCGCCGTGCCAGTTCTTTCAGCACATCGTCCGCGCTCAAACCTTTTTGCGCCAGCAGCACCATGCTGTGGAACCAAAGGTCGGCCACTTCATACACCAGGTGTTGCTTGTCGCCATCCTTCGCTGCCAGCAGGACCTCGCCTGCCTCCTCGATCACTTTTTTCAGGATCGCGTCGTCGCCCTTGCTGAACAATTTGGCGACGTAAGAAGACTCGGGGGCCGCGCTCTTGCGCGCCTCTATCGTCCCGGTCAATCGTTGCAGGGTGTCGTTGCTCATTTTCCGTATATCTCGTCTGGATCCTTCAGCACGGCATCTACTTCCAGCCATTTGCCCTTCTCCAGCTTGCTGTAGAAACAACTTTCGCGTCCGGTATGACAGGCGATGCCGCCTTGTTGTTCCACTTGCAGCAGGATCACATCGGCATCGCAATCCAGTCGTATCTCTTTCACCTTCTGGATGTGCCCGGACTCTTCGCCCTTGTGCCACAGTTTCTTGCGCGAACGCGACCAGTATATCGCTTCGCCCGTTTCGGCAGTCCGCTTCAGCGCCTCGCGATCCATCCACGCCACCATCAGCACGCGGCCTGTCGCCGCATCCTGCGCGATAGCGGGAACCAGGCCATCTTCAGACCAGTTCACCTTGTTTAGCCAAGTGTCCGTCACAGCCGCACCTCCGACACGTTACTGGTGTAACTACTAGCCATTCGACTAGGCGAGCAAACAACGCTCCCCAAGTCGCTGGTTATGGCGCAGCCAGCCGTTTGCGGGAGGAGGTGCGATGCGGTTATTCCCGCACCTGTCGCCTTCACGCACCGCGTCATAACCGCACCTCGATACCCTGTTGTGCCATGAACTGCTTGGCCTGCTGCACGGTGTATTCGCCGAAGTGGAAGATACTGGCGGCGAGCACCGCATCAGCGCCGCCCTGCTTCACGCCATCGACAAGGTGCTGCAGATTGCCTACACCGCCGCTGGCGATGACCGGAATCTCGAGTGCGTCGGTCACCGAGCGCGTGAGCGCCAGATCGAAGCCGCTCTTCTGTCCGTCCTTGTCCATGCTGGTCAGCAGGATCTCGCCTGCCCCCAGGTTCTGCATTTTTTTCGCCCATTCCACGGCATCCAGTCCCGTGGCCTTGCGTCCGCCGTGGGTGAATACCTCCCACTTGCCCGGCGCGACCTGCTTGGCATCGATGGCGACCACGATGCACTGCGAACCGTAACGCGCTGCAGCGTCTGCCACCAATTGCGGATTGACCACTGCCGAGGTATTGATGCTGACCTTGTCCGCGCCCGCATTCAACAGGTTGCGCACATCCTGCACTTCGCGCACCCCCCCGCCGACGGTCAGCGGGATGAACACCTGTTCGGCTACCTGTTCGATGATACGGAAGATAATGCCGCGGTCGTCCGAGCTGGCGGTGATATCGAGGAAGGTGAGTTCGTCCGCCCCCTGCTCGTCATAGCGCCGTGCGATCTCCACCGGATCGCCCGCATCGCGCAGCTCGACGAAACTGACGCCTTTGACCACGCGGCCCGCGGTCACATCGAGGCAAGGAATGATGCGTTTTGCCAGCATCAGATCACGGCAGGCGAAAGTTCGTCCGCCAGGGCTTGCGCAGCCTTGAAGTCCAGCGAACCTTCATAGATGGCACGACCGGTGATCGCACCCGTGATGCCTTCTGCTCGCACCGCGCACAGCGCACGCACATCGTCCAGATTGGTGATGCCGCCGCTGGCGATGACCGGCACATGCAGCGGGCGCGCCAGTTCTACGGTCGCCTCGATGTTCACGCCGGTCATCATGCCGTCGCGCCCGATATCGGTATAGATGATGGCTTCCACGCCATAGCCTTCGAAGCGTTGCGCCAGATCGGCGACATCGTGGCCGGTGAGTTTCGACCAACCGTCCACCGCCACCTTGCCGCCCTTGGCATCGAGCCCGACCATGATGTGCCCGGGAAAGGCATCACAGGCTTCATGCAGAAAGCCAGGTACCTTGACGGCAGCCGTGCCGATGATGACGTAGGTCACGCCGATGTCGAGGTAGCGCTCGATGGTTTCCAGGTCGCGGATGCCGCCGCCCAGTTGCACCGGAATCTCGCCGCCCACCGCCTCGACGATGCCGCGCACCGCCGCTTCGTTCTTGGGCTTGCCGGCGAAGGCCCCGTTGAGGTCCACCAGATGCAGACGGCGCGCGCCTTGCGCCAGCCAGTGTTTGGCCATCGCGGCGGGGTCGTCGGAGAACACGGTCGCGCCCTCCATCACGCCTTGCCGCAGGCGCACACATTGGCCATCTTTCAAATCGATCGCGGGAATGATCAGCGTTTTAGTATCCATGATTAGTGATTACACAGGATTCCAGTTGATGAAATTTTGCAGCAGCTGCAAACCAGCTGCCGCGCTCTTTTCCGGGTGAAACTGCACGGCAAATAAGTTATCACGTGCCACGGCACAGACAAAGGGCTGCGGGTAGTCGCTGGTAGCCTGCACCAGCGCGGCATCGCGCGGCTGCACATAGTAACTGTGCACAAAGTAGAAACGCGCATCCTGCGCGATACCGTTCCACAAAGCATGATCGCCCCCTCTCTCCGGGAAAGAAGGATGAGCCACTTGGCGAACCTGGTTCCAGCCCATGTGCGGCACCTTGAGTTTGTTGCCCTTTGCATCTTTCAAATCGTGGGCAAAGCGCACCACCTCGCCCGGCAACACACCCAGCCCCGGCACATCGCCTTCGGCACTGTGCTCGAACAGCATCTGCAAACCGATGCAGATACCGAGGAACGGTTTGTTGCGCGCGGCATCCAGCACCGCTTGCCGCAAGCCGCGCGCATCCAGCTCGCGCATGCAATCCGGCATCGCGCCTTGGCCGGGGAATATCACGCGCTTGGCGGATTCAATGACCTTGGCATCGTCGGTCACGCTCACCGAGACATCCTGCGCGACCTTGCGCACGGCCTGATGCACCGAGCGCAGATTGCCCATGCCGTAATCTACGATTGCTATATCAACCATGATGAGACGTTATAACGTTCCCTTGGTGGATGGCATGACACCCGCCATGCGCGGATCGAGTTCCAGCGCGACGCGCAGGGCGCGACCGAATGCCTTGAAGATGGTCTCTGCTTGATGGTGGGTGTTGTCGCCCGCCAGGTTGTCGATGTGCAGGGTGACCAGCGCGTGATTGACGAAGCCCTGGAAAAATTCGCGGATCAGGTCGACCTCGAATTCGCCGACGTTGGAACGCACGAACTTGGCATTGAACACCAGGCCCGGACGGCCAGAGATGTCCAGCACCACGCGTGACAACGCTTCGTCCAGCGGCACGTAGGCATGGCCGTAACGGCGCAGGCCTTTCTTGTCGCCAATCGCCTGGGTAAACGCCTGCCCCAGCGTGATGCCGATGTCTTCCACGGTGTGGTGTGCGTCGATATGCAGATCGCCCTTGGCGTTGATGTCCAGATCGAGCAGACCGTGGCGTGCAATCTGGTCCAGCATGTGCTCGAGGAAAGGCAGGCCGGTATCCAGCTTGACCTTGCCCGTGCCGTCGAGATTCACCTCGACCGTGATCTTGGTCTCCAGGGTGTTGCGACTGACTTTTGCGCTACGCATGTTTCGCCTTATGCGATTTGGTTAGTGGTGTTTTGCAATGCAACCGGGAACAACTCGTTTTGGATCCGACATAACCTGAAGGTCGGTCTCCGCCTAAACTCGCTCACCCTGCCTGTAAACTTTCCTTCAAAGCGGTAATGAACCGCTCGTTTTCCTGCTTCGTACCTACCGTGACGCGCAGGCAATCGGTCAATGCCGGATGCCCGCCGTGCAGATTCTTGATCAGCACGCCGCGCTGTTTCAACCCTTCAAATATCTGCGTGGCTTTTGCCACACGGAACAGGATGAAATTGGCCTGGCTGGAATACGTCCGTATCCCCACGATCGCATTCAAAGCGGCCAGTAACTTGGCGCGTTCCTGCTTGATGCTCTCCGCCTGCGCCAGCAGCACATCATGATGCTCCAGCAGCTTCGCCGCGACCAGCTGCGGCAGAACGCCCACATTATACGGTAAGCGCAGCTTTTCCAACTGGCTCAACCAGGCCGGTGAGCCGGCCAGGAAACCCAGGCGCAACCCCGCCATGCCGAGCTTGGAAAAGGTACGCATCACCAGCAGGTTATCGTAACGCGCGAGTTGCGGGATAAAGCTGTCGCTGGCGAAGGCGTAATAGGCTTCGTCCACGACCACCAACCCAGGTGCAGCTTCGATGATCTTCCTGATGGCGAAGGCATCAAACAGGTTGCCCGTCGGGTTGTTGGGATAGGCCAGAAACACCAGCGCGGGCTGCTCGCGCCTGATGGCTTCCAGCGTCGCTTGCAGGTCGAGCGAAAAATCCCCATCCAGCGGCACCCCCACGTATCTCATGCCGACGAAAGCGGCGATCATCTTGTACATGACAAATGACGGTTCGACGCTCAGCAGCACCGCACCGGGCTTGGCGACGGCCAGCGCCAGCAACTGGATGATCTCGTCAGAGCCGTTGCCAAGCAGGACATCCATGCCGGAAGGCAGATGCGTCACCTTGCCGATGCTGGCCTTGAGTTGGTGCGCCCCCGCATCGGGATAGCGATTGACGGCTGCATCCGCCACCAGACGTGCGATCTCGTCGCGCAAGCTTTGCGGAAGAACATGGGGGTTCTCCATTGCATCCAGCTTGACCATGCCGGCAGCGGGGGGAACATGGTAAGCGTTCAGCGCCAAGATCTCTTGTCGGATCAGACTCTCTGGTGTGATGGCGATGCGAGCGGAGGACATAATGTAGAGGGTTCGGTAACGGCCGGATTCTACCGTAATATCCGGCCCAGTGTGCAGCACGGACGCCGCCGCACTGCATGCAATGAGTCCCAAAAGGGCGGAATCAAGCGGTTTTAACCGAATTCTTGCCTTATGCTCGCGGCGAGTTGATACAAATCAAGGGGCAGGAACCGGGCGTGGCTATACTTGCCTCATCTCACCCAGAGCATTGCCCATGCTACGCGCGAACATTCCTCAACTCATCTGCCCTGCCGGCAGCCTGCCTGCGCTGAGGGCGGCAGTCGACAACGGCGCTGACGGCGTCTATCTCGGCTACAGGAACGATACCAACGCACGCAACTTCGCGGGGCTCAATTTCGACGACAAGGCGATGCGCGAAGGCATCCGCTATGCACACTCGCGCAGCCGTGAAGTGCTGCTGGCGATCAACACCTTCGCCCAGCCGGGTCGCGTCGCCGACTGGCAGCACGCCGTCGATGGTGCCGCCGGACTGGGCGTGAATGCGGTGATCCTTGCCGACATCGGCCTGCTCGACTACGCCTCCAAGCGCCACCCGAACCTGCGCTTGCATCTCTCGGTGCAGGGTTCGGCGACCAGCTATGAAGCCGTGAATTTTGCGCAGCGTGAGTTCGGCGTGCGCCGCGCGGTGCTGCCGCGCGTGCTGACGCTGGCGCAGGTGGGGAACGTGATCAGAAACACCTCGGTCGAGATCGAGGTGTTCGGTTTCGGCAGCCTGTGCGTGATGAACGAGGGCCGCTGCTGGCTTTCCTCGTACGCCACCGGCGAATCGCCGAACACGGTCGGCGCTTGCTCGCCGGCCAAGTATGTCAAATGGGAAAAATCTCCGGGCATGATGACCACGCGCTTGAACGGCATTCTGATTGACCGTTTCGGCGACAACGAGGCCGCCGGCTACCCGACGCTGTGCAAGGGCCGCTTCGAGGTGAACGGTTCGACCTACTATGCACTTGAAGAGCCGACCAGCCTCAACGTGCTGGAGATCCTGCCGGAGATCGCCCGCATCGGGGTCGCGGCAATCAAGGTCGAAGGCCGCCAGCGCAGCCCGACCTATGTTGCGCAAGTGACCAGGACCATGCGCGCCGCGCTGGATGCACTTGCCAAAGACGGCGAACGCTACTTGGTGAAACAAGCCTGGCAATCCGAACTGGCCAAGGTTTCGGAAGGCAGCCAGGCCACGCTCGGTGCGTACAGCAGGCCTTGGAGGTGATGCAATGAAACTCGCTCTCGGCCCCCTGCTTTATTTCTGGCCCAAACAAACCGTGCTCGATTTTTATGCAGAGATGGCACAGAACCCGGCCATCGACATCATTTACGTCGGCGAAGTGGTGTGCTCGCGCCGCCAACAATTGCGCGTGGCCGACTGGATCGCACTGGCGCGCGAACTGCGCGATACCGGCAAGGAAGTCGTCGTTTCGGCACAAGCGCTGCTCGAATCGGAAAGCGACCTGAAGGCGCTGCGCCGCCTGATGGACGAAGCCAACTGCAAGGTCGAAGCCAACGATCTCGGCGCGGTGAACATCGCCGCGGGACGGCCGTTCGTCGCCGGGCCGCACCTGAACATCTACAACGAGGCGACGCTGTCCACCTACGCTCGCTACGGCATGAAACGCTGGGTGCCGCCGCTGGAAGCGAACCGCAACCTGGTCGAAACGCTGCACGCCAGCCGCCCCACCGGGATCGAGACCGAAGTCGTTGCCTTCGGCAAGTTGGCGCTGGCTTTCTCGGCACGTTGCTTCACGGCGCGTCATTACGACCTGAACAAAGACGACTGCCAGTTCAAATGCATGGATCATCCCGCGGGCATGACATTGAAGACGCGCGAGGGGCAACCGTTCCTGACCATCAACGGCATCCAGACCATGTCAGCGCAGAGTTACAATCTGCTGAACGAAGTGCCGGACATGCTCAAGATGGGTGTCGACATCATCCGCATCAGTCCGCAGCCGCAACACATGGCGGCGATCATTACCGCGTTCGACGCGGCACGAAACGGCAAAACGGTTGTTACCGACACCAGCAACTGGTGTACTGATGGTCTGGTCGACGGTTACTGGTTCGGCGATGCGGGCATCGCGCAACATCACCAGGTGGCATGACAAAAGACAAGGAGAAAATAGTGAG
Organism: uncultured beta proteobacterium; assembly: GCA_963840345.1. Classification (GTDB taxonomy): domain Bacteria; phylum Pseudomonadota; class Gammaproteobacteria; order Burkholderiales; family Gallionellaceae; genus Sideroxyarcus. Next base: position 89,727 of record CAWIYO010000008.1, read on the forward strand.
CCTGAAAATGAGTATCCCGAGATTCAAGCTGCCAGCCCTGGTGGCACGTGTTGGCAGTCGCCTGCCGCAATGGCCACATGCAATGACGATCGCCGCCGGGCTGAATGTCGCTGCAAAGTTGAAACTGCTCCCGGCAGACAGTCTGGAACTGCTGGAAGGCCGCAGATTTCTTGTCGAGGTACTGGATACAGGAGGTGGCGCCTATTTCACTTATCGTGCCGGCTTGTTCCGTCCGTTGCTCACGACGCCGCAGACGCCGGACCTTTCCTTTCGCGCCAACCTTTCGGCGTTCATGCAATTGCTGGCCCGCCAAGAGGATCCTGACACGCTTTTCTTCAATCGCGAACTGTCTATCGAGGGCGACACTGAACTCGGTCTGGTGGTGAAGAACATGCTCGACGCGATTGATTGGCCGAAATTACCGCGATTGCCCCAGCTTCGGTCATTGAACTAATTCACAGTTCAGACTCTGCATTACCGCAAGACCGATTTAGCCTGCTGATAAATGAAAATGAACCCAGAAAAAATCGCCCCGGGAAAGCCGGGGCGATTTTGGTTGAACGGATTTACTGCAAGCCGTTCTGCAGGAAACAGCCGAGATTACTTAACCTCAGCAGCGGATCCCGATTGCTTCTCGTTTTTCTTGGCGCTCTTCTTGTGTTCTTTTTGCTTCGTTGCATGCTTCTTCACTGCAGGCTTATGCGACGAACTCTGCTGGCTGCCGCTTTTCTCCTTGACCACTGCCGCAGGTTTTTCACTTGTTTCCGGACTGGTCTTGGGCATGCTTTCCGCGACGACGACTGCCTCGTTCTTGTTTACGCACTCTTCCTGGTAAGAGCCTTTGTCCTCACCCTGCAACTTCATGTTTTTTGCATTCTGTTCGCAGCGTGCCTTCTTGTGCTTTTGTTTTGCTTCTTTGACTTTGGTTGGGGCACCTGCTTCGGCCAGACATGATTTCAAAAATGCATCTCGCTCGGTCACAGCAACCTTCTCGCCTCTGGCCGCACAATCATTGGTTGGAACAGCGAAGACAGCGGGGGCAATAGAGATCAGCAGTAAACCAGTCAATGCGGCGATGTACTTCATGTAGACTCCTTAAATAGCAATAGCAACGAGTGAAATTTAAAACATAGTAATTGCGAGTTGTTATCAAACCTCGCTCCCCAATACTTCTGCAGCCTGGCAAGTGAGAAACCACGCACCCAGTAAGTCCATAAGTGCCATGCCATGCTTGGTCGCCACCCTAGCTACCCGTCGCAACTTCGTCAATATGCCAAACAGCCTAGACCTCATTGTGAGACACAAAATGAAAATGGTGCAGACGGCTTACATGTAGTCGAATTAACGACAACTTGGCCATCTTTAACGTACAGTTGAGCTACACTCTGATCGCGACAAATAAAGGAAGTCAGCTCCAGTTTGATGTAATAGTATGCGCTGCGGGTGCAGTCCAACGTTTTAAAACCGGTAGAGAACATGGTAAGTCAAAAAATTGTTGCCGTTGTCGGCCTTGGTTATGTCGGATTGCCTCTGGCAGTGGAATTCGGAAAAATATTCCAAACCATAGGCTATGACCTGTCCGAAAACAAAATAGCGAATTACCGTGCTTTTCGCGATCCCAATGGCGATGTCTCTGCCGAGGACATGCGAGCCGCAACTCATCTCTCCTTCACCAGCGAGCCGGCGCATCTTACCGGCGCAGACTTTGTCATTATTGCCGTTCCTACCCCGGTCGATATCGCTCACCAGCCCGATCTATCCCCTCTGATCTCGGCGTCAGCAACCGTGGGCAGGCACCTGAAACAGGGTGCCACCGTCATCTACGAATCTACGGTCTACCCCGGTGCAACCGAAGAAATATGCATTCCGGTACTCGAACGGGAATCGGGTTTGAAATGGGGGCAGGATTTTCATGTCGCCTACTCCCCGGAACGAGTCAATCCCGGCGACAGGGAAAGAACCATTTCGAAGGTGGTAAAGGTCGTTTCCGGCGATGATGCGGAAACGCTGGAAAAAGTCGCCGACCTGTATGGACGCATCATCAATGCCGGCATACACAAGGCCAGCTCCATTAAAGTTGCCGAGGCCGCCAAGGTCATCGAGAACACCCAGCGCGACCTGAACATCGCATTGGTCAACGAGTTGGCATTGATTTTCGACCGTCTGGACATCGACACGCTGGAAGTGCTGGAAGCAGCGGGTACAAAGTGGAACTTCCTGCCTTTCCGCCCGGGGTTGGTGGGCGGTCATTGCATAGGCGTGGATCCCTATTACCTCACCCACAAAGCGGAGATGCTGGGCTACCATCCTCAGGTGATCCTCGCAGGACGCAGGATCAACGATGGTATGGCATCCTTCATCGCCCAGCAGGCGATCAAACAGCTATCCCGGGCGGGCAATACGATCAAGAATGCGAAAATCACCATACTGGGCCTGACTTTCAAGGAGAATTGCCCCGACTTGCGCAATTCCAAAGTAGCCGACATCGTACGTGAGTTGCAGGATTTTGGCTGCTGCGTATCCGTGCACGATCCGGTGGCTGATCCTCACGATGCCGCCCATGAATACGGCATTCACTTGGTAGAATGGAACCAGTTACCAGCGGCGGATACCATCATTGCAGCGGTATCTCACACAGAATATCTGTCCATGCCGTTAGCCGATGTTTTGGCAAAGTTGAGACCCGGCGGAATATTTGTGGATGTGAAGTCTGCCTACGATTCATCCGCGATACAGACATCAGGTTATAGATTGTGGCGGCTTTAGATCCGTCCAAAGCACATACCGGCATATGAGTAAAAGTACGAACACTGTCTGGCATCATGCCAGCGTGACACGCGATCGGAGGCAGCAGTTAAATGGTCACCGTAGCGCGGTTATATGGTTTACCGGCCTTTCCGGTTCTGGCAAATCCACATTGGCCCACGCTGTTGAGGAGAGGCTATTTCAGATGCAATGCCGCACTTTTGTCCTGGATGGTGACAATATCCGTCACGGACTTTGTGGTGACCTTGGTTTTTCCGAAAGTGACCGGAAGGAAAATATTCGCCGAATCGGTGAAACAGCCAAGCTATTTGTCGAGGCTGGCATAATTACGCTGACCGCTTTTATTTCTCCTTTCAGCGCAGACCGGCTGCACGTGCGCCAGCTATTTAAAGCTGGCGATTTCATCGAAGTGTACTGCCGTTGCCCCCTTGATATCTGCGAGAGCCGCGATGTGAAAGGAATTTATCGGCGTGCTCGCGCAGGTGAGGTACATAATTTCACTGGGATCTCCTCACCCTACGAAGATCCGGAAAGACCTGAACTCATCTTGAGTACTGGCAGCATGGCCTTGGAACGATGCGTCGATCAAGTCATCGGCCACCTACGCGACTACGGGATTGCTTCCTCACCGAAATGAATGCGATGACTTTGAATCCCCTGCGTATTTCGACCAACATTTGGCGCAATCGCCATCTGCTCGGCCAGCTCGTCAAACGCGATGTATTGCTTCGCTATCGTGGGGCGCTGTTCGGCGTGCTGTGGATATTTCTCAGCCCGCTGGTGATGCTGGCAATCTTCGCTTTCGTTTTCGGTTACATTTACCCGGCACGCTGGCCCCAGCGATCGGAGGAGATACCCTTCTGGCTGATGCTGTATTCCGGACTCATCGTCTTCAACATCTTCAGCGAAACCGTCTCCCGCTCACCAATGGCGGTACGAAGCTTTCCCAGTTACGTCAAGAAGATTATCTTCCCGGTCGAAATCCTGCCACTGGTTCCGCTTGGTGCGGGACTCGTCCATACCACCTTCAATCTCATCATCCTGACGTCCGCCCTCGCTTGGAGCGGGCACCTCTCAGTCGGCATTCTGCTATTCCCCATCCTACTGCTGCCAATCCTGCTACTCGCCGTCGGACTGGCCTGGTTTTTTGCTGCGTGGGGTGTATTCATCAAGGACATGTCTCAGATCGTCCCCCTGTTCGTGCAGATGCTGCTCTTCCTCTCACCTGTCTTTTACCCAACGTCTGCCGTGCCGGCCATGCTGCGCCCCTTGTATGGCTATAACCCGCTGGGCGCGGTCATTGATGCTGTTCGCGCAGCCATTCTCGGCCTGCCCGTCGACTGGGCAGCGTGGATCGCTGCATTTTTTTTCGGCACCGCCGCAGCGGCCCTCGGATACGCCTTCTTCCATCACAACCGCGATGAGTTTGCCGATGCCCTCTGACGACATCGCCATTTCGGTTCGAGGCCTGACCAAGGCTTACAGATTGTTCGGCCATCCCGGTGACCGGGTCAAGCAATTCTTCAGTCTCGGCCTCAAGCAATACCACAGCGAGTTCACCGCCTTGAAAGACGTTTCGTTCGACATCAAAAGGGGCGAAACTGTTGGAATCATTGGTCGAAATGGCTCTGGGAAAAGCACCCTGCTTCAACTGATCTGCGGCATTCTCAAGCCTACATTCGGCACGGTTCAGGTAAACGGACGCATTTCGGCGCTGCTGGAGCTTGGTGCAGGTTTCAACCCTGAATTTACTGGGCGCGAAAATGTCTATTTTCAAGGGGCTCTGATGGGAATCAGAAAGGAGGAAATGGACGCTCGTTTCGATGGCATTGCAGCGTTCGCTGATATTGGCGAGTTTATTGATCAGCCAGTGCGCACCTATTCCAGCGGAATGTACGTACGGCTGGCTTTTTCCGTGGTCATACACGTCCAGCCCGACATTCTGATTGTGGATGAAGCCCTGGCAGTGGGGGATGTAGTGTTCCAGCACAAATCCAGAAAACGGTTACAGGAATTGGTCGATGACGGCACCACCCTACTGCTGGTTTCTCACGACCGGAGCATCATCACTTCGGCCTGTAGCCGAGGAATATTTCTCAACAAAGGACAGATGTTGATGGATGGTCTGCCATCCGATGTATTCGATTACTACCATGCACTGATTGCCAAAGGAAATGAACGGATTCAGCAAAACCGACTCGCTTCCGGGCGCGCGCAGGTGGTATCAGGCACCGGCGAGGCGCGAGTGGAGAATATTCGTTTGCTGGATCAAAACAACAGGGAACTCGATACCTTGGAAGTCGGGATGCCGGTTGTCCTCGAATTCCAGGTTTGTACCTATCAGCCGATTCCTCGGTTAGTCTTGGCATTTGAAATTCGCGACCGGTTGGGACAGATCATATTTAATACAAATACAAATTGTTTTGGAAAGAGTCCAGAGAACATATTGGCCGGCACTAGCCATGTATTCAGATTTTATCTGCTGGCTAACATGGGACCGGGTAGCTACTCAATAGCTTGTTTCCTTACAGGCACAAACGATCGATTCTCCAGCAATTACGAATCTCGTGAATTGGCCTATTTTTTTGATTTGTTAAATCAATCCAATCCGTATTTCCTTGGAAGTGCGTGGCTCAGTCCTGAACTCGACGTGCAGGTATGCTGAGTAGCATGAGGAAAGAACCGGCGGAAGTTGATTCGCAAGAAGCCGCAGCGCCGGCAGATTCCGCCAGCGTTTCGGTACACGTGCGCAACACTCGGCTGGGCCAATTCTATTCCATTCACTTGAAAAAATACCGTATTGTCAAGCTGACGGCCCCTTGGATCTGGCGCAAAATTTACTTTCTCTACCAACTTGCGTGGATATATGGCAAGTCATTAAAGCTTCCCCTCGCCCCTCTAGTAACCCATACCGCGGGAATCCCGAAGATTCTGCTGACGCATATTGAAACCGTCATCACCCCCGCTCCTATGGTATTCCCGGAAAAATGCAAAAAGCTTCTTGCCCCCCCCCACACCGAATACCAATTTCCGGCAATTTATATTGCCGACGTGCCTGATGCATTGGTCACCGGAGGCACCAATTTGGTCATGACGGACGCTGCGGTAATTTGCCATGATCTATATGACTTCGTTAATGACTACACTTCGGAAGAACTGAACGGTAGAGCGTACATTTGGCCACATCACCAACGCATCGCTTGGTTAATGCATACCAGTCCAGTAATGAAGCTCGCACGTGCCGCCTGCTTCACCGATGCGTGCGCCAACAACTATGCCCATTGGATGACCGAAGTCCTGCCGCGCATAAACTTGTACTGTTCTGCCGAAAAAGCTCTGGGGGTGCCACTCATCGTCAACGATGGTCTACACAAGAATCTGATGGAATCACTACGCGCTGTGGCGGGCGATAAGCGAGAAATCGTGGCACTTCCCACGGGAAGTTGCATACGGGTCGAGCATTTGTCCCTTACCTCCGTAGCGGGTTATGTCCCGTTTGAGCGCCGTTCCAACCGGCTCAAGAACCATTCCCACGGCCGCTTTAGCCCCTTCGCCCTCCTGTCCATGCGTCAATGCCTGCAAGATAGTCTGGATGCACCTTCCGGCTCGTCCATACGCCGAGTCTTCATAAAGCGCAATTCCGGTATCCGGAATATAACCAACGCCCGCGAAATCGAAGAAATTCTCGTCGCCCATGGTTTTTCAGTTGTTGAGCCTGAGCTTCTAACGCAGGCACAGCAAATTGTTTTGTTTTCAAATGCTGAAGTAGTGGTAGGTGCCACCGGTGCGGCAATGGCAAATCTGATTTTTTGCAAGCCAACTGCAAAAATCATTATTATGATTTCAGATTATAAATTCATGCCTTACTGGTACTGGCAAAATATGGCCTGTGCCGTCGGCAACAAAGTGATTTACGTGCTCGGAAAATGCATAGGCCTCAAGACGCATCTTCATAGCGATTTTATAGTTAACACCTCCGACTTGATCGAAGCAATCGGGTAATTTGGCACAACATGCCAGAGTCGTTATAAGGAAACAGGAAAATGCTTAATATCCATCCGACATCCTTTGTGGATCCGGGCGCCAAATTGGGAGCGGGAGTGGAAATCGGGCCGTTTTCAATTGTGCACAGTAATGTGGTAATTGGAAACTACACGAAAATTGGTGCTTACTGTGAACTTGGAGTACCAACGCCTTTGGGCAATGGTTCAGCACTTAAGATTGGTGATGATTCCTTAATTCGATCGCATTCGGTATTCTATGAGTCGTCGTCTTTCGGTTCAGGTTTGACCACGGGGCATCGTGTAACGGTGAGAGAGAATACAATTGCTGGCAATAGTTTTCAGATTGGTACTCTTAGTGAAGTGCAAGGCGACTGCCAGATTGGAGAATACGTTCGTTTTCAATCAAATGTATTTGTTGGAAAAAAAACCAAGATTGGAAATTTTGTCTGGGTGCTTCCTTATGCTGTATTAACGAATGACCCGACTCCGCCAAGTAATGATCTTATTGGTTGCGTCATCGAGGATTATGCTGTGATTTCTGCAATGGCTGTTATCTTGCCGGGCATAATTGTAGGTCAAAATTCCCTTGTTGCGGCACATGCCTGCGTAAGCAAAGATGTACCGCAGCATATGATTGTTGCTGGCGTGCCGGCCCGTATTGTTGGAGAGACGAAATTAATCAAAAGAAGAGATGGATCGGGAAGGCCGGCTTATCCATGGACTACGCACTTTCATCGTGGCTATCCAGAAGAAATTGTTGAAACGTGGAATTCCTTCCTCCAAATGGGCGATGGAAATTCGAAAAAAATGTGAGATGCATGACTACGCTTGTCCTTCAACAGTGTTTTGGTACGGGAATTTCATTCTGCCAGCGTTGATTCGGTCAGCACGATAAACGGTAGTCGGCTCAATTTAGGCGGCGACGGCAGAACCGTTTGAAGTGAAATGGCGCCAATTAGCCAGCGTTTTGATTTTTTGGGGAAGTTCATGCTTAGTTACTGCAAAACAATAGAGCTGCCTCGTATTCATGACCCGAGGGGGAATCTCACCTTTATCGAGGGTGGGCGCCATGTACCCTTCGATATCAAGCGCGTTTATTACCTTTACGATGTTCCTGGGGGTGCCGAACGTGGCGGTCATGCCCACAAGAATTTGCATCAACTGATTGTCGCGATGTCGGGCTCTTTCGATATCCATCTCGATGATGGTCGAGAAAGTAAGGTGATGCATATGAACCGCAGTTACTATGGCCTGTACGTCTGCCCGATGATCTGGCGAGAGATTGACAACTTCTCTTCGGGTGCCGTGTGCATGGTGCTGGCGTCCAACTATTACAGTGAAGACGATTACTATCGTGACTATGACATATTCAAGACGGATGTTCTCGGCGGCTCATGACACCTGTTCCTTTCCTTGATCTTCAACGCCTCCATCGCGAAATCCGCGGGCCGCTGGAAGCTGCTTTTCAACGCGTGCTGGATTCAGGCTGGTTCATCTTGGGCCCGGAAGTCGAGGCCTTCGAAGCGGAGTTTGCGCAGTATTGCGGGGTAAAACACTGTGTTGGCGTTGGCAATGGTTTGGACGCTCTGCACCTGCTGTTAAGAGCTTACGAAATAGGCCAAGGTGACGAAGTCTTAGTCCCCGCAAATACCTTTATCGCTACTTGGCTGGCCGTCAGTCAGTGCGGAGCAGTCCCTGTGCCGGTGGATCCGCGCGCCGACACCCACAACATGGATCCCAACCTATTGTCGGCAGCGCTTACCCGCCGCACCCGAGCCATCATCCCTGTCCACCTGTATGGACAACCTGTCGACATGGATTCTATAAATGAATTTGCCCGCCGCTACGGACTGATCGTGATCGAGGATGCGGCGCAGGCCCAGGGGGCAACGTACAAAGGGAACCGTGCAGGAAGTCTCGGAGACGCCGCCGCCACCAGCTTTTACCCTGGCAAGAACCTTGGAGCGCTAGGCGATGGGGGCGCCATTCTCACCAATGATGCTTCGATCGCAGACAAGGTGCGCCTGTTGCGCAATTACGGCTCGCGCATCAAATACCAGCACGAAGACACCGGCTACAACACCCGATTGGACGAAATGCAGGCGGCATTTCTTCGTGTCAAGCTCAGCCTACTCGACGAATGGAATGACCGGCGGGGCGCACTAGCCGGGATATACAATGCACAGCTTCGGGATGCAGGGTTAGGATTGCCTTGGGTACCAGATTGGGCCAATCCGGTCTGGCATCTCTATGTTGTGCGAAGTTCTCGGCGCGACGCCTTGCGCACTCACCTTGACCGCTGCGGAATTTCCACCGTCATTCACTACCCTACCCCGCCGCACCGGCAACCCTGTTACGCCGGATATTCCAGCCACAACCTGCCGGTCGCCGAGATGTTGGCGAGCGAAGTGCTCAGCCTTCCCATCTCACCTGTTATGACCCAACAGGAGGCAGAGTATGTATCTAATTCTGTTAAAGTTTTTGTGCAAAATACAGACACATATGAATAAGTTTTTCATGTTAACCCGCGGGCGCACTGGATCCACCGCCATACTCGATGAGATAGGCACAACGAACATTCTGTCGCTACAAGAACCATTTATTAATACTAATGCGCGAATTCCGGAAGAAACCATGAAGCAAATTTGCCAACCCATGGCTCCGTTTGATCTGTGGCTAAAATCAATTTCTGGCAAAAAGAATCAAGTTAAAAACAATACTCTCGCAACATCCTTGTGCAAAGGAATTGACTCTCTTTGTCGTGGAAAATGGATAATTGGAAGAGTCGCTGCAAGATATCTAATTGAACAATACTTAAACGAATTAGAAAACCTTTCCGCCAACAAGAAAGGAATTATATTCAAGGTTCTTTCCCATCAACTAATTGAGAAAAGACCTCTTCTAGGGGTCCTTAAGTCACGTGGCTATAAAGCAATACTTTTAGTCAGAAGAAATGTCGTCAGACAGGTACTATCGGGAATGCTTGCCGAAAATAGAGGCTTATACAATTCTAGGGTACAAGTTAAGTTTCCACCATGCAGCATCGATTTAGATCGTTTTGAATTTTGTGTTGCCTGGGAAATGCGGTGTGTTGAAGAAGACAGAGCTCTGCTAAAGGGAAATGGCATTGAGTATGTCGAGGTTACATATGAAGATTTTTGCAGTAATCGCGAGAAATTCTATACTGATTTATTCTCATATATGAAGGTTGATTACCTGTTACCAAAATCATCATCTTTTTCTGTTATGGTTCCAGATATTCGAGAAGCAATTACAAATTTCGACGAGCTTGAATCCAGAGTCTCTAGTATGTTCAGCCTGCACCAAACCTCCCAGACAACGAAAACCTTTGTAGGTCCGGGATGAACTTGGCGCCATTTCGCTCCGTCGCCAAGCTTCGAGAGATGATTGTCACCCAAATCGCGCAGGGTGACCTCGATTCTGCGCTGCGCCTGATCCGTCAGACTGTGGATCAGATTTGTTGCGAACCAATCAATACCGCGAGAATTTTCGGCTCGAAGCTTCTCGATGACTTATGTCAGGAGATAGGAGCCATTCATTGGCACCAAACCCAGAAGGGTTTCCAGCACCAATTCGATGCCAATTGGTCTGGAAGCGTGGTGGTGTACGTGGCGAGCAGGCTCCATGCCTCTGGCGGGCACACCGCCGTCCTTGCAGATATTATTCGCCTCGGACCTCCAGCCAGGAGCATAGTATTGGTGACTGGTATAGCAGGGCCTACCGATCATGCGGCCATCCTCCACCGCTTCGAAGGAATTTCTCAACTATCCTTCGAATATGCCCCGCGCGGTACTCATCTAGAAAAGCTTGACTGGGTGCAACGAAAACTTTTGGTGCTGGCACCGGAAACGGTTTGGATGTTCAACCACCACCAAGACAGCGTCGCCGTAGCTGCTGTCCAGCCCGATGCTGGCTACCGGCTGCGCTATTATCACCACGGGGACCACCATCTTTGCCTCGGAGTTCACTTGGGCTACGCCGATCACGTCGACCTGCACCCTATGGGATTCCATAATTGCAGGGAATCGCTAGGTATCCAAGATAACCGTTACCTTCCTCTCACCGTCAAGGATCAGGGTGCTCGCCCGGCAGGGTGGAGTCACATGGCCGGATCGGGATTGGTCACCTGCACCGCTGCTGGTTTCAACAAGATTTCGCACCCCTATTTCATTCGCTACGAAGATGTTGTACCCGAATTGCTGCGCGTCTCTGGTGGTAGGCATATCCACATCGGCCCCCTCAGCTATCTGACCTTGTACCGGATTCGGCGCGGACTACGCAAACTCGGCATACCCGAAACCAATTTTGTGTACATCCCTTTCGTGCGCAGTGTCTGGCAGGCACTACATGAATACCAGGTGGACCTCTACGTCGCTTCATTCCCCTACGGTGGCGCCCGTACCATGATTGAGGTGATGGGGGCAGGGGTAGCAATTGCGCTCCACCTTCACTGCACCTCACGCCTGTTGGGAACCTTTGACATGGCGTTTGAAGGTGCTTTGCTATGGCGGACGCCGCAGGAACTCTACGCCCATGCGCAATGTATGGACGCCGCAACGTTGAAGTCGATAGGTCAATCGGCCCGCAGAAAATATGAAGAGACCTATCGTGAAGAGGCGCTGATAAATGCACTGGCTGACTGGGAACATCCGCTGCTGTCGCCCGCACTGCTCTCGGGCTACGCCCCCGACGAATTGCAGCAGGCGCTAGACATTTCCTCTCAGTTTTCCTGCAGCGGCGTGCTGCACCGGATTCTTTGCCGGGTGCTCCAACGCTTGAAGCCCATACGCGCCTGACAATCTCCAAGCAAATCAGCGGATGTGAGGAATACCATGCTTCAGCAACAAGCGCAATTTATGGGGAATCCAAACGAATACCGAGAAAAACTGCCATATTCCTATGCGCCGCTGTGCCTGCAATGCACGGCGCAACTGGCGCAAGTGCTGCCTTTCTTGCCACAGCGCTTGTAGTGCGGCGAGATAAACCTTGCTAAAAACCAGCCATTCGCGCTTGAGCAACGCCAGCATTGCCCCCTCGGCCAGCAAGAGGATCAAATGCAGAGGAAATAAGCACTGGAACAGTGGCGCCGGATAGCTCAGAAACATCACATAGCTTTTGTTTCGCTCTGACAGCGCCCGCCTCCTGAACGTGGAAGATAAGAAGTTATTTACGACACGGTTGCCGCCGAAACTATTGCCTTGATGGTGGCGATAACCTGAAACACCCGGCACACGGACAGCGTAGCCCGCCAGCCGCGCACAACAGCACAGATACATGTCTTCGGCTAGGGAGCCGAACCATTCTGGAAATCCACCCAGCCCCTGCCACAACGTTTTCGGAATCCACAGGCAGGCTCCAATCACCATACCCACCTCCTGCCGGGCCGGATCGAGATTCGGTACTGGGTTAAGGAATGGGTCGAACAAACTGCCGATATCAATGATCGCTCCAGTTTCATGGTCGTACTGGGGCAAACCGAGAATGGCGGTACAGCCGGGCACGACGGCTTCTCCATATAGAATACGTAATGCATCAGGAAAGAGTTCGGCATCGTTGTTCAGTAGCAGCAAAAACTCCCCCTGCGCTACTGCAGCCATGCGGTTATTGGAGACACAATAACCGATATTCTCGGCGCTCTCGATCAGGTGAACATCGGGATGATGTTCACGGATATATCCGGCCGAGCCATCCGTCGAAGCATCGTCGTGCACAATGATCTCCACCGCGAAGCCGCAGTCCTGCATCCGCACCGATTCGATGCAGGCGTCGATCATGCCAATACCATTGTAATTGGCAATGCAGACCGAACAGACGGGAAGCTGTTGGCTCACAGCGGTTGCGCCTCCAGCCACTCCCAAGTACGTTTTATTCCTTCGGTCAGCAGTACAGCAGGGCTCCAAGCCAGTTCGGAATGCAGTTTTGAGCAATCCAGCACAATACGGCGCACATCGCCGGAGCGGGAAGGATGATATGTGGCTGGTACCTGCATTCCGGTAATCTCTTCGACCAGCTGCTTGATCTGGTTGATGCTATGCCCTTCTCCTACCCCCACATTGAAAACTCGCCAAGCGTCACTGCCGTTTTTCAGCACCTTGCAGCATGCCTCGACCATGTCATCGATATAGAGGAAGTCCCGCACTGACTCACCATCACCCCAGATGTGCATCGTGCTGCCGCGCCGAGCGTATTCAAGCATGGTACGGATGAGACCAAAACCACTGCGTAGTGGCTGCCCCGGGCCATACAAATTGGAGGGGCGTAACACAGTAACACCCCTGCCAGTCTGCTGGTGGAATGCCTCCAGAAATGCCTCGCTGGCAAGCTTGCCGGCGCCATGGTAAGACAGGGGCGCCAACGGTGCCGTTTCCGTGACGGAAGCCATAGCAGGATTACCATACAAAGTACCACCGGAGGAAACGAAAACAAGGTGGATATGTGGAAAATCCTGCATCACCTCAAGCAACCGCAGCGTCGGCAACAAATTAAGCTCACCTTCCTTTGTCGGGCAATTCATCGAACTGCCAGGCGTAGTGGATGATGCCAAGTGAAAGACTGTATCGCAGGCGGGCAGAATATCGCGCAGCAGCTCAGCATTGTCCAGGCTTCCTGTGTGAACTAGGTCACGCAGCCCTGACGAAACTGACGGAGTCCTCTGCAAACGATGCACTGTGTACCCATCGGCCAACAAGCGCCTCGACAACGCCGTACCAACAAATCCGCCAGCGCCAATGATCAGTATCCTTCCGCTCATTTCTGACTTTCCAGCAGGTCGCGGTAAGCGACCAAGTATCGTTCGGCACAATCATCCCACGAGCCAATCTCTTCACGGGCCCATGCTCTAGCTGCTGTCCCCATAGCATCATTGTTGGATGAATTGGCCAGAAAATCGAGTGCGGCCTGCAATTTCTGAGGACTATCGACCAGCATGCCGGTTTTTCCATTCTGGATAATTTCCCGATGTGCCGGAAGCGTCGAGGCGATTATCGGCAACCCCGCAGCCATCGCCTCCAGCATCACTTGCGGCCGTCCCTCATCATGTCTGCTGAGCGTGATCAATCCCGCCGCCTTCGGAAACCATTCTTCGCGCAGTGCTGCGGGGTGGGTCGGACCGTGATATCGCACCCAGTCAGGCACAGTGACGCCAGCATCCTGACGCGGCCCGAATAAGTGCAGTATGTGCCTGTCACCAAAGACATCCTGCCCCCATTCAAACAGCAAGCCCAGTTTTCCCGGCGTCAGTCTTGTTACGGCCAGCCAGTTCAATGGCAAAGCCGGGTCGATAACACGTTTGACATTGAACCATGAAAGATCGATTCCGAATGGGATAGTGCGCACCTCGACCTGATCGCCGAAATACTGTTCAAGCTTGCTCACCATCCAATCCGCATTAGGTGCAAGTATCACGCGACGGCCTCGAAATACGCGCCTGAGCATGGTCGCCATGCCGGGCAACTTGAGCAGTGCGAGATCACTGCCCAGTACCGTCACCAGCGCGGGCTTGCGGCAAACGGTAAGTGGCAGCGCATTCTGCAGCCAATTGATGTGCAGGATATCGGCAGGAGAACGTCGGTAGCACGTCACGCAAGCTTGCCAACAATCCCAGTACCTTGATCAGCGCGAATGGGCCACGCTTGCGCAACAATTGCGCGATACCGCCTTGCTGCATCAATTGACTGAGCCATCCAGCTTCAGTTTCGGTAGCGGCATAACCTGCACCTTGGGAGGCAAATCTCCGGGCGGCGCCCATACTGCCAGATTCATCCCATCTTTTTTCGCCAGGGCATCCGCCATGTCCGAAATAAAACGGCCACGCCAGTCTTGGGCATCAGAAGGATAGGAGGTACTTGTCAGAAGTACGCGCATCAGTGCGGACCGATCATCGTCTATCCCCTTGTAATGCAGGGCAGAAATCTGTTCCGACACGATGCCGATGAGAAAGGTAAGGATAGCCGAAATGAACAGTAATGCGCTCATGTTGGTAAAGCGGCCGACACTCAGGTAGGTATAGAAGATAGTAGCCAAATCCCGCAAGAAAGAACCCGGCACTGATTGGCAGAAACAGCTTTTGCGGGGAATAGAGCGTACCAACCTTGATGATGATCAGCATGAACCGCACGCCGTCCCGGAGTGGGCGAATATGGCTCTTGCCAGTCGAGCGCCGCGGTGTGTGAATGGGAACATAGCTGACGTCGAATCCAGCACGGAAGAAACTCATGGTAATGGTGGTCGGGTAGGAAAACCCATTGGGCAGCAGGTACAGGAATTTGCGGAACTTGTCTGCCTTGACCACCCGGAAACCCGAGGTCAGATCCTTCACAGGCTGCTGCACCATCCAGGAGGCGAAGCGGCTGAAGACGTCGTTCGCTACCGCCCGGTGGGCGCCGGCCTGTGAACCTGATTGCCGGGCACCAACTACCATGTCGTAGCCCTCTGCGAACTTTTCCAGCAGGCGCGGAATATCTTCCGGCTTGTGCTGCCCATCCGCATCCATGAAGAGCAACACGTCACCCGATGCGGCGCGGGCGCCACTTTTTACGGCAGCGCCATTGCCTTTGGGGCAGGAGTGAGAAATGACCTTTACCTGATGGGATTTGCACAACGCGACGGTATCGTCGGTCGAGCCATCGTTCACGACAATGATTTCTGCCCCCCCCGCATATCGCTTCAGCTCCGGCAACAGATACTCGAGTGCGGCAGACTCGTTTCTGGCGGGGAGGATGATGGTCAGATTCTTCAAACAGGTTTCTCCATCCGTTGTTCGGTCTGCGAGTCAGTGAACCCGTGCATCGGGTATCAATCGATTAATGTTACACCATGACTCAAATTTTTCACAAAAAAAGCAATGGGTTTAAATAATCCGCAAAGTTAAAGCCGTTAAGACATCGCATGTGACTTGAAGGGCGAAAAAGTGGTAATGTTCGATATCAAACTCAGAAGGAGAAATAGAATGCTAAGTTGGTTCGACGCAAAGGAAGCCAAGGAGTTTGGTATCTCTTTGGCGCGTTTTCATATTGAAACAATACCGCTTGATGAACTGGGCAAGAAGGACAAGATAACGGCGAAGAAGCATGAAGAAACTTTAAATAAATTGTTCCAGCAGATGGCGCGTTTCAAGCTTGAACATAAGCTGAATATCTACAAAAAGGCCCAATTGGGTAATGCCTTTAAATGGACGTTGAAAGAGGCCGGATACGAATCAGAGTACGTGGATCAGGTAACGAAACAGCTGATGCTGATTCGATAATGACCTCTGCCGCATCTGTCCGCAGTTCAACGGCTCCCTGTTTTCCCGAAACCCTCCGGAAGCTCCCACAGGAAATGGATTGTTTGCCTGAATGTTGATGGTGACGGAAAAACTCGGTTCATCGCCTGATTCAATGAATGGCAGGAATACGACCGCCCTTTGGAAGGAGCAGTAATGAGCGTACTTTTCAGCCTGGTTAAAGGGCTTTTTTTCGACAAGCCAAAATCAGATGGGATCGATTCCAGTCAAACAATACCATCTGCAAAAGCCGTGGCTTTGCCTGGCGACTTTTTTAAATCTAAAGTGAAAATCAGATTTATTGTCGCTACTCGAGAAAAAAGGGAAAATTTCTTCACACGTACCGCCATGGGAAGATCCCTGTCGCTGTACAACTTTCCGTTTGTGGAGTTGCACCTGCGTGACCAGAATCGCATAGGGCTACCGGCAATTTACAACCAGGCGATCGAGGAATCCAAATCATCTCCGGCAATACTTGTGTTTGCGCACGATGATGTTCATTTGTGCGATTTTTTCTGGCCTAACCAGATAATAAGCGCTCTTGATAAATTTCAATTAGTAGGGCTTGCGGGAAATAAAAGTCGGGTTCCAAACCAGCCCTCATGGGCATTTATTGATACCAAGTTCACATGGGATTCGAAGGAAAACCTAAGCGGAGTGGTTGCCCATGGCAGAGGGTTTCCTCCTGTAAATTTAAGTATTTATGGGGATCCATGCCAAGAGGTCAAGTTGCTGGATGGATTAATGCTGGTCGCGCGTAGCGAGACACTAATCAATAGTGGATTACGATTTGACGAAAAGTTTGGGTTCCATTTCTACGACATGGATTTATGCAGGGAAGCTGAAGTAAAAGGTATCAAGATGGGTACGTGGTCGATATCTGCCATTCACGAAAGCGGCGGCGGTTTTGGATCAGAATCCTGGAATGCTTCATATGAAAAATACTTGGGCAAATGGGGAAGCTGAGGTAATGGATCAAATTACCCTCGACTGATAAGGAAACTAATCTTATGTCACTGCAAAACGACGCCAGCCAAGACAACCCATTGCTAAATTACTTCATGAAGAATGGTGGCCGATCCATACACAAGTGGGTTGATTATTTTGAGATCTACCACCGGACACTCGCGCGCTTTCGTGGAAAACCGGTGAAATTTCTTGAGATTGGGATACAGAACGGCGGCAGTGCCCACATGTGGCGTGATTACCTTGGGGAGCACGCTACCGTGGTAGGCGCTGATATCGATCCTGCATGCAAGAGCCTGGAGCCTGAAGGGTTCGAAGTATTCATTGGTGATCAGAGCAATCCTGATTTCCTGAGATCCATTGTGACCGCCCATCCCGGATTCGATATCGTACTCGATGATGGTGGGCATACGATGGATCAGCAAATCACAAGTTTCCTTGAGCTCTTTCCCGTACTCAACGATGGTGGGGTCTACATTTGTGAAGATACGCACACGAGTTATTTCCCGACGCATGGGGGAGGCATCACGCGAAGTGGCACATTTCACGAATTTGTGAAGGACCTTGTTGATCAAATGCACGCTTGGTACTACGCCCCTTTGGCAGACCTGAACAATGAGGTTAAGACCTATTTTGCCCACCACATCTATTCAATCAATATCTATGACAGCATCGTCGTGATTGAGAAACGTAGAAAAAATCCCCCACTGAGCTTAGCCAGAGGCACACATGGCCATATCTTCAATCCTCCGGCAATGGATTTCCTTGAATTGCGTCGCAGATGCGGCATAAGTGATCAATAGCGCCTGAAGAGCGAGAATAAATCATGCTCAAATGGATCGATCCTGCGCGGCGCTGGCTTCTTATGACGTCAGCCGGGCAAGCTGACTCGCCGAAAAGATAAATAAGTTCCAACCCGCGATATGTTTAATTGGCTCAGTAAAGTACTACCTGCTTCCGAAAAATCCGGGAAAGCACCAGTTGTCGACGCTCCAGTCGAAAAGCAGCCGAGCAAAGCCGACTCCCTGAAAGAAAGCACTGCGTACAAAAAACGTGGTAATGAGTTCCTGGCCCAAGGACTGCTGGAAGAAGCGGCAGAATGCTATCGACAGGCAATTGCTTTCGATCCCGACCATGCGGAGGGCTACCTCAACTTGGGGTTCGTACTACATGGACAGCAGCTTTACGAGGAAGCCGAAACATATCTCAAGCATGCAACCCAACTCAATCCCGGGATGGCGGATGCCTATTACCTGTTAGGAACGATCGCGCAGGAACTGGGCAATCTGGACAGGGCGATAGAGTATTTCAACAAAGCTCTCGAAGTAAAACCGGATTTCGAAATCGTTTATCGCAATCTGTGCCAGTGCTTATTGCAGGACGGACAAAATGAAGCTGCGAGAAACATTCTTGAAAAAGGGATTTCATTTTTTCCCGATTCCGCCGACCTTCATTATTTCCTGGGGAATTTGTTCGTTTCCGAAAAAGACACCGCCAAAGCGATCGCCTACTACCAGAAAGTGTTGTCGATCCATCCCGACAATGCAGGGGTACTTGTTCTTCTGGGGGATATCTTCAAGGAACGTGGCGACCTGAATCAGGCGGTGGATTGTTACCGCAAGGCGTTGCTTCTCAAGCCGGAGAATATCGAGGCCCACAACAATCTGGGGGCCACGTTCCAAAAATTGGGCAATCTCGAAGAGGCAATGGCTTGTTACGGCAAGGTGCTGGCTCTCCAGCCGGATTCAGATACGGTGAACAACAATTTGGGGGTGGTATACAGAGAGATGGGCAGGCTGGATGATGCCGCAGCCTGCTTCCACAAGGCGCTCTCGATCAACCCGTGTTATGCCTTGGCGCACAGCAATCTGGGGATTGTGCTCCATGCACAAGGCAAGCTGGACGCGGCGGTTGAAAGCTACCGGAAGGCGCTTTCGATCAACCCGGATTATGCTGAAGCGCATAATAACCTGGCGAGTGCATTGCGGGCGCAGGGCAAATTGGGCGATGCAATTGAGCATTTCCAAAAAGCGATCTCGATCAAACCTCACTATGCCAAGGCACATAGCAACCTGGGACTCGCGCTCTCTGAACAAGGTCGGCTGGTCGTGTCGATAGAGAGTTTCCGGCAGGCGATCTCGCTCTCTCTTGGTGATGCTGCTGCTGTGCATAGTCAGCTGCTTTATGTCCTGAATTTTATTTCCGCCTGCACGCCAGCCCAGTACCTTGCAGAAGCGCGGCTCTATGGCAACAAAGTGATGGCGCAAGCCAAACCCTATATGCACTGGACCGTTCATCCTACAGGCCATGCTCCACAGCCCCTGCGAGTGGGACTGGTTTCCGGGGATTTCCATAATCATCCGGTTGGTTTCTTTCTCGAAAGCATTCTTGGGCATATGAATCCAGCCCGAATCGAACTGGTAGCCTATCCCACAAAGTGGGAAGAAGACGACCTCACCGCACGGATCAAGCCCCGTTTTGCCGCCTGGCACTCCATCGCGAATCTGAATGAGGAAACCGCCGCCCGGCAGATTCACGCGGATGGTATTCATATCCTCATCGATCTGGCCGGGCATACAGCACACAACCGGCTGCCGGTATTTGCCTGGAAGCCGGCGCCGGTGCAGGCAACTTGGCTGGGCTACTGGGCCTCCACCGGCGTTCCCGCCATAGATTATCTACTGGCAGACCCGATATCGGTGCCGGAGTCTCACCGGACTCACTTCACTGAAACGGTGTGGTACCTGCCGGATACCCGGCTTTGCTTTACCCCTCCCGAAAAGACCGGCAGCAAACTGGCGATTTCGCCCCCGCCTGCATTGCAGAAGGGGTATCTCACCTTCGGCTGCTTCCAGAATCTGACCAAGGTGAATGATGATGTACTGGCCTTATGGGGAAGAATTTTCGACGCCCTGCCGCGAGCTCGATTGCGCCTGCAAACCAAGCAGCTATGCTACCTGGGCGAGCGTGAACATTTGTTGCAGCGCTTAGCCAGTGTCGGGATCGCGCCGGAACGTGTCACGCTGGAAGGCCCGATTCCCCGCGAGGACTATCTGGCGGCGCACGCCGAGGTCGATATTATTCTGGACACATTCCCTTATCCCGGAGGTACGACGACCTGCGAGGCACTATGGATGGGCGTACCCACGGTCACGCTCGCCGGGGACACGCTGCTCGGCCGTCAGGGCGCAAGCTTGCTGACCTGTGTCGGCCTGGAAGAGTGGATTGCCAACAATAAGGAAGAGTATGTTGCATTGGCGGTAGGCCATGCCGCTGACGTCAATCGCTTGGCGCAATTGCGCGCTGGATTGCGGCAGAAGGCACTCGCCTCGCCACTGTTCGACGCACCGCGCTTTTCCCGCAATCTGGAAGATGCGCTGCTCGGCATGTGGCAACACTCTAAACAAATGAACCCTTCAGTCAATCATGTTTAGCTGGCTCAAAAAATCATCACCCCTTCCAGAAAATGCCGGGCAAGCACCCATTGGCGGCACGCCAGGCAAAGAGCTCGCGGGCAAGGCCAGCCCTCTGGAAGAAAGCAACGCGTGCAAAAAGCGGGGCAATGAGTTCCTGGCCCAAGGACTGCTGGAAGAGGCGGCAGAATGCTATCGACAGGCAATTGCTTTCGATTCCGACCATGCGGAGGGCTACCTCAACTTGGGGTTCGCACTACATGGCCAGCAGCATTACGAGGAAGCCGAAAAGCATCTCAAGCATGCGATTCAACTTAATTCCGGGATGGAGGATGCCTATTACCTGTTAGGAATGATTGCGCAGGAGCAGGGCAAGCTGGACAGCGCGGTCGAAAACTTCAACAAGGCCCTCGAACTTAAACCGGATTTTGAGGTTGTCTACGGTAATCTGTGCCAATTATTTTTACAGGCCGGGCGCAATGACGCCGCCAGGCACATCCTTGAAAAAGGAATCTCGATTAACCCGGATTCCGCCGATTTCCATCTTAATCTGGGCAATTTGTTTGTATCCGAACAAGCGCCTGAAAAAGCGATCGCCTGTTATCAGAAAGTGTTGTCGATCCAACCCGACGATGCGGAGGTGCTTGTCCTTCTGGGGGATATCTTCAAGGAACGTGGCGACCTGAATCAGGCGGTGGATTGTTACCGCAAGGCCCTGCTTCTCCAGCCAGACTCAGCTCAAGTGAGCAACAACTTGGGGGTGGTGTACAGGGGAATGGGAAGGCTGGAGGATGCCGAAGCTTGCTTTCGCATGGCGCTATCGGTCAGCCTGGATCGCGCAGAAATGCATAATAACCTGGCGAGCGCACTGTATGCGCTAGGCAAATTTGACGATGCAGTTGAGCATCTCCAAAAAGCTATCTCTATTGAACCCCGGTATGCCGAGGCATACAGCCATTTAGGGCTTGTGCTTCATAAACAAGGCAAACTGGAAGCTGCAGTTGAAAGCCACCAGAAGGCACTCTCGATCAACTCGGACTATGCAGAAGCACATAGCAACCTTGCGGACGCGCTTCTGGCGCAGGACAAGCTGGATATGGCAATTGAGAGTTACCACCGGGCTCTGGCAATCAAACCGAATTTGATGGGTTCGCACTACAACTTGGGGAATGCCTACAAAATTCAAGGCAACTTCGAGGCTTCGGCTGGGGAGTATCTGCAGGCAATCTCGCTCAAGCCGGATTTCGCTAACGCGCATTTGAATTTGGGAGCTGTCCTCATAGAGCAAGGATTGCGGGACAGGGCAATGCAGTGCTTTCAAAATGCAATTCTTGTTGACCCGAATTTCGTCGAGGCACATTTGGCTCTGAGCTTAAACCAATTACTGATTGGCGATTTTGAGCGGGGTTGGGCCGGATACGAATGGCGCTGGCAAAGCGCTCAAATGCAATTGGCCAAATATGACTACAAACAGCCGCTCTGGCTTGGTAATGCGCCGTTATCGGGCAAGACCATCCTGCTTCATTTCGAGCAAGGCTTTGGTGACACGATTCAGTTTTGTCGGTATGCAAAGCTCTTGGCGGCACAGGATGCAACTGTCTTGTTGTTAGTACCGGCAGCCCTTAAATCTCTGTTGACCGGCTTGGAAGGGGTGAGCCAAGTCTTCGCCGAGGGCGAACCGATTCCCGCATTTGACTACCATTGCCCGCTAATGAGCCTGCCGCTGGCATTCTCCACTCGAATAAGCACGATTCCCGCGGAAGCCGCGTATCTCAAATGCGACTCGAGTCATGTCTTGAAATGGCAAAATAGGCTGGGCAACAGGCCCCGCCCGCGCGTAGGCTTGGTTTGGTCTGGCAACCAACGGCACATGAATGACCATAACCGCTCAATACCGCTTAACGATCTATTTGAATTAACGTCTGACCAGGTGGAATTTGTGAGTTTGCAGAAAGAAATCGCCCCTAACGATCAGATACGACTAAACCATCACAAACACATCGTGGATGTTGGGGCAGACTTGGAAGATTTCGCGGATACGGCCGGATTGATCGCCAATTTGGATCTGGTGATATCCGTTGATACAGCGGTTGCACACTTGGCTGGAGCTATGGGCAGGCCGGTGTGGATATTGCTGCCATATAACCCGGATTGGCGTTGGATGTTAGAACGTAGCGATTCCCCTTGGTATCCTTCAGCAAGACTATTTCGTCAGGCAAAGAAAGGCGACTGGATGAGCATATTATCTCTGGTCGATAAAGAGTTGAAAAAATACGTAAGAGGATGATATGTTTGAGCAAAGCAAAGCCGCCAAGAGGCGATTCAACGATGGCGCTTTTCACAGCAGGTATTTCGTTGGCAAGGGCATAGACATTGGCGGTGCTCCAGATCCACTGGCACAGTACGCCGGGATGTTTTTGGGAATAAAGGAAGTACGTACTTGGGATCTCGAAGATGGAGACGCTCAGTTTATGGATGGCGTCCCGAACGAACACTTCGATTTCGTTCACTCCAGCCATTGCCTAGAGCATATGGTCGATGTGAGAGCCGCTCTGAAAAGCTGGATCAGGATACTTAAACCCGGCGGGCATTTGATTGTCACCGTTCCCGATGAATATCTATATGAGCATAACTACTGGCCGAGCAGATTCAACATCGATCACAAGTGGAGTTTCACCTTGTGCGAGCCAGCTTCGACCATGCCCAAATCGATCAATGTATTGAGCTTGGCAAGCGAGTTTTCTGAGGCGCTTAAACTGGAGCGGCTCGTACTTCAGAAAGATTTTTATCAGGAAACGGCTGACGACGGGGTAGATCAGACTTTAACGCCAGTTGCCGAGTGCGCAATTGAGATGATCTGGACAAAAAGGGCATAACTGACGCTTCGCGCTTATACAAAATTTCGTTTCAGAAAACGGGAATCACTGGCCCCCCATCCCCTCAAAATCACGCCTCAGGCAACAATCACCTATGGCAAGTGGCATCGTTCTCAACAAATGGATCCTTCAGGCAATCATGTTTAGCTGGCTCAAAAAATCATCACCCCTTCCAGAAAATGCCGGGCAAGCGCCCATTGGCGGCACGCCAGGCGAAGAGCTCGCGGGCAAGGCCGGCCCTCTGGAAGAAAGCAATGCGTGCAAGAAGCAGGGCAATGAGTTCCTGGCCCAAGGACTGCTGGAAGAGGCGGCAGAATGCTATCGACAGGCAATTGCTTTCGATCCCGACCATGCGGAAGCCTACCTCAACTTGGGTTTTGTATTGCATGGACAGGAGTTGTACAAGGAAGCGGAAACATATCTCGAGCAAGCATCCCATCTCAATCCCAGGATGGCGGATGCCTATTACCTGTTAGGAACGATCGCGCAGGAACTGGGCAATCTGGACAGGGCGATAGAGTATTTCAACAAAGCTCTCGAAGTAAAACCGGATTTCGAAATCGTTTATCGCGATCTGTGCCAGTGCTTATTGCAGGACGGACAAAATGAAGCTGCGAGAAACATTCTTGAAAAAGGGATTTCATTTTTTCCCGATTCCGCCGACCTTCATTATTTCCTGGGGAATTTGTTCGTTTCCGAAAAAGACACCGCCAAAGCGATCGCCTGCTACCAGAAGGCGCTATTAATCCAACCGGATTATGCTGTCGTGTACTCCAATATGGGGAAAGCGTACCTAGAACTGGGCGACATAGACAACGCAGTTGAATGCTATCAAAAGGTACTCTCTCTTGATCCCGAGGATATTCAAGCCGAGAGTTGCCTGCTTTTTATCCAAAGCTTCAACGAAAAGTGCTCCCCCACCCAATACCTCCTTGAGGCCAAAGCCTTTGGAAGTAAAGTGATGGCTCATGCCAAGCCTTACACTCGCTGGCATTACCCGACAGGCAGCAATCCACAGCCCTTACGGGTTGGCCTGGTTTCCGGGGATTTCAGAACCCATCCGGTTGGTTTTTTTCTGGAAGGAATCCTTTCTCATCTGCCCCCCACCCAGATAGAGTTAGTGGCTTTCCCAACACAGCCGCAAGAAGACGAGCTCACAGCACGCATCAAGCCCCGTTTCTCCGCATGGAAATCCATCGCAGGACTGAGTGATACTTCAGCAGCACAGAAGATTCACGCAGAGGGCATCCACATTCTCATCGACCTAGCAGGGCATACTTCCCACAATCGCCTGCCGGTATTTGCGTGGAAACCAGCCCCAGTACAGGTGAGCTGGCTGGGTTATTTGGCCTCCACGGGACTCCCCGGGATGGATTTTCTACTTGCAGATCGTGTTTCGGTGCCTGAATCTCATCGGGAGCATTTTTCTGAAGATATATGGTATCTACCAGACACTGTGAATTGCCTGACTCCACCCGCAACCAGTGCAAGGCTGGCGATCACACCGCCGCCAGCATTGCATAACGGCTATATCACTTTTGGCTGCTTTCAAAATCTGACCAAGATAAACGATGAGGTGCTGGCTTTATGGGCGCAGATTTTTCATGCTCTGCCACAAGCCAGGCTACGTTTTCACAGCAAGCAGATGAGTTCCCAGAACGCACGTGAACAGCTCCAGCTGCGGTTAGGTTGCTTTGGTATCTCGCCAGAACGAGTCGACATTGAAGGAGTGATTCCTTCCAGGGAAGGCTTTTTGGCGACATACGCCGAAGTAGATATCATCCTGGATAGTTTCCCATATCCGGGTATCACGACGACCTGCGAGGCATTGTGGATGGGTGTGCCCACATTGACGCTTGCCGGAGAAACAATGCTTGCCCGCCAAGGTGCAAGCTTGCTGACTTGTGCCGGATTGGAAGAATGGGTTGCCCGTAACAAAGAAGAGTATGTAACTTTGGCGTTAGCATATGCCGCTGATGTCAATCGACTGGCGCAACTGCGCGCAGGGTTGCGCCAGCAAGTTCTTGTTTCGCCACTGTTCAACGCTCCGCTTTTTGCCAAGCGTTTTGAAGATGCGCTACAAGGCATGTGGCTCCAATTTCGACAAAAAAATCTTTCCGACTATCATGTTTAATTGGCTCAAAAAAATCCCGCCTGCTTCCGAAAAAGCCAGGCACTGCATTGCCGGCGCGCCGGCCAAAGAAGCCAAAGAAGCCAAAGAGGCCCTATGCAAAACTGACGTGCTAACTGAAAGTTCTAAATATAAGAAACAGGGAAATGAATTTCTAGCCGAAGGCCGGCTGGAAGAAGCCGCCGGGTGCTACAAGCAAGCGGTCACCATCAACCCGGAGTATGCGGAAGGTTTTCTTAATCTTGGGTTTGTACTCAAGGCGCAGAACCGTTTCGAGGAGGCGGAACGTCATCTGAAACGGGCAGTGGCAATCAATCCAGGATTGGAAGACGCTTACTATATTTTGGGCGCCCTGTCACAAGAACAAGGGAACCTGGATGGGGCTATCGAAAATTTCAACAAGGTCCTCGAACTTAATCCAGAACTTGAGTATGTGTACATTGACTTGTACACCGTTCTTCTACAAAGAGGGCAAATTGAAAACGCGAAGAGGGTCATAAAACAGGGGATTTCAATCTACCCCAAGCATGCCGAATTTCATTTACGCTTGGGCGACTTATATCGCCACGAAAAAGAATCAGAAAAGGCAACTTCCTGCTACCAAAGAGCGCTTTCGATCCAGCCGGACTATGCGGAGGCGAATAACAAGCTAGGGGCCGCATATCATGATCTTGGGGACCTGGACATGGCCCAGGTTTGTTACAACAGAGCGCTGGCACTCAACCCCGATGATGCTGACGTGCACAACAATCTGGGATCAGTATTCCACGAACGCGGGGATATGAACAAAGCTGAGGCATGTTATCGCAGGGCCATTGCACTCAAGCCGGATTTTTTCGAGGCGTATAATAATCTGGGATATATATCCGCTGCTCAAGGGAATCCTCACGAGTCCCTGAGCTGTTACCGCCAAGCACTGGCGCTCAAGCCTGACTCTGCCGAGGTACACAATAATCTGGGGGTCCAACTCAGAGTACAGGGGAAACTGGATGAAGCGGTGGCCTGCTTTCGCAAGGCAGTTGCACTCAAACCGGACCTCCCAGATGCCTACAATAATCTTGGGGCGGCATTCATGGATCAGGGGAACAGGGAAGAAGCAATATCCTGTTTTCGGCAGACGCTCCTGTTCAAGCCAGATTCTTTTTTGGCCCACAACAACCTTGGTGTCGTTTATCAGCTGCAAGGCAGACTGGATAAAGCCTTGGTCTGTTATCGGCAGGCACTGCTGCTTGCGCCGGAACTGCATGAGGCCAAAGCCAACCTGTTGTTCGCATCTCAGCAGCTTTGCGAATGGAAAGATTTGGAAACATTGAGCAATGAAGTACGCAGGGCAGTGCGTGAGGAGCCCTCCACGGCAGTAAATCGGATCCCTCCGTTTTCATTTCTGACAATCCCGGGCAGCACCCTGTCAGAGCAGAAGATTTGCGCCGGTAACTGGGCACAAAGAAAATGTAAATCAATAGTCCACAGGCCAGATTTGGTTTTCGAATTTGATCGAAAACCCAAACAGAAATTACATATCGGTTACCTTTCTGCCGATTTCAGGAATCATCCCGTCGCGCTTTTAATGGCGGAAGTGTTCGAACTGCATGACTGTGAGCGTTTTCATATAACGGCTTATTCCTATGGGGTCAATGATGGCAGTGCTGTACGCAAGCGATTGGAAAAGGCTTTTAGCCATTTTGAAGATATCCGTGATTTTTCCGATGAAGATTCGGCCAGAAAAATATTTCACGATCGTATTGACATACTGATTGACCTTACTGGTTACACGCGAGATGGGCGAAGCGAAATTCTGGCGTTTCGCCCGGCACCTGTCCAGGTCAGTTATATAGGGTATCTGGGCACAATGGGAGGGGATTTCATGGATTACATTATTGCCGATCCATTCCTGATCCCATCCAAAGACCAGAAGTTTTACTCGGAAAAGGTAGCTTACTTGCCATCTTACCAAGCCAACGACCGCCAATGTCACATCGCAGAAGCACCGTCACGGAAGGCTTGTGGCTTGCCGGAACAGGGGATCGTGTTTTGCTGCTTCAATCAGACATATAAAATATCGCCTGATGTTTTTGACGTCTGGATGCGGCTACTGACAACTCTCCCCGGTAGCGTGCTCTGGTTATACGCTTCCACCCCCCAAGCCGTCGATAACTTGCGGCGGGAAGCGCAAGCACGGGGAGTCTCCCCCCAGCGTTTGATATTCGCTGAAAACCGCCCCCGGGATCAGCATCTGGCGCGCTTAAAATGTGCAGATCTTTTTCTCGATACAATGCAGGTTAACGCGGGGACAACAGCCAGCGATGCCTTATGGGCAGGGTTGCCGGTCATTACCTGCGCGGGCAAGACCTTTTCCTCAAGGATGGGGGGCAGCCTGCTCACAGCATTGGATGTACCGGAACTGATTACCTACAATCTGGATGACTATTACAGGCTTGCACTTGAATTAGCCACTGACGGGGAGAAACGCGAGAAGACACGCCAGAAGATAATTTCCAATCGGGATACGGCACCTTTATTCGACAGCCGGCTATTTACTCAAAATCTGGAGGCCGCCTATTTGCACATGTGGAATGAATACCTCGCTCCTTCTACAAAATAACATTTTCCGGAAAAGGATAGCTGTGGCTGAATCCATGAAGTCATTCTACGGAATATGGCAATATACCTGCTCACTCAGCTTGCTCACCCGACATGTTTAAATGGTTCAAGAAATCTCTCCTTCTCGCGGAAAACATTAAGCCTGCAAACAGCGCTGCAGCTGCGCCGCAAACGAGAGTCGGCGATCAGCATGAATATGCCTCTCTCAGAAAACAGGGCAATGAGTTTCTGGCCAACGGCAGGCTGGAAGAAGCAGCAACCTGCTATCGTCAGGCCATTGCCGCGAATCCTGGCCATGCTGATGGCTTCCTTAATCTTGGATTTGTTTCCAGGGAACTGAGACGATACGAGGATGCAGAACATGCTCTCCTGCATGCGTTACAGATTGATCCCACCCTGGCAGATGCTCATTATTTGTTAGGAGGCATTGCGCAAGAGCTCGGAAATCCAGCCAAGTCTATCGAGCACTTCCAGAAGGCCCTGGAATTCAAACCGGATTTTGAAATTGTATATAGCGACTTATATCTCGTACTGCTTCAATACGGACAAATCGGGAATGCCAGGGTAGTTGTCGAACGAGGGCTTTCCATTTTCCCGCAATCTGCCCAACTCCATCGCTATCTGGGCGACCTGTATGTTGCAGAGAAAGACCTAGAGATGGCGATCCCATGCTATCAGCAAGCATTGCTCATACAGCCTGATTCTGCGGATTTGCACAACAATCTTGGGACAATATTCCACGAACAAGGCGATCTGGATAATGCCGAGAACTGTTACCGCAAAGCCTTGGCACTAAATCCCGATGATGCCGGTTTGCACAGTAATCTGGGAGCAGTATTCCTTGACCGAGCCGATCTGGACAATGCCCAGGCATGTTTCCACAAGGCGCTCGCTCTGAATCCAGACAGCACTGACACGCTTAACAATCTTGGACTTATATTGAGGGCGCAGGGCAATCTGCACGAAGCTGCAGCCTGTTACCGCAAGGCTCTTGCGCTCAGACAGGATTCCTCCGAGATATACAACAACCTGGGTAGCGTACTCCGCGACCTGGATAATTTTCAGGAGGCATCAGACTGCTACAACAGAGCGCTGAAACTTAAACCCGAAGATGCAGTTGTCTTGAACAATCTGGGAGTCTTATCTCATGAACACCACCACATGGATGAGGCACAGGATTATTTTAGCAAGGCACTGGCAATCAAACCTGATTTTTCTTTGGCCCAGAATAATCTGGGCCTCGTATTTCAGGATCAATGGAAACTGGACAGAGCCCTTATTTGCTTCCAGCAAGCAGTGAAGCTGATGCCCGGATTTCATGCTGCCAGAACCAATCTGCTGCACATAATGCAGCAGCTCTGCAAATGGGATGAACTAATACCGCTCAGCGAAGAGGTGCGCCAGGGAGTCAAACAGGCAACATCACCAACGATTGAAAATCAGATTGCACCATTCTCTTTTCTCGCGGTGCCTGGCAGCACACCTCTGGAGCAAAAGATTTGCGCCACCAATTGGGCTCACAGCAAATTTAACGCCCTGACTGCCCTGCGCAAGGAAATGAAATTCAAATTCGAACGGGGCAACAAGCACAAACTGCACATAGGTTACCTGTCGGCCGATTTCAGAGATCATCCGGTCGCTCACCTGATGGCGCGAATATTCGAGCTCCATGATCGCGAACGCTTTCATATCACGGCCTATTCTTTCGGGCCGGATGCCGCCGGCCCGATGCGAAGCAGGCTGGAAAAAGCCTTCGACCGCTTTATCGATATCAAGGACCTGAGCCACGAAAACGCGGCCAGAAAAATATACGAAGACCGCATCGACATCCTGGTCGATCTCATGGGATACACCAAGCATTTCCGAAGCGCGATTCTGGCCCTGCGACCTGCTCCCGTTCAGGTGAATTATCTGGGCTATCCGGGAACCATGGGGGCGGACTTCATCGACTACCTGATTGCAGACCGTTTCATCATTCCGCCCGAACTGCAGCAGCACTACACGGAAGAAGTCGTATGGCTGCCCGACTCCTACATGCCCCGTGATCGGAGTGGCAAACGGTTGCCTGAACCTGGCCGCAAAGAATGCGGCTTACCGGAAGATGGCATTGTATTCTGCTGTTTCAACCAGCCCTTCAAACTCTCCCCTGCCGTGTTCGATATCTGGTGCCGCTTATTGAACGCCGTTCCACACAGCGTTTTGTGGTTGTCCGCATGTGCCCCTCTGGCACAGGCCAATCTGCTTCGCGAAGCCGAGAATCGCGGGGTGGCAGCCAATCGGCTCATCTGGGCTCCCCGGCTGGAGTCGATGGAAGAGCATCTTGCCCGAATTCAATGCGCCGATCTGTTTCTGGATACGTTCCCGTATAATGCCCACACCACTTGCAGCGATGCGCTCTGGATGGGGGTACCGGTGATTACCTGCGCGGGCGAGACCTTTCCATCCAGGGTCGCAGGCAGTCTGCTCACCGCTTTAGGCGTGCCCGAACTCGTCACTTATCATCCTGATGACTACTATTCGCTCGCCCTTGAATTGGCAACCAACCGGAATAAATACGAAAATATTCGCAGCAAGATTATCTCCAACCGGGATATCGCGCCACTGTTTGACAGCACCAAATTCACCCGTAATTTAGAGAACATCTATCGGCAAATGTGGGATGAATATGTTAGCGCCCCTCACGCAAATCAATGTATGAAATCTTAATGAAAGTGTTGGATTCTGGCACGCGCAAAATAGAACCCGCCTCGCAATTTTGGGACAGCCCGTTCCGAATAGTTTCGCGCAGTACCGTCATATTTTTCCGCAGCCTATTATCCCCCTCCAGGCAAGCCAGCAGATTTGAGGCAGTTTTTTCTCGCTGCTACTAAGCTGGTCTTTCGGCAATGCCCTTAATAATTGTGGCCTCAGCCCTGCGCCCCTCGAGTAGAATCAATTGTGCCCATTTCAATCGGTTGCTGGAGTTTGCGGGGGCCAACTGGAGAGACTTGGATAATGCCCCCTTCGCTGCCATCAGGTCATCCTCGCGCAGCAACAGATAATCGGCATACCAGGAATAAAGCATGGCAACGACGGATGGAGAAACCGTCGGATTGGAGAATGCTGCGGAAAAGAGCGTCTGCATGTCTGGCCGGGCAAGACAAATCGTGCCGGCAATCGACATTTCTTTCACACTGTACAGCACGTTCCTGTCCGCAGGTGCGAAAGGGGCTTCCCGTAAACGGCGCGATAGTTCTTCTATTTCCGCTCGCACAACCGGTATCCCTGCCGTGCAGTTCAATTGAATCAGTCCGAGCAGCCCCATCTTGGAATACGGATCGAGACGGTTGGCCAGTTCCAAATGTTTGCGGGCAAAAGCATACATTGGTCCATTCGACACTGCAGCATCCGGCAGCCCCGCCAGGAAGGCTCCTGCTTCGAATTGGGCTCGCGCCGACAACCGATGATGCTGTGCCTCGATTTGGGTGCGGCGCCCCTCTTCTCCGAACTGATTCGAGCGCAAAGCTGTTACAAAAACACAATAGGAAAATGCCGCGAACGCCAGTGTCATACCGAGGGTTTTGCGTGCCCCCGCATCCTCCAGTGCCAATAGCAGAGCCCAGCCGGCAGCGAGCAGGATGCCGAAAAGCGGAAGATAATTCCGGTGCTCATGCGCAAGTTCCAGCGGCAAAAAGGTGGATTCCATCGCGTGGCCGATCAGGAACCAGGCCAGCCCGAATGCCACCATGGGGGCACGCTCTCGCCAACGCCAAACCAGACCGGCCAGCACAAACAGGCCAAGTAGTGCAAAGGTTGTTGTCCAAGGCATGAGCAGGCCGCTGGAAACCGCAATATCGTCGTGATACAGGCCGAGTTCATCCAGGCGTGGCGCTACGATAAGCCCAAGATAGAACCAAAGTACCCTGCCTTCGGTAAGCAAACGCTCCAGGAGTGTAAACGGGCGCATGTCATAACCGGACCACAGCCAGTGGGCGTATGGTGTGCACAAGTAAGCAAGCACGGCTAGTGCCGCCACACCGGATAGAACGGCATAGCCGCGCGCGAAACGGTCCAGTCTCCCGCTTGCGGCACGCTGCATCACCAGTTCCCACGCAAGCACAAAGACCGGGAACAGCAGGCCAGTTTCCTTGCTGAAGATGGACAGCGGCCATAGTACCGCCCAAGCCAGAAGGAGCATGGCCGCACCGGCACGTCCGCTGCGTTCGCGCCCGCAAATATGAAGCAGCAGAGCCGCAAGAAGGAAGAATGCCGACAAGCTGGTCATGCGTTGCACGACATGCAGGACGGGAAGAAGCTGGATCGGATGCAGCAGCCATAGGCCCGCCACCACGCCGGATGCAATGAGTATATGCAGGTGTTTCGCCTGCGGCCTTGCTGCAGCCAGCAGACGTAGTGACAGGCCGAACACCAGAACACCGCACGCGAAATGGATGGCCAGATTGGTCGCCTTGAACGCAAAAGGATCAAAGGCGCTGAAATAATGGTTGAGAGCGAAGCTCAATTGGGCAACAGGCCGCCCGAAGGGGCCGGAGTATCCGCTTGCCAAGGCCTGATGCATAGACTCAAGAGAGAGCGTTTCGAGACGCACACCTTCCGGCAAAACGATGCTCGTCGCGTCATCGAAGAAGAAAGCGCCGTGCAGGCCCGGCCAGTAGACGGCAACGACAAGCGCCCCCACGAGGAGCACTGCGAGCGCGATGAGATATGAAATTCGCATAATTAAACCCAAAGAAAAAGCCCCTTGGCAACGCCAAGGGGCTTTCCCCATGGTCTCAATCGATCAAATTAGCAATCGATTAGAAATCCTTGCAGGAGCTTGGCAGATACTTGCGTGGCATATTACCTGGGCCACATGTCCAAGCAACCGTTCCGTTAGCTCTGTCCGTTTCCGCGCAAAATCATCGTAGTACTTGTCGCAGTGCCCAAACCTGTGTCAGTAGAGGCTGTTACGACGATGTCACCCACGTGACGAGCTTGCGTATGTGTAAGAGACAGAAGCAACATACCTTGTCGTTTGAGCTTGCACACCCATGGATCCTGCCGTCAGACGTCATCGTGCCCTTTTGGGAATAGGTTTCGGCAACCGCAGTACGGCCGGAAGATGCAGCCAACATAACTTCGGATACCTTGGCGCGAACCATGTAATCCTGATAGGCCGGCAATGCCACTGCGGCCAGAATGCCGATAATCGCAACCACGATCATCAGTTCAATCAGGGTAAAACCTTTTTGAATTTGTTTCATATTTGTACTCCTTGAAAGGATTTGAGTTTTAATTTTTTGCGGACTACTACACACAAGATGTGCGTAGGCATATTAGCAGAACCCGTGCCAGACAGTAAATTTTTGCAGGACTGGCACTGCCATTGAGATTTCCAATCACTGTTGCATAAAAACGGCACGGGTATGTTCAAAATTATGTCAACCAACTGACGATTTTTGTCACTTTATATCGAGACTGTGCCAGATCAACCGGTATAGCCGGGAATCTTGCTCTCATCCACTTCGTCGATCTGCTCCGGCGCAAGAAATTGCCGGGCGTAGGTGAGATAGACCTTTTCGCGGATAAATACATCGAACAGATCCGGGTCGATATGTCCGTTCTCTTTGAACTTACCCAGGATGTTGAGCGATTCGGTCAGGGTCTTACCCTCTTTGTAGGGACGGTCTTTGGCAGTCAGCGCCTCAAAAATGTCGGCGATGCCCATGACCCGAGCCTGTATCGGCATCTGCTCGCGGGTCAGTCCTTTGGGATACCCGGTGCCGTCCATGCGCTCGTGGTGCCCGCCCGCATATTCCGGCACATGCTTGAGATGGTTCGGCCAGGGCAAAGCCTCCAGCATCTTGATGGTGACGTTGATGTGGTGATTGATGATCTCGCGTTCCGCCGCAGTGAGCGTACCGGCCCGTATGGTGAGATTCTCGATCTCCTCCGCGCTCAGAAAATCAGCCGTCGCGCCTGAAGCGTTGCGCCATTGGTAGCGGGCGATCTGTTGTACGCGGGCGATGTCGGAATCCTGCATCATCTCGGAGCCCATGTTGCATTGACGCAGAAATTCCCGATCCCCGTCGAGCTGCCGGATATACGCCTCATATTGATCGTTCGTCCGCGCCCCTTTAAGCAATGCAATCTCTGCATCCCGCTTGAGCACTTCGAAGCGCGTGTCGATCAGTTGAATGCGATCGAAGATCGTCTGCAACTTGGTGGATTTGTCCACCACATGCACCGGCGTGGTGATCTTGCCGCAATCGTGCAGAAGGCCGGCGATCTTGAGCTCGTAGCGATCCTTGTCGGTCAGGTTGAAATCCTTGAGCGCCCCCAGCCTGGAATGATTCGCAGCTTCGGCCAGCATCATGGTGAGCGCGGGAACACGAGCACAATGCCCGCCGGTGTAGGGCGATTTATCGTCGATGGCGGTATTGATCAGGTTGATCAGGGACTCGAAAAGCTTTTCGAGTTGCTGGATTAAGAGCCGGTTGCTCAGCGCGATGGCCGCTTGCGAAGCGAGCGATTCGGCCAATTGCTGATCGTCCTTGGAGAACTGCCTGACATCGCCTGTCGTGGTATCGATGGCATTGATAAGTTGCAGCACGCCGATGATCTCGTGTTCGTGGTTGCGCATCGGCACCGACAGGAAGGAGCGCGAGCGATAACCGGTCTTCGCATCGAAATTTTTCGTCCCGGAAAAGTCGAAGCCTTCGGCGGTATATGCATCCGGGACGTTGACCGTCTCGCCGCGCAACACGGAGTAGCTCACCACCATCGCCAGGTTCGGCTCAGCGTTATGATAAAGATGGATAGGATAGAACGGAATCGGGTTGCCGGAGGTTCCGCCCATGCGGATGTTGAGCGTGTCGTTGTGCAATATCTCGAAGTTCAGCACCTGTTTTTCGGCATCGACCAGATACAGCGTCCCGGCATCAGCGCTGGTGATCTTCCTGGCCGCGCTCAGGATGCTCTCCAGCAAGCGATTGATGTCGCGTTCGCTGGACAGCGCAGCGCCGATAGCGTTGAGATCGTTGAGACGATTGAGCAGGCTCTCCAGCATGGATCGCTGGGCCTGCTCCAGCGCGATATAGGTTTGGACCTTGGAGGTATCCACTGTTTCTCTCTACTTGATACAGACAGCACGCACCTGATGGATGTCCGTGATACCGCTCAACACTTTTTCGATGCCATCCTGTTTCAGGGTACGCATCCCCTCGTCCAGAGCGAGTGCGAACAACTCGGCAACCCGTGCATGCCCCTGAATAGCCTTCTTTACCGGATCGGTACCGATCAGCAATTCATGCAGGCCGACGCGTCCGCGATAGCCGGTGCCTGTGCATTTTTCGCAACCGACTTTCTCGTAGAGCGTAATCTGTCCTTTGTCATTGCCGAACAGTTTGACCCACTCCGCATACAGGTTCTTGAATGCCGCGTTGGGATCTTTTTTCCAGGACTCGGTGTTGCGCATTTCCTCGGCATATTCGGTAAGCAAGGCCTTGATCTCGTCCTGCGAGGCGATATGCGCCTTCTTGCAGTCCTTGCACAGGCGCTTGGCAAGACGTTGTGCCAGGATGCCGAGCAAGGCATCGGCAAAGTTGAACGGATCCATGCCCATATCGAGCAGGCGGATGATGGATTCCGGTGCGCTGTTGGTGTGCAGGGTGGCGAACACCAGGTGGCCCGTGAGCGAAGCCTCGATGCCCGTGGAGACCGTCTCCTTGTCGCGCATTTCACCCACCATGATCACGTCCGGGTCGGCACGCAGGAATGATCGCATGATCATGGCAAAATCCAGACCGGCCTTCTTGTTGACCTGTACCTGGCGCAAACCTTTCTGCGTGATTTCCACCGGGTCTTCCACCGTCCATATCTTGGTATCCGGCTTGTTGATGTATTTCAGGATGGAGTGCAGCGTGGTCGTTTTACCCGAACCGGTAGGGCCGCACACGAAGAACAGGCCGTAAGGTTTGTTGATGGTCTTTTTGACCAACTCCAGGTTGCGTACCGAGAAGCCCATCTGGTCGAGCGGGATGGGCTCGCCCGAAGCCAGGATACGCATCACCACGTCTTCCACGCCGCCCTGCGACGGAATGGTCGCCACGCGCAGCTCGATGTCCAGCGGGCCATACTTTTTGAACTTGATCTTGCCGTCCTGCGGTTTGCGTTTCTCGGAGATGTCGAGGTCGCACATGATCTTGAGGCGAGTGACCAGCGCGTTGCGGTAGGTCGCAGGGATCTCGATGTAGTTCAGCAGCGAGCCGTCCTTGCGCAGGCGTATACCGGTCTTGCCTTTACCCGGCATGGGTTCGATATGAATGTCCGATGCCCCCATCTTGTAGGCATCGACGATGATCTTGTTGACCAGTTTGACCAGTTCGTTGTCGGCTGCGGCATTGACGTCTTCCTGGCTGACGGCAGCGGCTTCTTCCTCTTCGCCCCCCAACGAAGTCAGCAGATCGTCCATCGTCCCGAGGTCTTCAAAATTCCCCGTGGCCTCGCCGGTACCGGTTCCGCCCCCCCCATAGAAATGATCGAGCGTAGCCCTGAACTCGCGCTGCGTACAAACTTTATAGATCAGCCGGTTCTTGGGGAAGATGTTGTTGACTACACGCGAGGCCTGTATCCGTTCCGGGTCGGTGGTGAGGATGACCACCCCTTCCGGCGTATCGTCCACCGGCACCCAGTGACTGCTCTCTACATATTCGCGTTTCAGGTTGCGCAGCAATTCGGACGGCTTGATCCGGTCCGCTTTATAGGGTTCGTAAGGCACACCGAAGAAATTCGACAAAGCCTTGCCCAAGGCCTCCGGCTTGACCTGGAACTCATCCAGCAACACATCTTCGACATCGATGCCCTTGCGCCTCGCGGTACGGGTCGCCAGCTCGAATTCCGCGGCGGACATGACTGCATCGGCAACGAGGTAGTCATATTTTGTTTTGACTGTGCTGGCCTGCTGCTGACGCTGCTTGAGCGCGACCGCCAGAGTTTGCGTAAGTTCGCGTACGCCTTCTTCCACCATCGACGGAAAAGGGATTCCGGCCCTGTTGTTGATGACCTGCATGACTCCGATCAGATCGCCACCTTCCACATCGACGATGGGAGCAACCAGCATCTGCTTGGTGCGGTATCCGGTACGCCTGTCTACGTCCTGCAGGAACCGCAAGGTCGTGCTGTAAGCCGCCAGTTCATGTTCGTCATAGACGTCCTTGAGGTTGAGCATCTTCTTGTGGAAAGCGGCATAACCGGCAATGCTCTGCTCGGCGATGGGCAGCTTGAGATCCTTGAACGAATT
This sequence comes from uncultured beta proteobacterium, assembly GCA_963840345.1. Taxonomy (GTDB): domain Bacteria; phylum Pseudomonadota; class Gammaproteobacteria; order Burkholderiales; family Gallionellaceae; genus Sideroxyarcus. Next base: position 127,047 of record CAWIYO010000008.1, read on the forward strand.
CAGCCCGGTCTTGACCTTGGAGATTAACGACGCTTTGTCTTCGCCAACCACGTAAATGGTCAGACGATCCGCATTGAACAATGAACAGATGTCCTTGCTGACATCCAGCATGATCTCATCGATGTTACTGGTGGCATGTATCTTGTTTGTAACCTGATTGAGGTTCTTGGTGAACACCAACCGCAGTCCCATATCGTTCGTATTGCCTTGTCCCGGATTGCCCATATCTTCCCTTTCAACTATCGGCTGCTATTGTTGCTGTGCCTTGGGCACAGACCACAGACCGTTCTCCAATACGTATACATCGTATCCTGCTTGCGCCAGAATGAAAGCTGCTGCGGAACTGCGGCGCCCGCTCTGGCAATATGCAACATAAGCCGTTGCCTTGCTCAATACGCCAATGGCATTGCGTACATCATTGAGCGGCACGTTGATCGCTCCCGGCAATTTGTCATGGCGGTATTCCGGCGGATGGCGCACATCCAGCCACACCGCGCCTTGTGCCACTTTCTGCCTGGCTTCCTGGTAACTGATGCGGTGCAACAATGGCTCTTGCATCAACTCCAGAAAATCCTGTTTCTTCAGCCGCAACAGCATGCCGTTGCTCTTCATCGTCACCGTGGCGTTGCGTTTGGAATCGGAGATCAGCGCCTCTTCCCCGAATACATCGCCCGCCTTCAGCTCGGCCAGCACCAGATTCGCCCCGCCAACCAGACGGGTCACCTGCGCCCGGCCGGACTCGATCAGATAGTAATATTCACCCTCATCGCCTTCGCGGATGATCACATCCTTGTCCCATACCGCAATGGCCTCGATGCAGTTGAGCAGCTTGCCGATATTGGCCGCCGGCAGGTACGCGAACGGACTATTGCTCAGATTCTCCGCGCTGAACATCCCCGAATTCAGCAGTCTTTTCACTGCAGACTCGGAGCTGTCTTTCAACGCCATCGCCTTCATTTCATCGTGATAGGCGAACTGATCCCACGTCACCATGCGATCCAGCAAGTCATCCTCCACGCGCAAAAACTGCGCCTGGGAACTCAATACCTGCGCCGAGCGTATATCGGGCTGACGCTTGCCGATGGGATGACGCGCCCATTCCGAATCTGCCCGGATCAGGACGCGGTTGCCGTCCTCATACTCCACTTCCACTTCGCCTCGCAACAGATAGACCGATTGTCCCTTTAGCGGCCGGTCGATGAACGGATTCTGCCCTTGCGCCACGCTCTCCACATGGCAATAGTCCAGCAACTCGCGCAGCCGTGCCGGGCTGAACGAAGAGATTGGTTCCAGCGCGGCGAGAATTCTGATGTCCAATATGTCTAGCATGGTGTTTTCATTTCGACGCTAGAACTCGAAAATCTGTCCGTTCTGCAACATATTCGGCACGAATCGCTGCACACATTCGCTAACCTCCTGCATGGTCAATTCGGCCTCGCCGGGTTTCAGGTGCGTGATGTATATCTTCGGGTTGTGTTTGAGTTTGCGCAGCTCTTCGTTAAGCAATGACGGGCAGAGATGCTTGGAAAGGATGGCCAATTCTTTTTCGGAATTCGAGAATGCGGTCTCAACGATCAAATATTCCAGGTTCCGGATACGATTGACTGACTCCCATAATGCGTCGCATGTGGTCGTATCGCCGGTGAACACCAGACTGGCCTTGCCGCTGTCTACCTGAAAACCGACCGCAGGAACAATGTGGTTGGCCGGCAGCGGCGTGATCCTGCACCCTCCCATATCCACGGCTTCCCCAATGACGATGCTTTCATAACGCAGGATGGGGCGATGCAAACTGGGAATTTCGGTGAAGTCCGGCCATATCTCCCAGTTGAACACATGTTCCTTGAGGATAGCCAGCGTCTCTTCGGTCGCATGAATAACCAGGGGCTGATCGCGCATGAAGCCTACGCTGTCTATCAGCAGAGGCAGGCTGGCGATATGATCGAGATGTGAATGGGTCACAAAAACATGGTCGATCATGCACATCTCAGCCAGGCTCAGATCGCCGATGCCGGTACCGGCATCGATCAGTACATTATGATCGAGCAGCAACGATGTGGTGCGCAAATTGCCGCCAATACCGCCGCTGCATCCCAATATTCTCAATTTCATCTTGTGAGTTCCTGCCACATTTATTTCGTCTTGAAGACGAACACACCGTCCCAGTTCCCGCCGGGAGGGTTGCTACGGTAATGGGCTACGCGCTCGGCGTACACTTCATACAACCTGGACTTGGGGGATAACTTCAATAAATTGAACAGCTGCAGCTCTGCCCCGTCCCAATCCTGCTTGCGATACGAGCGCAGCGCGTGCTGGAACAGCTTGATCTCCTCCAAGACTGTCTGTCCGACCTCTCCAACCAAACCGAGTGGCTCGAAGACCGCGGCTGGTTTGTCTTTCCCCTTGACGCGCACAAGATCGAGCTCGCGATAGACGAATTCGGGAGCTTCCTGTTTGGTGCTCTCGCCCACCAGCACCCCAGCGCCATATTCCTTGGTGATTCCTTCGAGGCGCGAAGCAAGATTCACCGCATCGCCCATCACCGTATAAGCCACGCGCACTTCGGACCCCATGTTGCCGACACTCACGCGGCCGGAATTGATCCCCACGCCGATGCGTATCTCCGGCCAGCCGCGTTCCTTGAGATGCGGTTGCAGGGCGCTCAATGCCCGTTGCATCTCCAGACCGGACAGCACAGCATGGTAAGCATGACGTGTATCGGGCAAAGGCGCACCCCAGAACGCCATGATACAGTCGCCCATGTATTTATCAATTGTGCCGCGGTGACTGTAGATGACGCGCGAGAGCGGTGTCAGGAACTCGTTCATCAATAGCGACAGATCCTTGGGCTCCAACCCTTCAGAGATTGTGGTAAAGCCGCGCACATCGGAGAAAAGAATCGTCATCTCGCGGCTTTCGCCTGCCATCGAGACCTGTTCCGGATTCTTGCTCATCTCGTCCACGACCTCGCTCGGCACATATTGTCCGAACAGTCCAGTGATCTGCCGCTTGGTACGTTCCGTCTTAAAGTAGCCGAAGGTCATGTTCAGCGCAAACAAGGCCAGGATCACGATCATGTCTCCCGCCAGCGGCAGGGCGATATTGCCATGCACCCACAGCATGCCATTGCCGATCACGACAAGCAGCAGCACTCCCGCCGAGAGCAATGACCCCTGTATCGGCCCCAGCATGGGCAGCAAGATAGCCAATGCCACGCCGACGAGCAGCAACAGCAACACATTCGCCCCCAGGATATAGGGAGGACTCTGCTTGATGTCCTGATTGAGGATGCCGCTGATCATGTTGGCGTGGACTTCCACCCCCGGATACACCGCATCAACCGGGGTGGCGCGCAAATCCAGCAGCCCTTGAGCTGAAGTGCCAACCAGCACGATCTTGTTCTGCAGGTCCGCGATACCCACCCGGTCGTGCAGGACATCCGAAGCAGAAATATATCGGAAGGTGCCTCGTTCTCCACGATAGGGCACCAGAGCACTGACTTCGGAATCCACCGGGATTCGCAGATCGCCCTGCGACGTCTCCAGCGTCAACCACTCCAGTCCGCCATAGTTCCCGCCCTTGGCAGTCGCGTAACCGGGAGACAGCTTTGGCATTCCCAGCACGGCGCGGACCACGGCCAGCGAAAGGGATTCGTAGTAAGACCCATGGTATTCAACGATCATCGGAATGCGCCGCACCACACCATCCGAATCCGGGGCTTGAGTGAAATGTCCGGCGCTGGCCGCGCCCCTTTGCAGCACAGGCAGATTTCCACCATAGCCATCGAACTGGATGAAGCTGATCGGGCGTCCTTTGAATGTTCCGGGAGGAAACACTGCTTCGGGCAGTTCGCCTGAAACAATCCTCTCGACGCCCTTTGCACTGCTGGTGAAGAAATATCCCAGCACGACATTCCGGTTCCTGATCTTGCTGGCGAACAGACTATCGTATTCGAGTTGCGGCCTGATCCGGGCCAGTACGGACTGGAACTGTGCCACGTTCTTGAGCTGGTTACGCCCCAGGTCCTGCAATACCTTCAGCCCGGAACTGTTGTCCTTCTCGGCGAACACGACGTCGAAACCCAGCACCGCCGCACCATAGCGCTCGAAAAGCTTTTCCGTCAGCGTTGCCATCTTGTCGCGCCCCCAGGGCCAGCGACCATCTTCTTTCAGGCTCTTTTCGTCGATGTCGAGGATGACGATGCGATCGTCTCCCGTCTGCGGCATGGTCAGCTGCAGACGATAGTCATACAGCTTGGCGTCGAGGAACTGGACGAAACCGAGTCGGTAGAATGTTGCGGCATCGCCCAGGAACAGCAGGACAACCGACATACCGAGCGCGATAAGAAGCGCATGCTTCCTCACTTGCCGTCCCGCCTTTCACACCGGATTGCGCGTTGGCTGATCACTTTGGGTAATCAGGTCTTGAAGTAGAACTCCATTTTCACCCCAGCCAACTCGATGAGGTCATGATCGCGCAGTTGGTGCGGCTGCTCACCGATGGACGAACCGTTCACCGTGGGGAAACTACCGCCTTCGACGTGAGTGATGAAATAGCCGTGCGGACGACGCGCCAGCACCGCCACCTGCACTCCCGGTTTGCCCAAGGTCGTCAGGTTCTTCACCAGCTCGAGCTCTTTACCGGCATTGGGGCCGTTCAATATCTGCACCAACGCAGCCGGGGGTTGTCCGCCAGTCATATCGGCGACACCGCCACCCGTCGCATTGAACTGCGTCGTAATCGCCGCCTCTGTCTTGCGTGTCGTTGTTACGTCCAGCGGCGATCTGATGGCTTCGTGTGAGCCGGTCCCGGTCCTCACCGGCGCACGCAGCACCATGGTCTTCTCGAAGTCCGCCGCCGAAGTCTGCGTAGGCTGATCGTTCAGGTATTTCAGCTTGTATTTGCCGATCTCGATCACGTCGTTGTTCTGCAGGAAGTGTTTCTTGGTTGGCGTACCGTTGACGGCGAGGCCGTTGGTGCTATCCAGGTCTTCCAGAAAAGAATCGTTGAGGATGGTGACGATGGCAGCGTGCTCGCTGCTCACCGCGAGGTTGTCGATCACGATGTCGTTATGCGGCTTGCGGCCTATTGTGGTGCGCTCCTTGTTCAGCGGATATTCTTTCAGCACCGCTCCGTCCATGCTGAGTATCAATTTAGCCGGCATATCATCAATCCTCGTAGTTATCTCTTGTTATCTCAATTTCCGAACCAGGAACGCAATTTCGCCCACCACCCTCGAGGTGCGGCAAAGCGTCCTTTTACCTTCACCAGAATGACCGACACGTTATCCCGTCCGCCATTGTCGTTAGCCATTTGTATCAGTTGCGACGCAGCCAGCGGCAGATTGTTCTTCATCATCTGCAACGTCGCGCCGATATCGTCATCTTCTACCATATCGTTCAGGCCATCGGAGCACAACAGATATATATCCCCGACCTGGACTTCGTGCACATGCAATTCTGGTTCGACGTCCGCGTCGATTCCCACCGCGCGCGTCACCAGATTCTTGTTCTTGGACAAGCGTGCATCCGCCTTGCTGATCATCCCGCTGTCGATCTGCTCCTGCAATAGCGAATGGTCGCGCGTGATGCTCTCCAGCTCCTCGCCCCGCAAACGGTACATGCGGGAATCGCCGATATGTACCACTGCCACGCGGTCGTCGTAAAACAGCGCGGTGACGATAGTTGTCCCCATTCCCGCATACTGGGGCTGGCTCTGCGCAGCATGAAAAATGGACAAATTGGCCTTCTTCACGTTGTCATGCAACAGGGCCACGCCCAGCTCTTCGCCGTTGGTATCCAGATCTTCCGGGCGGGCGTTCTCGAGCTGATGCCTCACCTCGCTGGACAGCACCGATACGGCGATTCCGCTCGCCACTTCGCCGGCATTATAGCCGCCCATTCCGTCTGCGAGCACAACCAAACCGAGTTCGGCATCGTAAGAGACGCTATCCTCGTTGTGCGAGCGCACCATCCCGGGATTGGTCTGGCTGACTATCTCAAGTGCATCTTGTATATCCACATGCCACCCCTGAACACATCCTGTCGTTATCGCGCCTGCCTGATCACAGACTGGCCGCGCACTTCCGAATCGCTTCCGCCATCGCGGTGCCGCTCTCGAAGCGGTCCGGTATCTTTTTCGCCAGTGCCTTGTTGATGATGGCAACCACGCATGCCGGAACATCCGGATTGACGCTCAGAATGTCCGTATGTGGCTCGTTGGCAATACGAAACATCAACTGCGCCATGGAGTCCCCTTCGAACGGGAGCTTACCACACACGAGTTGGTACAGACTCACACCCAGCGAGAACAAATCGGAATGGCCTTCGATTTTGGTCCCTGCCAGTTGTTCCGGCGACATGTATGAAGGCGTACCAAGCACCATACCGGTCTTGGTCTTGGATGAATCGGTAATGCGTGCAATGCCGAAATCAGTGACCTTTACCGCATCGGTTTCGGGGTCATACATGATATTGGCCGGCTTGATATCGCGGTGGACCACATTCAGGCTATGCGCATAGCCCAGCGCGTCCGCCACGCGAGCAACGATACTCAGCACCTTGGGCAGCGGCAACAGATTGGGCTGCCTGGTGTAGGCCACCAGGTCCTTGCCCTTGAGGAATTCCATCGCAATATAGGCGAGATCGTGCTCTTCTCCCGCATCGTACATGGTGACGATGTTGGGATGGTTCAGGCGTCCTGCTGTCTCGGCCTCGCGGAAGAAACGTGCTTTGACGTCTTCCAGCTCGTCTGCCTCGAACTCCTGCGACAATGCCATCGTCTTGATCGCCACAACGCGGCTGATCTTCGGGTCCTTGCCCAGATACACCACGCCCATTGCGCCCTTGCCCAACTCCTTCTCGACCTCGTAACGACCCAGCATCGGCTTTGCCAACCCGGCACGGTCCAGCTTCATCGTGCTGTCGTTGCTGCGGCCGGCAGCCCCGCCCAGTATGATGGTTTCCGCCATTGCCTTGGTTTGCGCCATACGCGCCTCCAAGTCGCGGAACTTGGGATTGTATTCGGCCATGTAATTGAACACCGATTCGGCCTTGTTGAACTGGCGCTTCCGTTCGAAATCCAGCCCCAGGTTGTACAGCACATCCATCAAGCTGTCATCCAGCGGCACTTTGCGGAACTTGTCGAACGCCATGTCCAACTGCCCTTGCCCCTGAAAGGCCAAGCCCAACATGCGATTGCTTTCTGCTGAATCGGCATCGGACTTGAGCTTTCCTCTTTCTGCAACAAGAAAGCGCTTGGCATCCAACAACAGAAACCCGGCAAGCAACATGCTGGCGGGCAGCATCAGTTGCAGCCACATGCTGCGGTTAACCATCAGTACAAAATGGGCGGCCAACAGGGAGATAAAAAGCAGCGTAGTCAAAATCAAACCCATCCTCGCGCCCAGGTATGGCAACAGCAGAATGAGATATAGCGCGACCGCCAGAAAGACGCCCGCTTCCGCCCAGACACTCCAGGTGGGTATGACGAAGAAATCCTGCTGCAGAATACTGGAAACCGAATGCGCCAGTGTCAGCACGGGTGCCATGCCGGGCGAAATCGGCGTCACTTGGGATGTTCCCACACCGGCAGCGGTGGCACCGATCAGCACGATCTTGTCGCGATACTTTTCTGGCGGGATCTTGCCGCTCAGCACGTCATAGAATGAATCCACCTGGAATGCGGGCCTATTCTCGCGGCCGGCGTAAGAATGATCCGCATAAAAATAGGTATGCATGCGCAAGGCACGATCAGTGGCAATGTCCAGGTTGCCCAGCTTGACGCCCTGCCCCAGCGTGACCTGAATGTCTTTGGGTTCGAGATTCAGGCTTTTCGCGGCCAGCATCAACGACAGCGAGGGATAGTATTGGTCGAAATAGCCGATCACCAATGGCTCAGTGCGCACCCCGCCATCCACATCCGGCATAACATTGAGATGCCCGATGGCCAGCGACTTCGAGCCCAGCACAGGGATCGGGATCTGCACGCCCATCGCAGGGATTGGTGAAGCGGAATCTTCGCCGCCCTTGATATTGGTCAGATTGTTCTTCTGGATGTAATCGGGGAGCGGGCTATCCGGCTTGCCTTTCGGCTCGCCCAGCTCAAACACCATACTCAGGAGCACCTCATTGGCCCTTGCCATGCTTGCAGCCAGCTTCTGGTCGTTGTCCAGATGCGCCAGTGCGTCCTGCATCAACGCATCGAGCTGCGCCCATTCGGAAGGATTGCTCTGCTTCAGGGAAGAATTGGCGAGAATGGCGCCGATTTTGTTGATGTAGCCCAGGCCGGCGTCGACTTGAGGCTCGAAGAAGAAAACGGTATTCCCCACAACCTTGGCCTGGCCTGCAGCCAGGATGTCCAGCATTCTCCCCTGGATCTCGCGCGGCCAGGGCCAACGCCCCAGGTTGGCGATGCTTTGATCGTCAATGGCAATAATGGCGATCTTGTCACTGGGCACACGTGACGAAGCCAGCACGCCCAGGTCATATGCCTTGCGCTCCAGACTTTGCATCAGATCGCTGCTGGCACTGAACAGGAACAACAACACGACCAGCAAAGCAGCGAACCAATCCGCTTCCCAAAATGTTTTTTTCATATTCGGCATGCCCGTTTGTCTTCAATCCCTGAGCCTACGGAGGGAATACTAAAACATTTTTCAAGCACAAACCATACCTGTTTGATTTATCAGCTATTTCACTTGACCAGCAGCACCGGCACTTTTGCCAGATGAGCAACTTTGCTCGCTACCGAACCCAACAGCAGATTGGCCAATGTTCCTTCTCCATGCGCGCTCATCACGATCTGATCCACCTTCTGCTCCTGTGCATACTGCACGATGGCCTCTGCCGGCGTGCCGACGCTGATATGGTAGCTATAGGCCAGTCCTGCCTTATCCAGCTTGGCCCTGGCTTCGCTCAAGGCAGCCATGCCCTGTTCGCGGTAGTAATCGTTGATGGTTTCCTGATTGATGAACAGCTTCACGTTGCCGGAAGCCAGTTTCCATTGCACATTCAGCAGACACACCTGCGGAGCTTCCCTCAACCATGCCACACTGGACAGCACATGATCCACTGCGCTATTGGCCGCACTGGAACCGTCTATCGGGATCAATACTTTCATTTTCAGTCTCCGTTCAAGTTGTTGCGAACCACAGGTACATGCTCATCCACCAGATCCACCGCCTTCTCAGTCGCCGCCATGCGCTTCGCCAGCCACTGCCCCAGCGCCAATACCAGCGCCGCACATGCCGACGGAACCACCCAGTGCAACGCATGCTGCGCCTCCAGCAGCGGCTTGAATAGCGCCTCGCCGACCAGCATTTCTCCCGCCACGTATCCCAGCAACGCGCCACCTCCGTAGATAATGAACGGGAAGCGGTCGATCAGTTTCAACACCAGCTGGCTGCTCCATGCGATCAGCGGGATACTTACCAGCAGGCCGAACACCAGCAGCATCGTATTACCATGTGCCGCTCCTGCCACACCGAGCACGTTATCCAGGCTCATCACGAAGTCGGCGATGATAATGGTCTTCACCGCGCCCCACAGATGCGCATTGGCCTTGATGTTGCCCTCGCCGTGCTCCTCCTCTTCCGGCAGGATCAGCTTGATCCCGATCCAGATCAGCAGCAACGCGCCAACCAATTTCAGATAGGGCAACGACAGCAGACCGACTGCAAAGAAAGTGAGCACGACACGCAGAATGATCGCCCCGACCACGCCATAGAAAATACCCTGCTTGCGCTGCTCCAGCGGCAGGTTGCGGCAGGCCAGCGCAATCACCACGGCGTTGTCGCCCGACAACAGCAGGTCGATCACGATGATCTTGAATACATCCACCCAGAACTGGGCGCCAGACAACATCTCCAACATTGATTATCCCTTCAGAACTTTTTGCATCGTGCGCCCCATCTCCGCCGGATTGCGCGTGATATGGATGCCGCACTCTTCCATCACAGCCAGCTTCTCGTTGGCACCGCCCTGCCCGCCGGAAATGATCGCTCCAGCGTGCCCCATGCGCTTGCCTTCAGGCGCGGTGACGCCTGCAATGAAGCCGACCACAGGCTTCTTCATGTTGTCCTTGATCCAGCGCGCGCACTCTTCCTCGTCGCTGCCGCCGATCTCGCCGACCATGATCACCGCATCGGTTTCCGGATCCTCGTTGAACAACTTCATCACGTCGATATGCTTGAGGCCGTTGATCGGATCGCCGCCAATCCCCACGCATGACGACTGCCCATACCCCAGCGCGGTGAGCTGACCGACCGCCTCGTAGGTCAATGTACCGGAGCGCGACACCACACCGATGCGCCCTTTCTTGTGAATGTGACCGGGCATGATGCCGATCTTGATCTCGTCCGGCGTGATCAGGCCGGGGCAATTCGGGCCGATCAGCAAGGTCTTCTTGCCCTGCATCTTGTAGCGCGTCTTCAGCATGTCATGCACCGGGATGCCTTCGGTGATGCAGATCACCAGGTCCAGCCCGGCTTCGACTGCTTCGTCGATGGCCGCCGCCGCGCCCGACGGCGGTACATAGATCACCGAGACCGTCGCGCCGGTGGCTTCTTTAGCATCGCGCACCGAGGCATACACCGGAATCCCTTCGAACTGTTCGCCGACCTTCTTCGGGTTCACGCCCGCCACGAAACAGTTCGCGCCGTTCGCGTACTGCTTGCAGTGAAAAGTGTGGAATTGGCCGACCTTGCCGGTCATGCCCTGGGTGATGACTTTGGTGTCTTTATTGATGAGGATGCTCATTTTTCCCCCTTTGCGGCAGCCACCACCTTCTGTGCGGCGTCAGCCATGTCGTTACCGGAGATGATGGGCAAGCCGGAATCCGCCAGTATCTTCTTGCCGAGTTCCACATTGGTGCCTTCCAGCCGCACCACCAGCGGAACGTTCAGGCTCACCTCGCGCGCCGCAGCAACCACGCCTTCGGCGATGACGTCGCACTTCATGATGCCGCCGAAGATGTTGACCAGGATAGCCTTGAGATGCGGGTTCTTCAGCATCAGCTTGAACGCCTCGGTGACCTTCTCCTTGTTTGCTCCACCGCCCACGTCGAGGAAATTCGCCGGGCTGCCGCCGTACAACTTGATGATGTCCATGGTGGCCATCGCCAGGCCCGCGCCATTCACGAGGCAGCCTATGTCGCCGTCGAGCTGGATGTAGCTCAGCTCGAACTTCGACGCTTCGATCTCGGCCGGGTCTTCCTCATCCAGATCGCGCATCGCGACGATCTCCGGATGGCGGTACAGCGCGTTGGAATCGAAATTGAACTTCGCGTCCAGCGCCAGCACGCAGTTGTCCGCCGTCAGCACCAGCGGATTGATCTCCGCCAGCATCGCATCTTTCTCGACGAAGGCGCGATACAAGCCTTGCAGCACCTTGACCGCACCCGCACCTGCCGCGTCGGGAATGCCGATGGCACGCGCGACTTGCGCGGCTTCCGCTTCAGTCAAACCGGTCACCGGATCGATACGCACCGTACGTATCTTTTCCGGCGCATGCCTGGCAACCTCTTCGATCTCCATGCCGCCCTCGCTGGATGCCAGCAAGGCCACGCGCTGCGAACCGCGATCGACCACCATCCCGACATAGAACTCCTTGGCGATCTGCGCTCCTTCTTCGATGAGCAGCCGTCGCACCACCTGTCCTTCGGGGCCGGTCTGGTGCGTGATCAAATGCATGCCAAGTATCCGGCTCGCATGCTGGCGTACCTCGTCCAGCGACTTCGCCACTTTCACGCCGCCACCCTTGCCGCGGCCACCCGCGTGGATCTGCGCCTTCACCACCCAGACTTTACCGCCCAATTGCTGCGCCGCGGCAACGGCTTCTTCAACGCTGAAACATGCGATTCCGCGCGGGGTCTGAACCCCGAACTCGCGCAGTATCTCTTTCCCTTGGTATTCGTGTATTTTCATGGTGTGCACTCGCCTTGAAACGAGGCCGGAATTTACCAGACGGCGGCAAAATGCGCAGTCCTTTCAACGAAACGGGGCCGCCGGAACTTCCGGCGACCCCGTCAAATCGTTATGACAAACTCGTTAGAAGTCCCAGCGCAACCCGGCTGAGTAGAACATGCGGGTGGTGTCTGTAGTTGTCTGCGGCCCGCCGTAATTGATCTTCTGATAGCCGCAGTCCGCGTCGAAAGTGAAACGCTCCCTGAAGCGGTACGAACCACGCAGCATCGGCATGGTCTGTTTCGTCGTGCCTCCGAATTGGTCTTTATAGTTGGACATCTGCAGCGACACATCCACCATCCAGGCAGTGCCGAACGGGGTATGGTTGTAGAAGAAGACGTTATTGCCCTTCACCGAGCCGCTGGTGCTATAAGTAAGGCTTCCCGACCAGATGTCGCCCTGCTTATAGAGGCTGCTGCCGATGAGTTGCCCGGTCAGGCTCTTCTCCAGCCCTCGCGCCGGCTGGGGTGCCAGGCAACCCTGGGCAGTGGGCGTGCCGGTACATTGAATCGGCAAGCCGGTATTGGGATCTATGGCTGGATTCAAGGACTGGCCGCTGCTGCCCAAACCTGTCGTATTCGTCAGGCGAAAATCGCCGCCCACCTGCCATTTTTCGCGAACGGGAACCGAAATTCCCACCTGCCCCATATTGGAGGTTGCGGTGCGTGCCAGCGCCAGTTCACGCAGACTGCTGGCTGACATGGTTTGCTGCAAAACGCCGATCGACGATGTGGTCGCTCCATTCAGGGCGTTACGGATGCTCAGCGAAGGGGCCTTGCGGTGATCGACCATAAAGCTCAACGTGGCTTTGGATAGCCTGTCCACACCTCTGGTCATCCCCATGAATTGCGCAGCATTCACCGCCTTGAAATAGGTGTCGTAGTCCAGCAGTCCGAATGCAGTGTTCTTTTCATCGAAATACCGGAATTCGGAACCCACTGCGCGGCGGTCCTGCACTCCCTCAACTGTTTGATTGATGCCATAAAACGAGAACATCCCGCTATCCACGCTTGCGCCAGCGAACCTGGGCTTGCTGCCCTGCGAATAATCCGCCAAGCCTCCTGCCACAACGTTCCCCCGCAGTATCTGCGCATCGCCGTATGAAGCAGCGAGTCCGTCGAAGCGGCCCAGCACGCCGCCGCCCGTGGCGGATTGCCGCCCCACCCGAAGCAGATAATTATCCGCACGGCCCTTGAATTCGCCATAGGCTGCATTCAACCGGTTCTGGCTGGGCTTGTTGGATAGCAGGTTCCTGGTGTTCACATCGCGGAACACCAAACGGCTGTCGTAGTTTTCAGTCCTGTAGCGCTCCGAAGCATCCACGCTGGTGATAAGCATGGATTGGTCGATCAGCGAAATGCTATTCGTCCCCGTCACACCGTTGAAAGTATTGGTGTTGTCGATCTTGCTGTGGCCATAGTAATAACGCGAGGACACGCTGCCGAAGGCCATCAGGCTGGGAGCCTGCTTTTTCTCGGCGACGGTAGCCATCGTGGAAGCGCCCCCCAGCCCCGTCAATCCTTCCAGACGTTGCGCCACGCGCGCAGCGCCCTCTCCTTCCGGGTACAGTCTCAAATAGAGGTCATACTCGACCTTCGCCTTATCGGGCTGCCCGGCACGCTCGCGTGCCACGCCCACCCATTCCTGCCCGTCGTCGGTGTAATCGTTGGGCGGCAGCATCAGCAACTTGTTCAGCGCCTCGACCGCTGCCTCATTGTTCTTGGCCGCCAGCGCGTCGCGCGCCTGCACCATCAACGCGCGCGCCTGCTTGTTGGTCTCCGCGAGAGCTGCTGCCTGCGCGGTCTGCCCGGCAGCCGGCGCAGCCGTTTCCGGCCTGATCGTCGGCAAGAGTGGCAACGGCCCGGTGCTCGTCGGCCGTTTTTGCGGGCTGATAGTAATCAACAGGCTGCGGCCGTCTTTGCCCGCCGCAACGCTATATTCCGCCTCGCGCGAGAATTCGATCACCAGGCGCGGCTTGCTCTGCTGGTCGCGCGTGGTCACCGTGAAGCTGGGGATAAGGTTGGAAGGCGGAGATTTGCGCACTTCGTTGTCCAGCCAGGTCTCATTGCTTGACGCATCCTTCACGCGGTCATAATAGATTTCCAGCGTCTTGCCGTGGCTCTCGGGAAAATGGCGCAGGTACTGTACCGGCCCGGTCAACCGGATGGTGGCAACGACCCCCTGGCTCTGAAATTCCAGACTCACGTCATCCAAGGGCTGGGCGATGGCATTGCTGGAAATTCCCGACAGCAACAACAACCCGAAAAACAGACCTCTCAATTTACAGCAATACTCTAGTGCCATCACTCTGCTCCTGAACAACTTCCTGCCTTAAGTCTTCAAAAAGACCGCGCGCACCTTGGCACGCGGCCCATAAACCGCTTGTTAGTTCCACCTCACGAAACCTGCCGCAATCGTGTGCTCATGGCATCCGGTGCAGTTGCTGCCGCTACTGCCGTCATGGCTGCTCTTGGCTTGCTGACCCCACGGATAGGTAGTGTTGCCGGGTTTGATGTGGCAAGTTGCGCACCCTCCGATAACGCCGCTGAGATATGCGTGCAAGGCAGGGCCGTGGATTGCGGCACCCCCCTGGAGTGGAATGACAATTGCGGCATATCGACGCCCGCATTGAAGGGAATGTGGTTGGCCGGCAAGCCGCCGAGCGCTGGCAGCCAGCTGCCGAGCCAATTGGAAGTGGCAGCCGCTGCAGTCTTCCGTACCGATGGCCGCATGGCCGGCAAATGTTCCCTGTGCCTGGGCATTATTGTGACAACTGTCGCATCGTCCGGGTGCCGGCATGTGCATCGGCGGCGTCCAGCGCACGAAGTTGTGGCACGTGTCACATGCCTGAGTAGCCGTTAAGGTAAAGTTCATGTGAGTCTTCCCGAGCGGCAGTGTGGCTATCGACCTGTAATACCGGTTGCCGGTTCCGGCAATGTGGCAACCTGCATTTTCGCAGCTGCCCGGTGTCACTCCGACGTGATTCCAGCTCGCGGGGAAGAACGAATAGGTTCGATGACAGTGATCGCAGGAATCCGTCAGGGCGAATCCAACGCTGTGTTGCTGATCTGTCGGTCTGCCAGTGGCGATCCTGCCGTTGTGGCAACTCGTACATTGCCCCGGCAGTGCAGTCCCGTGGTTGTAACGCGCGCCCAGGAAGGTGGAGGAATTGAAGTGGCAGGAATCGCACGGTGCATCGGTCACGATGTGACTGGTGGATTTCGGTGTCGCCACAACGCGCCGGCCCAACGCGTGGCAGCCATCGCAAGCCCTGGGCGTACCCTTGAATACACCTGCGACGTGGCAGGTCTCGCATGCCGCCGTGGCGTGCCCGCCGGTGAGCGGGAATCCGGTGGTGGCGTGATCGAAGTTGTGGCCGGCCGCTGGCGCATCGGCGGCCATAGCCTGCAATGAGAACACGGTCAACAGCACGGCAAGCGCGTTGCCCAATACTCGTCCAAATTGTTTCATGATCCACCTCCCTTGGTTAACTTTGCTGTCAATCGCCACGCAGACTATTTTTTTCGCGTGGTCGTCACACCTACTCTAAGTTGTTTCCAGTCGTTGCCTTCGTGACAACGTTCGCAACGGTCGCCGAAGTTGCCGTTATGCACGTCATCGCGATCGTGGCAGTTGCCGCATGTATTGATCACCACCACCTTCTTGTCCATCGGTCGCTTGTGGCAAGCATAGCAGTTGCTGCCGATCTTCTTGTGAGGCCCGTCCAACTTGAAGTTGGTCTTGTTGTGGTCAAAGTCCCACGCCTTCCAGTTACGCGTGTTGTGGCAAGTCTGGCATTCCGTACCGAATCGGCGCTTGTGCACCTTGTCGTCGTCTCTATCGTGGCACGACCAGCACTCCGATTTTGCGTCCTTGAACGTCACTGCAGCATGGCATTTCTTGCACTCTACCAGCATGTGGCGCCCCAGCAGCGGGAAGGTCGACATCTTGTTGTGGTCGAAAGTCGTCTTGGTCCACGACTGTTCGTTATGGCAAGTCTCGCACTTCTTGCCTTCCTGCCCCTTGTGTTTGTCATCCTTCTCGTGGCAAGCGAAGCAGTTGGTCGGCAGCTTGTCCTTGTAGGCATCCCCCTTGTGGCAACTCGAGCATTTGGCCTGCTTGTGCTTGCCCAGCAGCGGGTACTTTGTCTTCTTGTCGTGATCGAACAGGACCTCTTTCCAATCCTTCTCGGTATGGCAAGACTCGCACTTCGGACCGAAGTTCCCCTTGTGCGCCTTGTCGTCATCCTTTTTGTGGCAGGACACGCAAGTCTTCTCCAGCTTGTCTTTATACAAGTCACCCTTGTGGCAGGCCGTGCATTTCACAGGAGGTCTATGCTTGCCCAGCAGCGGGAATTTGGTCTTCTTGTCGTGATCGAACAGGATATCTTTCCAGTCCTTCTCGGTGTGGCAAGACTCGCATTTCGGGCCGAATTTGCCCTTGTGTGCCTTTTCATCGTCCTTCTTGTGGCAAGCGTTGCACAGCTTGGGCGTGTCCTTGAACTTCTTGTCGATGTGGCACTTGTCGCACTTCACTTCCTTGTGCTTGCCCAGCAGCGGGAATTTGGTCTTGTTGTCGTGATCGAACAAGATGTCTTTCCAGTCCTTCGCGGTGTGGCAAGACTCGCACTTCTTGCCAAGCTTGCCCTTGTGCGCCTTGTCGTCGTCCTTCTTGTGGCACTCGACGCACTGCATGGGCGTGTCTTTGAACTTGTTGTCGATGTGACACTTCGCGCACTTCACGTCAACGTGCTTGCCCACCAGCTTGAATTTGGTCTTGTCGTGGTTGAACTCGGTTTGCTTCCAGTCTTTCTCGACGTGGCACTTCGCGCAGTCCGTGCCGAGGCCGCCTTTGTGCTTGTCGTCTTTCTTGTGGCATTCGTTGCAGTAGCTGGGCGCTTCGCGGAATTTCTTGCCCGGCTTGTGGCAGTCTTCGCATTTGACCTTGGGCTCGGTATGCTTACCCTTTAGCGGGTAATCGGTCTTGTTGTGGTCGAACTTGGCGTGGTCGAATTCGGCGATCTTGGCGTCGCGCCCCTTGTGGTCGGGATGGCACTCTTTACATTCCTTGCCTTGCTCCATGCGGCCGTGGAAGCCGCGTTTTTCGGCGATGTCTTTGCCGATTTCCTTATGGCAATCGGCGCACAGAGTGGATTGCGCAGCTTTGTCGAACTTCTTGTGGCACTTCTCGCATGTCTCTTCTTCCTTGGCATGTCCCTTGATGACATCGCCCGGCATCAGCAACTTGTTTGCCTGAGCCTGCATGGGGCACACAAAAAATAAGCTCGCCACGGCGAGCATGCGCATGAAGTTCGTCATATTTTTATTCTTTATATCCGTGATCAATAGGCATGTACCGCATACACGTGGTAGATCGCGCTGAACACCATCATATAAACCAGCGGAATATGGAAGATGTGCCACCAGGAGAACAGGCGCTCGTAGGTATGGAATTGCGCCGAATCCCTGACGGCATCAAGGTAGGCGACGATCTTCTCGTGATACTCGATATACATCTCCTCCATGTCCTGCTGTTGCACCGCCGTGAAGTGGTTCTCTTTCGCCTTGGCATGCATGACGTGATGCAATTCCCTGGATAGAGTCCTCTTCAATATCGCGGCCCTGACGCTGAACGTAACGAAGTTAATCAAGCCGACGCCGGATTGCTTGGCATACTTCTCTGCGCGAGCCCGGAAATCTTCCAGTGCCTTTTCCACACCGGGTGCGAAGCTGAACAGGGATTTTACGTCTCCTGTTTGCTCCATTTCCGCACGCAACTCGTTCACGGTCGTTTGGCGGCCATACAAACCGTGGTGAATCTTGGTGTAGAAGAACCGCCCGAACGTGCCGCTACCCGAAACCAGAAGCATGCATAGCATCGCTACCGCCGCATTCGGCGATCCGGTGGGGTGGATGTAAGGGATATAGACGTGATAAGTGGAGTGGAAGACGATGGTCAGCGGCCCCAGAATCCCGAAGATCATGTGCCACTTGAACCATGTCGGCAGGAAGCCGAAGTTTTCGAAGAACTTGACCCGCTTGCGCAATGGATAGAACAGCAGCGTCAGCATCATCAAGCCGCCCGCCAACCCAAGGTTATAACCAAAGTCAAATAGCTGCTCGCCCGGCTTGTACAGCGTTTGCGGGTACAACACAAAATATCCGCCAAATGTAACGACAGCCACGATGCCGATGAACACTAGCCAGTGTAGATGTTCCGATTGCGTTTCTTTCCTCATCACTCTCTTCAGAATCTAGTTATAGTTGCCCATTTGGGGGGGCAGATTGTAACTGCAAAAGCATCACGTTCAAAACGGCCATTTGCAACAATGTTGCAAGGGCGCCCGACCCCACACGACAACCTCACGGCGGACTCCGACCCTTGAATACAAACAGAGTTCCGACCGACGCAGATTTATTTGCTGCATTATATAAGCTTAACTGACTTTAGCTGACGAAGGCTGACTTATACCGACGGGCTTTTTGCCGGGAGGCAGGATTGCCCATGCCGAATAGGAAGGGATCCATGGCTATTACCAGCCAAATTCTGTTCAATATCCCGCATCTCGGGCTTTTATGGTTTTACGGCTTCCAGGTTCCCGGCCGTTAAATATTGAACCGGCAGCAATATGAAATTGTCACAGTCTGCGGCTCGACATAGAATGCCCGCCGCCAGCCGGGGTTTTTTCAGTGCTGACCGATGAATAACAACAACATTCCGATCCACCACTATATTTCCTGAGACCCATGAATATCGAATCATTTGCAATCTATCTGGCCCCTCTCGCGCTGATCGTATTCTTCTACTTGCGCGGACGTTACAAGAAAGAGTCCTCGGCCGTCGAGGTGTGGAACGAGGCACTTGAGGCGGGACTAACCGAACCTTCTTCCCTGCACCCCGAAATCAACCCAAATATATGTATGGGCGCGGGCAGTTGCATCACCGCCTGCCCGGAGCATGCTATCGGCATGATCAAGGGCAAGGCCGTGTTGATCAACCCGACCCATTGCATCGGCCACGGAGCTTGTGCAACAGCCTGCCCGCACGACGCGATCACGCTGGTGTTCGGCACCTCGAAACGCGGCATGGACATTCCTCAAGTAAGCCCCAACTTCGAAACCAATGTGCCCGGCATCTTCATCGCAGGCGAACTGGGCGGCATGGGCCTGATCCGCAAGACTGCAACCCAGGGCATGCAGGCAATTGACTCCATCGCCAAACTCAAGGGCGGCAACAACCCTTATGATGTGGTAATTGTCGGCGCAGGACCCGCCGGGCTCGCGGCCACTTTGGCCTCGATGGAGAAGAAGTTGCGCCATGTCACCATCGAGCAGGAAGAAGCGCTCGGCGGATGCATCTTCCAGTACCCGCGCAACAAGGTCGTCATGACTGCTCCGATAAAGTTACCCCTCGTCGGCAGCATGACGTTCAAGGAAGTCAGCAAGGAAAAACTGCTCGAGTTCTGGCAAGGCGTCATCGCGAAGACCGGCATGAAGATAAATTACAACGAGCGCATGGAGGGCATCACCAAGATGGACAAGGGCTTCATCGTCAAAACCTCCAAAGGCTCTTACCAGACCCGCGCTGTGCTCCTCGCCATCGGCCGTCGCGGCACTCCGCGCAAATTGGGCGTCCCCGGAGAGGATCTGCCGAAAGTGGTATATCGGCTGATCGAACCCGAGCAATACAGGAATATGCACGTGTTGGTGGTCGGCGGCGGCGACAGTGCGCTGGAAGCAGCCATGGACATTGCCGAACAGCCGGGCACCACGGTTACGCTCTCCTACCGTAGCGACGCGTTCGGACGCGGCAAACCGAAGAACCGGGAGCGCCTGAAAGACATGATGGACAGAAACAAGCTCACCGTACGCCTGAAATCGAACGTGAAACTGGTCGAAGAGAAAAAGGTCGTTCTGGAACAGGATGGCCAGAAGATCGAGATTCCAAACGACGGCATCATCGTTTGTGCAGGGGGCATCTTGCCCACCGGCTTCCTCAAGGAGATCGGCGTGCTTGTGGAAACAAAGTTCGGCACCGCATAAAAACAGGACGGAAAACAAAGAAGGCTTGCAGCGATGCAAGCCTTTTTTATTGGTGCCGCTTGTCGGATTCGAACTGACGACCTACCGCTTACAAGGCGGTTGCTCTACCAACTGAGCTAAAGCGGCGAGGTTTGAAACTGGTGGGTCGGGCGAGATTCGAACTCGCGACCAACGGATTAAAAGTCCGCTGCTCTACCGACTGAGCTACCGACCCCTCCCAAAAGGGAGCGCGCATTATACGGGTTTGACTTCGAGTGTCAAACGAACAACCGATGATCTATGCGCCTTGATAGCGCGTGGGATCCGGCACTCCGGCAGATTGAAATCCTTCACGCCGCAAGCGGCATGAATCGCAGCGGCCGCAGGCACGGCCTTGCTCGTCGGCCTGATAGCAGGAAACCGTGATTCCGTAATCCACACCCAGCCGCACGCCTTCCCGGATGATCTCCGCCTTGGACAAATGCAACAGAGGTGCGTGCAAGGTGAGGGGCGCGCCCTCTACTGCCGCCTTGGTCGCCAGATTCGCCAGCCGCTCGAACGCTTCCACATATTCCGGGCGGCAATCGGGATAGCCGGAATAATCTACTGCGTTCACACCGAAGAAGATGTCCTGCGCCTTCAATACCTCGGCCCAGGCCAGGGCAAGCGACAACATGATGGTGTTGCGCGCGGGAACATAGGTGAGCGGAATACCGCTGCTGGCGCGCTCCGGAACAGCGATGCTGGAGTCGGTCAACGCCGAACCGCCGAACCCGGTGAGGTCGATATTCACCACCCGATGCTCACGCGCGCCAAGCGCCATTGCAACCTGTTTTGCGGCAGCAAGTTCAGCGTGGTGACGCTGCCCGTAATCCACGCTCAATGCATGGCACTCGAACCCTTTTGCACGTGCCATCGCCAGCACAGTGGCCGAATCCAGCCCACCCGACAGCAAGACCACCGCTCGCTTCATGATTAACGTCCCACCTCGTTACCCCATAGCAATTTATGCAATTGCACCTGCAAGCGCACCGGCAAGCGGTCACGCAATATCCATTCGGCGACATCCCTGGCGGCAAGCTGGCCTTGTGCCGGAGAAAACAGGACCGCGCAGCGCTTAGCCAGCTCGCGCTCCTGCAACACCTGTTTTGCCCATTGATAGTCCGCCTCGTCGCACAACACGAACTTGATCTCGTCATGCGGTTCGAGATGTTCCAGGTTGCCCCACAGATTTTTTTCCATCTCTCCGGATGCAGGCGTCTTGATGTCCAGCACTTTCACCACGCGTGCGTCCACGCCGCTTACGTCCAGCGCCCCCCCTGTCTCCAGCGACACTTCATAGCCTGCGTCGCACAAAGCTCTCAGCAATTGCAGGCAGTTCTTCTGCGCCAGCGGTTCGCCGCCGGTGACCGTGACATAACGCGGCGCATAGCGGGCCACCTCGGCCAGAATGACTTCCAGCTTCATGTTCGTCCCACCGCTGAAAGCGTAGGCCGTATCGCAGTAGCTGCACCGTAAAGGACAACCGGTCAGACGAACAAACACGGTCGGCAAGCCGACTCGGCTGGTCTCGCCTTGCAGGGAAAAGAATATCTCGTTGATACGCAACGAATCGTTTGCGCGGAACTTATCCATCACACGATTACTTGATGGCAGCAAGGCGCTTCTTGGCCTTCTCCGATGCGTCGCTTCCCGGGAACTGGGAGATGAGTTGTTTCAAAGTCTTCTTCGCCGCAGCCTTGTTTTTCAGGTCAAGCTGGCAATCCGCCATGTTGAGCATCGCTTCCGGCACGCGCGGATGATCCTGGTATTTTTCGATCAGCGCCTGATAACTGCTCACGCTGTTCTTGCAGTCTCTGAGCAGAAAATTGGCGTTGCCCATCCAGTAGTAGACATTCGCCTCATGCACGGACTGCGGATAGTTCTTCAGAAAATCGCGAAATGCAGCCACAGCATTCGGATAGTTCTCTGCCTTGTACAAGTTATAGGCAGCTTCGAATGCGCGGTTCTCGCTGGCCGGGTCTGCCGACACGTCCCTGGTCCCGCGTTCCGACGTGGCGCCGGCGGCTGTCGTATTGCCCGCCTCGAGGCGCCGCAGACGCGTATCCAGATCGATGTAGAAATCTTTCTGGCGCTTTTCGGCTTCTTCCAGATTATGCACGAGCTCTTCGTTGCGTCCGGTCAGCTTACGCAAATCAGTGCTCAACCCCTCCATCTGTATCTGAAGATCGAGTATGGAGTGGATGTACCTCTCTTTGTCCGCATCAGCTGCGGCCAAAGCCTGTTCCAGCTTGGCGACGCGCGCCTCCAGTTGTTGCACCTGTTTGCGCGCATCGGCATCCGCAAACAGTCCCGCCGCAGCGGGACTGCTCACAACGCACATACAGATCAACAACCAGGAACGCATGACCGACGCTTAATTATTTGTAACTGATGTCAGCGCGGCGATTTTGAGACCAGCATGACTCATTGTGTTCGGAGCAGCGGGCTTTCTCTTCGCCGAAGCTCACTGTCTCGATCTGCGATGCCTTGGCGCCGGACAATATCAGCAGCTTCTTCACGTTGTTCGCACGACGCTGCCCCAACGCCAGGTTGTACTCGCTGCTGCCGCGCTCGTCGCAATTGCCTTCTACGCGCACCTTGGCGCTTGCATTTTTGCCCAAATATGCGCCGTGTTGCTGAACAGTGGCACGATCCGCTTCCTGTACCGCGGCCACGTCAAACGGGAAATATACGCTGCGGACTTCCGGCACGGCAGCCTCTGCACTCGCGACGGGAGCAGTAGCGGTCTGTGCGGTTTCGGCAGGCGCAGTGACAGGAGCTGCAGCCTCGGTAGCCGGCGCAGCAGGCTCGCTAACCGTCTCTACCGGCTTTTCGCTCGCGCAAGCCGCCAGCAGATTGACCAATACGATACTCAAGATAATTTTCTTCATTGCTATCTCCGTTGTTATTGTTTCAGAAAAGGACCCCAGATCGGCTCACGTATGTCGCCGCGTTGAGCCACCATCTTTTGCTTCACTCTGCCATCGCTAGATACAGTCGCCAATATACCACGACCTTGCGACTCGGTCGCGAACAAGACCAACTTGCCATTGGGGGCGAAACTCGGTTTCTTTTCCCATCCGCCGCTGGTCAATACTTGCATTTGCTTGTTCTCGAAGTCCTGCACCGCGATATAGAACTGACCGCCGGTAAAATGGGAATACACAAAACTTTTTCCGTCCGGACTGGGGCGCGGCGAAAAGCTGTTGCCCCCCTCGAAGGTCAGGCGCTCGGCAGAGCCGCCTTCCACCGGGACACGATAGATTTGCGCGCTGCCGCCGCGATCCGAGGTGAACAACAGGGATTTCCCGTCGGGAAGGAAATACGGTTCCGTATCGATGGCCTCGCTGAAGGTGATACGGCGAAGATTGCCGCCATCGCTGCGCACCAGGTAGATTTGCGAAATACCATCGCGCGTCAACACCATTGCGAGCTGCTTGCCGTCGGGCGACCATACCGGCGCGCTGTTGCTTCCGGGATAGTCTGCCAGCACGCTGCGCTGACGCGTCGCCAGCGATTGCACGAAAACCGCGGCATGTCCGCCGCGCTCGAAACTCACATAGGCAAGCTGGCTGCCGTCCGGCGACCATGCCGGCGACATGATCGGCTCGTTCAATGCCAGCAAGGTCTGTTCGCCGTAGCCGTCGCTATCCGCCACGACCAGGCGATATTTTTTCCCCTCGCGGTTCACGTAAGCGATGCGCGTACTGAACACTCCGGCGCTGCCCGTCAATTTTTCGTAGATCAGATCGGCAACGCGATGCCCGATCGCGCGCATTTGCTCGCTTTTTGCAGTCACAGCCAAACCGATCAGCTCGGTGCGGCGCACCATATCCAGCAGGCGGAACCTCACTTCCACGCGACCGCCATCCAGCGTACGCACCTTTCCGATGACCAGTGCATCGACGCCGGGCCATTCGGGGTAGCTCACCTCGCTCGGTTCATGCGGCACCCTCCCCGCCGGATCGATCATCTTGAACAAGCCTGTGCGCATCAGATCGTTGGACACCACACTGCTGATCGTCTGGCCGGTC
The DNA here is from genome assembly GCA_963840345.1 of uncultured beta proteobacterium. Taxonomy (GTDB): domain Bacteria; phylum Pseudomonadota; class Gammaproteobacteria; order Burkholderiales; family Gallionellaceae; genus Sideroxyarcus. The sequence continues at coordinate 151,106 of CAWIYO010000008.1, forward strand.
ATCTTTTCCTCCCCGCCAAAGCGCACCAGCGAAATGGGGATCTGGTGCTCTCCCGCACCGGTGATCTCGATGGTCAATTCAGCCCGCGCGGAACACGCAAGACACAACAAAACGACTGCTCCTAAAAAACGCATATATACCCTCTATCTACGGTCTGATCTTCAATTCCAGCACGCGAAACATCTGCTGCAGCGTTACATCGGCCGGCACCGGCAGCGGCTCAGCCGCAATGATGGCGCGCTCCGCCGCATCATCGTAAGCGGGATACCCGCTACTCTTCACCAGCACCGGGTCATCCATCAACATGCCGTCAGGCAACAAGGTCACTTTGAAGACCGCCTCGGCGCTTTCCGGCACGTCCGCCACTGCTTTCATCTTGCGCTTGATCTTGTTGCGTATCATGTCCTGATAGCGCTCGACCTGTGCCTTCGTCGCCGCGCTCACCTCGGCGCGAACTTGCGCTTGTACGGCCCGCCTTCTCTGCACCTCATTCTCTACATATGCTTCCAGCTCTTTCCGTTCGGCCTCCTGCCTGGCCCTGGCCGCCGCTTTGGCTTTCTTGTCTTCCTTTTTGACCTGCTTCTCTTTCACCTCGGTCTTCTTGCTTTTCTTCTCGCGTACTTCGATGTCCGCCTTCACCGGCGGCAACGCAGGCGGTGCAACCTTGACCGGCTGCACAGGTTCCATCTTTGCAGGCGGCGGTGGCGGCGGGACCTGCTCCGGCACTACCTCGGGATTCGGCAGCACATCCCACATCTCCACCTCGAAACTCTCGGGCGGATGCGATTGCCAACGGACGCCGAAATACAGCAAAGCGAAGAAAGCAAGGTGCACCGCCAGCGCCAGCAATCCGGCGGAGAAGCGGTAGGGTTCGTCATATGCCAGCGCGGTACTCATCTGGCCTTGGTTAGCAACCCGATCTTTTTAATGTGCTGCTGTTGCAGCACGTCCATGACGTTGATCACTTCCTCATAGCGCACGTTCTTGTCGGCTGAAATCACGACCGGTTGCTCGGGGTTGTTCGTCGAACTTTTTTGCACGAGGTTGACCAGCTCGCCGAGCGACACCGGCATTTCCTGCCCGCCCTTGGCATGGTTACGCAAGACCAGAGTGGTATCTTTCTTGATGATGACCTCCAACGGTGCAACCGGGGGTGCCAGCGACTTGCCCACGCTTGGCAGGTCGATCTGCCCCGGATTCATCAGCGGCGCGGTGATCATGAAGATGACCAGCAACACCAGCATCACGTCGATGTAAGGCACGACATTGATCTGGCTCATCGGCTGAAGGGAAGCGCGGCGGCTATGGTTCATGGCTGCACCTCCGACACGTTACTGGCGTAGCCAGCCGTTTGCGGGAGGAGGCGCAAAGCAGCCATTCCCGCACCATCGCTATCGCGCACCGAGTCATGGCTGCCTTTGCAGAACGTTGGAAAATTCTTCGATGAAACTCTCGAAGCGCGACGACAAACGCGTGATGTCATGCGCATACCGGTTATAGGCGACTACGGCCGGGATCGCCGCGAACAAGCCCATTGCCGTCGCCACCAGCGCTTCGGCAATACCGGGCGCGACCTGCGCCAACGTGGCCTGCCCCACGTTGGACAACCCCCTGAACGCATTCATGATGCCCCACACCGTGCCCAGCAGGCCGACATAAGGACTGACCGAACCGACCGTGGCAAGGAAAGAAAGATGGGATTCCAGATGATCCATCTCGCGCTGGTATTTGGCGCGCATCGCGCGGCGTGCGCCGTCCATCACCGCAGCGCTGTCCACGCCTTGCGTCTTTTTCAGTTTGACGTATTCGGCAAAGCCCGCCGCGAAGATGCGCTCCAGCGCCCCGATGTCGCGCCTCGATTTGTTGTTCGCCTGCTGGTAGAGCGAATTCAGGTTCGGATTGCCCCAGAATGCGTCCTCGAATTCGAGCGATTGCTGCACCGCCGCACGCACCGCAAACATCTTGAGGAAGATGTACCACCACGACACCAGCGATACCAGCAGCAGCAAACCCATCACCAACTGCACCAGCAAGCTGGCGTTGGCGATCAGGTGCAAGAACGACAAGTCTTGAATCAGATTCATTGGCTCAATCCCACTGTTTACGCAAAATATCCGGCACGCTCACCGGCTTGAAAGTCTTCACATCCACGCACACCAGATGCACCTCGCCTTCGGTCAGCAGCTCTTCGCCGCGCAGGATCGTCTGGGTCGAGCGTCACCCGGCTGCGGCCGGTCTCCTTGATCAGCGCCGTCACCGTCAGCAGGTCGTCGAGCAGCGCAGGGCGCAGGTAATCCAGCTTGATCGAGCGCACCACGAACATCACGCCCAGTTCCTTCATCAGCCCGGCATTGCTGTAGCCGTAGGTGCGCAGCCACTCTGTCCGCGCCCGCTCCATAAAGTTCACATAATTGGCGTGATACGCCACGCCGCCCGCATCGGTGTCCTGGTAGTACACGCGAACCGGCCACGAAAAAATCTTGTGCTTGCTCATTCCACAGCTCCAAACGCCCCCTCGCTGATGTAGGAGCCAGCTTGCTGGCGATACGATTGCTATCGCCAGCAAGCTGGCTCCTACAAAATCACTCATCCCACAATTCCTTGTTATTCCCGGCTACGCGGCTGCACCAGGCCAAAATGCTGATAGGCATTGGCGGTGGCCATGCGACCGCGCGGCGTGCGTTGCAGATAGCCCTGCTGGATCAGGTAGGGCTCCAGCACATCCTCGATGGTGTCGCGCTCTTCGCCGATGGCGGCCGCAAGATTATCTACTCCAACCGGCCCGCCCATGAATTTCTCGATCACGGTTTGCAGCAGCTTCCTGTCCATCACATCCAGCCCGCGCGAATCCACGTCCAGCATGGTCAGCGCGGCATCCGCCACTTCGCGCGTGGCGTTGCCGTCGGCCCGCACATCGGCGTAGTCGCGCACGCGGCGCAGCAAACGATTGGCGATACGCGGCGTGCCGCGCGAACGCCTGGCGATCTCCAGCGCGCCGTCGGGCGAGATGGGCAATTCCAGCAATCCGGACGAGCGGGTCACGATGCGCTGCAATTCTTCCGGCGTATAAAACTCCAGACGCGCCACGATGCCGAAGCGGTCGCGCAGCGGATTGGTCAGCATGCCTGCGCGCGTGGTCGCACCGACCAGCGTGAACGGCGGCAGATCGATCTTCACGGTACGTGCACCCGGCCCCTCGCCGATCATGATGTCGATCTGGTAGTCCTCCAGCGCCGGATACAGGATTTCCTCCACTACGGGCGACAGGCGATGTATCTCGTCGATGAACAACACGTCATGCGGTTCGAGGTTGGTGAGCAGCGCGGCGAGGTCGCCCGCGCGTTCCAGCACCGGGCCGGAGGTATGGCGCAGATTCACGCCCATCTCGCGCGCGATGATCTGCGCCAGCGTGGTCTTGCCCAGACCCGGCGGGCCGAACAGCAACACGTGATCGAGCGGTTCGTTACGCTTCTTCGCCGCCTGGATGAATATCTCCAGCTGACCGCGTATCTTCTCCTGCCCGACATATTCGTCGAGTTGCTTGGGGCGCAACGCGCGTTCCAGCGCCTCCTCCTGCTGCGAGGCGGGCGCGGCGGAAATGAGGCGCGGCGCGGTTGTAAGGTCGTCGTTGTGGATCATGCTTTGGATAATAACTTAAGCGCCTGGCGGATACCGCCCGAGACATCGGCGTCCTTGGGCAGTTGCCTGGCTGCCCAGTCGGCCTCCTTCTCGTTGTAGCCCAAAGCCAGCAGCGCGTTGACGATGTCGCTGGCGGACGATGCGACGGGCGCGCCTGCTGCCGTCTGCGCGCCGCTCACGGCAAACTTTCCCTGCAGTTCCAGCAGCAACCGCTCGGCGGTCTTCTTGCCCACGCCCGGAATCTTGGTCAACCTTCCGGCATCCTTGTTCGCTACCGCCGCAGAAAGATCGCCTATGCTCAAACCGGACAGCACCGAGAGCGCGAGCTTCGGGCCCACGCCGCTGATCTTGAGCAACTGGCGGAAGGCGATGCGCTCCTCGTGCGTGGCAAAACCGTACAGCAGTTGCGCATCCTCGCGCACCACGAAATGCGTGTGCAGCACCACCTTTTCGTTAAGCTGAGGCAGGTTGTAGAAGGTGCTCATCGGCACATCCAGCTCGTAGCCCACGCCCTGCACGTCCAGCACGATCTGCGGCGGGTTCTTTTCCAGCAGGATGCCACTCAATCTTCCGATCATGTATTCCCTTTAGTCAAAATCAATGCCAGCGACAGCAACGTGCCATGCACCATCATCGCGCCGATCGTGAGCTTGATCGCATCGCCCAGTTGTTGCGGTTGTGCGGCGTGACGCAGCAGCAGTTGCGCAGCCTTCGCGCTCAACGGCAGCGCCAGGAATGCCAGCAGCGCAAGCATCGGCAACCAGCCCAGCAGCACGCTCGACAGCAACCATATATATGCCAGCACGACGATCAGCGCGTAACCCCAGCGCGCATGCTGCACCTCCAGGCGCGCCACCCAATGCAGCTTGCCGGCTGCCGTGTCGGCAGTACGGTCGGGAAACTGGTTGATATAGAGCAGGTTGGTCACCAGCAATGCGTAGGGCAAGCCCGCGATGAAAGGGGTGAGGTCAAAGCCCTTTCGTTGCACAAAGTCGGTACCGACGGTGATGGCGAGAAATCCGGCCGCCACGCACAGCTCGCCCAGCCCGCGGCTATTGAGTCTGAACGGGGGTGCGGAATAGGCCCAGCCGATGAACAAGCCGGCGAGGCCGACGTACATCAATTGCGGCGCGGAACGTTCCATCAGCCACAATCCGGCCAGCACCACGCCTGCGAACAGTGCGAAACCGTAGTTGCGCATCTGCGCCACCGTCAGCACGCCGTTCTGGATGAAGCGGCTGCCGCCCGTGAACGGGAAGATGCGCCCGGTGTTCTGCGCATCCGTGCCGTTGAGTGCATCGTAGTAATCGTTGAGCACATTCACTCCGGCTTGCGCCATCAGCGCAAACAGCAGGGTGACCAGCGCAAGCGAAACATCCAGGACAGGCTCTCCATGCCAGGCGGTCGCCATTCCGATCAGACAAGCCATCAGGCTGGCTGTCAGGAAAGCCGGACGGGTCGCGGCAAAATAGCGGGCGAGCGGGTTTTGAAACGTTTCGAGCGTCGGTTCCAACGGTTGTGTCATACCAGTCTCCCTTGTCGTACACGAAAACCCTTGGTCGCCAATGCGCCCAGACCCATGCCACCGTGCGCATGACAGATGGCGCAAGCCAGCGCGTCCGCCGCATCCGGGCTGGGCGTGCCGGACAGCTTCAATAAACGCTGCACCATCGCCTGCACTTGTTCCTTGTCGGCGTGGCCGTTGCCGACCACCGCCTGTTTCACCTGCAATGCCGTGTATTCCGCCACCGGCAGATCGGCCTGCACCGCCGCGCAGATCGCGGCACCGCGCGCCTGTCCCAGCAACAGCGTGGACTGCGGGTTCACGTTCACGAACACCTTCTCCACCGCCACCTGCCCGGGCTTGTGTTGTGCGATGACCTCGCCCAGCGAAGCCAGAATGACTTTCAGTCGCTCCGGCAACTCCCCATCCGGCGTCTTGATGCAGCCGCTGGCGACGTAATGCAAATGCTGCCCCTCTTTATCGAGAACACCGAAGCCGGTGATGCGCAGGCCGGGGTCGATTCCTAAAATCCGGATTGATGATTGGGGATTGACTCCAGACTCAGCGCTGTGGGTTTTGCTCAATCCTCAGCCCTCGATCCTCTTCCCTGCATCTCACTCTTCCATCACTGCGTTGGTATAAACCTCCTGCACGTCGCCGAGGTCTTCCAGCGCATCCAGCAGTCTGTGCATCTTCACCGCATCCTCGCCGGTGAATTCCACTTCGTTCTCCGGCTTCATGGTGACTTCGCCCAGTTCCGGCTTGAAACCCGCCGCTTCCAGGCGCTGCTTCACCGCCACGAAATCATGGGGCGAAGTGACGACTTCGATGCTGCCGTCGTCGTTGTTGATGATGTCCTCGGCGCCCGCATCCAGCGCCACTTCCATCAGCGCGTTTTCGTCGGTACCGGGAGCGAAAATCATGTGGCCGCAATGCTTGAACAGGAACGCCACCGAACCGTCGGTGCCGAGGTTGCCGCCGTACTTGGCGAAGGCGTGGCGCACATCGGCCACGGTGCGCGTCTTGTTGTCGGTCATGCAATCGACCATGACCGCCGCGCCGTTGATGCCGTAGCCCTCGTAGCGCAGCTCCATGTAGTCAACGCCTTCCAGCTCGCCAGCGCCGCGCTTGATGGCGCGCTCGACGTTGTCCTTGGGCATGTTCTGGTCATAAGCCTTTTCCATCGCCAGACGCAAGCGGGGATTGATATCCGGGTCGCTGCCGCCCAGCTTCGCCGCGACCGTGATCTCCTTGATCAGGCGGGTGAATATCTGGCCGCGCTTGGCGTCCTGGCGCCCTTTGCGGTGTTGGATGTTAGCCCATTTACTATGGCCTGCCATGATGCTTCCTCAATTGTGCGAAATAAGCGGGATGGTAACATTTCGCGCCACATTGCCCCAAATTCCCCCAGCGCAATAACGAACAGGCCGGCATCAAGCCGGCCTGTTTCATTGGCACTACCGAGGTGCCGGAGTTTATTGCTGTTCTTGCTTCTTGCCGTGATCTTCGCGGATCTTGTCCATCTTTTCATGGATCTTCTTCATGCTCGCCGTCACTTCTTCCTTGCTGATCTTGCCGTCCTTGTTGGCATCGATCTCGTCGAAACGGGCGAATAGCATCGGCATCCCGATCTCCGCCTCGTCCTTGCTCAAGGCGCCATCGTGATTGATATCGACCTCGTCGAAGCGCTGGTCGAAGCTCACATCGCATTTATCCGCCATCTTGTCATGCACGACCCCCATCTCGTCCTGGGTGATCTTGCCGTCGTGGTTGGCGTCCATTTCCTTGAAGTGGGCGCTGTGAAACGCATCGAATTCCTTTTTGCTGATCGCGCCGTCGCCGTTCTTGTCCATTTCCTGGAAGTACATGCCGCCCGCCGCGCCCTGATGTCTCATGTCGCAAGCCTGCACCAGCGGTGCAGCACATACCAGGCAACTTGCCGCGACCAATTTGGAAAACGCCTTCATTCTTCTCTCCTGTGTGGTTAATGAGCCCCCTGTCATTCAGGCAGCGCCCTTGCAGACAGATTAACATGAAGGAAGTTCAGCGGCGGGCCGTCAGGTTATAATCTGCCGGAATTTTTTCAGCACTACCCAATGAACATATTTTACGAAGAAGACGGCGGTTTCAAGGTTGGCAATATCCTTACCGATAACACCACCTCCCTGCAGGTCGAGAACACCCACGGCAAGCGCAGCAAGATCAAGGCGGCCAACGTCATGTTGCGTTTCGCGCAGCCCGGCCTGTCCGAATTCATGGCACAGGCAGAGCAAGTGGCCGCTGACATCGACGTGGACTTCCTGTGGGAAGCTTCCCCGCAGGATGAGTTCGAATTCGGCGCGCTGGCGCAGGAATACTTCGGCCATGTGCCGAACCCCATCGAGGCGGCAGGCGCACTGATCCGCCTGCATGGTTCGCCCATGCATTTCTACAAGAAAGGCAAAGGCCGTTACAAGGCCGCACCGCCCGACGCATTGAAGTCGGCGCTCGCCAGCGTCGAGAAGAAGCGCCTGCAAGCCGAACTGCAGGCGCGCTATACCGAACAGCTCGGCACGTTCCAGTTGCCCGAAGAATTCGCCGGCAAGCTGTCCATGCTCTTGTACCAGCCGGATCGCAACACCATCGAAGTCAAGGCGCTGGAAGCCGCCTGCGCCGCCACGCATCTTTCCGCGGCGCACCTGCTGGAGCGTTGCGGCGCAATGCCCTCCACGCACGACTACCACCTGAACAAGTTCCTGTTCGAGAATTTCCCGCGCGGCACCGACTTCCCCGAAGTGACCGTGGACGAGCATCCCGAGTTGCCGCTGGCGCCCGTCACCGCCTTCAGTATCGACGACGCGAGCACCACCGAGATCGACGACGCGTTCTCGCTGGAGAAACTGCCGAGCGGCAACTGGCGCATCGGCATCCACATTGCGGCCCCCGCACTGTGCATCGCCCCGAACTCGCCTGTCGACGCCATCGCCGCGCAGCGCATGTCCACCGTATATATGCCGGGCGACAAGATCACCATGCTGCCGGACAACGTCGTGCAGGCCTTCACGTTATGCGCAGACAAGGTCTGCCCATCGATCTCGCTGTATGTGGAAGCCGATGCCGGGACGCTGGCGATCGTCAGCAGCGAGAGCCGCGTCGAGCGCCTGCACATCGCCGCCAACCTGCGCCACGACACGCTGGAGCCGTTGTTCAACGAAGAGACGCTGGCGGCTGGCAAGCTCGATTATGCCTACGCGCCTGAACTGAAACTACTGTGGGATTTCGCGCAGAAACTGGAAGCCGCACGCGGCAAATCCGGCGACAACAACACACAACAGGTCGATTACACCTTCAACGTCGAGAACGATCGCATCACCATCGGCCACCGTCTGCGCGGCTCGCCCATCGACAAGGTGGTGTCCGAACTGATGATCCTCGCCAACAGTACCTGGGGCAAACTGCTGGACGACTGCAATGTGGCCGGCCTCTACCGCACGCAGAACAACGGCAAGGTGAAGATGAGCACGGTCGCCGCACCGCATCAGGGCCTGGGCGTGTCGCACTACGCCTGGTCGAGTTCGCCGCTGCGCCGCTATGTCGACCTGGTGAACCAGCGCCAGCTCATCAGCGTACTGCGCGATGAACCCCCGGCCTACGCGAAAAACGACACCGCGCTGTACGCCATCCTGCGCGATTTCGACACCGCCTACACCACCTACAACGAATTCCAGCGCAACATGGAACGCTACTGGTGCCTGCGCTGGCTGCTGCAGGAAAACGTGAAGCAGGCCGAAGCTACTGTATTGCGCGAGAATTTGGTCAAGCTGACCGACATTCCGCTGATCGGGCGCATCCCGTCGCTGCCGGAAACACCGCCCAACACCAAAGTTACATTGGAGATCGGCGAGATCGACCTGCTCGACCTGAACTTCGATGCGCGTTATGTAGCCAGCGTGGAAATCCCGGCATGAGATATCCGTCCGTCAGCGTCTTGCAGAAGCCGAAACAGCGTTTATCGCTGGCTGTGCTGTTCTCATTCAGCCTGCACGCATTCGTCCTGTTCGGCATCAGTTTCGTCGTTCCTGACTGGAAAAAGAATCCCATCCTCAGCCAGCCGCTGGAAGTCGTACTGGTCAACAGCCAATCCAGCAACCGTCCGGACAATGCCACCGCCTATGCACAGAGCAATCTCGATGGCGGCGGCAACGTTGAAGACGAGCGGCATGCCAAGACCCCCTTCCCGGTCCTCGGCGATGCACGCCGCTTCACGCCGGAACAAGTCGCCCAGCGCCTGAAACAACTGGAGCAAGAACACAATCGCCTGCTGACGCGCTTCAAGAGCGACTACAGCATAGAACAGAACAAGCCCCAGCAACAAAAACGGGCCAGCTCCGGTTACGACGGACACGACCTGGTACAGCGCTCGCTGGAGATCGCACGGCTGGAAGCGCAGATCAACAAAACCCTTGATGTGTACGAAAAGATGCCGAGACGCACATTCATCGGCGCGCGCACGCGGGAATATCGCTTTGCACAATACGTGGAAGACTGGCGCGCCAAAGTCGAGCGCATCGGCAACTTGAACTACCCCGAGGCGGCACGCCGCCAGAAGATTTACGGCAAGCTCGCTCTCACCGTCTCCATCCGCTCCGATGGCAGCGTGGAAAGCATCGAAGTCAACCGCACATCCGGCCAGCGCATCCTCGACGCGTCCGCCATCCGCATCGTCAAACTCGCCGCACCCTACCCCCCCTTCCCGCCGGACATTCGCAAAGACACCGATGTCCTTAGCATCACCCGCACCTGGATGTTCACCAGCACGGACAGGCTGGAGAGCGAGTAGCAACAGGAGCAGTGAGCGGGGCCCCGTTTACGGGGTGTGAACGTCCGCGACTGTCGCCGCCACCGAATCCTCTGCGCCATGCGCTACATAGCTTTTAATGAGGTGGCGACCCGAGCAACGACCAGGGGCCCCGCGTAGCGGGATGGAAGTGTCCGCGAGTGGTCGCAGTCGCCGAATCCGCTGTCCTTGAGGTTACCGCCTACTTTACTGAGGCGACCGCCCGAGCAGTGAGCGGAGCCCCGCTTACAGAATGCATGCATGTCGTGATTTACTAATGCGACTTTATTACTTTCCAACTTGAATCTTTTCGGCTTAGTTCGGCAATTAAACTCAAAGCATACCCCCGTGTGTGGCCTGAATCATCATTAACACACCGAGCCTCTCTTATTGCAATTTCATTGTCATCGTTAGCCCATTTGGTATCTACAGACGGCCATCCTTTGGGCTCATAACTGAGCTCCTTAATGAACTTGCCATCGTCGATTCGCCACACTTCTAATCTTGAAACGAAATCGTTATAAATCGGATTAACATTTACAATAAATCGTTTGGCGTCGTGTGAAAACGTAGGCAACCCTTCGATCAACAAGCTGCGGCCATCCGCTATGGAAATTAACTCATATTCACTATTTTCATAACTATGCTTTTCTAATAATAGATATCGAGCATCTTTAAGGTAGTCATACACACTGAAATCCCAGAATTTGTTCGACATACATAAAGTCTCATCTGCTTCCTTGCATGGAACATTGGTCCTTGTAATCGTTTTCCCATTTTGCAGTTTCACAAATAGCTGACCCCCCTTACGGGCGACTATATTGGAAGATTTTTTAATGACATCCTCTTCCGTCCTCGCATTCGAATCGTTGCAAATGTCGTTTTCTAGGGGAATACCCTTCATGTCTCCAGCGACTACCCAGGAAGAATAGATTGCCAATAAGGCAAATATAGATAACCAAGATTTCATTAGGGCAACCTTACTCAATTAATTGAATTACATGGGGACGGAGCCCCATTCTTTTGATTTCAATTGGGCTCCGTCCCCAGTAGTTCGGTATTGCCCAGCGCAACATAAAGCGCGTGGTCTTCGATCAAGTCGTCCGGCCTGCCCATGCCATGGCATAGCTCGACCAGCGGTAGTCCTGCGGCTGCTTCACCATGTTGGCCCGCACTGCGTTGAGTTCGATGTAGCGCATACAGGTCAGCAGGTATTCCGAAAGTAAAACCGCATCAATTCAATTCAATTTTTTTGTACGTAACTTTCGCCTTTGATTTGGAAACGGCATTGCAAGTGTGTGTTATTAATAAAACCTCAGCGGCTTTTTCATCTATGAAACGATAGTCAAGCTCCACGCCGTGACATATCGTATGGTCAGGCCTTTCCAGCCATCCGTTATCTTCTGTATGCAGAATTGACAGCTTGCAGTTTGAGGAAAGTTTTAGAAAGACAACCTTATCCCAGCCACTTATATCTTCTTCATCACCATCCCCCCCAGAGGCTCTGATTCCAATCAAATCCCCTCCATTTGCTATCGACTTAACTTTCATTGAGGTCCAATCAGCGTTGTAGTGGCCTTCACGGCCTATTAGATTTACGTCTTGATAGCATGTCGGCATATCAAATTTTTCGTTATCAAATCTCGCTACTATTACTTTTCCCTTGTAGTCGTTATTCCGTGGCCAATCTAGTACTGCAATGACGTGCGGTTGATTTTCGATCTTACTAACCATTTGAATACTTGCCAGACCTACGATATTTTCCTCAATGCCTTGAACTGCCTCATGCGCGGCTAATGTGATTGTGGAGTTGGCATTACGTGTGACGAGATAATTTTTATCGTTGATAACGCTATAGACTTTGAGCGTATCTACAATGTCCTTCGGCAGGCCTTTTGCCCCATCCAATTCAGCCAATAACAGCTTGTTTCTATCAAACATTGCACCTGTGAGATTTGCGCCTTGAAATTCAGTCAAATATAAACTCGCAACACGCAAATCGACTCCCCGCAGGTCTTTATTGCTTAAATCTTTCCCTGCAAGGTCGCAGTGCCTTAAATCTGTGTAAGGCTTCGGGTCTGCACAATTACCTTTGGGCAATGGCGCCGCAATAGCTGAATCAATGATTGCAATAAAACCAAAAAACATACCCACCACAAAGGACGTACTGTAAATATTTTTCATGCCCTTCTCCTCCACACCTCATCATTCGCCGAATGAACAATTACATGGGGACGGGAGCCCCATTCTTTTGATTTCAATTGGGCTCCGTCCGGGACAAAGCTGCCCTTCACCGCACCCTAACCCGCCCTCCCCTGAGGGTCAATATGCCAAACGGCCTATATCCCTTGGGCACTTGGAATGCAAAGGGACGGCGGTTAGAATGCGCCGCATGTTGCGCTCCTCCTTCCTGAAATCGCTGCTCGTCTTCGCCCTGCTGTTCGCGCAGCAAGGCGCGATCATGCACGGCATCGAACATACGCTGGCCGAGCAGAAGCAAGACCAGCCCCTCCCGCACCACCAGCATTGCGACCTGTGCGCCGTGTATGCACAGATCGGCAGCGCCATCGGCAGCAGCGACATCCATTTCGATTTTGCTTCCTCTTTCGAGGAAGCTCTCTCCGTACATCCCGCCATCTGCTGCACCATCGCGTTCACCGCGTTCGCCGCACGCGCGCCACCCGCAGCGGTCTAGTTTGTTTGTCATATTCGCGCACTATTCTAGAGAGCTTGTTTGCTCCTGCGGTATGCGTGAGCATTGCTAACTATTTTGTTGGAGCAATCCATGTCAAAAACCTTTTATGCGAGCGCGACGTTTTCGGCGCTCCTGCTTCACTCATGCGGCGCCTTTGCTGCCGGCACGAGCGGCGGTGAGGCCGCCTTCAATCCGGCCTTCTCGCTGATCCTGGCCGGCACCTATGGCAGCCTGCAACGCGACCCCGCGATCCCAGCCACGGGTTTCGCCATGAATCCCAATCCGGGGCACGAGCAAGGTTTCAATCTCGGCGAATCGGAAATGGGCATCTCTGCCAACATCGATCCCGAGTATCGCGGCGTCGCAACGATGGCGCTCAGCCCTGCCGGCGGCATCAGCGTGGAGAACGCCTTCGTGCAAACCACTTCGCTGGGCAATGGAGTCAATCTCAAGTTCGGCCGTTATTTTTCCGGCCTTGGCTACCTCAACGAGCAACATGCGCATGCCTGGGATTTCACCGATCAGCCGCTGGTGTACGCCACGCTGTGGAACAACCAGCTGAATGAGGACGGTGTGCAACTGAAATGGCTGGCACCGACCGACCTGTTCGTCGAAGTGGGCGGCGAGATCGGCAAGGGCCGCAGCTTCCCCGGGACGGATCGGGCGAAGAACGGCAGCGGTGCCGGTGCGCTGTTCGCGCATATCGGCGACGACATCGGTATTGAGCAGAGCTGGCGTGCCGGCCTGTCGCTGCACCAGACCAGGCAGAAAGATGCGGTGAGTACTGCCGTGCCCGATCTGTTTGGTACCGCTGGCGGTGTGAGCAACAGCTTCAGCGGCGACACCCGGACCGCCGGCCTGGATTTCGTGTGGAAATACGCGCCCAACGGCAACATCCGCAGCCGCTACCTGAAAGTGCAGGGCGAATATTTCCGGCGCAAAGAGAGCGGCGACCTGAGCTATAACACCGCCGTAACGAACACCACCGATACTTACTCAGTCACGCAAAGCGGCTGGTATGTGCAAAGTGTGTACCAGTTCATGCCGCGCTGGCGCAGCGGATTGCGCTATGACCGGCTCGACCCGGGCGTCGCACAGGTGGGCGCGCGGAATGCGGGCAACGTCATCGCCAGCTACGCATTCAACCCGTCGCGGGTCACATGGATGGCGGATTACAGCCCGAGCGAATTCTCGCGCTTCCGGCTGCAACTGGCGCACGACAACTCGCGGCAAGGCTTGGCCGACAACCAGCTCTTCGTGCAATACATCATGAGCCTGGGCGCGCATGGCGCTCACCAATATTGATTTGATACAGGAGCGGGCCATGCCCGCGAACGTGACCATCTCGCGGGCATGGCCCGCTCCTGCAAGTGATGGATATTTTTGGAGCAATGATCATGAATAAAGTACTTTGCATTTTTTTGTTGCTACTGAGCAGTTCCGCCCATGCCGCCCTCAACGTCTTCGCCTGCGAACCTGAGTGGGCGGGGCTTACGCAGCAACTGGCTGGCAAGGCTGACATCTATACCGCCACCGGCGCATTGCAGGACCCGCATCGCATCGAAGCGCGTCCGAGTTTGATCGCCAAGGCGCGCCGCGCGAATCTGGTGGTGTGCACGGGCGCGGAACTGGAGATGGCCTGGCTGCCCGTGGTGCTGCGTGAATCCGGCAACAGCACAGTGCAACCCGGCAGTACCGGATATTTCGAAGCCGCCTCCGTCGTGCACATGCTGGAAGTGCCGACCCGGCTGGATCGCGGCGAGGGCGATATACACACCATGGGCAATCCCCATATCCAGACCGACCCGCGCAATTTCCTGCCTGTGGCAGAGGCGCTCACGAAGCGTCTGGTGCAACTCGACCCTGAAAACGCTGCCGATTACCGGCAACGCCTCGTGGACTTTACCCGGCAATGGCGCGCTGCCATCGCAAAGTGGGAACAGCAAGCCGCGCCGCTCAGAGGTGTACCAGTGGTTGTGCAACACCAGGGCTTTCCCTATTTGAGCGGTTGGCTGGGGTTGAAAGAAGTGGCGACGCTGGAACCCAAACCCGGCATGGAACCCAGCGCCGCACACTTGTCGCAAGTACTGGCTGCGTTGCAGCAGCATCCGGCAAAGATGGTGTTGCGCGCCGCATATCAGGACGGCCGCCCATCGGAATGGATCGCTCAGCGCGCGCACATCGCGACGGTCGAATTACCCTACACGGTCGGAGGGAGCGATGCGGCGAAAGACTTGTATGGGTTGTTCGATGACACCATCGCGCGCCTGCTTGCCGGACTACCCGGGAAGGCATCGCCGCAATAGCCGCAATTCGCATCACGGGATCCGCCCCGCCATCGAAGGCCGGCAGATCCCGCCTTTGAAACCCCTGCAAATATTGCGCGCACTGCATTGAGCAGAAGCAGGCATCGAGTTTTATTACAAATCCCCTCAGATGAGCCGAGCTGAAATCACATAAAAATTTCACGTAATTTTAACTTTCGCTCCCCAGAATCGGCGCCTCAATTTTCATCAACGGAGGCTCCAATGGAATTTAAATCAACTCTTGCAGCAGGTCTCGCTTGTGTCGCCCTATCCGGATGTTTCTCGTCCGGTTCCTCAACAGTATCTGCCGCTGCAGCAGCGGCCCCCAAAAACGTGATCTTCTTCCTGGGGGACGGCATGGGCATGACCACCATGACCGCTGCGCGTATTTACTCAGTCGGTGAAGACGGCATGCTCACCATGGACACGCTGCCCGAAACCGCTTTCGTTAAAACCTTTTCGAACGACGCCCAGGTCACAGATAGCGCTCCATCCATGTCTGCCTACATGACCGGCGTCAAAATGAACAATGAAGTCATTTCGATGTCGACCAACACCCAGGCCGTCAAGCCGCTGGCTGATGCGAATGGGAATTTGCTGATCAACAATTGCAGTTCGGTGGCAAGCAACGGCACTGCCGTCACTACGCTGGCCGAGATCGCCAAGGGTCAGGGCATGGCTGCCGGCGTCGTATCGACGACCCGTATCACCCATGCCACGCCGGCTGCCGTCTATTCGCATATCTGCCACCGCGATCTCGAGAACGATATCGCCGCCGCTCTCGTTCCCGGAGGCTCTGGCTATAACGCCCAATTAGGCATCGGCGGAATGGAAGTGGTGCTGGGTGGCGGCCTTGATCATTTCAAGCCATACAACGCTACGACACGCAAGGGGAAACGCACCGATGGCCGCGACCTCGTCGCGGAGATGGTCAGGAATGTGGGCTATACCTCTGTCAGCAATGCAGCAGAATTCCGCGCTGTGAACCCGGCCAACACGGATCGGCTGGTGGGTCTGTTCACCTCGTCGCACATGAGCTACGACCTGGACCGCGACCCCGCCAAGGAGCCCAGCCTGGCGGAAATGACCACCACCGCGATGGACGTTCTCAGCAACAACCCAAAGGGCTACTTCCTGATGGTTGAAGGCGGCCGTATCGACCATGCTCTGCACGAGACTACCGGCAAGAAGGCATTGCAGGACACCGTCGCATTCGATGCTGCAATCAAGGCCGCGATCGATAAGGCAAAATCGAGCGATCCGACCCTGTCTCACACATTGATCGTTGTCACTGCCGACCACGACCATACTTTGGTGTTGAACGGCTATGCAAAACGACTGGGCAAAACGACTGCCACAGAGCCGGGTGTTCTGGGTCTGGTTAAAAACTACGTCAGTGGCCTGGCAGACAAGGATGCCGACGGCATGCCTTACACGATCATGGGCTTCGGCAATGGCGAAAACCGTACAGCCGGTGCACGTTCTGCTGCTGCTGCGCTGACCGACACACAGATCACCGCCTCGCTCTACCATCAGGAAGCCGCTGTGCAGAATGCGGCCGGCAGCGAGACGCATGGCGGAACGGATGTCTTCCTTGGCGCGATCGGCAAGGGTGCAGAAAACTTCCACGGAACAATCGAGAACAATCGGGTGTTCAACCTGATCAGAACGGCCATGGGCCTGTAATCCAATTCATCATTTCGGGAGAAAAACATCATGATTAAACGCACTCTAACCGCAGCACTGCTTGCTGCTTCCTTTGCCCCTCTTGCGCATGCCGCAGGAGAAGCAAAGAACGTCATTTTCTTTCTGGGTGACGGCATGGGACCCACGACGACGACTGCAGCACGTATCTACAAATACGGCGAATCAGGCTCGCTGAACTTTGACAAGTTCGAGCGTGCCGCCCGCATCATCACTTATTCGAATGATGCACAGACAACCGATAGCGCCCCTTCGATGGCTTCCTACATGACCGGAGTCAAGGCCAACAACGAAGTGATCGCCATGAGTGCAAATACCATCGCTACGCCGGTCACACTGGATGCGGTCAACGGCACGAAGAGCGTCAATGCCTGTGGCACCAACAATGGTTCGCCGGTGCAAACAATGCTGGAATTGGCCAAGGCCAGAGGCAAAGCGGTCGGCGCCATCACCACGACCGAGTTGACTCACGCCACCCCGGCAGCGACCTATGCACACATCTGCAACCGGAATGCCGCTTATGACATCGCTGCACAATTAGTAC
Organism: uncultured beta proteobacterium; assembly: GCA_963840345.1. Taxonomy (GTDB): domain Bacteria; phylum Pseudomonadota; class Gammaproteobacteria; order Burkholderiales; family Gallionellaceae; genus Sideroxyarcus. Next base: position 168,314 of record CAWIYO010000008.1, read on the forward strand.
CGGGAGGCGCAGGTAGCAATCCTGCATTTGCTGCGACCGGCGTTGACGTTTTGATGGGCGGCGGACGCAATCACTTTACGCCGTATAACGTGACCACCAATCCCAAAGGCCGTTCGGATGGCCGCGACCTGACGGCTGAATTGGCCACTAAAGGCTATACCGTTGCAGCCGACAAAACTCAAATGGCAGCCGCAACAACAACGCCGTTCATCGGACTGTACAGCGCCAATAGCCACTTGGCCTATGAGCTGGATCGCGTGCAGGCGGTCTCCGCCGTCGCACCCGCCACCGTGATGGGCATCGAGTCTGTGAACCAGGTCGAAGCAGCAGCTCAACCCAGCCTGTCCGAAATGACCGTCAAGTCCATTCAGCTTCTGTCCCGGAACACGAACGGATTTTTCCTGATGGTCGAGGGCGGGCGCATCGACCATGCACTGCACGGCACCAACGCCAAGCGCGTGCTGGAAGACACCATTGCATTTGACGATGCCGTGCTGGCCGCGATCAACGAAGTGAAGAAAACCGATCCCACGCTGGCCAACACGCTGATCGTCGTCACTGCCGACCACGACCACACCATGACCTTCAACGGCTATGTAAAACGCGGCAATCCCATTCTGGACATCAGCCGCAGCTATGTGAACGGCGCAGACAATCTGGACGTCAACGGGGTCAACTCCACCACCCTGGTTTTCGGTAACGGCCCGAATCGTCCTGCAACGCGTGCGGCCCTGACCAGCGCGCAGGTCACTGCCGACAACTACCTGCAAGAAGCCGGGGTACGCCTGGCAAGCGAAACGCATGGCGGCGGCGACGTGAAGTTGCTCGCCACGGGTGCAGGTTCGCAAATCTTCAAGGGCACCATGGACAACACCAAGGTATTCACCCTGCTCAAAACAGCTTACGGCTTCTAATGTTCAGCTGTAATTCGTAGCACATCGCAAACTGCCGGCGCGGAGCGCAGCTCCCGCCGGCAGTTTCTTTTTTGAAAGGATCCGCTCATGCAAGCTTTCCGCTTTATCACCGTTGCGATTTTCGCCGCGCTTCCGCTCTTCGCCAGTGCCGGCCAACCCGGGCAGGTTGCCCCGGCAACCACGTTCCCTCAGGGGCCGTCTCTGGATCTCTCCGTCAAGTACTACAACCGCACCCTCTCTCCGGAAGGCGTGTTGAGGGAAAGTCATTTCGAGGAAAAAATGATCCGCCGTCCCGGACACGTATGGGTTTACCGCGTACTGCCGGCACATGCGGAAGTCCCCCACGAGCATGAAGAGCATCTCCACTCGCATTTCAATCATGCCGTTGTGCCCCGGCACATCACCTTCGACGGCAAACAAACCGCCATCAGCTTCGTCGATGCCCACGAAAAGTTCGTGGTGTCCATCGAAAGGACCGAATACGAGAACGTGAGTTTCGATGGTTCCTGGCTGAATGCTTACTTCCTGGTTGATCCCCATTTCGTCGACAAGCTGCCGAAGTCGGACCGGAAATCTCCCGCCGCCGATGCGCATTGGCACGAAATCGAGAAGGATGGCGTATTCCAGCGCATCCTCTGGGACGAGAATAAAATGATCCCGCTCATTGCCGAGACCGGAGATCTGAAACATACCTATTACAATCGCGTTGAAGTTCAAGTGCAAAACAGCCTGCGCAAAACATTGCCCTGGACGAACCTCGACGGATACGCAAGAAAGGAATACGCCGATTTCCTCGATTGACATCAGTTACACTTGAACCTTCCAAGATGACTGAGGCTACGCATGGACTCGCTGGATCTATCTATCCTGTTGCCCGCCCTGATCGCAGGGCTGCTGGTGCTCTCCACTCACATCCCCTTCGGCATGCGCGTGCTGCAGCGCGGGGTGATCTTCGCCGATCTTGCCGTGGCGCAGATCGCCGGGCTGGGCGTGATCCTGGCCGAACTGCTCGGCCTCAACGAGCAGCCGCTGATGGTACAGCTCGTCGCGGTTGCCAGCGCACTGTGCGGAGCGGCATTGCTGGCCTGGATCGAGCGGCGGGCGCCGGATGTGAAAGAAGCCTGGATCGGCCTCACCTTCGTACTGGCTGCCAGTCTAGGCATCCTGCTGATGAGCCGCGACGTGCATGCCGGCGAACATCTGAAGAACCTGCTGGTCGGGCAAATACTCTGGGTGAGCTACCCGCAACTCATCGCGACCGCGCTGCTTACTGCGGTGCTGCTCGCGATCTGGAAAGGCGTCCGTCAGCGCCTTGGCAATTTCGGTTTTTATGCCTTGTTTGCCGTCGCCATCACTGCCTCGGTACAACTGGTCGGCGTCTATCTCGTGTTCGCCAGCCTGATCGTGCCTGCACTGGCAACCTGTCGCCATGCGAAACGGCGTTATCTCTATGCTTTCGCCATCGGCATCGCGGGATATGCATCAGGCCTGCTGCTTTCCGTCTGGTTCGACCTGCCTGCGGGAGCTGCCATCGTGTGGGCGATGATGCTCTGCGGCGGAGTCATGCTGTTCCTGAAAAATCGACACTGACTTCTCTTTACTCGCCCGCCCAGCCTGCTTCAGCCAACCGGAGGTATGCTATATTCGCCCTCCGCAAACGAGGGATGATGCATGTCGCTGGGTAAGAAGATCTTTGCCGCACCTGCCAGACTTTGGATGAACTGGCCGCTTTGGGGCGGCTTGTTGGCGGCACTGTTGCTGGCGAAACATGTCTGGGTGCTGTTCGCACCCGCCGAACATGCCGTTCCCGGCACGACAGTCGCGGCGCAATCGGCGCAGGCCGAACAGTTGTTCGGCACCGTCAGCACAGCGTCTGCATCTGCGTCGCTGAACGGCATCCGGCCCATCGGTATCTTCGCAAGCCGCAAAAATGGCTTCGCCGTCATGATGACCGAAACCGGGCAGATCGGCGTGGGCGTGGGCGGGCAGGTTGCGCCGGGAGTGCGCCTGATCGAGACGCACCCCGATTATGTGATTCTGGAACGAAACGGCGTCCGGCAGCGAGTCGATCTGGACAGGGCACCTGCCGCCACTGGCGGGATCACCCCGGTGCGCGAGGCCGCTCCTCGCAATGACTTTGCACCTGTCACAAAAGAACAGGCTCAGATGTTTGACCAGCTCACGCCCGAGCAACGAAAGATACTGCAATATCAGCAACAAGAATTGATAAGGGGAAAACCTTGATTAACAGCATCGTGCGACGGACCCTGCTGATATGCAGCCTTGCCATCTTCATCGCGGCACCTTGCCACGCGGAAAAGCAGCAGGAAGACGAACTGGTCTCGCTGAACTTCGTCAACGCCGACATCCAGGAAGTCATCCGCGCCATTTCGCAGATCTCCAAAAAGAATTTCCTCGTCGATCCGCGCGTGAAGGGCACTATTAATATAGTCTCCGCCACGCCCGTCTCCCCCGCCCTGGGCTACGACATCCTGCTCTCCGCCCTGCGCCTGCAAGGCTACGCAGCCGTAGAGTCGGCCGGTGTGACCAAGATCATTCCCGAGGCCGATGCCAAGCTGCATGTCGACTCGCTGGCACAAGGCAGGGGCGACAAACTGGTCACCCGCGTATTCATCCTGAAATACGAATCCGCTTCGCAGCTGGTCAACATCGTGCGCCCCATGATCGCACCGAACAATGTGGTGGTGGCCTATCCGTCGAGCAATGCGCTGGTGGTCACCGACTACGCCAGCAATGTGAAGCGCATCGAAAAACTCATCGACTCCATCGATCAGCCCAATGCCGACGCACCGCTGGTCATCCCGGTCAAACACGCTTCGGCAGTCGATCTCGCCAACATCATCAACAAATTGATGCCGGAAGCGACAGCCGCTCAAGCCGGCGGTGACGACAACCAGCGCTTCGTACTCGTGGCAGACAGCCGCACCAACGGCCTGTTGCTGCGCTCGGACAATCCCGGCCGCATCGCCCGCGTCAAGGAACTGGTATCCAAGCTGGATAGCGCGGCCAACGTGCCCGGCAACATCCATGTGGTGCAACTGAAGAACTCCGATGCCACCAAGCTTGCGCAGACCATGCGTTCGGTGATGAGCGGCGACACCTCCGCCCTCGCACCACAGGGCGGCACGCCGCTACAGGTCGCAAGCACGGCGCCTTCGGGCGGCGGCATGATCCAGGCGGACATTGCTTCCAACTCGCTGATCGTCATCGCATCCGAGCCGGTCTATAACAATATCCGCGCCGTCATCGAGAAACTCGATGTGCGCCGTCCGCAGGTATTCGTCGAAGCGCTCATCGTCGAAGTGACGGCAGACAAGGCCGCCGAGTTCGGCATCCAGTGGCAAGACCTGTCCGGAACGACCGGCAACGGCGCCCACATCATCGGCGGCACCAACTTCGGCACCAACAACAACATCATCGGTGCGGCAACCAACATCGGAACGGTCGGCCAAGGGCTGAACGTCGGCGTCGTGAAAGGAACGGTCACGCTGCCCGGCCTCGGCACCGTGCTCAACCTCGGTATGCTGGCGCACGCACTGGAGACCGACACCAACGCCAACATCCTGTCTGCCCCCAACCTGATGACGCTGGACAACGAAGAGGCCAAGATCGTGGTCGGCCAGAATGTACCGTTCATCACCGGCCAGTATGCGCAGACCGGCTCTGCAACCACCGCCACGCCGTTCCAGACCATCGAACGCAAGGATGTCGGCCTGACGCTCAAGATCAAGCCGCAGATAATGCAAGGCGGCACGGTGAGGTTGCAGATCTATCAGGAAGTATCGAGCGTGGTCGCTTCGGCCACCACCTCGGCCGGAGTCATCACCAACAAACGTTCCATCGAGTCCAACATCCTGGTGGACGAGAACCAGATCGTGGTGCTGGGCGGGTTGATCCAGGACTCGGTCAATGAAGTGCAGAGCAAGACGCCGCTGCTCGGCGACATCCCGCTGCTCGGCAGCTTGTTCCGCTACGATACGCGGCAGCATACCAAGACCAACCTGATGGTGTTCATCCGCCCCTACGTCATGTACCAGGCCGACGGCTACAGGAAGATCGCGGATGAGCGTTACGATCAGATGGAGAAACGCCGCAAGGATGCGCGTTTGTCCGACCACTGGATACTGCCGAACGACGACAAGGATAAATCCCTGCCGCCCAAGCCTGAACCGGTAGCGCCAGTTACCCCGGCACCGGCCGCCAGCGCGCCTGCGGCAGCCACCTCTTCCACCGATGCGGCCAGCGCGCCTGTGGCCGCGTCGCCTGCCGATCGCTTCACGCAACCGTGACCCAGACCATCAATCGCCGCGCCGCGCGCCGCCTGCCCTACACCTTCGCCAAGGCGCAGGGTGTGGTGCTGACCGATTGCGAGCAGCGCGCGGCGCTGGCCGTGCGCCGCGATGCGAAGCCCGAAGCCGTCGCCGAAGTGATGCGCCAGCTCGCGTTGCCGGTCGATGCCACGCTGGTCGAGGCGGAAGCATTTCGAGCGCATCCTCAGCGACGCCTATTCGCAGGCCGACGAATCCACCGCCACGCTGCTCGACGATGCCGAGCAGGACATGGATTTGTCGATGCTGCTGCACGACCTGCCCAAATCCGCCGATCTGCTGGAATCCGAGAACGACGCGCCGGTCATCCGCATGATCAACGCGCTGCTGGCGCAGGCCGTGCGCGACAACGCTTCCGACATCCACATCGAGCCGTTCGAGACCCGCTCGGTGGTACGCTTCCGTCTCGACGGCACGCTGAAGGACATCGCCGAACCGCACCGCGCTTTGCACGCCGCCATGGTGTCGCGCATCAAGGTGATGGCCGACCTCGACATCGCCGAGAAGCGTCTGCCGCAGGATGGCCGCATCGCCCTGCGCCTGGCCGGCCGCCCCGTCGATGTGCGCGTGTCCACCTTGCCCACCGGACACGGCGAACGCGTGGTGATGCGCCTGCTCGACAAGGAAGCGGGACGCCTCGACCTCAAAAAATTGGGCATGAGCGCCAAGGCACTCGAAGCGATGTTGCGGCTCACCGCGCAACCGCACGGCATCGTGCTGGTCACCGGCCCCACCGGCTCCGGCAAGACGACCACGCTGTATGCCGCACTGTCGTGCATCGACTCCAGCGTCACCAACGTGATGACGGTGGAAGACCCGGTGGAATACGACCTCGACGGCATCAGCCAGACCCAGGTTAATCCGCGCATCGACATGAGCTTCGCGCGCGCGCTGCGCGCCATCCTGCGCCAGGACCCGGACGTGATCATGATCGGCGAAATCCGCGACCTCGAAACGGCGCAGATCGCCGTGCAGTCCAGCCTCACCGGACACTTGGTGTTGGCCACGCTGCACACCAACGACACCGTGAGCGCCGTCACCCGCCTCACCGACATGGGCGTCGAACCTTTCCTGCTTTCCTCCAGCCTGGTCGGCGTGCTGGCGCAGCGGCTGGTGCGCCGCCTGTGCCCGGATTGCCGCGAGGCCTATGCGCCGGATGAAGCGGAGCTGACGCTGCTCTCCGCGCACGGCAAACCGAACGTGCTGTATCGCCCCGTCGGCTGCCCGAGCTGCAGCCAGACCGGCTACCGCGGACGCACCGGCATCTACGAGCTGCTGGAAGTGGACGAGACCTTGCGCAGCATGATCCACTCGCGCGAAAGCGAACAGCACCTGCGCGACTACGCGGTGAAGAACGGCATGCATAACCTGCGCGACGACGGATTGCGCTGGGTCGTCTCAGGCGACACTTCGGTGGAAGAAGTGATCCGTGTGACGCGGGATTGAGAGACCAATGAACGCCGCCAGAATAAATCCCACCGTTCGCCCTGAGCTTGTCGAAGGGTTGGATACATCGAATTCACGTTAGGCTCTCATCCCATGCCCACTCAGTCTCTCTTGGTCGTACCCTTCAAAGTATGGTTGTTACTTACTGCGGGGCCAGCATTGTTTCTGTTTGGCATCGTCAGTGCCTCGATATTTCTTAGCGTCCGCGAGGTGCCGGAGGCGCAAATTCCAGAACGAGTCACGGCGCTGGTGCCGCATATATTGCTCTTTGTACTCGTGGGCCTTGCAGCTCTCATGACACGTTTCACCCTACAAGTTAAAGCTGCGTGGCTACTGCCTGATCCCGGCAAAGCATTCTCAGACATAGCTATCGGCTTGCTTGCTGGGATTCTATTAGCCATCTTGTATCTTTACTGGTTGGCGCCACTGCTTGAAACGCTGCAACGCATCTTCGGTGACTACGTTCCTCCTGGGGCAGTACTACCCACCGTTTCAAGTAGCATTGTGCTGTTCTTCATTGCAAACGTTCTGCTAGCGCCACTGGTCGAAGAAACCTTGTACCGTGGTATTGCCATCCCACTCCTCACCAATCACCTTGGCGTGCTTTGGGCTGTGGTGCTATCTTGCGTATTCTTTGGACTTCTACATTGGGCTGGTGGGCTTTGGTACATGCTGCTAACTGGCGTTGTAGCTGGCGGCGCGTTTGCCGGTTTATTTTATTGGCGGGGTGGTGTTCTCGCACCCTTCGCCGCACATTTGGCATTAAATCTCATCGAGTTTATATATGCATGGCACTCGCATCACCAAGCCTGACCCGCGCTCAAACAGTTCGTAGGTCGGGTTAGCGGTTTCATCGCGTAACCCGACGTTGTTTTGAATTCATGTCGGGTTACGCTGCGCTAACCCGACCTACGAATGCTAAATTTTTTGCTTTGAGCTTCTTAATTCAATAAACCATGGCCGCCTTCCACTACAACGCGCTAGACGCCGCAGGCAAGCCCAGCAACGGCATGATCGAAGCCGACTCGGCGCGGCTCGCCCGCGCTCAGTTGCGCGAGAGCGGGTTGTTCGTGGTCGAGCTGAACGCACTTTCCGAATCGCCTGCCCAGGGCGGCGCGCGCAATTTCAACCTGCCGTTCCGCAAGCGCATCCCGCTTGCCGAGGTCAGCCTCATGCTGCGCCAGCTCGCCACCTTGCTCGAAGCCGGATTGCCGCTGGAGCAGGCGCTGGCGGTGCTGATCGAGCAGGGCGACAACCCCGCCATGCGCCAGGTGATCGCCGCGCTGCGCTCGGAAGTGCTGGCCGGCAGCACGCTGGCGCGCGCCATGGAGAAACATCGCAGCACCTTCCCCGAGATCCACCGCGCGTTGATCCGCGCCGGCGAGGAATCGGGCGAGCTCGCCACGGTGATGGACAAGCTCGCCAGCTATTCCGAGGGACAGCAAGCCCTGCAACAGAAGATCGGCCTGGCGATGGTGTATCCCGCCATCGTGATCGTCGTCGCCGTGCTGGTGGTCGGCGGCCTGCTGATCTTCGTCGTACCGCCCGTGGTCGAAGTGTTCCAGCAGACGCGCCAGGCGCTGCCCTTCCTCACCCGCGCGCTGATCGCACTGAGCGATCTCCTTTCCGCGACCTGGCTCTACCTCATCGCGCTACTGGTGCTCGGCGCTTTCGGCGCGCAGCGCGCGCTACAGCAGGAAGCGTTGCGTTTCCAGTTCCATCTCAAGCTGCTGCGCCTGCCCATCGTCGGCAAACTGATACGCGGCAGCAACACCGCGCAGATGGCCAGCACCCTGTCCATTCTGGTCGGCAGCGGCGTCGGCCTGCTCACCGCGCTCAACGCCGCCTGTGGCGTGGTGAACAACCTGCCGATGCGGCGCGCGCTGGAAGATGCCGCCGCCAAGGTGCGCGAAGGCGTGACGCTGAGCCGCGCGCTGGCCGCCTCCGGCCTGTTCCCGCCGGTGCTGGTCCACCTCATCGCCAGCGGTGAACAGAGCGGACGGCTCGACACCATGCTCGACCGCGTCGCCAAGCAGCAGACACAGGAAGTGTCCGGTTTCACCACTGCGCTCACCTCGATTCTGGAACCGGTGCTGATCCTGGTCATGGGCGCGGTGGTGCTGCTGATCGTGCTGGCGATCTTGCTGCCGATCATCCAGATGAACCAGATGATCAAGTGAAGCCGTTGGTTTTCATCCCCTCTCCCGCAAGCGGGAGAGGGTTAGGGTGAGGGATGATGAGTCCAAACTAAATTGGTGTGACGCATCACCCCTCATCCCCAGCCCTTCTCCCGCTTGCGGGAGAAGGGGGTAAACGAATTAATTACAGAGAAAGGCAACCGATGAAAACCCAAAACACTTCCCGCCACTCCCGCGGTTTCACCATGATCGAACTAATGGTCGTCATCCTCATCATCGGCGTAATGGCTGCCGTAGTCGTGCCCAATGTGATGAGCCGCCCGGATGAAGCAAAAATTATCGCCGCCAAGCAGGGCATCGCCAATATCACCCAGACAGCTAAACCTCTACCGTCTGGACAACGGGCGCTACCCCACCACCGAACAGGGGCTAGCAGCACTGGTGAAAAAACCCACCATTGCCCCCATTCCGACCAACTGGAAGAGCGAAGGCTACCTGGACCGCGTGCCGAAAGACCCGTGGGGCACGCCTTACCAATACCTGCAACCCGGCGTGCATGGCGCGATCGACGTGTTCAGTTTCGGCGCGGACCGCGCTGCCGGCGGTGAAGGCAACGACGCCGACATCGGCAACTGGCAAGACTAAGCACACACTATGGCGCGCGGTTTCACGCTGCTGGAGATGCTGGTGGTGCTGGTCGTCGCCAGTATCATGCTCTCCATGGCGACGCTGCAACTGATGCCGAGCGCGCAGTCGGTGTTACGGGATGAGTCCAAACGCCTGGCCTTCCTGATGGAGAACGGCGCGATGGCGTCGCAGGCGGGTGGGCAACCGCTGGCCTGGTCCGGCACCGGCAACAGCTACCGCTTCTGGAAGCGCACCAAGGAAGGCGAATGGGTACGCGTCGAACGTGACAACCTGCTGCATCCGCGCACGCTGCCGGAAGCGGTACGCATCGGTGAAGTCAGCTTTAACGGACGCCGCGTTGAACCGGGTGCGCTGGTCGTGCTCAGTCCCGAACTGTCGGCAAAGGATTTTCGGGTGAACCTGTTCAGCGGCAACTTCCTCGCCAGTGTCACCGGCAACGGTCTGGGCAAAGTGACTATCGCCGAGAGTGTGATGCCATGAAGAGACAGCAGGGTTTTACACTCCTCGAAGTACTGGTCGCCCTCGCCATCCTCGCCATCACCATGGCCGCCGTGTCGCGCACCGCCAGTTCCAGCATCCACCATGTCGAAGCATTGCGCACCCGCGTCATCGCCGACTGGGTGGCGCAGAACCGGCTGGCGCTGCATCAGGCCCGCAGCGATTGGCCAATGCCCGGCATCCAGACCGGCGAAGAAGCACAAGCCGGGCAGACCTACCCGTGGCGCGAAGAAGTCACCGCCACTCCCAACCCCACCATGCGCCGCATCGTCGTCAGCGTGTATGCGCCGGACGACAAGAACCACACGCTGCGCGAGCTGACGGGTTACCTGGTGCAGTATCCGCGATGAAGGAATACGTAATGAGCATGAATAGAAAACCAGATTCGCTTCCTGTGCTGCTTCGCAACATGGCCGGGGCCGTCTTCCTTGCCTGCACATTTGCCCTGCTTGCCGGATGCGCGACAGAGCCGCCCCAAACAACCTTCTATAGCGCGCCGGACTTGGCGCCTGCCGCTCAGGTAACGATCATCGGCACACGAGCAATCTCGGGCTACATAGGCGACCAGACAGTCTATTTGGCTGCGGTCGATGGCTTGCCCATCGAAAATGCAAAAGCAAATTCCGCCGACGAGGTCAAGGTCGCCCCTGGCTACAGGGCATTAACGATCGTGTGTGCGCAAGACTCGCTTCTGGCCACGTCTGAAATAACCGCCGAATTAAAAGCTGGACAGGTATACACCCTCAAAGCCGAAAAAATACCGCTGGATAATGCAGCCCAAAAGAATACCCAAGGAGATAGGCTGTACAACATCTGGATCGAGGACTCCTTGACTCGGGAGGTCGTTGACGCCAAGCACACGGCGAAACTCAATGCGATAGCCGCCAACATTCACAATCCCGAAAACAATGTTCCATATTCCAAAATCGGTGACGCTGCCGGAGAGCTCCTCATCAGACTGATCGGCGCGGTGCTGGATGTGGTGATCGAAGGAGCGCTTGAGCCGCGCAACACCTACGCCACGGGTAATGCGGGCGTGCAGGGTACGCAGCGTCAAGGCGGCGAAAGCCCTCCGGTCAAACAGGCACCCAACCCGCCCCCGCAAAGCCCATTGCCCGGCAAGCTCCCGCCGCGCAATGATGCACCACCACCGGGAAAGCTGAAGAAGCAATGAAAACGGGCGCCGGCAAATCCCGTGGTTTCACCCTGATCGAACTGCTCGTCGCGTTGTTCGTGTTCGCCATCCTGGCGGTCACCGCCTATCGCGGCCTGAACGCGGTGACGCAGACGCGGGCGCATCTCGATCAGCAGACGCGCAAGTGGCAGGCACTGGAACGGTTCTTCGCGCGGCTGGATGGTGAGATAGCGCAGGTGTTGGAGCGACCTGTGCGCACGGCGAACGGGGCGGAAGCGCCCGCCTGGGCCGGCACGCCTTCCACCGCCGCGAGTCTGGAAGATGTGCAACTGGCGTTCACGCGCAACGGCGGCTTCGATGCCGACGGGGCGCCCTTGCCGCCGCAGCGCGTCGGATATCGTCTGCGCCAGAACAAGCTGGAGCTGTTGCGCTGGACTGCGCTGGATAGCGCCCCGTACAATGTGCCGTTGGTGGATACCGTGCTGGACGAGGTGAGCGAATTCAATGTGCGCCACCTGAACAGCCGTCTGACTTGGGAGAAACAGTGGCCGCCCCTGCTCCCCGAAGCGGCCAAGCTGCCAAAAGCAGTGGAGGTGGAACTGGTGTTGAAAAGCGGCGAGAAACTGGTGCGGTTCTTTTCACTGCAATGAATATCTGTCCAGACAATATGGGCAGCCGCAGGTTTGCTGTAGGAGCCAGCTTGCTGGCGAATATGAACCAGGCAATCGCCAGCAAGCTGGCTCCTACAAGGCGCACATGCTCTATTGGGCAGTCCGGGTTGTTAACACAACGCGGCATGGCCCTGGTGATGGTGCTGCTGATCGTGGCCATGGCGACGACCATCGCGGCGTTCATGGCACAGCAGCAGGGTTTCTGGCAGCGCGAGATGGAGAACGGGCGCGACCGCGCACAGGCGCGGCGCATCGCAGAAGCCGGTATCGACTGGGCGCGTGCGGTGCTGGCAGACGACGCGGTGGTGAGCCCCGGGGTCGATAACGCCAGGGAAATGTGGGCGATGAAATTGCCTGCCATCCCGGTGGAAGGCGGCGAGGTGCAGGGCACCATCGTCGATCAGCAGGGCCTGTTCAATTTGAACAATGTGGTGCGCAACGGGGTGGTGAGTGCGCCCGACCTGGCGCGCTTCCAGCGCCTGCTCGCGGCGCTGGGCCTGCCGCAGGAACTGGGCGGTCCGCTGGTGGACTGGATGGATGCGAACAGCGAGGCATCGGCGAACGGGGCGGAAGACGAGTACTACATGAATCTCGCCAAGCCTTACCGTTGCGCCAACCGCCCGCTGTCCGACATCGGCGAACTGGCGTGGATCAAAGGTTTCGATGCCAGCATCGTCAAGCGGCTGCAGCCTTTTGTGAGCGTGCTGCCGGAGTCGGGTACGGCGGTGAATGTGAACTTCGCGCCGCCGGAAGTATTGATGTCGATACTTCCGAGTCTGTCGCTGCAGCAAGCGCGGCAGATCGTGACACAGATCAAAACGACGCCATTCAGGAACACGAATGATTTCTTACTACAACTGCGTGTGGCACAGGACAACTCGATGAACCTTAGCGTAAGCAGCCAATATTTCATGGTGACCGGACACGCCACTCAGGGCGACGGCGCTTCATCGGTTCATGCCCTGCTGCACCGCACCGGCATCTGGCCGACGCAAGTCCGGAAGAGCCTGCAATGAATCTGCGCATCCATCTCACCGCACACTGGCAGGATGCCGCCTCCACCTGCGCCTGGGCCCTGCTGGACGACGAAGGCAATGTTCGCGAATCCGGCAACGGCACGCTGGCCTCGATGCCGCAGAGCGACGATGCGACGGTGATCGTCGCTGCGGAGCGCGTGCTGGCGACGACAGCAGTCCTGCCCAGGATCAAGCGCAGCAAGCTGGAGACCGCACTGCCCTTCGCACTCGAAGACGCGCTGATAGACGACGTGGGCGAGGCGCATGTCACCCCCGGTGCAAAGCTGCCGGATGGGCGCACCGTGCTCTATGCCCTGAACAAGAGCTGGCTGTCCCGTTTCCTCGCTGCCGGCACTGCCGCCAAGCTGCGCGTACGCCGCATCGTGCCGGAGTACTGCCTGTTGCCGACTCGCGCAAACGAATGGAGCCTGGCATGGGATGGCGCGCAGGGTTTCCTGACGACGGCACACAGCCTCGGCGGCGCGCTGGACAGCGGCGACGACGTGCACGCACCTGTCGGGCTGCAATTGCGCTTGCAGCAGGATGCGCCCGCCGCATTGCGGCTGTTCGCGCTCGGCAGCGAAATGCGGGCGCCAGGCTGGAGCATCGGCGTACCGGTGATTTTCGAGAAACAGGGTTTCGACTGGCGCAAGACAGCGATTCCTTCCGATGCACCCAACCTGTTGTGGGGCAAGTTCGCACCGCCGCCGCGCATCAGCGAGTTCTGGCCCTGGCTGCGCCCGGCATTGATGGCGGCACTGCTGTTGTTCGGCGTTGAAGTGGCCATCAGCAATCTGGAATGGGCGCTGCTCGCCCACGAAAAACGCCAGCTGTCGCACGGCATGACGGAAACGTTCCAGGAGACCTTCGGCGCTGACGCCACCATCGTCGATGCTCCATTGCAGATGCGGCGCAACGTGGCAAGCCTGCGCCATGCTGCGGGCGTGAGCGATGATGCGGACTTCCTGCCGTTGCTGGAAAAATTTTCAGGGACGTCGGACAGCGTTCCCGGCAGCACCGTGCGCACGCTGCGTTATGGCGATGGCAAGCTCGATATCGACATGGCGCTCGCCAGCACCTCCGCGCTCGATACCCTGTTGCAGCGCATCGCGGAGTCCGGCCTGCTGGCGCAGGTCATGGACAAGCATGAGACCGGTGGCGCGATGAATATCCAGCTGCGCATCTCGGCAGGAGGTGCGAAATGAATAAGTTGGTCTCGCAATTGAAGGCCCGCCACTGGGACGCGCTGAGCGCGACCGAGCAGAAGACCGTGACACGCGGCGCCTGGGTGCTGTTGCCGCTGCTGATGTACGGCTTGCTGTGGCAACCCGCGCATGAGGCGCTACCCAGGCTGCAGGCCGCTCTACCGCAATTGCGGGCACAAGCCGATCAGATGCAGTTGCTTGCCGGACAAGCACAATCGTTGCGGCAGCAGGCGCAGCTCGCCGTGCTGGATAGCGATGCCCTGAAGGCTGCCGTGGAAAAATCGGCGAAAGAGGCCAACCTGCCGCTGCTGGTCGTGCCCGGCGAACAGAATAGCGTGCGCATCAGCGCCGACAGTCTTGCCTTCGCGCGCTGGCTGCAATGGCTGCGCACTCTTGAGACCACGCAGCACATCCGCGTATCGTCGGCGATGCTGGTCGCTTCACCGGAAGCGGGCATGGTCAAGGTACAAGCCACGCTGACCAACGGAGCGGACCTGTGATCTCGCGCCGTCGCGTGTTGCTGGCGACCCTGTTCGGCTGCGCATTCCTCATCGGATTGATCGCCTTCGCTCCCGCCTCGCTCATGGGCTATGCGCTCGAACGCTCCTCTGGCGGCACATTGTCGCTGGCGCAGACGACGGGCAACCTGTGGCAAGGCTCGGGCGTGGTGTTATTGCGCCAGAAGACTCGATACCAGACACTCGGCCGTTACCGCTGGCACCTGAATCTGCTCGGCGCATCGCTGCAAGTACAAGCAGGCGAATCAGCCCCCATGACCGTGCATCATATGCCCGTATCCGGGCGTGTCGAGATCGAGAACCTGCACATCACTCTGCCCGCATCTGCACTGGAACTCGCCGCGCCGCAGCTCGGCCCCTACCAATTGCAGGGCGAGCTGGTAGTGCAGGGCGATCGCCTCGCTCTGGACGCGGCGGGATTGAACGGGCAGGTCACGATAGATTGGGCGAATGCCGCCTCCGGCCTTTCGGAGATACGGCCGTTGGGCGATTATCGTATCCTGCTGCAAGGCAACGGCTCGGCAGTGGACGCACAACTCTCCACTCTCTCCGGCAAGTTGCAGCTGACAGGAACAGGCCGCTTCGATAGAGCGAGCGGGATGCAGATCAACGGCACCGCTCAAGCCGCACCCGGTACGGCCGCGGGAGAACTGAATGAACTGCTGCACCACATCGGCCCCGAGGTCAGCCCGGGGGTCTTCACGCTGGGATTGATGCCGCAGCCGGCAGTTCGCTGAACCTGTAAAACACAGAGGGCGCAGTCCGGTTAAAGACTGCGCCCTCCGGGCATGAGCCTGTCGCTTCGAACTTATTTTCCGCGTTTGTCCCAGCGGCCGCCGGACCACGGCGAATGCTCATCGAATATCTTTTGCTGCTCCGGATTCAGCACCGCATAGAACTCCTTGAGCGCGGCCAGATGTTCGGTCATCCGCGCTTCCATCGCACGCATGTGCTCCAGACCTTTTTCCAGACGTTGCGGTGCGTTCAGTTTGGCCATCTCGGCGGGGTCCGGGCGTAACGCCGGATCGGCTATCGGTTTGATGGCTGCAAATTTCTTCCATGCGGTTTCCTGTTGCGCCGTCAGTTTCAATTTGTCATGCAGCGCGGCCAGATTTTGTTCGTGCATCCTTTCCATGCGCTCGGTATTCATACCCATCCGTCCACCGTGCATCCCGCCGGGACCTGGACCATATCCGTAGTCGCAGTCTCCGCCGCGAGCATAGACACTTGCCGACAACGCAGCGATTGCCATACCCGCCATTAGCATCTTTACTGACTTGCTCAATGCCTTGTTCATGATCCGTTCTCCTTGGTTAAAGTTGATTTCGCGTAGCGTCAGAATGATCGTTGCTTGAATAACGTGCCTTGCAGCACAGTCCCATTTAACCCCCTGAATGTCTCCGGCATATGTCGGAGACGGGCGATTTTGTACGGATTTGTATCGGTTGCGCACAATTGCGAAATTCGCTGTAATGTCCGCTTCATGACGCCCCCCACCACATCCCCGCGCATCCTGATCGTAGATGACGATGCGGAGATCCGCAGTCTGCTGGCCGACTATCTCGGAGAGCAGGGCTGGCACATCAGCACCGCGCAGGATGGCACGGCCATGCAGCAGGCACTCGACAATACGCCGATCGACTTGATCGTGCTCGATCTCACTTTACCCGGCAGCGACGGCCTGACTTTGTGCCGCGATCTGCGAGCGCATTCCGCCATTCCTGTCATCATGCTGACGGCACGCAGCGCTCCGCTGGATCGAATACTGGGTCTGGAGATGGGCGCCGACGACTATCTATGCAAACCGTTCGAGCCGCGTGAACTGCTGGTGCGCATCCGCAATGTGTTGCGCCGCAGCGATATGACATCCCATAATGCCCGCAGTTCACCAACACTGTGGCACTTCGCTGATTGGACACTGGACGACAATACGCGGCAATTGCAGAACAACGCAGGTCTGGTAGTCATGCTGTCCGGAGGGGAATGCCGCCTGCTAGTTGCGTTGCTGGAACGCCCCAATCGCGCGCTCAACCGCGACCAGTTGTTGGCTTTGACCCAGGGCCGCGAAACCGATCCGCTCGATCGTTCCATCGATCTGCACATCAGCCGTTTGCGCCAGAAGCTGGGCGATGATGCCCGCGCGCCCAAACTCATCAAGACCATGCGCAACGAAGGTTACTTGTTGTCGGCTACCGTAAAACGAGGTGAATGAGATGTTTTCGATGTTCCGTTCCATGCATGGCCGCCTGTTCCTGATCTTGCTGGCAGGCATGATCGTGACTTCTGCCGGCACCATGCTGCTCACCCATTCCCGGCAACAGGAGATGTTCGAGCGGGTATACACGCAACATCTGGCGACCGAAATAATCCTGCTGGTGGAAACACTGGAAAGAACTCCCCCGGCGGAACGAGAGGCTTTCCTGCACTCATTCCGCAGCATGGGCATGCGCGGAAGCCTGGCAAACAAAGCGATGCCGCCGATCAGCGACCGGGACGAAGATCTGGAAGAAGCGGTGCAGCAGCGACTGGCCAATGCAAACATCGTCGCAGAACAGCCCAACCATGCGGCCTGCACCAATGCAGAAATGAGATGGCCGAGGCGCATGCCCGCCCCGCTATCCTGCCGGCGCGTGCACATCTTCCTGCATGACGACAGTGGATTCGAACTCATAGTCCCGATGCCAGGCATGCGACCACAGGCCTATCCGCCGCCGGTCCTGAGTGCCATCCTGCTGTTCGCCTTGTGTATCAGTCTGCTGGCATGGCTGGTTGCACGCATCGCCACCCGCCCGCTACGCCAACTGGCCGATGCCGCCGACAGTCTCGACATCACTCGTGTCGGTGAGCCGCTGCCCGAGCAGGGCAGCAGCGAGGTGCGTGCCGCCACGCGGGCATTCAACCGGATGCAGCGGCGCATCTACGAAGACGTGCGCGAACGAACCGGCATGCTGGCCGCCATCACCCACGACTTGCAGACCCCGCTGACCAGGCTGCGGCTGCGCCTGGAAAAACTGCCGGATGAAGCGCTGCGCAACAAACTGGTCGGCGACATGCAGGCCATGCAGCAGATGTTGCAGGAAGGGCTGGAATTGGCGCGCAGCCTGGATACCGGCGAAGCAACGCAACTGCTCGACCTCGATTCGTTGCTGGACAGCCTGTGCAGCGATGCCGTCGAGACCGGCCAGCAAGTGGCGTATCTCGATCGCACTGCCGTCCGGTTGAAAGCGCATCCGTTGGCGTTGCGTCGCGCGCTTTCCAACTTGCTGGACAATGCCGTGAAATACGGACGACGAGCCGAAGTCTCGCTGAGCCGCGATGCGCGCCAGTGCCATATCCGCATCCGTGATCACGGCCCGGGCATTCCGCCGGATCAACTGGAGCAGGTATTTACACCGTTCTACCGCATCGAACATTCACGTTCTCGCGAAACCGGAGGTACGGGACTGGGGCTCGCCATTGCGCGCAACATCGTATTGCGCCACAACGGCGAGTTGACGCTCACCAACCATCCTGCTGGCGGACTGGAGGCGCACGTCGTCCTGCCTTTGACAGCTTAGCCTGTGCGCAAGCTTCCGTTATAATCTGCGTCCTTATTGACGCACGCACCAGCATGACCGACCGTTACGCCGTTATCGGCAACCCCATCTCGCATAGTAAGTCACCACTCATCCACCGCATGTTCGCCGAACAGACCGGACAGGACATGAGCTACGAAGCCATCGAAGCGCCGCTGGACGGTTTCGCCGCGACCGTGCAACGCCTGCGCGCCGAAGGTTACCTGGGCTGCAACGTGACCGTGCCGTTCAAGTTCGAGGCCTATGCGATGTGCGACCGGCTCGGCGGCCGGGCGCGCGATGCGAAGGCGGTGAATACGCTGATATTCCGGGATGGCGAGATACTCGGCGCGAACACCGATGGGGCCGGATTGCTCGCCGACATCGAAAAGAATCTCGGCTTCAAGCTGATGTGGAAGGATGCGCTATTGCTCGGCGCGGGCGGCGCGGCGGCAGGCGTGGTGTGGCCACTGTTCAACGCCGGGTTGGGCGTGGTCATCGCCAACCGCACCATCGAAAAGGCGCAAGTACTCGCTGACGAATTCGAGGGCGTCGGGCACAGTGTACGCGCGGCGCTACGACGAATTGGCCGGCAGGAAATTCGACCTCGTGATCAATGCCACTTCCAGCGGCCTGAAGGACGAGTTGCCGCCGCTGCCCGACGGCTTGTTCAAGCCCGGCGCACTGGCCTACGACATGATGTACGGACGCGAGACGCCGTTCATGGCATTTGCCCGCAAGCAAGGAGCTGCGGCCGTTGCGGACGGGCTGGGCATGCTGGTCGAACAGGCCGCCGAGGCGTTCTATTTGTGGCGCAATGTGCGCCCGGATACCAGACCCGTGCTCGAAAAGTTGCGCAAATGAAAAAGGTAAAAGGTTTGTTCTGGCGCATCGTACTGGTGCTGTTCGCGCTGCTGGTGCTTTATCAACTGTGGCTGTTCGCGCACATCTGCTGGTGGATCAAGTTCAACCCGGCAACCAGCGCCTTCATGGAAGACCGCCTGGAAGTCATGCAGGACAGGAACCCGAAAGCCGGACTGCAAAACAAATGGGTTCCCTACAGCAAGATATCGAACAACCTCAAGCGCGCGCTCATCGTTTCAGAAGACGCGAAGTTCGTCGACCACGAAGGTTTCGACTGGGAAGGCATCGCCAAGGCGTACGAGAAGAACCTGAAGAAGGGAAAGATCGTTGCGGGCGGTTCCACCATCAGCCAGCAGCTGGCCAAGAACCTGTTCCTTTCCACCAAACGCACCCCCTGGCGCAAGGCTGAGGAAGCCATCATCACGCTGATGCTGGAAGCGGTGATGGATAAACGGCGCATCTTCGAGATCTACCTGAACGTCATCGAATGGGGCAACGGCATCTTCGGCGCGGAAGCGGCGGCACAGCATTATTTCGGCGTCAGTGCCGCGCAACTCAGTCCGGAACAGGCCGCCAAACTCGCCGCCATGGTGCCCAACCCGCGCTACTACGACAGACACCGCGAGGCACAGGGCATGCTCGCCAAGACCATCGTCATCCTCGACCGCATGCCGGATGCGGAGATTCCCTGAGGGGAAACTGGCGCATCCGTCTTTGCATCAAGGGATTTCCGTTACCCCCTCTGAGGCCGAGAGGCCTACATCGCCGTCGACAGGTATGCGCTGACTCCCCAGATGTTCAATCCCGGCGTGATGCTTTTCAGCACTTGCATGCGTAGGGATTTATTCGTGGAGAATTTGTATTTCATTCCGGCAGACAGATCCCGCTGCTGGGCACCACCGATCTGGGATGCCTGCCCCAGTTCCAGATTCAGTTCGGCATTCAGGCTTTCGTCGAGTTCATACGCGCCGCCTATCGAACCGAAATAGATGTTGTTGTAATAGAGGAACTTGGTGACGCCGTTGACCTCGACCTTGCCGGGGCTGCCGAATACCGCATAACCGGCACTGGCCTTGCCCGTAAAAGCCCCCCAGGATTTGCTCGCTTTGACCTCGCCGAAATAGTCATTCATTCCGGTGCCCAAGCCCTTTGCCACGTCGGCAGTTGCCAACTTGACCTCCCCCCTGAGAAACAGGGAGAGAGGCGCATCCGTTTCGTTCAGCATGCGGCGCTGTAGCGCCATGGTCATGTCGCCGAGTCCCGAATTCGTCACAATAGGGGCAGCCGTGGCATGCTCATTGTGGGATTCGTGGTGATGGTCAAAGGCCAGTTTGCCGGAAGGGGCAGTCCTTTCTATGTAGGGGATGCTTGCTTCAAAGGTGTATTCCTCCGTTTCATATAACAGGCCGACAGGAATGTCCGTTTGCTTGCTTACTTGGTCAGGAACGGTTTTGTCCGTGAAACTTTCGAAGCCGATCCCGGCATTCCAATGATGCGGATCGGCAGTTTCAGCTGGTTCATCTGCCAGCGCCGGCGGCGTAACTGGCAAGGCAAGCACCAATAGCAGGCTGGATAATCTCAAGGGAAAGGTGTTTTTAGTCGGTGAGTTCATGCGGTTTCCATTCTTATGTCGAGCTTGGATTGATCCACCACCCATGCAAATTCCTGGCGGATCGAGCCTGCTCGGACTGGATTTTTTTATTTTGGTTCCGAAATCTTGCTGGATCGATCCGGCGATTGAGATTTCAACCGGCATGCTTGCGTTCAGATATTCAAGCCAACAGCACCAACGCGGATCATTTGTTCAATCTGAGCTTCTCGCGCTTTTCGGCAAGGCGCAGCCACTCGAAGGTAAGCCAACCGACGAACACCAAGCCGATGATGAAAAGCGAATAGGAGATTTCCCACGGGATGCCATGCGTCATCATCGTGAATTCGGACATGCCGCCGATACCGGCGATCACGTTGAGCGGCATGAAGACGACGCTGAGCACGGTCAGCCGCTTGATGACCTTGTTCTGGTTGATGTTGATGAAGCCGACGGTGGCATCCATCAGGAAGTTGATCTTGCCGAACAAGAAGGTGGTGTGTCCGTCCAGCGATTCGATGTCGCGCAGGATCTGCTGCGCATCGTCAAGCTGGTGGCGCTCGATGACCCGGCTGCGCATGAGAAAGGAGACGGCGCGGCGTGTATCCAGCACGTTGCGGCGGATACGGCCGTTCACGTCCTCTTCATAACCGATGTCCGACAGCATCTTGGCGGCCTCTTCGTCGGACATCTGTTTGCTGAGCACATGGCTGCCGACTTTTTCCAGCCCCTGATAGACATCTTCCAGGGCATCGGCGGAATATTCCACGTCGGCCGCGTACAGGTCGAGCAGCACGTCGCGCGCGTCGGAAACGTAGTTGGGTTGCGAGAAAGCGCGCAGGCGCTGCAAACGAAACACCGGCAGCTCTTCCTTGCGCACCGAGAACAGGATGTCGCGGTGCAGGATGAAATTGACGCCCACGTTACGCGATACGTCTTCCTTGTCGAGCAGGAAGTCGGAGCGCAGGTGGATGTTGCCGCTCTCTTCCACATAGAAGCGCGCGCTCGATTCGAGATCGCTCACGCGGTCGGGGTCGGGCAGCTCGATGCCATAAACATCACCGACCCAGGTTCGCTCCTCAAATGTGGGATCGACCAAGTCTATCCAGATCGGCTTGGCGGCGGTCAGATCGTCCTGGGTATTAACGGGGATCTCGCGCATGCGGCCCTGAAACAGCTCGAAGGCCTTGATATGAAAGCGCTCATTCTTGTACGCCCGCTTCCCCAAGGCATGAAGGATGGAAACCGATACGTCAGGCAGCACCTGCTCCTTGCGCCGCTCATCAATCTGGTCCCAGATGAACAACTGGTCTTCGTCCGACAGGACTTCCAGCAGCTCGGCGATCTCGGCGGGCGCCATCTCGCTCAACAGCAATTGAAGCCGCGCCAGATTCTGTTTGCGCACCAGCGTCTCCACCAGGTCATGGTGGGGCATATCCTGTTTATGCACCATTTCCTCGGTCACTCTGCGCTTCTCCAACAGGTTCAGCACAGCCTGACGATGGTTCGGGTATTGAATGGTTGGCTCGTTCGGCATGGAGAGATTATAGCCTCACAAAACTTGATGGATCTGGCTCATTTCAGCCACTTGCCCGGCTTTTTAATTCCAGAAAATTTGGCGATTTGTTTACAATAGCCAAAAGCCTGCCGGGTAACTGCCATGACCGAACAACAAGAGCCACACTACACCGAGGATGTGCAAGATCACCTTCAGCAGGTGCAGCACTTGCTGGAGAAACAGATGTTGGTGGAGACGGTGGCGCACCGGCAGGAATTGCCGCGCGATGAGCGGCACGAGCTGCTGGACAAGATGTTGCACAAGCGCCATCTGGCCGAATTACGCGAAAAACTCGAGCAACTGCACCCCGCAGACATCGCCTACATTCTGGAATCCTTGCCCATCGAGCAGCGCTTGATAGTGTGGAATCTGGTAAAGGCGGATCGCGACGGCGAGATTCTGATCGAGGTGTCGGACGCAGTACGCGAATCGCTGATCGCGACCATGAGCCGCGAGGAATTGCGCGAAGCGGCAGAACAACTCGATACCGACGAGATCGCCGACCTGGCGCCCGATCTGCCGCAGAACGTGATACGCGACGTGTTCAAGTCGCTTTCCATCGAGGAACGCGAGCAGTTGCGCGCGGCGATGTCGTATTCCGAAGATTCGGTCGGCGCGTTGATGGACTTCAACATGGTGCACGTGCGTGAGGACGTGACGCTGGAGGTGGTATCACGCTACCTGCGGCGTTTCGACGAGCTGCCCGACCATACCGACCAGGTATTCGTAGTGGATCGCGACGACCGTTTCAAAGGCGTGTTGCCGATCAACCTGATCGTGGTGAACGAGCCGGAAACGGTGGTCAGCAAGCTGATGCTGACCGAAACCATCCAGCTCAATCCCGATGACAAGGCCGACCAGGCAGCTCAATCATTCGAACGTTACGACCTGGTATCCGCAGCGGTGGTGGATGAGGATGGCAAGCTGGTCGGACGGGTGACGGTGAACACGGTACTGGACTTCATCCGTGCCGAATCGGAATCCGACTTGCTGAATCAGGCCGGTCTGCGCGAAGAAGAAGATATTTTCGCTTCTGTGTGGAAATCGGCGCAAAACCGCTGGACCTGGCTTGCACTAAACTTGTGTACCGCATTCTTCGCCTCGCGCGTGATTGGCGGTTTCGAGAACACCATCGAAAAGTTCGTTGCACTCGCCACGCTGATGCCCATCGTCGCCGGCATCGCAGGCAACTCGGCGAACCAGACCACCACCATCATCATCCGCTCTCTTGCCCTCGGACAGATTACGCATGGCAATGCTCGCCGATTGATGCTCAAAGAACTGGCGATCAGCGGATTGAACGGCCTGGTGTGGGGGGGAATTGCCGGACTGTTCGCCTACTTCCTCTACCACAGCATCCCGCTGGGCTTGGTGATGACCAGTGCGATGCTGCTCAACCTGACCGTAGGCGCCATCGTCGGCATGGCCATTCCACTCATCATGCAGAAGATGGGACGCGATCCCGCCATCGGGTCCAGCGTAATGATCACGGCCATCACCGACAGCGGCGGCTTTTTCATCTTCCTGGGTTTGGCGACGATCTTCCTGATCCATTAAGCCTCAGGACAGCACGCTGTTCCACGTCTGCAGCGATGTCGAACCACTCGCTTGCGGCGTATAGCGTCAATAAAGTAAGCGGGGAACAGAACTGACGGCAGAGGACTGCAGCCGCCAAGGCGACGCGGCTCACCTGACCGTTGAGCGTCTTCGCAATGAGAAATATCTATGGGCAAACGAGAATCGCCCACTTTCGAAGCTGAGTAAATTATTGGAGCAAAGCAGAGACGGTTCGCTGAATAGACTCAACAAACACGAGATGAAAACTTGCTCCCTCCGTTCAGAACGGAGTCCGCAGAAAGGGCGAAACGCAACTAACCCGGCGCCCGCCCCAATCTACGAAGCTTAGGCGCCGAGGATGCCTTTGCCTGCAACAGGAGCAGCAGCTTTCTTCGCTACAGCTTTCTTGGCAGGTTTTTTCGCTGCTTTTTTCGCTGCCGGTTTCTTGGCGGCTACTTTTTTAGCGGCTGGCTTCTTCGCTGCTGCCTTTTTCGCTGCCGGTTTCTTGGCGGCTACTTTTTTGGCGGCTGGCTTCTTCGCTGCTGCCTTTTTCGCTGCCGGTTTCTTGGCGGCTACTTTTTTGGCGGCTGGCTTCTTCGCTGCTGCCTTTTTCGCTGCCGGTTTCTTGGCGGCTACTTTTTTGGCGGCTGGCTTCTTCGCTGCTGCCTTTTTCGCTGCCGGTTTCTTGGCGGCTACTTTTTTGGCGGCTGGCTTCTTCGCTGCGACTGCTTTCTTGGCAGCTGGCTTCTTTGCGGCAGCCTTCTTGGTGGTGCTCTTTGCTTTGGTTGTTGCAGCCATTTTCATTCCTTATAAAAATTGATGGACTTAACCAGTTACAACTTTGCGTGCACCAACTGCACTCCCGATGCGTCTTTCTTCTGCTTGAAATCTCCCAACACGCACGGTGACTGCATTCTATGCGCGATTAAAAAAATTGCGCAACACTTTTGTGCATTATTTTCGAAATACTTTCACGCGATGATTTTCTCCGAAGCGTAGAGCTGGCGCACCGTTTCGCGCTCCCGGATCAGGTGCACGACCGCGCCATCGACCATCACTTCGGCCGCTCTCGGACGCGTATTGTAGTTGGAACTCATGCTCATTCCGTATGCTCCGGCCGACATCACGGCAAGCGCATCTCCAGCATCCACGGCCATTTCACGGCCATGGCCGATGAAATCGCCGGTCTCGCAGATGGGGCCGACGACCTCGTATTGCACCTTCTCATCACCGTTTTTTAACACTGGCAGGATGGCATGCCAGGCATCATAAAGCGCCGGGCGCATGAGGTCGTTCATCGCCGCATCGACGATGGCGAAGTTCTTTTCTTCGCCATGCTTGAGATACTCGACTCGCGTCAGCAACACTCCGGCATTGCCGACCAGCACCCGGCCCGGCTCAACGATGATCTTCTCGGAACGCCCGGATAGCGCGCCCAGCAAGGCTTGCGCGTACTCGGCGATGGAAGGAGGTGTCTCGTCGTCGTAGCGGATTCCGAGTCCGCCACCCAGATCGAGATGCTCCAGGACGATGCCTGCCGCTGCCAGCTGATCCACCAGCGCCAGCACTTTTTCCGCGGCCGCGATGAACGGACTGGTTTCGGTGAGCTGCGAACCGATATGGCAATCCATGCCGGTGACGCGCAGGTGCGGCATGGCAGCCGCCTTGCGGTACAGTGCCAGCGCTTCCGTATAGGCCACGCCGAACTTGTTCTGCTTCAAACCGGTCGAGATGTAAGGATGGGTTTTGGCATCCACATCGGGATTCACGCGCAGGCTGATCCGCGCGACCTTGCCCATGCTGCCCGCCACATCGTTCAACCTGTCCAGTTCTGACGAAGATTCGACATTAAAGCAGAGGATTTCCGCTTCCAGCGCCTGCCGCATCTCGGCTTCGCTCTTGCCGACACCGGAGAACACCACCTTGTTTGCCGCTCCGCCTGCAGCCAGTACTCGTTGCAACTCACCGCCGGAAACGATATCGAACCCCGCTCCGAGGCGTGCGAACAGGTTGAGGATAGCCAGGTTGGAGTTGGCTTTTACTGCATAGCAGATCAGGTGTTCACGGCTTTTGAAAGCTTCAGCGAACTGGCGGTAACCATCGCTTAGCGCCGCCCGCGAATAGACATAGCATGGAGTGCCGAAGCGCTGCGCGATGTCGAGCAGCGGAACGTTTTCTGCAAACAACTGGTCTTGCTGGTAGTGGAAGTATTCGTTCATGTTTATTTCTTGCTTTCGGGGTTCTCGGGAGCGGACAGTACGGGAGCAGATTGCGGCACCGGTGCCGCGGCCGGTGCGGGCGACAATATCAGCGGACCTTTACGTCCGCAGCCTTGCAGGATGACGGTCAACAGCAACATAATGCAAAAAGTAGCGCGCATGGCTTCATCTTTCTTGGTATTGGGATCGGGCTTCACAGTCGAAGGAGTGGTTTGGATTATATGATGGAAAGCCCAGGCGACGAACCAGGCAGAACGTTGTTCCCCCGCATCCGGCAGATGGTGACCGAGCGCGGAGTGGACATCCGCCAGAACCTGAATGGGAATGCACTACGCCTCGAGTTCGCCGACGGGCAGCGTATCGTGGTCAACCTTGATGCGCAGACAAACGGCGTGTGGCTGGCAGCACGTTCCGGCGGCATCGAGTTCATGTACAGGGATGGCGCCTGGTATGCTCATGACCAGAGCGAGCTCTTCACCAAACTGAATGAGATCATCGAACAGACGATCGCCTGCAGCCCGATCAATAGCCGCCCCCCCGGCATTCAACCCCCGCAACCCGCCCACACCGACCCGGTCGTCTCCTACGAAGATGTTAAGGAGCGCCACGGTCTGCGCAACGTGCTCCTCCTGGTATTGGCCGTGTCGGCCGGTTTCTGGACTGCACAACGATTGAACCGCCCGCCGGAAACCCGTGGCACCAGCATGCTCAGCCAATCAGACCCGGACCATCAATGTGCGGGCATCATCCCCGACAACGGCATTACTACCGTCTTCCCGGAAAGCGGCCTGCATACCGGCAATCCGAACGACCCCGAAATCACCCTGAAGAACGATCACACCCACCCGGCGTTGTTGATCCTCTCCGCGCCGCAGACTGCCATCCCGTCGTTGTCATTGCTGGTTCGGGCCCAACAAAGCGCCACCCTGCATCTGCCCGCCGGGCAATACGACATGATGTTCAGCGTCGGCAGCAAATGGTGCAACCCGCGCAGCGGTTTCTCGGATGGCAACCTCCTGAAGTTCGACAAACCTTTGTCCGTGCAGGCCGATAAACCGATACGACTCTCCATGCAGACTTCCGGCGCAGGCATGGGAGATTTCCAGTTGTTCATCAAGACGGCCAATCTCGATGCGTCATTCCCGCCGCCGACCTTCACCGGCGACGGCAGCATGCAGCTGCAACGCCAGGATAACGGGCACTTCTATCTGCCCGGCACCATCGAAAACGTTGCCGCCACATTCATGGTGGATACCGGCGCCTCGGTCACTTCGATCTCCAGCGACCTCGCGCGCCAAGCCGGCATACACAAGTGCAAGGAAGTTCAGTTCCAGACCGCAAACGGCTCGGCAACGGGTTGCCTCGCGCTCGTGCCGCACATGACGCTGGGCAATTTCACGCTGGAGAACATCACCGTCGCGGTCATGCCCAACCTGGAAACCAACCTGCTCGGCGCGAACGTGCTGCGCAATTTTCAAGTAAGCCAGAGCGACAGCAGCATGCTGATCGCTCGCAAATAGGGAAAACAAATGACAGAAAACGACTTCCACGAACTGGCCGACGCAGTGTTTGGACGCATCGAGCAGGCCTTGGACGCCAGCGATGCCGATATCGAATACGACAGCAACGGCACCGTGCTGGAAATGGAATTCGATGACGGCAGCAAGATCATCGTCAACCGGCATGTCCCCAACCGGGAGATCTGGCTGGCAGCGAAATCCGGCGGCTTCCACTATGGGTATCAGGACGGAAAGTGGCTGAGTCAGCGCGACGATAGCGAGTTGTTCGCCAAGCTAACCGAGCTGGTACAACTCGGAAGCGGGAAACGGGTGGATTTCTAGGAAGGAAGGGGCCAAGCGGAAGGCATCCTTCATCTGGGAGGAGACTACCGGGAAACCACATCCGCTCCGCCTGGCAGGACGAACTCTAAGACTGTTTCCGCAGTTTGGGAATGCGGCATATTGTCGCAGGGGTAAATGTTGATTTAGTCTGAGTTATCCCTATGGCTATGGATGACCTGAGATTACCGCTCCTTCCTTCTACCGCGATCCTCGTGTTCATGCTCAATTTGCTTAAGTACATATCTCAAATCGAAATCCAGAACCCGTGCCGCTAAGCAATCAATGGTCAAGCGCGTTGCGGCTTTGTGTTCAGCCTTTACCGGCACCCAGCTCGTTCTAGTTGGGTCAGGCACGTAGGGATAATGCGTTCATGTGACGGTCTTGGCTGGGTTAATTACGAGATTACACGCACGAAAAAATCTGCCCCGCCCATTCCACCGGCACGCCAGAAATCAATCCAACCACGCTAAGACTCTTAATCCGTTGTGCTGGCTCAAGCTCCTTCTGGAATACTGGGATTACAGACCGCTTTTTTAGCGATCTCGTCTGTGCTCATCCTTCTTGTCTTTCTCCTCCCGGCGGTTGTCGTGCCCACGTTCATCATGTCCTCTTTCATCGTGCGGTACAGTCACGGTGGCGCTGGCAGTTGCCTGGTTGCCGGATGCGTCAGTTGCCGAGTAGATCACGGTATATATCCTCCCGGCCTTGTTCTTGCCCTCACGTTCTGCCTTGAGCATGAATTGGCGGTCGTCCGTGCCTAGGCTCGCATCACGGATGTCTCCGGGTTCGGTCAATTCGCTGGGCGTGATGGACTCGAGTTTGATCTCGGGGGCAGGATCGTAGTCGTCCTTCACCGTGATGGCGGCGGTGATTGGGACGAGTTTTTCATTCGGACGGAGGACGTTTGGGGTCAGCGCTACAGTAAGAGCAGGAGGGGTAGTGTCGAGGCGCTGCAAAGGAACAGTAACATCATCGGTCGATGGCCGATTGCTAAAGTGAATGGTTGCATGACTCATAACGTAACTGCTATCTGCTTTATCCAGTGTAATGCTCATTCCGCTCAAGGTTTGCCCTACTGCCAAGCGCGGAGTATTGGCGTTAGCAACATGCCACTTTATGGAACTCTCTGTCGTTTCTTCTTGGCCAATAAGTATTGGCTCCCAACCTGGCGGAGAAGTCACGCTGGCCGCTGGCATGCCCGGATCAACCATGCCAGACGGATCAGATTTAAGTTCGAAGATGTCACTATTATTGTCATTAGGTGTGTCATGCCCAATCCACACCGAAGAAATTTCGTATGGGCCATTATTGACCAAGCGATAGTGGTATTGCACCTTGCCTCCGTAATGTACGCCATAAGCGCTCACCACCGGCGGTTGTGCCAAAGCCTCGCTGCAAGCTCCAAACGCCCACGCCAGGCAAATCATTTGAAATCTCGCTGTTATGGAAGTTTTCATTACGTTCTCCATCATTTATGGGAATTGGAAATGCACACGATCGCCAACTGGCCTAGGTCTACGCAACCCACAGCCCCCAGCCAATGCATCGATGTTGGCTAGTGGTAAGTTGATCGTTACATCTACTGCCAACCCTCGCGTGTGGCGAGAATTGGGTACGGGAGCTTGTGTCACAAGCAGCTCATGCCGCTGGAAATGTCTTTGAATTCTCGCTTTCCGGGCAGCACAGGCTGGATTTTCATCGTCCATCAGTTCATTCACCCACTTTTTCCACACGTCTATCAAGTGCTGATTATACGCAGGTGGTCGGTACGCAGACCCAACCGAGGGAGAGCCAGCTGCCGTTACCCCTAACAAACATGGCAGTGCAACATCTCGCATCTGTGGGTCTAGATGTGCAGTATCAGAAAGGTTCGGGTTGTCTTCGTATGATTGAACTACTGGGTCTGTAATCGGCGGTAAATCACTTATAGGACAAGTGGCAACAAGCACGCAACTTGTCCTTGTGGGGGCCGGCTCGTAACCGCCGTTGCAGGTACAGGTGGCCGGATTGATCGCCGGCGTGCCGATGGAATTGGCGGGGCAGATATTTTTCGTGCACGTAATCGCGTAATTAACCCAGCCAAGACCGTCACATGAACGCATGATCCCTACGTTCGCATACCAGCCTGCCCCGAGCTCTGGATTGGTAGAGCTAGCTGCGAAGCACTTGAGCATGTTTACGTTATAGGGCTCCACATGGTCGTAAACCAAAGTGGTTGAGGATGTGTAGTCCCACTGATGCACGACTATGTCAGCACACGCTGCCTCGGGTGTATCGAAATTTGAGTATGCACCAGAATATTTAATAAGCGGTGGCGCCGCAGTAGAAAACGTTGGATTTACAGTTCCCTCGGCATAACTCACCCCCGACACGACCGATAACGCCAAGCCGGTGAGGCAACAGCATATTATAAAGCGAACCGTGCAAATGAAAGATGCGCGGAATAGGGGGTGCAAGAGGTGCGATAACGCGCGCGACTCCTTGACAACACATTGGTAGATTTTCCCGGCCAGGAGCAACCCGCTACAGAATGCCGCACGAAGATAAGCTATTCCCATTTCTCCCCCTATTCCCGGTCAGGCTGACTTGGTGAACAATGGGTGCGACAATAACCCTACTATGGAAGTAGCATCAATAGGCAATTTGGCTAGTTCGGGGTCTATATCTTCTTGAGAGACGCCGTTACGCGAGGCTTGGCGCCATGAAGGAACACTGATGGAAGATACAAATTGATGCTGCCACAGACTTCGCGGATAAGAACAGGCCTATTCCGACACCCCGTAATTGCGCAATTCGGCCCGGCACCGTTTATAGTCCGGGCACGCGCGCTCCACCACGCGCCAGAAGGCCGGTGAATGGTTCATCTCCACCAGATGCGCCAGCTCATGCACCACCACGTAGTCGATCAGGTGCAGCGGCATCTTCACCAGCTGCCAGTGCAGCCGTACCACTCCCTGCGTCGTGCAATTCCCCCATTGGGTGCGTGCGGCGGTCAGTTTGATCTCGCTCGGAGTCACTTGCAGCAACGGGGCAAAGTGCTCCACGCACTCCCTGAAGACCTGCAGCGCCTCATCCCGATACCAGAGCGTCACCGCCTTCGCGATATGCTCCGCGTCCGCATCCAGGCCCACCGGTACTTGCAGTACCTCGCCCAGCAACACCGGCTTTGAACCGCGCACCTTGGGAGTCCGGGTCAGGATGAACTCCTCGCCACGGAACGGGATGCGCGCGCCTTCCGCCCAGACTATCTGCAGGACCTTCTTCGATTGCCATCCGTCCAGATGCTTCACCACCCAGTCGGCCTTGTCCTGCAACACGCTGTGCAACCATTTCTCCGAAGCGCGCAACGGCGCATTGACGGTCAGCCCGCGGTCGTCGATGCGCAGGCCGATGCTGCGGCGATAGCCGCTGCGTTTGAGGGTATAGCTGATTTCCTTGCCGGAAAGGTGAATGTTGCGTTGTTCGACGACAGGCGGAGACGATTTCTGGCGTAATACCTTGAACATCAGTCCAGCTTGGTCATTTCATTCTCAATCCAGTCCTCCACAAGGCGGCTGATCTCTTCCGCCTTGAGGCCTTTTGGATCGATGGGCTGGCCGATACTCATGACGATGGTACCGGGGTGTTTCAGGAAGGCATTGCGCGCCCAGAATTTGCCAGCGTTATGCGCTACGGGCACGACGGGCGCGCCGCTTGCTTCGCCGAGCATGGCCCCGCCGATCTTGTATTTGCCGTGCACGCCATAGGGCATACGCGTGCCTTCGGGGAAGATCACCACACAGAAGCCGTGCGCCAACCTGTGCTTGCCCTGCTCCAGCAACTGTCGCATCGCTTTTTTGCCTTTGCTGCGGTCGATCGCGATGGGGCTGGTCACCGCCAGCCCCCAGCCGAAGAACGGCAACCACAACAACTCTCGCTTGAGTACCCAAACCTGATCCGGAAACACCGTCTGCAGCGCGAACGTCTCCCACGCCGATTGATGCTTGCACAGCACGATATGCGGCTCTTTCGGAATGTTTTCCGCACCGCGCACTTCCATCCTGATGCCGCAGATCACACGCAGCAGCCACATCGTGCTGTAGGCAAGGCCGCTAGCGATACGGTAGCGCGTGTGCGGCTCGAGCGGAAAAATGAAGACCACCATCGAGGCATAGATGGGTGTCCAGACCAGTTGCACCAGGAAGAAGATGAGCGAACGAATGAGGGTCATACCAATGTTGCCACCACGGCAGCCAGATCGGGATAGGTCAGGGTATTTTCGGGCAAGCCGCCTGCAGCTTGAGTCTTGATGCCTTTGCCGGTAAGCACCAGGATAGGCTGCGCCTCTACCCGCGCCGCCGCTTGCAGATCGCGCAACGAATCCCCGACGGAGGGTACGCCTTTCAGGGAAACGCCGTAGCGCACGGCGATCTCTTCCAGCATGCCGCTCTTGGGTTTGCGGCAGCCGCAATTCGAATCATTGGTGTGCGGACAAAAGAACACTGCATCGATGCGGGCGCCGACCTGGGCGCACGCCTTGTGCATCTTGTCGTGGATGGCGTTCAGCATCGGCATGTCGAACAGGCCGCGCCCGATACCGGACTGGTTGGTCGCCACCACCACGCGGTAGTCGGCCTGGCACAGGCGGGCAATCGCCTCAAGGCTACCGGGAATGGGCTTCCACTCTTCCGGGCTCTTGATGAACTGGTCGGAGTCGAAATTGATGACGCCGTCGCGGTCGAGGATGATCAGCTTCGTCATGCGGCCAACTTGGAGATGTCCGCAACCTGGTTCATCAGGCTGCCGAGTTGCTTGAGCAGCAGGGCACGGTTGATGCGCAGCTTCTGGTCCTCCGCCATCACCATCACCTGATCGAAGAAATCGTCGATGAAAGGCTTGAGCGTGACCAGCGCCTTCAGGTTCTGCCCGTACTCGCCGCGAGTGAAATAGCCCTGCACGAACGGAGTGATGTCCAGCATCGCCTGATGCAAATTGCGCTCGGCTTGGTCCACCATCAGCTTGGGGTCGAACACCGCGTTCGCCACCGCAGCGCCGAGTTCCTCGTGGTTCTTGCGCATGATGTTCTGCACGCGCTTGTTCGCCGCAGCCAGGTCCTTGGCCACCGCCAGCACGGCGAAGGCGCGCACGCCCTGCAGGCGCGGCAAGACCTCGTGCATGCGGCCATTCAGCACTGCAAGCACCGCTTCGATATGCGACGCATCGAAGCTGCGGTCGCGCAGATAGCCGCGCAAACGATCCAGCATGAACTCTTCCACATCCGCCGCCACCGTCGCGCTCAACATCCCCTTGGGGAAGTTGTCCGCCGTCGCCTTGAGCAGCGCGGGCAGCGACAGATCGTAGGGGGTCTCGATCAGGATGCGCAACACTCCCAAGGCATGGCGGCGCAGACCGAACGGATCCTTGTCGCCGGTCGGCACTTGCCCGACACCGTAGATGCCGATCAGCGTCTCCAGCTTGTCGGCCAGGGCAACGGAACACGCGACCGCGCCAACCGGCACGGAATCCCCGGCGAAACGCGGGTGGTAATGCGCCTCGATGGCGTTCGCCACTTCCAGTTTCTCGCCATCGTGGAAAGCGTAGTAGCGCCCGATGATGCCCTGCAACTCGGGGAACTCGCCGACCATGTCGGTCAGCAGGTCGGCCTTGCACAGACGCGCCGTCAACTCCGCATCGGCCTTGTCCGCTTCCAGCAGGCGCGCAATGATCCCGGCCAGCGTGGTGATGCGCTCGACGCGCTGCAACTGGGTGCCCAGCTTGTTGTGATACACCACGTTGCCGAGTTTCCCGACGCGAGATTCCAGTCTCTGCTTGCGATCCTGATTGAAGAAGAACCGCGCATCGGACAAGCGCGGGCGCACCACGCGCTGGTTGCCTTCGATGATGTGATGCGGATCGCTTACCTGCATGTTGGAAACGATGAGGAATTTGTTCAGCAGTTTGCCGCTGGCTGCATCCAGCAGCGGGAAATATTTCTGGTTCTGCTGCATGGTCAGGATCAGGCATTCCTGCGGAACTTCCAGGAATTCCTTCTCGAACTCGCCGACGTACACCTCCGGCCACTCGACCAGC
Source organism: uncultured beta proteobacterium (assembly GCA_963840345.1). Lineage (GTDB taxonomy): Bacteria > Pseudomonadota > Gammaproteobacteria > Burkholderiales > Gallionellaceae > Sideroxyarcus. The sequence goes on from CAWIYO010000008.1 coordinate 202,102, forward strand.
CCTGCCACTTCGTCCAGCAGCGTGCTCAGCACGCTGCGCTCTTCGTTGGACATGGACAGCAGTTTCTCCAGGTCGAAATTGGCATGCCCCACCCAGATCGCATTGTTCTGTCCGGCCAGAATATCCAGACGCGCCACGATGCTCTCGCGGCGTTGCGCGAAGCTGGCGACCACGCGTCCGTCGCGTGCCAGTGTTGCTTCGTAATCGTCCGCATGGGCGATAGTGACGGGCTCGCTGCACATGAAACGGTGACCGCGGGTGACGTTGCCGCTGGAAAGCCCCAGCACTTCCGCCGGCACGACACGCTTGCCGTGCAGCACAACGAGGCCATGCACCGGGCGCACGAACTGATGTTCCGAATCGCCCCAGCGCATCAGCTTCGGCACCGGCAGCTTCTTCAGCGCCTGGGCCACGATCTCCGACACATATTCGTCCAGCGACTTGCCCTTCAGCTCGACGCGAGCCACGAAGTATTCCGCCTTGCCTTCGGCCAGGCGCTGCAATTTATCCAGCGTTACGTTGGCCGAGCGCATGAAACCTTCCAGCGCCTTGGTCGGCTTGCCACTGGCATCCAGTCCGGCAGCCACCGCCGGGCCTTTGCGTTCGATGGTGCGGTCGGCTTGCTGCGATTCGACCTCGGTGATGCTCACCGCCAGGCGGCGCGGCGTGCAATACGGTGTGCACACGCTGGTTTCGCCCAGCAGCGCCTGTTCCTTCAGGGCGGCAAACACTTCGTTGGCGAACGTGGTGGAGAGCTTCTCCAGCGCCTTCGGCGGCAGCTCTTCTGTGAGCAATTCGATCAATAGAGTCTGTTTCATTTCTTGTTCCCTCCGGCCTTGGCCATCGGGAATCCCAAAGCTTCGCGCGAATCGTAATAAGCCTGCGCTACCTGGCGCGCCAGGGCGCGCACCCTGCCAATGTAGGCCGCGCGCTCGGTCACCGAGATCGCGCCGCGCGCATCCAGCAGGTTGAACGTATGCGAACACTTCATCACCATCTCGAAGCCCGGCAACGGCAATGCGGCATCCATCAGGCGCTTGGCCTCGGATTCGTACTCATTGAAATGACGGAACAGCATCTCGACGTTGGAGTGCTCGAAGTTGTATCTGGACTGCTCCACTTCGTTCTGGTGATATACATCGCCGTAAGTGATGACCGTATCGCCGTGCTTGGCCCACACCAGGTCATACACGTTCTCCACGCCCTGCAGATACATGGCCAAGCGCTCCAGACCGTAAGTGATCTCGCCCAGCACCGGCTTGCAGGTGAGCGAACCGACTTCCTGAAAATAGGTGAACTGCGTCACCTCCATGCCGTCCAGCCACACTTCCCAGCCCAGGCCCCAGGCGCCCAGGGTCGGCGATTCCCAATCGTCCTCGACGAAGCGGATGTCGTGCTCGTTGGTGTCGATGCCCAGTTCGCGCAGGCTGTCGAGATAGAGCTCCTGGATATTTTCGGGGGAAGGCTTCAGCACCACCTGGTACTGATAATAATGCTGCAAGCGATTGGGGTTTTCGCCGTAACGCCCGTCCTTGGGGCGGCGCGAGGGTTGCACATAAGCTGCGTGCCAAGGCTCCGGGCCGATCGCTCTCAAGAAAGTCGCCGTATGAAATGTGCCGGCGCCGACTTCGATATCGTAGGGCTGCAACAGCGCACAGCCCTGCTTATCCCAGAATTTTTGTAACGTCAGAATGACTTGCTGAAAGGTAAGCATGTACTTAAAAAACCCGCAGGATTTGCGAAAGGCCGCATTTTACGGGTTTAGGCGGGTTACGTCACGCCGCCTTCTGCAGAACTACTGGATATCGGTCCCGAACGCAGTGTCATTTCTTTCCGTATCCGGGCACTCCAGATGAACGACGCGATTACGGCCTTCTGCCTTGGCTCGGTAGAGCGCCGAATCGGAACAATGAAGCAGACTTGTCGATGTCGTATCCCCGGCGGACACACCGATACTGGCGGTGAAACGCAACTGCACCCCTTCATGCATGACCGGCGTTTCCTCAATGGACTGGCGCAGCTTCTCGGCTAAAGCGCATGCTGCCTCGATTGTCGTGTCCGGCAGCAATATCGCGAATTCTTCCCCGCCCATGCGCCCACAGACATCAGACTTCCGGATAGCCATCGCCAGCACTTGGGCCAGACGATGCAACACCGCATCGCCCGCGATATGACCATGGGTGTCGTTGATGCGCTTGAAGTGATCGGCGTCCAGCATTATGGCGCTGAGCGGGCGCTTATTCCGTTCGCAATAGTTGACCAGCGGCTGCCCGTGTTCGTAGAACGCGCGGCGATTGTTCAGCCCCGTCAGAAAATCCGTTTGCGCCAGTTTTTCATACCGATCCTTGGCGTTCTGCAAGTCGCGGGCGAGTTGAAAACTATTGTGCAGCGCCGTTGACAGCACCTTGGTGGCACGCAAAGCAGCAGTCATGAACAGCAATGCCCCGGCCGCCATGCCAAGCTGCAACGGCTGCCCCTGCCACAGCAACCAGATGACTGTCGGCAGCATCACGGACAGCATTGCCGTCAGCGCCATGAACCTGAGCGCCGAATAGGTCGAGATCGCCCCACCGGCCATCCCGATCAGGAAGAAGAAAATGACGGATTGATACAGCGGCGAGTCCGCGGGCATGACGAACACCACAGCCCCCCACATGAGCGAAGCAAAAACCAAGGTGTAGATATATGGTCTTTCCCACGCCAGTAGCTCCTTGCCACCGGGCTTGGCCCTGAAGTACAAAACAAACAGCGTAACCCTGAGCGCGCCGGCTGCAAAAATGGCGGCCAGCCAGCCAAGCAGCAGACCATCATCCACATGTCGCCAGAGCAGCCAGCAAAGCAATAAGCCCGCAACCGCGCTGATGAGAGTGGCAGGATAAGACTGCTTGTAGAGAAGCTCCAGCTTATCCGCCCGGACCATCCTCGCCGTCTCGCCGCCAGCCCCCTGATTTTCCAACGCATTGAATTCCATAAGGGATGGCACTATGCGGTGCGCGACTTATCAAGTCAAACATGCTGCCTGACTGCTCTCCGCACCTTAGAGTTCAGGCTATCAACGCCAGTTTGGCGGCGCGCGGCAACGCCTTGATCTGCGTCTCGCGTTTCAGTGCCGCGGATTTGTCGGCGCAGGTTTCTGCATAGCGCAGTTTCACAGGGGTTCGGCCGCGGGTGTATTTGGCGCCTTCGCCGGCGTTATGGGCGGCGAGGCGTTTTTCGAGGTCGTTGGTGATGCCGCAGTAGAGGGTGTTGTCGGCGCATTGGAGGAGGTAGCAGGTCCAGGTGGTATTGTTCGTTGATTTCATTTGTGTGAATTACTAATAACCGTTCGTCCTGAGCCTGTCGAAGGATGGGCGCAGCCCGCTAATTTGTGAATTCAAACCCAACACCGTCGGGGGTAGCCCGACAGCTAGTCACTTTCTTTTGCTTCGCCAAAAAAAAGTAACCAAAGAAAAGGCGACCCCGGTTTGCCGCCCCTTCGGGGTTCCCTGCGTTGCTCGACTGGTCAGGCGTCTGCGCAACTCGCACGATCCGCTTCGCGGCCACGTGCTCAAACAGTACTCGACGACATCCCCTGACCAGCCTGCACTACTCGGCGGCACACAGGGGAAGGAAAGCAAAACCAAAACCACAGAGTGGGCACTTCGTGCCCACTCTAACTTGGCTATCAAACTTTAGTCGCGATTAAATTCAATACCTGCGTATGTTTAGATGCAGTGCTCAAGAGTATCAACTGCTTCTACCAATAAGCTCTTCAATTCCGGCGAATCTTGCCGATGTAAAGCCACTTCACCAACTTTTAGTTCATGCTTTGAAGACAGGGCACAATCTCATCCTGTCGCGAATCAGCCTGAACGATAATCCAATTGAACCCTATAACCTGATTCATTTGTATCAGGGTGAAGCAAAGACTCATAGCTCGCGCAAACACAACCTTAGCCGCATCCTTTGCAGTCTGAGAGTACTAGACCGTTCGGGTAATTGCTCAACTGAATTTCAGGATTAGCGGCCTGCAATACCCTAGATGAGCGATCCACTATATGAGGGGAACCTAATTGTCCATCCGAACATAATCAAATTCCTCGCTGGTATTTGATTTTGGAAATTTCTTCGCAGCAATCTTAAGAAATCGTGATTAGCAAGCGCCGCCATAGTGCTGATCTTGGATTAATAATCCCAGCCATTGAGAGCAGAGATTATTTTTCCTTCGCCACCCACCTGCGGACAATTCCTACACATAATTCCGTTACCCTGTCGCCAACGTAGAGATTTTCAAGTTCAGCGTATGGCAAACAAGCCGTGAATCCAGGCATGGAACGAGCTACTTTGCTGCCTCTTCAAAGCGCCCTTGTTTTTCCAATTTCAAGGCCTCCGACAAATTTGGGCGAATTGGTGCGGCGATAGAAAATGTTGTGACGATCAGACCGGAACAAAGCACGAATAGTCTTAGCAACATGCTCAAAGTACCGAGTCGAATTGTATTCTGAACAACTGCGTAGGGTGGGCACGAAGTGCCCACCATATGGTTTTGATTTTGCTTTGCCTTCCCCTGTGCGCCGCCGAGTAGCGCAGACTGGTCAGGGGATGTCGGCGAGGACTGTCTGAGCGCGTAGCGCGAGTTCCGCAGCCGCCTGACCAGTCGAGCAACGCAGGGAACCCCGAAGGGGCGGCAAACCGGGGTCGACTTCTTTTGGTTACTTTTCTTGGCGAAGACAAGAAAAGTGACTAGCTGTCGGGCTACCCCCGACGGTGTTGGTTTGATTTAGCTCATTCATGCTTCGACAAGCTCAGCACGAACGGCTGTAATTGGCGGGCTTCGCCCATCCTTCGACAAGCTCAGGACGAACGGCCTCAGGAACGCCCTACTTCCTGCGCCCACTCCACCACGCGGCCCCCAACATCAACCCAGCCAACACCAACATCCCCCCATTCCCCCACCTCACATATGGCGTGCTGCCCGCGTACCCCTGCGCTTCGGCCGTAAGCACACCCTCCTCATGCTGCGGCAGCATGGCCTGAATACGTCCATCCACACCAATCACAGAGGTGACGCCTGTATTGGTGGCGCGCAGCATCATGCGCCCCGTTTCCAGCGCGCGCATCTGCGACAGCTGGTTGTGCTGGATGGCGGCGAACGATTCGCCGTACCACGCATCGTTAGTGACATTCACCAGCAGCGTCGCTTCGGGCAAAGCGTGGATGATCTCCTCGCCGAAGGCGTCTTCGTAGCAGATGTTCGCCGCGATCCTTTGCCCGGCGACGTTGAGCGGCGCTTGATGTGCGCCGCCGCTGGTCTGATCGCCCATCGGTATCTGCAACACTTCGTTGACGAGCCAGCCAAATACGCTGCGCAGCGGAATGAATTCGCCGAACGGGACCAGGTGGTTCTTGCGGTAGTGCTGGCTCTCGGCGCTGCCCAGCGAATACAGGCTGTTGTAGTAATTGCCGTTCTCTTTCTCGAATGCACCGACGAGGATGTCCCCTCCGTTTTTTCGTGCATGCTCGCTCAGAAGGGCCTCGTAACTTTCCGGCACGTTGTGGCGCAACAGCGGCAAGGCCGTTTCCGGCATCACGATCAATCGCGCATCGCTGCTTTGAACCAGACGGCGATAGGTCTCGAAGGTACTGATCAGCTTGTCCTCTTCGAACTTTTCATCCTGGGCGATATTGCCCTGCAGCAGGCTCACCTTGAGCGGCTCGCCTTGCGGGCGGGTCCATTCGATGCCGCGCAACACCGCTCCGCTAACCCATAGCGCCGCTAACGCCGCCAAAGCAGCTTGGCCCTGCCTGCTCCAGCGCACGTTCCACAAAACCAGCAAAAGTGCCGCACTCAGCGCCACCATGAGTGACACGCCGTATACGCCCAGCACCGGCGCGTAGCCCACCAGCGGGCTGTCCGGCACTTGCGAGTAGCCGACCGAGAGCCAGGGGAAGCCGGTGAACAAGAGTCCGCGCAGCCATTCGGCGAGGGTCCAGATCGCGGGCATGACAAGGAGTATTACTACCCCGTTCGCCCTGGGCCCGTCGAAGGGTTGGTTCGACAGGCTCAAAAAGAGCGGTTTCAGTTTCGCTTGCGCATACCCTGCCAGCGCAGGCAGCGTCGCATTCACGGCGGCGAACAGCGCCGTCGCGATGGCCGCGAGGATGGGGTGCATGTAGCCGTAAGTGTGCAGGGCGACATAGATCCAGCTGATGCCTACGCAGAACAGGCCCATGCCGAAGCTCAACCCAAGCCACGCGGCGTGCACGGGACTCCCGGCCCGACTCCACAGCCGGAACAGCATGGCAAGTGCGAGGATGGGCAAGGGAAAAAGACCGAAAGGTGCAAAACCGAAGACGGCGATCGCACCGGCGAGGAATGCTTGCAGATACGGTGAAGCGACGAGTTTATTCACGGATAGCGGCAATAAAGTTGATTCGCCAGATTATACGGTGTAACTTCCGCCGCACATCATCCTTACCCCGGCTCGCTTCATGTCCGACCATTCTGACTTACTCGAAGAGATCAGCTCCATGCTGGTCGAAAGCGACCTGTTCAGGCACCTGCCCGTCACGGAACTGAGCGCCGCCGCGCATTATTTCGGTCTCAACAGGGTCGCACAGGGCGATACCCTCTTTGAAGAGGGCGATACCGGCACTTTCATGTGCCTCGTGCACTCCGGCAGCGTCGAGATGACCAAGGCCGGCCGGAAAGAGCGCCCCGGGAAAATGGTTACGTTTGGAAATGGCCGTGCGTTTGGCGAGATGGCCGTGCTGGATAGGGAGCAGCGCCCTGCCACCTGCCTGGCGGCGGAGGATAGCGTCTTGCTGACGCTCTCGAAGGAGGCGCTGGACCAGATGCTGGAAGAGCACCCGCGCATCGGTTCGCAATTCGTCCGCACTATCGCACTCAGCCTGTCACGCCGGTTGCACACGGCAGCGGAACAACTCGTCGATCACATCATTTAGGTCTCACCATGCTCGACTTTACCGAATACACCAAGATCTTCATCAGCCTGTTCGCGATCATCGATCCGTTCGGCATCATCCCCATCATCATCGCGTTCACGGCCGGTATGTCGGCGCAGCGTCGCGAACGCGTGGGACGCATGGCTTCGCTGTCGGTGCTCGGCATCCTGCTCGCCGCATTGCTGCTGGGTGAAGCGATACTGGAATTTTTCGGCATCAGCATCCACTCTTTCCGCACGGCGGGCGGCATCCTGCTGCTGCTGATGTCCATCAACATGCTCATTGGCGACAAACCGTCGGTGTCACCGAATGAGAGTACCGATGGCGATGCAACGACCTCTGTCGCCATCGTGCCTCTATCCACGCCGCTGCTGGCCGGCCCCGGCGCAATCAGTACCGTGATCCTCGACGCCCACAAGGGAACGCATGCAGGGCACTACGGCATGATGGCGCTGATACTCGTCGCGTTGAGCTTCATCGTGTGGATCACCTTCCTCATTGCACCGTGGGTCTCGCAACGGCTGGGCAAGATCGGCAGCACCATCTTCACCAGGTTGATGGGTTTGCTGCTCGCCGCCATCGCCGTTGAGTTCATCGCCGGAGGGCTGCGCGGCCTGTTCCCGGCGCTGGGATAACGGTTATTGATCCTGCGAAAATTCGCATAACAGCCGTTCGGGCTGAGCTTGTCGAGCCCAATGATCCGCTCACCGACAAGTTCAATGCGAACGGATCACTTGTAATTGAGACTTAATACATGGAAAAAATCAGACTATCGAAATTAATGTCCGAACAGGGACTCTGCTCGCGCCGCGAAGCGGACGACTTCATCGCCAAGGGCTGGGTGAAGGTGGACGGCGAAACCGTCAGCGAACTCGGCACCAAGATCCTGCCCACGCAAAAGATCACACTGGAACGCGCCGCCCAAGCCAAGCAGCAAGGGCGCGTCACCATCCTGCTGCACAAGCCCGTAGGCTACGTTTCGGGCCAGGCCGAAGAAGGCTACAAGCCTGCCATCCTGCTGCTCGATGCCTCCACGCGCTGGGAACAGGACACTTCGCCGCACCGCTTCCATCGAAGCCAATTGCTCGGCCTGGCTCCCGCCGGGCGGCTGGACATCGATTCGACCGGGCTGCTCGTTCTCACGCAAGACGGCCGCATCGCCAAACAACTCATCGGCGAAGACTCGCCCATCGAAAAAGAATATCTGGTGCGCGTGCAGGGCAAGCTGGTCGGCAACGGACTGGCTTTACTGAACCACGGCCTCTCGCTGGACGGGAAGAAACTGAAACCCGCCAAGGTGAGCTGGCAGAACGAAGACCAGCTGCGCTTCATCCTGCAGGAAGGCAAGAAGCGCCAGATACGCCGCATGTGCGAGATGGTGGGATTGAAAGTCACCGCACTGAAACGCGTGCGCATCGGCAAGGTGAGGCTGGGCGATCTGCCGCAGGGGCAATGGCGGTATCTGCGCGAGGACGAGAAGTTTTAGGGACAAGCGGACTGGGATTCTGATTCGTTTGTAAAAAAATATAAAAACCCAAATATGCGTATAGACAATTTGATTTTCATCTCTGTCTTACTGGGAATCTCTCCAGCATGGGCAGCCGAACAAAATCCTCCGCATGACGCGTTTGAGAACTCGCCGAACAAATCGTCAGTAAGCGAGAACGACGAAGGTATACGCTTTGCCTGTACTGCGGGCCTGATCAAAACGATCGAGCGCGACATGGCGGCGTATCTGGCCTCGTTGAACATCGCCCCGGAATTGGTCACCCGAAAAATAGATCAAGCGAACGGCACGCTGGTTTACACGCTGAACACCCCAAAGGAAGACACCGATACCCTCCATTTGAAAGACAGACCCGCGCTGGCGATCCGGGACTACTACGTGAGCCTCCCCGCGAAGAACGGGAAATTGAAAAAGGTGCAAACCGTCTCGAAGAAGGAAATCCTGCTGGCCCTTCTTCAACATGGGCGACTGACAGAGTTCTCCGGCTCCGAGTGCCATGTGACAGCCCTGAAAGAGCACATTGGGATACGGCAAAACATCGTGGCATGGGCGGAATATCTGTCATGGCACTGGCCGGATGGAAGCTATGCCGAGTGGAACGAGAAGTATTGGAAGCGCGGCACCCCGCAGCCCGGGTTTCCCCTGCATGAGGCCGTCAACGATGCTTTCATCAATCAGGACAAGTATGCGCTCGGTTGCTACACGGCGACCAAGCTCGTGATAGTCCAGGGGGTGCTGGATTATTATCACCGCATCAAGAAAGACCCCGCACAATTGAAAAGAGTGGAAGCCCGGCTCTCCGCCGATGGCGAGCCTTTGGTCGATGTCGAACCGGGAAAGATGTGGGATTTCGAGAAGGATTTCGACCCCGAAAAACTCCAGCGCTCAGGGAAACTTTTAAGGATCCAATACGGTGTAGCTCCAAAGAACTTCATCCCCGGCGACTGGGCGTATTTCCTGAATCCCGACCCCGTCTCCAGCCAGAAGACGGGGTATGAAGGCTCAAGCACGATCTATTTGGGACGAGACCTGTTCGTGGATTACTTCGATGATCACGATCACGACTACACCTACGAAGAAAAGCTGGATGAAGTGTACCAGTGGAGAAATGGCGTATTCAGCCGTTCGCGCGACCGCGCAAAGATAAAACCACTTACCGAACTGGAACTGGAGGGACTCATCAAGACTCCTGCAGAAGGTGGTGTCGTGCTGGATCTCAGGGCGTATCCCTGGCAAGTAACTGGCGGCAGCTAATCGACAGCGGCCGCTTGGACTCAGAGTAAGAACCAAAGGCCGATTGTCTGCTGGTTCGGCACCTACTGCTTATCGGCCAAGCAGCCATTTCAGATGAGTCTGAATTGTTTCCGGTTTGACCTCAAAAAGAGAAATTCAACGTCCAAGTTCCGCTGCCGCCGATAGGAAGCGTCCCCTGCAACGCCGGGTTAGCCCTTTATTCACCGGCTATAGCCCGTAAGCTGGCCGAATACTGAAGATAAGCCTGTTGCCCAACCTCGTTAAAGATCGGCAGAACTTCGACGGTAACCGACTTGTACACGTTGGGCAGTGCTTTGGCGAGGGCGCTACCGCTTGGAGAGCGAAGATATGTAAGCGTCGAGTCCAGTTGTTCTTCGGTGAGACTCTTGGCCCACGCACTACGGTAGGCTTCGAGCAACGCAGGACGAAGCCATTCACCGCAAAACAGTCGTTTGTATTCCCCGTAGGCGCTAATCACCTTGGGCCATTTCGGAGACTCGGCAGTAATGCCATAAAAGAGCGTTGGATCTTTCCGAATCAGGACGTCGGGGCTAAATGCTTTCGCCTGCTCGATACAGGATGTTTGAAATGCCTGAACAGAGCCCTCGTATCCAAGTACCCGGACGAGTTCGGACGCCTTTTGGCAGTGGCTATCAGACTTCGCGCAGTCCGCTGCGTAGGCGTAGGGCGTAAGGGCAAGTAAGAGAATGAGATAGCGTTTCATCGGAGAGCAGAAGTCATAGAGGGCTAACGTAAAAGGAGGGGCGCGGAGCAGGCGGCAACGCCGCTTGCGGAGCGGCCCTCTCGACTGACAGGTTATGCGGCATGTTCCTGTCCAGTTGCAAGATGAACGATGCGAACACCAGGCATGAGCTTGGTGTACTTGTCTTTCTGGAGCGCAGAGAAAGCACCCGAATCGGTGACGAACAGAAACTTGTGCTTGGCCTCTGATGCGGCGAGTTTCGCAAAATCCTTCTTAAAACTCGCGGCTTGTTGTGCTCCGAAATCTGACACCTGATATGGCACCGTGGTCTTGATTTCAGCAACAATTCGGTGGCCTTCGGCAGTTTTTATGTCAATGTCAATTCCGGGCGCCCCTTGTGGCTTTTCTGCGGCATCGAATTCGATGCCGAAATTTGAATAAAGGTATTGTTTCGCAAGAAGCGTTGCAATAAAACTGCCGTCGTTGCTGAGGTTGCCCTGTATCTTGCGAAGCGTCGAAAGGAAAGAATGCCACTCGGTTGGCTGCGGTGGCTCCACGAGAGTATTCTTATTAAGGAACTCCCGCATCTGAGACACGCGCTGCGCGATCTCTGAGCAGTAACGTTTTTCTCTCTCTGGTCAGCATCCTGGAAACATTCCTCTATTCCGCATAACGTTAAATTAAGGGGCGCGCGCAGCGCGTCCCGCTTGAATGATAGGCTAGGGCCATAACTTCTCCGTGAACATGGTAAACACAAGTAACAATCCATAGCCAGCAGCCAAAATAATGGATTGTTTTGCAACGGCCAGCCAGCGGCGATTTGCAACAAGACCACAGACGAAACCAATCAAGCCGACAAAGATAGACAAGGCACATAAACCAAGAACTCCCACAAAAAAGCCGAGTGCCAATGAGGGGGTGAAATTGGGTTTGATGCCTGGAGCAGGAGTGTATAAAAGAGTGCCTTGTGGTGCTAACGAATATTGCCAAGCCGCCAAACCTAAAGCTATCAATAGCCCAGCAATAAATATATGCATTAGCGTTTTCAACTGCAGCCCTAACGTAATGGAATGGACGCCCACTTCCTAATACGGCATCGAAGTGCCAATGTAGTGGTGGCATTACGACCACTAGACATAGAAAGGGGCATCCAAAAATGAAGATAACGAAGATTACGACAATTGGCATTGATTTGGCAAAAGTAGTTTTTAGATTCACGGCGTGACAGAACACGGAAAAGTGGCCGTGCGCAAGCAACTGAAGCGCGCCGAGATGACGGGCTACTTCGCCAATCTGGAGCCGTGTTTGATCGGCATGGAGGCGTGCGGCAGTGCGCATCACTGGGCGAGGAAACTGGAAAGTTACGGGCACACCGTCAAATTGATGGCACCCGAGTTCGTGAAGCCTTATGTCAAAACGAACAAGAACGACATGGCTGATGCAGAAGCGATCTGCGAAGCGGTGAGCAGACCGAACATGCGCTTCGTCGCAAAGAAGACGGTAGAACAACAAGCGATCCTGTCGGTGCACAGAGCACGACAAGGATTTGTAAAAGCCAGAACCGCACAGGCCAACCAGATACGCGGCTCGCTCTCCGAGTTCGGCATCATCATCCGCAAGGAATCAGTTCGATCATGAAGCAGGTGCCGGAGATACTCTGAAGACGGCGAAAACGGCTTACCCGGCACCATGCGCAACCTGATTGAACGACTGACGGACAACCTGAAAGAAATGGATAGGCAAGCCAAAGAACTCGAAGCACAAATCCAAAGATGGCATCGCGAGAATGCAGCGAGCCGCAAGCTGGCAGAGATACCGGGGCTGGGGCCGATCACGGCAAGTGCGATTGTGGCGACCGTGGGCAATGCGCGCGAATTCAGGAATGGCAGACAACTCGCAGCATGGATGGGGTTGGTACCCAACAAAACTCCAGTGGCGGCAAACAGAACCTGCAGGGCATCAACAAACGCGGCGACACCTACCTGCGACTCTTCGATGATCCACGGTGCACGAGCGGTGAGCCGAGTTATCGAACAGAAAGCAGAACCGGAAAGCTGGATGAAGAAGCTGATGACCCGGCGCAACAAGAACGTGGCAGCAGTTGCACTGGCGAGAAAAATGCCCGCATCGTATGGGCGCTCTTGGCCCATGATCGGACGTTCGCTCCGATTACACACCGGCAGCCCAGGCTGCCGCCATGTAATCAAGGCGGCTAAGTAAACCCGAGTTAATAAGAAGAAGGAGCACGACCACCGATTGCACAGGCAATCAAGAAGTGATGGCGAGACAGGTCAGACCGTGAGCGAGAGAGTCCGATAAGCTTCACGGGCGAAAAGCCCGCTGAAACGTGATGGGACCTGATTGAGCGAATTTCATTAGGGAGAGAGAGAGGCGAGGCTCTCACGAGAATCTGGATGTATGGGCTGTAATTTTACCCTACCTCAAAATCATCAATTGAAAGCTTGGCAAAAGTGGGCGTCCATGTATGTAGCGAGGGCGCGCCGAAGGCGCGTCCCAGCGACCGCGGGGAGCGACTTGAGCGCAGGGTTAGATTTCATGGTTGATCCCATGCGAGGACCTGCCGACAACCAACTGAACACACCAGTAGCCAATTTCGGCAACTGGTGGTAATGCCGATCATTGGACTGGAAGATGCTCAACCGAGCCAAGGGAGAGGTGATAAGGTCTTGGTGGTGGTTAGGCGGACGAATTTGCCGTACCTCTCGAACAGCCTTGCTCGATACCTGTGAT
>CAWIYO010000009.1:0-228795 GCA_963840345.1 uncultured beta proteobacterium
AGTAGGTAAGGGGGAGTTTCACCCCCAAACCTCTAGAACCGTACGTGAACCTCTCGACTCATACGGCTCTTCGAACTCATACAACCAGTAAAGGTTGCAGGCAGAAGAAACAAGCTCATCCTCCAAATGGAGTTGGCAAAATAAAAATAGCCTTGAGTCCGCTGACCCCTTCGCTCCTAATGACATTACTCATTCATTTCTTGGGCAATAACCCGCTACTACGAGTCAGTCCGCCACAAACAGACGCATCGCTATTTCAGCTTTTCCCATTCGGGTTCTCGGCTTTTTCGCTTAACATCGTCTGTTTGCTTCTCCTGTTCCGTAAACATGCCCGGATAGAGTTCTTGCCGTCTTAATGCCGGATACCATGCAAGCAATAATCAGGTTATACCATGCACCTTGCTCTCTCGCAGCCGTCAACCGCTCGATTTCGATACCTTGATAGTTATTTACGACACTTCAATAACGGTTTACTTTCGTTCAACTCCTCTACCCACACCAGGACTGAATATATCCAGACTTTTTCCGGACCTTCAGTCATTAACCTTGATGCTAAAAGTACCCAACTCTTGAAAAGTGAGCACCACAAGGCGGTTTGGTCAATATGCCTGAACATCTTGACCGATAGACCATTTACAAAGCCCTTTGACATCTCTTTGTTCGGCTAGACCTCCAGTCTCTGGACTGGCTCGTTTCCCATTGACAATGCCAAAATACCTTGACTATCATCATGTTTACAGTTACATTACTACTTCAAAGAACATCTTTGTACCCTGTAGTAACTCAGGACACACTACATGTGCTAACACGGACGGTTGGGGTAATAAACTTGTCACAATTTTTGCATACCACACCCGGACAGTTATCATGACAAAGAAACCTTCGTATATTCCAGTAAATTTTTTGGCTGCTGGTGGACAGGATAGTGATAAATCCGGACTAATAACTTGTACCAAGATTTGCAAAAATTGCGCCATGGTGGCTTGCCGCCGGGACAACTTTTCGGCTAAAGTACCGGGATTCGTATCGGCGGTCTGCGCCACCAACGTTTACTCCCTCAACCGCCGGGCCGTTGGGCGTAACCTAGTGTATGACTCGTCCTGAATTAGGGTTACACTTTTCTAACCAAACTAAGGAGGAATGAGCATGGAAATCGGACAAGTACCTGCCTATAAAAGATGGTCGAATCGCTACAGTTATGCATACAAAATGGAGGTGATCCAGGCTGTAGAAAGCGGACAGATGTCCCAAAGGCAAGCAATGAGAAAATACGGTGTAAACCGTAAAACAATTATGGATTGGGTGAAAAAATTTGGTAACCTTGAGAAAAAATATCTTGACATGGGAGAGAAAACACCCCAGCAGGAGATTGTTGAACTCAAGGCAAGCCTGCGAGTTTTAAATGCAGAGAACGAGACTCTGAAGTACATTATGGAGATCATCCAGGAGGAATACGGTGAGGATGTTGTAAAAAAGTATTTGCCCGGACTGCAACTAAAAAAGCCTCCAAAGAAGAAATCAAAATCAAAGTAAAGGCTCTCTGCAAGCTTTTCGGGTTCGGTCGCCAGGCATACTACAAAAGTATCCAGGCGACCGGCAGGAAGAATAAAGAGAATGAATTTATCATTTCATTAGTACAGAAGCAAAGAGTGATGATGACCAGAATCGGGACACGCAAATTACATTACCTTATCAAGCCCTCTCTTGATAAGATTGGCATTAAGTGTGGCCGAGACAAGCTCTTCGCAATCTTAAAATTTGAAGGAATGCTTGTTAAAAAAAAGAGAAACTACATGAGAACAACTAACTCATATCATAGGTTCCGTAAGCATCCAAATCTCATTAAAGACATTGATATTAATCGTGCCGAACAGGTCTGGGCAAGTGATATAACATACATCAGAACCACCGAAGGGTTCATGTATCTGAGTCTTATTACAGATGCCTATTCTAAGAAAATTGTTGGACATAAGTTGTCAGATAACCTTAAGTCTATTAACTGCATTTGTGCTCTTAAAATGGCTGTTAAAAACAGAAAATATCCTGAGAGATCCCTGATACATCACTCTGATCGTGGACTGCAGTATTGTTGCCCCGATTATACCGATACTCTTGAGAGTAACCACATTAACATCAGCATGACTACCAAACACGACCCTTATGAAAATGCTGTCGCCGAGAGAATTAATGGGACTTTGAAAAATGAGTTTGACCTGGGTGATCGTCTCCCTGATCAGAAACATGCCGAACGGGAAATAAACAAAGCTATCTGGATTTATAACAACCTCAGACCACATGAAAGCTGTAATTATTTAACCCCTCTTCAAACTCATACCAACGAGAGTATCAAACTAAAAAAATGGCCGATGAGATTTAAGAAAAAACAACAAGAAAATAATATATCTTTAATTCAATTATGTCACACTTAAAAGTGTAACCCTATTCTAGGACGTGACAGTACAACATGATAGCCCCGCATACTTATAGAAAAAGAATTCTTGATTTATCCATAAATATCTTTACGATTCGTCATAAACATTGCTTAATTTAGATGAAGAAACCTGACAAATTAATTTATCGTATTCGCAAAGATTTTATCATAATGCATTCTATTCAAGTATCTTAAAACAAAGTCAACCATAATAATCACAATTTTAACAGACATGCAAATGGCAAATAGAAGACAGTTTTTGAAATTTGCTTCAGCTGGATTAGCATTTCCCATTATTGTGAGAAATGAAAAACTATTAGAAATTCTCAAAGTCAAGGACATTATTTTGACGGAAGAAGCATTGCAAATTCATCGATCCGCAATTTTAATTGATGGACATAATGACCTACCGAGCAGGATTAGGAAAAAAGGGGGTTCATTAGAAGAGATTGATTTAATGCAAAATCAACCGGAATTTCAAACAGACATCCCCCGCATGCGCAAGGGAGGGGTAGGTGCGCAGTTCTGGATTGCAGATGGATCAATAGTCAATAAACCAGGAAATGATAAATCAGGTACAGGTTATTGTCTTCACGATATAGGATTAATTTACAGAATGGTCGAAAAGTATCCTAATGTCTTTAAAATGGCATATACTTCAGACGATATTTTAAGTATACATGGGGAAGGAAAGATTGCTTCTTTAATTGGTATTGAAGGAGGCTCCGCTATTGAAAATTCTTTGAATATTTTAGAATCATTCTACCAACTTGGTGCACGGTATTTGACCCTTACTTGGAATAGCACAAATGATTTGGTAGATTCTGCCACAGATAAACCCAGACACGCAGGTTTATCAGAGTCTGGGAAGAAGGTAGTCTTAGAAATGAACCGTCTCGGTATGCTAGTGGATATTTCACATATTTCCGCCGAAGCAATGCGGGATGTACTTCGGGTTAGCCAAGCACCAATATTTGCTTCTCACTCGGCTGCTTTCAAACTAGCCTCCTCACCTAGAAACGTACCTGATGATGTTTTGTTAAATATTGCAAAAAAAGGGGGCATCGTTATGGTTAATTTTTTTCCTGGATATTTAACACCTGAAGGGGCCAAAGTTGAGAAACTATATAGGGACTATCTGCATGTACTCCAAAGCGACTCTAGTAAGGATGAAACAGATAGGCGAAGATTGTTAAATAAATGGGATGAGGAAAATCCAGTAGTGAACTGTTCCGTAGAGAATGTCGTTGACCATATTGATCATATTGTTAATACTGCTGGTTTGGACTATGTTGGAATCGGTTCGGACTTCGAGGGTATCCCTTTTGGCCCTGAGTATCTCAATGATGTATCATATTTCCCATATATAACTCAATTACTGTTAAACCGAGGTTATAAAAAAGAAGCTATTCACAAAATTCTTGGTGGTAATTTTATTCGTGTTTTCCAGGAGGTGGGAGAAAGTTTCAGAAAATAACTAATGCAACTTGCATTAATAGAAATATTCTGATTAAGAGAATAAGATCTTGTCATTTAATTAATCTTAAGTTATTTAAGTATCTAATCCTAGTTCAACTAACTATATAAAAAAGAAAAAGTAGGTAAGGGGGAGTTTCACCCCAAAACCTCTCTCAGAACCGTACGTGAACCTCTCGATTAATACGGCTCTTCGAACTCATACAACCAGTAAAGGTTGCAGGCAGTAGAAACAAGCTCATCCACCAATTGGAGTTGGCAAAATTTAAATAGCCTTGAGTCCGCTGACCCCTTCACTACTAATGAAATTACTCATTCATTTCTTGGGTATATCAGCTACTACGAGTCAGTCCGCCACAAACAGACACATCGCTATTTCAGCCTTTCCCTTCGGGTTCTCGGCTTTTTCGCTTGACATCGACAGTTTGCTTCTCCTGTTCCGTAAACATGCCCGGATAGAGTTCCTGCAGTCTTAATACCGGATATCATGCAAGCAATAATCAGGTTATATCTTGCACCTTGCTCTCTCGCCGTCGGCACCAGCTCGATTTCGATACCGTAACAGTTATTTACGACACTTCAATGATGGCTTACTTTCGTTCAGCTCCTCTACCAACACCAGTACTGAATATATCCAGACTTTTTCCGGATCTTCAGTCATTAACCTTGATGCTAAAAGTACCCAGCTCTTGAAAAGTGAGCACCACAAGGCGGTTTGGTCACTGTGCCTGAACACCCTGACCGATAGACCAACTCAAAGTATTCTGAGAAATATTTGTTAAGTGAGACCTCCAGCCTCTGGACTGGCTCGTTGCCCATTGACAATAACAAAACACCTTGACTATCATCATGTTTACAGTTACATTACTACTTCAAAGAACCTCTTTGTACCCTGCAGTAACTCAGGATACACTCCGTCAGCTAACACGGTCAATAAAGGTAAGTTGTTTGTCATGCTTTTTGCATGATTCTGAGTCACTTACCGGGACCAGTGCTTAAACCGGCACCCGGATAAGCACAACTGCCCACAATAAAAACTCTGCGCCATGACAATTTTCTTACTTCGATCAAACTTGTACCGCGACACTGCGCCAGTGCGTTTTCCAAATTCATCTACCGGGATAAATACTCGGCCACTTAGAAACCTTTTACCGCGACCGCACCAGCACTAAATAAAATTTGTACCATGATGGCAAAAAGCACGCCATACCCTGCCTTGCACCGTGACAACTTTCCGGCTAAAGAACCAGGACTCTGCCCGGTGCTGTCTTGTGGTAACACAACCTCCCATTATTGCCGGGCTGTTATATTTAAGCAATCAGAGGTCGTGACCAGAGAATAAGATTCGATTTGCCTAAATATAACCCTTAAAAAATGTTTCTTTAATTCTCCCAAGGACACTTTTTAGTATCTTTGCTTCCATAATTACAAGATCATGTTAACAAGAGACAAAGTAAGAAAGACAGTTGACAGGTTACCTGAAAACTTTACGGTTGACCAGATAGTTGAAGAACTTGTGATTCTTAATCGGATTGAGGAAGGACTTAAGGATATCGATGAGGGTAAGGTCTTTACAACTGATCAAGTTAAGAAAGAGCTTAAAACATGGTTAAAATAATCTGGACTTAGAGATCCCTGAAGATTTAAAATCTATTGCTGAGTACATCTCCCAAGACTCAATAAAATATGCTTCTCTTATGATAGAGAGATTAATTAACGCGACTCTATATCTTGAGACAAATCCCAGAATTGGTAGGATGGTTCCGGAAATGGGAAAAAAGGATAAATTCAGGGAGATTATTTATGAAAATTACCGAATAATATACAAGATTACCAGCATCCAGACAGTACATATCTTAACAGTTCATCATTCTTCTAAACGTCTGAGACAAACTTCACTACAAAGACCAATATAAAATATAAGTATCTGTACTGAGATAGTTTTTTGTACCATGACAAATTCCACAAGAGAGATAGTTTCAACCCTTGCCTAAATATAACACGGACGGTTTAATTAATTGCCTTCGTCAGCCCGGACTGCTTCTTAATCGGCTCCAAAAGTCTATGCGAGAAAACTTAAACTCACTTATCAAACTTTCGGTACCGTGACTAATCCTGCTGCCGAGACAAAGTCAATAGGGCTGCCGGCCAACGCTCGTGGTGTCATGGTTTTTGCTGGCGCCACCTAGACAATTTTACCGTGACCCGACAACTTTCGTCCACTTATCGGGACTTGGTACCGTTAAGACAAATTACCGTGACCCGTTACTTTCAGCCACTTACCGGGATTGGCAAAAACCACGCCACCGCGACACAGACGGCAACTAAATTAAACCGCCGGGCCGTTAGCATTCAGGCCCGCTTCGCGACAACGGGGGACAAATAACTCATAGCGTGACAGTTACGTAACGAATACAGATGGCCCAAATGCTAACTAAAAAGAGCATAATTTCACTCTGTAGCCCATGCAAATCGCGCCGTCACGATATGTCCTGGGACACTCTGAAGCCCTTCCGGCTTGTTAAGCTTTTCTTTACCCCGTGCGCAACTCCCCCGCAACAGTTCTCGAAACGGGCGGCCTGCCCCTATGCGTTTTCTTTCTGGCAAACAATCACCTTTGAGAGAAGCGCGGGTAAAGCCTCCTTGGTCCGCAAGTCGGCGGTGGCGAACACGCCCCCGTCACCGCTCAGCAAATCATCCAGATAGTCGAGGAGTAGCGGCTCATGGAAGCGCTGCGGGAACGCTTCGAGCAACCCGTCGTAGGCTTCCACGTCGCCCCATTGCAGCGAGTTGACGAAGACGAAAAGGCCGCCGGGCTTCAGGACTCGGGCGATGTCGCTCGTGACCTTCCGGCGGACCTCGTTCGGCAACTCGTGAAAGAGGAAGACGCAGGTGACAATGTCGAAGCTCTGGTCTCGAAGGGTAGGGCTTCGGCGTTTCCTCCGGAAGGCAGACGTTCCGCCGCCCGTCAAGGTGCCGGCGGCCTCGTCGAGATAGGGTAGGCTGAGGTCGGTTCCGGTCATGGGCATCGCGGGGAAGGCCTGCGGGAGCTGCTGCAGGAAGCGGCCGCTGCCGCAGGCGGCATCGAGAAGCTTGAGCTGGCGCTGATTTTGGCCTCGGACGAACTTGGCGATTGGCGGGATGGCTTGCCGCGGCATCGCGCCCGCCGCGCCCATGAACAGCGTCTCGACCTGAACATCGTAAAGCCTCGCGGATTTCTCGGTTAGGTAGCCGCCGGACTGGAAATGGAAATTTTGTGCGTAATAGTCGGGCAGCCCTTTCGCTTGTGGCAGGGAGGCCGCCTCGTCCGCCCGCTTTCGGAGCGCCGCTCGGTCGCTTTGGGCAGGTCGTCGAGCATGCCGCGGACGGCCTCGATATGGCTGCCAAGGGACTCCCGCCCTCCTCGATGGGGACAGGGTAGTAGCCGTCGCTTATATTGATGGCGTCTTGCGCTTGGAGCTTGAGAACGTCCTGGACGAGCGTCCACGCGCTTCGAGCCGGCCGGGTGATCTTCAACCGACCGCCGGGCCTACCGGTCATTCGGCGGCCCTCCTGTTCGTCATCCGGTACAGTGCCGCGTAATAGCCGGTGCGCAGGGTTTGATTTGCCAGATGCGCGAAGGCCTCGAAGCGGTTTGCCATGGTCTCACCTCCACGGACGTTACCAACGATTTGAGCGACGCTTTCCAATCCCAACTCCGCCAAAGCATGACTGCAAATGCATACGAGAAGATTGTGATCATCTGACGGGCGCCGGGCTCTCCGCCGAATTCGGCCTGCACACCTTCCGCGACAAGGACGGCATCTGGTCCAAGTACGATGTTCGCGACGTGGCGACGCCCGAGGGCTACCGGCGCAACCCGACGCTCGTGCTCGACTTCTACAATCAGCGCCGGCGGCAGAGCGGGAATGTTGCGCCGAACGCGGCCCATCTCGCGCTGGCGCGGCTCGAGGCCGAGCATCCCGGCGACGTGCTGACGGTAACGCAGAACATCGATCCGCTGCACGAGATGGCCGGCTCCAGCAGCTCATTCATATGCATGGCGAAATCGCCGAAGGCGCTCTGCCCGGCCTGCGGCGCGCGTCATGTCATCGGCGGCGAGGATCTGACCGTCAGCTCGGCGTGCCCCGCCTGCGGGATGCCGGGCACGCTGCGGCCGGACGTGTGGTTCGGCGAGATGCCCTACCGCATGGACGACATCTACCGCGCGCTCACCGTCTGCGACCTGTTCATATCCATCGGCACCAGCGGCACGGTCTATCCGGCGGCGAATTTCGTGCTGGAGGCCGCGTCACATGGCGCGCAGAACCGCCTAGTCCAACCTTGAACCCTCCGAGCGCTACGGCGGCTTCCGCGAGGCCATCCACGGGCGCGCCACGGAGATCGTGCCGGCCGTTATCGAGCGGCTCCTGCAAGCGGTGCGGCGCTGATGCAACTCGCGGTAAGTTTTGGCAGTTTTGCGTCATTGCGAGCCAAGCGAAGCAATCCAGAAGCAACATGCGGCGGTGCCTGTTACATCTGGATCGCCACGGCGGCAAAGCCGCCTCGCGATGCGGCCTCCATATGTGGCGTTTCTCCCCTGCTTCGCATCTTGTGGAAACAGCCTGGGCCGCCCGCGCCAGTTCCGGAAAAACCCATGCTATCAATGCATAAGGCGAGTTTGAATAAAACGCTTCGCGCCGGGCCAGAGCTACTCGGACGTAAAATAATGCCACACGCCATCGCGGGCTATCCCGATGCTGTAGAAGCTGTATTTTCCGCGCGCGAGCATTTCCTTGAACCGCGCGGGCGGCAGGAACCGGTAAAGCTCCACCTCCTGGCTGGGGGTGAGCGCATTGGGCGCCATCAGCGCGTGATAGGGCCACACAATCATTTCATCCTTCGTGCCCGGATTGGCGATGGCATAGCCGGTGGTCAGGAGGCTCTTGTAGAGAAGCGCCAGAATCTCCCGGCCGTTGCCGTCCGCCGAAGCGGCTTTGAAATAGGCAATCGGATCCCGGGCGTTCCCCTTGCCGAATACCGGGGGGATTTCGTTCATATCGATGGGCAGGCGGAGCTGCGCGATATCGCCGCTGGCGGCGGCCTGCAAAATGGCCTGCCGCATGCGCTGCACGGCCGGGGGGAAGCTTTGTGATATCGCGCCCGATCCTGACCTCGCCCGCAGCGGAGGCGGCGCCAGCGGCCAGCAGAATCAGCAAATTGCCAGCGCCGGAGACCGGCGCCATGCGCTTAACCATCTTTCGCTTCGGTGAAAAATTGCCCTTGGCAAAGCAATCACAATTGTCTCCTGTTGCAATTCATAGCGATTTCGCTGCATGGATGGCGAGGAGGGGGAGCACGGTGGCATCTCAGTTACCTCGCTTCCAGTTTTGGGCGTGACGATGGCGGGAAAGGCGGCATGTTCCCGGCCATGAGACGAGGGGGCTGATTTGGCCAATGTGGGCACAGTCGATCATCGATCCGACGCGGTTTGCCGTACTTGGCGTATTGATCGGCATACTCATTGCCGCGCCCGTGGGGCCGGTGAACATCGTCTGCATCCAAAGAACGCTTGAGCGCGGGTTTTGGGGCGGCTTCGCGGCGGGCCTCGGCGCGGTTCTGGCCGACGGCATGGTCGCCATGATCGCCGCCATGGAAGCCAGCGCCATTCGGGCTTCATGCAAGACCACCAGCTCAAGATCGAGTTCGCGGGCGGGCTAATCCTCACCGTATTCGGCCTCAATGTGTTTTGGGCGCGGCCTAGAGTTGCCGCCACCGCGACCACGAACATCGCCCGGCTCAGGCAACTCTCCGCCACCATCCCCCAATTTCTGCGGCCAACGCTTCGTTACCGTGTCTGGCGTCTCGTGCCGCATCTGAGCATCGTACCGCAGACCTTCTTCCTGACCATCACCAATCCAGGCTCGATCCGCGTGTTCGCGCTGTTCGGCGGCGCCACTTCGGTGTTGGGTGGCATCAGCACCTGGGTGCAGGCGATCACCGCCGTCACATCGATCATGACCGGGAAGCCTCGCCGGTGGGCGGGCCTCTCCCGGCTCATCAGCCGCGTGCGCCACAAGCTGACCGAAGACCGGCTGAGGCGGATCAATCAGGCTTCCGGCGTCGTGCTGGTGGTGTTCGGCTTCGTGCTCTTCGCGCAATTCGCCTACGGACTCGCCGGCCACCGGATCGGGACGCGGCCCTTGTCGCCCTTCGCCTCCCACGCGATTAACGTTTTCCAGGCGAACCCGCCGCTTTAGCGGACGAAGCGGGAAACCGCTTGCACTTGCCTGCGGGAGGGGAGCACCGCCTTTACGCGGGCGCCGTTCCCGCGAAGGCGCTAAGTCAGCGGCCGGATTGACGAACGGGCATCACAACCCCTCACCCTGTGGGAGAGGGAACGCTGCCGCACCCTCCGTGCGTGGTTTTCGAAGCGGTACGGTTGCCTCAACGTCCCTTCTCCCAGAGGGAGAAGGACAGGATGAGGGGTTGTAACCTTCAACCGTGGCTGGAACGGCAGTTGCGGCGCTATGTTAGCGCCGATGCGCGAAAGCGGGAATCTTTGCGGCGGTCAAGTTTACCTGTGCGTCTTCGGAGCCGAAGACGCCGGTGATGCCGGAGTACCAGCTACCCGAGCTTTCCTCCTTCGGCGGGGCAACGGCCGCCTGTTGGTTCGGCTGCTGGGTTGTGGCCGACCATGCCCGCGCGGGTGCCTCACCCGGTGCGGGCAGCGGCGTATTGGGGGCGGGCATCACGAGCTTGGGCCTTTCGGGCAAATCGGGCGACTGCGGACCAGGCTTGGCCCCGAGCATCGTCTGCTTCGCGCCGCCAAACCCCATATCCCCAACGCTCCCGCAGCCAGCGGCGAGCGCGCCGAGCGATATAGCGGCCGCAAAGCCTGTCATAGATTTGCGCAATGCAGACATGGTGAAGGCCCCGTCCCGGAAGTGCTTACACGGCTATGCTTGTTTTCCGGCGCTTTTGTGACTGGCCATGAGCGAGTTGTAAAGCAGCCCCGCAACACCCGCAACAATTGCAACATCCGCCAGATTGAAAATGTACCAATAGAATGAGCCGATGTGAAAAGAGAAGAAGTCCGCGACGGCTCCAAACCTGATGCGGTCGATGGCGTTACCCATCGCGCCGCCGATGATAAGCCCGAGGCTCAATGCTGGCAGGCGGTCCTGAAGTTGCGCCAGCCAATACGCCAGTGCAAGTACCGCAGCCAGCGCCATAACCACGAGCACCCAACGGCCCGCATCGCTATCCTGCCTCAGAAGCCCATAAGAGATGCCGCGATTCCAGGCCATCACCAAATCGAAAAACGGCGCCAGCACGATCTTTTGCACTGGAGCGGCGTCTAACAGCCCGATTATCCAAGCCTTGAATAGCTGATCCACAAGCGCCGCCGCCAGCGCCACGCTTGCGCCAAAGGCACTATACCGGCCCCAAATCTTCATGAAATTCCGCACCGTCAATCCAAAAGGACACATGCGTCCTTATCTCACGCGGGGCCGCCGCACAAGATGCGTTCCCCGCGTGACAGTCTCCGCGACTGTGTTTATAAGCAGCGCCAGCGGGAAATCGGCAAGCATTTTAGAGCGCCAGGGCGAGCGATGTCGCAGACTGTTATTTGCATGAAGTGGGGGACCCGCTACGGGCCGGATTTTGTCACCGGCTCTATTCGATGGTGCAAAGACACACCAAGCGGCAGACACGGCTGGTGTGCTATACCGACGACCCGTCCGGCCTGGTTGAGGGTGTCGAGACGTACCCGCTACCGCCTATCGAGCTTCCGCCGGGCATAACCTGGCTGCCCTGGCGCAAGCTGAGCCTTTGGCAGAAGAACCTGGAAGGCGTGGAAGGCGATGTCCTTTTTCTGGACCTCGATGTCGTTGTAACCGGCAATCTGGACGAGTTTTTCGATTACGAGCCGGGCCGTTTCTGCGTCGCCCGGAACTGGACGCAGCCAAATGCCGGGATCGGCAACACGTCGATTTTCCGCTTTCCGGTGGGCCGGACACTTACATATACGACCGCATCATAAACGAATGCGGAAGGGTGCTGGCGGCGCATCGCAACGAACAGATCTTCATCTCCCGCGAAATCACCGATATGCAGTTCTGGCCGGACGAGTGGTGCATGAGCTTCAAGCGCAGCCTGCTCCCCTGGTGGCCGTTGAACTTTTTCGTCGCGCCGTCCCTGCCCGCCGACACGAAAGTCGTCGCTTTTCCCGGAAAGCCCGATCCTGACGAGGCGATGGTAGGGCTGTGGCCCCGACATTGGTGGCAGGCTGCATACAAATATGTGCGGCCGGGCCTTGGATTGCGGAGCATTGGCGTTAATAGAAGCTTCTGGAATGGGCATAGGGATGCGTATCGTCCAAGCGCTTGGCAGCTCAGGCCGCGGGGGAGCGGAGCGGTTTTTCGTCCGCTTGGCGAAGGCTTTCCATGCGCGCGGCATCCCTCAGGTGCTGCTCACCCGCCGCAAGGCGTGGGCCGCGGAGTACCTTGAGAAGGCGGGCATCCCCGCGCAAACGGCCTGGTTCGGAGGCCGGTTCGACATCATCAGCCGCATCAAGTACCGGCGGGTCCTGCAGGCGCTCCACGCCACGGTGGCGATCAACTGGATGCCCCATGCCATCACCGCCTGCCCCCAAGGCGCTTGGGTAAAGGTTGCGCGCATCGGAAGTACGTTATCCTGCTCAGCACATTCGCCTCGTGCGACCACCTGATCGCGAACTCGCTGCGGGTCGCCTCCTATCTGGAGGCGCAGGGCTGGCCGTCGAACCGCATCAGCCTGATCCCGAACTTCGTCCCTGAAAACAACGCCACGCCGGCGCGCCGTGCCGCGTTCAACACGCCGGAGGACGCGCCGCTGATTTTGTGGCTCGGGCGCATGGCGCGCGGCAAAGGGCCGGACATTGCCGTCCGCGCCCTGGCCTCGCTTCCGCAGGCTTACCTCTGGATGGCCCGCGGAGGGCCTTACGAGGATGCGGTCAAGGAGTTGGCGGCGCAGATGGGCATCTCCATCCGCTTTCTTGGCTGGCGCGATGACGTCCATGCCCTCTTGAAGTCCGCCGATCTGTTCGTCCGCTCCTCCCGCAGCGAGGGCATCGGCTATGTGCTCGAAGCCTTCTCCAACGGCGTTCCCGTGATCTCGACGCGTTCAACCGACGCCGAACGCCTCATCACCGATGGCCAGACCGGCCTTCTGGTGCCGAAGGAAGATTCCGGCCGCTCTGGCCCAGGCCCTGAATACGCTGATCGTCAATACGGACTTGGCGGGCAGGCTCGGGGCGGCTGGGAAGGCCCATTTCCAGGCCAACTACTCCGAGGAGCCGGTGATAAAGATGTATCTCGATCTCTGCCACCGGCTGAAAGAGGAATACGCTTGGCGCACGCAGCAGATTCCGGCGGCGCAACCCGCCTGCGCGACCCCGGCCACCGCCGGATAGCGGTGGGCCTGCGCGATAAACCGGGCGAATTTCCCTCACCCCAACCCTCTCCCCATGGGAGAGGGAGTCCGCCGCAGCAGTTGAGAGGGCGTCCCCTCTCCCATGGGGAGAGGGACAGGGTGAGGGGAGATTTGCCTGGTTTATCGCGCCAGCTTCCCGGGCGGAGACGAGGCAGGTACTTGCGCTTTCCTGCCCATCGGGTGAAAGCGCTCCATGAGGGGGAGCCGGAAATCAACGCTGGGTAAGATCGCGGCGATCGTGGCGATTGTCGCCGTGCAGGCGTTCGTCATCAATTATCTCGGCCGCAACAACTACCTGCCCGAGGGCTCCGAGCACTGGACCGAAGACTGGCTCATCCATTATTTCTCGCCGCATCCGGCTGGGCCGCATAAGGCGGTTGCGCTCGTGATGGTCGATCCGGAGAGCCTTGAAAAGGCAGGCCTGCCTTCGGTGCCGCCCGCCGACCGCGCATGGCTCGCCAAGCTTATCACTGCCGTGTCGAAGGCCGGGGGCGCTCGCGATCGGGGTCGACTTCTATTTCAAGACGCCCAATACCCCCGCAAAGGACGAAGCGCTCGTCAGCGCCATCCGCGATTCGAAGGCGCCCGTGGTGATCGCGGCCGTCAACGACGCCTATCTGCAAACCGATGCACAAAAGAAGTTCCTGGGAGACTTCATTGAGCGCACCCACCGCCCGGCCGGACATATCGGCCTGAAGCGAGCGAAGGAAATCTTTTCGCTTGGCGACCGGGCGACCCGCGGTGTGATCCACAACGACCCCGATTTCCCCTATCCTTCGCTCTCGAGTACGCTGGCCCAACTTCCCGAGGCGGTGGCCGTGTTTGGCTCGCGCGATATTCCCGATGGCCAGCAGCGCATCGACTGGCTGCTGGAGCCCGAGCATGGCCAAGTCTTGCGCTACGCCGTACGGCAACCGTACCCAAGCCGGGGGCGCCAGCGCCGGATTTGAAGGGCAAGATCGTTCTCGATCGGGCCGGATTTCGCGGCGCAGGATCAGCACACGCTGCCGTTCACCGTGGGCAAGGAGAAGGCCACGTTCTTCCCGGGCGTCTTCGTTCATGCGCAGGCGCTGGCCCAGATCGACGGCCGCTTCTTCCACAACTGGGACGCCTGGGAGCAGTTTCTGCTGCTCTTCTGCGTTGGCCTGGCGGGCGCGGCGGCCTGGCCCCTCCATCAGTTCCGTGCGGACTTCCTGCTTGGAATAGCCCTCAATCATTATCGGCTTGAGCGTACCGTTTTTCATGGTGCGCATGCCGTTTCCAACCGCGCTCGCCATCATAGCCTGGGGCGCCTCGATCTGGACGGGGCAGCAGGTCCAGGGGTGGCGAAAATAATAGGCATCGTTATCGAGGGAGTTTTAAGTGCTTAGAGCTTTCGCCTTCATTGCCGTTCCGGCGATCTTCCTGTCCATGGCGTCTCCACCCTGTCTCGCGGGCGAGCAGGAAACCAAGCAAAAGCCTGTTGTTTGTCTTCCATGGCGAGCAGCCGATGGTGCGTTTTATTCGCGCGTGAGTGTAGCAGAGCCAGCTTCGTGCTTGTGATCACAATGTGTGACCACCTGCCGAATGGCGACTCAAACTTGAGGTCGCAATATGCGACTTCAAGTTATACCTACCCATTAAGATCGCAAGTTGCGACCTTTAACGGCGCTCTCCAAACAAGCAAAGAGCCTCGCATCTCTGCGAGGCTCTCCTTGTTGATGGCTCACCCGGACTTGAACCAAGGGGCTATGGTTTCAATGATGCAGCGCTTTATCCAGTGAATGCAAAAACTTTTCCGCGTCGTGCTGTGCAATCTGGAATTTGACCGTCGCGCCAACCATCATTTTGGGTACGGAATTCACCAGGTCTATGGCGATGGGGTATTTGCCGGTGGCTATAGATTCTTTTAGATAATTGAATTTGTTGTTGGCGTCTTCTATTGAAAGCAGGAAAGCATGGCCTTCATCGGTTACGTTGATGCACTTGTTTCCTAAATGTGTTGCCGCTTGGCAGTGAAACCGTTTCTTTGACATTCACTTCTCCTCTGCTGCTGCGTTGTTTGTAACTGCGAAGGAGTCTGCGCTCTGCCACATTTCGTGTCAAACAACGGTCTAAGGGGCAAGTCGAGTAATTGGTCAAGCCGCAGCGTGCGTGCGCTATCGCAGGTCAGTGATCAGGGCTAAAGGCGTTGTCGAAGGGCCATTCATGGTTCGACAGGCTGTGCGTGTGCTGTTGGGGCGAATACCCCTTACAGCCACGGCCTACCCCTTGCGGGTACACCACGAACGGATATGTAGATGTCCAGAAAGACAAAAAGCCCCGCATCACTGCGAGGCTTTCGTTTGTTGGTGGGCCCTCCCGGACTTGAACCGGGGACCAAAGGATTATGAGTCCTCTGCTCTAACCAACTGAGCTAAGGGCCCGTAAAGCTTAGCTGTTATCGCCGTCGAGGAAGCTCTTGAGCTTTTCCGAACGCGAAGGGTGACGCAGTTTGCGCAGCGCCTTGGCTTCTATCTGGCGGATACGCTCGCGGGTGACGTCGAATTGTTTGCCGACTTCTTCCAGCGTGTGGTCGGTGTTCATTTCGATGCCGAAGCGCATGCGCAGCACTTTGGCCTCGCGCGGGGTGAGGCTGTCGAGAATATCTTTCGTCACGTTGCGCAGGCTGTCGTACACCGCAGCTTCGATGGGTGCCAGCGAGTTGGCGTCTTCGATGAAGTCGCCCAGATGCGAGTCGTCGTCGTCGCCCACCGGGGTTTCCATGGAGATGGGTTCCTTGGCGATCTTGAGGATCTTGCGGATCTTGTCTTCCGGCATTTCCATCTTGACGGCCAGGGTGGCGGCATCGGCTTCCTGCCCGGTCTCTTGCAGGATCTGGCGCGAGATGCGGTTCATCTTGTTGATGGTCTCGATCATGTGCACCGGGATACGGATGGTGCGCGCCTGGTCGGCGATGGAGCGCGTGATGGCCTGGCGGATCCACCATGTCGCATAGGTCGAGAACTTGTAACCGCGACGGTATTCGAATTTGTCCACGGCCTTCATCAGGCCGATATTGCCTTCCTGGATGAGGTCGAGGAACTGCAGGCCGCGGTTGGTGTATTTCTTGGCAATGGAAATCACCAGACGCAGGTTGGCCTCGATCATGTCGCGCTTGGCGCGGCGTGCCTTGGCTTCGCCGTTGGTCATCTGCTTGTTGATCTCTTTCAGATCAAGGATGGGGATGCCCACGCGCTGTTGCAGCGCCAGCATCTTCTTCTGCTGGTCGACGATGGCGGCCTGGAAGCGCGACAGCGTTTCGCTGTAGGGCTTCTTGGCAGCGATCTCGTGCTTGACCCAGTCCAGGTTGCCTTCGTTGAGCGGGAATACCTTGATGAAGTGCGGACGCGGCATGTGCGCCTTGGTCACGCACAGTTCCTGGATGCTGCGCTCGCAACTGCGCACTTCTTCCACCAGGCCGCGCATGGTTTCGCACAGGGCGTCCACTTGCTTGGCCGAGAAGCGGAACTGCATCAGTTCGTCGGAGATCTGCTGTTGCAGCTTGTCGTATTGCTTGCTGCGGTAGCCGTGTTTTTCGTAGGCCTTGCCCAGCTTGGTGAAGAGGTCGCTGATGACCGCGAAGCGTTCCAGCGCGTCGATCTTGAGCTGAGCCAGGTTGGCAGCAGCGGCGGCTTCGCCGTCCTCTTCCGATTCCTCCTCTTCCTCTTCCTCTTCTTCCGACTCTTCTTCCTCTTCAGCGACTTCGCTGACCATCACTTCTTCCTGCGTGTCGATGAAGCCATCGATCACTTCGTCGATGCGCAGTTCTTCCTTCGCGACCTTGTCGGCCAGCGCCAGGATCTCGGCGATGGTCGCCGGACAGGCGGAGATGGCCTGGATCATGTGCTTGAGGCCGTCTTCGATGCGCTTGGCGATCTCGATCTCGTCCTGACGGGTGAGCAGGTTGACCACGCCCATTTCGCGCATGTACATGCGCACGGGGTCGGTGGTGCGGCCGAATTCGGAATCCACGGTGGAAATGGCGGCTTCGGCTTCTTCCGCTGCATCTTCGTCGGCGACGGGCGGGGCCGTCTCGGCCATGATGAGGGTTTCGGTATCCGGTGCCACGTCGCACACGGTGATGCCCATGTCGTTGATCATGCTCACCACGCCTTCGATCTGCTCGACTTCGAGCATTTCCGGCAGGTGGTCGTTGATCTCGGCGTAGGTCAGGTAGCCGCGTTCCTTGCCCAGCAGGATCAGCGCCTTCAGGCGCGTGCGGCGCGCTTCGATGTCTTGCGAAGCGTCGGCCGCGCCGTCAGCGGTGGCTGCGGCTTTGCCATTGGTTGCTTGTTTGGTTGTGGCTGCTGGTTTGGAAGGTGCGGATTTCTTTTTTTGCTGCGGAGTCGCCATTGTGTGGGTTCCCAAAGTTGGTTCTACTTGAAATGCACGGCACTCGAAAAAGGTGGTGCCGCCGAAAGGTCGCGGATTATACCCGAATTCCCATAACTTTTCCGAGAGTTAGCTACGCCTGCCCTCTTTGCAGCAACTGCAAATAACGTGCCCGCTCTTGTTCATCCAGCGCTTTCAGGTCCTTGCCTTGCATCTTGGCATGCAGAACTTCCAGCTCTGCCTTGCGCGCATCTTCATGCAATTTGTTCAATGCACCGGCAAATTCGCCCGCCACATCGAACCCGTTGCCCCACTGCATCACCTCGCCTTGGGCCGCAGTCAGCGCCGTCTCGTGCGCCGTGCCCTGAAAATGCTGGATCATCGCCGCGGTGCTGACCTCGTCTGCCGATTCGTTCAGCCAGTCGGCGATGGCCGCGATGGCCGCGCCATCATTTCCCTCGGCATGCAAGCCCCCGGGCAGCTCGCGCGCCAGTTCCGGCTTCATCACCAGGCAGCGCAACAGAGTGCGCAAGCCGGAAGGCGCAGGACGCCTGGCCTTGGGCGGGGCAGCGCGGGGGGGCGCAGCGACCGGTTTGATAGCCCAAAGCGATTCAAGTTCCGCCTGGGTAACGCCTGCCAGCGCGGCAACCTCTTTTCGTAACAGCAGCGCCGTGGTGGGCGCGGTGATGGCGGTCAGCAACGGCTGGGCATGCTTGAGCAAGGCGCTTTTGCCTTCCTGGGTGTGCAGGTCGACTTGCGCGGTGAGTTCGCGCAGCAGGTAGCCGGAGAGCGGCAGGGAATTTTCCAGCTCGTGCTCGAAGGCGTCGTGGCCGAATTCGCGGATATAGGTGTCGGGATCGTGCTCTTCCGGCAGGAACAGGAAGCCCAGGCGCTTGCCGTCCTGCAGATGCGGCAGGGCATTCTCCAGCGCGCGCCAGGCGGCCTTCTGGCCGGGCTTGTCGCCGTCGAAACAGAACACCACCTGATCGCACAGGCGCAGCAGCTTCTGCACATGGAACGGCGTGGTGGCCGTGCCCAGCGTGGCCACGGCGTATTCCACGCCGTGCTGCGCCAGCGCCACCACGTCCATATAGCCTTCGACCACGATCACGCGCTGCTGGGCGCGGATGGCTTTCTGTGCCTGGAACAGGCCGTAGAGTTCGTGGCCTTTTTCGAACAGCGGCGTTTCGGGCGAGTTGAGGTACTTGGGCTCGCCCTTGTCCAGCACGCGCCCGCCGAAGCCGATGACCTGCCCGCGCACGTTGACGATGGGGAACATGATGCGGTCGCGGAAGCGGTCGTAGCGCTTGCCCTCATCGCCCGCAATCACCAGACCGGTCTCGACGAGGCTGACATCCTGATAATTGGGCACGGCGGCCTTGAGGTTCTGCCAGTCGTCCGGTGCATAGCCGATGCCGAAGCGGGCGGCGACTTCGCCGGAAAGCCCGCGGCCTTTGAGGTAGTCGATGGCGCGCGGGGTCTTTTTCAGTTGCTCGCGGTAGTAGCGGGTGGCGGACTGCATCAGGTCGTAAAGATCAGGCGCGACCTTGTGTTGCGGCACATTGGATGCTTCCTGTGGCACGGTGACGCCGATACTCTTGGCCAGATCTTCCACCGCTTCGACGAAACCCATGCCGGTGTGCTCCATGATGAAGCCGATGGCGGTGCCATGCGCGCCGCAGCCGAAGCAGTGATAGAACTGCTTGGTCTGGCTGACCGTGAAGGACGGGGATTTTTCGTTGTGGAAGGGGCAGCAGGCGACGTAGTTGGCACCGGCCTTCTTGAGCGGCAGGTAGCGCTCGATCACGTCCACGATGTCGAGGCGATTGAGCAGATCCTGAATGAAACTTTTTGGAATCACTCCAGCTCCTTATCGTCCGACCTTGAATTCTTGCCTTGGGACACCTGTAGGAGCGGGCCCTGCCCGCGAACATTACATACGGTCGCGGGCAGGGCCCGCTCCTACAACCTACGGTGGTTATTTGGTGAGCTGGGCCTTGATCAGGCCGGAGACCTTGCCCATGTCGGCACGTCCGGCCAGCTTGGGCTTGACCACGCCCATGACCTTGCCCATGTCTTGCGGACCGGCTGCGCCGGTCGCGGCGATGGCCTCGGCGATGGCGGTGTCGATCTCGACCTCGCCGAGCTGCTGCGGCATGTAGGTCTGCAACACGGACACTTCGAATTCTTCGACATCGACCAGATCCTGACGGTTGGCCGTCTTGTACTGGCTGATGGAGTCGCGGCGCTGTTTCAGCATCTTTTCGATGATGGCGACCACGTCGGCATCGGTCAGTTCGATGCGTTCGTCCACCTCGCGCTGCTTCATCGCGGCCAGCAAAAGGCGAATCGCCCCGAGGCGCGCCGTTTCCTTGGCGCGCATCGCGGCTTTCATGTCTTCTGTGATTTGCTGCTTGAGACTCATATCAAACTACCCTTCGCCCGGCTGGACGAGGCAGATCAATACAGCTTCGGCGGGAGAGTCTGGCTGCGCAGGCGCTTGTAGTGGCGCTTCACGGCAGCGGCCAGCTTGCGCTTACGCTCTGCGGTGGGCTTCTCGTAGAACTCGCGAGCGCGCAATTCGGTCAGCAGACCGGTTTTTTCCACAGAACGCTTGAAGCGGCGCATCGCCACTTCGAACGGCTCATTCTCTTTAACACGTACTGTTGTCATGAAGAAACTACCTTTTACCAAAAATTCGAGGGCGCGATTCTACAAAACAACGGCTTATTCCACAACCGATATTTTCCGGTCAATTTACCCGACGGGGGGCCCATTCGGGGGATGTCCACAAAGACCCCGGGGGATAGAATACTTAGGGTTTAGGTAACCGTTCTGCATCAGGAACGGCATGCACTCCCTTCTCCCGCAAGCGGGAGAAGGGCTGGGGATGAGGGTCCGGGCAATGCAACCGATGTATTTACCGCTCAAAACCCCTCACCCTAACCCTCCCCCGCCTGCGGGGGAGGGAACCATGAAGAACCGGGGAGTTATATAGAGTGAACGTCCTGAAAAACGCATGCGATTTCCTTTGCCATCCGAGCACGAGATATCCGGTGCTGCTGATCGCTTTCGGCAGCTTACTGGCGGGCGTCATCCTCTGGGGCGGTTTCAACACCGCCATGGAGGCGACCAATAATATGGAATTCTGCATTTCCTGCCACGAGATGCGCGATAACGTGTATCCGGAATACAAGAAGACCATCCATTACTCGAATTATTCCGGCGTGCGCGCGATCTGTTCGGATTGCCATGTGCCGAAGACCTGGGGATACAAGCTGTTGCGCAAGATCGAGGCCACCCACGAGTTGATGGACAAGGTTCTGGGTACGGTCGATACGCGGGAGAAGTTCGAGGCGCACCGGCTGGAACTGGCAACCCGCGAATGGGCGCGCATGAAGGCTTCCGATTCGCGCGAATGCCGCAACTGCCACAGTTTCGATGCCATGAGAAAGGCCCAGGGCCTGCGGCAAGTCCAGATCTATGAATTGCACATGAAAGCAAAAGACCAAGGCAAGACCTGCATCGATTGCCATAAGGGCATCGCGCACCTGCTGCCCAGGGATTACGAGGAACCTGAAGCGGAATAGGCCCTCCCCTCTTCGCCGGGGAAATACCTCTCCGGCGAATACCTCCCAGCCTATCTAAATGATGGAAGCGTTGTTCAATTAACGCTGACGCGCCCGAACTTGCGCTTGCCGACCTGAGCCACCACGACCACCCCGGCCTTGAGCTGCAAGGCTTTGTCGCTGACTTTTTCGCCGTCGAGTTTGACACCGCCCTGGTCGATCATGCGCAGTGCTTCGGAAGTGCTGGCGACGAGACCCGCCTGTTTGAGGAGTTGGGCGATGCCGATTTTCCCGTCCGCGCTGCCGACGGTGATTTCAGGCATGTCGTCCGGCAGCACGCCCTTCTGGAAGCGTGCCTCGAATTCGGCCAGCGCGTCTTCGGCAGCTTTCTGCGAGTGGAAGCGGGCAACAATCTCCTGCGCCAGCAGCACTTTGATGTCGCGCGGGTTACGGCCCTGCGCGACTTCTTCCTTGAAGTTGGCGATCTGCGCCAGGCTGCGGAAGGAAAGCAACTCGAGGTAGCGCCACATCAGATCGTCGGAGACGGACATGAGTTTGCCGAACATTTCGGTCGGGGTGTCGGTGATGCCGACGTAGTTGCCCAGCGACTTGGACATCTTGTTGACGCCGTCCAGCCCTTCGAGCAGCGGCATGGTGAGCACGCACTGCGCAGGCTGCCCGAAGTGGCGCTGTAATTCGCGCCCCATCAGCAGGTTGAATTTCTGGTCGGTGCCGCCCAGTTCGATGTCGGATTTGAGGGCGACGGAGTCGTAGCCTTGCACCAGCGGGTAGATGAATTCGTGGATGGCAATGGGCTGGCTGGATTTGTAACGCTTGCCGAAATCGTCGCGTTCCAGCATCTGCGCCACGGTGTGAGTAGCTGCCAACTTGATCAGGTCGACGGCACTGAATTTGTCCATCCAGGCGGAGTTGAACACGACTTCGGTCTTGGCCGGATCGAGCACCTTGAACACCTGCTCGCGGTAACTCTGCGCATTGGCAAGCACCTGCTCGCGCGACAACGGCGGACGGGTGGCGTTCTTGCCGGTGGGATCGCCGATCATGCCGGTGAAGTCGCCGATCAGAAACAGGGCGTGATGGCCCAAGTCCTGCAACTGGCGCATCTTGTTGAGCAGAACGGTGTGGCCCAAGTGCAGATCGGGAGCGGTAGGATCGAAGCCCGCTTTGATGCGTAGCGGACGGCCCAGTTCGAGCTTCTTGATCAGTTCGGATTCAAGCAGCAACTCGTCGCTGCCACGTTTGATTTGATTGAGGATTTCTTGTTGACTCATGTCGAAAGACCGCTTGTCTCTATTTAGCCCCAATACCTGACGGATTTTGAAGGGTAGTCGCTTTCTGTTAAAATAGCGCCCTGAATTCAATAAGTCTTGTTGTCTGCCGATAAAGTATCTACGGACATTCACAAGCACTGCCGCCTTGGGAGGCGCGAATGTTACCGCAAAACACCTTGTCACACGCGCACAAAATGAAGCTGCGCTGGTTCGTCACCTTGTCTACCTTGCCTCTGCTGGGCGTGGTGACGGCCTTCGGCATCATGCCGCAGACAGATTCGATGTCGCACGAGCAAAAGGCCGTGTTCGAAGACATCGCCCTGCCCACCGCTACCGCCGTTGCCGGAAACGCGACGTCTTTCTGGCGTAACGAGCGCATCCAGCGCGGTGACACCATCGCCGAGTTGCTGCGCCGTCTGAATGTCGAAGACCAGGCTGCGAGCGACTATCTGCGCAAGAGCAGACACACCGAAGCACTGCGCCGGTTGTCCGTGGGCAAGGAAGTCCAGGCCGAGACGGATGCCAATGGCGCGCTGCTGGCTTTGCGCTTTTTGAGCAACGACGCCAATCAGGTGGTCATCGAGAAGAGCGGCAACGGCTTCCAGACCCGCACCCTGCCTGCGCAGACCGAGAAACGCGTACAGATCCGCACCGGCGAGATCAAAACCAACCTGTTTGCCGCGACCGATGAAGCCGGACTGCCGGATCCGGCAGCCAATCAGATGTCGGACATCTTCGGCGGCGACATCGATTTCCACCGCGATCTGCGCAAGGGCGACAAGTTCACGGTGATCTACGAGATGAACTACATCAATGGCGAGCCGGCACGCACAGGACGCATCCTGTCTGCCGAGTTCATCAGTCACGGACATGCTTTCCGCGCAGCCTATTTCCAGACCACCGAATTCACGGGTGACTACTACTCGCCGGAAGGCAAGAGCATGCACAAGGCATTCTTGCGTTCCCCTATCGAGTTTTCCCGCATCAGCTCCGGTTTCAGCAAATCGCGCTTCCATCCGGTGCTGAACAAATGGCGCTCGCATAAGGGCGTGGACTACGCCGCTCCGATAGGCACCAAGGTCAAGGTCACCAGCGACGGTGTCGTTTCCTTCGTCGGCAAGCAGGGCGGCTACGGCAACGTGGTGATGGTCGATCACCAGGGACATTTTTCCACCGTGTACGGACACCTGTCCCGCTTTGCCGGCGGCATCCACAAGGGACAACGTGTAGGGCAGGGACAGATCGTCGGTTATGTCGGCATGAGCGGCCTGGCCAGCGGACCGCACCTGCACTACGAATTCAAGATGAACGGCATTCAGCGCGACCCGTTGAAGGTGGCACTACCCGACGGTAAGCCGATCAGCGAAGCGCAAAAGGCTTCCTTCCTGGGAACGACCCGCGATCTGTTCGGGCAACTGGATATGTTGCGCAACGCACGCATCGCTAATCTGGACTAACGTGGAACTCGCGCAGCGATCCGTTCGCCTGGCTTCGCCGCTTCACTCTCCCCGCATGCGGGAGATAGCCAGCGACATGCCCGCCTGCGGGCTGGCAAGTTTCATCATCAAGGGTGGCACTCCCACCAGTGTCGCCAGGTGAGCACAACGCCCGACCTCTACATCGGCATCATGTCCGGCACCAGCCTGGACGGTATCGATGCCGTATTAGTCGACCTTTCGCAAGCTTCGCCGCGTCTCGTTTCCAGCCATTACCAGCCTTATGCAGAGCCACTGAAAGCGGCTTTGCTCGCGCTGCACCAGGTCTCGCATAACGAACTGCATCAGTCGCAACTCATCGCCAACCGACTGGCGCACGAATACGCCGATGCGACGCGGATCTTGCTGAGGAATGTCGGTGTCGCGGCCGGATCCGTGCAAGCCATCGGCTGCCATGGCCAGACCGTGCGCCATCGTCCGGAACACGGCTACAGCATCCAGCTCAACAATGCGGCGCTCCTGGCGGAGCTGACCGGCATCCATGTGGTTAGCGATTTCCGCAACCGCGACATCGCGGCAGGCGGCCAGGGCGCGCCGCTGGTTCCGGCTTTTCACGACAAGGTGCTGCGCCACCCGGGCATCCACCGCGTCATCCTCAACATCGGCGGCATCTCCAATCTGACCGACCTCGCACCCGGCAAAACCACCATCGGTTTCGATTCCGGCCCCGGCAACCTGCTGATGGATGCGTGGATCGCCAAGCATCACGGGGTGTCCTACGACAAGGACGGCGCATGGGCTGCCAGCGGCAAGATCATCCCCGCCCTGCTGCAAAGATTGTCGGCTGAACCGTATTTCGCCGCGGAACCGCCCAAGAGCACCGGGCGCGACCTGTTCAACCTCGCCTGGCTGGAAAGCCATCTGAATGGAGAGGAGGCACCTGCGGATGTGCAGGCGACCCTGCTTGCGCTCACCGGCGACAGCATTGCCGCTGCCGTTCAGCGCTTCTGCACGGGAACCAGGGAAATCTACCTGTGCGGCGGCGGCGCACATAACGCAACCCTGGTCTCGCACTTGCAACGCGCCTTACCGCAATGCCGCATCCAGAAGACTGAAATTTTGGGCATCGCCGCCGACTGGATGGAGGCCATCGCCTTCGCCTGGCTGGCACAACAGGCTTTGCACCTGCATCCCGCTAACCTGCCTGCCGTCACCGGCGCCAGGCATCCTTGTGTCC
Organism: uncultured beta proteobacterium; assembly: GCA_963840345.1. Classification (GTDB taxonomy): domain Bacteria; phylum Pseudomonadota; class Gammaproteobacteria; order Burkholderiales; family Gallionellaceae; genus Sideroxyarcus. The sequence continues at coordinate 25,251 of CAWIYO010000009.1, forward strand.
TCGGCGCGATCTATCCCGCATAAATTAAAACGGGGCGCCAAGCGCCCCGTTCTTCCAACTGCAACAGACTTTCGTTTATACCGAGAATGACGAACCGCAGCCGCAAGTCGTGGTGGCGTTCGGGTTCTTGATGACGAACTGAGAACCTTCCAGACCTTCGGTGTAGTCGATCTCTGCGCCAACCAGGTATTGGAAGCTCATCGGATCGATCAGCAACTGCACGCCGTTCTTGTTCATCACGGTATCGTCCTCGTTGACCACTTCGTCGAAGGTGAAACCGTATTGGAAGCCCGAGCAGCCGCCGCCGCTGACGAATACGCGCAACTTCAAATCGGCATTGCCTTCTTCCTCGATCAATTGCTTCACTTTATTTGCCGCGTTGTCGGTAAACAGTAGCGGGTCTTGCATTTCGGTCACTGCATTCATGGTGTCTCCTGATTAGTTTGATGATGACTCGGCTGCCCCAAGCTTGAACGCCACTACTTTGTCTGCCGCTTCTGCCAAATGGATCAGTTTGCCTTCAACGATCGCGCCCAGTTGTATCTCCAGCGCCTTATATTGCACATCGCCTGTGACCCTGGCCTTGCTCTGTAGTTCCAGATAGTCCGCCACATAAACCGGACCGACCACAGTACCATTGATCACAAGATGGGTAACCTTGATTTCACCTTCTACACGCGCCTGCTCGCTCAATACCAGGGTGCTTGGCTTGCCCGGCTCGGCAATGACGCTGCCCTTGATCTCGCCATCCACGCGCAGTCCGCCCGTGAAAGTGACATTGCCTTCGATCCTGGTGCCGGCTCCGACCAGGGAGTCGATACGATTCTGGGGCTTGCTTTGCCGACTGCTGAACATGCTTGTTTCTCCTTTAAGATTGAGGTTGCAGGTTGATCGTCTGCTTGATCCTGGGTTCCTGCATCCCTCTCTCGAATACCCGTACCTGGACGCTTTCGACAGCCATATCCAGCGGCAATTTCAAGACCTTGTCCACACGCTGGTAATATTTGAAGCTTAATTGGTGCGCCGCCACATCCTGCGTGGAGTTCTCCTGCGGGAATTGTAGCACTACTTTCCTGCCATCTTGCTCGCCGCTCACCACCAGTTGCATATGGCCCTGGAACTCCCGGCCGCGCTGCTGGACGCTCTGCACCAGCAACATGCGCAAATGATATTCGCCGGGCAAAGAGTCGGGCTCGAACTTGAGACGATGCAAGGACAATTCAGCTTCGCGGGCACCGGTCAACGGCAAATTCTGGAAGAACAGCAGGTCCTCCTTGAGACGCGCGTTTTCATCGGTCAGGCTCTTTACCTGCGTATCGACCTCGACATTGGCGGCCTTTTCGATCTGTCCCTGGCGCTCATAGGCTGCTACCTGATCGGTCAGTTTGACATTCTCTTCTTCCAGGGTCAGCACACGCTCGCGCAATACGCTTAATTCTTTTTCCGCTTTCCCGCGATGAAAGCCGGCCAGTTCCAGTCCGGAATCGTATGCCCACATGACCGCCATTCCGACCACCAGCAGCAGGGGGAGTATGATCGCGCCGCGCACGTACCATGGCACGTGCGGGCGTACAGACAGACGTGGCGCAGAGATGCTGAACTTGCGGCGGAAACTGCGGATCATCTTCATCGTCAGGGCAGCAAGGGAATGACGTTCAGACCGGTAGACTCCGGAAGGCCGAACATGATGTTCATGTTCTGCACTGCCTGCCCTGCCGCCCCCTTCACCAGATTGTCGATCACCGACAATACCACCACCGTGTCACCGCCTTGCGGCCGGTGCACCGCGATGCGGCAAAGGTTGGAGCCGCGCACGCTGCGCGTCTCGGGCATGCTGCCCGCAGGCAGCACATCGACAAAAGCTTCATTGGCGTAGCGTTGCTCGAACAAGGCCTGCAAGTCTGCGTCTTTCTTGAGCTTGCCATAAAGCGTGGCATGTATGCCGCGTATCATCGGCGTCAGGTGCGGTACGAAGGTCAGTCCGACGGGCTTGCCAAAAACGTTGGCCAACCCTTGCCTGATCTCGGGCAAATGACGATGCCCGACAACGCCGTATGCCTTGAAATTATCCGAAGCCTCGGCGAGCAAGGTCGGGATCTCCGCCTTGCGGCCCGCGCCGGAGACACCGGACTTGGCGTCGGCTATCAAAGAACCTTCATCGATCAGACCCGCCTCCAGCAAAGGGATGAAACCGAGCTGCACCGCCGTCGGATAGCACCCCGGATTCGCCACCAGCCTTGCCTGCTTGATCTTTGCCCGGTTCACTTCCGGCAGGCCGTATACCGCCTCTGCCACCAGATCCGGGCAGGCGTGGGTCATTCCGTACCATTTTTCCCATTCGGGGATGTCCTTGATCCGGAAATCCGCAGCAAGGTCGATCACCCGCACGCCCGCATCCAGCAAGGCGCGGGTCTGCTGCATGGCAATACCGTTGGGAGTTGCGAAGAACACCACATCGCATTGATCCAGATGCGCCTCATCCGGGTGGGTGAAAGACAGGTCGACATACCCGCGCAGGCTGGGAAACATCTGACTGACCGGCATGCCCGCATCGGCACGCGAAGTGATCGCATGCAATTGCACCTGCGGGTGCCCTGCCAGCAACCTCAGCAGTTCGACCCCGGTATAACCTGTACCACCTACGATTCCGACCTTAAGCACGATTCATCCTTCAAACAAAGCATGCAAATGATAAAGGAAAAGGCCGCGCTGTGGCGGCCTTTTCCTGTCCTGCAACCAGCGAATTAACGCTTGGAGAATTGCTTCCTGCGGCGCGCCTTGCGCAGACCAACCTTCTTACGCTCGACTTCACGTGCATCGCGAGTAACCAGGCCAGCTTTGCTCAGAGTAGACTTCAGCGAAGCATCGTAGTCGATCAGTGCGCGGGTGATGCCATGACGCACCGCACCAGCCTGACCGGACTCGCCGCCACCGGAGACGTTCACCATGATGTCGAACTTGCCAACTGTGTCAGTCAGTTCCAGCGGCTGACGCACCACCATGCGGCCTGTCTCGCGAGAGAAGAACACATCGATAGGCTTGTCGTTGACGATGATATCGCCCTTGCCGGGCTTGATGAACACACGTGCCACCGCGCTCTTGCGACGGCCTGTTCCGTAGTTATAAGTTACGCTCATGATTAAGCCTTCAACAGATCAATGGGTTTCGGTTGCTGCGCGCTGTGCGGGTGAGTCGCACCGCCGTAGACCTTGAGCTTGCTCAACATCGCATAGCCCAGCGGACCTTTCGGCAGCATGCCGCGCACGGCCTTTTGCAGAACGCGCTGAGGATGACGCTGTTGCAGCTTCAGGAAATTGGTTTCGTAGATACCGCCGGGATAGCCCGTGTGGCGGTAGTACATCTTGGCCTGTGCCTTGTTGCCGGTCACGCGCAACTTGTCGGCATTGACGACTACGACGAAATCGCCGGTGTCGACGTGAGGCGTGTAGATGGCCTTATGCTTGCCGCGCAAGCGGATAGCGATCTGGCTGGCCAAACGGCCCAGGATCTTGTCGGCGGCATCTACCAGCAACCAGTCATGCTGGACTTCGTGCGGCTTTGCGGAAAATGTTTTCATGGCATTTCCTAAAACTAAAAATGGTTAACAGACTGCGAAGGGCGCGCATTCTATGTCAGGCATCCACCCCTGTCAAACAAAACTCTTGCCCCTACCCGCCGCCCTTTCGGCACTTGCGGTCTGGCCGGCGGCAAAATTCGCCTTCTCCCGTCTAAAACTTCAACATCCGTACGGTTTGCGACAGATTTGACAGGTCTATCACCCGGTATCGCATCCTGTCCGTATCGTTATCGGCACAGGTCGTCGAACTGCCATCCAAAGCCAGTTGGATGCCATATTTTCTGGCATCCCAGCTGCAATCCAGGCCGAAATGCATATGCCCGAACAACAGCCCCTGCACCCTGTCGCGCGCCACTTGGCAGAAAGAATAAGCATCCTTCAAACGCAGGAAAGGGCGGGCCAACTGTACAAACAGGTGGTACAGCGGATTCCGGTCGCCAACATCCGGCATTACACTGTATCCAAAGGAGAAAGGATGATGGTGCATATAGATGAATACCTTCTTGCCTGCCACTGCGGGGCTATCCAGCATCCAACTCAGGGCTGAAAGCTGCTTGTTACCGATATGCCCCTCGGCGAACCAGCTCTCCCAGAACCCCAGTTCTTCCGCGTTCGAATCCAGGCCGATGAAGACGTGATCGGCCCCCACTTCGCTCAACACCGGGAAGACCGCCGGTTTGCCCTGAAAAATATAATCGCCGAATGCCTGCTGGAATGCCTGGGCATCTTCGTTATCGATCGACACCGCATCGCCGTAATCGTGGTTACCGGGGCACAACAGCACACGATAACGCGCAGCCAGGCGATCCAGCAGCAGCCGCGCCGCCTGCCTGTTCGCATCTGTCGCACTATCGATCAGATCGCCGGTATGGACGACCAGGCAGTTTTCCCTGGTATCCGGCGGATTAGCGAGCAATTCATCCACGACACGCTCAAAGCGCAATGCATTGTCGTTGCGTCCGATGTGCGTATCGCTGATATGAATCAATTTCATGGTGGGGGTCATTTAAACAAGAAGGGGCGCACCGTAACCATCCTCCACACCATCGTCAATATGCCAAATGGACTAGACAACAGCCTAGTACTTACCTTTTGACCAAGCGCCTTTGATGGCGCAGCAACCCGTCCAGCCAGCCTTTCCAGCGCTGGAATTTTTCACCGAGCTTCGATGCATGGCTGGCCACTTCGATCTGTTCGGCCTTCCTTTGGCTGGCTGATGCCATGCCTGCCGCAAGTTGCGCAGCGCCGGTCAAACTGGTATCGGCCTGCAACAAACGGTAACTGGCAAACGGCACGCATAGTGCGATACCTTGTTGCAGACAGGGCAGACCGGACAGACCGCCTGACAGATAGACGCGCTCGATGCCGAACTCGCGATGAAAATCTTCCAGTATCCGCGCCACGCGAAAGATGATGCCCTCTTGCAGCAGCACGGCAATACGTTGCGCGGACAGCCCCTCGACCGAGTCCGAAAACACGACGCCCAGATCGCCGCGGAAATACGGCGCCCCCAGTCCGCTCGGCTCGGCCAGGCAGAAGATGTCGTCGCTTGCCAACTCTTCGGCCCGGCACCCATCGACCGGATAAGGAGCCAACGCGGCCGCAATGGAATTGAGCGTGCCTTCGCTGGCCAGATGCACCTCCCGCCCGGCATCCTGCCAAACCAGCGTCTGCAGATAGCCCTCGGGGGCGCTCCTGCCCTCCGGCAGATAACAGATGACGAATCCGCCCGTACCCAGATTGACCAGAGCCTCAGGTTTTCCGGTTGCGATACTGGCCACGAGCGCGGCAGATTGATCGCCAACACTGGCTTGCAAGAACAAGCCGTTATCCAACTGCAGACCCAACCCGGCGGACGGCTTGATCTGCGGCAAGACCCGCTGCGGAATGCCGAACAGTTCGCACAACGCAGGCGACCACTGCCGCGTGCGCACATCCATCAATAAGGTGCGTGCGGCCATCGAGACGTCGGTCACATGCTGCTTGCCGCCCGTCCAGCGCCAGATCAGGAAAGTATCCAGCGTACCCAGCAACCATTCGCCTTTCACCAGGCGATCGCGCCACGCGGGATGCTCGCGCAGCAACACACGCAACTTGGGAGCAAGGTAATAGGGGGTCAGCGGCAACCCCGCCAGGTTGCGGATCATCTCTTCTTTATCGCGCAACGCTGCACAGCTTTCCGCCCCCCGATCATCCTGCCAGGAGATCAGCGGCGTAACCGGATTCCCGCCGGAACGCTCCCAGATCAGGAACGAAGAGCGCTGGCTGCACAAGCCGAGCGGCGGACGCACCGGGCGCGCATCCGTTTGTGCCAGGCATTCGGCCAGCACGGCTTCGGCCGCCATCGCGTAGGCGGTAGCATCGCTCTCGTAGCGCCCGCCGTCCGCCGCGATCCCGGGCGCAGGTCGCGAGACGACATTGCCGAGGGTGCCGTCTTGCGAGAGCAGCCCTGCCTTGATCGCTGTCGTCCCCAGATCGAGTGCGACAGCAGCGATCATGGGCGGCAGGCCTCCACCTCTTGCGCAACCCTGTCCTCACTCCAACCCAGCGCAGGCGCAAGCATCTCGGCAAAGTAGTGCAGCTCGGCCATATCCAGCTTCGCCAACACCAGCAAAGGCATGCGGCGGCGCAGAAGGTCGGACAGATGCACCACCATCTCGTCGCGCGCGCACAGCAACAGATCGGCATAGGTAAAGGGCAGTTCCGAGACGATACGCACCGCCAGCTGCGGCTTCTCCGCGACGATTTGAAACACCTGTTCGATGCGGACGCCGTGGCGGCGCATCAACCACTTGGCGCTTTCCTCGTCGATACCGAGGCGTCGCGCCCTGGCATAAGCCTCTTCCGACCATGCACCAAAATCCTGCTGCGGTTTCCACGGAAAACTCCGCCCCTTGGTTGCGCAGCCAGCTGTCAGGCCGAGCCGCGTGCAGACCGTATCGACGATCACGGTCGCATCTTCGCGCGCCGAGGTGAGCTTGCCGCCGATGGCATACAGCAGGCCATTACCGGCCGTCTTCAGCTCCCAATCGCGGCTGACAGAGGAAGGATGAGCGGCATCGCTCTGCTGCATCACCCGCACCCCGGCATAGCTGCCGATGACATCGGCTTTCGTCCAGGCCGCCTTGAGGTAGCCATTGGCCGCCGCCAGCAGGTAATCCACATCGCCGTCTTCGACCGCCACCTGATCGATGTCGCCGCAATAGTCGGTATCGGTGGTGCCGAGCAACGTACGCCCGTACCACGGGATGATGAAGAACACGCGCCCGTCTTCTTTCGCCGTCAGCAGGATCGCCTCTTTCGTCTTCAAGGCAGGCAACACCAGATGGATCCCTTTGCTCAACCGGCACCAGCTACGGCCTTGCGCCGTGGCGGCCGTCCATTGCCCCGCAGTGTTCACGCATTGTCTGGCCCGCACTTGCATCGTGATGCCGCTCACGCCGTCCTGCACCGTCGCACCGCACACCTGTCCGCGCATTTCGTTCCATGAAACGAGTCTGGCGTAATTCACGCACACCGCCCCCTGCGCCATCGCCCCCGCCACCAGTTCCAGCACCAGCCGTGCATCGTCGGTCTGCGCATCGCCGTAGGTAAAGCCGCCTTTGAGGCTGGCGTCTTCGAGGAAAGGAAAGTGTTCGGAGAAATGTGCATGGCCGAAATGGCGATGCCGCATCGTGTCGCCGGGAAATCCCGCCAGCATGTCGTACAGCGTCAACCCCGCTTTCAGCAACAGCGTCCCGTTGCGGCTGTCCGCATACACGGGCACGCCGAAGCGTAGCGGCCAGACACTATGCGGCGCGGCTTGCAGCAGCATGCGCCGTTCCTTGAGCGCCTTGCGTACCAGCTTGAAATCGTAGGTTTCCAGATAACGCAGCCCGCCATGGATCAACTTGCTCGAAGCCGACGACGTCGCGCTCGCCCAATCGCCCTGCTCCAGCAGCGCGACCTTCAGCCCGCGCAGCGCCGCGTCATAGGCCGTCCATGCGCCATAGATGCCGCCGCCGCAAACCAGAAGATCGAATTCGTTTTGCAGTGCAGAAAAATCGCGTTTCATTTATCCCTCATCTGCAACGCCTTCTGCGGCACGTCGCTGATCAGCACATCCACGCCCAGGTTCAACGCTCGGGTAATCTCGGCATCGGTGTCGCAGGTGTAGACGGCGATGAACTTGCCGCGCTCGCGCACCGTCTTCATCATGTCCGCATCCAGCGTGGAGATGTCGACGCACAGGCCGTGCAGGAAAGGCTGGTCGTCCAGCGCGCGCCGCGCATCGTTTACCGTATGCTCCGGCTCCAGATTGAATACCAGCGGAAACTCCGGCGCGATGCGATGCGCGTAGACCAGGCTATTGAGGTCGAAGGACGACACCATGATGCGGTCATCCTTCACCGCACCGACCAGCGCCAGTGTCTGGCGGACTTTGGCCTCGTGCCGTTCAACCATTTCCCAGTCGCGGTTCTTGATCTCCAGCAGCAGACGGCAGCGCAAACGGTAAGCCGATACGAATTCCTGCAGACTCATCACCCCTTCGGGCGCGGTCGAACCGGCAAAGTGTGCAGCGAAGTTCATCGCCTGCAGTTGCGTGTAATTGAAATCGTCGATGTGCTGGCCGGGCAGCTTCAGCTTCTTCAGGTCGCGGTCGTGCCACAGGACGGCGATCTCGTCGCGGCTGAGTTGCACATCGGTTTCGATGCCGTCGATCGGATAGGTCAGCGCCTTGTCGAAAGCGGTGCGCGTGTTCTCCGCCGCTTCGGTGTTGGCGCCACGATGGGCGAAGATCAGTGTTTTACTCATGGCAATCCTTCAATGAATTTCTGCATGGACGATTCCATCTCCGCATAGTGCGGGTTGTACATCAGGCGGCGCAACAGGCCTTGCCTGAGATTCCGTTCGCTCACCTCGCCCTGCCAGGCGTCTTGCGGCCGCGACATGCAGGCGCGGTAACGCTCCTTGTCGTTCTCATAATAGTGCAGGCAATTTGCGTATTCGCCCGTTGCGCCGTAGTACGGATCGTCCGGCGGCATGACGATGGCGGTATGCGCGCTGCCCAGGATGCGCCTCTCCGGCATGGCGCTGTTCATCCATTCCACATTCGGCTGCCTGATCTCTTCCGTCGAATACCATAGCAGCCTGCTGCATGGATTCCGCGCACGCTGCATGAAGCGCAAGGTCGCAGCCGGATTCACCGTGGCATCGTCCGCGCTGGCGACGGCGAACACCGGAATATCCGTTTCATTCTGCGGCAGGGCTTGCGTCAGCGCGTACATCTGCGCCGCCGCATTCTTGCAGAACGATTCATATTTATACAGGTCGCGATCCTGCATCACGTTGACCCATGCCGTTTTCGGCACCAGCCAACTATATAGCTTGTGCAGGTTCGCCCACTTCGCGCGCGGGGTGATCTCGAAGGCGGGAGAGAACAGGAACAGGCCGCGCACCCGCTCATCTTTCGAGGCTTGCAGCACGCTCAATGCCGCGCCTGCCGAGAAGCCGGCCAGATACAGCTCATCCACTTCGGCAGCCAGGCAGTCCGCACCGTAGGCCACGGTCTTCGCCCACTCCTGCCAGCGCACATCGAGCAGATCGCCGGGCTGCGTGCCGTGCCCCGGCAGCAGCACTGCCATCACACGGAAGCCGCGGCGCTGGAAGAACGACGCCAGATGGCGCATATGATAGGGAGAGTCGATCAATCCATGCGTCAGCAGCACGCCTCGCTTATAGGGTTTGTCTCGCCCTCTTTCGAAGCCCTCTGCCGGAAGCAGCGCGAAAGGCGCATTGCCTGCAACGACCTCTTCCTCTTCGTTTTTCCCCGCATGGCATTGCTGCAGCATGGCATGCATGCGCAGCACATAGTCTGCGAACGACATCCCTGCGCCAACAAAGGCCGAGTTCACACCGGATGAGCGGTGCCGCAAGCCAAGAACATCCATCATCCCCCCCGTCATATTCGCGTAACAACCCGACGGTATCGTCCCCTCCCAAATTTGGCAAGCAATAGGACCCCATGCCCAGCATTCTACCTGTCGAGAAGTACCACACCACGGCCAGCACCCAGTTTCTGGCGAGACTGCTCCTGCGCCGCACCGGGAAGCCCACCATGACGCCACTTCGCGAAATCATCGAACAGCGCCGTTTGAGCGCCCTGTTCCAACCCATCATCGACCTCAAGAGCGGCGAATTCCTGGGCTTCGAGGGACTGATACGCGGGCCGGCAGACAGCCCCCTGCACTCCCCGATCAACCTGTTCGGCGCCGCCAAACAGCAGGGACTGCAACTGGAACTGGAGATGCTGTCCCGGCAGACCGTGCTGGAAGCCTTCGCCAAGCTCAACCTGCCGGGCAGCCTGTTCCTCAACGTCAGCCCGGAAACGCTGACCCACCCCAGCTTCAAGAACGGTCAGACACTGGCGTTCCTGCACCAACTGGGCCTCGAACCCGAGCGCGTGATCATCGAGATCACCGAGAATCAGCCGACTTTCGATTTCGAAGACATGCGCAACGCTCTTCTGCACTACCGTTCGATGGGATTCAAGATCGCCATCGACGACCTGGGCGAAGGCTTCTCCAGCTTGCGGCTGTGGTCGGAGTTGCGCCCGGAGTTCATCAAAGTCGATATGCATTTTGTGCAAGGCGTGGATCGAGACCCGGTCAAGCTGCAGTTCCTGAAATCCATCCAGCACATCGCCGAGAGTTGCGGCACGCACGTCATCGCCGAAGGAATAGAGACAGAAGCCGAATTACGGGTGGTGAAAGACATCGGCATCGTGTTCGGTCAGGGATATTTCATCGCGCGCCCCAGCCCCACGCCTCCCTTGCTGGCATCCACCGAGACCAGCAGCATCATCAATTCGTCCAACATCGCCATCTTCCCCAAGGCCGAATTCAATCAACGCTCGCAGACGACGGCACACAAACTGCTGACTTATGTCGAGCCCGTGCTTCCCGAAACACTGAACGAACACGTGTTCGAGCGCTTCACCGCCAACCCCGCATTACGCGTCATCCCGGTCGTAAAGAACGGCAAACCGATCTGCCTGATCAACCGCTATCAGTTCATCGACCGCTTCGCCAAACCTTACCAGCGAGAGTTGATGGGCAAGAAGCCTTGCGAATACCTGACACAATGCGAGCCGCTGCTGGTGGAAAAGAATATGCCCATCGAGGAGTTGAGCCATTTCCTGGCCGAGGCGGATAGCCGCCACTTTGCCGACGGCTTCATCATCACCGAGAACGGACGCTACATCGGCGTCGCTTCCGGACAGGATCTGCTGCGCGAGCTGACGCAGATGCAACTGGAAGCCGCACGCTATGCCAATCCGCTCACGCTGCTGCCGGGCAATGTGCCGATCAACAAGCACATCGAACGCCTGCTGCATGCGAATTCCTCGTTCGTCGCCTGCTACTGCGACCTCAACCACTTCAAGCCTTTCAACGACAACTACAGCTATCGCAAGGGCGACGAGATGATCCAGCTCACCGGACGCATACTCAATTGGGCCTGCGATCCCAAGCTGGATTTCATCGGGCACATCGGCGGCGACGATTTCATCCTGCTGATGCAGAGCCGCGACTGGAAGGCGCGCTGCGAGCAGGCGCTGCGCTCGTTCGAGCAGGCCACCCTGCTGATGTTCAAGGATGAGCACCTGGCTGCCGGCGGTTATTCCAGCGAAGGGCGCGACGGCATCGTGAAATTCCATCCGCTCGCCAGCCTTTCCATCGGCGCGATCCAGGTGTCGGCTAAACAATTCATGTCGCACCACGAAGTATCTGCCGCCATGAGCGACGCCAAGAAGATGGCGAAGAAGATCAGCGGTAACAGCCTGTTCATCGAGCAGCGCTACGCCGCTGCCAAACAAGGAGCTCAAATCCCATGAGAAAATATTCCACATTAAACACGGATGTCTCGGAGAAAGTCCCTCGCAACATTCTGGCCATGCTCCTTACCCAGGGATTCGACAGGACTTTGGATCACTTCTGCAACATCTCGGTGTTCTCTGTCGAAACATCCAGCCATCCGGCAAAATCCGCAGGCACGGAAGCCGTCGACTGCGTGCATCCCGCGGCTTGAATCCGATGTCCCTCTCGAACAAATCGATCGCTCTTTTTCGCGCCGCTCGCCTCTCGCTGCACATCGTCTATGGATTGAGCCTGGCAGTAGCCTACCCGTGGTTCGGACTGGCGGTGCGGCGGCGCATCCTGCAAAGCTGGTCTGTCGAACTGCTGCAGATCTTCAACGTACGCATCGACATCGCCGGCAACGATCCCCTGCATGAATTGCGCCATGGCCTCATCGTCACCAACCATATCTCGTGGCTGGATGTGTTCGTGCTGAATGCCATCGTGCCGATGCGCTTCGTGGCCAAGTCCGAAGTCAGGCGCTGGCCGGTGATCGGCTGGTTGTGCGCAAGGGCGCAGACCCTGTTCATCGAACGCGGCAAGGCACGCTCTGCGGCACGCGTCAACGTGAAGCTGGTCGAGCTGCTGCAGCGCGGCGAATGCCTTGCCGTCTTCCCCGAAGGCACGACCACCGACGGCCTGCAGGTGGCGCATTTTCACTCCTCCTTGCTGCAACCCGCCATCGATGCCGGCGCGCCGGTGCACCCTGTCGCCATCCGCTACCAGGATGAGCGCGGCGCATACAGCGCCACCGCCGCTTACATCGACGAGATGTCTTTCGGTGCTTCGATGTGGAATATCCTGAGCGCTGACGAACTGCATGTTCGTCTCGCCGCAACCACGCCGATAGACGCAAGCGGCATGGACAGGCGCAATCTGACCCATACCGCGCATCAACATATCAGCACCGCGCTGGCAACCATGCACGCCGCTCCCGTGGCCGCCCTACCCTGCCCTGAACCAGCGTACTCATATGTCGATGCCGATCTGCATTTCCAGTCGCTTTACTGCGTTCTGCTCAATTCGCCGCTGGATCAGGAAGCTGCGCGCCAATCTGCGAAATAACTTTTCCGCCTACCCCATCGGGTCCGGACTCCCCCTGTAGGAGCACGCCCTGCGTGCGAATCGCACGCAGGGCGTGCTCCTACAAATGCCTTACCGTGGCTGAGTCATCGCGGTTTCATATTACTTTCATATCCGCTTAACCTCGCCGCAATATCCGCTCGCTAATCTCCTGCCACCAACTCACAGGAGATCAACATGCTAGACCTGATTCAGCAGCAACAGCAGCGCGAGACCCAACGCAGCCTTACCTTCAGCCTGGCCCGGTCCGTGACCGAGGTCGCCGAAGCCCAGCGTATCCGCTACAAGGTGTTCGCCGAGGAAATGGGCGCAAAGTTGCCCAGCGCCGAGTTGGGTCTGGATATCGACCGCTTCGATGCATTCTGCGATCACCTGCTGGTACGCGACCGCGACAACGACAAAGTGGTCGGCACCTACCGCATCCTGCCGCCGGAGCAGGCGCGTGCCGCCGGAGGCTACTACTCGGAGACCGAGTTCGACATGTCGCGGCTGATGCATCTGCGCGACCACATGGCCGAAGTCGGACGTTCCTGCGTGCACCAGGATTACCGCGATGGCTCGACCATCACCCAGCTGTGGAGCGGGCTGGCGGATTACATCGGCAAGCATGGCCACGAATACATGATCGGCTGCGCAAGCATCAGCATGAGCGACGGCGGCCATTACGCAGCCAGCGTTTACAACAAGGTGCACAAGCTGCACGGTGCGCCTGCGGAATATCACGTGTTCCCGCATTGCCGCCTGCCGCTGGAATCGTTGAACCAGAATCTGGATGTCATCATCCCGCCGCTGATCAAGGGCTATCTGCGTCTGGGCGCTTATGTCGCCGGCGAACCCGCCTGGGATCCGGATTTCAACTGCGCCGATCTGTTCATCCTGATGCCGGTGTCGCGCATGAGCGCGCGCTACGCCAAGCACTTCATGCGAAAAAACGCGCAATCGTAAACAACAAAAGCAGATTCTCCTTCTCTCCCCACTCAACGCGCATACATTATGATGCGCGTTCTTTTTTCGTACATTGCAAGGAGCGGCACAATGGAAAGTCCATACAAAGGCAAGACCGGTTTGGTGCGTTTGTGGAACGCCTTCGGCTATTCGCTCGCCGGATTTCGCGCAGCCTACAAACATGAAGACGCCTTTCGGCAGGAAGTACTGCTCGCCATCGTTCTCATCCCGCTGGCGCTGTGGGTGCCGGTTAGCTATCTCGGCAAGGCATTGATGATCGGCAGCGTGCTACTGGTAATCATTGTCGAACTACTCAACTCCGCCATCGAGGCCACCGTGGATCGCATCTCGCTGGAGAACCACGACCTCGCCAAGCGTGCCAAGGACATCGGCAGCTCGGCCGTGCTGGTGAGTCTGATCAATGTGATCGTGGTGTGGGCGTTGGTCTGGCTGGGAAGATAAATTCCATTCAGCCATGGCAAACTGAAATTGTGTGCAACCTCAAAGAAAGAGGTGTGGCGCTAAGTCGCCCTTTCGATTTTGCTTTCTGCACAGATCAACATTTTGTTGTTTGTTGTATGCATTTGGCGAAAGGACACAGACCAGCGAAAACGTAGGACTTCCCACCCACCACGCTCTCGAAACATTTACGAATGCGTAATACCTCGCTGAGCTGTTCTTTTCTTTAATTGGAATTTCATATCTGAAAGGAAGTAGGCTTTTTGCCTTTGTCCATCCTTGCGGCTCCAAGACAACAATATCCTTATCACCAATCTTACTCACTTCGCTGCTAGTTTGAACAAACTCTATGACTTGCTGCAGTTCATGTTCTTTCTTCATTCCGGCCGCGACGGTAAGCGCCCAAATAATTAACAACGGGCTTGCCAAGCCAGCCGCCATTAGTATGTTTCCCTCGCGAAACTTAACCCCGGCCAGCAACCCTACACCATCCGACACCAGGAGGAATGGCACCAACACGACGATGACTATTATCCACAATCCGGAATAAGCCAAGGCAATTGCACAGCAAATACCCAAGGCAATCACGGAGACTATCGTCCCCCTCCGAATACCGAAGCTCCAACCACAAATTGCTCCAATCAGAAATTGGATAAACAAAAGAGTTTGTGTGGAATATGTCATAGACGTATTAACAGATATTAAAAATATTTCGATTCATCTTCAGCGTCAGTGGGTGTCACCATATTAGCCCAACGGCTCTTCATTATCGAACACGTCAGCCTCCGTGCAATAGAAACTTAAGAAAGGTTTCATCAAATATTCACACGCGCGCGCCAAGATGCGCCGCATGAATACACCAAACGAAACCACCCTGGTACTGGCACCGTTGCATATCGCGATGGTGACCGAAACCTACCTGCCCGAGGTGAACGGCGTCGCCATCACCATCGGACGCATGGTGAACGGCCTGCTCAAGCGCGGGCACCACATCCGCATGATCCGGCCGCGCCAGCACAAACAGGACGTGGCTGCGGACGACGGCAACTATAGAGAGACACTGGTCGCCGGCATGCCCATCCCGGGCTACCCCGAACTGAAATCCGGCCTGCCCGCAAAAGGCGTATTGACGCGCTTGTGGAAGCAGCAACGCCCGGACATCGTGCACATCGCCACCGAAGGACCGCTGGGCTGGTCCGCACTTTCGGCCGCTCGCAAGCTCAACATTCCGGTCAGCACGGATTTTCACACCAATTTCCACAACTACACGCAGCACTACGGCATCGGCTTGCTGAAGAAACCCATCGCAGCCTACCTGCGCCACTTCCACAACAAGGCAGCCTGCACGCTGGTGCCTACGGCGTCGTTGCAGGCACAACTGGAGTTCGAGGGATACAAGAACGTGCTGGTCGTCTCGCGCGGCGTGGATGCCGAACTGTTCCACCCGGCCAAGCGCAGTGCCGAGTTGCGCGCCACCTGGCAGGCCACCGACGAAACGCCGGTGGTGATGCTGGTCAGCCGCATCGCGCCGGAAAAGAACCTGCATGTCGTCATCCAGGCATTCGAGCAGATGCGCAAGATCCATCCGCTGGCACAGCTGGTGATCGTGGGCGACGGTCCGGCGCGCGCCGAGTTGCAAAAGCAGCACCCGCACGTGTTCTTCGCCGGAATGCAGACCGGCGAGCCGCTGGCGCAACACTATGCCTCCGGCGACATTTTCCTGTACCCCAGCCTGACCGAGACCTACGGCAACGTCACCGTCGAGGCGATGGCCAGCGGCTTGGCCACGGTGGCTTACGACTACGCCGCTGCCCGCCAGCACATCCGCCACGACGTGAACGGCGTGCTGGTGCCGTTTGCCGATACCGATGCGTTCGTGACCCAGTCCAAGGGATTGATCTCGGATATGAGCCGCGTGCAGCGCATCCGTATCGCCGCACGCCAGACCGTGGAATCGCTGACCTGGGAACACATCATGGGTGAAATGGAAGCGGTGTTATTCGACACCATCCGCAAACAGGGAGAACGAAATGTCCAACCTGAACTATCCACTGCAGCAGATTAAAACCTGGGACATGGAGCTGTGCGTGTTCTGCAACCGGCAGAGCCGCAACTTCACCGTGCGGAATTTCTTCCGCCTGGCCAGCCGCCTGGGCGACGGCGTGTTCTGGTACACCCTGATGATCGTCCTGTTGCTGCAATATCAGGGCGAGGCGCTGCACGCCGTGCTGCACATGATCGCCGTCGGCCTGCTCGGAACCGCGATCTACAAATTCATCAAGGGCAAGACCCTGCGACCGCGCCCATTCAACGTCTATCCCGCCATCAAGTGCGTGGGCAAGACGCTGGACCAGTTCAGCTTCCCTTCCGGCCACACCATGCACGCGACGGCATTCGGCATCGTGTCGGTTTCCTACTTTCCGCATTTGCTCTGGCTGGTCGCGCCGTTCGCGGTACTGGTCGCCCTGTCGCGCCCGATCCTCGGCTTGCACTATCCCAGCGACGTGCTGGCGGGTGCAGCGCTGGGTGCTGTGATCGCGATCACCTCGTTGAGCTTCTAGTCCCAAGTTCAGGAAATTCAAGTTAGCCTGATCGTTTCATAAAACAACCACGTGTAGGAGCACGCCCTGCGTGCGAATATCGCCGCACGTCACTAATCGCACGCAGGGCGTGCTCCTACAGATGTTGTACAGAATCGGTGAAATATCCGGGTGCAGGTGCACAGGCGCACCGCGAATCAAGCCTCGCTGAACACGTCCTGCGGCAATGGAATGCGGTGCCGCAGCTGCAGCGGCGCGACAGTTCGATGCGCTGGCGCAATTCCGGGGCATCGGCGTTCGGGTTGGCATCCCACACCGGCACTTCGCCCAGCAGGATGCGGTCGATATGCGCCAGCCGCGCACTGGTTTCGCTCAGGTAATAGTTGAAACGGCGCTGCATTCCGACATCGAGCAGCCGCGCACCGTGGTAACACAGATGCGACAGGCGGCTGGTGCGCAGCAGGTTCTCCGCCCCTGCCAGCATCGCCACGCCGCGCGTGGCCAGTGTCTTCGAGCAGGAGAAATGCTGCGCGACGTATTGCGCCAATTCATGCTGATGCGCATCCATCAACTCATACGGCTCGACAAACAGCTGCGGGCGGATGTGCATGTCCATCGCCCATTCGCAGGCAGCGTGGGTCAGCACCGGGACATTGCCCCACATCTTTTCGTGCGCGGGAACGAAGTGGTTGTGCGCAATGACGTCCACCAGCAGATGGCTGACGAAGCCGAGCGAGATCGCGTACTCCTCGTCGCTCTGCGCATCGTCCAGCAACTTGCGCGCACGCTGCCATTGGTGCGTGCTGGAGAACGGCTCACCCCATGGGCGTTCGCTCAACAGCGCCAGATCCGGCAGGCATGCCCCGGCCAGCACCAGCCTTGGAAAGGCCTTGATCGCGCGGAGATACCGCGGATCGGTGAGCGGAACCGCCCATAGCAACAACTGGGCGAAGTAGACATGGGTATAAAGACCCCAGGCATTGGCGTCTGCGCTCCACAACAGCAGGGGAATCAGCCAGCGCCAGTATTTGAGCAGACTCTTCATGCCGCGCAGTTTCGCTGCGGCATGCGAAGATTTAGTGACACCCAGATGATTTTATTGTGACGCTTTCCGTCCGGACGGCGGCTTCTGCCATAATGGGCGCACACTCGATTTGAACATCCCGATATCCATGTCCTGGTTCATCACCCAACTCATCAGCGCCATCCTGCTGCCACCGCTCGACCTGCTGCTCGTCGCGGCACTCGGGTTGTGGCTCTGGCACAAGCGTCCGGTTATCGCGCGTGCGCTGCTCGGCACGTCGATCATCTTGCTGTGGCTGCTGTCCACGCCTTTCATCGCCGAGTCCTTGCTGCATGGACTGGAGGGCGAACCTCATATCATCGACACCGGGACGCCCCCGGCAGATGCCATCGTGGTGCTGGGCTGCGGCATGTATTTCCATGCGCCGGAATATGGCGGAGATACCGTCAGCCAGGACTCGCTGGCACGCCTGCGCTTTGCTGCCAGGCTTCAGCGCGAGACCGGCAAGCCTATCCTGGTAACGGGCGGCAAGCCTGCGGGCAACAGCAGTTCCGAAGCGGAACAGATGAAGCTGGTACTGGAACAGGACTTCAACGTTCCCGTAAGGTGGGTGGAAGGCGCATCGGACAACACGCTGGAGAATGCACGCCTGAGCCGGCAACTACTCGCGCAAACCGGCATTACCCGCATCTATCTGGTCACCCATGCCTGGCACATGCCGCGTGCGATGAAGACTTTCCAGGCTGCCGGTTTCCAGGTCATACCTGCCCCCACCGCCTTCACCACGCGCTACCGGACCGATCTGCTGGCATTCGTTCCGAATGCCTCCGCCTTGAGCGACAGCAGGATTTTCTTGCATGAGTTGATCGGAGCACTCTGGTATCAGTTAAAATCCAAGCTGTGATTTTTCGGGAGCCGGGCCATGAAAGCACGCATCAAATGGGTAGAACAAGTTTCCTTTATCGGTGAGACGGAAAGCGGCCATGCGGTATTGATGGACGGCCCGCCCGCCGGCGGCGGACGCAACCTCGGCCCGCGGCCGATGGAAATGCTGTTGATCGGCACCGGCGCCTGTACCGCTTACGATGTCGTGACCATCCTGAAAAAATCGCGTCAGCAGATCACCGATTGCGTGGTGGACATCCAGTCCGACCGCGCCGATACCGACCCCAAGGTCTTCACCAATATCCACCTGCACTTCGTGGTGACCGGCAAAAACCTCAGAAAAGAACAGGTCGAGCGCGCCATTCACTTGTCGGCAGAGAAATATTGCTCGGCTTCGATCATGCTGGGGAAGACGGCGAAGGTGACGCACGACTTCGAGATCATCGAGGACTAACTCAGCAATATTTCACCGATTTGTTCGATCTGTAGGAGCACGCCCTGCGTGCGAATTTGTTGATCATGGCGCCCCCGCTTTCGTACGCAGGGCGTACTCCTACACAAGCCCGCACGGCGGCTGCCCGCAAATATTGGTTTTAGACCCAATATACCGTCTTTGTCATCACCTGCGACATCCCCCGCATCGCCAGCTTCACCGGTAACGGCAGTTCCGCCGCCCCCAGCTCCACCGCCATATCGGAGTGCCCCACTTCATCCACGTACATCTGCTGCGCCACGGCGCGGCTCTTGGCGTCCTGCGGCGGCAAGCCTTCCAGATGGCTTTGCAGGTGAGCGCCGACCTGGCGTTCGGTCTCGGCCAAAAAGCCCAGGTTCCACTTGTCGCCCAGCGCACCGGCCAGCGCGCCGATCGCCAGCGACCCGCTGTACCAGAACGGGTTGAGCAGGCTCAGCCGCCCGCCGAGTTCGTACACGCGGTGCGAGGTCCAGGCCAGGTGCTCGGTCTCTTCCCACGCGGCGTGTTTCAGTTTTTCCTGCACCACCGGGTCGCGTGCGGTCAGCGCCTGCCCCTGGTACAAAGCCTGCGCGCAGATCTCGCCGGTATGGTTGATGCGCATCAGCGCGGCGGCGTGTTTCTTTTCCGCTTCGCTCATCGCCGAGTCGGCGATATCGGCATCGGGATAGGGACGCGCGGTCGGTGCCTTGGCGAACAGCGTG
Source organism: uncultured beta proteobacterium (assembly GCA_963840345.1). Lineage (GTDB taxonomy): Bacteria > Pseudomonadota > Gammaproteobacteria > Burkholderiales > Gallionellaceae > Sideroxyarcus. Next base: position 44,832 of record CAWIYO010000009.1, read on the forward strand.
CGCAGGCCTTTATCGAATTCGATGATCAGACTATCCAGATTCAGCATGATGATTTCCTGTGGAGAATGACGGCAATCTAGGCAATCGACGGTGTGCTGTCAAATAAAAACGGCCACCCGGAGAGGTGGCCGTTCGGTTTTACAGCCGGATAAACCACGCTTCGGCTATTTGAAAACGTGGGCGTGAAAAAACCCGCCGTGTTGCCACGGCGGGTTTTTAAGTGCTACGTACTAATCTCTAACTGGCTAAGCCAGCGGGAAATTAGAACTTCTGGCGAACGCCCACAGCCAGAACGGTCGTGGTGTTGGAAGTAGTGCCGACGTCAACCTTGGCCTGTTCCACAGCGCCATAAGCGGTCACGTTCTTGGACATGTTATGCAGGTAGGCAACGGTGAAAGCCGATTTGTTGTCAACTGCTGTAGTGCTGTCGATGGTGTTCTTGGCATAGCCAGCTACCAGCGCGCCAGGACCAACCGGAGCGACCACGCTCACGTTGATCAGCTTGTTGGTACCGGCGGCTTTGCTATCAGCAGCGAGGCTTGTAGCATTCGCATCCTTTTTGTGCGTCAGATAGTCGCCAAGGACCTTAACTACGCCGAAATCGTAGGAAGCACCCACACCCAGCTCAGTCACCTTCTCGTAGGGGCTGTTAGCACCAGTAGTACCGTCATTGGCAGTACCTACGTACACACCGCCCACCGACAATGCGCCTTGATCAAAGCTCACGGACACCAGGTTTGCAGTTGTAACGTTGCCGGCAACTGTGGTGTCAGCGCTTCCGGTCAATCCAATGTTGGCAGCGTTGAAAGAGCGGTTAACAGCGACAGTCACGCCGCCCATGCTCGGCGAGATGTATGCGGCAGCATGCGCAGCGCGCGAACCAGTCGTAATGAACGAAGTGGGATTGGCGTAAGTGAAAGGGTCAACGGCGGAACCGGCAAACGGGTTGTACTTATTGGAAAAATCGTAGCCGGTAGTTTGCAGGTAGCCAGCGGCAACAGTACCGAAATCACCAGCCAGAGCCATCATTTGCTGGCGAGCCTTCATGGTACCAGCGCTCGTGCCAACAGTTTCGTTGTTTGCAACGTCCAGAGCGTACTCCAGCACGGCGATGGCCTTCATGCCATTGTCCAGATCTTGGACGGATTTAACGCCAAAACGGGAAGTGGACAGACCGCCGGAAATCACGTCAAAACGGCTCTTCACGCCAGTCGAAGTTGTGTTGGTGATAGCAGCGTCAACGACGCCGTAAACGGTCGTGTCAGCGAAAGCCGGTGCAGAGAAAGCTGCTGCGATTGCCAGTGCGATGAGTTTCTTTTGCATTTTGAAAATTCTCCTCGAGTTTTGAAAATTCACTTTCGTATCGGGCCAATCCCTAGCGAAATGGATCGGTGGGGTATCCCGCCTAGTCCGAGGCACAAGGTATCACCCTCTTCCTCGCGGTTTCAACGTTTGCTTCACAATAAACGAACATTCTGTGTCATTTTTACTACATTTGATTTATGTCAATTGGCCCGGATTCGACACAAAATTCCCGACTAAAAAAAACGGACACCCGAAGGTGTCCGTTTCGTTTTGCTGCAGCGTTTCTAATTCGATTGAAACAAATTAGAAGGAGTGTTGCAGACCTGCACCGAAACCGGAGAACTTGGCACCGGCTGCGCTGGCGATTTGCTGACCGGCCGACAGGTTGTACTGGCCGGCTGCGTCGTTCGACAGTTGCGAGTACATCACGAAGCCTTGGGTACGCTTGGAGAAGTCAAAGCCGTAACGAGCGGAGACTTGCTTGGCGCCAGTGTTGACAGAGGTGCCCAGCTTGCCTTGCTTCGCATAGGTCAGACCGAAGTTGTGGGGACCTGTCTTGTAGCTGGCCATCAACTCGGAACCGGTGCGGCTGGCCTTCTCAACGGCAGTTGCGCTAGCCAGGCTAACCTGGGAGATGCTCAGACGCTCGACAGTCGCGCCCACCATCAAGCCCGGGACGATCGTGTACGCGCCGACAACACGTGCGGCGGTGTTCGAACCCGTACCGCGCGTAGCGGTAGGTGCCAGGATGTCGTTATGGCTTTCGTAACCGACAGCAACGTACACGGATTCATTTTCGAACGTGCCGGATGCGGACAGCAGGCTCTGGTTTTGCTTGGTAGCAGCGTTGTTTGCGATCGCGTAGGTATCGGAAGCGGGTGCGAATGCCACCTTCACGTCGAAACCTGCGAACTTGGGAGAGTAGTACTGAACCACGCCGGCTTTGCGGGTAACGAAGCTGTCGCAGTTAGCGGCTGTATTCACGCCAGCCACTGCAGCGACGGCAGCGGAACGGCCGATCAGGTTGGTTGCAGAAGCGAAGGTGGTGTTGTCGAACAGCTCGATCTTGTTATGGGTGAGCTTGTAAGGCGTATCCCAGTTGGCGATCATCACGGTACCCAGGGATTCGTCCTTCAGGCCAGCGCCGGTGTTGCGAACGCTGCTGAAAGGTGCGAAGCCGTTGCCAACCAGTTCCACTTGGGTTTCGATCTGGAAGATGGCCTTCATGCCGTCGCCCAGATCGTCTTCACCCTTCAAACCAAAACGCGATGCGTTGGAAACCACGCGGTTCGCTGTGTAGGAAGCGCCGGTTGCAGGTGCTGTGAATGGAGCGAGGTTGGACTTGTCGGACTTGACCGATTCGATGTCGGCGATGAGCTTGCCGTAAAAAGTCACGTTGGCATTATCGGCGAACGCAGGTGCGGAAATTGCGGAGGCGATTGCCAGCGCGATCAGTTTCTTTTGCATCTCTAAAACTCCTTATATTTAAGTTGGTTGCGCCGTTCAGCAGCGCTGACCGGCGAATCAATAAATTCCCCGAGGAGAGAATTCGGCGCGAATTTTGCCGCGAAAAAATCCAAAACCCGGCCTGTAACAAAAAATTCACGGGATCTGTCTCAATTGAGCGACAGGACTTTGCGCAGTCACAAAACTGCAATGAAATTGCGCTAAAGAAAGTGGGAAAAAGATCGCCCTTATCGGTGCCGCGTACGGAAACACGAGAGCAGCTTCTCCCTGCTCGCATCAAGGTTGGCCTGTTGGCTTTCTTTGTGTGTATTGGTAATGTATCAACGCAGTCGCGTGTTTCCCCGGAAACAAAAAAGACCCCTCCCCCCAAAAGGGGAGAGTGGGATGGGGGAGGGGCAGAGGAAACGCTCGTTACTAGTGATCCCGAACAGATTGCTTGTTCGGTTGGAGGTTGCGGCAGCCGGACTCACTTCGATCCGGTTGCCGTGGTCGCCACGGTTTTAAGCCTTGGCAATTCCTTTCTCGGCCAACCTGCGCCAGGTTTCAACGACAGTATCGGGATTCAGCGACATGGTCTGGATGCCGGTCTCTACCAGCCATTGCGCAAAATCGAAATGGTCGGACGGGCCTTGTCCGCAGATGCCGACGTATTTGTTCAGCCGGTTGCAGGTGGCAATCGCCATCTTCAGCAACGCCTTCACTGCCGCATCGCGTTCGTCGAAACGATCCGCCACCAGGCTGGAGTCGCGATCCAGACCCAGCGTCAGTTGGGTGAGATCGTTGGAGCCGATGGAGAAGCCGTCGAAGTGCTGCAGGAACTCTTCGGCCAGCAGCGCATTGGAAGGTATCTCGCACATCATGATCAGGCGCAGGCCCTTGTCGCCGCGCTTCAGGCCGTGTTTCTCCAGCGTGGACACGACCTCTTTCGCTTCCTGCACCGTGCGCACGAAGGGGATCATCAGCTCGATGTTGGTGTAACCCAGTTTTTCGCGGGCGCGTTTCATGGCGCGGCATTCCAGTTCGAAGCAGTCGCTGAAGTTCGCGGCGACATAACGCCCTGCCCCGCGGAAACCGATCATCGGGTTCTCTTCCATCGGTTCGTAGATATCGCCGCCCAGCAGCTTGCGATATTCGTTCGACTTGAAGTCGGACATGCGCACGATGACCGGCTTGGGCCAGAACGCGGCGGCCAGCGTAGAGACGCCTTCGGTGATCTTCTCGACATAGAACTCTTCCGGACTGGCGTAGCCGGCGGCGCGCTGCAACACCGCCTCGTGCAACTTACCCGGCAGCTTGCCGTGCTCCAGCACTGCCTTGGGGTGGATGCCGATCAGGTTGTTGATGATGAATTCCAGGCGCGCCAGGCCGACACCCGCGGACGGAAGTTGCGAGAACTCGAACGCCAGCGTGGGATTGCCCACATTGAGCATCAGCTTCACCGGCAACGGCGGCAGCGCGTCTTCGCTGTGGACGACGACCTCGAATGCCAGCTTGCCGTGATACACATAACCGGTATCGCCTTCCGCACAGGAAGCGGTGACGGTCTCGCCGTCCTGCAGCGCGGTGGTGGCATGGCCGCAACCGACGATGGCGGGAATGCCCAGTTCGCGCGCGATGATCGCGGCGTGGCAGGTACGCCCGCCGCGGTTGGTGATGATGGCGGAAGCCTTCTTCATGACCGGCTCCCAGTTCGGGTCGGTCATGTCGGTGACGAGCACGTCGCCCGCCTGCACCTTGTCCATCTCTGCCGTGCTGGCGACGATACGCACACGGCCTGCGCCGATCTTCTGGCCGATGGCGCGGCCTTCGACCAGCACGTCACCGCGCTGTTGCAGACGGTATTTCTCGGTACCGCCGTTGCCGGCATTCGACTTCACCGTCTCGGGACGTGCTTGCAGGATGTACAGCTTGCCGTCCAGCCCGTCCTTGCCCCACTCGATGTCCATCGGACGACCGTAGTGTTTTTCGATGGAGACGGCGTAGCGCGCCAGCTGCAGCACATCCTCATCCTTCAACGAGAAGCGCGATTGATCGGCAGCGGGCACCGGCTCGATACGGCAGGAGCGTCCGGCGGAACGCTGCTCGTCGAACACCATGCGCTGCTGCTTGGAACCCAGCGCGCGGCGGATCACCGCCGGGAAACCGGCCGCGAGCTGCTGCTTGTGCACATAGAATTCGTCGGGATTGACCGCGCCCTGCACCACCATCTCGCCCAGACCGTAGGACGAAGTGATGAACACCGCATCGCGGAAACCGGATTCGGTATCCAGCGTGAACATCACGCCGGAGGCGCCGAGATCGGAGCGCACCATGCGCTGCACGCCGGCGGACAGCGCCACGTCGGCATGCGTGAAATCCTTGTGCACGCGGTAGGAGATCGCGCGGTCGTTATACAGCGAGGCGAACACTTCGCGGATCGCGTGCAGGATATTGTCGATGCCCTGGATGTTCAGGAAGGTCTCCTGCTGGCCCGCAAACGACGCATCCGGCAGATCTTCCGCCGTGGCCGAGGAACGCACCGCGAAGCTGCCTTCGCCCTCTGCCGCCAGCTTGGCATAGTGGCTGCGGATCTCGTCTTCCAGGCGTTTGGGCAACGGCGCTTCGACGATCCAGCTGCGGATCATGCGGCCAGCCTCGGCCAGTGCAGTGACATTCTCGATGTCCAGCTTTTCCAGCGCCTGTTCGATGCGTTTATCCAGTCCGTCATTCGCCAGAAAATCGCGATACGCCTGTGCGGTGGTGGCGAAGCCGCCGGGTACGTGCACACCGGACGAGCTCAGATTGGAAATCATTTCGCCAAGCGATGCGTTCTTTCCGCCGACCTCGGGGATGTTGTCGATTCCCAGAGACTGGAATGGAATGACGTACGGTTGCATGAACTTCTCCTGTTAAGTTGAACTACGTTTCATCAAACAATAAACAGTTTGGCACTACATCTGCCTTACCCCCTTCTCCCGCAAGCGGGAGAAGGGCTGGGGATGAGGGGCGATGAACTCATCACACTCGATGTAGCCCGAGCGGCCCTCACCCTAACCCTCTGGTAAAACCACTAGCCATTCGACTAAGGCAGCAAGCTGCCAAGTCGCTGGTTATCCCGCTTGCGGGAGAGGGGATACTTATTCAATCTGACACTAATGCGCCTCGCGCTTGCACTGGTCTGTGCCGCACTTATGGTTGCCGCAGCCGCAGCCTTCGCCTTCTTCGCGCAAGGCGCCGAACTCCGGATGACGCGCCGCGTAACGACGCGCAGCGGCACGCACCACCAGCCAGCCCGCCAACATGACGAGCACGATCAATACGGTCTTGAGATAGATCATTCCCCGCCTCCCAATCCCGCGAAACCCATGAAGGTCAGCGACAGCAGGCCAGCCAGGATCAGCGACAGCGCCGTGCCCTGCACCAGCGTCGGCACGTTGGCGAGTTGCAGGCGTTCGCGTAGCGACGCCATCAGCACCAGCGCCAGCGTGAAGCCTGCACCACCGGCGAACGAGAAGGTCAGCGATTGCGTCAGGTCGTACTCGCGCGCGGTCTGGAACAGCGCCACGCCCAGCACTGCGCAGTTGGTGGTGATCAGCGGCAGGTAGATACCCAGCGCGCGGAACAGCGCGGGGCTGTATTTCTTCATCACCATCTCCACCAGTTGCACCGAGGAGGCGATCACCACGATGTAGGCGATCAGGCGCAGGAAGTCGAGGTGAAAATAACTCAGGACCACATTCAGGCCGTAGGCGCACAACGACGCCACCAGCATCACGAACGTTGTAGCCACGCCCATCGGGAACGCGGTATCCAGCCGGCCCGACACGCCGAGGAACGGGCACAGGCCGAGGAACGTCGCCAGCACGAAATTGTTGGCCAGCAGCGTGCTGATGAAGATCAGGCTCAGGGAGTCGTTCATGCCTTGCCTCCTTCCATTGCCGCTTTCCGGCTGCGCAGCAGAGAGAACAGCAACAGCCAGCCGCCCAGCACGAAGAACCCGCCCGGCGGCAGCACCATCACCACCCAGGGCTGGAAGTGCTCGCCGAACAACGAGACGCCGAACAGTTTGCCCGCGCCCAGAATCTCGCGCGTGCCACCCAGCGCGAACAGACCGATGGTGAAACCGATGCCCATGCCCAGCGCGTTGACCATGGATTTGAGCGGCGGGTTCTTGGAGGCGTGCGCCTCGGCGCGGCCGAGGATGATGCAGTTCACCACGATCAGCTGGATGAATGCGCCGAGCGCGTCATACAGCTTCAAACTCACGGCCTGGATCAGGTAATCGACCAGGGTCACGAAGGTGGCGATGATGACGATGTAAGTGGCGATGCGCACTTCCTTCGGCACCACGTTGCGGATCAGCGACACCAGCAGGCAGGAGCTGACCAGCACGAAGGCGGTGGCCAATCCCATCGACAGCGCATTCTCGGCGGAGACGGTGACCGCCAGCGTCGGGCACATGCCCAGCACCATCACGAACACCGGGTTCTGGCGCCAGATGCCTTCCATGAAAGTATCGAAGGTGATGGCGTCGTTGGCTTGATTGGGCAGGCTCATGATTTCAACTCCGCAATATGGGGGACCAGCAGCGGCATCAGTTTCTGCGCGCTCTCGTTGATGCCGCGCCCGACCGCTTTGGACGTGACGGTGGCACCGGCGATGGCGTCGATCTGCCACGGATTGGTCTTGGTGCCGTGCTTGACGACCTTCACCGCATTCGCCAGCGCGGTCATCTCGGCGTTGACGCGCACGTCGAGCGCCTCGAAGTTCTTCAGGAACGCCTGGTCGGTGATGATCTTGTCGCCGATGCCCGGCGTCTCGCGCATGGACACCACGCCGATGCCGATGATGCACTGGCACTTCGCGTCATAGCCGTACAGCACGCGCACCGTATCGGCATAGCCTTTGCCGGCGGCCTCGGCGGCGATGCCCTTGAGCGCGCCGGCCTGGTCGTAAGCCGCGTAGAACTTCACCCCGCCTTCCGGCATGGCGCCCGTCAGCGGCTGGATGCCCGTCGGCGTCGCGGCGTATTCGCGCACGCTTGCCGCGCCCGGCAGCACCTTGAATACGGCGCGCTCCAGGGTGATGCGCTTGTTCTCGGCGATGGCGTCCTGCGTGCTTTCGAAGGCGCCGACGATGAGCACGCCGCAAATGCTGGCGACCAGCACCATGGTGGCGATCATCTTCCCGCCGGGGGTTGTCTGGATTGGTGTCGGTTCGCTCATTTGTTCCTCTGCTGGCGGGTGCCGAACACGCGCGGCTGCGTGTAGCGGTCGATAAACGGGGTCAGCGCGTTGCCGAGCAGGATGGCGTACATGACACCTTCCGTAAGCCCGCCGAAGTAACGGATCATCACCGTCACCACGCCGATCACTGCGCCGTAGATCCACACGCCGAGCGGCGTCACCGGCGAGGTCGCCATGTCGGTCGCCATGAACACGGCACCCAGCATCAGGCCGCCGGACAGCAGCACGAAGGTCGGTGCCGGATAGTGGGCCGGGCTATACATCTGAAACAGCCAGGCGGTAAGCGCCGCCGAAGCCAGCACCGCCACCGGAATGCGCCAGTCCATGAACTTGCGCGCCGCGAGGTAGGCGCCGCACAGCAGGATCAGGATGGCCGAGGTCTCGCCGGTGGAAGCCGTCGCCGCCCCGGTCAGCAGGTCATGTGCCGGCGCCGTCACGCTCTCGAACTTCCAGCGCGCCAACGGCGTCGCACCGGTGAAGGCATCCACGCTTTGCTGCTTGATCCAGTCAGCGACCTCGGGCGGCATCATCAGCGGCGCGGCCAGCGTGCTGGGGATGAATTCGCTGAAGCGGTGCAAGGAAAAGGCTGGCACCCAGGTCGTGATGGCAACCGGGAAAGCCGCCTGCACGAACGCGCGCCCGATCAGCGCCGGGTTGAAGACGTTGTTGCCCAGTCCGCCGAACAGCGCCTTGCCGATCGCAATCGCGACAAAACCGGCAACGACACCCATCCACAGCGGAAAGGATGGGGGCAGCGTGAGCGCCAGCAGCAGCCCGGTGATGGTGGCGCTCCAGTCGTTCAACGTGCTGGGCTGTGCCGAGGCACGATTCAGGAAACGCTCGGTGAACAGGCAGGTCGCCGTCACCGTGAGCAGCAGGGCCAGCGCCGACAGGCCGTATTGCCACACCGCGAAGCCGCAGATCGGCAGCAGCGCAAGCACCACGTGCAGCATGATGCGCTCTACGCTGCGCTCGCTGACCTGGTGCGGTGAAGTATGAAGTTCCATGTTCATGCTGTGGCCTTCTCTTTATTGAACCGGGAGTCGGTAGTTAAATGGAGCGCAGTGCGCGTTGCCCGCTGTGCAGGGCAAGGCGCGACAACGAGGAATGGTTGTTCCATTCCGAGGCGGAGCAACGCCGCCATGCGCTGCGGGAAATGTGCAATGCGCTTCGTAGCGACGCCGGCATTCGCCGAGCGTAGATAAAGGAGATATTCAGTTCTGCTCATTTTGCTGCGGCCTCAGTGGAGCGATTAACTGCCGACTCCCGGTTTACAGCCTTGGCGATACGGAATTGCTGTACCAACGGGATATGCGAAGGGCAGACATAGCTGCAACAGCCGCACTCGAAACAACGATCCAGATTAAAACGTTCTGCCATCAAACCGTATTCGCGCTTGGCTGCCAGCAATCCCAGCTGCGAAGGGTTGAGGAATTTCGGGCACACGTTGAGGCATTCGCCGCACTTGATACAGGCATAGACGCGCGGAGCTTCCTGGGTCAGTTGCGCTTTGCCGAACGCGAGCACACCTGAGGTTCCCTTGGTGACAGGCACATCCAGCGACGAGATGGTCATGCCCATCATCGGCCCGCCGAGGATGATCTCCCTTGCGCTGCTGCGTGCGCCGACCTGCTCCAGCAGGAAGCGCAACGGCGTGCCGATCGGCACGATGTAGTTGCCGGGCCGTTGCACAGCCGGGCCGGCCACGGTGACGACGCGCTCGACGATGCCCTCGCCCGCGGGCAGCAGGCGGCCGAGGTAGGCCAGCGTCATCACGTTGTTGACCAGCACGCCGATGGACGCAGGACGTTGCCCGGCCGGGATCTCGCGCCCGAGCAAGGCGTAGATGATGGTGTCTTCCGCGCCCTGCGGATACTTGGTTTCCAGCGCTTTTACCGTGATCGTGCCGTCCGCAGGCAGTGCTGCCCGGATCGCGGCGATGGCGTCCGGCTTGTTGTCCTCGACGCCGATCACCGTGCGCGGCGCGCCGCTGACTTTCATGGCGATGCGGATGCCGCGCAGCAGGTCCTGCGTGCGCTCCACCATGACACGATGGTCGCAGGTCAGGAACGGCTCGCACTCGGCGCCGTTCACCACCATGGTGTCGATCACGGTTTCCGCCGGCACATTGAGCTTGACGTGCGCCGGGAAGGTCGCGCCGCCCAGACCGGAGATGCCGGTCTGCTGGATCGCGGCCAGCAATTCCTTCTTGTCCAGCGCATCAATATCCTGAGGCACACCTACCCGCACTTCCTGGCCGTCGGCTTCATACACCCGGATGGTGATGGAATCGACCATCTTGCCGCTGGCCGATGGCATCGGGCCGATGGCCTCCACCACGCCGGTCGCCGGCGCATGCACCGGCAGCGAAACGAAGCCGTCCGCCGTGGCGATGACCTGACCGCGCAACACTTCCTGCCCGACGCTCACGCAGCAGACCGCCGCCTTGCCGATGTGCTGCGACAGCGGCACGATCAGGCGCGGCGCAAACGCCATGCGGCGGATCGGCAGGCTCCCGGTCTCCTTGTGGTAGGCCGGGTGGATGCCGTGCTCGAAGGTCGCTGCACGTTTCAGGAAAGGAAGTCGCATACTCATATGAGTCTCGCCTCAGTTGAACTTGGCCGCGCGCTGTTTGAGCTTGTCCAGGTTCGCCTCGTTCATGTTCCAGGGCGTGCCGGGGTGGATGACGCCGGCCGTGCATTTTTCCGCCGCCTTGACGACATCAAGATAAGTGCCCGCCTTCGGGTCGAGGACAATAACTTTTTTCGCTTCATTGTAGCCAAACATTCTCGGATTGATATTGATGCATTCGTCGCACGCCGTGCATTCCGGCGTGTCGATCCACACCGACTCATAGCCTTCCGCTGCGGCGGCCGGGGCGGCAACCGCCGCCGGTTGCACGGCGTCGCTGGAACTGATGCCGAAGCCGGACGAGAGCTTCTGGATCAGCTCCTGACGCACGCGATTGGCGATGGCGGTTTCATCGGCCTGCGGACGGGCGGCATTCGCCACATCCTTGAGTTGATGCCAGAACTGCAGGCGCTCTTCGCAGGAGTGCACCATCTCGGCCGACACCAGCACGCGCATCAGACGGTTCTTCTTGTCCACCGACCAGATGAACGGGAACTTGCCTTCGCGCTCTCCTTCGGAGAGCTTGAGGAAATCGCCCAGCAGCACCATGTCGTCGTTCCACGTCTCCGGCGGCGCCTTCTTGAACTGCTTGGCGAAACGCCCTTCGCTCAAGGCGAAATCGGCGAACGTCATCGGCAACGCCATCGACTTCTTGCTGCCGGTCTCGTCCACATAGTCGAGGTTGTAAGTCGGCCAGTCGGCATCCAGCGACGGATTGCCTTCCAGCGTGGTGCATTCGGAGAAGGTCACGCCCAGATCCGGATTGAAGCGGAACAGCGGGAAGGCGCGCGACTCCACGGCCATCTTGCTCTGCGCCACGGCGCTGTTGTCGCCCACACCGTGTTCCGGCGGGCACACTGCATACACGTTGAACAAGTGCCGGACGGCGGCTGTTGATGCCGTCGATGAAACTTTCCAGCAGGTGCGTGGTGTTGGCCAGCGAACCTTGCATCACGAACGAGGTGCGGTGCGCCATGCCGATGACGCTGATCTCCTTGCGCTTCTCGGTCTTGCCGTGCTTGCTCGCGCCGTAGGGCGACATGTCCGCCACCTGCCCGATGAAGCCGGAGGTGCAGGCCTGTCCGCCGGTGTTGGAATACACCTGCGTATCGACGATCAGGATCTTGACCGGCTTGCCCGACATCAGTGCGCGCGACAGGTTCTGGAAACCGATGTCGAACATCGCGCCGTCCCCGCCCATCGCTAGTACCGGCGGGCACAGATGCCACTCTTCATCGCTGAGTTGTTCCCAGTTGAAGCGTGCGAAGAAGCTGTCTTTCTCGCCCGGCTCATAACCGCCCGCAAGTTCCATTTCGGCCTGGCGCACGGTCTTGAAGCCTTCCACCATCTTGGCCATGTGCCCTTCGAACACGCCCATGGCGACCGACGGCGAATCCTGGAACAGGTGCGACGTCCACGGGAAAGGATAGGGGTTGAACGGGAAGGTGGATGCCCACACCGAGGTGCAACCGGTGGAATTGACGATGCCCATCTCGGCACGTCCGTTCTTGCTCGGGCCCTCCATGTAGCGCCAGCGCAGATCCTTCAGTTTCTCCAGCATCTGGCTCACTCGCTTCAGCCATTGCGGGTCGATGGGCTGGCCCGCATGTTTCGCCAGCAGGCTTTCCGACAGGTTCGCCAGCGTCAGGTCGTGGCCGCTGTTGGCCTGTACTGCCTGCATCAGCGCCTGCGTATCGGTGAGGTCGACCGTCGCACTGAGTTTCATGCGGATATGGTTCTCCATTTCGCCGATCAATTTGTCGAGCTTGGCGACGAATTTCTTCACGCGCGGTTGCATCAGCGCGGTGACGGTGCTGGTGAACAGGTGGATGGTGCCCTTCTCGCCGCAGCCCAGGCAGGCGCCGTCGCCGCTGACCATGGATTGATAGTTGTGCTTGTCCAGCAACAGCGTTTCCAGCGCGCCGATCTTCTCGTCCAGATCGTCGATGCGGCTGTATTGCGGCGGCGTGGTCGGCAGGTCGAGCCAGAAATTCCAGTCGTCGCGCATGGCCTCGACGCTCTCCTTGGTCTGCGTGACCATGGTCAGTGCGTTGTCGCCGCACACGTCCACGCACAGGGCGCAGCCCTTGCAGGTGTAGGGATTGATGGTGATGGAGAACAGGCCGCCCGCGCCTTTTTCCTTCTTCTCTTTCTGCGTCCAGTACGGCTTGGTGGTGGCGAACTTGAAGCCGCCGATCTCGGCGCGCAGCAGGTTCAGTTCCGCTTCCAGCCGGGTGCGTTCTTCGCCCTGGGCCGGGTCTTCGGCGAAGGCTTCGGTGATCGCATTGGCCAGCAGCGCGCGCACATCCAGCCCGTCCTTATCCAGCGAATTGCGCAACTTCTTGTCGATGGTGCGGCTGAACTTGCGCAGGAAGCGCGTCGGGCGTCCGCCGATCTCGATCCTCTGGATCGCGGTGTTGAGCACGTCGGTGGTGGTCGAAACCAGGCCGGGGATCGCGCTGTCCGGACATTGCGTGAAGCATTCGCCGCAGGCGGTACAGTTCTCGGCATTCCATTCCGGATGCTCGAAACGGACACCGGTCATGTCGCGATACACGCCGGTCACGGCCGGGATCACCGACAGCCCCATGAACGGATCGACCAGATTGTCCGAACCCTGGCCCTTCATGTAGAAGCTGCCGGTCTGTTCCCAGAAACGGTGGATGTCGGAGATGCCGCCGTCGCCTTCGGGCAGGCTCTTGAGCATGACCGGCAGTGTCGGCGCAGGTTTGCCGGCCGCCTTGGCGCGCTGACCGACCTTCATCTGTTCCGGCTTGATCTCGAAGATCTCTTCGTAGCCGCGGCGCACCACGCGCAGGTTGTCCTCGACGATGCGCTTGCCCTTCTTGCCGAACTTGGCTTCCAGCTGGTTCTCGATGGCCGCGAACAGCGTCTCTTCGGAAAGGCCTGCGCGCTCCTTCACGTCGGAGGCATGGAAGAACGCGCCCTGGAAAGCGTTGCCCTGCATGCGCAGTTGCAGATCCGGATTGCTGGATTCTTCGCGTGCGATCTTGAACGCGTCGAGGAAGAACACGCGGATCTTGTTGTCCACGATGTATTGCTGGGTGCGCATCGGGAATGTCTCCCACAACGCTTCGGCGCTGCCCAGGTTGCACTGGATGATGAACACGCCGCCCTGGCTCAGGCCTTCCAGCGCGTTGGTGTGCCCGAACACCTGCGGGTCCGGCGACAGCACCACGTCGACGTGGGTGTACTCGCAGTTGATGCGGATGGGCTCCGGCGCGGCCGACAGGTAATAAGTGGTCGGCTGCCCTTTCTTCTCGGAGCCGTATTTCGGGTTCGCCTTGATGTCCCAGCCCAGCAGTTCGAACAGCGTCATCGCCAGGTTCTTGCCGGTGGTCACCGCGCCCCAGCCGCCGATCGAGTGCATGCGCACGGCGATGGCGCCCTTGGGCAACAGGTTGGGATTCTCGGAGCCGCGCAGCGCCAGTTCCTTGATGCGCGGATAGCCGGCCTGCAATTGCTGCTGGCGGATCTCCTGTTTCGGGTTGGCCGATTCGTCGCGCACGAAATCCACCGACAGGTAATAGAACTTGCGGTGTGCAGCACCCGGCAGCATGTTCTCCACCGCCGCGATCAGGCCTTCGGGTTGCAGGTCGCGCGAGCCCAGACCGTAGCAGCCGGAATACAGCGACGGCATGTCCTTCGCGCTCTCGTAGGCGGCATAGCCTTCATGGCTTGTCTCTCTGCCGTTCTCGACGCATTTGGAAACGGTGGAGCGCACTTCGCGCATCAGCGGCAGGTCTTCCGACAGCGGCTGGTCGGTGCGTTCCAGCACGGCCACACCCTTCTTGCCCTTCAATATCTTGCCCAGCAGGTCGCCGGGGAACGGACGGAACATGGTCATGTTGACCACGCCCACCTTGATCTTGCGCGTCTCGCGCAACCAGTCGGCGACGGCGGCGGCCTGCACCGTCATGCTGCCCTGGCCGAGGATGATGTACTCGGCATCGTCGCAACGATAGGCATCGACGCGGCTGTAGCGGCGGCCGGTCAGTGCATGGAACTCTTCCGCGCTGCGGTCGAACAGCGCAGGAATGTGATCGAAGAAATACGGACGCTGCGCCGCGACGGCCTGCATGTAGGCGTCCTGGTTCTGCACCACGCCGGTCTGCATCGGATTGTCCACGTCCCAGTTCGACGGCACGCGGCGGCGCTTGGGACCGTACAGCATCTGCTGGGCAGGAGTGGGCGTGTCGATCAGGTCTTCTGCGTCGCCGAGGAATTCGGCGACCAGTTCCTTTTCCGGCACCATCATCGGCTCGATCAGGTGCGTGGTCAGGAAGCCGTCCTGCGCCACGATGGCCGGAGTCAGCGCCAGCTCGGCGGTCTTGCGGCCGATCATGTTGAGGTCGGCGGCTTCCTGCGCATTCTTGGCGAACACCTGGATGAAGCCGGTGTCGTCGGCGCAGTGGTAGTCGTCGTGCGCGCAGTGCACGTTCAGCGATGCCTTGGTGATGGCGCGGCAGCCCAGGTTCAGCACATAAGGCAGGCGCTTGCCGACGGCGGAATACAGCGATTCGTGCATGAAGGCCAGGCCCTGCGACGAGGTGAAGTTCACCGCGCGCAGACCGGTCATCGACAGGCCGGCGGTGACGCCCGCCGCCGCATGTTCCGATTCCGGCTCGACGAAGATCAGCGGTTTGCCTGCGGCATTGAGATGCCCCTTGGCGACCTCTTCCGCCCAGTATTCGCCCATCTGCGTGGAAGGGGTGATGGGGTAGGCACCCGCGCCCTGCGAAGCTTCGCGCTCCACCATGATCACGGCGGTGTTGCCGTCGATGGCATCGCGCACGCCGGGATACTTGAATTTGGTGGTGGCGCCTTCCGAACTGGTGGCTGCGCCGATCGTTTTGAATTGCTTGAGTTTGTTCAACATGATTCCCCCTATGCCTCGACAACGGCTGGTAATGGTTCAATACGGATGATTTTTTTGGCGGATTTGCCTTTGACGACGCGGTCGCCCTCGAGCCAGACAATCGCTCCGGTGGGGCAACGCTCGATCGCCTTCGAGCTTGCTGTTGCGTTGTGGGCGTAGTCGATCACCGCCAGGTTGCGTTCCAGATGGATCAGGCCGGGCGCGCCATCGGCCACGCAACGTCCGCAGGCGGTGCAGGCCACTTCGCAGGCGGCCTCCGCCGTATCGGGATCGGATTCGTTGCGGCAGGCCATCCACAATTTGTGCGACACGCCCTGGATGGAGAACAGGTTCTTGGGACAGATGTCGACGCAGTCGCCGCAGGCGGTGCATTTGGCGAGGTCGACCACCGGCAGACCGTGGCTGTCCATGGTGATGGCATCGAAATCGCACACGTCGGCGCAATCGCCCAGGCCCAGACAGCCCCAGGCACAGCTTTTGCCGCCGCCACCCGCCACTGCCGCAGCGCGGCAGGAAGAGAGGCCGGAATAATGCGCCCGCATCTTGGCGACATGCTTGCCGCCGGCGCAGGCCAGGCGCGCCACGCGCTTTTCGATATCGCCCATGGCGACGCCCAGCAGCGCGGCGATAGTCTTGTTCTGGTCGGGAGTATTGACGGTGCAGCAGCCCGGATCGATCTTGCCGGCCACCGCCTGTTCGGCGAAGTTATGGCAACCGGCCGTACCGCAGGCACCGCAATTGGAATGGGGGAGCAACTCTTCGACTTGTTCGATGCGGGGATCTTCAAAGACATAGAGCTTTTTGCTGGCGATCGCCAGAAAAAGCGCCAGCAGACCGCCCAGGCCAGCCATGAAGGCTCCTGTGACAAAAATGCTGTATGCAATGCTCATATGCCTCTCCCCCGCTTCAATAAATCAACGCCGAGAACTAAAATAGCCGTTCTCTATCCGCTACTTATCTACGCCCCACTAAGCGTATTCAGGTGAATCACAACACCCTAGAGTTACTAATGTTTTTGTATGGGCGCAATGTAAACCAAGCTACAATCATTTCGCGAATCAATTCTTTCAATCATAATTATTAACAATTGAAATATAGTCTGCGCCAGAGCGGCGGGGGGAATGGAATGAGTCCTGATAAACAAAGCTATTACAAGAACAATCGCCTTAAGCAAATGAGGGCATTTTGCGAGGTGGTGCACAGCGGCAGTATCACTTTGGCCGCACAAAAATTATTCTTGAGTCAACCTTCCGTGACCTTGCAGATCCAGGCCATGGAGCGTGAATTGGGCGTTACCGTATTCGAACGGCGCGGCCCCGTTCTCAAGCTGACTCCCGATGGAGAAACGTTGTACGCGCTTGCGAAGCCGCTGGTGGAAGGCATCGACGGCCTCGAGCAGAACTTCGCCGCTCAGCACGGCAAGCTGGATTCGGGGGAACTGAACATCGGCGCGGGCGAATCCACGATCCTTTACATCCTGCCGGAACCGGTACAACGCTTCGTCACCGCGCATCCCGGCATCCAGCTCAAGATCCATAACGAGACCGGACGCGACGGACTGAAGATGCTGCGCGCCGACGAGATCGATTTCGCTGTCGGCTCCATGCTGGACGTACCCGATGACATCACTTACGAGCCGGTGGTGACGTTCGACCCGGTGCTCATCGTCCCGCTCGGCCATCCGCTGGCAAACCGCTCCAGTGTCACGCTGGAAGATATCAGCCAATACGGGCTGATCCTGCCGCCCCGCCACCTCTCGACCTGGCGCATGGTCAAATACGTGTTCCAGCAGCACAACCTGACCTTCAAGGTGACGCTGGAAGCCGGCGGCTGGGAAATCATCAAGAAATATGTGGAACTGGGGATGGGCATCTCCATCGTGACCGACATCTGCCTGACCGGCACGGAAAAACTGGCGCGCATCCCGCTCAAGCAATACTTTCCGCAACGCGGCTACGGACTGGTTTTGCGCAAGGGCAAGTTTTTATCGCCGCAGGCGCGACGTTTCGTCGAGATCATGCACGAGGTATACGGCATCAAGGCCGCTCCTTCCGTTTGAAATTGAATTCCTGCATCAGCGTACTGAGAGCTCTGCAAGCGCATCAGGCGGCGATCTGCGAGGCAATAGCTTGAAGATGGCCGTGCTTACTTGTCTCCCAGGCAGCCCTGCCGCAATCGGCTCTGCACCTGCCTGCGCAGCCCATGCTGGCAGATCGCGGTAACCTAACCCGGGCACCTGCATTTTTTAATCTCACCGCTCGTGATTCAGTTCCTGCATCAACTGCACCGATAGTTCCTCGATGGATTTCGAGGTGGTATCGAACCACTTGATGCCTTCGCGCTTCATCATCCGTTCCGCCGCAGCGACTTCATAGCGGCAGTTTTCCAGCGACGCATATTTGCTGTTGGGACGGCGCTCGGTACGGATGCGGTGCAATTGCTCCGGATCGATGCTCAGGCCGAACAGTTTGCCGCGATAGGGTTGCAATCTCGACGGCAGGTGATTGCGCTCGAAATCTTCCGGGATCAGCGGATAGTTGGCCGCCTTCAACGAAAACTGCAAGGATAGGTAAAGGCTGGTCGGCGTCTTGCCGCTGCGCGACACGCCCACCAGGATGATGTCGGCATTCTTCAGGTCGGCATCCGAAACGCCGTCGTCGTGGGCCAGCGCAAAATTCATGGCCGCGATACGCGAGTTGTATTCCGGGTTGGCATGGCCGTGCGAACGGCCCACCGCACGCGTGTATTTCGTTCCAAGCTCCTGTTCCAGCGGCACGATGAATGCATCGAACAGGTCGATGAAGAATGCTTCGGCCTGATGCAGGAGCGCACTGAGATCGGCATTCGTTTGCGTCAGGATGACGATAGGGCGTGTCCCCTCGCGCTGGGTGACTTCATTGATGCGCGCCAGACAGTCCCTGGTCTTTTCTTCGTTATCGACAAAGGGAAAACGCAATTGGCGGAACTCGATCCCTTCGAACTGGGAGAGCAAGCCGTGCCCCAAAGTCTCTGCGGTGATGCCGGTGCCGTCCGACACGTAGATGACGGTACGTTTTTGTGTTGCCATAGATTCCACTACCCTGAATGAAATTGACCAAGCCGCCGCGGCCCGGTTACGTAGCCTTGCGCTTGATATCCCTTCCCAGAACCGGATAGCGCACATAGTCGACCAGCTCCTGTGTCTCCTTGTCCGGCGCGGCGGTCAGCAGACTACCGATGATCACGCCGGCGAAGCCGACCGGGATGCCGAAGATGCCCGCGGAGATCGGATTGATGTCCCACCATAGCGGGGCATTCACGCCGAAGAACGGATAAGTAAGGTACATGTAGAGGATGCAGGTCAGCAGGCCGCTCACCATCCCGAGGATCGCACCGGTCTTGTTGGCGCGCTTCCAGAAGATGCCCAGGGCCAATGCCGGGAAGAAGGAAGAAGCGGCCAGCGAGAACGCCGCGCCGACCAGGAACAGGATACCGCCCGGCTTGAGCGAGGTGATGTATGCCGCAAACACCGCCACTCCCAGCAATAGCGCCTTGGCGATGAACAGGCGCCGGGACGTCGGCGCCTTCGGATCGATCATCTTGTAGTACACGTCATGCGACAGGGAATTGGAGATGGTCAGCATCAGGCCATCCGCCGTGGAGAGCGCTGCGGCCAGACCTCCCGCCGCCACCAGCGCCGTGATCACATAGGGCAGGCCCGCGATCTCCGGCGTCGCCAGCACGATCAGGTCCCCCCCGATGGTGACCTCGGCCAACTGTACGATGCCATCGTGGTTGATGTCGGTCACGCTCATCAGCGACTTGTCCACCGATGCCCAGGCCGAGACCCAGCTCGGCAACTCGGAAAAGCTGGATCCCACCAGCAAGGTGTACACATCGTACTTGGCCAACACCGCCAGCGCGGGGGCGGTGATGTAAAGCAGGGAAATGAAGAGCAGCGACCAGAACACCGAGTGACGCGCTTCCTTCACCGAGGTCGTGGTGTAGAAGCGCATCAGGATGTGCGGCAACGCGGCGGTCCCGACCATCAGGCACATCACCAGCGCCAGGAAATTCTTGCGCTTATTGTCGCGAGCCGCCTCATCCGGACCGGCGAAAGGCTCGGCATGGGCTGCGATCGGACCGGACTTGATCCGGTCGGACTCCGCGGCTGCGCGCCATGCACTGCGCGCAGCCGCAACATCCGCGGGAAACTCGGCCACGGCCTTGTTGGCGGCTTCTACCGCCTTCGGATTCGCATCATGCCTGGCTTTCAGCTCTGCGGCCGCCTTGACCAGCCTGGCTCTTTCTGCGGCCAGATAAGCATTGCCGCCTGCCTCCAGCGCTTTCAATCCGGATTCGGCCTCGGCTTGTTTCTGCCTGAAAATGGCACGCACTTCGGCCTCGCGCGCCCCTTCCGGCGTAACCGGGTCGTTCAGCACCTGTTCGCGCGCGGTGACTTTCTCCAGCACATAGCCATAAGCGACCTGCGGTACCGGGTTGCCGGTGTGCTTCACCGACAGCCAGATCACCGGGATCATATAGGCGAGGATCAGGATGACGTATTGCGCCACCTGCGTCCAGGTTACCGCACGCATCCCGCCCAGGAACGAACACACCAGGATGCTGCCCAGGCCGACGAACACGCCCACGCCGAAATCCAGCCCGGTGAAACGGCTGGTGATCAGCCCCACGCCGTATATCTGCGCGATGACATAAGTGAACGAACACAGGATCGCCGCGAACACGCCGATGGAGCGGGGAAGACTGCCGCCGTAACGCGCGCCGAGAAAATCAGGAATGGTGAACTGTCCGAACTTGCGCAGATAGGGCGCCAGCAGCAAGGCCACCAGAACGAAGCCGCCGGTCCACCCCAGCACGAAAGCGAGGCCATCGTAGCCGGACAGATACAACGTGCCCGCCAGACCGATGAAACTGGCGGCCGACATCCAGTCGGCGCCCACCGCCATGCCGTTGAAGAATGCCGGCACGCGCCGTCCGGCCACATAATATTCCGCGACATCGGAGGTTTTGGAAAGGATGCCGATCCCCGCATACAGCAACACCGTCACGCCGAGGAAGATGTAGCCCAGCATCTTGTTGGGCACGCCCATCTGTTCGAGGATGGAGAGCAGGACGACGAAACCGATGAAGCCGCCCGTATAGAGCGCATAGTAGCGTTTGAGTTGCGAGACGAATCGCGATTGAACCGGCCCTGCCATCATCGGTCCCCTTCCTGCACGCCGTACTCGCGATCGAGCTTGTCCATGCAGTAAGCGTAATAGCCGACCAATACCACATAGACCAGGAGCGCGCCCTGCGCCCCCATGTAGAACGAGAGCGGGAAGCCAAGGAAGATGATGGACTGCAGATCTCTCGCAAACCAGCCAACCACGAAAGTAACCACAAACCAGATGGCCAGCGAAGCCCCCGTCAATCTCAGGTTCTTCCGCCAATACTGTTTGTGCTTCTCCGTCAGTTGCATGTATTCCTCTTCCTTATTTCTTATATATACAGCGCAAATCAGCCCCTGCCGGCCCTGCGGCTTGGACAATTTTCAGCTTCCACTTAAAATAGCCCCGTGAAGAGTGGGTATGTTACCTAACTATTCATCCGAACCATTGCAGGAAATTAAACCTGAATCCTTACACGGTGCTTACACCCCAATGCGCATCCTGATCGCCGAAGACGATGAAGTACTGGCCGATGGCTTGTGCCATTCCATGCGCCACTCGGGATATGCCGTCGACTGCGTAAAAGACGGACAGTCGGCCAACCTCATCCTCAGCGGCGAGCAACCCTTCGATCTGGTGATCCTCGATCTGGGCCTGCCCAAGGTGGACGGCTTCAGCGTGCTGCGGAGTCTGCGCGAGAAGAACCGCCAGGTGCCCGTGATCATCCTCACCGCACGCGATGCGGAAGGAGACCGGGTCAAGGGGCTCGACCTCGGTGCGGACGACTACATGATCAAGCCCTTCAGCCTGCCCGAACTGGAAGCCCGTGTCCGCGCGTTGATCCGGCGCGGGCAATGCGGCGTGAACCCGGTATACAGCTGCGGCACGCTGACGTTCGACAGCGTCGGACGGCGCGCCACGATCAACGGTGCCACCCTGGAACTCACCACGCGCGAATTGAGCGTGCTGGAAGCCCTGATGCTGCGCACCGGATGGGTCGTCAGCAAAGAGCAATTGCTGGAACGGCTCTACAGTTATTCCGAAGAAGCCAGCAACAACGCGATCGAAGTCTATATACATCGCTTGCGCAAAAAGATCGAGCCCGCCGGGGTGACCATACGCACCATCCGCGGCCTGGGTTACGTCATCGACAGCCTGCCCTCCTGAACCAGATGGTGAACACCGTTAGCGCATCCATCAACCTGCCCGCCCGGGCGTGAATCAGGGAGCGCATCATGGAAAACAACATCCGCTCCCTGCGCAGCTACCTCATGCAGAGGTTGTTGATCTCGCTCTACCTGCTGTGGATAGTCAGCACCGTCGTGGGATATTTCGCCACCATCAACTATGCCAACCAGCCCTATGATCTGGTGTTGCTGCAGCGGGCCAATGAAGTCGCCTCCATGCTCAAACTCGGGAGCGGACATGAACAGCTGGATGTGGTGCCGTCCCTGCCCGACGGCTCGGATCTGGGCATGCCGGATCGCGTGCTCTATACCGTGACCGACAGCGAGGGCAGGAAACTCGCCGGCAACGGCAACACCCTGCGCCCGCTCTCCTACCGCCGCGACAGGCCCGGCCCGCTGTTCAGCAACGGCGAGCGCGAAGGGCAAAAGACGCGCATGGTCAGCCTGACCTTCCCTTCCAGGGACGGGATCATCCAGCTCCATGTTTCGGAAACCACGCAACAACGCCAAGCGCTCATACGCGGCATCCTGGCCAACATCGTCATCCCGCAACTGTTGCTGACCCTGATCGCCCTCGCGGTCGTCTGGTACGGCCTGAAGCAAGGTTTGCGTCCGCTCGAACGTTTGCGGCGCGACGTGCTGAACAGGCGGCGCGACGACCTGAGCCAGCTTGACGGAAGCAAGGCGCCTGCGGAAGTGCGGCCGCTGATCGATGCCGTCAATAATCTGCTCGAGAGGCTGAAGCAAGTGATGGCAGCTCAACAACGGTTCGTCGCCGATGCGGCGCACCAGTTGCGCACTCCATTCGCAGGCCTGAAGACCCAGTCCGAACTGGCACTGCGCACGAACGACCCGGAACGAAAGCAACACGCGCTTGAGCACATACACACCAGTACCCAGCACGGCATCCGCCTGGTCAACCAGTTATTGGCATTGGCACGCAATGAGCCGGGCGGACAGGGCACCGACAGTTTTGCATCGCTGGACCTCAACCAGTTGGCGCAGGAATGCACGGTCAACTGGGTGCAGATGGCACTGGAAAAAAATATCGATCTGGGCTTCGAAGGCGCCACAGCGCCGGTGTCGATACGAGGCGATGCAAGCAGCCTGATGGAGATGCTCAACAACCTGGTCGACAATGCGATCCGCTACACCCCCGCAGGCGGTCACATCACCGTCGGCGTCAGCGCGACGCAGCAAGAGGCGGAATTGTCGGTGGAAGACAACGGCCCAGGCATCGAGCCGCAACATCGCGAACGTGTGTTCGAACGTTTTTATCGCATACTCGGCAGCGGGCAAAGCGGCAGCGGGCTCGGCCTTTCCATCGTTGCCGAAGTAGCCAAGCGCCATGGTGCCGGACTGAAACTGGATGCAGGCAGCGATGGCACAGGAACCCGGATCAGCATACGATTTCCCCGCCACCTGCCCGGCAGCCCGGTCTGATCCCGCACCGGACGTATCTTTCCCTCCTCCCCCGGCACAAAGAAAAACCCCGCCGGTCAGGGCGGGGTTCAGGTAATGCCGGTTCCATACTGATCTAGCGCAAGGCATCACTCCTCATCCGGATCCTTGTACTCTTTCGGCAGTTTGTGGGCGATGCCCTTGTGACAGTCGATACAGGTCTGCCCATCAGCTTTGGCCTTCATGTGCTTGTTGAACACGGTCTGTTTCTGAACGTCCCCGCTCATGGCTTCAAAGGTGTGGCAGTTGCGGCATTCGCGGGAATCCGAGCCCTTCATGCGCGCCCATTCGGAGGTGGCCATCTCCATGCGGTGCGTTTCGAACTTCTCGGGCGTATCGACCCAACCCGTCACCTTCTCGAACAACTCCTGGCTCGCCTGGATCTTGCGCATGACCTTGTGCGTCCAATCCTTGGGCACGTGGCAGTCGGAACAGATCGCGCGCACACCGGTGCGGTTCGCATAGTGGATGGTCTTCTTGTATTCCTGGTACACGTTATCGCGCATCTCATGACATCCGATGCAGAACTCCAGCCGGTTGGTCGCCTCCATCCCGGTGTTGAGACCGCCCCAGAAGATGATGCCGGCGAAGAACCCGACCGTCAGCAAGCCCAGCAGCGAATACTTCGCACTCGGCTGCGTCAGGATTCCCCAAGTGTGTTTCAGAATACCCTGTTTGTTTTCCATGAAAATTCTCCGTTCGTTTGCGTCTATTGAGTCGTGCGTCAGAAGTTGTAGATGTAGGACGCGGCGACCTTGTTCACCGAGTAGTTCGGCGCCTGCTCATAGGTCGGCATGTTGCGGCTCGCCGTGTAGCCGTACTGGAGCGTGTTGTAGTAGTAGTCGTCCGTTTTGCGCTTCTGGAAGACGTAGCCGAGTGCGATCTGGGATGTCTGGTCGACCTTGTAGGTGCCGGTGACCTTCAAGGTGAGCTGCCTGCTCTTGATATCCGGCAAGGCACCGCAGGATGTCAGGTTCGTGGCGGCACAACCGGCAAGGACGTACATGAGTTGCGTCTCGTATCCCGTCCTGTCTTCCGAGTAGGACAAGTCTCCCTTGACCTCCAATTTGCCACTCATCATTCCGCGATGCATGGTGTTGATGCCGATGGCGTTGGATTTGTCGGTGAGCTGGTTGGTCCAGATATTGACCGGGGCCGTCATCAACGCGTAACTAGGCTGGGTGTTGGCGGTGGCGGGGATGACACCGGCCGCGCCGGACCTCAGGTTCCGCCTGCTGTCCTGCCAGTTCGCATAGGCGGAAACGCTGTCGTATTCGGCGTAGGTATAGCTTGCATCCAGATTCACGCCTGTGGTCCGGCTGTCCTGAACGCCCAGCGTCGACTCGTTGTACTTGTCGCTGATATAGCGGCCGTTCATGCCCAACATCAATTGTTCCGTCGCCTGCCAGTTCACGCCGGCTTTCAGCATTTCCTGCTTGCGCGAACCGTAGATGTAAGCGACGAACCCGACGTAGTCCTGCGCATTGACGTCGGCTGGCGTCAGCGTGTCGAGTCCGCTAAGCGGCGTCACGGCATTGTGGTCGAAGTCCGCTTTGCGCTTGGCGTAGGTATAACCCGCGTTAAAGGTGACGTCGTTCGTCGCTTTCAGCTTGTACTTGATGCCCAGCTTGTCTTCCTTGCTGGAGGGGCTGACGGCGCAATTGATGTTGTTGGTCATGTTGTTGCACCAGCGGCTGTTCTTCTCGTGGTTGTAAGCCAACCGCAAGCTCTGGCTCTTGTTGAGACGATAGTCCCCAGCCAGCTCGAGCTCCGTTTTCTTGTTGCTGTACGGAGCGTTGTATGCGGCATCGGTCGGCCCTGCCACCACATTGTTGATAGCGTTATATTGATAAAGGCTCGACTGTGAGCGGTTGTCGCGTTCGTTGTGCTTGAGTCCTGCACTCAATGCCAGATCCTGCGTCGCCTGGTGCGTGAGCTTCAGGTCGGCATGCTTGGTCACCACCAGACCGTTGAGCGATGCCTGCGGAGCGAGGACGATCTCGGGAACCCCGGTCAGGAAGCTGGCGTTCTGCGTGTTGCGGCCGTAGGAAACCCCGCCCGCCAGTCTGGTGGCCTGAGAAAGCGCATAGCCGCCGGACAGGTTGAGCTGGTGGAACTGGTTGTCCGGAGCTGTGCTCATCGCGATGGTTTGATAAGTACAGTTGCCGCCCGATGCGCAAACACCGGTGGCACTGTTCATCTGCACGTTCTGCCATGTCACCCGGTCGTAGCCGTCACTGAAGATCGAGCCGTTGTAACTCCCCGCCAGATGGCCCTTCTCCCCGACCCAGTTGAGGCCCAGATTGAAGTTGTCGGTCTGATAGTTGGTCGGGTTCAGGAAGAGTCCGACCGCCTCGGCACGCCAGAGGCTGCCCGCTACCGGACCCGCAACGCCACCACCGGCGCCGGATGCCAGGAGCTTGGCCCCGGATTGCTTGAGACGATTGAAATCGAACTGCAATCTCAGTTCCGGGCTGAAGTTGAAGCCCGCGGCGAAGGATGCGTTCTTCCGGGTGGTGTGGACGTCCTCGTTGTGAAACAGCGCCAGTTGGGTTGCATTCAGGTTTCTCGAAGCCCCCGTGCCGGCAGCGTAGGGAGTCGTGATGACTGCGCTGTTGCCATTAAAGGTGCCGAAGCTGGCCGGCACCGTGAACACGTTCCCGCCGTTGCTTCCCTGAAAGTAGGTCCGGTAGGTATCGCTGATGTTGTGGCGCAGTTCGTCGTAGCCGATGCCGATGTTCCATTGGCCCTGGTTGCTCACCGTGCCACCGACTGAACGGGAGGTCGTGCCAAGATCGTTCCCCGTGAACGACCAGCGCTTCGTGCCGTTGCTTTCGCCGTACGCATCGCCGCCGCGCACGCTGAAGTTGCCGATCAGGTAGCCGCCCGACTTGTTCTCGCCGGTATATTCGCCGAACTTGGCGGAGCTCCTGGATACGTTCTCCGCGCCGATCTCCACGAAATTGGCCGGGTTCTTCAGCGCCGCAAGCTCTTCATCGTCCGCATGGGCAGGCAGTGCATACATTGCGATCAGTGCGCCTTGCACCGCCAGCAGCAGCAAGCTTTTTCTCGTATTCCCATTATCGATTTTCATAGCTATCTCCAATTTTCATGAATTAGCGTTGCAAGAGGGCGCCAGCCGGATGGTTCGAACCGTGAACCATGGAGTGGCAGTTCTGGCAGCCTCGGCCCGCTGCGTTCTCTGTTGGCGGAACCGTCGTACCCGGTGCGGCCTGCATGCCTGCGGTGAGCGTCCCGTACGGAGTCTTGCTGTTATGCGGGCCGTCGTGGCATTCCTGGCACAGGAAGGGGGCGCGGGATTTCAGCAAGGGCTGGATGTTGGATCCGTGCGGCGTATGGCAGTTGGTGCAATCCTCGGCCACCGGCTGGTGTTCCCACAGGAAGGGCCCGCGCTTCTCGGCGTGGCAGGTAAAGCAGGTCTCGGTCACCGTGGCCTTCTTCAGCAACTTGGGGCCCGCCGAGCCGTGGGGATTGTGGCAGTCGGAGCACACGACCTTGCCCGCATCGATCGGGTGGGTCGAAATCTTGTGGCTATCGACGCGCTGTTCCGCATGGCAGGTAAAACACACCTCGGTCTGCGTCTTCTTGCTCAGCACCTTGTCGGCAGGTGCATGAACCTTGTGGCAGTCGTTGCAGGCGATCTGGTTGTTCTGGTGCTGGCCTCCGTCCCAGTTGGTACGATTGGCTACCCTTGTGGCAGTTCAGGCACAGACCGGCAGCGGACCTTGTCGTCAGTCACCTCAAAGGACACTCTTCTTGAAGATGATGTCCGGCGCGGCGACGTCCCTTGACGCTGGGATCGCCCTTCAAGTGCTTTTCGCTCTCGCCGTGGCAAGTCTGGCAATTCGGCGTACGCAAATCGCCCTGAGCACCGTGCTTGGTCTGATAGATGGAAAGGATGGGCGTGACCTCACTCTCGTCGTGACAGCGTGTACAGATCGCATCCTTTTTCAGCGATTCCTGGGCGGACCTGGGCGCAACTCCCACCATGCTGAGATCCGGGGCGGTTGGCTGACTTTGTGCTCCTTGTTGAGCTTCCGCAGCAGGCGCTGCAGGCTGACTTTGCGCCGCCGGCTGTTCATCTGCCGCCAGCAGACTGGACATTGCTCCCATGCCGGCGATGAACGCGCACAGCACCATAATCTTTCGTAAGAATTTCATGGCTCTTCCCTTTATCGTTGTTATGGCAATGAAACCAACGCTCCAATCAGCCGGTCCGGGTTCTACTGGGCAAGGATCCAGCTCACCAGGTTATTGATCTGGTCGATCTTCGTGTTCTTGTCGAACTTGTGTGTCTCCATATGTCCGTCTGAAAGCTTGACCCGGTCTTCACCGGAAGTGATGTGCTTGACCAGTTTGTCCTGTGCATCGGCCTGGCCTTTGTACTTGTAAGCGATAGCCTGGTAGGAAGGCCCCTCCTTCTTCCTGGCTAACGCATGGCAGCGCGTGCAGTGATCCTTGCGTGCAAGCCTTTTTGCGGCGACAGCGTCCACTTTCACCGTTGCCATCTCTTCAGCCAGCGCCGCAGCCGAGAAGAAGAACGCGAAGGCTCCAGCAAGCAAGCCGGTCAGTATATTGGTACGTGCTCGATGGTTCATTTGCACCTCCAGAAATTAGCGGGAAAAGGACTAGAGCGAGAGTATCCAGTCCACAAGATTCTTGATCTCTCCCATGTCCTTGGTCTTGATGACCTTGTGTTCTTCTTCATGACCATCGGGGAACTTGGCTTTTTCTCCGGACGTAACATGGTGAACCAGCTTTTCCTCGGCTCCGGCCTTGCCGCGATATTTTTCAGCTATCTTTTTATAGGAAGGGCCGTCTTTTTCCTTGTCGACGCCGTGGCATTTGAAACAGTTGTTCTGACGGGCCAATGATTTCGCGGCGTCGACATCCACAGCGGCGGATGCATTGACGGAGAAGGCCAGCATCATGGCGGCAGAAACGCTGAGCAGCATTGAAGTATTAGCTTGACGAGTCATTTTTATCTCCCGATATCAATAATGGTTTTACACACATACACAACTTTCTTCGTGGCTTCATTGTCCGCAATCCCGGACGATGTCACTACGGCCCAAGGTTCCATTCTTTCAGACCTTGGTCTTAATTCAGCATAGCCATCGCGTGTTACCATTGAATGACCGTTTGGCAATCGTTCGCAATTCACATACCAGGGTTTTTCGATGCTGACCGCACTGAAGCAGGCATTCAGCCACTTGAGTTTTTCGCGCCAGTTTTTGCTGGCGATCGTTACAGTCCTGGCGCTCGGCATGCTGTTGATCGGCTCCTGGATCGGACATCTGATCGAAACGAATGCAGTAAACCGCACTGCCGCGATCTCGGCGATCTACCTTGAAAGCATGTCTGCGGCAGAATTGCACGATTGGCCCAGCACGGGAACGGTAGACAAAGACACGCATGCCGAGCTCGACCGGATCTTCGTCGACGGACCACTGCACCGCGAGGTGCTGCGCTTCAAACTCTGGGATCCCAGCGGGCGCATCGACTACAGCAACGACCACGCACAGATGGGGCACGTCTTTCCGGTAAAAGAGCGGCTTGCTGCGGCCTTCGCAGGAACGGTCCAGGCCAGGATCAGCGATCTCAAGGAAATAGATAACCTGCCTGAGCAGATAAACTGGGATCAGCTGCTCGAGATCTATGTTCCGATCCGTTCCACATCAACCGGCAAGGTTTTTGCGGTGGCCGAGTTCTACCTCTCGGTGGATAACCTGAAACGGGATATTCGCGCCGCACAACAACGCAGTTGGGCGCTTGTTGCATTCTCGACTTTTGCGATCTACCTGTTGCTGTACGGCCTGGTGCGCCGCGCCAACAACACCATCAACGAACAGCAGCGCGACCTGCGCTATCAACTCCAGCATCTGCACGCCGTACTCGACGAAAACGAACGTATGCGAGAACAGCTGCGCGAGGCGGGCGTAAGTACGACCACGCTCAACGAGGAGTTCCTGATCCGGATCGCCGCCGACTTGCACGACGGGCCGGCTCAAACGATCGCCTTTGCCCTGATGCGCTTCGATGAGTTCGCCTCGAATTGCCGTGGTTGCCCGTCATCGCCGAGCGATGCCGCACAAGAACTCCGAAGCATCCACAGCGCGCTGGAATCTTCGCTTCGCGATGTGCGCAAGATTTCTTCCGGATTGGCGATCCCCGGCATGTCGGAGTTGTCGCTCGCCGACACCGTAAGACGTGCCGTGCACGACTTCGAGCGTTTATCAGGGCAAACCGTCAAGACCAAGATCGATGAAGCTCTCCGCAAAGCCCCGATCTCGGTCAAGATCACGGTGTACCGCCTGCTTCAGGAATCGCTCACCAACTGCTGGCGGCACGCACACGGAAGTTCGCCCGAGGTACTTGTGCAGAAGATCGATGGAGAGGTGCTGGTAACGATCACAGACCATGGCACCGGCTTCGACCCTCTGTCTGCCGCCGTCGGCGGGCGGCTCGGGCTGACGTTCATGCGCGAACGAGTCCGGCTGCTCGCGGGAGTCTTTGAAATCGACTCTGCTCCCGGCCGCGGAACCAGCATTCGCGCAAGGCTTCCACTTTCAACCGACGAGATGATCCATGACTAGCCCGATCCGTGTTCTGCTTGCCGACGACCACCCGCTTTTCCGCGAGGGAGTTGCCCACTCGCTTGCCACAGAACCCGATTTCGAAGTGGTCGCCCAGGCCTGCAATGGAGAGGAAGCGGTGGAACTTGTGCAGCGATTGCATCCCGACATCGTGCTGCTGGATGTCTCGATGACGGGCATGGGAGGTATCGCAGCTGCGGCAAAGATCGCATCCGACTCGGCGGTGGTACGCATCATGATGCTCACCGTCTCCGAAAACCGGGAAAACCTGATGGCCGCCCTCAAGGCCGGCGCACATGGCTATGTATTGAAAGGCGTGTCCGCAAGCGAGTTGCGTTCCATCACTCGGCGCGTGGCCGGTGGCGAAGCCTACGTCACTCCGGCCCTTGCCGCGGACATGCTGACCGAGTTCTCCAACCCGCATCCCATCGATTCGTTCTCCGAACTGACAGCGCGCGAGGCCACGATCCTTCAGCTTCTCAGCGAGGGGCTCACCAACCGCGAAATCGGCGAGCGCACTTTCCTTGCGGAGAAGACAGTGAAGCATTACATGACGAGCATCCTGCAGAAACTGCATGTACGTTCGCGCACCGAGGCGGCTTTGATCGCCATGCAACGCTCCTCGTCAGGAAGCGACCAGTAGTGCGGCCGGCACTCTTGATCGGCCAGCCTGCCAAAGCCTCGGACCGGCTGCATGCTATTGCGCAAGAATCCAGCCTACGAGATTCCTGACTTTGTTCATGTCCCTGGTCTTGACGGTACGGTGCTCATCTTCATGACCATCTGAAAACTTCACCTTTTTCCCTGTCGTGAGATGGATGATCAATTTTTCTTCGGCATCGGCCTTGCCTCGGTATTTTTCAGCCACCTCTCTATAGGAAGGACCGTCTTTGCCCTTCTCGACACTGTGACATTTGAAGCAATGGTTCACACGAGCCAGATTTTTCGCAGCATCGGCATCGACTTCAGCAGATGCATTGACGGAAAAGGCAACAGCCATGGCAGCAGCAAAACCATGCAGCAAGGTACGCATAGAGGGTGTCATATATTTCTCCGATCAGTTTCAAAATCCGCAATAAATTGCGGCCTGCTTCACACGCATCGATCTTAAGGTTGCAGCATTCATTGAATGCTCAAAGCAAACTGGAATGACGGCAGTCAGGTCCGATTTGCTGAACACGATTATAAAGATGGCGGCAATTGCAGAATTGGGTAAGAGTTGGTTTTGTGTTTATTGCAACACTTGCTGACGCAGGTTCAACAGGCAAAATCTGCGTTGCATAAACCTCGATCACCCGGATCTTTTTAAGCCCAAAAAAAACCCCGCCGGCGAGGGCGGGGTTTTTGGGTGATACCGGACTGCCGTTGCTTTAGTGCGCTGTGGCAGCCTCTGCGTTGATACCGGTGTTCTGGCGCACGTAGAGTTCATCCCACATCTCTTCCGAACGCTTGTCGCGTGTGAACAGAGAGAACAGGATCACCATCAGGAAGCCCAGCGGGATGGAGATCAAGCCGGGGTTCTTCAGCAGGAAGAATGGCTTCTCCAGGCCCATGATGCTGGTGGTCTGGCCTTCGAACGTCTTCAGGTCAGCCTCTGCTTTTGCCTTTGCCTTCTCGGTTGCAGCGATGTCCTTCTTCACCTTGGCGATATCCGCTTCTGCTGCGGTCTTCGCAGCAGCGTCAGTGATCGTGGCCAACGATGCTTCCAGAGGTTGCAGCTTCGCATTCAGGCCAGCCAGCTTCTCGGCGGCACCGGCTTGGCGGGCTTCTCGGCCGTAGCGGCCTGAGCCGGTTTGGCCAGCACGCAACCATTCATCGCGAACAGTTCGCACATGAAGCTCGAACGCTCGACGGCGGGTTGGGCCTCCTTCGCAGGAACTGCAGGCTCGCCGTTCAACACCTTGTTGGCTCCAGCGAGCACCGCCTTCGGATAAGTCATGTTGGGGGAGATCATCACCAGGCCGATCGCAGTTACCGTACCAACGATCATGCCGGCCATGACGCCGTAGGTGTTGCACTTCTTCCAGTACAGCGTCAGGAACACTGCCGGCAGGTTGGCGGAAGCAGCGACCGCAAAGGCCAGAGCCACCAGGTGCGCAACGTTCTGGCCCTTGGCCAGGATACCCACGGTGATCGCGATGATGCCCACGATAACGGAAGCGACGCGAGCCGCAACCACTTGCTCCTTGGGAGTGGCATGGTCGCCGCGGATCACGCCGACGTAGATGTCGTGCGCCATCGCGGAAGCGGCAGCCAGCACCAGGCCCGCCACCACCGCAACGATGGTTGCGAATGCGACCGCAGCCACGAAAGCCAGCATGAAGTTACCCAGCATGGAGTTCTCGCCACCGCCCAGGAATTGAGCCAGCAACGGACCTGCCATATTGCCGCCCGCATCGATGGAAGCGATCTTGGCCGAGCCGACCAGCATTGCTGCGCCGGTACCCAGGAACAGGGTCAACACGTAGAAGCCGCCGATGATGGCCATCGCCCAGATAACCGATACACGTGCTGCTTGTGCAGTCGGCACCGTGAAGAAGCGCATCAGGATGTGCGGCATACCTGCCGTACCGAGCACCAGAGCGAGACCCAGAGAGATCTGGTCGATCGGGCTCTTCAGGAACAGACCCGGCTCAAGGAAACGCTGACCCAGTTCTTCCGGCGTCATGGTCGAGGCCTTGTCACCCAGCAGCTTGGCCACTTGGGCAACGACCTTTTCGTCGCCGACCACGGCTTGCAGGTAGGCCGGCAGGCTGAAACCGTAAGGCGCCCAGACCAGCGCCACCAGGATGATGGAAGCGATCACCAGCAGCACGGCCTTGGTGATCTGCACCCAGGTCGTGGCCTTCATGCCGCCGAACACCACGTAGGCCAGCATCAGGATGCCGACGCCGATGATCGAGGTCTCGTAGTCGATACCGATCAGCGTCTTGATCAGTACGCCGCCGCCGACCATCTGTGCCGTCAGGTAGAAAGTGGACACGGTGATGGTGGACAGCGCCGCCACGGTCTTGGTCTTCTTCGGATCGTTGCGGAAGGCCAGGATGTCGCCCATCGTGTACTTGCCGATGTTGCGGCAGGGCTCGGCGATCACCAGCAGCACGGTGATGTAAGCCACCAGCCAGCCCACGGAGTACATGAAGCCGTCATAGCCGTACAGCGAGATCAGACCGGCGATGCCGAGGAAGGACGCGGCGGACAGGTAGTCGCCCGCGATCGCCCAGCCGTTCTGGATGCCTGAGACCGAACGGCCCGCGGCATAGAACTCGGAAGTCGTGTGCGTGGTACGCGCCGCCCAGTAGGTGATGGCCATGGTGACGGCGATGATCGCGCCGAACACAGCGAAGGTCATCCACTTGAACTCGTCGGCGACCGCTCCGCCGGCGGCAACAGCCGCACCGCTAACAGACAACGCGGCAACAGCCAGAGCAAATTTATTCAACATCGATTTCATCGTATGCTCCCATTGTTTACGTCGTTGATGATCTCTTGCGACATCGCATCGAACTGGGCATTGGCTTTCTTCGAATACACGAAGGCGATTACCCATGCCACCACGAACTCGGACAGTGCGAACAGGATGCCGAAGTTGACGACGCCCCATACCTTGGTCTTGAACAGATCCTGGTAATAAGCTGCGCCGATCGGCAACAGGAAATAGTAAACGAGGGAAAAGACCATCAGCCCCCACAGAAAAAAGATCTTCTTGCGATGCAGCGCCTGAAACTTCGGGTTGCTGTCAATCGCCGCCCAATTGATATTTGGATTAGACATACTCGCTCCCATAAAACTATCGACAAGTCGGGTACACAACCCGACACCCTCTTACTACTGGGAACGAGGTTACGTGAGGAACCTTACATTCAGCTTACGCGACTGACCCAGCGCTGGGCCCTTTCCAGGTCGCGCAAACCAGCAAAATCAAGGACATCCTTTTCCCTTGCCTGAGCCAGGGCGATTTGAAACAGTTGCGCGGTGGCCAGAGCATCCGCCAGGGCATTGTGACGTGCGTCGATGCGGATTCCGAAATGCCCGATCCAGTCGTCCAGCGCGCGATAGCGGTGAGCCAAAGGAGGATTCAAGCCGGGCATCACGTAGGCCATGTCCGTCCACGGGTGCCTGAAAGCGAGACCCAGATATTCGCGCAATGCGCGCCTGATCATCGTCTCGTCGAACGTCACATGAAAAGCAATCAGGGGTGATTTGCCGAGATATTCGAGAAATGCCAGCAGCGCCTCCGCGGGGGGATCCCCCTCGAGCTGCGCCGAAGTGCCGATACCGTGCAACAGGATATTTCCCTTCTCGCTGGCGGCCTGCTGTTGCAGCACCACCGAGAAGCTGTCCCCCAGCGCGATCTTGCCGTTCACTACTGCCACCGCTCCGATCGAGATGAGGCGGTCCTCCATGAGATTGAGGCCGCTGGTTTCCACATCCACCACCACGCAACGCGTCCCGCTGAACGGCAAGTTCAACGCAGGTCGCGGCAAAGCCCTCCAATTCTCCAGGCGCTGCTGCTGTTGCAGAGTGAGCTGCGCTCTGCGTCCCAGCAGCCAGTGCACCCAACTAGCGAGCATGGAAAATCCTTGAGCAAACGCGAAATGCAAATTCCATCTCCGGCATCACAAGCGATACTCCAGCGCCAGCAGCGCCTGCAGCTTGCGCGCCTGGCGGAACGCCTCTTTCAGGATGCGCCTGTCCAATTCGTTCAAGCTTTCCGGATCGATCTTGTTGTCCAGTTGATCGGCCCCCATACCCTGCGCGATCGATTCGTCGTGATGACGCAGGCGCAACACCTGTATGAACAGCAGGGCGTCGACCCAGGCGTCGATCTCGGATTCAGGCAGGTTCATTTTCGCGGCACTCAGGCGCAAGCGCAGGACGGTATTCGTCTGCGTCACGCCGGCCGCCAGGCTGAAAATGCGCGCCGCATCCACGAACGGGGTGATGCCGTTCAGTTTGAGATCCAGCGTATTCCCCTTGCCCACTACGAAATCGCGCACTACGCCCAGCGGCGGGCGATTACGCAGGGCGTTCTCCGCCATCATGTGCAGGAAGCGGCTGTTGTCGCTGGCGACCCGTGCCAGCCAGCCGCGAAGATCGTCCGCCAGATGCTGCGCTCCGTACAGGCAACGGAAATCGAAGAAAATGGATGCATGCAACAGCGCTTCGGGCGTACCGCCGCTGATCCAGGCGGAGAAGGCGCGTTTCCATTCTTCCAGCGACAGGCACCATTTCGGGTTGCTCGCCATGACCTCGCCTTTGCACAGGGGGAAACCGCAGAGAGCCAGCGTATCATTGATGCGTTTCGCCACCGGCAGCAACTTCGCGCGCGCCTGCTCCGCATCCATCCCTTCCGGGACAGTGAAGATGATCGCATTGTCCTGATCGGTGTTCAGCGTCTGTTCGAAACGTCCCTCCGAACCCAGCGCCATCCAGCACAATCCCTCATGCAGGGGCGTGCCCGACAAACCGCAGGCCTTGAACTCCAGCTCCACCACGCGGGCAGTGAGCAAATCGTTGAAGGTGGAAATGAACTGGGTCAGCTGTTCCGGCGCCACGCCCTGCGCCATCATGTTGTGCGCCATGCGGCGGATATCGGCGGCGCCTTGCTGCAAGACTTCCGGCGTTTCTGCGTGGCGTATGGTCGAGCCGATCTGGCGCAGCCCCACCCGCTGCAGGGCGAACAGGTCCTTTTCCGACACCAGCCCGACCAGTTGCCCATTCTCGACCACCAGCACATGACGGAAACCCTGCCTGGCCATCGTCAGTGCTGCCTCGTGCGCCAGTGCCTGCGGCGGCAGCACAGACAGTTGCGTGCTCATCACATTCATGACCGGCTGATCCAGGTCGATCTGGGGGATGGCGATACGATCCAGCACATCGTGCAGCGTCATGATGCCGAGCGGATGCCCACTCGCATCCACCGCCACCATGGAACCGATGCGCTGCTCGCTCATGACTTCCAGCGCCTTCCGCACGGTCGTTTCGGGCAAACAGGTAACCGGCGTACGGCGGATGATGGCCGACAGCGGACTGGCCAACGACTGTTGTTCCGCACTGGAGTGGCTGTATTGCGCCTGAATGACCTGCTTGGAATGTTCCAGCAGATTGGCGATGCGCCGCGTGCAGAAGTCGCGGAATGCGGCACTCATGCCGATCAGTTCGCGGAAATCAGCAGCGGGAAGTTCATAACAGAAGATGTCGCTGCCCGCCCGGTAGATACTGGCCACGGGGCGATTGGCCAGCAACGCGCCCAGCGGAAAGCATTCCCCCTCCATCAGTTCCAGCCAGGTGTCGGCTTCCGAAGCGTGTGCAACGTTCTGCTCGCCGTGCACCATGCCCTGCTTGATGACCAGGAAGCGATCTGCAGCGCCCTGTTCCGGCGAAACGATCACCTCGCCCTCGGCGTAGTAACCAAGATTCATGCGCTCCAGCATCCACATCACATGGGCAAGTTCCATGCGGTCGAACGGCGCATGCCTGGTGATGAATGCAAGCTCAGAAGGATGGATCGCGCTCATGGGCACTCCTGTAAATTGATCTGGCGGGCGAATCCATCCGCAAGGGGCAGGCCGACGGGTTCCCCGCTGCTAAAGCGCCCAACGGAGTGTCATGCCCCGAACACCTTCTGCAACTCCGCGCCCGGATCGTCCGCGCGCATGAATGCCTCGCCCACAAGGAAGGCATTCACCTCGTGCTTGCGCATGAGCGTGACGTCTTCCGCGGTCAGGATACCGCTCTCGGTGACCACGATGCGCTCCTGCCCATTGGAAGAAACGACTTTCGCCAGCAGATCGAGCGTGGTCTGCAGGCTGACCTCGAACGTGCGCAGGTTGCGGTTGTTGATGCCGATCAGCGGTGTTGAAAGCTGCAACGCGATCTGCAGCTCCTTGCCGTCATGCACTTCCACCAGCACGGCCATGCCCAGCTTGTGCGCCAAGGTCTCCAGCGCCTTCATCTGGTTCAGGGTCAGCGCCGCCGCGATGAGCAGGATAGCGTCCGCACCCATCGCCCGCGCCTGGTAGACCTGATACTCATGCACCATGAAGTCCTTGCGCAGCACCGGCAGGTTGCAGGCCGCACGTGCCTGCATCAAGTATTCCGCACTGCCCTGAAAGAATTGCTCGTCAGTCAGCACCGACAAACACGCCGCACCGTGCCGCGCATAACTGCCCGCGATGTCAGCCGGACGGAAGTTCGCACGAATAACCCCTTTGCTCGGACTGGCTTTCTTGATCTCGGCGATTACCGCAGACTGTCCCGCCGAGATCTTGCTGCGGATGGCACCGACAAAATCGCGCACAGGCCCGGCCTGCTCGGCTTCGGCACGTATGACGGGTAACGGTTTGGCCGATAATGCGGCGGCAACTTCTTGGTTCTTGACCGCGAGGATCTTGTTGAGGATGTCGGACATGCTGTGCTCTCTTGAATAGAGTGCGCATTCTAGCCCGAATGTTTCATAAATTCGCGTGATGGTCGCGCAGGAGTTTGTTCGATAGGCAGGTTTTACGAACGAGCGGAGTAGTAATTCATACACCCGACTGGGCAAAATTTGCATAGCGGGCAAAGACTAACGGGGGCACGCATCTATGAAACACTCGGGCTGATGCATGCGGGATGGTAAAATGCGCGTCCGCTCCAACGAGAGATGCACGATGGAAGATATCAAGAAATACATGCAACAGGTCGGGCAGCAAGCCCGTGCCGCGTCGCGCCTGATCGCTCTGGCCGACACCAACGCCAAGAACCATGCGCTGGAGAACATCGCGACCGATATCCTGCTCAATAGCGCGAAGCTCATCGCCGAGAACGCCAAGGACGTGGCTGCTGCCAGGGCCAACGGACTGGATGCGGCATCCATCGACCGCCTGACCCTCACCGAGAAAACCATCCGCGGCATGGCCGAAGGCCTGCGCCAGATCGCCGCCTTGCCCGATCCCATCGGCGAGATCAGCGACATGAAATACCGTCCTTCCGGCATCCAGGTCGGCAAAATGCGCGTGCCGCTCGGTGTGATCGGCATCATCTACGAATCGCGCCCCAACGTGACGGCCGACGCAGCCGGCCTGTGCCTGAAATCCGGCAACGCCTCCATCCTGCGCGGCGGTTCGGAAGCGATCCACTCCAACCAGGCCATCGCCGCCTGCGTGCACCAGGGTTTGCGCGAGGCGGGCCTGCCGGAAGCGGCAGTGCAGGTGGTGAACACCACCGACCGCGCCGCGGTGGGCGAACTCATCACCATGAAAGATTATGTGGACGTGATCGTGCCGCGCGGCGGCAAGGAATTGATCGAACGCGTATCGAGCGAGGCGCGCATTCCCGTGATCAAGCACCTGCATGGGGTGTGCCATGTGTACATCGACGACGAAGCCGACCTGCATAAAGCGATCCGCATCGCCGACAACGCCAAGACCCATCGCTATGGCGTGTGCAACGCGATGGAGACACTATTGGTCAACGCGAACATCGCGGAAAAAGTATTGCCGGAGCTGTGCAATATCTATCTGCACAAAGGTGTCGAGTTGCGCGGCGACGAAGCTGCCCGCAAGCTGGTCGCGCAGATGAAGGTGGCGACCGAAGAGGATTGGAACACCGAATATCTGGCGCCCATCCTCAGCATCCGGGTGGTTGCCGACCTGGATGAAGCCCTCGCGCACATCAACACCTACGGTTCGCAGCACACCGACTGCATCGTGACCGAGAACTACACCAAGGCGATGCGCTTCCTGCGCGAAGTGGATTCCAGCAGCGTGATGGTGAACGCGTCGACGCGCTTCGCCGACGGTTTCGAGTACGGCCTGGGTGCGGAGATCGGCATCTCCACCGACAAGATCCACGCACGCGGCCCGGTCGGACTGGAAGGGCTGACGTCGCAGAAATACATCGTGCTCGGCAACGGGCAGATCAGAGTTTAATAAAAAAGTATAAAGAGGAAACAAACAACATGAGCCAAACCATCGAAATCAAAGTCCCCGACATCGGAGGATTCAAAGACGTCGCCGTCATCGAGATCTCCGTGAAACCCGGCGATCAAGTCGAAAAAGAGCAAGCGCTCATCTCGCTGGAGACAGACAAGGCGACCATGGATGTCCCCGCTCCCGTCGCCGGCACGGTGAAACAGCTCAAGATCAAGGTCGGCGACAAGGTCAGCGAAGGCTCGGTGATTCTGCTGCTTGAAAGCAGCGGCGCAGCCGCAGCACCGGCCAAGGCCGCGCCCGCACCGCAGGCAGCGGCCCCCGCTGCCCCGCAGGTAGCGCCGACACCGGCAGCCAAGGTCGCCAAGGGCGACATCCACGCCGAAGTAGTCGTGCTCGGCGCCGGCCCCGGCGGATACACCGCCGCGTTCCGCGCGGCCGACCTCGGCAAGCAGGTAGTGCTGATCGAGAAGCATGCCTCGCTCGGCGGCGTATGCCTGAATGTCGGTTGCATCCCGTCCAAGGCGCTGTTGCATGTCGCCAAAGTCATCACTGAAGCCGAAGAGGTATCGCATCATGGCGTGACCTTCGGCAAACCGAAGATCGATATCGACGGCATCCGCGCCTGGAAGGAAAGTGTCATCGCCAAGTCCACCGGCGGCCTCGCCGGGCTGGCGAAGCAGCGCAAGGTGCAGGTGGTGCAGGGCGTGGCGAAATTCACTTCGCCCAACAGCCTTGCAGTGCAAACGGCTGAAGGCGAGAAGATCGTCACTTTCGACAACGCCATCGTCGCCGCCGGTTCCAGCGTGGCGCGCATCCCCGGCTTCCCGTATGACGATCCGCGCATCATCGACTCCACCGGCGCGCTGGCATTGAAGGACGTGCCGAAGCGCATGCTGGTCATCGGCGGCGGCATCATCGGCCTGGAGATGGCGACGGTGTACGACGCACTGGGCGCGAAGATCTCTGTGGTCGAACTGATGGACCAGCTGATGCCGGGTGCGGACAAGGACATGGTGAAGCCGCTGCACACGCGTGTCGCCAAGCGTTACGAGGCCATCATGCTGAAGACCAAGGTCACCAAGATCGAAGCGACGAAGGCCGGCCTCAAGGTCACCTTCGAAGGCGAGCAGGCGCCTGCCGAACCGCAGGTCTACGACAAGGTGCTGATGGCCGTGGGCCGCCGTCCGAACGGCCGCGAGATCGCTGCCGAGGCAGCCGGCCTGATCGTGAACGAGCGCGGCTTCATCCCCGTGGACAAGCAGCAGCGCACCAACGTGCCGCACATCTTCGCCATCGGCGACATCGTCGGCGATCCGATGCTGGCGCACAAGGCGGTGCATGAAGGCAAGGTCGCCGCGGAAAACATCGCCGGGCACAAGGCCTTCTTCGAGCCGCTGACCATTCCTTCCGTCGCCTACACCGAT
Organism: uncultured beta proteobacterium; assembly: GCA_963840345.1. Taxonomy (GTDB): domain Bacteria; phylum Pseudomonadota; class Gammaproteobacteria; order Burkholderiales; family Gallionellaceae; genus Sideroxyarcus. The sequence goes on from CAWIYO010000009.1 coordinate 85,120, forward strand.
CCCGAAGTGGCATGGATGGGACTGACCGAGACGCAAGCACAGGCAAAAGGCATCGAATTCGAGAAGGCATCCTTCCCCTGGGCGGCTTCCGGCCGCGCAGGCTCGGTGGGGCGCCCCGAAGGCGCAACCAAAGTGCTGCTCGACCCGAAATCGCGCCGCATCCTCGGCATGGGCATCGTCGGCGTGAATGCCGGCGAACTGATCGCCGAAGGCGTGCTGGCGCTGGAGATGGGGGCAGACATGGAAGACATCGGCCTCACCATCCATCCGCACCCGACCTTGTCGGAGACGCTGTGCTTCGCGGCGGAGATGGCGGAAGGCACCATCACCGACATCATGGCGCCGCGCAAGAAATAATGAGGCCGCTCCTGACCGTGGGCATGCTGGCGATCAGCATGTCCGCCAGCGCCTTCGACCTGGATAAACTCAAGGCCAGGCTCGAAGAATTGAATCAGCCCGTTCCGGCGGCAAATGCTTCGGCGTCAAAACCGTCCGGACTGGCGCAATTCACCGCACAGGAACAGACCGACAGCCTGAAACAGGCACTCACGCAGGGCGCCGAAACTGCCGTCAGGAACCTTGCCAGGGAGAACGGCTATCTGGGCAACGACAGGGTGCGCATCCCGCTGCCCGAGAATCTGCAAAAGGTAGACCGCACCATGCGCAAGATCGGCCTGGGCAAATATTCGGACGAACTGGTGACCTCCATGAACCGCGCCGCCGAGGCCGCCGCCCCGGAAGCGAAGACGCTGCTGGTCGATGCGGTGAAGCACATGACGGTGAGCGATGCCAGGGACATCCTGCTCGGCAATGACGACGCCGCCACGCAATATTTCCGCCGCAACACCGAAACGGCATTGGGCGGAAAATTCAAACCCATCATCGCGCAGTCCATGCAAAAGGTCAGCCTGGCACAGGCGTATGACCGGTTTGCGGGCAAGGGCATCAAGCTGGGACTGGTAGACGAGCGCGATGCCAACCTTGAAGACTACATCATGCGCAAAGCGCTGGATGGCCTTTTCCTGATGATGGCCGATCAGGAAAAGGAAATCCGCGCGCATCCGCTGCAAGCCACCGGCGATCTGGCGAAGAAGATCTTTGCTGCGCTACGCGGGCAATGACATCGCGTCGTGACTGAAGCTGCCGGTCTCACGTCGCTTTTCATCAGCAGCTTCCTTGCCGCAACGCTGCTGCCAGGCGGCTCGGAAGCCGTGCTGTTCGGCGTACTGAAACTCCATCCTGAATCATTCTGGCCTGCATTGCTGCTCGGCACACTCGGCAACACGCTGGGCGGCATGGTCACCTTCGGCATGGGTTGGATGCTGCCGCAAACGCAGCAGCTCAAGCATGTGGAGAAAGTGCGGCGCTATGGCGCACCTTCGCTATTGTTCGCGTGGGTACCGCTGATCGGGGACGCGCTGTGCCTCGCTGCCGGGTGGCTGCGCCTCAATTGGTGGCAGGCTGCGCTGTTCATGGCGATCGGAAAATTCGCGCGCTATTGGGTGATCGCGATGGTTGCCTGAAGGTTTCACCACTTCGAGCAAACCCTGTAGGAGCACGCCCTGCGTGCGAATCTGGAGATCGGGACACACACATGCCGTGTTTGTCGCACGCATAACCAGCGACTTGGCTGGCGTCTTTTGACAGCCTAGTCGAATGGCTAGTAGTTCTTCCAGGGCGTGCTCCTACAAGATCGATGTTCTTTTGAAACGTTCCTGCTAGCGCGCATACCCGATATCCCTCAGGGCATCGAAGATCTTTCCGGACAGGAGCACATGCCCCTCAGCATTCGGATGCAGGGGATCTCCTTTCAGTTGCGGATCGGAAAGCACCTCGGGGATCGCATCTTCGATCAATGGAACGTTGTATTGATCGGCCACTGACTGATAGAAATCGGCCGCCGACAGCCTCTGGAAGACAGCGCCCGCAAGGGTGGGTTGCGGCGTTGCCAGCAGCACCGCCTTCGCACCGTGCGCCTTGATCAGGGTGAGTATCTGCCCCAGATTGGCGACAATCTCCGGCTCGGGGAGACGGCGCAGCATGTCGTTCCCTCCCAGGGTCACCAGCACAAGCACCGGCTTGTGCTCCTCAAGCAGCGCCGGCAGACGCCGCAATGCTTCAGCGCTCGTATCACCGCTGACTCCGCCATTGGTCACCATCCACCCCGTGCGACTCGCCAGCAGGGCCGGCCACGCCTGTTCGGGAGTCACGCCGGCTCCTGCGGTCAGGCTGTCCCCCAGCGCCACGACCGGACTACCCGGAGGAATCGCCTCTTCTTTGGTTGGTTTGCCGCAGGAAGCGAGCAGGATAATGGCAATCGTCAGCAACATGAGGCTTCGGATCGTAACGACACCGGATCGGCTCAAATACCCTGGATCATCTGAATGACTTGCTCTCATGTTGAGCTCCTGTGTGTTTTCGCCGGAGGCAAACCGGATCAATCCGGTTCCATCGTAGCAGACTGCTCGCGTTTTTCATTCTGCACGCCATGCGCTGACCTGCTTCCCATTTGCTCAAGAAGGTATTTATTGCACAATGGTTTGCATGAAGCGACAGCAATGGCATCATAGACACCCATGAGCACATTCAAAGTCATGCAATTCAATATGCAGTTCGGCCAGATATGGGACGAGGACAATGTCGACCAGGCTCCGATCGATCTTGGCCTGACCATCGCCGAAATACTCAGCCATAGCGCCGATATCGTCATATTGCAGGAGGTAGAGCATGCATTGCCCGGCGGTAAGCAGATCGAGCCGCCGCCCAATTACACACGCCTGAAAAATGCGCTCAAAGGTTATTACGGCTATTTTTCGTACCCGAAGGCCGATCCGCGAGAACTGCCTTTCGGCATCGGGCTGGCCATCTTTTCCAAGACACCTTTACGCGATACCTTCCGCTACGACCTGCCTTCTCCTCCCATCGAATTCGAGTTCGGGGGCAAGAAGACGACACCTACCGATCGTCTTCTGGTTGGCGCAAAAACCACGCTGCACGGACATGACCTGCATCTTTTCAATGCGCACTTGCTGGCGTATTTCATGCTCAACGCATCGAGCGAACAGTATCTGCAGCAACGCGAGCTCGTCATCGAACAATTGCGCCGCGCGCATGGCCCCGCACTGATCGCGGGAGATTTCAACGTCAGCAACCGCGATTCGCTGGTGCGCCAGTTTGCCGAGGCCGGATATCAGACCGTGCAAACGGAAGAAGCCACCTGGCGCCACCGTCCCTACGTGCTCGACCACATCTTCCACAGCAAGCACTTGCGCCCCGTGCGCTACACCGTGAAACCGACCAAAGCGTCGGATCACCACATCCTGATCGCGGAGTTCGAGTTCGCGAAATGAACCCGGGCGGATCCGCCCGGATCAACCCTGCTGCAACATCCTCAGTCCCCAGGCCACGCCGAAGCCGTTCACTTCATGCGCCACGATGCCCAGCCCGCCTTCGCAGCGGCTGGATGACAGGTCCACATGCAGCCAGGGCGTGTCGTCTCGACGAAGCGGCGCAGGAAGCGCGTAGCGAGGATGTGGTCGGCCTCGCCGGCCAGCGTGCACTGTTTGATGTCGGCCACCTTGGAATCCAGCTCGGCCTCGTAGTCCTCGTCCTGCGGGAAGGCGCACAGGCGCTCGCCGGTCTGCTTGCCGGTGCTCACCGCGCGGCTCGCCAGTTCGTCGCTGGTGGCGAACACGCCGGAATAGCGCGCGCCCAGCGCGGTCGCCATGCTGCCGGTGAGCGTGGCGAAGTCGATGATCAGGCCAGGCTTGGCTCGCGACGCCAGCGTCAGCGTGTCAGCCAGCACCATGCGGCCTTCGGCGTCGGTGTGCATCACCTCGATGTGCGTGCCGTTCAGTGCTTTCACGATGTCGTTCTGTTTGTAGGCCTTGGGGCTGATGTGGTTCTGCGCCAGCGCCAGCCAGCAGTCGATGTTGATTGGCAGCTTCTGCTGCGTCGCAGCCAGCAGGATGCCGAGCGACACCGCGGAACCGTTCATGTCCTCGTGCATGTTGTGCATGTAGCGCGAAGGCTTGAGGTTGTGGCCACCGGTGTCGAAGCAAATACCCTTGCCCACCAGCGCCACGATCTGTTTGGCCTTCGGGTGGCGATAGGAAAGATGCACGATGGCCGCATCCTCGGGATCGCTGCCCTGCGCCACCGCCACGAACGCGCCCGCGCCCATCGCGCGCAGCTTCTTCATGTCGAACTCTTCATGCTTCCAGCCTTGCTCCTTCGCCAGCTTCTTCACGCGCTGGCGGTACATGCCCGGCGTCAGCTCGTTCGGCGGCAGGATGGTCAGCTCGCGGCAGAGCAGATTGCCTGCGGCCTGCGCGCGCAATGCATCGAAGGGCTTCCTGTCCGCGCTGCCTGCCAGCACGATCTTCTGCAACGGCTTGCGTTCGTCCTTCTTCTTGTGCACCGGCAGCAAGGCGCTGTTCACCCATGCGCCGTACACTGCCAACTCAGCCGCGCGCTGCGCCGTGGTACCGGATACCGCGATGCCCAGCACCTTGGGCTGCTCTTCCAGCAGCAATTGCAGCGCCTTGCGCACCACCACCTGCTGCGCGAAGGTGTCCTTCTTCTCGTCCAGCATCGCCCACGCCACCAGCGTGCCATCCGCCGCATTCGCCGCGATGGGCGATTTCGCCAGCTCTTCCGCCTTCATGTCGCGGCGTTTGAGCACGGCGGCGAGCAATTCGCCATGCGCGATGTCCTTGGGCAGTGTCTTGGCTTTGGGGAAGAGGATGAGTTGGTGGGAGGCGGACAGGGTGTTTGCAAAGGTGAGCGAGGCAAGAGTCATAAAGTTCTCCAAAAAGATTGGTCAGATTATACTGTGCTAGCCAACCGTTTATTGGTTAGATGCCATAGGTGAAAATTCCAGTTTCTTGTTGTTAGCATATTCGCTTGAGGAGAAAACACTGTTGACCCCAGACATCGTCTTGGCCGAACTAGAACGTTACGAAACAGAATTGACTAGAATCCTTCAAGGATTTCAAAAAACATCTAGCGGCCTTCATATGAAGCAGGGTGACGATCCGCTCTATCGACAGTACGCTCGTGAGCTCGTTGACCTATACAACGATGCGCTCGGTACAAACGTCTACTCTAGGCAGTTATCAGTTGAGTATTCGAACGGCTTTGGCATGTATAACGCACCATCTTTTAAGGGAGTTGAAAACGTACTGTCTGTCGTCAAAGCTTCCTTAACAAGATTGCGACGCTCGCCTGAGCTGCTGGAGAAAAAGCAGTCGCAAGATACCCTCCGCCATCGAGAAAATATATTCATTATTCATGGCAGGGATGAGGCTAAGTGGAGAGAACTCAAGGACATTGTAAAATCAGAGTTCCGTCTCAACCCAATTGTTCTTCAAGAACAACCTGACGACGGATGTAAAACGGTCGTCGAGAAATTTGAAAAATACGCCCAAACCTGTACCTACGCCATCGCGGTGTTTACCCCTGACGACGAAGTCAAGGCAAATGGTGTCACCTACCTCCAAGCGCGACCAAATGTGATCTATGAACTAGGTTGGTTTTGTGGGAATCTGGGGCGCAGCGGGGCAATGTTGCTTCTCAAAGAGGGAACCGAACTCTTCTCTGATTTCGGCGGCATCATCCAGAAGCGTTTCAGACAAAATATCTCAGAACGCGTAATCGAAATCCGCAAAGATTTAGAAGAGGCCGGTGTTTTAACACCAAGCGGCGCGTAACCTCTCCTTTGGGTACCCCCCCCTGTGCTAGCATTACACCCTGAAAAGCGTCGCCCGACGCCGCAACACAACAAATCACACCATGCGCCAATACCTCGATTTGATGCAACACGTGCTGGACCACGGCACGAAGAAATCCGACCGCACCGGCACCGGCACGACTAGCGTGTTCGGCTACCAGATGCGCTTCGACCTCTCGCAGGGCTTCCCGCTGGTCACCACCAAGAAGTGCCACCTGAAATCCATCATCCATGAGCTGCTGTGGTTTTTGCAGGGCAGCACCAACATCAAGTACCTGAAGGACAACGGCGTCAGTATCTGGGACGAGTGGGCGGACGAAAACGGCGACCTCGGCCCGGTGTACGGCAAGCAGTGGCGCTCGTGGGAGACGGTGGACGGCCGCGTGATCGACCAGATCAAGGTGGCCATCGACCAGCTTATGGGCAATCCCGATTCGCGCCGCATCATCGTCTCGGCCTGGAACGTGGGCGAACTCGACCAGATGGCGCTCGCGCCCTGCCATGCCTTCTTCCAGTTCTACGTGGCTGACGGCAAGCTGTCGTGCCAGCTGTACCAGCGCAGCGCCGACATCTTCCTCGGCGTGCCGTTCAACATCGCAAGCTATGCCTTGCTCACCATGATGATGGCGCAGGTGTGCGGGCTGGAATACGGCGATTTCGTACATACCTTCGGCGATGCGCATTTGTATTCCAACCACATGGAGCAGGTGGCTCTACAACTCTCGCGCGAGCCGCGTGCCCTGCCGACGATGAAGATCAACCCGGCGGTAAAGGATATCTTTGAATTCAAGTTCGAGGACTTCACCCTAGAGGGCTACGATCCTCATCCCGCAATCAAAGCCCCCGTAGCCGTATGAGCAAGCTCTCCATCATCGTCGCGATGGCGCGCAACCGCACCATCGGCATCAACAACACGCTGCCCTGGCGCTGCCCGGAAGACCTCAGGCATTTCAAGGCGCTCACCATGGGACATCACATGATCATGGGGCGCAAGACGTTCGACTCCATCGGCAAGCCCTTGCCTGGGCGCACCACGGTGGTCGTCACGCGCAACAGCGAACTGAAAGTCGAGGGCTGCATCGTCGCGCACTCACTGAAAGAAGCGCTCCACAACTGCTCGGGAGACGATGAGGTTTTCATCGTGGGCGGCGCTGAGCTTTACACGCAGGCCATATCGCTTGCGGATACGCTCTATATCACCGAGATCCAGCAGGATGTGGAAGGCGATGCGCATTTCCCCGGCTTCGACAAGGATGCATGGGTGGAGACGTCACGCGTGGTGCGGGCACAAACCACACCGCAGCCGCTGGAATATCATTTTGTGACTTACCACAGGAAATAGCCCGCCCGTGTCTGCCCCCATGTAGGAGCGCGCCATGCGTGCGGCAAACCCCGCAAGCACCATGATCGCCAAATTCGCACGCGTGGCGTGCTCCTGCAAGATACTAAGGGAACGCTGAAGGGGGTGCAGACTTAATCAGCGTTACACGCCTTAGTACGACCATATCCAGGCAGCACCGATACCCTTACTCATGACCGAGAGCGCGGGCACCCATTCCGGCACATCGTCCCCGAACAAACGCCAGGCATCCAATACCGCCGGGATGGCCATCATCAAGGCGATCCGGTCATGCGAATATCCGCTAGCGCGCGACATGCCGTACACGTCGCCGTTGTATTGGTTCTTCAGAAAGGTCAGGTACGCTGCAGACACGCCGATGTAGGAAAACACCACCCCTGCTCCGAAATCGCCGGGCGGCTTCGTACGTTCATGCCCATGCTCATCGCGCAACACCCACTCCGACAGCACCCATTGCGTCTGAAACCCGGCGGAGGCCAACTGCAGCTGCCCGGCTCGCGTGAAGTCTGTTCCCGGGTAGGTGATGGAAAGTCCTTCGTGGCTCACCCGGTAACCCTTGGTCTTGGCGACGACCAGATGGCCGGCCTCATGCGCAACGATGCCGGACGCTATGCCCAGGGCGAATCTTTCCCATGCCGAGGTATCCGCCTCGATAGTCCAACCCTCGGCACTGGCACTTGCCGGCGACAGCGCAAGAATGGACATTAGCCAGCAAGAAGCAATGAACGATAGCCCGATCTTTTTCATACCCGATTTCCCATCCCCTATTCCGAATGGGCCGCATTGTCTCATCCGTTATAATCCTGCGCAGCAATCCATTCACCCACGGCCAGGAATCGCATCATGAAATTGCTCAAATCCGAATTCCCCATCGCCATCGCGCTTGCCGTCCTCGGACTCGGCTTTGCGCTTGAACACGGCGCTATCGAACATGGCGGATTAGCACTGTGGGGATTGCTGCTGGTGATCCTTGCCGCCATCATCGGGGTCGCCTTCCGCATCGCGCATCATGCCGAGGTCCTGGCGATGCGCCTCGGCGAACCTTATGGCACATTGATCCTGACGCTCGCCGCCGTGTCGGTAGAAGTAGTGATACTGATCGTACTGCTGCAAGGCGCCCCGAATCCGACGCTGGCGCGCGATACCGTGTTCTCCGCCGTGATGTTCGATATCAACGGTATCCTGGGGCTTGCCGCAATCGTCGGCGGACTCAAGCACGGCCAGACCAAATACAACATCTCCTCCGCCAATTCCTACATTGCCATGCTGCTGGTCGCCATCGGCATCGGCATGTTCATTCCGGACTTCGTGCCGGATACACAATGGCATTTCTATTCCATCTTCTCCGTTTGCACGATGGCGCTGATGTATGTCGGCTTCCTGCGCTTGCAGACCGTTGAGCATCGCACCTTCTTCGAGTACTCGTCCGAAATGGCGAAAGAGGCTCACGACGAAGCACACAGCCCGAATGCGCTGCACGCCGGCATGATGATCGGAGCGATCACGCTGGTGGGCCTGCTTTCCGAGATACTGTCCGCACTGCTGGATGCCGGCCTCGCCGGCAGCAGCCTGCCCAAAACCATTCCCGCCGTTCTGGTCGCGCTGATCTCCGCCAGCCCGGAAATACTCACTGCGCTCAAGGCCGCGCAGCGGGACCGCATGCAGACCACCGTCAACATCGCGCTCGGCGCATCGCTCGCCACCGTGCTGCTCACACTGCCGGTAATCGAAGGCATCGCGCTGTTCAACGGCGAACGCATCGTCATGGCACTCACTCCCATCCAGGGTGGCATGCTGCTGCTCACCTTCGTCACCGTGATGAACAACCTGCACGACGGCGAGACCAACGCCATCGAAGGCATCAGCCACTTCGCGCTGTTCGCGGCGTTTATTGCGCTGGTGATGATGGGCTTGATCTAGCCTGATCGCTTCGTAATACAACCTCACTTGTGTAGGAGCACGCCCTGCGTGCGAATTTGTTGATCATAGCGCCCCGGCGTTTATCGCACGCAGGGCGTGCTCCTACACAGGGTGTTGAACAAATCGGTGAAATATCCGGGCTACACCATCCTAAAAAAACATCTTCAACGCAAGACCGGCCACGGCGCAGGCCGCGATGACTTCAATTACGCCGCGCTTGTAGCGGAACAAAGCAACTCCGGCCGCCAGCGCAATCAATGCCGACATCCACTCGAAGGTACCGGCAAACCCTTGCGGCCACAGCACGTGGTAGCCGAAGAACATGCCCAGATTCAGGATCACACCCACGACCGCCGCAGTGATCGCGGTCAGCGGCGCAGTAAACTTGAGATCGCCATGCGTGGCTTCCACCAGCGGGCCTCCCGCAAAGATGAAGATGAAAGACGGCAGGAAGGTGAACCAGGTCACCAGCGTCGCAGCCAGCGCTCCGGCCAGGAAAAGCATGTCCGGTCCGAACAGCGCCTGTACATAGCCACCGATGAACCCAACGAAAGCCACCACCATGATCAGCGGCCCCGGCGTGGTTTCGCCGAGCGCCAGGCCGTCGATCATCTGCGGCGGCGTAAGCCATCCGTAGTGTCCGACCGCGCCCTGATAGACATAGGGCAACACCGCATAAGCACCGCCGAAGGTCAGCAGCGCGGCCTTGGTGAAGAACCAGCCCATCTGCGTCAGCGTGTGATCCCAGCCGAAGTTGGCCGCCAGCAGCGCCATCGGCAGCAGCCACAGCAGGCCGCCGGTCACCGCCACTTTCGCCAGCCCGCTCCAGCGAAACTTTGCATGTTCCGGCGTCGGCGTGTGGTCGTCGATCAGCGCGGCGCCGTATGACTTGCCCGCTTTGCCGTGTCCGCCGCCAAGCTTGAACTTGTCTGGCAAAACACGACCTCCCGCATAACCGATCAGTCCCGCAACGATCACGATGGCGGGGAACGGCACATTCAGCGCGAAGATCGCCACGAACGCGGCAGCGGCAATCGCCCACAGATAATTGTTCTTCAGCGCACGCGAACCGATGCGATGCGCCGCCTGCACTACGATGGCCGTCACCGCAGGCTTGATGCCGTAGAACAATCCCGCCACCAGCGGCACATTACCGAAGGCGATGTAGAACCACGACAGCGCGATCAGGATGAACAGCGAGGGCAGCACGAATAGCGCGCCCGCGATGATGCCGCCCCAGCCGCGGTGCATCATCCAGCCGATGTAGGTCGCGAGCTGCTGCGCTTCCGGCCCCGGCAGCACCATGCAGTAGTTGAGCGCGTGCAGGAAACGCTTCTCGGATATCCAGCGTTTCTTCTCGACCAGGTCCTGGTGCATGATGGCGATCTGCCCGGCCGGCCCGCCGAAGCTGATGAAGCCCAGCCTGAGCCAGTACCAGAAGGCTTGCGCCAGCGTGACCTGCGCCGGGGGTTGTGTGTCGTCGGAAGTTTGTGGTGTTGCGTCCATGATTCCTCCTTGGGAAATATCCCATCCTGAGCAGACCCTTGGACGAGGAATCGTCTTGAGGCGGGGAGGCTGCTTGATCCCCGTAGTCCAATTATCTGCACTTTGATGAGGCTGGGCAAGGTCATCGGGGGAAATACACTCGTACTGCGTCCGGTCCCGGCTCTTATGGCATACTCCCCGATTGTGAATAACCTCTCGAAATTTCGACACCATGCACACCGCCATGAGCACCACCGAGATATTCCTGATCGCAATGACGATGGTCTTCACCATCCCCTACCTGATCTGGCGGGTGGGCAAAACCGACTACTATGCGCCGCTGGTGGTGGTGCAGATCATCACCGGCATCCTGCTCGGCCCCGGCATCCTCGGTGCGATCTACCCCGAGTACTACACCTTCGTCTTCACGCCTCAAGTCATCCAGTCACTGAACGGCATCGCCTGGTGGGGCGTAATGATCTTCGTCTGCATCGCGGGCATCGAGCTCGACCTGTGCAAGGCATGGCAACACCGCAACGAGAGCGTGATCACCGCCGGCCTGGCGCTGGGCACGCCATTGCTGTTCGGCTGCATCGCAGCGGCGGGCATGCTGATGTACAGCGGCTGGATCGGCCCCAAAGCGCAGACCTGGCAATTCGTGGCGGGCGTGGGCATGGCCTGCGCCGTCACCGCGCTGCCCATCCTCATCCTGCTGATGGAGAAACTGGAGATCCTGCGTCAGCCCATCGGCCAGCGCATCCTGCGCTACGCCAGCCTGGACGACATCGCCATCTGGGGCGTGCTCGCGCTGATCCTGATGGACTGGGAACGTGTCGGCAAACAAGTCGGCTTCCTGCTGGCCTTCGGCGTCGCCAGCTACCTGTTCCGCAAACTCATGCGCTGGATGCCCGAGCGTGACCGCTGGTTCGCCGCCCTGATCTGGCTGGCCGTTTGCGGCTTCGGCGCAGACTGGTCGGGCCTGCACTTCATGGTCGGCGCGTTCCTGGCGGGCGCCGTGATGGACCGCGAATGGTTCGACCAGAAACAGATGGACCTGCTGCGCCACCACGTTTTCCTGCTGCTGATGCCGGTGTTCTTCCTCAGCACTGGCCTGCGCACCAACTGGGCAGTGGGCGGCTCGGTCGTGTTCATCGTCGCCGCCATCCTGCTGTTCGCCTCCATCTCGGGCAAGCTGATCGGCATCCAGATCGCCGGCAAGATCCTCAAATGGAAACCGGGCGAGGCCTCTATCATCGGCTGGCTGCTGCAAACCAAGGCGCTGATCATGATCGTGTTCGTCAACGTACTGCTGGACAAGGGCATCATCACCAGCGAGACCTTCACCGCCCTGCTGCTGATGGCCGTGGCCAGCACCATGCTGACCGTGCCGGTAACATCGCCGAAACTGGCTCGCATGAAAGAGATTATTTTCAGGTCGAAGTGACAACCCGGAATTGATCGGCTAGCAGACTCTGTAATTCGGTAACTCTGGAACCGCCGCGCGGGACAAAACCCGCGCGAGGTGTGCAAAAATCAAGAACGTCTTCAGGCAGAGGCATTATCGCTGGGCTGAACGTACGAAAGCACGCCGATGCTCGCCAGATCGTATTGCACATCCACGGCATCTCCGATCGTCTCGTAGTACTCATGCTCGACAAAGACTCTATCAATCGAGTTAAAAACAAAAACTGTGTAGTTCAACTTGGGCAAATCTGACATTTTTATTAACTCCGAATTAAAAAGCATCAAACAACGGCGCAAAAGGAAGTAGAGGCACGATCCAAGAAGCCGGGTATTTTATAAAGCATTGGCTCGGGCTTTGGCAAGAGAATCGGTAACTCTTTATGCCATGAATCCAAAAATGGCCACCTGGAATGCCGGATGACTTGATGCTGCCCGTTGCATCGGCCAATGGCTGCACCGGTCAATACACGCTTCGTTGCCGGTCACTATATCCGGAGGCTGGCCGCACCAGTCTGGCGCATCCCTTATCCGGTATAATGCGCGCGCATGTCTGAACACTATCTATCCCAATCCCTGGAACTGCTTGCCCCTGCCAAAACTGCGGCTATCGGGCGCGAGGCGATCCTGCACGGCGCCGATGCGGTCTATATCGGCGGGCCTGCGTTCGGGGCGCGCGACAAGGCGGGCAACCCGATTGAAGAGATCGCCGGGCTGGTGAACTTCGCGCACCGCTTTCACGCACGCATCTACGTCACGCTCAACACCATCCTGCACGATGCCGAACTGGATTCGGCGCGCAAGCTGGCTTACGACTGCTACGACGCGGGAGTGGATGCGCTGATCGTGCAGGACATGGGGCTGCTGGAACTCGACTTGCCGCCCATCGACCTGCACGCTTCCACGCAGTGCGACATCCGCACGCCGGAGAAGGCGCGCTTCCTGGCCGATGTCGGCTTCTCGCAGATCGTGCTGGCGCGCGAGCTGACCATTCCGGAGATCTCAAGCATACGTGCCGCCGTGCCGGGCGACACCGTCATCGAACACTTCATCCACGGTGCGCTGTGCGTGGCTTATTCCGGCCAGTGCAACATCAGCCACGCGCACACCGGACGCAGCGCCAACCGCGGCGACTGTTCGCAAGCCTGCCGCCTGCCCTATACGCTGCAAGATGCGCAAGGCCGGGTGGTCGCATTCGAAAAGCATCTGCTGTCGGTGAAGGACAACAATCAGAGCGACAACCTGCGCGCGCTGATCGAGGCCGGGGTTCGCAGTTTCAAGATCGAGGGGCGCTACAAGGACGCGTCCTACGTCAAGAACATCACCGGGCATTACCGCCAGTTGCTCGACGAGATTCTGGAAGAACGCCCGGAACTGCACGCCGCATCCAGCGGTAAAACCAGATTGCTGTTCACGCCAGACCCGGACAAGACCTTCCACCGCGGCGCCACGGATTATTTTTCGCAAGGCCGCAAGGCCGACATCGGCGCATTCGACACGCCCACCTTCGTCGGATTGGAGCTGGGCACGGTGACTCAGGTCGGCGACAAGTGGTTCGAGATGGAAGCAAACGAAGCCCTGGCGAACAGCGACGGTTTGAATTACCTGCACAAGCGCGAAGTCATCGGTCTGCAGGCGAACGTGGTCGAGCGCAAAGGCAAGGTGTGGAGAGTATTCCCGAACGAACCGATACACACCCTGAAGGGGCTGCGCCCCGGCCTCATCATCAGCCGCAACCGTGACCATGCATGGGAACAAGCGTTGGCGAAGAAATCGGCAGAACGACGCATCGGCATCAACGCTACGTTTGCGGAAACCGCCGATGGTTTTTCGCTCGCATTGCAGGATGAGGACGGCATCTCATCTACTGCCTCTATTCTCTTCGACAAGCAAGCGGCACAGAATCCGGAAGAAGCGGAGAAGAATTTGCGCGAACAGCTTGATCGCTTCGGGAATACCGATTTTGAACTGCGTCACGCAAACAGGTCCGGCGATGCAGGAGCGCTCCGTATCATCTGGTCCCAACCCTGGTTCATCCCCGGCTCGGCCCTGAACAAACTCCGCCGCGACGCTGTCGAGCAACTCGAAGCCGCACGCCTGAAGGCCTGTGTGCGCCCGCTTCGCAAAGCCGCCGCAGAACCTCCCGCGAAATATCCGGAAGAAAGCCTCTCTTTCCTCGCCAACGTGTACAACCCGGCAGCGCGCACCTTCTATGCGAAGCACGGAGTGAAACTGATCGAAGCCGCCTACGAGGCGCATGAAGAAGCGGGCGAAGTCTCGCTCATGATCACGCGCCACTGCATCCGCTACTCGCTGAGCCTGTGCCCGAAACAGGCCAAGGGCATTGTCGGGGTGCAAGGCCAGGTGCGCGCCGAACCGATGACACTGATCAATGGCAGCGAAAAGCTGAAGCTGGAATTCGACTGCAAGAAATGCGAGATGCACGTGATGGGGAGGATGAAGAAACATATTCTGAAAACACCCCCGCCTTCGGCAGTGCCAGTCATCTTCCATCCACACAGATAGTCAGAACCATTCCACTCCGCCCCCGGAATGCCGGCCGCTCACACTTCGTCTTCCGGACCGCCCTATTTCATCCCCGCTTCATAGCAAGTCACCCGGTTCCTGCCGTCTTGCTTGGCGGCATACAACGCAGCATCTGCCGCCGCAACGAGCGCCTGCGCATTGTTCGCATGATTCGGCCAGGTTGCCACACCGATGCTGACGGTGATGCGCAATGTATTGCCCCGGTCGATATTGAACGATTGCGCCTCCACTGCGGCACGCAGGCGCTCGGCAATGCCGGATGCGGCATCGACATCGGTTTCCGGCAGCATGACGGTGATCTCTTCCCCTCCGTAGCGGCAAACGCGATCGACGCCGCGCGCCTCGCGGCTCAACAGCTCGCTCAAATCATGGAGGATGGTGTCTCCCGCCTGGTGACCATGCGTGTCGTTCACGCCTTTGAAGTGGTCGATGTCGATCATCAGCACAGAGAGCGGACGGTTGAAGCGTTTCGTGCGCAGGAGTTCCTCTTCGAGCAGCGCATAGAACATGCGGTGGTTGTAAAGCCCGGTGAGGCCGTCATGGGTCGCAAGCCGCCGCATCACTTCCTCGTCACGCTCGATATGCCGGCCGACTCGCCTGGCGAGCCGGTAGAAGATCCAGACCACCAGGGCGACGATGAACACGCCGACGGCTACGCCGTTAAACAACGCCTTGCGTAGCGAGGCATGCGACTTTGAAACATCGACGAGTGCAACCATCCGCCCCACCACGTGTCCGCCGGCATCGGCAAGCGGTATATACACGGCTTTGTAATCAGTGATCATCTGGTTCAGTTCCGATACCACATCCTTCGCCGGTAGTCTGCCGGCCTGCGGAGCAGTCAGTTCCGGAGGGATGGTCTGCATAACCTGGCTAACCAGCACCTCGTCGGGGAAGCGGTCCCACTCGGGAGGACGTCCAAGCATGCGCATGCCCTCCATCCACTCCTCGCGATTGAGATGTTGCTTGGAGATCAGCACGAACACCGACGTACCCATGAAAGCCTGCACCGCATGCAAGACATGGTCGATCTCCATGCCCAGTTCCACATAGCCGAGCAGCCGTTTCTTTTCATACCATGGGGTCACCAGGCGCAAGCCAAAGGTACCAAGCGGACCGAGTTCCGGGCCATAGCTTGTAGTACCGGTTCGTTCCGCTTCCATGGACGTAAAGCGGTCGATCACGTCGCCGTAGCGCTCTGGCTGGTGCACGCGCAGGATAATCTTCCGCTTTGGAGTGGAGAAGTAGATATGTGTAATGCCGAACTTGCGCCGCAACACCTGATAAACGGGCGAGGAAAGCTGCAACAGCGACTCCCGGTCGCGGCGCGCCAGCGCCGAACGCAAAGTCGCATCACGCTGAATGACTTCCATCACCGCATTCAGCATGTACGCATCATGCTCGATGTCATCGCGGTACATTCTTTGCATGAGCGCATGTTCCCGCTCGGTCTCGAGCACGACCTCCCTGCGCTCGTGTACATACAGCACGGCCACCCAGATGCAGAGGATCGCGACGAATGAGGTGACAAGGGGCACCAGAAAGGCAGTCTGCAGGCGTGCCGTCTTAATGCCAGGGACAATGCCCGGTTTGCCCAGAATGGCCGTTTCAAGCTGCCAGAGAATCTTCAGCCACTTAGTGTAGAAGCGACATATTGCCATCGCACCCTCCCATTCGGATGTTCAGTATACGCTTGCCGTATCACCGCCTGCCGCAATCCTGCGACCATTTCGGGATGCGACAGATTCCAGCCCCCGAACCGGGATTCCACTGTCATTTCTTCATTTCCCCTCCGGTCACTTTCCGTCCTCGCAGATAGTCAAAATCACCCAACTCCGGTACATTGGGACACCAGTCACTCAAGGAGCGATGCATGAAAAACACAATTACGAATCTGATAGCTGTGTCGGCATTGTTATTTAGTGGTGCAACGCTTGCCGCCGAGGCGGCGGAGAGCCAGGATCTGCCTCCTGCCGCCCAGCCCGCGGCAGCCGCATCTGCAGTACCGCAGGCAGCGACTGCCGGTTTAACGTCTCCTGCTACGGTTCAGGAACAGCCCTTGGAACGTTCGACTCCCCGCAAGCACGCCAAAGCAAAAGGCCCCCGCTCCAAGGATCTCGATCTGCGGCACTGCCTGGAACTGGATACCAATGCTGCTATCGCCAGATGCGCGGGTGAGTAGGAAGTGAGCCAGGCGGTATTGAAGTCCGTTGAACAACTCGACGAGATCAAACAGCTTCTTTCCGCTTGCGAGTTGCCTGTTGCAGACATCGCGCCTTCCGATTCGATGCTGTTCTTTGGCTGCCATTACGGCGACAAGCTGGTTGGCATCGTCGGCCTGGAAGTCTATGGGGCATCCGCCCTGTTGCGTTCGCTTGCGGTTGCACCTGCCCAGCGCGATCGTGGCCTGGGAAGATCGCTGGTAACGTTTGCCGAGGCCCATGCGACTTCCCTTGGTGTCGAGTCGCTATTTCTGCTCACGACCACTGCCGAGGCTTACTTCTCCAAGCTGGGTTACGCGCCAGCCTCGCGCGAGGATGCGCCGCCTGCCATCAGGAACACTTCGCAGTTCTCCGCCTTGTGCCCGGCTTCTGCCTCCTTTATGCGCAAGGAGCTTGGCGGGACAAAACGCCCTTCGCAGGATCAATGAGTTAGCTTGCACATGCCTGGATTCGCCCACGATCCCGGATCCTTTTCTCTGGATGTTAGGGTGGGTATTCGGCTAAACTGACCTTATATAGAGAGAATGCATCGGGTGTCCGCGCCACATTTGACCCGGATACCGTTTCAGATGCACCTTTGTCAGGACGGAAAGATGAAGTGGCTTAAGCAGTTCAACCCGGGTAACAGCCTGCGTGCGCAAATCAGCTTCGCGAGCGGTGCGCTTGCATTAGTGTTGTCCCTGGTGCTCAGTTACCTGGCTGCGGAAAACAGCAAACATCAGATCGAGCAGCGCGAAGGAGAGTCGTTCGCAATCCGCGCCAAGAATGCGCTCGATGTGATGGACAGAGGAATGTTCGAGCGCAGCCGCGAGATCCGCAACGCAGCCATCCTCGACGAGATCCGCAATCCCCGCGTCCCGGTTGATCGCAAGCGCGAGATACTCGAACGTCTGCAAAACAACTTCAACGCTTACGCCTGGATCGGCATATGCGACACGAAGGGGAATGGCCTGGTGGGGACGGGCAGGTATCTCGAAGGCAAGGATCTCTCCAAACGCCCGTGGTGCTCAAAGGGACGCGACAGTTACTACATCGGCGACGTGCATGACGCGCTGCTTCTGGCCAAGCTGTTGCCCAACCCCAGCGGCCAACCGTTCTATCTGGTGGATGTCGCCGCTCCGGTGATCGATGCCAAAGGTGTGTTGCAAGGCGTGTTGTGCGGCCATATCTACTGGAACTGGGCTGAAGAGGCGCTGGACAGCGCGAAGACTCCCGGCAAGGAGATGTTCCTGCTGAGTCGTGATGGGCTGGTACTGTCCGGCCCGGAACAGGCGCGTAGCGATCTGTCCAAGCTCGCCCCGCTCACCATGCAGGCGATCAGGCAGGAAGGCAACGACAGCGGTTTTCTCCTGGAAAAATGGGCAAACGGGAAGACGTACCTGGTCGGATATGCCAAATCTTCAGGTTATCGCGACTACCCGGGCTTGGGCTGGTCCAGCCTGATCCGCCAGGATGTAACGCAGGCGTTTGCGCCGGCTCGGCAATTGAGCCAGCGCATCCTGATCATAGGCACCGCCCTGGGCCTGCTGTTCGCTTGGCTGGGATGGCTGATGGCCGGACGCATCGCACGCCCGATCGTGCGCATAGGCCTGGCGGCCGAGAAAGTCGCCGCCGGAGAACTGGTATACAACGTCCCAGTGCAGCGGGGCGACGACGA
The DNA here is from genome assembly GCA_963840345.1 of uncultured beta proteobacterium. Taxonomy (GTDB): domain Bacteria; phylum Pseudomonadota; class Gammaproteobacteria; order Burkholderiales; family Gallionellaceae; genus Sideroxyarcus. The sequence goes on from CAWIYO010000009.1 coordinate 103,503, forward strand.
AGTCGCCCACCTGTCCAAGGCGATCCGCGCCATGGTGAAAAACCTTACCCGCGAGATCACCCAGCGCCGCAAGGCCGAGGAGAGCTTGCGGCTTTCCGCCAAGGTGTTCGAGAACAACACTGAGGCGATCATGATTACCGATGCCAGGCACGACATCGTGATGGTGAATCGCGCGTTCATCGATATCACCGGTTACTCTGAGGACGAAGTGCTGGGAAAGAATCCGCGCATTCTGGCTTCCGGCAAACAGAGCCGGGAGTTCTACCGGGACTTTTACGAGGCACTGGAAAGCAGGGATTTCTGGCGCGGCGAAATCTGGAACAAGCGCAAGAATGGCGATGTCTTTCCGGAATGGGTCACAGTGAGCGTGCTGCGCGACGAGCAGGGAGCGATCACCCATTACATCGCAATCTATCTGGACATTACCGAGCGCAAGAAAGAGGAAGAACGCGTCCAGTATCTGGCCAATTACGATGTGCTGACCGGTTTGCCGAACCGCTATCTGCTGGGCGACCGCCTGGAGCAGAGCATCAGTTTTGCGCAGCGCCACAAGACCAGAATGGCCGTGCTGTACATCGACCTGGATCACTTCAAGCACATCAACGATTCGCTTGGGCACGATATAGGCGACGCCTTGCTGAAAATGGTGGCGCAACGGCTGCGCTCATCGCTGCGCAATTCGGACACCCTGGCGCGTCAAGGGGGGGATGAGTTCATTGCCCTGCTGGGCGATCTGAGCACGGAAGACGAAGTCATCTTCGTGGCAGAAAAGATGATCGAATCGTTGTGCTCAGAATTCATGGTTGGCGAACACCAGCTGTCGGTCACGCCCAGCATCGGGGTCAGCATCTATCCCGACGACGGCGAAACCCCCGTACGGCTATTGCGCAATGCCGATCTGGCGATGTACCGCGCCAAGGATGCGGGACGCAATCGCTTCGAGTTCTACCTGCCGGAAATGAACGCCAAAGCAGTACTACGCCTGCAATTGGAGAACGACCTGCGCAGCGCCATCTCCCTGGGGCAGCTCATGCTGTATTACCAACCCAAGATCAACGCCGTCAGTGGCAAGGTGGTGGGCATGGAAGCGTTGCTGCGCTGGCAACATCCGAAGCTGGGTTTCATTTCCCCGGCGGATTTCATTCCCGTTGCCGAAGAAGTCGGGATGATCAACGAGATCGGCGATTGGGTTCTCTATCAGGCGGCATTGCAACAGCAAATCTGGCAATCGCGCGGCTACGAGATCGTGCCGGTTGCCGTGAACCTGTCTGCGCGCCAGTTCGGGCAGAAAGACCTGGCAGAAAGAATCAAGACTATCGTTCGCAATGTCGGCCTGCTTCCCCAGCACATCGAGCTTGAGCTGACCGAAAGCATCGTGATGGATATGCGCACGAACAGCCTGGAAATCATGGATCAACTCGCCGCAGCCGGGTTTACGCTAACTCTGGACGATTTTGGTACGGGTTATTCCTCGCTCAGCCGGTTGAAACTGCTGCCGGTGAGCACACTGAAGATCGATCAATCCTTCGTGCGCGACATCGCCACGGACAAGAACGACGAGATCATCGTCAATGCCACAGCCGTACTGGCGCACGCGCTGGGAATGAAGGTAGTGGCAGAAGGCGTGGAAACACGGCAACAGCTGGACTTCATCAGGAATATCCGGTGCGAAGAGTTTCAGGGCTTCTTGTTCAGCCGTCCTGTACCGGAAGGGGAAGCCGAAGCCTTCCTGGCCCGTTCCGGCGCATCAGCCTGATCAGGCGTCGCAGCCATCCGTCGAATGCGACTGCTGACAGATTCGGGAACCGATGCGTGCTGCTCCAACTCGGCAAGGATCGCCAATGCGGCCTGCGGCGTATCGGCATAGCCGGGAGCAAAACTCTGCAATCGTGCCGACATCTCCGGCATACGTACCTCGATGCGTCGATCCACGCTGAACGGATCGCGCGACACCTCGCCCGGTCCATGCTGCTTGTCGAGCAATTCGAGAAGACGGTCAAGTGCATGCACCTGAACCAGCCGCATCGCGGCAAGCCGCTCGCCGCGGGCATAGCGGTTGAGTCCGACATACAGGTTGGAGAGCGCTTCGCCCACCAGCCATTCGTCATCGGCGACCTTGGGCAATTGGAGCTGCGGATCCGCCAGCGCGGCATCGACCTCTTCTCGGCGCCAGACAAAGCGGCCGGATGCGTATGGAATGTTCGGCAGCTCTGCCAATTCGAACACGGCAAATTCGCAAAACACACCATCCGTCATCCATGCCTTATGGCCGTCGACGGTATTGCGGAACGACCAACTCAGGGGGTGGGCGGCTTCGAGCCAGGACAGGTCATGCAGATAGCGTTGCTTGGCGCCCGGACGAACCAGCACGAAGAAATCCAGATCGGAACAGGCGTCGACCCTTGCCCTTTCGCGGCCAACAGAACCCAGTGCCAACAAGGCCAGCGCATCCCGTCGCTGCTGCAACGACCCGGCGATCGCGTCGAGCCGGGCAAGCAGCCGCTGTGCGTGGTTCCCTGAACTTCGATCAAGCGGTTCATTCATGACCATCCGCCTCTCGTTGACCTGATGCCTCAATAAGCAAATTATAGAGACAAAGCGCCGGGTTCGTATTCCTGTCGCAGGCCCAGGAGCTTCAGCCCAGCACCCCTGCCAGCCATAACCTGATCCGCAAACCGGGCCCGGTGGTGTAACCCACTTCGACGAAACGTATCTGCCCATCTGGCGCGATAATGAAACTGGCGGGTACGGCATGCACGCCCCAGGTATTGGAGATGCTGCCATCCGGGTCGTTAACCACCGGAAAAGCGATTCCCTGCTCGCTCATGTGCCGGGCAACTTCTTCCGGCTTGCCGCTCTGCATGGCGATGGTGATCACATCCGGATCGTCACGCGCGATGGCAGCGATGGCCCCCTGCTCGGCGCGGCAGATCGGGCACCATGTCGCCCAGAAATGCACAAGGACCGGACGTGCCGGGTGCGCAGGCAACTTGTAAGACTGCCCTGCGAGCGTCATGCCCTGCAACGCCGGTGCCGCGCCGCTGACCATGTCGCGTTGTTGCCATGCACGGATTCCTGCTATGACAACCATGAACAGCAGCACGTTGACGGCAATGCCGCGCCATCTGGCTGCGCGCGAAGTGCTGTTGGTCGTGTTATTCACTTTGGGAAGAGAACATGTTGATCTACTCGGGCTCGCCCCAGACGCTCTTGCGTTTGGCCCCGGCTCCGGATTCGAAGCGCTCGATGTCGCGGCGGTCGCGCTTGGTCGGCCTGCCCTTGAATGTCGGTTGCGGCAGCGCTTTGAGATTGGCGGCGATCTCGGCACGCCGCGCTTTGCTTGCTTCGCTCTCGCGATAGAGCTTCTGCGCTTCCGGTGCGGGGCCGCGCCGGTTCGATATCGCCAGCACCTCGATTTCGAAATGATATTGTCCCAGGCGGATCACCAGATGATCGCCTGGGCCGACGGTCTTGGCGGGCTTGATACGCGCCTCGTTCATCGTCACCTTGCCGCTTTCCACGGCATCGACAGCGAGGCTGCGTGTCTTGAAGAAGCGTGCCGCCCACAGCCATTTGTCGATGCGCAGCTTGTCGTTGTCTTCACTCATACGTTGCGCCGCATATCCTTCTAGTACCGCAAATCATCCAGTGAGAGCCGCAGATCATCTTCCACGTAGCGCAAGATCGCCTCGAACAGCACCTCGCGCGGGAAGGCGTTGTTGTTGCGCAGCAGAAAATTCCAGAACGAGCGTGTCGAACGGTTGAACGGCAGCGCCACGGCCCAATGGTCGCTCTTCACGTAGCCGAGCAACGTCGCACCCGGCAGCACCTGGTCATGGATCAGCATGTGGCTGTCGTTGCGCGGTTCTACTTCGGCGAGCTTGGCATAGAGCATGCGCAGGAACCAGTGCATGCGCTTCGGCTTCACGAAGGTGACCAGCGAGTAATAACGGATGCCTTGCGGCATGGTGTGCCAGTTCGTTCTCAGCCAATGCAGGCAGCGGTCGCGGCTGATACTCTTGAGGAAGTTCTCGTTCACATGCGAACACTCGCCGGGTGTAGGCAGCAGTGTCAGGAACGACTTGTAGCGGTTCAGCCAGTCGGCCAGAGGGCTGCCGCTGACCACGCCCGCCACGCTGACCACGGCGCGCAGGTTGCGCGGAGTGTCGTTACCCAGGCGGCGCAAGGCTTCCAGCGTATCCGGCACGCCCTTGGAATAGGCGATGACGATGACATTGGCGGCATCCTTGTGTTTGCGGATGGCGGCTTCGACTATCCGGGCGTTGTGCTCGGACGTGGCGATACCGCGCACATGCACGACTTCGATGTTGTTGTAACGCGGCTTGAGGTAATCATATTCCGTTTCGACATCCGCACTCTTGCCGCGTCCGAACGGCAGCGCGACATCGGAGACGCATTCCCACAGCACGCCGGAGACAAGAATGACGACGAGATCGGACGGCGTATCTGGAAGTGGAACGGGCGCAGGTATGGCAGACGGTTCGCCGAGGTCGTGCAGGATGTTTTCGAGCTGGCGCTCATCGGGATATCGCCCCTGGCGTTCCTTCACCACTGCACCGAGCAAATTGCGAAACTGCGTACGTTCATCGTGCGGGGACGGCATACCCAGCGGATACAGCATCACGGGCGGCGGCAGCTCTTTCTCGCGCAGCATGTAAGTGCCGAACAGGAATCGCCACAGCCACAACAAGCTCAGCGCGCCGACCAGCCACCACAGGCTGTCCGTCACCCAGAACAGCAACAGCGCGAGCAGCATCAACCCCAAAAGTGACAGCTTCATGCGACCTCCGCGAAATAAGGAATCAGTTACGCATCTGCTCTGCCGGACCGGCCCAGCAACTTCTCATAGATGGCGAGATCGCCTGCCGAGAAGCAGCAGAATACGACTTTCTCGACCTCCTGCATCTTCTGCAATTCAGCCCTGACGGTATTCACGGCAATGCCGGCCGCCTGCTCGACGGGGTAGCCATACACGCCGGTACTGATGGACGGAAAAGCGATGGAGCGGACGCCTTGGGCAGCGGCGATTTCGAGCGAGCGGCGGTAGCAGGAGGCGAGCAATTCCGGTTCGCCCCGTGCGCCGCCGTGCCAGACGGGGCCGACGGTATGGATGACGTATTTCGCGGGCAGGCGGTAACCCTGGGTGAGCCTGGCATCTCCGGTCGCGCAACCGCCGAGCTTGCTGCACTCAGCAAGCAGTTGCGGCCCAGCGGCGCGGTGTATCGCGCCATCCACTCCGCCGCCCCCGAGCAGGGAGCCGTTCGCTGCATTCACGATGGCGTCCACCTTGAGCGTGGTGATGTCGGCCTGGATGGCGCGGATAACGGCAGTCATGCCCGTAAAGTTACTTCACGCAGTCCACGTAGTACACGCGCTCGCCGTTACTCTTCTCCGCCACCAGGCCGTGGATATCGGTCTCGAAGCCGGGGAACTTCTTGTTGAAGTCGCGTGCGAACTTGAGGTAATCGACGATGGTCTTGTTGAAGCGTTCGCCCGGGATCAGCAGCGGGATGCCGGGCGGATAAGGCGTAAGCAGCACGGCGGTGATGCGTCCCTCCAGGTCGTCGATGCCCACGCGCTCGATCTCGCCGTGCGCCATCTTGGCGAATGCATCGGACGGTTTCATCGCCGGCTCCATGCTGGAGAGATACATTTCCGTGGTCAGGCGCGCCACGTCGTTGGCTTTGTAGATGCCGTGAATCTGGTCGCACAGGTCGCGCAGGCCCATCTTTTCATAACGCGGATTCTTGGCGATGAACTCTGGCAACACGCGCCACAGCGGCTGGTTCTTGTCGTAGTCGTCCTTGAACTGCTGCAGCTCGGTCACCATGGTGTTCCAGCGCCCCTTGGTGATGCCGATGGTGAACATGATGAAGAACGAGTACAGGCCGCACTTCTCCACCACCACGCCGTGCTCGGCGAGGTATTTGGTGACGATGCTGGCGGGAATGCCGCTGTCGGCAAAATCACCGTCGACATCCAGCCCCGGGGTGATGACGGTGGCCTTGATCGGGTCGAGCATGTTGAAACCTTCGGCCAGCTTGCCGAAGCCGTGCCAGCGATCCTCGGTGCGCAGCACCCAGTCCTCGCGCTCGGCCATGCCTTCCTCGGACAGATAGTCCGGCCCCCACAACTTGAACCACCAGTCCGCGCCCCACTCCTCGTCCACCTTGCGCATGGCGCGGCGAAAATCGAGCGCTTCGGCGATGGACTCTTCCACCAGTGCGGTGCCGCCGGGCGGCTCCATCATCGCGGCCGCCACGTCGCACGAGGCGATGATCGCGTATTGCGGCGAAGTCGAGGTGTGCATCAGGTAGGCTTCGTTGAAGCAGTCGCGGTCCAGCTTGCGCTTCTCGCTGTCGCGCACCAGGATCTGCGATGCCTGGCTCAAGCCGGCCAGCAACTTGTGCGTGGACTGCGTGGAGAACACCATGGACTCCTTGGCCCGCGGACGGTCACGGCCGATGGCGTGCATGTCCTTGTAGAAATCGTGGAATGCGGCGTGCGGCAGCCAGGCCTCGTCGAAGTGCAGCGCGTCGATCCTGCCATCCAGCATTTCCTTCAGCATCTCGACGTTGTACAGCACCCCGTCGTAAGTACTCTGCGTGATGGTGAGGATGCGCGGCTTCTTTTTCTTGTCCTTGATGAACGGATTGGCGTCGATCTTCTTCTGGATGTTCGCCATCTCGAACTCCGATTTCGGGATCGGGCCGATGATGCCGAAGTTGTTGCGCGTCGGCGTCAGGAACACCGGCACCGCGCCGGTCATCATGATCGCGTGCAGGATGGACTTGTGGCAGTTGCGGTCCACCACCACGATGTCGTCCGGCGCCACCATCGAGTGCCACACGATCTTGTTGGAAGTCGAGGTGCCGTTGGTGACGAAGAACAGGTGGTCGGCATTGAAGATGCGCGCCGCATTGCGCTCGGAAGCGGCGACCGGACCGGTGTGGTCGAGCAGCTGCCCCAGCTCGTCCACCGCGTTGCACACGTCGGCGCGCAGCATGTTCTCGCCGAAGAACTGGTGGAACATGCGTCCCACCGGCGACTTCAGGAAGGCCACGCCGCCGGAGTGTCCGGGGCAGTGCCAGGAATACGAACCGTCTTGCGCGTAGTCCACCAGTGCGCGGAAGAACGGCGGCGCCAGTGAGTCCATGTAGGACTTGGCCTCGCGGATCATGTGGCGCGCCACGAATTCCGGCGTGTCCTCGTGCATATGGATGAAGCCGTGCAGCTCACGCAGGATGTCGTTCGGAATATGGCGCGAGGTGCGCGTCTCGCCGTAGAGATAGATGGGGATGTCGGAATTCTTGTAGCGGATCTCTTCCACGAACGCGCGCAATGTCCTCAGCGCGACTTCCGTCTCTTCCTCGCTGCCGCCGCCGAACTCCTCATCGTCGATGGAAAGCACGAAGGCCGATGCGCGGCTCTGCTGCTGCGCGAATGAAGTCAGGTCGCCGTAGCTGGTCATGCCGACGACTTCGATGCCCTCTTTTTCGATGGCATTGGCGAGCGCACGGATACCGTGGCCGCTGGCGTTCTCCGAGCGATAGTCCTCGTCGATGATGATGATGGGAAAATTGAATTTCATGGATGACTCCCTACAGGGGATTGCTTGATAAAGTGGCGCGAATTGTCGCAGGTTTCTGCGGCGACGGGGAAAATACGAAAGGCACTATTCGCGAGGCGGGTAGGGGTTTCCGAGCTGTGCGACCAGCTCGGCCAGCACACGGCGGAACTGCTGTTCGTCACAACCCATGAGTACGGCATCTTCGAGGGCATCCTGGCAGACCTGGCGTATCTCGGCCAGGTTCTCCTGCAACACCTTGTTCTTCTCCACGCAGGCGATGACTTTGCCTTCAGGGGAGCGCCAAATGACTTGTTGCTCTTTGCTCATTTCAAACTCAAGATTAAATCTTCGGCAGGGTCACGCCGACCTGGCCCTGGTACTTGCCGCCGCGATCCTTGTACGAGGTCTCACACACTTCGTCGCTCTCGAAGAACAGCACCTGCGCCACGCCCTCGTTGGCGTAGATCTTCGCGGGCAGCGGCGTGGTATTGGAAAACTCCAGCGTCACATAGCCTTCCCACTCCGGCTCGAACGGGGTGACGTTGACGATGATGCCGCAGCGTGCGTAAGTGCTCTTGCCGAGGCAAATGGTCAGCACGTTGCGCGGGATGCGGAAGTATTCGACGGTGCGCGCCAGCGCAAACGAGTTGGGCGGGATCACGCAATAGTCGGCTTCCACGTTCACGAACGAGTTCGGGTCGAAGTTCTTGGGATCGACGATGGTGCTGTTGATGTTGGTGAACAGCTTGAATTCGCGCGAGCAACGGATGTCGTAGCCGTAGCTCGATGTGCCATAGGACACGATCTTCTGTCCGTTCACTTCCTTCACCTGATTCGGCTCGAACGGCTCGATCATGCCGTGCTGTTCCGCCATGCGGCGTATCCACTTGTCTGACTTGATGCTCATCTTGTTCCTTGCCGGGTTTTCGCGGGCGCGATTTTACCGAATTCCACGGTTCTGTGCGGGTTTTGCTACAATCGCGCCCTATTCAAGGAACCCTGCAATATGCCCCGTAAAATCCTCGTCACCTCTGCCCTGCCCTATGCCAACGGCAGCATCCACCTGGGCCACCTCGTCGAATACATCCAGACCGACATCTGGGTCCGCTTCCAGAAGATGCGCGGCAACACTTGCCACTACGTCTGCGCCGACGATACCCACGGCACCCCCATCATGCTGCGCGCCGAAAAGGAAGGCCTCACGCCGGAACAGCTGATCGCCAAGGTCTGGCTGGAGCACTACGACGACTTCAAAGCGTTCCACGTCGCTTTTGACAACTATGGCTCGACCAACTCGACCGAGACCCGGGAATTCGCCGAGGGCATCTATCGCAGCCTCAAAGTCGAGAACCTGATCGACGTGCGCTCCATCGAACAATATTACGACCCGATCAAGAAGATGTTCCTGCCGGACCGCTTCATCAAGGGCGAATGCCCGAAATGCGGCGCCAAGGACCAATACGGGGATAACTGCGAAGTGTGCGGCGCGGCCTACGCCCCCACGGAACTGAAGAACCCCTACTCGGCCGTATCCGGCGCCCCGCCTGAACTGCGCCAGTCCAAGCACTATTTCTTCAAGCTCTCTGCCCCCAGCTGCCAGCAGTTCCTGCGCGAGTGGACCAGGAGCGGCAGTTTGCAGGCCGAGGCTTCCAACAAGATGCAGGAATGGCTGGGCGCCGAAGGGGAGAACAAGCTGACCGACTGGGACATCTCGCGCGACGCGCCCTATTTCGGCTTCGAGATTCCCGATGCCCCCGGCAAGTATTTCTATGTGTGGCTGGACGCACCAGTCGGCTACATGGGCAGCTTCAAGCAACTGTGCAAGATCAAGGGCATCAGCTTCGACGATTACTGGAGGGTGGGCTCGGATGCCGAGCTTTACCATTTCATCGGCAAGGACATCCTGTACTTCCATGCCTTGTTCTGGCCGGCGATGCTGCAACATGCGGGCTTCCGCACCCCGACCAAGCTGTTCGCGCACGGCTTCCTCACCGTCAACGGCGAGAAGATGAGCAAGTCGCGAGGTACTTTCATCACTGCCCGCAGCTACATCGACCATGTGAAGAACACCGAGTACCTGCGCTACTACTACGCCGCCAAGCTGAACGGCTCCATGGAAGACCTCGACCTCAACCTCGACGATTTCGTGGCGCGCGTGAACAGCGACCTGATCGGCAAGTACATCAACATCGCCAGCCGCAGTGCCGGCTTCATCAGCAAGAGGTTCGAAGGCAAGCTTGCCAGCCATGCGCTGCTGGCGAAATGTGCCGACACCAGCGGCCTTGCCGGCAAACTGGTGGAAGAATCTCCGAAAAAGAATCTTCTGGAAGTCCTGCAGGAAGCTTCCACCCAGATCGCCGAGATGTACGAAGCGCGCGACTATTCCAGGGCCACGCGCCAGGTCGGCGCGCTGCTCGACCTGATCAACGCCTACGTCGACGCGACCAAGCCGTGGGAGCTGGCAAAGGACCCGAGCAATGTGGAATGGCTGCAAGGCGTGTGCAGCGTCGCGCTGCAGGCCTTCCGCATCATCACTATCTACCTCAAACCGGTGCTGCCGCACCTGGCGCAGGACGTGGAGAAATTCCTCAACGTCGGCGAACTGCAATGGCAGGATGCGCAGGCATTGTTGCCCGAGCAACACGTCATCAACGCCTATCAGCATCTGATGGCGCGCATCGACCCAAAGAGCATCGAAGCGATGGTCGAGGCCAACAAGGAAAGCCTGCAAGCTATGCCGTCGCCCACCTCGCAGCAGCGCCACGCCGAACACCAGCAGCACGCCGTCACTCCCGCCGCCGGCGCGGAACTTGGCGATGCCACCTTGCCATTACGAAAGCCTTCCATGATCGCCCCTATCGCAGAAACCATCAGTATCGACGACTTCAACAAGATCGACCTGCGCGTCGCGCATATCGTCAACGCCGAACATGTGGAAGGAGCGGAGAAGCTGCTGAAGCTGACGCTGGACATCGGCGAGCCGCAGCCGCGTATCGTGTTCGCCGGCATCAAATCGGCCTACGATCCGGAAAAACTGAGAGGGCGCATGACGGTGATGGTCGCCAACCTCGCGCCGCGCAAGATGAAGTTCGGCATGTCGGAAGGCATGGTGCTGGCTGCTTCGGGAGAGGCGCCGGGATTGTTCATCCTGTCACCGGATGCCGGAGCCCAGCCCGGCATGCGCATCAAATAACGTAGGCGCGCGCACCGGATTAGCCGCGGCCGTCAGGCGGCGGATATCCGGTGCGATACCCAAGGAAGACGCGATCGCAGGAGCCGATCACGCCGCAACGATCTGTTACCTTCTGTTTTCCGGAAGTTGATCAGATAGATCCAGGACGAATTTCACCAACGCGACGATCTCTTCCCGGTGTTTGCCCATCGGGTCGTTGGGCGCCATGGGGATGTCACCCCAGTTCCCGCGCCCCCCCACGGAGACTTTCTTTACCAGTTGCTCGAATACATCCCTGCTGCCCCGGACATCCCGGTAGCGCTTGGAGATGTCCATCCAGGCCGGACCGACAACTTTGCGGTCTATCGCGTGGCAGTCCGTGCATCCTATCGTTTTTGCACTCGGTGGCATCTCGATTGCCTGGCAGTACCCTGTTACCGCCACCAGCCCAACCGACAACATTAATCGCTTCATATTTACTCCTCAAACAATATTGGAAATCCTCTTCTCCAACCTATCTCGATATCGACCTCGAGTTGAAAAAGTTGGGGGGCCCTTGCGACTTTTGTGCAGGCGAACCCTACCAATTTATCCTGCGACTGACAATATGCAAAATGCCCTAGATCCTTAACAGACAGGCTTGGTTATTCCGTTGCCGGGGAGAGATGCGGCCAGCACGTCTAAAGACATCCGCCGCAACTACCGCAGCGCCAATCGTGCAGATTGACTGCCTGGTAGAACCAGCGCATGTGCGCTTCGTCGCACGGAATGCCGTTCGATATGAACATTTCGACCAGCCAAGTGACGTTTTCCGCAATCCAGCGCTCCTCCGGCAGGCCATCTGCAAAATCCTCGTCGTCCGGAAAGATGTAACTGTAGATGCCGTGGGTGCCCATATCGTTATCACGCCTTTCTGCATCCAGGTTCAACAACTGTCCCGCGTAATGAATCTCCCAATGGCCATCACATAGCTTGTTGCCTTTTGCGGTCCAGTTTGCAGAGAATGGATTGGGCATGGGAATCAGCATAGGCGCAGACACGCGCCCACTCTACTTCTGCGCGCTGATGGCGGTGAGGATGCCTTGCAGGATGGCAGTGGGCGTAGGCGGGCAACCGCTCACCACGACGTCCACCGGGATGACGCTGGAGACTTTACCGCAAGTGGCGTAGCTCTCGCCGAAGATGCCGCCGTCGCACGCGCAATCGCCTATAGCCACCACCAGCTTGGGTTCCGGCGTGGCATCGTAAGTGCGTTTCAGCGCGACCTCCATGTGACGCGACACCGGACCGGTGACCAGCAGCAGGTCGGCATGGCGTGGACTGGCCACGAACTTGATGCCCAGTCCTTCGATGTTGTAATAGGCGTTGTTGACCGCATGGATCTCCAGCTCGCAGCCATTGCATGAACCGGCATCCACCTGACGGATCGCCAGCGCGCCGCCGAACACATCCAGTATCGCCTGTTGCAGGCGCTGCGCATCGACACGCATCGCCTCGTCCGCTTGCGGCGGTGCTTCGGTCTTGATGCCTGTTTTCAATATCTGTTTGAGTATCTGGTACATCAGAGATCCTGCCCTGAGTAGCTGAGATTAAACGATTTATTGATCAGCGGAAAATCCGGCACGATGTTGTCGATGATGGCGTGCTCCAGCAACGGCCAGTTCTGCCAGGACGGGTCATGCGGATGCACGCGCGTGAGGTTGCCCTGCGCATCGGTGTGGATCGCCACCATCACCTCACCGCGCCAGCCTTCGACCATGCCGATACCGAAACCATTCGCCGGCAGTTTTTCAATCAGCGCCGGCGGCTCATCGTCATGTACCAGGTTGACCAATATATCGCGCTGCAAGCGCAATGATTCGAACAATTCGCCGAAGCGCACGATGACGCGTGCGGCGACATCGCCGTTGCGGTAAGTCGCCATCTGCACGTCCAGCTTGTCATAGGGCGCACAGGCAAACTGTACCCGCGCATCCCAGGCCTGGGCACTGGCACGTCCGGCCAGCCCGCACAGACCCAGCTGCGCAGCAAGCTTGGGTTCAACGCGGCCGGTACTGATGAAACGATCCTGCATCCCCGCATGTTCGTCGTAGATGCCGCGCAGGATGCGCACTTGCTTCTCCAGCATGTCGCATTCCTGCTCGATGACACGCTTGCCCTCCGCATCGAGGCTCACCATGACGCCGCCCGGCACGATCTTGTCCATCAGGTAGCGATGGCCGAACAGCGTTGCGTTGTTGCGCAGGACTTGTTCCTTGAGTATCCAGAATTGGGCGAATCCGAACGACAGCGCGACGTCGTTACCCAGATAGCCGAGATCGCCCAGGTGATTGGCGATGCGCTCGCGTTCCAGCAGCAATGCTCGCAACCACAACGCACGGCTCGGCGGTGTTACTTTCGCAACGCTTTCCGCCGCCATGGCGTAGGCCCAGGCGTACGCCACGGTGCTGTCGCCGCTCACGCGCCCGGCGAGCTTCGCGCCCTGTTGCAGGCTCATGCTTTCGAAACGCTTCTCGATGCCTTTGTGCGTGTAGCCGAGACGCTCTTCCAGGCGCAGCACGCGCTCGCCGATGATGGAAAAACGGAAGTGGCCCGGCTCGATGATGCCCGCATGCACCGGACCGACCGGAATCTCGTGCACCCCCTGCCCTTCCACCTGCACGAAGGGATAGTCGTCCGATTCGGCAGTGCGGCTGGCAGCCGCATCGAAATCCTTGCGCAACGGGAAGCTGCCGCTTTGCCATGCGCCATGGCGCAACCACTTGCGATGGTCATGACCTTCCTGTGCGTAGATACCGAGCAGGTCATAGGCCGCGCGCTGCATGCGGTTGGCCACCGGGAATATCTGGCTGATGTCGGGATACGCGGGTTGCTCTGGCGGCAGCGGCACGTTCAGGCAAACCATCCCCGTTTCGTTGATCAGCACTACATGCAGCATGAAGCCGCTGCCATGGCCCTGCTGCCGCACGTCGCTACCCCACAATGCCACCAGCCTGCCTCCCCCGTCGTGTACCTGTCGGCAAATCTCGTATAGATCGTCCGGCGAAATATCGCCCGTCCAGGCCGGCCACACCGGTCAGTCTGGTCAGTTTCAGATTGGGATGTTTGATCGGCATCGCTTTATCCTAACAGAGCCGCAGCCTGGCGATACCAGTCGGCCAGATAAGGCGGCATGTACAGACCGAGCATCAGCACCAGCAGCAGGTGAGCGAACACCGGAATGAGTGCAGGCGGATGCGGCAAGGGTTTCGCGGTGGTCTCGCCGAACACGACGGGCTGTATCTTGCCGAAGATGGCGGCGAACGCGATGCCCAGCGCAACCAGCAGGATCGGCGTCGACCACGGATACTCGTGCATGGCGGTGGTGATGATCAGGAACTCGCTGGCGAACACGCCGAACGGGGGCATACCGAGGATGGCGAAGGTGCCGAGCGCCAACCCCCAGCCGACGGTCGGGCTGACCTGCAGCAGGCCGCGGATGTTTTCCATCACCTGGGTTCCGGTCTTCTGAACCGCATGGCCTACCGCGAAGAAGATCGCGGATTTGGTCAGTGAGTGCATGGTCATGTGCAGCATGCCGGCGAAGGTCGCCACCGGGCCGCCCATGCCGAAGGCGAAAGTGATGAGCCCCATGTGTTCGATGGAAGAGTAGGCGAACATGCGTTTGATGTCCTTTTGCCGGAACAGCGAGAGCGAAGCTACCACCACCGAGAGCAGACCGAAGCCCATCATCAGGTTGCCCGCGAAATGCGTCTCCAGCGAGCCATCCACCAGCACCTTGCTGCGCACCACCGCACACAAGGCGACATTCAGCAGCAAGCCCGACAGCACGGCGGAGACCGGCGTCGGACCTTCCGCATGCGCATCGGGCAGCCAGCTGTGCAGCGGCACCAGGCCGACCTTGGTGCCATAGCCCACCAGCAGGAAGATGAACGCCAGCTTGAGCACGGTCGGCTCCAGGTCGCCCTTGACCTGGTTCAGGTGCGTCCACAACAGCGCGGTGCCGCCTTGCCCCAGCACGCGCTCGGCGGCGAAATACAGCAGGATGGTGCCGAACAGCGCGAGCGCGATGCCGACACCGCACAGGATGAAATATTTCCAGGCCGCCTCCAGGCTGGCCGGGGTGCGGTACAACGACACCAGCAATACCGTGGTCAGCGTCGCCGCTTCCATGGCGACCCACACGATACCCATGTTGTTGGTGGTGAGCGCCACCAGCATGGCGAAGGTGAACAGCTGGTACATGCTGTAGTACAAGTGCAGCATGCCGACGGAAAGCTTGCCGTGATGTTGCTCGATGCGCATGTAAGGCCGCGAGAACAGCGAGGTGGTGAAAGCGACGAACGCGGTCAGCGCGACCAGGAATACGTTGAACTGGTCGATGAAGAATTGTTCGTTGAATGCGACCTGCGGTCCGGAGTCGATCACGCGCATGGTCAGGATCACCGATGCAACGAAGGTAAGGAAACTCATCACCGAATTGAGCTCCGCCGCCCACTTGCGAGCGCCGAACACGGCCAGCAGCCCGCCGCCCAGCAGCGGAGCGAGCAACAGCGCCATGAGTTGCAGGTCAATCATCCTTGAGCTTCTCCATGTGGGTGATATCCAGGCTGTCGAAGGTTTCGCGGATCTGGAAGAAGAAAATACCGAAGATGAAAGTGGCCACCAGCACGTCCAGCGCGATGCCCAGTTCGACCACCAGCGGCATACCTTGCGTGGCGCTGGTGGCGGCAAAGAACAAGCCGTTCTCCAGCGACAGGAAGGCGACCACCTGAGAGACCGCCTTGCGTCGCGTCAGCATCATGAGCAGCGACAGCAGCACGCAGGCCAGCGCGATGCCGATCAGTCCGCGCGTGAGGCCTTCGGCCAGTTGCGAAATGGGCGCCGCCAGGTTGAAGGCGAAGATCACCAGCCCGATGCCGACCAGCATGGTGGTGGGAATATTGATCATCGTCTCCACGTCCCAGCGCACGTTCAACTTGTGGATCAGGCGGTGCAACAGCCACGGCAGCAACAGCACCTTGAGCAGCAGGGTCAGCCCCGCCGAATAATAGAGGTGATGTTGATCCGTGGAAAAGGCGACGATAAAAGTGCTGAGCGCCAGCACGAACCCCTGCATGGCAAACAGCTTGATCAGCGACAGGATGCGCCGCTGAGTGAGCATGGCGAACGCGATCAGCAGCAGCAGCGCGGCCAGCAGGTTGATGAACTGCAGGGTGAATGGGGTCTGCATCATGCCCCCAGCAGGAAGTGGATCAGCAGCCCCAGCACCGCCAGCAGAAATGCGGTACCCAAAAACTCCGGCGCTCGGAAGATGCGAAGCTTGGCAGTCACGATCTCGAACACGGCGAGTGCCGCGCCCGCCAGCATCAACTTGAACAGCAGGGCTACGATGGCCGGAAGCAGGCCACCCCAGTTGCCCACTTCGGCCATCCCGTAGGGCATGAACAATGCGATTCCGATGGAGATGTAGGCGAACAGCTTCAGGCTGCTGGCCCATTCGATCAACGCCAGATGCCGCGCCGAGTACTCCAGGATCATCGCCTCGTGGATCATGGTCAGTTCGAGGTGGGTGCTGGGGTTATCCACCGGGATGCGCGCATTCTCGGCCAGCAACACGATCACGAAAGCCAGCGCGGCAAAAGCCAGACTCGGGTACAGCACGAACTGGTGATAGGCCAGTGCTTCGACGATGCGCGGCAATTGGGTGGAATGACTGATCATCGATGCGGTGAAGAACACCATCAGCAGCGCCGGCTCGGCCAGAAAGGACACCAGCATCTCGCGCCTTGCGCCGAGCGAGCCGAACGCGGTGCCTATATCCATCGCGGCCAGCGAAATGAACACTCGTGCCAATGCGAATACCCCCACCAGCGCGATCACATCCGCTGCCTGCGAGAAAGGCAGGTCCACTGCAATGATCGGGATGATGGCAGCCGCCAGCCACATGCAACCGAACACGATATAGGGCGTAACGCGGAACAGCGGCGATGCGTTGTGCGCGATCACTGCATCCTTGCTGAACAGTTTGCGCAGTACACGGTATGGCTGCAGCACGCCCGCTCCGGAACGGTTCTGCAGCCAGGCCTGGCACTGGTTGACCCAGCCGGTCAGCAGTGGAGCAAGTAACACCACCAGCAGCAGTTGCGCCAGCTGGAACAGGATAGCGAAGAGAAGATTGGAGGATTCCGTCATACGAACACCAGTAGGACGATCAGCGTGACAAAGGTATAAGTCAGATACAGGTGGATGCGCCCGTGCTGCAACAGCGAAGCCAGGTATGAGAGCTTCTCGGCAAGGTGCTTGATCGGCAGATACAGGATGTACCACAAGCGGTCCTCGGTTTCGCCATGGTAGCGCGGATGCGTATCGAACGGACCCGGCACTTCCCTTTCGATCTTGAAGAACGGTTCGAAGATGCGCCGGATCGGCTGGCCGAAGCCTTCGGCGGTATCCTGCATGCGTGCAGTCTGCGCGGGGAAGCCGCAGTCCCAGGGCGGGCTGCGCCGCACCCGCCCATGATACAGACGCCGCACCAGTACGGAGGTGAGCAACATCACACCGAGTACCGCCAGCAGGAAATACAACGGACTGTAGCTGGCGCGCTCGGTGTCCACCGGTGCCAGGAACACCCAGTTGGCGGCGGCATTGCCCAGGCCGGAGCCGATCAGCATTTGCGAGACGAAATCGATCTGCTGCACCACGAACACCGGTGCCAGGCCCAGCACCACACAGCCGAGCGCCAGCCAGATCATTCCGATGCGTTTCCATATCCCCGCATCATGTGCATGTTCCAGCACTTTCTCGCGCGGCTGTCCGAGGAAGATCACGCCGTAGAATTTCACCATCACATAAGCGGCCAGCGCTGCAGCCAGAGCGATCACCGCTGCCGCCACCGGCACCAGCATATTGATGTAACTGTTCGGCAAGCCCGGCGACAACAGGAAGGCCTGCAGCAACAGCCATTCCGATACGAAGCCGTTGAGCGGAGGCAACCCGGCGATGGCCAGCACGCCGACCAGCATCAATACCGCCACCCAAGGCATGCGATGTATGAGTCCTCCCAGGCGCCCCATGTTGCGCTCGCCTGTGGAATGCAGGATCGAGCCGGTGCCGACGAACAGGAGGCTCTTGAACATGGCGTGGTTCAGGCTGTGATAAAGAGTCGCTGTGAGCGACAAAGCTGCCAGCGCGTTCTTCCCATAGACGTGGAAGATGATGGTCAGCCCGATGCCCACCAGCAGCAGACCGATGTTCTCGATGGAGGAATAGGCCAGCAGCCGCTTCATGTCGCCTTGCACGGCTGCGAACATCACCCCGAACACTGCCGTGATCAGGCCCAGTCCCAACGCCAGCACGCCCCACCACCAGAGTTGCGTACCCAGCAGATCGAAGGTAACGCGCAGGATGCCGTAGATCGCCGTCTTGAGCATCACGCCGCTCATCAGCGCGGACACCGGCGAAGGAGCGGCCGGATGCGCCTCGGGCAGCCAGACGTGCATCGGCAACACGCCCGCTTTCGCGCCGAACCCGAACAAGGCCAGCAGGAACGCAGCCGACGACCAGAACGCCGTCAGGTGCGCGCCGCGCATCGCATCGAAGGTGTAGGCAGCGATGCCGTTGCCGCCCTGCATCACACCGAAGCTGAGCAGGATGGAGATGGCACCGACGTGGGCGATCAGCAGATAGAGATAGCCTGCCTTGCGAATGTCGGGGATCGCATGATCGGTGGTGACCAGGAAATAGGATGACAATGCCATGGTCTCCCATGCCACCATGAACATGTATGCATCATCGGCAAGAAGCACCAGGGTCATGCCGACGAGAAACAGGTGATACTCGAGACACAACAGTCCAAGCGTGCCGCCCGCCATGCTCCTGAAGTAACCAGCGCTGAACAGGGACACTCCCAGGGATGCGCCACCCAACAGGATCAGGAAGAATCCCGAGAGAGGATCGATACGGAGATGAAAAGGGAGATCCGGCAAGCCGAGCGGCAACACCATGCCGCTGTGAGGTACAGCGAGCGCCCATAGTCCCGTGGATGCCACCATCAGCGAGACCAATGCACTGAGCGGGAAGACTACGTTATTGACCAGGTGCGGGGCACGTTGCAGAACCAACCCTGCCATCCCGAGCAAGATCCAGAACTGGACTAACCAGCCAACTACATCTAGCGGCAATATTCCAACGGCGTCCATCTGGCGTTACTTATACACCCCTCAATTGAATGCGCATCCTGCAGAGGCCGATGATTCTACTCCTGCGATCAGAAGCAATTCAAGAATCACCCCACGATATCCGGGCAAATAACCCAAGGGCGTAACCCGCACGAGTCATATAAGGCTCAGCGCAATATCTCCACCACGCGGCTCGGCCTCAGTTTCGCGTAGGACGGCATCGCCATGCCGACCGTGGCTCCGATATAGGTCGGGTCGGCGATGACGTAGCGATTGCCCCGGTAGTCTACCGTGGAGAAATCCGCTTTCACTTGCTTGAGGGCCAGGGCAGTGGTCATGTGCCCCGGATACAGCAAGCCGACTCCCTTGATGCCGAGCAATTCATTGACCAGCCAGGCAAACAGGACGGCACGGTCCTCACAGTCGTTGTAGGGGAAATACAACGACTCTTCGACGAAGAAATATTTCTCATAACCGAACTGCTCGTCATCCGTCTTGTAGGCAAAGGCCTTCTGCACGAAGGCAAGCAGAAAATTCACCGCTTCCTCCTCGCCCATCTTCGCGGTATGTTGTTTCAGTTCCGCCAGCAGGCCGTGCCGCAGCAAAGCGCTGCCCTCGGTATCGAAATAAACCGGGAATTCTGATTGAGGGAACGAGCTCTCATACTCCACCAGCCGGCGGTCATAGGGCACGCTCAATCTGATTTTCTCGCCCCTGTAATCAAAACTCAAAGTGCGCTGCGCTTCGACCGGCCTGGCGAATCCGGTCGAGACATAGCCGAGGTCGAGCGGCTTGAGCTTGTTCGGATAGCTTGCTTCATAGGTGTAAAAACTGCGGATACTGTCCCCATGATCCGTTGCCAGCACGGCGTAATAGGTCTGATTGCCGACCGCCGTGAACTTGGTCGAATACACCTGTTGCTTGACAGCTATGAACAGGTGCACGTCCGGCCCAGAATAGCCCAAGCGGACGTCGTACCCGGACTTGACAAGAAAATACCAGAGCAGCAGGTTTTGCTCCGCTCTGCGTCCCGGCTGCAACGCCTGCACGACACTGCGCCAGAGCGTCACATGTCCCCAGTCGTCCAGCTTCAACTCCCTTCGCGCATCGTCGATCGCCTTGATCGTCGGTTCGTACTTGCTGCCGCTCATCATGGTCCAGAAGGCGCTCATCACCTCCGGCTTCGCCCCTGAAGACAAGCGATAACTCTTCCACTCGGGATCGAATACGAAACTCACAGGGTTACCGTAGAAGAATATCTCCAGCACATCCGCAGCTACGGGAACGGGTTTCGGTTGCGGAGGGGGCGGTACTATCGGTTGTGCGATGGGAACCTCGGCTACGGCGGTACGGAAGGCGGCGTAACCGGGCCGGGCTTGACCTGAACGTCGGGAAGCGGCGTTGCTGGGGCGCGGCTTGGTGGCGACGGGCACCGCCACCGGGGCCCTTCTGGGTTTAGGCTCCTTGATGCGAACCTTGCCCTGGAAGGTCTCGAATTCGCTCCATTGGCTTTTCAGGAAATCCGCAAACTCGGCATCCTGTTTTTCTTTGTATAACCTGAATTCCGTCTTGAGCTTTTGTGCGCCCTGCTGCTGTTGGCGGCGGTAAGCATCGAAATCGTCCTGGGCAGTGGCTGCCCGTGCAGGCAAGCTCGCCGCAAGAAGAACCGTTACCGCAAGCAATCTGCCGATCTCCCGCATATGCCCTCCACTATTCGACATCATTGATCGCCCGGCACCAGCCAGACCCATAACACATCGGTATCCGGATCGCGCCATTTCGCCTTGACCATCGCCCGGACATTGACCTGGTTCGCCTCCTCGCGGGCGCGATGGGAACCGACCGTACTTGACCTGTCGTTCGCCACTGTCGTGGAAAACGTCTGCACGGATTGTATGGTCACGCCGAAACGCTTCGCATACTCCTCGCGTGCGCGCAGGATGGCCAGTTCTTCCTGCGCAGCCTGGCCGCGTACATGCATTCCAGCCGAGGCCGAGACGCCATTGCCGGGATTGTCGATCCATGCCGGCCTTTCATTACCGGCCGGTTTGACGTTAGCCGCGCATGCCGACAACTGAAGGAATGCCAGCATAGCGAGCAAAATCCCGCGAAATGGATCCATGCGCCCCGTCTTCTCAGTCATGAACCTGCTTCAACCATTCCTCGGCATAAGACTCGCTACTCTCCATGTCTTTTACGGACTCGGCACTGAGCGGGCGATCCACCACGCGCTTGCCCTCGAAGCTCGCCATGCGATTCGCGCCCAGGCTGAACTCGCGTTTATACTCGATGAACTCGCGTTCCGTATTGGCTTTGTACTCGTCGAACTCCCGCTTCTCTTTCGCGATCGCGTCCCTGGCCTCCTGCTTGTAGGCCTCGAATTCATCCTGTTCGGCCTTCCGGTGAATTTCGAACTCGCCCTCCGGGCTGGTCACGCTGACCACCCCCTTGCGCATGCCGATCTCATTGCGGCCCGGCATATCCGCAATCAGGAAGCGCGTGCCGCGCACCCCGATGGTGGCCGCCTTGGTGCGCACCTCAAGCTGCCGATCGCCCTTGATGCTGTTCAGCGCGTAGTAGATCATCCCCGTGATCTGCCGCAAAAACCCGGCGCGGTCCTTGGTATTGCCCAGTTCCACTTTGCTATTCTTTTCAAGCACGATGTAACCGGCATTGCCCATGCGCACCACTGCGCGGCCATCCGGCCCGGTCGCGAGGATGTTTTTAGGCGGCAGCACCGCTTTTGATCCGACGGATCTTTCCTGTTTGCCGGATGCGTCGCTCGTCGCCACGCTACCCTCGGTCTTGACGATCTCGATGGCATCACCGGCTGCGGAACAGGCATCCGCCGTGACGATGCCAAGCAGACAGAAAATGAGTACTGCACTCGACTTAACGCTGCGCATGGCCAGCCTCACTTGTGCACTTCAGTAGACAGTTCGTCCTGGGCCTCGTGGGCGTGGCTACGTTGGGCCTCCGGACTGGGTGCCGCTTTAACAGGCTGCTTCGCACAAGCTGCCAGACCAGACACAACGAATGCAAGAAACAGGATGTAGATTATTTTGCGCATTTGAGCCTCCTTCGTTATTGCACTGAGACACGCTTCAAAAAGAAAGGGCAGCACGAAGCTGCCCATTTCCGTTACGCCGGAAACCAACGGCTAGTTGGCTTTGCATGGCCTTCTGACCAAGCCGGCAGGCAGGCGCCAGCAAATCATTGGTCAGGCGTTACCAGCCAGATGTACAACGTGCCGCTTTTCGGGTCGGCCCATTCCTCGATGATTCGCGCCGACTCCAGACTGAGATCGACGCTGCTCTGCAACTTCGTCTCGGTGTCGGCATCACGACTGGCCTTGCCAGCACGATCCTCGGTCGCATAGCGATTGGTGGACTCCACCCGTACGCGCACCATCTGCGCCAATTCCTGACGGGCCTTCATTTCCGCCACGCGGTACTGGGCGGCATGCCCGCCCCAATCCTGCTTCGGAGCCGAACCGACCACACTGATATAACCCGCTTTTTCCGGATTCAGCACCCATGAAGGCGCGCCTGACCCCGTTTGCTCACCAGCAGTTGCTTTCGCCCCCGTTCCGGCACAGCCCTGCAAGAGCAGGGCCGCGCCAAGACAGATAAACGCATTGCGCAGCGTGCGAGCAAACATCGGCAATTATCAGAACTTCACGTACAGCAAGCCCATGAGCGTACTGAACTTCTCATCGACAGTGAACTGAGGATTGGCATCGCCGAACTTATAGCTGTACGCCTGATACTTGTAATCTGCGGTCACGCCAAAATTAGGTGTGAAGGGGAAGGTGTAGTTCACCCCGAGGCTGCCACCAACCGCAGTCTTGGCTTTCTGCTCGAAGTGGCCACTGTTGTCCTTCCAGGTCGCCCCCATGATACCCAGACCCGCATTCACGCCTACGGAACCTGCCCTGCCACCCGCAATGGGGAAACTGGCTCCGCCACCGAAAATAACGCCTGCTGTATCAAAGGTCTCTTCCGACCACGGATATGTATAGCCTGCTGCCGCAATGGTGGCCCTGTTTGCACCCAGCTTGGTAGATCCTGTCTTTATGCCCACATAGACGTTGCCCGCGACACCGTTATTCTGGTTCAGGAAGACCGCACCGCCAGTCAGTGCGAAATCCTGGCGCTTGAACGATTCGGAGGGCGTTCCCAATCTGGTCCATCCATCATGGTTGCCCGAGCCACCGGAAAAAGCGAGGTCGAGATACGCACCCGCTGCGGAAGTGTCCGAAGAGAAAGTCACGCCCAAAGCCGTCGGGCTATAAGTGGACTTTGCCTTGATGTAATCCCCGCTCAGCTCGTAGGTTGAACTGCCGGCACCGGCACGTATCTTGATTTCCGCAAACGCCGATTGCGAGACGAGTGCTGCCGAGATGCACAGGCCGGATATCAACAGTGTTTTTTTCATTTTGTTTCTCCCAGATGAAAGTTAAAAATATCAGAAAGTGAACGTCGGCCTCTCGATCCTGCGTCGTACCGGAGCCGGTGCAGGCGCTGGTGGAGGTGGTGGCGCTACTTCCTGTGGTGCCGGTTGCTCTTCCACTACTTCTGCTGCTTTTTTCTTCTTGCCCTTGGTCGATCTTGCCGGCGCGGCTTCATCGACCTCTTGCCCCATATCTGCAGCAAGCTGCGACGGATTCTGTACCTGCGAGAAATCTATCCTGCCGCCGATGATGTCATAGACCTGGGAGCGTATCGAGCCTGCCATCTGCTCACGAAGCGAGTCGCCGATGGCGGGCTCGACGTTGGCCGTGATGGTCGTTTCATACTCGGTCTCGCCGACCATGTGCTGATTGGAAAACACCTTGTTCGAAAGGGTGGCTTGCACTTCGCTGCGGATTTCTTCCTTGCTCAGCTTGAAGTTCTTGACCTCGGACAGCGAATTCACGAATACAACCGACCCCGTTTCCGACGCCTTCAGTTCCGCCGCCTTTTTGGAACGCTCCTTGCACACGGGAATGGAGTCGTCTCCGCAAGCCACTCTCTCGGTAACCGTTACCTCTTTCTTTACCTGCAGTGCGCGAAGGCGTTCCTGCAACTGGGTATCCACCACGCGATCAACATCCCGCTCGAAGGACTTTTGCAGGCGCAGGAAGTCGGCATATTTGGTACTGGCATCGGCGCTCAAGGTATTGATCCTCATTTCAGCGCCGGATTTCTTGTCTTTGGCCGCTCTCAGCGCGGCGAAAGCCTGCCTGTTCTGGTCTTCTGCCGCACGCAACTGTTCTTGCGAAATCGTGCCCGGATTATCCCTGTCGAACTCCTGCAGTTTTTCCAGCTTGGTCTTGGCCTGTTCGTTATCCGACTCCAGACGGCGGATAGACGATATCGCGGACCGTCTGTCTACTTGAGCAACAGTGATCTGCTTGCTTACATCGTCCAGCTCCTTGACCTTGCCTGCGAGCAACGCGCGCTGGTCGCGCAAATCGCCCAGCAACTCGGGAGCGATAGTGAACGATCCTGCAAACGCGCAAGTGGACGATATGGCAACGATCAGCGCCATGAAGGCTTTCCGCAGCACTGTGTGGGATTTTTCAAACATAGATAACATGGAATACCCGGGGAAACACATACTTCAAATTATGAAAAAGGGCTCCGCATCTCTGCGAAGCCCAAATAGTTTACTGTGCACCAACCTTTTGTTTCGCAATTTCGGCTGCCAGCTCATCCTGGCCTTTTTGCGCCTTGAACTGCTGCCAGGCCGCCTGATCGTTGTTCATGCTGGTCTTGACTGCCGTTTCGGTAAGTTTCTGCGCTGCCGCCTCGTCCAGGCCAACGAGCACATACATCGTGCCATCGGGAGCGACGATGCTCCTGAATATCTTGGTGCCTTGCAGCGTTTGATCGGTGATCTGCTTGGTGACTGATGTATTCACGCGGTCCACGGTCTCTTTGCTGCCCGCCCCCGTGGTTTCTGCATATTGCTTGATCATGTTCTGCACTTGCACTTTCATGTTCTGTGCAAGCTGTACGCGCGCCTCGGTAGCCGCCATCTGCTTCATGAATGCGACACCCGCATCCGATTTGGCTGCAGAACCTACCGCGCCCACCGTCATGCCCTCAACTGGCGCATCGCACACCCACAAAGGAGCCGGCTTGTCGGAACCCGGGAACACGCACTCGGCCACTTTTTCCACCTTGGCCGGAGGTGTGGAACATGCGGCAACGCCCAGCGCGACAAAAGACATCAACAGCACATTGGTGATCTTGGACATTTGAGTACACTCCTAATCTGGATTAACAAAATGAACTGGGTGAAAAATCGGCTGGCCGTTCGCGGAATCATTTTTGCGTTTCGCCCATCGCCCTACTTACTTCTACTAGCTTCTGCTGGCGGAATTTACAGTATGCCGAAGGAACCTACAAGCCAGTTCCGCTGTCGATAAAGGGTTTGCTGGATGCCGGAGCGCTCCCGACAATCAATTCCCGATTAAAATTCTCGAGCACTCTTGTGCCCCGCGAAACGCCCCCCCCCGAGAACATCTTTAACCTTGGTCCGTTCCAGCCTATCCCTATGCGGGTGGATCGGCGCACAGTTGTTCGAGGTGTTCGATCCGCACCGAATCTAGGTGTACACCACCTGTACATTCGCCGCACCCAGAAGTGTACGCAAACCTGCCAGCAGATCATCCGGCAATGTCACTTGCCATGCCTCTCCCAACCTCAGCGGTGCACTGCCGATGAGGTTGCGGTAATTGATCTGTACCGGACACTGTCCGCCGCAGTAAGGTTTAAGCAATCCGGCCAATTGCGACACGCGAACCCTGTCGTCGATGGAACAAAAGAGATCCAGCCGTTTAGCGAAGGCCGCGCGGGCGGAGGCGAAATCATATAGCTCGTCTGCGGTGACGCGCATACTGCCCGAATAGGCATCCAGCTCCGCTTTACCGTTCACCACCAGCAACTCGTCGTCGCGTATCCAGGTGCGGTTGGCGTCGAACAACTCGCTGAACACCACCACCTCCAGCGCGGCGCTGCCGTCGTCCAGCGTCACCACGGCCATCTTGCCGCGCCGCGTCTGGATGATGCGCACGCCGCTGACCATGCCCGCCAGCACCATTGCCTTGGCGTTGTTGCGCCGTCCGCCGCCGTTACCGTACCCGCCGCCATTGCCGCTGGGCGGGGTGAGGATGTCCGGCGTGATGTCGGCCAGTTTGACCTTCACGAAGTTGGACAACTCGGCTGCGAACTCGTGATAGGGATGCCCGCTGAGATAGAAACCCAGCGCGGTCTTTTCCTGCGCCAGTTGCTCGCGCAGCTTCCAGCGCGGCACATCCGCCATCTGCACCGGCAGGTCGGCGCTCTCGTCGTCGCCGAACAGGCTGTTCTGGTTGGCCGCGCGCGCATGCTGTTCCGCACTGCCCAGCGCAGCATCCAGCGAGGCGAGCAATTGGTAGCGGTGGTCGTTGATGCTGTCGAACGCGCCCGCGCGGATCAGCGCTTCGATGGTGCGGCGGTTGACGATGCGCTTGTCCACGCGGCGGCAGAAGTCGAACAAGTCCTTGAACGGACCGGTCGTGCGCGCAGCCACGATGTTCTCCACCGCGCCTTCGCCCGTGCCCTTGATCGCGCCGAGCCCGTAGGCGATGGTCTTCTCGTCCACGGGAGCGAAGCGGAAACCGGACGAGTTGACGTCCGGCGGCAGGATGCTGATGCCCTGCTGCACCGTATCCTGGTAGAAGAAACTGACCTTGTCGGTGTTCACCATTTCCGAGGTCATGGTCGAGGCCATGAACGCGGCGGGATAGTGACACTTGAGATAGGCCGTCTGGTAGGCCACGAGCGAATAGGCGGCAGCGTGCGACTTGTTGAAGCCGTATCCCGCGAACTTCTCCATGGTATCGAAGATCTCGTTCGCCTTCTTCTCGTCGATGCCGTTCTTTGCCGCGCCCGCCACGAAGATGCCGCGCTGCTCGGCCATCTCCTCCGGCTTCTTCTTGCCCATCGCGCGGCGCAGCATGTCCGCGCCGCCCAGACTGTAGCCCGCCACCACCTGCGCCGACTGCATCACCTGTTCCTGGTACACCATGATGCCGTAAGTATTGCCGACCACCTTCTCCAGCAGCGGATGGGGAAGGATCACCTGCTGGCGCCCGTGTTTGCAGTTGATGAAATCGGGAATGAAGTCCATCGGGCCCGGCCGGTACAGCGCGTTCAGCGCGATGAGGTCTTCCAGGCAGTCCGGCTTGGCCTTCACCAGCGTGTCCTTCATGCCGCGCGATTCGAACTGGAACACCGCCGTGGTGTTCGCGGCCTTGAAGATCTTGTCGTAGGTCGGTTTGTCGTCGAGCGGGATGGTGTCGATGTTGAAGTCCTGCGTGCCTTCGACACCCGAACCTTTGATGTAGCGCACCGCCCAATCGATGATGGTCAGCGTGCGCAGCCCCAGGAAGTCGAACTTCACCAGGCCGACCGCTTCCACGTCATCCTTGTCGTACTGGCTTACCGTGCTCTCACTGCCCTCGGCGCAATACAGCGGACAGAAGTCGGTGAGCTTGCCCGGCGCGATCAACACACCGCCCGCGTGCATGCCGACGTTGCGCGTCAGGTCTTCCAGACGCTCGCCCAGCTCCATCAACTCATCCACGCCGTCTTCGCTGGCGATGATGGCATTGAACTCCGGCTCCATCTCGCGTGCCTTCTTCAGCGACACCGGCTTCACGCCGTCGAGCGGCACCAACTTGGACAGCTTGTCGCACAGACCGTAGGGAAAATCGAGCACACGCCCCACGTCGCGGATCACGCCCTTGGAGGCCATGGTGCCGAAGGTGGCGATCTGCGACACGCAGGCTTCGCCGTAATGGCGGCGCACGTACTGGATCACCAGTTCTCGCCCGTCCTGGCAGAAGTCCACGTCGAAGTCGGGCATGGACACGCGCTCGGGGTTGAGGAAGCGCTCGAACAGCAATTCATAACGCAGCGGATCGAGGTCGGTGATGCCCAGCGAATACGCCACCAGCGAGCCCGCACCGGAACCGCGCCCCGGCCCCACCGGCACGCCGTTGGGGAACTTCTCGTCGCGGAAGGATTTCGCCCAGCGGATGAAGTCGGCCACGATGAGGAAGTAGCCGGGGAACTTCATGTTGATGATGGTGTTGACCTCGAAATCCAGTCGCGCCTGGTATTCCGGCATCTTGGCCGCACGCACCGCCTCGTCCGGGTACAGCTGCAGCATGCGACGCTCCAAGCCGCGCTGCGATTCGT
This sequence comes from uncultured beta proteobacterium, assembly GCA_963840345.1. Lineage (GTDB taxonomy): Bacteria > Pseudomonadota > Gammaproteobacteria > Burkholderiales > Gallionellaceae > Sideroxyarcus. Next base: position 131,679 of record CAWIYO010000009.1, read on the forward strand.
CGCGCAGGAATTCGTCCAGCGATTCGCCGTTGGGCGTGGGGAAGTTGGGCAGGAAGTTCTTGCCCAGCCTGAGCGAGATGTTGCAGCGCTTGGCGATCTCCACGCTGTTGGCGAGCGCCTCCGGCAGGTCGGCGAACAGCGCCGCCATCTCGGCCTGCGTCTTGAAGTATTGCTGTGCGGTGAACTGTTTCACGCGGCGCTTGTCGTTCAGCACGTAACCTTCGGCGATGCACACGCGCGCCTCGTGCGCCTTGTAGTCGTCGATAGAGAGGAACTGCACCGGGTGCGTGGCGACCACCGGCAGCGCCAGTTCCGCCGCCAGCTTCACGGTGTCGCGCAGATGCTGCTCCTCGCGCGGCGCACCGTAGCGCTGCACCTCCAGATAGAAACGGTCGGGAAACAGTGCGGCATATTCCCGCGCGATGGCTTGCGCGTGGCCGGCGCTTCCGTTCAGCAAGGTGACGCCCACCTCTCCAAGGTGCGCCCCGGACAGGGCGATCAGCCCTTCCGTTCCCTCGTGCAGCCATTGCCTGCGTATCTCGGGGCGGCCGCGGTACTGGTTCTCCAGATAGGCGCGCGTGATCAGGTCGCACAGGCGCAGATATCCGGCGTGGGACTGGCACAGCAGCAACAGACGGTGAGGCTGCTCGCGCACCGCGTCGTTGCTCACGTACAAATCGCAGCCGACGACGGGTTTGACACCCGAACCGCGGGCTTCCTTGTAGAACTTCACCAACCCGAACACGTTCGACAGGTCAGTGAGCGCCAACGCAGGCATCGCATCCGCCTTCGCGGCCTCCACCGCTTCGCCGATACGTACGATGCCGTCGGCGATGGAATATTCGCTGTGCAGACGAAGGTGGACGAAGGAGGGGTGCATGATGCTCGCGATAAAAATCCGGGCAGAATTTTACCACTCCAAATGTGCCAGCCCCGCAAGAAATTGCCTTCCGGCGTCAAATCAATGATTTCATCAAGATTGGCGTGTTTATTGGCTTCCGGACTGGGGCCGCTCGCGAAACATGTGTTCTGCATGACTGCCAGAATCAAGGGGACTGTTTGCGCAGATCCGGCATCCGTCACATGCAATCCAGTTCGCAAAAATTGCCGCCGCCCTTCGATCCCGTCAAGAATTGTCGACAAAACCACCCCATGACAACCACAGGGCTTTTGCTGCCAGCCCAAAACTGCCAGCATATTTTCTCCAAAAACCGGGCCGTATCGCATAAGATGCCGATTCGCGTGAGCTACCGCACCTCCCTGTGTGCCGCAGGCATGCAATTCGAGCCGCCTTTCCCTGCAGCGAATATGCAACTCCTCGCAAACTCGAAATGGCTCGACGGAACTGCCACTGTGCCAAGCTAACGCGATTAATCCGCCGCATGAAAAAAAGCGGACTTAATCAATCGGTCATTCAAGGAGTCGAGTCATGAGGCGGTTAGTTGGATTGTTACTGGTGTTGGGAATGAGTCAGGCGCATGCAGGCAGCATCAAACACGCGGTTCCCGATAGCACCAAATGGAAAGAAGAATGTGGCAGCTGCCATGTTGCCTATCCTCCGCATCTGCTGGCAGCCGAAAACTGGAAAAGTCTGATGGGTAGCCTGGACAAGCACTTCGGTGCCAATGCCACGCTCGACGCCAAAGACAACAAAGCGATTCTCGGTTTCCTGATGCGCCACGCGGGTAGCGGCAAACAAAGCAATGCAAATAGCCTGCGCATCAGTGATACGCCATGGTTCCGGCGCGAGCATCGCAGCATCGCTGCAGGGGAATGGACGCATCCTGAGGTAAGAAGCCGCTCGAACTGTTCGGCCTGCCACGGCAAAGTCGTGCTGGGCGGCTGAAATAGCTTCACGCTCCGATCGGTTACCGGGTTTTCCGCTAAATGAATAAAAAGGACACCGCATGGGTGTCCTTTTTGTTTGGCGGAGAGGGAGGGATTGTTCAGCTTTCGCGTTGCCTCCGCGAAAGCTTCATCCCTCGTTACACTCGGGACCGCCCTGTGGGCGTCCTGCGCGAGCAGTGCTCGCTGGTCGAACCCGGAAGGTTTCGTCCACACTTCCACTTCACCAAATTAAAAACCGCCCACAAGGGGCGGTTTTTAATTTGGCGGAGAGGGAGGGATTCGAACCCTCGGTACGGGGTTACCGTACGCCTGATTTCGAGTCAGGTACATTCGACCACTCTGCCACCTCTCCTTGACTCTTTCCGATTGCGGCTTTTACAACAAGCAAGCATCGAAGGGCGCGCATTTTACAGCAACATTCGAATTTCGGGCAGAATGTTCGCATGCGAAGTCTCTTACCACTGCAACTCGCGGTCGTCCTCGCGCTGTGTGCCTGGCTCTGGATGAAGACCACCGCCGTCGACCCCTTGCCGGACTGGCGCCAGGGCGAGCTGGTGGTCATTGTGCCGCCCGCCGACATGGAAACCGAGAATGCTTTTGAAACGGAGCTGGCCGAACTGTTCGCCCGGGAGTTGCAGGTAAAAGTAAAACTCGTTCCTCTGGCGATAGATCAGGCTTTGCCCGCCCTGGCCGCCCACAAAGCGCATATTGCGACTTCCGCCCGCAGCACGAGCGACTACGCATTGCGCTTCAGCAAAGCTTATCAATCGCTCGATGAGCTGGTGATCTGCCAAGGCGCCACACCGGACGACATCGACAACTTGGCCGGAAAGGAACTGGTCGTCGCTGCCGGATCGCCGCAGGAAGTGGCTCTGCGCGAGGTTCAACGCGAACATGACAAAGTGGCATGGCAATCCCGGAGCGGTGCATCCTCCGCCGAGCTGCTTGAAGAAGTCGCCGATGGCAAACTGGACTGCACTGTGGCAAACGAGGAGCAACTCGCGACGGCGCGCAATTTCTATCCCGAACTGGGCGAAGCGCTGGATATCGACTCCCCTTCCGACATGTCCTGGGCTTTTGCGAACAACGTCGATGCGAAACTGTTCGACGAAGCGCAACAGTTCTTCACTCGCATCAAGCAGGACGGGACGCTGCGCCGCATGATCGACCGCTACTATGGCTACAACGAGCGGCTGAATGCAGTAAATGCCGAAGCCTTCATCTCCCAGACACGCACCGTGCTGCCGCATTATCGTCACTGGTTCCAGGAAGCCGCCGATCTTACCGGCATAGACTGGCAATTGCTCGCCGCGCTGGCCTATCAGGAATCGCACTGGAATCCCAACGCCACCTCATATACCAATGTCCGCGGCATGATGATGCTGACCGAAGAGACTGCCGACCGCATGGACGTGGAGAACCGCCTCGACCCGCACGCCAGCATCCTCGCGGGGGCGCGCTACCTGCAGCTGCTCAAGGAACAATTGCCGTTGCGCATGAACGAAGAAGACCGGCTATGGATGGCGCTTGCAGCCTACAACCAGGGCATGGGACATTTGGAAGATGCACGTATCCTGGCGGGCCAGTCCGGCTTGAATCCTGACTTATGGTCGGACGTAAAGCGCATGATGCCATTGCTGTCCCGCCCCTCCTTTTACAAGAAGACAAAGCGAGGCAAGGCGCGCGGCGGCGAGGCAGTGATTCTGGTCGAGACCGTACGCTTGTATAACGACATGCTGAAGCGCCTGGAAGCCCAGAATTCGCTATATCAATTGCCGCCGGCCCTGAAACACAGTTTCGTCGGCGGACTGATCCGGTAGACTCAACGCCGTTCCGAGAGCAGGAAACGGTTGATCTCCAGGGCGATGACCGAAGGTGGAAGTGCGCCGCCGATCGCCAATAACTTGTTCAACAGGCCCGGAACCACCACCTCCTTGCCCCGCAGCATTCCATCATAACCAGCTTGAGCCACCGTGCGTGCATCCATCGGTTTGGTCCAGTGGAACAGCCGGGTCTTCTGTGCCTTGGCGGTCTCTTCGAACCCGGTACGCGTCGTACCCGGGCACAATGCCGTGACACTTACCCCGGTTCCGCGCAACTCGCGGCGTATCCCGCGCGAGAAGGACAGCACATAACTCTTGGTCGCGTAATACACCGACATGCCGGGACCTCCGGGCTGGAATCCCACAAGAGAAGCGACATTGAGTATCCTGCCCCTCTTCCTCGCAAGCATTTGGGGCAAGGCACGCCGCGTGAGCGATGTCAGCGTGGAGATGTTGAGATGGATCATGCGCTCGATCACCTCCGGGTCCTCGCTGGCAAAATCGCCCGCATCGCCGGCACCTGCGTTGTTCACCAGCACATCGATGTCCGGCGTAATGGCGCTGATCGCCTGCCATAGTGCCTCGCCCGCATGAGGCTGCGCGAGATCCATCTGGATGATGTGCACCGCTGTACCGTGCGTTCTTTCGATTTCGTCGGCAAGCTGCTGCAAGCGCTCCTCATGGCGCGCGACCACGATCAGGTCATAACCCCGCGCCACGAACAAATACGCCAACTCCAGCCCGATGCCACTTGATGCGCCGGTAATGACTGCTGTCTTTTTGTACATGTCAGCCTCCTCGAATTAGTTACAGAGATCAGATAACCTACATCTGGCGAAACAGATGCGCATAACTGCGGCTCACCGTTACTTTTTCCGATCTGTCCCGCAGATTCAACGAAACTTTCCCTAACAGATCGTGATGCGCACTGACGATCTGCCGGACGTTCACGACCGTCCCACGATGCACTTGCCAGAACAGCCCAGCATCGAGCTGCGCAATCAACTCCTTGAGCGGCGTACGCAATAGCAGCTCGGCGTCGCGCGTCAGTACCGCGGTGTATTTGTCGGCGGACTGAAAATAGCATACCTCCTCCACTGCCACCATGCGCACCGTTTGCCCGATTTGTATTCGCAGCCAGCGCAACGGCTCCGGCTTGCGCTGTGTCGCCAACAGTTGCTGCAAGCGCTGCAGCAGCGCATCCGGCGCGACCTCGCTGCGTTGTTTCAGCCGCTCTACGCAACGCGCCAGACGTTCGTCCGAGACCGGCTTCAACAGGTAATCCGCCGCCGCCTGCTCGAAGGCCTGCACCGCATGGTCGTCGAAGGCGGTGACGAACACCACGCGGCAATCGGCTGCCGCTGCACGTGCGGCATCCAGCCCGCTCTGCCCCGGCATGCGGATGTCGAGGAAGGCGATGTCGGGTTTGAGTTCTGTCAATGCCTCTGCCGCGGCGATACCGTCGTGCAGCACGGCGATAATCTGCAATTCGGGCCATAGTAGCGCCAGCCGGCGACGCAGGTCGTCCGCAAGATGTTGCTCGTCGTCGGCGATGATGGCTTTCATTTCGGCAGCTCCAGTGTCGCGGCTACGCCGCCTCCGGCCTTATTCTCCAGCGTCAGCCTGCCCCTGGCGCCGAACAGCGTCGCCAGCCGCGCACGCACGTTCGCCAATCCGGCGCCGCCGCCCTCGTCGCCGATCAGGCCGACACCGGTATCGCTCACTGCGATGCGCAGCGTCGATGCATCGGTGGTGGCACGAATGCCGATCTCGCCTCCGCCCAGTTTCGGCTCGATGCCGTGGCGCACCGCGTTCTCCACCAGCGGTTGCAGCAGCATCGGCGGAAAGGCAGAAAAGACGGGCATCTTCGGGCACGTCGATACGCCAGCGCAGGCGTTCGCCGAAAGCGTATCTTCAATATCTGCAAATAGTTTTCCAGCATATCCAGCTCGTCACCCAAGGTCGCATGATCGCTTCGCGCCCGTGCCAGGGCCACGCGCAGCCAGTCGTTGAGACGCTCCAACAATTTCTTTGCCAGCACCGGATCGCTGTCGATCAGGCTGCTCACGTTCGCCAGGGTATTGAACAGGAAATGCGGCTCGATCTGCGCTTGCAGCAGTTTCAGGTTCGCTTCGATCTCACGTCTTTGGCTCTCGCTCTTGATGAGTTGCCGTTGCTTGACTTCCGCCTCGATGCGCTCGGAAAGCAGCACGGCTAATCGCACCGATAAGCCCAAAGAACAGACCCAGCACCATCGGCTGCCAAACATATCCATCGCTCCAGCCTCCCACCCCAGTGATGGCGAAAGCCAGCGTCAGCCCGAGCGCCACACTGCCCGGCAGCGAGACCGTGAATACCGCCCAGCGCCTGAGTGCCGCTCTTCACATAGGCGATCACCAGCAAGTTGATGGACAGCACGGAAAGCCCGATGCATTGCGAAATAGACGAACTGATGCCAGAAAGGCTTGCCCGGCATGAACATGGTCAACACGACGGCAATGGCCGTGTTGAAGACGAGCGTGGCAAGAAAATAGGACAGGGTTTTCTTCATTTGCGGATTATCAGGGCGCGTTCACGGCGGGGCAAGGCACCGACTCGGAGAAATTCAAACACGGCGAAACCATCCATGGCTAATGCGGAAAGTCCTGACTCGCGCGTACCTTTTCAACCACTGATCGTACCGCCGTTACGACAATATCGGGACGGTCAAACTGGATGTAATGTCCAGCGTCCGGAACCAGACGATGCTGACCTTGCGATGACCAGGACGCTTCTTCGTCCTGCATTTCCTTTCCAGATTGGTCAGGCACTGTCTGCCTTGCTCAGGCGTTAACTTGAGCTGGGCGAGAGCCTCTTCTGGAAGTGGCTTCATCGCTGTCAACACGTACACCGGGCGGTCGCCAAGGTGCCGGAAAGTGCCGGCCTCGGCGAGGGTTTGCTCGACCGCTTCACTTTCCTTGAGCATTGCACCAAGCGATGTCGAGGCATAGGCTTTGGCGGCCTGGTCGTCTATATCCCGCTGGTTAGGCATTTTCTTGATAGGCGGCCAGCAACGGCACGTGCGCCGCCAGTCCAATTTAGCGCTGCGCCAATTCTGATTCTTGAATTCCACAGAACCTTCGTGCGGATGACAGGCCAATCGCATTGAATCGCTGACCTTGGTCCGGATGTGACGCATCCACAAAGACCAGACCCGCCACATCCGAGCCAAAGTATTTGGTGTAGGTCATGATGTACGGGCCACCCAGCGAATGCCCGACCATTACGAATGGAGTTTTTTCACCCGCCGTGACCAAAGCGGCATGCAAGATCTTCCGCGATCGTTTTTCCATTCTGCGGGCCGTCTTTGGGATCGCTCCACATGATGCCAGCACGACTATATGCGCATGCCCGCGTCGTTTTGGCGATCTCGTCATGAACCGCAGACCAGCTCAACGAACCGTTCAATGTCCAGCCCGGATTCAAAAATAACGGTGGGTGCGCCAATCCCTCTGCAATCCAGTTGAATCCGCCGTCCCCCTATATCAACCAATTTTCCCGGGGGCGGAAACTCACGGGCGGCACGACTTCTCCCCATCATTTCGTAAACAACACCAACGATTGTTGCCACCAGGACGAGTGAAGCGACTGCCGCACTGCCATAGATGATCCACTTCTTCATGAATAGCTCCTCATCTGTAGTCGACTGTCGAAATCTTCTTACGGCTCATCACGCGACAATTGCGCTCTTGATGAGGGAGGCGACGCTTGCCCGGCGAACCAGTTTTCACCACCTGGCATCGATTTTGGAAATTTCAGCAACATATAGCCCGAACCCCTGCCGATACCGGTTCCCTTTACCGCGTGGCTCCAATACGCGCCGATCTGCCCGTGATTCAAGTCGATCGACTCCACCGCGAAGTTGAACGTGGCACTCATGTTACCCACCGCCATCCAGTTGCAGTAACGCGGTTGGAATTCCACAAAAATTTCGTCGGCCGACTGAGCCGTGAGTGTGGCGGTCGCCATCACGCAATGCACTGGCGTCCAAATGAACGTAAGCGGCATGTTTGCCTTCAGGTTTACTTGCCCCGTTTTGCCGCCCGTTGCGATCTCGCTGAAAACGATGTGATCCGCACATCCGTTACCAGGCAACATCCCTCCCAGAACGAACTGACATATCCCAACGCTCTCACAGGCGTGCGTCTTCGGATCCGAGGCGCAGATTGTCACCTTTTCGCCTTCATTCGCCTTCAGCAGTTGCTGGAATCCGGTGAGCAACTGTCCTGCAGAATACTTCTGGCCGGCCGTGGCGCAATCCTCTGCATTGCAGATGTGGACTTCCTTGACCGACTTTTGCTGCGGTATGGCGGCGCAACCTGAGAGTAATAATGCCGCCGCTGCGGCAAGCAACAACGACCAGCGATGCAAACCCATGAGTCTTCTCCTTTGACTTTCGGTTGACGATGTTACGATTCAAATTGGATTGAACGAACTCCAGTATCAATATAAACGGGCCGTACCAAACCGGGGAGCAGAAAGCGACGAAGTGCGGAATATGTGGAGTGAGCTGCGTGGCGCCAAGATCAGATTGCTGCTTACCTTGCGCTCACGGCAGGGCAATCTTCAGTCCGCAAGGTCACGCTGCGCTGGAGCAAGGCGGAGAATTCCTGCCGCGCATTGCCCTGCGGCAGCACTGCCAATGCGAAGATGCTGAGGCGCGGGTGCAATGTCGTCTCACCGTAACCCGCCAATTCGTTGCCGCCATCGGTGAGATTGCGCGTGTACATCAGCCGCCAATAGCCCGTTTCGCTCATCATGTTGGCCTGCCACACCAGATGCAGGTAGTCGCGCCCGAGCAGGCGCGGCGCCAATCCCAGCGCCATACCCGGCAAGGCGACTGCGCGCTGGAAGTAGGCACTCTCTTCAGCCGAAGTGTAGCCGTGGCCGTCGTGCAGATATTCGGCGTTGAGCGACTTGCCGTCCTCGAAGGTGTAGGCTGCCCCCGCCAAAGCTGCGTTGCGCCTCGCCGAGGGTGCTTGCACGGTGAATGGCTGCGCGGCATCGGCGGACGATTGCAGTGCGAAGGCACGCGCGGAAGACCCAGCTTCTCCGTACAGCATCAGCGCATCGCTCACCGTCATTTGCCCGTGCGCGCCATAGAAGGCAGGCAAATGCGGCGCCTTGACCGTGACCACGCCATACGCCCAGCCGCCGCCGCGCTGATCGAATTTCGCCAGCCAGCTTTCGCGCCACACATCCGGCTGCATCGCGCCGTAACCGGAACGGACGATGCGCACCAGATTGGCACTGCTCTGCATGTCCGGCGTCCACGAGAGTTTCATCACATCCATGCCGACCAGTTCGCGCAACGGATCGGTGCGCCCGTTATCGAAATAGAACGGACTGGAAGGCGAGCGGAATTGCCCCGCCCCCCAGTTCAACACATCGCGCCCCGCTGCAACGTTCCAGCTCTCGGCTGCCCGCACGCGAACCTGCCACAGGCTGAAATAGCCTTCGTTGCGCTGCTGCGTGCCAAAGGCATTGCGATTCTCGCGGATCAAACCAATGGGACGTGCGGTCAAGCGCACGGTCATCGTTCTCCGCCTTGAAGTTGAGGCGCAGCTCCGCGGTGTCGCTGCGTTGCGGCAGGCCCGCGACCTGGTTGCCGGGATTGAGCACGCTGTCCGCGCGCAAGCGCGTGCTGTTGGCATAGCCGTAGAGCGTGCCGTCCCAGGAGGTCTGCCAATCGGAATCGTCGCCGCGACTCCGTCGCACCAAATGCCACTCATGCGCTCGAACAGCGCAAGGGCGGAAGCACTGCATTTCAGCCCGACGATCAGCGCGATCTTGCTTCAGACAGATAATGGATCCACAGCCGAGCACGGCCAGCAGGCTATGCGAGATCGGGTAGTGTTCGAACAGCAAGGGTGTGACCGCAGTGGCGCCCGGTTCGATGCGCACGCTTTCCCAGCCAAGCAGCAACATGGTCGGCCACAGCAGATCAAGGAACTGCGCGGCGAGGAACAGCGTGCCCAGCGACACCCTGGGAGCGAAATGTTTTGCGCCGAAGCCGGCGCCGAAGTGCGCGATGAACATTATTGCATCTGCCCGAGATCGAATTCCGATGCGGCGATCTTCTTCACCTTCACCGTGCCGAACTCCATCGTGGTTTCGGCGTCGACCAGCGCATCGCGGATGGTCATCTTGCTGACGAAGGGAATGCGCTTGCCGTCATGCTCGATGGTGTTGTTGTATTCGAAGCGCGCGGTCTTGAGCAGCTTGCCGCTCACCGAATAGAACTCGGCCTTGACGCCGACCATGCGCTTGACCGACACCCAGTAGCGGATGCGGTCGTAGGTGGTGCGCTTGTGCTTCGCGGTCAGGTCGAGCACGTAGCATGCCTCGCCGTCCAGCGTCTCGGTCCCGCCCAGCTGCGCGTCGTAGTCGCCCGCATAGTTGGTCGCGGCGATGTCGCCGTTGGATGCCTGTCCGCTCATGCGCTGGCGCGGCGAAATGGGAATCGGCTTGGACAGGCCGGGACGCGTCATCCACATGTTGCGCTCCACCTGCAATATCTTCGAGCCTTTGAAGCGCACCGGCTCCTGCGTCTCCGCCACGCTGGAATCGTCCACCGCCTTGACCAGAATGCGCTGCGGCTCGTCGTTGCGCTCGCCGTCGCGCGACTGCAATCTGATCTCCCACACGATGCCGGGCAGGCCTCCGCCGCGCGCCTGGTCGGAATCCTTGAGGATGCTGTGGGCGTCGGGTGCGGCAAGCGCATCGGCCGCCCACAGCAACAACAGTAATGCCCGCAATATGTTTCTCATGTCGCCTCCGAACTGAATATTACTGTCACGCCTCACACATGCCCGAGCGCGTCGATGATGTCCTTCTTCGCCGCACGCCGCGCCGGCATGTACGCTGCCAGCGTGCCTACCACGCCCATCAGCAGAAAAGTGAACAGCGTGCGCAGCAGGTCGAGGTCGATCAGCAATGGCACGCGTCCGGCGCTGTTGGGCGGGATATAGGAGATATCCGCCGCATTGACGCCCCAGCGCACCAGCAGCGTGATGAGCAGGCCGGCGATGCAACCGATCAGCGTCAGCAGCATCGATTCCATGGTGAACAGCCGCACCACGCCGCTGCGCTTCAGCCCGATGGCGCGCAGCGTGCCGATCTCGCGGGTGCGTTCGATCACGGTCATGCCCATGGAGTTCGCCACGCTCATCACCACCACGGTCAGCACGATGGAGAAGATGAAGCCGAAGATCATGTCGAACATGCCGTGCACCTGGTTGTAGAAATCGGACAGTTCCTGCCAGGTCATGATCTCCACGTCGAATCCCGCGGCGGAAAGTTTCGCCAGCAGGCGGTCGCGCATCGCTTCGGTCCGGTTCTTGTCGTCCAGCAAAATGGTCAGGCGGTCCGCCCTGCCCTCCGCATCCAGCAGTGTGCGCGCCAGCGCCAGCGAGACGAAGGCGAACTTGTCGTTGCTGCCCGCATTGCCGGTGTTGAAGGCCTTGCCCAGCGTGATGTCGGCGGCATTGGCCTGTCCGGTCAGCGTGTTCACCAGCACCTGCGCCTGCTCGCCCTCCTTGAGATGCAGCAATTCGACCAGCCCCTCGCTCAGGCTCACCACTTCGGGCCGTTCTGGATCGAGCCGCATCCACATGTTGTCGAACCTGCCGCTCTTCTTTTCCGCGTCGGTCAACGATCCCGAACGCAGCTTCACCACTGCCTCCGGTTCGATGCCCTCTGCGATGAAGATGGTGCTGGCGCGGCCGTTGCTGACCAGGCCGCTCATCATCAGCCTCGGCGCGACCATCTCGACATGCTGCTCGTCTTTCAGCAGCTTGCTTATCGTCTCGACTTCCGTCGCAGTCAGCAGATAGCGTTCGGGATCGAGCCTGCCTTCCTTGCGCATGCCGCGCTTGGAGAGCGTCAGGTGTCCCAGCATCTCGCCGTGGATGGACTGGCGCGACAGTCCATCGTAGACGTTGTGCGTGTAGCCCGCGAACAATGCGATGGCGGAGAAACCGAAGGCGATGGCGAGCAGCGTCATCATCGAACGGCGGCGGTTGCGCATCAGGCCGCGCAGGGCGAGTTTGAGCATGTTTCTCATGCCATCACCTCATCGCTCACGATGTTGCCGTCGCGCAACAGTATCTTGCGGTCCACATGATCGAGCAGGCGCTGGTCGTGCGTGGTGAACACGAAAGTCACCTTGCGCGCACGGTTCATCTCGCGCATCAGCTCCACCACCATGCGGCTGTTCTCGGAGTCCAGGTTGGCCGTCGGCTCGTCGGCGATGACCAGCTTGGGATCGACCACCAGCGCGCGGGCGATGGCAACGCGCTGGCGCTGGCCGCCGGAGAGCTTGTCCGGCAACGAGCCCTTGAACTTCTCCAGACCCGACATCCACCAGCGCGGCAGCGGCGCGTTCGCGCGCCTCGTGTTCAGCCACGCCCTGTATCTGCAGGGGCAGCATCACGTTCTCCAGCGCGGAGAGCACCGGCACCAGGTTGAAGTTCTGGAACACGAAGCCTAGCTTCCTGCTGCGGAACTCGGTGAGCGCGTCGTCGTCCAGCACGCGCGTGTCCTGCTCGTCGAAATGCACCTCGCCTTCGGTCGGCGCATCGATCAGGCCGATGATGTTCATCAGGGTGGATTTGCCGCTGCCGGAGGGCCCCCACACCGCGAGGAACTCGCCGGCATGGATGTCCAGCGAGATGCTGTTCAAAGCGTCGATGGTGGTCTCGCCGAGCAGGAAACGGCGCTTGATGTTGCGCAGCTTCAGGATCGGCGGACGGCTGGTGTTGTCGCTCATGTTCGCTCTCAATGTAGATGGATGGTTTTAGTAACGGCATCATTTTCGCCGATATCGAAGGCGGCTTCAGCAAAATCGGGCGGGCCGAACGCTCCGCGCACGTCATTGGAGAGGCCGTATATTTCTTTGGGCACGCCCAGAAAGTTCTTGTCCTGCCTGCCGTTCCTGTTGTTATCAACGTATGCTGCCACAGCATAGCGGCCCGGCAACAAATCCGGCACCGAAACAGTCAGGAGATCGGACTGCGCCTCGACGACGATCCCGCGGTAAAAACGTTCGTCGGACGGGAACTGTTCCGGCTTCAGCGCGGAATAGACGGCAACGCGCACCGGGTTGCCCGCCATGTGTTTGCCATGCAGCTCCAGCTTGAGTTCTCCGGCCAGGACGCCTGGCGCCATTGCCAGCAAACCCGCCATCATCCATCCCTTCATCGCTTCCTCCTTGCGCCTCAGTTCGGCTTGAATACCATCCAGAAATAGTTCGCCAACGGCAACAAGGTGGCGATAAATCCCCCAATTGCCCATACTCTTCCAAGCCGCCAGTATTCGGCGGGGATATGCCCATCCTGTGCGAATCTCCGGGCCATGCGCGCCTGGCGCATCTGCACTGGAAGGAGGATAGCCACCCAGATGATGCCCGTAATACTGAACAGCCACAGACCGTGCGACAGCCACTTCACATGCAGGACGTCCATGCCGTGCAGTGCGGCATTGCCCCACCCGGTTGCCAGCAGGATGGCCGCCCCGCCGGCGGTGAACACATAATCCGTGAGCGTCACCTGCCGCTGCGCAAAAGCGATGACCTGCGGATTTCGCGTGCGGTCCGCCATCAGCTTCCACCATGCGGTGACGATGATGTTGCCCATAAACAGGGTCACGCCAAGCAAATGCGCGAGTTTCAACCAAAGATAACTCTCGTCCAAAGCCATTCCTCCTCGTCTGAGCCGGTTCAACCACGCAGCCTGCTTAAGATGGATTTAACTTTGTTTTCCCCGGCCAACGGAATAGCAATGCGACGAAACGCGGAAAACGCGGAGCGAAGCGCCGACGCCGGCCTATGAGCGCAGGATGTCCAGCAAGGCCTTGGCCGGCCATTCGGTCAGGAACCAGAAGGCGGAGATCGCGAACACATACAGCAGGAGATTGCCTTCCTGCTTGCGCACTCCGTCGGCGCACACCGCCAAAGCGGACAGGCACATGAGCGCGCCGACGACGATAGAGAGCTTCATGCCGAAGGAGTACTGCATCTCTTCCTGCAAATGCGCCTGCATGAAGAAGGCGACGCTGAACACGCCGACCATGAACCACGGGATGGCGACCAGCAGCATGACCAGCACGACCCTGCGGAATGGCGTCAGCTCCAGCATGACGGTCCGAAGATCAGATCGCGTTGATGGAGGTCAGTCCGCCCATGTAGGGGCGCAGCACTTCGGGCACCTTCACGCTGCCGTCGGCCTGCTGGTAGTTCTCCAGAATCGCCACCAGGGTACGGCCGACCGCGAGGCCGGAACCGTTGAGGGTATGCACCAGCTCCGGCTTGCCTTGCGGCGTTGCGGAAGCGCGCCTGCATGCGCCGCGCCTGGAACGCCTCGAAGTTGGAGCAGGAGGATATCTCGCGGTAGGTGTTCTGCGCGGGCAGCCACACTTCGATGTCGTAAGTGGTGGCGGCGGAGAAGCCCATGTCGCCGGTGCACAGCTTGACCACGCGATACGGCAGGCCGAGTTGCTTCAGGATGGTTTCGGCGTGGCCGAGCAGTTCTTCCAGCATCTCGTAGGATTTTTCCGGATGGACGATCTGCACCAGCTCCACCTTGTCGAACTGGTGCTGGCGGATCATGCCGCGCGTGTCGCGGCCGTACGAGCCGGCCTCGCTGCGGAAGCACGGCGTGTGCGCCACGAACTTCATCGGCAGTTTTTCCAGCGGCACGATCTCGTCGCGCACCATGTTGGTAACAGGCACTTCGGCGGTGGGAATCAAGTAGAAGTTCTTCTCGCCTTCGTCGCTGCCATCCTGATTGATGATCTTGCGCGGCACCTTGAACAAATCTTCCTCGAACTTCGGCAACTGGCCGGTGCCGCGCATCGAGTCGGCGTTCACCAGATACGGCACATAAGTCTCGGTGTAGCCATGCTTCTCGGTGTGCGTGTCCAGCATGAATTGCGCCAGCGCGCGATGCAATCTGGCCAGCGGTCCTTTCAATAACGAGAAGCGCGCACCCGCGATCTTGGTGGCCGTCTCGAAATCCAGCCCGCCCAGGCCTTCGCCGATGCTAACGTGGTCCTTCACCTCGAACGCGAACTTCGGCACTTCGCCGACCTTGCGCACTTCGACATTGTCCGCCTCCGATTTGCCGACCGGCACACTCGCATGCGGCACGTTGGGAATGACGGCGAGGAAGGCGTCCATCTCTTGCAGCAGTTGCGGCAGCTTGGCTTCGAGTTGCTTCAACTCCTCGCCCAGCGCGCCCACTTCGGCCATGATCGCCGATACGTCCTCGCCCTTGGCTTTGGCTTGTCCGATCAATTTGGACGAAGCATTGCGCTTGGCTTGCAGTTCCTGCGTGCGGGTCTGGATGGTTTTGCGTTCGGCTTCGAGCTGCTCGAACCTGGCGGTATCCAGCGTGTAACCGCGTGTCGCCAGGCGGGCGGCCACTGTGGCCAGGTCGTTGCGTAGTGTTTGTATGTCTAACATGAGAACCTCAAGGTCGGGATGCAATTTCATCGCGTAACCCGACGTTGAATATCGGATCCATTAAAACTTGTCAGGTTACGCTGCGCTCTGCGCATTTCTCATCGCGATTTACTGCGTGAGAATCGCGTAACCTTGTTGAACCCGACCTACATTTTCTTCGCCTTTGCATCCAGCTCACGCAAATGCGCCAGCTTCTCTGCAATCTTCGCTTCCAGCCCGCGCTCGGTGGGCTCGTAGAAACTCACTTCCGGCATACCGTCGGGGAAATAAGTTCTCGCCCGCCGCATAGCCGCCTTCTTCGTCGTGCGCGTAACGGTAGTCCTTGCCGTAATCCAGCTGCTTCATCAATTTGGTCGGCGCGTTGCGCAAGTGCAGCGGCACTTCGCGCGAGCCGTCCTGTCTGACGAAGGCGCGGGCGGCATTATACGCGACATAACCCGCATTCGATTTCGCCGCAACGGCGAGGTACAGCACGGCCTGTGCCAGCGCCAGTTCGCCTTCCGGCGAGCCGAGGCGTTCATAGGTGGCGGCGGCATCGTTGCACAGCTGGATGGCGCGCGGGTCGGCGAGGCCGATGTCTTCCCAGGCCATGCGCACGATGCGTCGCGCGAGATAGCGCGGGTCGGCGCCCCCATCCAGCATGCGCACCAGCCAGTACAGCGCCGCATCGGGATTGGACCCGCGCACTGATTTGTGCAGCGCGGAGATCTGGTCGTAGAACGACTCGCCGCCCTTGTCGAAACGGCGCAGCTTCTGCGCCAGCGTGTTATCGAGGAAAGTCGTGGTGATGTCCGTTACCTTGGCGGCCTGGGCTGCAGTCTGCAACTGCTCCAGCACATTGAGCAGGCGCCGTGCGTCGCCGTCGGCATACCCGATGATGCGCTCGCGTGCCGCATCGTCGAACTTCAAGCCCTCCAATGCGACCTGTTGCGCCCGTTCGACAGCAATTGTCCCAGCTCCGCATCGGACAGGGATTGCAGCACATACACCTGCGCCCGCGACAGCAAGGCGTTGTTCAATTCGAATGAAGGATTCTCGGTGGTCGCGCCGATGAAGGTGACCAGCCCCTGCTCGACGAAGGGCAGGAAGGCATCCTGCTGCGACTTGTTGAAACGGTGTACTTCGTCCACGAACAGGATGGTGTGGCGACCGCTCCGCTGCAGGGTCTGCTCGGCCTGCGCGATGGCATCGCGGATATCCTTCACGCCGGACAGCACCGCCGACAGCGGCACGAATTCCGAATCGAAAGCCGAGGCCATCAGCCGCGCCAGCGTGGTCTTGCCCACGCCCGGCGGCCCCCACAGGATCATCGAGTGCAGCTTGCCGGATTCGAAAGCGAGGCGTAGCGGCTTGCCCGGACCCAGCAGATGCGATTGGCCGATGACCTCGTCGATGTGCTTGGGGCGCAGCCGCTCGGCGAGCGGTGCGGCGGGTTGATTGGGAGCAAACAGATCGGCACTGCTCATCATTCACCCAATACGTCCGCCCCTTTAGGCGGCACGAATCGGAAGCGTTGCGGCGAGAGCGAGGGATTGTTTTTCAATTCGGTGAAACGCAACACGGTGTGCTGCCCGAAGGCGTCATGCAATTCCATCACCACCAGCTCAGATTGGGCGTTGAACGCCATGAGTATCTTCTGGAAAGTCGTCTCGTTCGACTTCGGGGTGGCTTGCAGCCATTCCAGTCCATCGCGCTCCTCGATGTCCTTCAGGACAAACCCGCGCTCGATCTCGTTGTTGCCGGAGAGCAGCGCCGCAGGACTGCTACCCAGCGCGGCATCCAGTTTCTTCACCGTGACCTGGTTCAGGTCGATGTCATACATCCAGAACTTCTTGCCATCGCCCACGATCAGTTGCTCGTACGGCTTGCGGTATTCCCAGCGGAACTTGCCCGGGCGCTCGAATTGCATGGTGCCGGAGGCAAACTGGATGCGCTTGCCGCTCTTGTCCTGCACTTCCTGCGTGAAGTTGGCCTGTGCCGAATGCGTGGCGGCGATGAAGGTTTTCAGCTTGCCGGTAGCGGAAGCATGCGATGCCAGAGGAAATGCAAGCAGTGCCAGAAAGAGGAATTTGTATTTCATGGTTTTTGAAAAGGATTTTGTCTGGAATTGGGATTAAGGAGAATCGGCGGCATGTCCAAATCCTGATTCAAAAATCCTGAATCCTGTTTTCATTCCTGCCTCGCCGGCGCCAGAACTTCGCGGTTGCCATTCCCCTGCATCGGCGACACCAGCCCGGCCTTTTCCATCGCTTCGATCAGGCGCGCGGCGCGGTTATAACCGATACGCAGATGGCGCTGTACCAGCGAGATGGAAGGACGGCGTGTCTTGAGCACGATCTCCACGGCCTGGTCGTACAGCGCATCGGCCTCGGCATCCCCTCCTCCGCCGTCATATTCACCCTCAGCCGGCTCATCCAGCGAAGTCAGCACGCCCTCGATGTAATTCGGTTGTCCTTGAGCCTTGAGGTGTTCGGTGACGCGATGCACTTCCTGGTCGGAGACGAACGCGCCATGCACGCGCTGCGGATGGCCGCTGCCGGGCGGCAGGTAGAGCATGTCGCCCTGCCCCAGCAGCGATTCGGCGCCCATCTGATCCAGGATGGTGCGCGAGTCGATCTTGCTCGACACCTGGAACGCCACGCGCGTCGGCACGTTGGCCTTGATGAGTCCGGTGATGACATCCACCGATGGCCTTTGCGTCGCCAGCACCAGGTGGATACCTGCGGCACGGGCCTTCTGTGCCAGACGTGCGATGAGTTCTTCCACCTTCTTGCCAACCACCATCATCAGGTCGGCGAGTTCGTCGATGAAGATGACGATGAACGGCAACTCTTCCAGCGCCTCGGGATTCTCCGGCGTAATGGTGAACGGATTGGTCAACGGCGCACCCGCCTTGACCGCGTCGCGTACTTTTTGGTTATAGCCCGCAATGTTGCGCACGCCGAGTGCCGACATCAGCTTGTAGCGCTTGTCCATTTCCTGCACGCCCCAATTCAGCGCGGACGCTGCCTGGCGCATGTCGGTAACCACCGGCGCCAGCAGATGCGGGATGCCTTCGTACACCGACAGCTCCAGCATCTTGGGATCGACCAGCAGCAGGCGCACCTGCTGCGGCGTGGCCTTGTACAGCAGGCTCAGGATCATCGCGTTGATCGCCACCGACTTGCCGGAGCCCGTGGTACCTGCCACCAGCACGTGCGGCATTTTGCCGAGATCGGCCACCACCGGCTTGCCGGAGATATCCTTGCCCATCGCAATAGTCAGCGACGAATTCATATCGGCATACACCTGCGACCCCAGAATCTCGGACAAATGCACGATCTGGCGTTTCGGGTTGGGCAGTTCCAGGGCCATGTAGGTCTTGCCAGGGATGGTCTCGACCACGCGGATGCTGACCACCGACAGCGCGCGCGCAAGGTCGCGGGCGAGGTTGACGATCTGGCTGCCCTTCACGCCGACGGAAGGGTCGATCTCGTAGCGCGTGATGACCGGGCCGGGATACGCGCCGACGACCTTGACCTCGACGCCGAAGTCCTTGAGTTTGCGTTCGATCAGGCGCGAGGTGAATTCCAGCGTCTCGGCGGAGACCACCTCGACCTGCTGCTTGGCCTCGTCCAGCAAACGCAGCGGCGGCAGATCGGTGTCGGCGATCTCGGCGAACAGTGAGACCTGCTTTTCCTTCTCCACACGCTTCGAGCGCGGCACTTCATAGACGGGCATCTCGATATGGATGGGCTCGTGCTCTTCCACGCGTTTCTTCTCTTCCTGCACCACGATGCTGCGTTCTTGCATCGCTTGCGCCCCGATACGCTTGTCCTGCCGGGTCTGCCAGGTATTGCGCGCCCACAGATAGCCGTCCTCCAGCTGGCCGCCCAGCCAATCGACAAAACGCAGCCACGACAGACCCGTGTAGAGGCTGAAGCTCACCACCATCAAAGCCAGCAAGAACAGGGTGGCACCGATAAAGCCCAGAATATGCGATAACGCACCTCCCAGCACGGCACCCAGCATTCCGCCGGGCGCGAGCGGCAATGCGACCTTCCAGGTATAGAGGCGCAAGGCTTCCAGCGCGCTGCTTGCAAACAGCAACACGATGAAACCCAGCAACGAGACCCACAGTGCGCGCTGATCGAAAAGGCTGTCGGCGCGGATGCGATGGTAGCCGGCCCACACGCGCTGCAACATCAGCGTGACCCACCACCATGCGGAAAAACCGAACAGGTACAGCAGCACATCGGCCAGCCAGGCGCCGAGCGTGCCGCCGGGATTGTGCGTGACCGCGCCGCTCGCGCTGTGCGACCAGGATGGATCGGCACGGTCGAAACCGAACAGGATGAGAACAAGATAAAGCGCCACGGCCACCAGCAACAGCCAGCGTGATTCACGCAGTAAACCGAGAAGTCTTTCCGGCAATGGCGGACGTGGATTTGCGGGCAACGCCATCAATTAGCCTCGGCATCGGTGGGCGCAGGCGGCAGGAACCCGAGACGGCGCGCTGCGCTGACCGCCTCCAGCCGCGAATTGACATGCAAGGCCTGATAGACGGCCGCTGTGTGTATCTTCACCGTGCCCTCGGCCAGATTCATCTTTTTGGAAATCTCTTTATTCGCCATGCCCGAGGCAAGATAGGTCAACACTTCGAGCTGGCGTGAAGTGAGACCGAATTTGGCTGCACGTTGCGAACGTTTGCTCGACTGTGCCTCGCCCTGATCGACGTTACTCACCGCTTGCTGCAGCAGCTGCGGCGGCAGATAGATGCCACCCTCCAGCACCATGCGCAACGCCGACAGCATGATCTTGCTCGAAGACATCTTGGAGATGAACCCCATCGCGCCGGACTCCATCACGCTCTCAATGTCGTCGCGATGATCGGATCCCGAAACCACCACCAGCGGGATATCCGGATGACGCAGATGGAAAAACTGGATAGAGGGAACGCCTTCGCTGCCAGGCATGTTCAAATCGAGCAGGGCGAGATCCACATCGGGATTGTCATGTACCAGTTGCAATGCATCCTGGAAATTTCCCGAATCCAGAATCTCGACCTCATCGGCCAGTTGCTGCAATACGTAGCGCATACCGTCGCGGAACAACGCGTGGTCATCGGCCATCAGCACCTTAATCTTCATCTACTATTCCCCCCTTGGCGCTCACAATGATACCACTCCCGCATGGGCTTCTAGCTTTCACCATGCAGCGCGAAATACATCATCGCCCGCAGCCGCGCCGGCGCGATGGGCTTGTGCAGCAAGATCGCCCCGCTGGCATGTATCGCCTGCAAGGTCTCGCGGGCAGTATCACCGGTCAACACCACGGCCGGCAGCCCGCTGCCCCACAGTTCGCGCATCCGTTCGATGACTTGAATAGCCGTCATGCCGTGCGGAAGACGGTAATCGCACACCAGCAAGTCCGGCCTCAATTCAGAGATATCCAGCTTGCGCATCACGTCTTCGGCATGCTCTCCTGCAAACACTTTGCATCTCCATTGCTCCATCAGCTCGACGGACTGCTCCCGAATGTCCTGGTCGTCTTCCACCAGTGCCACTACGCTGTCGCTCAGGTCGTAGTGGGAGTGTGTAATGACAAAAGGCTGTGCCAGATTCGAGGAATCGCCTCTCGGTACGTCAAAACTGAACACCGAGCCGACTCCAGGCTCCGAACTGACTTGTACCTTGCAATCCAGCAATTCTTCGATCCGGCGCACGATGGCCAGGCCAAGACCCAGTCCTTTGCGGCGGTCGCGATGCGGATTGTCCGCCTGATAGTATTCCTCGAAGATGTGCGGCAAGGCCTCTGGCCGGATTCCTATACCGGTATCGAAAACCTCCAGAGTAACCTTATCCGGCATGCAGGTTCGGCGCACTACCACACCGCCGCTATCGGTATAGCGAATGGCATTGGAAATGAGGTTGCGCAGCATGCGCTCCAGCAGGAAGGGATCGCTGTAGATCACCACATTGCATTGATTCTTTCCATTGCAGTTCATGCACTCTGCCAATTGGAAGTTCAGCCCCTTGGCTTGGGCGATCGGGGCAAAGTCGCCGTATATCCGGTCGAACAAGGGACCAAGCATGAAATGCTGCTGGCGCGGCTCGACGATACCCGCGTCCAGACGCGAGACATCCAGCAGATCGTCGAACATATTGACCAGCGCATTGACCGACTTACCGATCTGCCCGGCCAGGTGGACGGTCTCTTTTTCCCGGGCCGTATCCTGCAAAGCATCGGAGAACAGGCGCAATGCCTGCAAAGGCTGGCGCAAGTCGTGGCTGGCGGTGGCAAGGAACTTGGACTTGGCCCGATTGGCCTGCTCAGCCACCTGACGCGACGCTTCCGCATCCCGCTTCCGTTCCAGCAGCGCTCCGACCAGGGTTTCGTTCTCGAAACGTTGATCCAGCGTTCGGCGGAAAGTGATGCTCAATTGGCGTCCGGCATTCAACACCACTCCAAGATAAACGGTCATCATCGTCGCGAGCAAAAGATGGGTGGAGTCCCCCTCAGCGGCAACGCGCAAAATCAACGGCAAGAGCACGCTTGCAGTATATGCATACAGGGATGGCGGATGGACGGAATTCATCGTCACACCACCGGACGCGAGGCCCAGCAAAATAGTGATCATCAGCGCTTGGTACGCAAAATCCGCCGGGAAGAACCAGATCGGTGCGAATCCCCATGTCAACCCTACGAGCAGCGCAAATCCAGTGAATATGCGATGCCACTTGTGGCAATCCTCAATGGAACTGATACGGCGGCGAGTCCGCCACCATGCGAAGACCTCCCCCGCATGCACCATGACGATGGTAGCCAACCAGAGCAACACGGCCGGTTGCGAAACCTCATGCCAGAACAGCGCGACAAATAGCGGGGCAATCGCCATCTCGGCCAGCAACATCATGGGATAAACCTTCATCCGCGCACGAAGCTGCTCCGCACGTATCGGCAGATTCTTTTCGTTTACCTCGAAGCGCAACAGATCGGTCAACAAACTCATTTGAATGCCAGCAATAATCTGATGTCTTGCACCAATAACTCCGCACGCTGTCCGTAGGGTGACAGCAGTACCGGCTTACCCCCTGGAGCGATGAGATACGTCCCGGCCGAATGATCCAGATCGTAACCGCCGCTCTTGTTCGGCTGTTTCTGGTAGATCACGCCGAAGGCTTGCGCCGCTTGGGCGGTCGCCATGCTATCACCGGACAGGCCTTTGAACGTAGGATAAAAGGCGGGGGGATATTGCGCCAGCAATTCGCGCGTATCGCGCTCCGGGTCGAGTGTCACAAACAACACCTGCACCTTGTCGGCATCCTTGCCCAGTTCGCGCATCACCTGCGCCAGATCCGCCAGCGTGGTTGGGCATATCTGGGGGCAGTGCGTGTAACCGAAGAACAGCACCACCGCCTTGCCGCGATAATCCACCAGACTGACCGGCTTGCCCGTTGCGTCGTTGAGGTGGAAATCGGCTTGCGCATATTTAGCGCTGACGTCGCTGGCCTTGAAGGGGGAAGGGAGCTTCTGCTCGCCGCACGCGGCGAGCACGGAGAACAAGCACGGCAAAACCAGCTTACGCAGCCACATGACACGCTCCAGCCCATCCATGGACGGCAAATGTGTAACCCACCTTGGTCAAACCATAAATCCCGAATGCTGCAACCAGCAAGCCGGCGGCCAGCCGCACGCGCGGCGATTGCACCCAGCCTTTGACGCTTTCCCAGAACAGGCCGATCGCCAGCAGATTCGGCAGCGTCCCCAAACCGAACGCCGCCATGATGAGCGCACCCTGTACAGCGTTGCCGCTCGCGAGGGAAGTGACCAGCACGCTATACACCAGACCGCACGGCAGCCACCCCCACAGCGCACCCAGGCCCAGAGCGCGCGGCACGGTATTCACCGGCAGCAGCCTCGTAGTATAAGGCTGCAAGCGCTTCCACAAGCCGCTGCCCGCATTCTCCAATCGCCGCACCACCCCCCACAAGCCGGCGAGGTATAGTCCGAGCAAAACCAGCATGGCACTCGACAACGCAAACAGCAGGTGCTGCACCGGCACCGCATCGCGCATCAGCAACCCCGCCTGACCGACTGCACCGGCCAGGGCACCAGCCAGCGCGTAGCTCAGGATGCGCCCGCTGCTATATGCCAGGTGAAACGGCCAGCGCGGAACATTTTTTGGCACTTGCGCAGTGAAGATGCCGACGATGCTGCCGCACATGCCAAGGCAGTGCACACCGCTAAGCAGACCGGCCAGAAACACGGCGATAAGACTGAATTCAACCATCGACTTCTTATTTCTCCAGCAACCCCAGGTTCAAGTGCGCAGCGGTGGCAAGCGCATCCGGTCGCGATTGATAAGGAACAATGCCCAGCAAAGGCGCTGCGATGCGTTCGCGCAAAGCATCGATGTTTTCCTGCAAGGCAGGCATGCCCGCCTCCGACACCACATTGGCCACCCAACCCGCGCATTCTAGCCGGTAATCGGCAATCGCTCGCATAGTCAGCAAGGCATGATTAATACAGCCCAGCCGCATCCCCACCACCAAGATCACCGGCAGGTTCAATTCCCGCGCCAGATCGGCGCTGGTCTGCGTATCGTTCAGCGGCACCAGGAAGCCACCCGCCCCCTCCACGATCACCTCGTCTGACTGACCGGTCAGTTCACGGTACCTGGCAAGAATGTGCGGCAGTTCGATGCGCACGCCTTCGTTGCGTGCGGCAAGGTGGGGAGCCATGGCGTCGCGCAGGCAGTACGGATTCACTTGCTTGTAACCGACCAGCATCGTGCTCGCCGCAAGCAACGCCTTGGCATCGTCGTTCTGCCCGTCCTCGTCGCAACCCGCCGCTACCGGCTTGAACCCGGCCACGCGTTTGCCCTGCGCGGCAAAGGCATGCAGCAGTGCGCAACTAACCAGCGTCTTGCCGACGCCGGTGTCGGTGCCGGTTACAAAATAACTCATAACCTGAAATCCGTCTTGATCACCGCCCTGCCGTCCGCCGTTTTCTTCGGCTGCGCCTTCCACGCATGTCCGTAGATGATCTCGAAGGTCGCGGGCAGCTTGCCGTCGCGGCGCAACGTCTCGTAATTCTGCACGATGCGCGTCCATTTCGCCTTGCCCAGCATACCCGGTGCGCGGCCTGTGGTGGCGTTGTGCGCGCCGATGTCGCGCAGGTCCTGCATCACGGCTTTCACGTCGTCGTAGGTGAGCGTGAGCCTTTCCATCTCCATCACCGGATCGGCGAAGCCTGCCGCCACCAGCATGTCTCCGATGTCGTGCATGTCGGCGAAGCGGTTGACATGGTTATAGCCGTCCACGCCATCGAAGGCGATGCGCAGCTCTTTCAGGGTGTCCGGGCCGAAGGTGGAGAACATCAGCAGGCCGTCGGCCTTGATGACGCGGTGCAGTTCGACGAAGGTGGCGGGCAGGTCGTTGCACCACTGCACGGCCAGGTTGGACCACACCATGTCCACGCTCTGCGCTGCCAGCGGCAAGTCTTCGGCATCGGCACAGACGAAGCGCTGTCTGCTGCCACCAAATAGCTTTTGCCACCAGCCCGACGTGCCGCGCGCCGCCTGCAGCATGCCGAGGGCGATGTCGAGCGCGACGATGTCGGCCTGCGGGTAGCGTTCGCCCAGCTGGCGCGTACCCCAGCCGGTGCCGCTGCCGATGTCCAGCAGACGCGCGGGCTGAAGCTTGATGACGTCCAGTTTCTCCAGCATGCGTATGCACACCTCGCGCTGCAGCACGGCGGCGGCATCGTAGGTAGCGGCGGCCTTGCTGAAGGCGCGGCGCACTTCGCGCTTGTCTATCTCGAACTCATTCATGCAGGAATCTCTTTATTTGTTCCACAAAAAGGGCAGGGTGCGACAGGAATGGCGCATGCGCCGCACCTTCGATCTCCACCGCGCGTGCATTCGGTATCGTCCGGGCCAGGTACCGCGACGCTTCGGGAGGGGTCAGCTTGTCGTGTTCGCCGGCGATGGCCAGTGTCGGTTGTCTGATGTTCTGCAACTCGCCGCGCAAGTCGGCATCGCGCAATATCTCCAGTCCGCTGCGCAGCGCGTCGATGTCCGGCTCGCCCCGGCTGAACAGCCGCTCGCGCATCAGCGCCAGCAGCTCGCGTTCGTTTTCGCTGCCGCGCAATTGCAGCGCGATGAAACGGCGCAGGGTGGCGGCGTGGTTTTGTTCCAGTTCGGCTGCGAATTTCTCCAGCACTTCGGCTTCTATGCCGTAGTCCCAGTCCGCACGCCCGGTGAAGCATGGCGTGCTGGCCACCAGGATCAGGCGCCGCACTTTATCAGGCTCCCTCGCCGCCCAGCGCAAAGCCACCTGCCCTCCCAGCGACCAGCCGCAGACGGCGAGCGGCTCGGCGGAGACTGCGGACAATTCATCAACCATGGCGTCGAGCGTGTTCGCTTCCTGCTCAATGCTGAACCCGTAGCCAGGAAGATCGACAATATGCACACTGAAGCTCTCCGCCAGTTGTTCGGCAACAGCGTCCCAGACGCCGCCGTGCATACCCCAGCCGTGTATCAACAGCAATGGTTCGCCGTCGCCGATGCGCTCAACATGCAAGCTCATGCAATGCTCCAACCAATTGTTCGACATCATTTTCGGTGTGCGCGGCGGATAACGTAATGCGCAAGCGGGCCGTCCCCTGCGGCACGGTGGGCGGGCGGATCGCCGCAACCCAGATGCCGCGTTCGCGCAGACCTTCGCTTAGCTTCAGGGCTTGCTGATTGTCGCCGATCAGCAAGGGCTGGATGGCGGTATCCGACGGCATCAGCTGCCACGGCAGGTCGCCCAGGCCGCTGCGCAACGTGGCGATAAGTTGATGCAGATGCGCGCGGCGCTCATCACCCTGCTCTATGAGTTGCAGGCTCTGCAGCAGCACGGCCGATAACGCGGGTGGCGTGGCGGTGGTGTAGACGTAGCTGCGCGCGTGGTTCACCAGCGTGTCGATAACGACCTGCTCGGCAGCGACAAAAGCGCCGGAAACGCCGGCGGCCTTGCCCAGCGTCCCCATCAGGATGATGCGGGAAGAATCGAGGCCGAAATGCGAAAGAGAACCGCGGCCTTGTTTGCCCAGCACCCCGAAGCCGTGCGCATCATCCACCAGCAGCCATGCATCGTGCTGTTCGCACAACGCCAGCATCTTCGGCAACGGCGCGATGTCGCCGTCCATGCTGAACACCGCATCGGTGATGACCAGTTTTCTTCCGCTTGGAGTCTTTGCCAGCATCTGCTCAAGTTGCGCCATGTCGCCATGACGATAGCGCTGCACGTCGGCGCGCGACAGCAGCATGGCATCGTTGAGCGAGGAATGGTTGAGCTTGTCGGCGAACACCGTGTCGCCCTTGCCCACCAACCCTTGCACCGCGCCGAGGTTGGCCATGTAGCCGGTGGAGAACAGCAGCGCGGCGGGCTTGCCGACGAAGGCGGCGAGTTGCTGTTCGAGCTGGTGGTGCGGCTCGAAATGGCCGCTCACCAGATGCGCGGCGCCTGCACCCACGCCCCACTGCTGCGCGCCCTGCTGCAGGGCGGAGATGAGTTGCGGATGGTTGGCGAGACCGAGGTAGTCGTTGCTGCAGAAGGCGAGATAAGGCTTGCCGTCTACGGTGATGTGCGGCGATTGCGGCGTATCAAGCGTGCGCCGTCTGCGCAGCAAGCCTTGCGCGGCGCGTTCATCAAGTTCGGTCTGTAATTGGGTAAAAGGCATTTATTGCCACAGAGTACACAGAGATCACGGAGAGATTACGTCGCTCTGGTTTCGCCTTTCTCTGTGCGCTCTGTGTTCTCTAGTTGTAACCACTAGCCATTCGACTAGCTGCCAAAAACGTCAGCCAAGTCGCTGGTTGTGTGGCTAATGGTTCTTTTCTGCCAACGGATACAGGCCCAGCTTGCCCATCAACGCACGGTCGCGCTCCACATCGGGATTGCCCGTGGTGAGCAACTGATCGCCGTAGAAAATGGAATTGGCACCGGCCAGGAAGCACAGCGTCTGCACGGCTTCGCTCATCTCGCCGCGCCCGGCGGAGAGGCGCACGAAGGCCTTGGGCATGGTGATGCGCGCCACGGCGATGGTGCGCACGAAATCCAGCGGGTCGAGGTCTTCGGTCTCCGCCAATGGCGTGCCCTCGACCTTGACCAGGTTGTTGATCGGCACGCTCTCCGGATACGGATCCATGTTGGCCAGCTGCGCAACAAGCCCGGCACGCTGCGTCAGGTTCTCGCCCATGCCGATGATGCCGCCGCTGCAAACGTGCATGCCCGCCTTGCGCACGCGCTCCAGGGTATCGATGCGGTCCTGATAGTCGCGCGTGGTGATGATGTTGCCGTAGAACTCGGGCGCGGTATCCAGGTTGTGGTTGTAGTAGTCGAGTCCGGCGGCACGCAACTGCTCGGTCTGCTCGTCGTTCAGCATGCCCAGCGTCGCGCAGGTCTCCATGCCCAGCGCGCGCACTTCCTTGACCATCTCCACCACCGCTTCCATATCCTTCGCCGAGGGTTCGCGCCAGGCCGCACCCATGCAGAAGCGTCCGGCACCGGCATCTTTGGCGGCATTGGCGGCCTTCAACACCTCCTCGATATCCAGCATCTTCGTATTCTCGACACCTGCCGAGTGGTAGGAAGACTGCGTACAGTAGCCGCAATCTTCGGAACAGCCGCCGGTCTTGATCGAAAGCAGGGTGGAGAGCTGCACCGCGTTCGGGTCGAAATTTTCGCGGTGCACTTGCTGCGCCCGATACATCAGGTCGGAGAAGGGCAGATTGAACAAGGCTTCGATATCTGCAACGCTCCATCGCTGGGATGATGTTTCTGGCTTGACGGGGCGGACGAATTCAACGGTTTTGGTTTGCATATGAGTTTGAGCAAGCAAGTAGAATGACAAGCGTATCCTCGACCCCGAACAGACACAGGATCGGAACAAGTTGTCTATTTTATCCCATCATTCGCTTAACATCGGCTCAAAATTTATGCGCCTGCTGCCTGCACAACCCTGTCTGTTGTGCGGAGCCAACAGCCATGACGGGGTTTGCTGTGCTGCTTGCGACGCCGGATTGCCCTGCTTGAGCGATGAGCATTGCCGAATCTGCGCGCTGCCCACGCCGGGCGGCAGCATATGCGGGGAATGCCTGCAACATCCACCGGCGTTCGACCATACCGTAGCCGCCTATCGTTACGCCTTTCCGGTGGACAAACTGATTCAGGCGCTGAAATTCAGGGACCACCTGATGCTGGTCAATTATCTTGGCGATGCCCTGGTGAAGTGCGTGCACACCAAGCCTGACCGCTTGGTCGCTCTTCCTTTACATCCCAAGCGTTTGCGGGAACGCGGCTTCAACCAATCGCTGTTGCTCGCAAGCCACATCTCGCGCCGGCTGGACATCCCGCTCTTGACGGATGCCTGCGAACGGATACGCGACACCACGCCGCAATCCCTGCTGCCCTGGAAGGAGCGCGACAAGAACATGCGCCAGGCATTCACATGCAAACCCGATGCCGATGTACGCGGCAAACACGTTGCCATCGTGGACGATGTGTTGACGACCGGGGCCTCGATCGGTGAGTTGGCACGTGCGTTGAAACGCGCGGGAGCCAGCGAGGTCAGCGCCTGGGTCATCGCCCGTACCTTGCCGCACGGTCATTGAACTCAAAGTTCCTTGAGCTTCTGCTGCACAAATGCCTGCAGCTGAGCGCTCAGACTGTTGGAGGCAAGCGCACGCTGATAGGCAGCACGCGCTTCTTCGTTGCGCTGCATTGCTTGCAGCGAAATGCCCATGCCCATCAGCCAGATGGCGTTGCCGGGCACCAGTTTCAGCGCGATCTGGTAATGCGCGACAGCCTCTTCGTGTCGGCTCTGGCGCTGCATCAAGGCAGCCACGAACGAGTGATAGTCCGCCTGTCCATCGGCATCAGGCAAAGTCTTCTGCAGGGTCTCCAGCGCCAGGGGCGCGTCCCCGCGCTCCACCTGCAAGCGCGCCAGCAGCATGGAGAACGAGGTATCGTGCGGGTCGCGTTTCAATCCCCTCTGCAATACTCGTTCGGCCTCATCGTTGCGCTTAAGGCTCAGCAACACCCCCACCCATGCGCGCCGCGCGTCTTTATGAGACGAGTCTATGAGCAGCGCGCTTTCGTACCCAGCCAGCGCATCGTTCGTTCTCCCTTCCTGCACAGCCAGATTGGCTTTCTGGAATTCGTTCTCGGCACGTTGCTGCGGGCTGATCGTCTTGAACTGCAGATTCTCAGGGCTTTCCGGCAAGCGTCCATCGCCAGCCTCCGTCCCGCGAGCCGAAGCGCGTTTCGGATTGCTCCGCGCGGCCTTCTTCACTTCTGGTACCACCGCGGGCACCTCTTCTCCCTGTACTTTCAGCAATGGCCTGCCGCGCAGGGTCGCGTCCATCTGTAATGCACCAGGTACATCACTCGCACTCGCCATCGTTACCGCCTCGACTGGCGCGGATGCAGCGCCGGATAGCGCATGCATGGCTTCATCCGCATGCATGGCAACAACGCCTTCCGGCAACGGTTTCTCGCTGCGCGCCCAATACCACGCCACGGCCGCCAGCAAGGATCGACAGCGCCAATGCAAAAAACACATAGCGCATCGGGGACTGCTTGCGCGGCGGAACCACACGTATCGCGGCTTCGCCCAGCGGCGTGTTCGCCCCGCGCTTTTCCAGCTCGATCAATACCTGGTTGATGACGCTCATCTCAGCCCAACCCCCAGTGCGGCCAGCGCCAGCGCGACCACAGCTGCAGCACCCCACCAGACCCATACCATCCAGTCTTTGTGCGACTCCGGAGTATCGGCGGCGGCCACTCGCACATGTCGCGCCTGCACCTGCTGACGCCCTTCTGCATAAGCCAGCATCAATGCCTTGTGTGCGATGATGTTCGCCAGCCTGGGTGTGCCGCGAGTGACCCGGTGCATCAGACCGACCGCTCCGGAATTGAACAAAGTCTCGCCTTTGTAGCCGGCCACGGCCAGACGATGGCGCAGATAGCGATCCATCTCGTCGCGGTGCAGCCCTTCGAGCTGGTATTGGAAGCTGATGCGCTGGCGCAACTGGCGCACCGAATTCTGCTTGAGGCGCTCGTCCAGTTCCGGCTGCCCGAACAGCACGACCTGCATCAACTTGCGCTTCTCGGTCTCGAGATTGGTGAGCAGTCGCAGCACTTCCAGACTTTCCAGCGGCATCGCCTGCGCCTCGTCCAGACATACCACCACGCGCTTGCCCTCGCGCGCAAAATCGAGCAACGTATGCGTCAGGCTTTTCAACAGCAGGTGCTGATCGATCCCGCCATCCACCTCGATACGGAACTCTTGCGCCAGCGCCAGCAACAAGCTGCGCGGCTCCAGGTAGGGATTGGGAATGTAGGCGGTGATGAACTTCGCCGCGTGGCGTCCGCTGGTACCGCCGTCTTGCGTGCCGATGTCGGTGGTCGTGGTGCGGTCGGTGCTGAGCGTCGCAAGGAATTTCCGGCACAGCATCGTCTTGCCGTTGCCGACTTCACCCACGATCTTGATGAATCCCTCGCCGGTGCGCGCAGCGACCAGCAGGATGTTCAGACCTTCCTGATAGTTGCTGCAGGCGAAGAAGAAGCTGGTGTCGGGAGTCAGCGAGAAGGGCAGTTCACGCAGACCGAAATGCGCCTGATACATGATGCTATCTGGAGATGTTATTCATGCGATCGCGACTGCGCGCGATGTCGTCCGACCAGTCCTTGTCGCTGTCCACCACGGTCGGCTTCAGCAGGATCACCAGTTCGCGCTTCTCGGCACGCTTGTTGGTCTGACCGAAGATCGACTTTGGCAACATCGGCAATCCGGATTCGTCGTTGGTATCCGCCTGACGCATCAAGCCACCGATGGCAACGATCTGCCCATCGCGCGCACGCACGATGCTGTCCGTCTCGGAGACGGAACTGGATGCCAGCGGGAGATTGAAGATATTGGCAACCCCGCCGGACGTACCCAGATCCACAGTCTTGTTTATCGTAGTGACGGTGCTCACCGATGGATGCACATGGAGGATGATCTCGTTGTTCTCGTCGATACGCGGCGTCACATCCAGCATGATGCCCGAGAAGAACGGCTGCACCTTGACTGTCGGTGCCGTGCCTGCAACGCCGAGAGCCGATTGCGTGCCGCCGGTAACCTCGGTGACGAAGAATTCATCCGTACCGACCTTCAACACCGCCTTCTGGTTGTTCAGAGTGGCGATGCGCGGGCTGGACAGCACATGCACGTTGCCTTGCGACTCCAGGAAATTCAGCAATGTCGCGAAATTGCTGGTCTGGAAAGCCAGACCGAACAGCGTGCCTGCGACCGCACCCGTCGGCAGCAACGCCGGTGCCGTAGGCCGCAGCGACGATCCCGGGGTTGCCGTGAGCGCAGAACTTGATAACGTGGATGCGGCAGCCCCTCCTGGCGACAATGAGCTTCCTGCGCTGCCCTGCCCTGCAGTCAGGTGGCTGTTCGCGCCATTCCTGAATATCGCCCAGTTCACGCCGGACTGGAACGACTCGTTCAATTGCACCTCGACGATCTTGGCCTCAAGGATCACCTGGCGTTCGATGGATATCTGCGATGCCTTGAGATAAGCAGACACATTCTTCATCTCATCCGGCATGGCGCGTATCACGATCACCCCGGACATCGGGCTGATGATCACGCTGCGCCCTTTCTCCTCGCCAACGATCAATTTCAGCGCCTTGCCCAATTCATCCCAGAAATCGGTGCTGCTGGTCGTGGTGACCCTGCTGCTGTCGCGATTGATATTGGCGGCCGCAATCGCAGCCTGCGGCGTCGTTCCGGTGGAACCGATCGCAACATCTGCAACCGATCCCGATGCCACGCGCAATGAGGACCTGCCTTCGCGCAGGCCCGAAAGGTAGCTCACTTGAAAGATGCGCGTCTGCAGCGTCAGCGGCTGGATGTAGATGCGGGTGCCATCCACCTTGTAATCGTAGCCGTATATCTCGCGTATCGACTCCAGCGCGTCGAAGACGGTCACGTCTTTCAGGGTGAGTGAAATGTTGCCGCCGACTTCCGGGTGCAGCAATACGCTGTAGCGGGTTCCGGACACGATGGCCATGAACACCTGCTTGGCCGGCGTGTTATTGACTGCCAGGTCGAATTTGGTTTCCAGTGTCTTGCTGTCTGCCTGGGGAGACTGCACGGACAGCGGCGGCAACAGCGCTTGATCCACGGCCTCCGGCTTGGCAGCTTCGCGCGATGCGGCGGCGGCATCCATCTCCTGCCTGATCTTGTCTGCCGCCGAGTTCTTGCCGCCTCCTGTCGCGCAAGCCGACAACAGCAACAATGCCAATAATCCTATCGCTCGTTTCATTTCGCACCTCCTGCAGCGTTCTCCGGCAAACTCGTCTGCCCGGGAGCTTTTTCTTGCACAGCGTTCTCCTGCTGCGCCTTTTCGTTCTTCTTGATGCTCACTTTGGGGAACAGTTCCACCACACGCCGTCCTTGAGCATTCTGCAATACCACACTGCTCTCGCGCACCTCGACCAGCGTCGAGTCACCCGTCTTGCCGCCGACGCTCACCGTTTCGCCATTGATGACTGCTGCGCGATATTCCGGCGAAATGATGATGGACTGCAATCCGCGCGACACCGCCTCATCGGGCACCACCTCCGCCGCCCCCCCTTGCCAGCGTCGCTCAAGTCGATGGCCGGACGGGTCGGATCCGGCAGCGGTTCTGCCGCCGCGATCTGCGAAGCACACAACAATGCTGCCAGCAAAATCTTCAGACCTGTAGCCATGTCTTGTCCAAACTCAAGGTATAAAGCGTCAGGGTCAACTCCACTGTCGGATACTGCACAACGTTCATTTTCGCAGCGCCCCAGAACATCTGCGTGGGCAATTTCTCCAGCGTCGCCAGATATTGCATCAGGTCGGCATAACCACCTCGTACGGTGATCTGCACTCCGTGCTTGTAAATCTGTCTTTCCAATCCGGTCGACCTGGGCCGGTTTTGGCGTTTGGGACGCAGCCATTTCGCCGGATGGCTCAATGAGCAAACTCACCGGCAAGGTATTGAGCGCAACCAGCTGCAAACGGCCATTCTTGTTCAGCATCTGCTCAAGCAGTTCGGCCATCTTCTCCGGTGGCACCAGCTTGTCGCGCCGAGCTTTCAGATAAGCCGCTCCTTCATCAAGCTGCTGCCGCAACTCGCGGACACGCTTACGCTGCGGCGAGTTGGCATCGGCCTGTTTAGCCTGCAACAGTGCGGCGATCTGCGACTGTAATTCCTTCATCTTCTCCTGTTGCTGGACGACCTGATCGGAAAGTCGTTTCTGCTTGACCAGCAGCGGATTGAGCAACAACGAGTCGATCAGCGACACCACCAGGAATGCGGCGGCGCCAAAGATCAATGCGCGTTCACGCAAAGACAGGCCATCCACCTTGGCGACAAGCTTGTCGATCTGTGCTTGCATCGTCATTTTCCGGCCTCCTGGGACGCGGCCGTCGAGCGCAGCTCGAATTCGACGTACCGCGGGACGGGCCGGTCACCATCCTTGTTGGGCTGCCGTATCTGCAGAGTCGAGAAGGTCTTGCCGCGCATGACCTTCTCTTTGCTCAAACGTTGAATATACGAAGGCACCAGTTGCGGATTCAGAACCGCACCGCTCAAGCTCATCTGGGTACCGTCCCCTGCAATATCGAATCCGGTAAGCCACATCCCCTTGATGGATTGGCGTGCAAAGGCCCGCATATACCCGGAAAAACCTTCGGTGTTGCCGATGGCACCGCTCTTCAACAGATTCAGCGTCGCTTCCTGCTCTGCTGCTTTCATTTCGAGCTGCTTCAGCTCCTCATCCAGCAACTGGCCGGAACGCTGCGGCGAAAATTCATTGGCGTAATTGACCAGCCTCGCCTGTTCTGCGGCATAGCGCTTGCCCATTTCTTCCGTCTGCCTGGACAGCTGTGCGACCTGATACAACGCATAACCATAGAACAATCCGGCTCCCAGCACGATCAATCCCAACGCCTGCAACATCGTGACCGCAGAAAAATATTTCTTCTGTTTCAGGAATATCGGGTTAAAGAGATTGATCTGCTGGCTCATAGCGCCTTCTTCTCCTGGCGCAACGCCGCGCCCAGCGCAGGCAGGGCATAGTTGGCATATTCGCTATCCAGCAGCTCCGGCACGGCAACGATGTCCATCCCCTGCGCCAGTTCCAGCATTTCCACCGGCAATCCCAAGCCGCTCGCCAGCGCTTTATCCATACCCAAAGCTTCCGGTACTGAAAGCAGTAGGCGATTCACAGGGATATGCTGGAACTGGCGGTCGAAATAATCCAGCGAACGCTGCACCTCCAACTCCACCCGATCAACGTACTGCTGCCTCAGGTTCTCATCCGCATCCTGCAACTGTCCCCATGTGACTTCCATCCGCCGCGCCAGGAACAACTCTCCGCCGCAAGTGATGGTGAGCAATCCGCCTTCATCGCCGAACGTCAGCATCGCCAAGGCGCGCGACTCGCCCTCGAACAACGCTGCAATGTTGCGCTGCGCCGTTTCGGGAATATCGATCACGCTCAGTTCGACCCTGGCTTTCTCGAACAGCTCGATGCGCTTGCGTATCGTCTCGTTGGAAGCCGCGATCGCATAGAGCGATTGCGGACGGTCGATCCCATATTTGCCGGCCGGTATCTGCAACACATCGATGGTGGCATCTTCGACGTGGTAATTGAGCAGATCCTTGATCTTCCAGCGTATCGCGTTTTTCAGTTCGCCGATCGGAACATTCAGCGCATCCACCATGATCAATTGATATTCGTTGGCAGACAGCAGAGTGGTGAACGCCGACACATCGAGTTGGGCTTCTTTGCATACCCGCTCCAGCGCCGATGCCGAGATTTCGGCAAGTGGATAAAAGATGCATTTCGTCACTTGCGGGCGAACACCCGCATATTTGACCTGCGCGATATGAACCCCTCGCTTGCTGACAACAACGGCAGCCCTTCCGCTAACGCGGCTGGAGGACTTGAAGCGTTTCAGTAGCTGCGACATATCCATAATTGATATGAAGTTATGTCACTAACCCATTGCTGTCAAGGGATCTTTTTACCCACGCCTGTCCGTCATCGGACATCTGCCGACCACATTCCGACAATGCATGGCAAATCTGTCCAATGCACCAACCCGAAATGATTCCTCGCTTGTCCGAAAACAGACAGCGTTAACGTTCCCGGCGATAAATATAATTGTTATTGTTCTTGTACACACCGAAGGTCGCCGTGCCGGAAATGACCGGCAAGTAGCAGGTCGCCGGGGATGCGCAAGCCACGACTGCCGGAGTGATCGTCGCGACCCCCGCGCCACCGATCGGCTTGGCCAGATTGATGATCGACGAATCTCTGCAAACACTTCCGCTCGCATACGGCAGGCAGGTCGCATCCGCAGGTGCAACAAAACTGGCGGCCGTCGTGCCCGTCACCGTGCCGCCTGCATTCAATAGATCGTAAGGGGAGGTCAATGCCAGCGCCGTTACGCTGTCTGCGATGTTGCCGATCCAGCCGTTCGCGGCGGTGTAGTACTGCACCGTCGCTGTCACCGTCAGGGGCAGCAATTCCGACCCATAGGCATTGGAAACCTTGATGCGGCCATAGCGCACTTCGGTAGTCGCCTGCACCGCTGCGTCCATGACGCTGGTATGGTCCAGGCTGCCGCCTACATTCAGGTCGTAGGCTCCCATTCTGACGCCGTCCGACTCGGCGGTCGTCGGCGCAATTCCGATTTGCAGTGCGGCATATGGGCCATCCGGCGATGTGCCGCGGCTGATTGCCAGCGGCGCGCCAATATTGGCAATTCCACTTGCGAAGCTGCCGCCGGCCGGGAGAGAAGTGTCCAGCCGCGAGGTCAGGTCGACACCGGCATTCACCGCGCCGAACCCGAGCGGGTTGCCCGCTGCAGCCGGGTTGAGTTTGGCGTAAGCGCCCTGGTAGTTCTGGGTGACATTGCCGTTGAGATCGACCGCACTCAGGCTGAACTGGGCGTTGAATTGCTCACCCATGTAACTGCCCCACTCGTCGATCACGTCGTCGCCCGCATTCAGCGTGGTGCCGATCGCCGCATCCAGGGTGAGCGTCAGGCCTGCGGGATCGACCGCGGTGACGTTGGCGACAAGCGCGTTGCCGCCCGCTCCCGCGCCCGGGATGCGCACCCTGTCGCCCACATGAAAACCGGTGGTGACATCAACGTCTATCACCGTTGACGGCGCAATGGTTCCGGTGGCATTTGCCCTTACTTGCCCGAAGCTGGCCCGGGCAAGAATCGGGCTGACAAGGTCGGTCGAAATCGCAAAGTGATCAGGGATGAAGCGGCCGATGTTGCCGCTCGAGGGCGTGGTGATCTCTTTGAGACCGGACCCGAGGTAATTCCCGCTGGCAAGCTTCGCACTCAAGGTCATGATGCCAGCCTCGTCGTAGACAAAGGCATTGCCCGTTGCCACACCGTTACTGAAGGAGCCGAAAGAACCCGTCAGGTTACCCGCGACTGCGCCCGGCAGATCCGGCATGTTCGCCGCCAGGGTCAACGCGACATTCTCCGGAACATTGGAGGGGGCGGGCAGGGTCAGGTTTTCCTGTCCGAAATTGGGCGTGACCGCGCCGTTTGCGTTGTATGCGGTAACCGTCAGACTGAACGGGTTACCCGCTTTCATGAAGCCTGCTCCCGCGGCGCTGGCTGCGGCGGGATTGGCATAAGGACTTGCCACGATGCAGCCGGTATAAGTGGTGCCGTTACCGCACGCGATGTTGCTCAACGTAAAGTGGTGAGGAACTGCGATGAACCTGTCGTTGCCAAGGATGACCACTCCATTATCGCCCGTGGCGGTACTACCGTCGTAACGCGCGTCCACCTGCACCTGGCCCGCATCGGGGTAACACATGCTGAACGTGGCCTGTGGCGATGCACCTGTTCCGAAAACAAGGCTCAATGTCGTGGGGCTGGCCGAGGAAGCGCCCAACGCGGAATAACCCGTCGCGCAATCGGCATTCCCCGTTCCCGCCACCACCTTGCCCTGTTGCGTCCCTGACGCAGGATTGACGAACGTGGACCAGAATTTGACCGAACGCGTGGTGCTGGCGAACGACCCCTTGCAGGAAGTCACGGTGACCACCTGGGAGGTGTCCGCGGTGTGGTCCGGCACGTTGAAAGTAAAGGCACCGGAACCGAACACCAGACTGCAGTCGCCGCTGATGCCGGTGTTGGCGTTATAGCACTCGTAGGCATTGCTGGGCGCCGGATTGGGAGTTCCGGTTATCGCCAGCGTTGCGGTTCCGGCGGTGTTGCGGGCGAGAAAGATAGTGCTATTGATTCCGCCGCTCACCGCCGATATCGTTTGCGGATTGGCTGGCGTCCAGGTGTAACCTCCTGTGGCCGGCGAGAGGACAATGCCGGATACATCGGTGGCGGTATAGAGCGCCGTGCAAGCCGCATTGGCGCATGCCTTGAGAGTGATCTGTGCCGGAGCGCCGGAACCGCTGCATGCCCCGCCATGGTGTTCGATGCGAATATGGTCCGGCGGCGCCACGGGCCGCAACGCGATGGATACCGTCGCACCCGGTGTCCGCGCTGGCGGAAGCAGTGGCGGTTTTCACACCGGTCGCACCTGCCGCCCCCAACAACAAATCGTTCATCTCCAGCGTAACCCCCGCAGTGTTGCCGCTGCGCGAGGCAATGTCCACGCGTTCGGTCATGCCGGCGGGCGGCGACCAGCTGCGCGCGCTTGCGTATTCGTGCACCGTCACCAGCATGTCGCCGGCCACGGTTGTGGTGATGCTCGGCGCGGCGTGGTTCGTGCCGCTGGGTGTGGCTTGACCTGCGCTGACATCGATCGGGTTGGCGTTGTCCACGCCGATGTAGCTCGCGATTCCGCCCGTCGCGCCGGCGTGGCTGGCGGTCAGCGTCCAGCGGTAACTGGCAGGTTCGCTCGCAGTCGCCACCCGATAATAGGTGGAGACGCGGTTGCTGGTGGCCACCGCCTGGGTGATCGCCTGAATCGGCGTCCATCCTGCGGGAGCTGTGATGGTCACGCCGCTGGGTGTAGTGGCAATGGCGGCGATCATCACGTCGCCCGCCATCGTCCCGGCGGGAACGTTGATGGAAAGCGTGGTGCCGTTATGCAGCGCCAACAGCACGCCGTGGTTTTCCGAGAGCGCCGTAATCGTCGAGGTGATCGGGCCGACTGCTCCTGCCGTAGCCTTGGTGCCGGTATACAGCCCGATGGCCGCAGTCGACGTCCCCAGCAGCCCGGCCGAATTGTAGAACCGTTGCGTCCAGGCAACCCCGCCCGGTCCGCCAGGCAAAAGGCCAAGGAGAGGATTGTTGGCGATGTGCATCGCGTACAACATCATGTCGTTCGCCGTGAGCGTGGTCAGGCTGCCTGACGTGACATTGAGGGAACTGGCTGCGTATTGCGCGGCATAGGCCACATCCAGCGGATTGACCGCATCCGCGCCGCGAAAAGTCGCGCATCGCGCGATGATGCCTGCGCCGCCGGGGTGGGTGATAACGGGATTGGCTTCGGTGGCGGCAGCCAGCTTGTAGAACACCGAGGCACGATGGGTAGTCGTCGTGCTGATGGAATACAACTGAGTCCATCCGGCGGGGAACGAGATTGCCACGTTGTCGTGCTGCTCCACCACACAGACCAGCAAGGCATTCAGTTCGACGCTCGACAAGGTGGGCGTGATGTTGCCGCTGGCCGCGCTTCTCGCGTTACCGGCTGCACGGTAGCTGATGGTGGGCTGCATCACTCCTGCAAATGAGGCGGCACGGAAGGCAATGGCGGCTTGCGCTGCGCCAACAACACTCAGCATCAACGCCGCGAACAGTACCAGCCTGATTTGTTTACCCACACCATCCTCCATCGAATCACTCTATTTCTTCGCGGTGACGACCCGCTGGACGTAATTCGCCGACCCCGGAGTTCCCAACGTTGCTGTCGAGGTGATGTCGTAGAACCAGACTACACCTGCAACGACATCGGCTCCCTCTTCCGCGCTTGCCGGTGCGCTCGCGGCCGTGTAAGCCACCGTCACCGTGAAACCGCCCAGGTTGCCGCCGAGCGCGGTTAAAG
Organism: uncultured beta proteobacterium; assembly: GCA_963840345.1. Classification (GTDB taxonomy): domain Bacteria; phylum Pseudomonadota; class Gammaproteobacteria; order Burkholderiales; family Gallionellaceae; genus Sideroxyarcus. Next base: position 170,950 of record CAWIYO010000009.1, read on the forward strand.
TCGTCGCCGGGACCGCCACGCCCGGGCTCGTTGCGATATTGTACGAAGCCCATTCGATGCCGGCCTGCGCCGCCTGGTAGGCGCGCGAGCCGAGCACATCCATCGCAAGATTCTGGCTCTGCGAAGTCGAGAAGGTGGCCATTGCCGCCCCCAGCCCCGCCAGCACCACGAGCAGGAAGATGGCGGAGATCATACTGAAGCCACGTTGCAGGTAACCGCTCTTCACCTTGTTCCTCACGGTATGTTGTTGATGTGTATTTCGTGATACAGCCTGACGCTCTCGCCGCCGCGCGTGATGACGAGCGTGGCCGCCACCAGGCTGTTGCGCTGGCTGGCGGGGTCATACACGAAATTGCATGCGCTCACCTTGTCGGCCAGGATGGCGCTCGACCCGCCCAGCGCCGCGGGTGCCGCCTGGACTGCATTGAAACCATATCCCCAATGCCGCGTCAGCGTCCCCGTGCCCTCGCCATTGGCATCGGTACCCAGGCCTTCGCAAGCATAGGTCACCGCCTCCTCGGCTACCGGCACGACTTCGAAACGATGTCCATCCTGTTCCGCCGTGGTCGGGAAACTCGCCCCCGCCGTCATCTGCACCGTCATCCTGCCTGCCCCCGCACCCGCCGCCGGAACCATGCGCCGGATACTCCCCGCCGTGCCCGGCGCCAGGTAGGGCAGGTTCCCGGTCGATTGCGTGCTGCCGATCACGATGGCATCGCCCGTGGTGAAGTCCATCGGCGAACCGATGATCTCGAAACAGGTATCGGTCGTGCCGAACGCGAACGCGGCACCGCCGACATCCCCTGCCACGGCACCGCATCCGGCGCCCCCGCCCGTCGCGTTCACCCGGTAGCGCCCGCCATCTCTCGTCGGCAGAAACTCGATGTAGCTCGAACCCGCCGGCGTGGGCAGACGAACACTGTTCGGCACCGCCGTACGCATATCCCTCGCAAGCCGCCGCAAGGCGGTATCCGCGATGTCGGACATCTCGGCGCGGCGCGAACTATCCATATAGCCCTGCACAGGCGAATGGATGAACATCGCCACCATGCCGGCGATGATGCCGGTGATGACGATCACGGTGATCATCTCCACCAGCGTGAAACCACGTTGTGTTTGCAGATGCATGTGCATCAATTCCCCGCCCTGTAACCTGTCGCGTCCACCGTGTCGCCTGCCGGATCGGCGACCGTGACGGTAATCATCACGCCGCTCCCCGCCGCGATCGCTTTACCGCCCAATGTGGTGATCGGCGTCACCGCCACGGCGGCGATGTTGTATCTTCCCAAGCCAGCCACAGCAGCGTTGGTAGAAAAATCCAGAATGCCTGCCGTGGTGCTGTATGTGGCGTAATCGCCCACGCACCCCACTCCGGAACGAGCCGCATTCGCCCCGATCGCCCCGGTGCACGATGTGGCTGCCAGATCCTGCAACTGGATCTCTTCGAGCATCGATTCGGCGACCGCCAGCGCCTGTTTGCGGATGAGCGGATCCGCACTGTGCATCGTGACCTGATTCATCACCAGCAATATCCCCGCCGCCGCGACGCTGACGATGACGATGAACATGATGAGCTCGATGAGGCTGATGCCGCGCTGTTTCCACCCGGGTCGCGAAGAAGCGCCGGGCAGCGTTCTGCCGTATTGCTGCTCAATGTACATATCCGGTCTCTCTTTCGACGGTGATCGCAGGCTCTCCTGCCGCCTGCAAAGTGAAGGATGCCGCACCGGGGCTGCCCATGGCATCGAAAGTGATCGTTGTGTTCGCCGCAGGCAGAACCAGTTTCGCATTCCCGCGCGCGGTCACTGTACGCTCCGGCAACGCGATATCGCAAGCTCCGGGGCTCGCACTGCTCGCATTGATCGTCAGCGTGGCGGGAGCGGCTGTTGTCACGATCGCGCAGACGTTGCGGTGCTGTGCGATGGCGAGCTTTTGCGCCGAGCGCAAGGTCGCCTTCATCTCGTCGCTGAAGGCTCGATTATCGAACGTACCCCGGTCAAAGAAACGCGGTAGCGCGACCACGGAAATGACGCCGGCAATGACGATGATGGTGACCAGCTCCACCAGGGTGAAGCCACACTGGAAAGGGACATCGCGCTTTGATGAGCTACGCATGAATGATATGGAGTATGGTTGCGCCCAAGGCCAAAGCAGGTCTTTGGATAGCTGGTGCAGTGTAAAAAAACAGGGGAGACCCGCTCCCCTGTTTTTCCTGCTGATTGGGCACGGAGTACCCCCTCCCACAACTTAGAGGATTGCGGGAACCACCGCAGCCACGGCCGAAGTCGCTGTTGGAGAAGTGTCTACCGAGCAGCTCGGTACGTTACCGGTAATGGCGTACCCTGCCGGCACCCCGCCTTCCATGATGCCCGCTGCGGCAATCGCGCAAAGTCACGCCGCTGGTCGCGATGCCCGATGCAGCATGCAGCGAACGCACCGCGTAGTTGACCGAACCGGCCGAGGACAAACCGCCCGCCACTCCCTGAATGCCCGCCACTTTCGCGTCGCGCGACAGGTCATAGAACTTCGGCATCGCTGTCGCTGCCAAAATACCCAGAATCACGATCACGACGATCAGTTCGATCAGAGTAAAACCTTGTTGCTTCTTCATAATAATCTCTCCTTTATGTCGGGGGCCGCAGCCCCATTGTCGATACTTTCGCCTGTTTCACCGAATGCCGCAACATCAAGTTCATCAGGCACGATCCAATGCAGCCAGAATCGTGCCAGAAAAGAAACCTGACTCTACCGCCCCTGCAATGGTTTAGAAAACATGATTAAAGAAATTTCTGTCGCCAAATCGACGCTAGTGTCCGACCAAGGTCGTCAGCAGCACCAAAACATACAGGCTGCCCACGACCAACATGACTCCAGCTGCACGGCCATGCCGGAACACATATTCATCCACGCCTGCGCGCGGCACCTCCACCGGTTTCAGGGCGCGGCGCAGCGATATCCACTGGTTGGCAGTCTGCTCGAAGTCGCGCAACAGACTGGGCCGCACCAGCAGAAACATGCTGACGAAGATAGCGAGCAACGCCCCCAGCAAAGCAGCCAGCACCAGCGCATCCAGCAAGCTGTCCGCCGCCGCCACGGGCAAGGTAAAACTTCTGGCGAATCCGTCCACTGCACTCGCCTTATCCAGACTGACCGTAAAGAAATACAGGATGTATATGGAAGCCAGCATGGTCAATGTGGCGCTGGTGCGGCGATAACGGTAGAACCAGGGATCGAGCGCGACGGAACGTTCCAGCGACTGATCGAGATGCCGGGTGGATACCCAGCGGTTGAGAACATTGCCGGCAGCACGCAAGCGCTCCGGGTACCACAGCAGCAGCGCCCCGGCCACCAGACCGGCCAGGCTGCCCACCAGCAGGAACAACACAGCGGATCGCAACAACAGCGCTTCGACGATCGGATTCATGTGCACCTCCTCAATCAAACCAGTGATAGGGTTCGGCCGGCTCGAACAAGACCGCAACCACTTCCTGCTTGGCCCCCGAAAGCGGCTCATATTGAATCTTGACGTGGAAGCGTATCCACCTCTGCCCGTCCTTGCCCGGGGTGAAATAATCTCCGCGATCCACGATGTAGATCAGGTTACGCGATTTCAGATCGAACATCCAGTGCCCAGGCGCAACCGCCCCCGGCGAAGGATCATAGAACTCGCCTGCATAGTTGCGCGGTTTCTGCTGTAACCAGTCCACCGGGTTGTCCGTCTCCAGGGCACTGATATCCCTGTCCGCTCCGCCGCGCACCTGCAATGCGCCGAAACGCAACACCAGTGCGCTTTGCAACGCACCCGACACATTCTCCATCGCGGTCTTCTCGGCCAACTCCTGGTAATAGGGAATACGACTCAAGAGCGATCCCGCCAACACCGCGACAACGATGACGACCACGATGAGTTCAAGCAGAGTGTAGCCATTTGAGGACACGGGATACGGGATACGCGATACAGACCGGAGCCCTTCACCCCCTGTATCCCTACCGTATCCTGCGTTCTGGCAAGTCATCTGTGCAACGCCACCTTGCCCAAGTCCCACATCGGCAGGAAAATGCCCAGCGCGAGGATCAGCACCAGAACACCCAGCAGGACGATCATGATGGGTTCGATATTGGCGCTCAGGGTCTTGATCTCGTACTCCACTTCGCGCTCGTACATGCCTGCGATCTCGAACATCAGCCCGTCCATGTCGCCGGTCTCTTCACCCACGGCAATCATCTGCAGCACGGTAGGATTGAATACACCTGTTGCTGATGCTGTGCGCAGGATGCTCTCGCCGCGCTCGACGCCGTCCCGCATCTGTTCGACACGGGTGCGCATGAACTCGTTATCCACAACCAGCCCGACCGAGTTCAGCCCCTGCACGATGGGGATGCCGCTCTTGAAGGAGAGCGCCAGGCTGCGCGCGAACCGGGCCAGTGTCGCCTTCATGATGATCCGGCCGGCAATGGGGATGTGCAGCTTGTAGCGATCCCATTTGTAACGCCCGTCCATCGTATTGATCCACGAGCGGAACGCGACCGCCGCCCCGATCAGCAACGCCAGCAACACCGGCCAGGTCTGCACCATGAAACTGGAGAAACCCATCAGCATCCGGGTCATCAGGGGAAGCTCCGCATGGAATCCTTCGAACACCTTGGCAAAGGCCGGAATAACGAAGATGTTGACGATGACGATGGCGATCGCCATCGCGATCAGCACGAACACGGGGTAGCGCAGGGCAGATTTGATGCGTTCTTTCATCTCCCGCTCGAATTCGAGATGCTCATACAAGCGCAGGAAGGTGATATCCAGCATGCCGGTCATTTCCCCGACCTGCACCATGCTGAGATAGAACGGCGAAAATACCTTGGGGTGACGCCGCATCGCAGTGGATAGTTCGCGCCCGCTATCCAGGCTCTCGCGCAAATCCTGCAGCATGGCGGCAAAAACCGGATTCCGGGTGGATTCCTGCAAGCCTGCCAGCGCGCGCATGATTGGCACGCCGGCCTTGAGGAGGGTGTACATCTGGCGGCTGAACAGCATCAGCTCCATCACATCCACCTTCTTTTCCATCGTCAGCCGTTTCCACAGGCCGATCTCAGGGTTGCTGCCGCTCCTGACTGCCTGGGTTGAAAGTGCGATCTCGGTGGGCGTGATGCCGGTGTTCAGCAACTGGTCGGCGATAACACCGCTATCCAGACCTTCCAATGTTCCCTGTACAAGGTCGCCGCGTTTGTTCCTCCCCTTGTAGGCGAATACCGGCATTAATCTTCTACCTGATTACTGATGCGCATGACTTCCAGAACGGTGGTGTGTCCCAGCTTCATTTCGCGCAATGCGGCATCGAGCAGCGTCCTGCCTTTCAGATGCTCGCGTGATGCTTGCATGAAATACCTGCTGTCCTCATGAGCGGCAGCCTCGGCCAATGCCTGCCCCATCTCCAGCATCTCGTACACGCCCATGCGGCCGTGATAACCCGTGCCGTTGCAGTGCGAACATCCCCTTCCGTGCAACAGCGTGCCCCAATCGTTGCGGGCAACGCCTTCCGCCTCCAGCCATTCCGCTTCCTGCGGGCTTGGGATATGTTTTTCGCTGCAACTTTCGCACACGCGCCGCAACAGTCGTTGCGCCAGCACTGCCTGCACCGATGATGCCACCATGTATTTCGGCGCGCCCATGTCGACCAGGCGGAACAGCGTGCTGGCGGTGTCGCGCGTGTGCAGGGTGGAGAACACCAGGTGGCCGGTCAGCGCCGCGCGCATGCCGATCTGCGCGGTCTCGGCATCACGCATCTCACCGACGAGGATGACATCCGGATCCTGGCGCAAGGCGGAGCGCAGCACGCGCGAAAAGGTCAGCTCGATCTTCTCGTTCACTTGTACCTGGTTGATGCCGGGCAGCCGGTATTCCACGGGGTCTTCCACGGTGATGATCTTCTGGTCGACAGTGTTGATCTCCGACAATGCCGCGTACAACGTGGTGGTCTTGCCGCTCCCCGTTGGGCCGGTGACCAGCACCATGCCGTTGCTGCGCTGGATGATCTCGCGAAAACGCTTGAGCATGTCCGGTGGCATTCCGAGCTTGTCCAAAGCCAGGAAACTGCCGCTCTGGTTGAGCAGTCGCATCACTACCGACTCGCCATACTGCGTGGGCATGGTGGAAATACGCACATCGATAGCCTGATCCCGTACGCGCATGTTGAAGCGCCCGTCTTGCGGCAGGCGCTTTTCAGAAATGTCCAGGCCGGACATCAGTTTCAAACGCAACGCGAGGGAAGGAGCGATCTTGCTGTCGGCTTCGGTTTGCAGGTGCAGCACGCCGTCGATGCGGAAACGTATCTGCAGGCGCGATTCCTGCGGCTCGATATGGATGTCGGACGCGCGCACCTGGCTCGCATCGTCGAACATGGTCTGCAGCAGCTTGACCACGGGCGCCTCTTCCGCTCCGACCGTCGTGCTCAACGCGCCGAAGTCGACATAGGTCTCGCCCAACTCTTCCGAAACCTCGCGTGCCAGGCCGCTGATCTCTTCGGTACGGCGATAGACGCGGTCGATGGTTTCCAGCAACTGCCCTTCGGTAACGACGGCAACATCGATGTCGCGCTTGAGTGCCTTGGCGATTTCATCGAAAGCGAACAGGTCGGTGGGATCGGCCATGCCGACCATCAGCACGCCGTTGCGTTCTTCCAGCACCACGGCGCGGAAACGGCGCGCCTGGTTCTCCGGCAGACGGCGCACGATCTCCAGATTGACGTTGTAGTACTTGAGGTTGATGTAGGGGATGCTGAGCTGCTTGGCGATGGCTTCGGATATCTGGTCTTCGGAGACGAAAGCGTTATCCACCAGCACCCGTCCGAGCTTGCGGCCGCTGTGCTTTTGCTGCTCCAACGCAAACTGGAGTTGATCCAGTGAAATGAGTTTCTGCTGAACCAGCAAATCGCCTAAGCGGATTTTCTCCGGACGCGCCATAATTCCCCCTGTTTGACTTTCCCAGACACTGACCGATAAACGGAAGTTAGCCGTTTTTCCCCATACTGACAAGCATTTCGAGTGTATTCCTGATGTTCAATGTGATTCTTTACCAGCCGGAGATCCCACCCAATACCGGCAATATCATTCGCTTGTGCGCCAACACCGGAGCGCAACTGCATCTGATCCGCCCGCTTGGTTTCGACCTCGACGACAAGCACCTGCGCCGCGCCGGACTGGACTATCACGAATACGCGAGCGTTCGGGAATATGACACTCTTGTCGAATGTCTGGACAGTTTATCTGGATCGCGCATATTCGCCTTCACCACCAAAGCTTCGCATCCATTCCACGAAGTACGCTACCAGCGTGGCGATGCATTCCTGTTCGGACCGGAAAGCCGAGGCCTGCCTGAGGAAGTATTAGCAGCATTCGTGCCCGAACGCCGTTTGCGCTTGCCGATGCTGCCGGACAACCGGAGTTTGAATTTATCGAATACGGTGGCAGTGACTGTATTCGAAGCGTGGCGGCAATGCGGCTACGCGGGGAGTCAGTCGGTGAATTCGCTGCCGGGCTGACGGCTGAGCAGCGCTTCAACCGCTTTATCCGCCGCAAGATCTTCGTACAGCACGCGATACACCGCCTCGCAGATCGGCATCTCGACGCCGAGCTTTTGCGCGATGCTGTGCACTTCGCGTGCCGTGTAGACGCCTTCCGCCACATGCCCCAGTTCGTTGAGGATATTGGACAGCGACTTGTGCTGCGCGAGCAGCATGCCGACCTGGCGATTGCGGGAAAGATCGCCCGTGCAGGTGAGGATCAGGTCCCCCACCCCGGACAGTCCGCCCAGAGTCTCGGCGCGCCCGCCCATCTGCAGGCCGAGCCGGGTCATCTCCACCAGACCGCGCGTAAGCAAAGCAGCACGCGCATTGAGTCCCATCTGCATGCCGTCGCAGATGCCCGCCGCGATGGCCAGGACGTTCTTGATCGCGCCCCCGATCTCCACGCCCACCACATCGGTGCTGGAGTAGATACGCAGGCGCGAATGATGCAAGGCCTTCGCCGTGCGCTGCGCAAACTCACCGTCATTCGATGCCAGCGTCATTGCAGTGGGCAGATTGCGCGCCACTTCCTGCGCGAAACTGGGGCCGGACAGGACACCGCGGGGAAAACGCGCCGGCAGCGTTTCATCTGCGATCTGATGAGGAAATTGCGAGGTGCCGCTCTCGAAACCTTTGCACAGCCAGATCACGGCAGGCAATTCAACATTGCCAAAGCGGCTGGCAATCTCCTGTAGCGTTGCACGCAGCCCGGCAACGGGAACGGCGACGATGACCAACTCTGCGCCAGCCAACGCCTCATTCAATGAAGAGGAAAGTTCCAGTTCGGCAGGGAAAGGGATGCCCGGCAGATAGCGCTGGTTGCGGCGGGCGCCGCGCATCGCATCGATCTGTTCTGCGTCACGCGCCCATAGCGTGACCTGGTGGCGCGGAGCAAGGCTGATCGCCAGGGCAGTACCCCATGCGCCGGAACCCAATACTGCAACATTCATCAGTCGCCCCACACGTCGTCAGACTTGAGATAACCAACTGTCCCGCCCGAATGGCGCACCTTGACCCAGCCGTTACCCGTATTGCCCAACCATTCCAATCCGAGTTGTTGCGTGGCCTTGAACACCGCATCCGCTCCCTCATCCGGGCTGCGCAACACATTGGCGGATGGAACCGTCACCATGACGTAGCGTTTGCTGCTCAACTGGCGCTTCTCGATCCAGTACATCTTGCCCGAATTGTCGCGCACCTTGACCCAGCTATCCAGAACCACCACCTGCTCCAGCGGCAGATAGCGTGTAGCGACGAACAGTTTCTTGGCTTTCAGCGAATTGGCGTCGTACAGGATGGCCGGTTCGGCGACCGAGACGAAGTCGAATGCATGCGCCGCCGTGCTGGCAGCGAGCAACAGCGACAGTGCGGCCAGACGCCTCATCAGTGTTTGACCGGCTCGGCAGCCTGGCCTTGGGCCTGCTGTTTTTGCTGAAGATAGAGCGCTTCGAAGTTGATCGGATTGAGCAGCACGGGCGCAAATCCGGCTCGAATCGCCACATCCGACACGACCTCGCGCAGGTAAGGATAGAGGATGTTGGGACAGGCGACTGCCAGCACCGTCTCCATCTCTTGCGCGGGGACGTTGCGGATCTGGAATATTCCGGCCTGTTTGGCCTCGATCAGGAACAACACTTTGTCTTTCGCCGGCAGCTTGGCCGTCACTGTGACAGTCACGACCACGTCAAATACGCCTTCTTCGACTGACGCAGCCTGCGTGTGCAATTGCAGGTCGATCTGGGGATTGTCGCGCTCCAGAAAGATCGCAGGAGCATTCGGCACTTCCAGCGACAAGTCTTTCACATACAGCTTTTCGATGTTGAAAACCGGTTGGGCGTTTGTTTGTGCCGCTTCAGTCATGACTTCTCCCTTATTGATTTCTATTTAACAGTGGATCCAGCTTGCCGGCGCGGTCCAGCGCTGCCATATCGTCAAATCCGCCGACATGTTCGCCGTTTATGTAGATCTGGGGTACGGTGCGGCGGCCCGTCTTCTGGATCATGATGTCGCGCATCTCGGGCTGCAGGTCGATGCGTATCTTCTCGATATCCCTGATTCCCTTGCGCTGCAACAATTGTTCGGCACGCACGCAATACGGGCAGACCTCCGTGCAGTACATCACTACTTTCGCCATCACTTCTCCAATGGCAGGTTCGCCTTCTGCCAGGCGATGATCCCGCCGCTGAAATTGTAAACTTGGGCAAAGCCTTGTTTGCCGAGGAAGCCGCATGCGGAGGCAGACCGTTGTCCGCTACGGCAGATCACAACGACAGGCCGCTCGCGATATTTCTCCAACTCGCCAATGCGCTCCTTGAGCTTGCCCAGCGGAATGAGCTTGCTGTTCAGGACGTGACCTGCGTCGTATTCGCTCTGCTCGCGCACATCCAGTACCAGCGCGTTCTGGCGATTGATCAGCTGCATCGCGGCGATGTGGTCGACTTCCTTGATCCCCAGCAAACGGTTGCCGAAGAACGACCAGAACAGCATCGCGCCGCTGGTCAGCGCGATCAGGATCGTCCAGATATTATTTTGCAGAAACTGCAGCACGTCGATACTCCTCGTATTTTTGGGTGGCGAATTCTAACAGAGAGGAAAAGCGCGCGGGTTCCCTGCGCACCAGCTCCGAAAGCTCCAGACTGGCCCGCGGATAATCCATGGGGTAGGCCCAGATCGCCTTTTCCATCTGTGATTTTGCCTGCTCAGGCTTATCCGACAATGCCAGCAATATCGCCTGGTGATAGACCAGGGGCGCAATCGGAATGAAATGCAGCGCACGCTCGTTCAATGCGAGCTTCTGATCAAGATGATCGGTACTGAGCTCCATGGTATTGGCAATGAACATCTCGGCATAGGAACTCAGCAACGGAGACTGATACACCGCCATCAATTCACCTTGCACTCGCGGAATCAGGCTGCGATCCTTGATCGCCATTCCCTGCAACGTCAAGGCGTTCTCCAGCCGTTTATAACCCTGGAATGCCTGCAACAAAGAGAGGGCGCCCAGCGCCAGCATCATGGCAACAGATGCGCGCCCGATATTGCGCAACTCCAGACGGTAGGCCGTGGTGTCGAATATGCCCAGCATGACGGCGGCGATGCCAATGAAATAGCCATACCACAACGGATATTCAAGCAAGCTATGGATACCCAGCACGGCCAGAATGGCATAACCCCACCAGTGATAAAGCGTGAACTGCGCTTCGCGTACGGCCGAGTGCCAGAACCACAGGCCCAATGTACCCAGCAGGACTGCCAAGCCTGCCAAGCCTGCCTCTGCCGCAATCTGCATCACCAGATCGTGCGCATTGTTGTATAGCCCCATGATGGCCGGATTGTGCATTTCCGCCGCCAGTTGCAGATGCTGGAAGGCGAACTGCCCGAATCCCGCCCCCAGCAGAGGGAACTGGGCAAAGATCAGTGCAGCCTCGCGCCACAGGTGCAACCGGATGCCGCCGCTGGCGTTATCCCCGAACAACCTCTCCGTCGCCGTTATGCTGCCGGTGGCACCTTCCAGCCAGGGGATCTGCACTACGAGGTGCATCAAACCGAACCCCAATACCAGTGCCAGGGCGTAATACAGCAGCGGCCGCAACGTCTTGTCGCGCCGCTGGCTCAGATATGCCAGCCCGGCAGCGCACAGCAGGTAAAGCCAGGAACTGCGCGAACCGGATAACACCATGACGAACAACATGGGCGCTGCCAGCAATGCGGTTTGCCAAATACGCATGGAAAATCTCGAATGCAGCAACCCCAGCGAGAGCAGCCCCAGTGTGATGTAGTTGGCATAGTGGTTGGGCTGCGCAGTGTTGCCGTATACGGCGTAGGAAGTCTTGACGGTAATGACCGGATTCAGGAACGTGTTCCAGCGATAATGCTGCAGGATCCCCGCCAGCGTATTCAGCTCCGCGCCGATCAGCAGGAACACGGCAAGCGCCGTCGCCAGGGTGGGCAGGCCGAACTCGACCCGCAGGGCCTGCCCCAGCATCATCAGCAATGCTGCGAACAGGAAATACAGGCTCAGCAACATCAGATAATCGAAGTGCGAGGTGCGCCCCACGAGAAACTGGATCATCAGCACCAGCATCAGCCCTATCGGCAACATCACGATGCGCGGCACTTCCGGCGATTGCCAGTAGCGCGACGTCAGCAACAAGGGTAACGCGCACAAACCCAGCAAAGCGGCGCCCCACTCATGGTAGAAGGTGGTGATGGGATATGCGTGGTTGTAATACAGAAAAGGCAAAACCCACATCAGGCCGACGAAGGCCAGACTGATGTGGGCAATGCGGATCGGGGAAAAGTTGGACTTGTTTAGCAACTGCCCTTGACGCCCAACTTGGCGAGAATGTTGTTCAGGGGACATATCTGGGTGAAGCCGCTCTGGAACAGGTTCAGCCCGACGAATGCGGTAAAGAACAGGAAATATTTGCTGACGAACAGCGGGCTTGCTTCGACGCCCAATGCCAACGACAACATGATGAAAGTGCCTGCTACGATACGGACGATACGTTCTGCGTTCATTTGATACTCCTATTGGTTAGAGATTCTACTGGAATTTTTTATACAGGGTCGCGTAATACAACACCGGGATGACGATCAGCGTCAGCATGGTGGATACGAGGATGCCGAAAATCAGGGACAGGGCCAGACCGTTGAAGATCGGATCGTCCAGGATGAACAGCGCGCCCAGCATCGCCGCCAGCCCGGTCAGCACGATCGGTTTGGCACGCGCCGCCGCCGCATTGATGACGGCATGCTGCAAGTCGACGCCATCGCGCAATTGCAGGTTGACGAAGTCCACCAGCAATATCGAGTTGCGCACGATGATGCCCGCCAGCGCGATCATGCCGATCATCGACGTCGCAGTGAACTGCGCGCCGAACAGGGCATGCCCCGGCATCACGCCGATGATGGTCAGCGGGATCGGCGCCATGATGACCAGCGGCACGACGTAGCTCTTGAACTGCGCCACCACCAGCAGGTAGATCAGGATCAAGCCGACGCCATAGGCGATACCCATGTCGCGGAAGGTCTCGAACGTGACCTGCCATTCGCCGTCCCACTTGAGTGAGTAACCGGCATAGGGATCAGACGGCTGCCTGAAGAAGTACGGCGCCAGCGTGCCGCCCTGCTCCAGGGCCATGCCGCTGGTCTTGCCGTTGATGTCGAACATGCCGTACAGCGGGCTATCCAGCTTGCCCGCCATGTCGCCGGTCACGTACACCACCGGCAGCAGATCCTTGTGGTAGATCGGATGGTCGCGCAATACCTGTACCACCTGCACCACTTCGGACAGCGGCACCAATGCGCCATCGCGGGCACGCACCTTGAGCTTCAGCACGTCGTCGATGCGGCTGCGTTTCTCCTCTGCCAGCCGCAGGCGCAACGGCGGCGCATACTTGGCATCGCCGTCGTGCAGGGCGGTCGCATCCTGGCCGGACAGGGCGATCTGCATCACGTCCACGATGTCGCGCTGGGCCACGCCGAGCAGCGCTGCCTTGCTCTGCATCACGCGCAGGATCATCTTGGGCGCGGCTTCGCTGACCGTGTCGTCAATGCCGACGATGTCCCGGGTCGCCGCGAACTGTTCACGCACCCTGGTCGCCACGCGGCGCGCGCCTTCGTAATCCGGCCCGTAGATCTCGGCCACGATGGGCGACAGCACCGGCGGACCCGGCGGCACTTCGACGATCTTGACCTTGGCGCCCCACACCTTTGCGATCTTCTCGATCGGTTCGCGCACGCTGCTTGCGATCTCGTGGCTGCTGCGCGAACGCAGGTGCTTGTCCTGCAGGTTGACCTGGATGTCGCCCTGCTCCGCTTCACTGCGCAAATAGTATTGGCGCACCAGACCGTTGAAATTGATCGGCGCGGCAGTGCCAGCATAGCCCTGGTAATCGGTCACTTCCGGCACGGTGGCGAGATACGCGCCAATGTCGTGCAGCACGCCGGCAGTCTGCTCCAGCGCGGTCCCGGTGGGCATATCCACCACCACCTGAAACTCCGACTTGTTGTCGAACGGCAGCATCTTCAACACCACCAGCTTGACCACACCCAGCGACACCGCGAACAGCAGCCCGCCCAGGATGCCCAGCCACAGCTTGCGTCGTGCAGGCTTGCCATGTTCCTTGTTCAGGAACGGCGACAGGCGGGCCTTGAAGAAGCGGGCGATCCCGGTATCGCGCTCATCCTTGATGACTGCGTGATGCGCTCCGGCGAATTTGTGCGCCAGCCACGGCGTGATGATGAAAGCCACCGCCAGCGAGATCAGCATGCCCATGCTGGCATTGATCGGGATCGGACTCATGTACGGCCCCATCAACCCGCTCACGAACGCCATCGGCAGCAGGGCCGCAATCACGGTAAAGGTCGCCAGGATGGTCGGGCTGCCCACCTCGTCCACGGCTTCCGGAATGATCTCGGACAGCGGCTGGTGCTGCGCCAGTTCGCGACGGCGGTGAATGTTCTCGACGACGACGATCGCATCGTCCACCAGAATACCGATGGAGAAGATCAGGGCGAACAGCGACACGCGGTTCAGCGTAAAACCGTAAGCCCAGGACGCGAACAGCGTCACCGCCAGCGTCAGCATCACCGCCACGCCGACGATGAACGCCTCGCGCCGCCCGAGCGCAATCCAGACCAGTGCAACCACCGCAAAGGTCGCGAAGAACAGCTTCTTGATCAGCTTCATCGCCTTGTCGTTGGCGGTCTCGCCGTAGTTGCGGGTGGTGGTGACCTTCACGTCGTCGGGGATGACACTGCCCTTGAGTTCATCGATGCGCCTGAGCAGCTTGTCTGCGACATCCACCGCGTTCTCGCCCGGCTTCTTGGTGATCGCCACCGTGACTGCACCGAACTCGCCCTTGGCCGTGATGCCTTTGTCCGCGGCTGCCGCGCCCGTCCCCAGCCACACATAGTTTTCCGGCTGGTCGGCGCCGTCCAGCACTTCCGCCACGTCTCTCAGGAACACCGGCTTGCCGTCGGTCACGCCGACCACCAGCTGGCCGACATCGACGGCATTGCTCAGGAAGGTACCGGTCTGCACCAGCACCTCGCGATTGTTCTGCACCAGCTTGCCCGCAGACTGCGAAACGTTGGATGCCTGCAATGCAGCACGCACTTCCTGCACCGACAGTTGGTGCGCATTGAGCGCTTCCGGATCGAGCTGCACCCGCACGACGCGAGGAGTTGCACCCAGCGTGGCGACTTCGCGCGTGCCTTTCACGCGCTTCAGCTCGGCCTCGATGGAATGCGCCACCTGCGTCAGTTCGATACCCCCGGTGGACTGCTCGCGCCATAACGTCAGTGCCAGCACCGGGACGTCGTCGATACCCTTGGCCTTGATGATCGGCTGCGCCACGCCCAGCGTGGGCGGCAACCAGTCTGCATGGGACAGGATGACGTCGTAAAGCTTCACCAGCGAAGGCACATGCTGCTCGCCCACCTTGAACTGCACGGTGATGACCGCCATGCCGGGCTGCGCCACGGAATAAACGTGATCGACGCCGGCAATTTGCGACAGTACCTGCTCGGCCGGCGTCGCCACGGTGTTCGCCACGTCCTGCGCCGATGCGCCGGGATAGGCGATCAGTACGTTGGCCATGGTCACGTTGATCTGCGGCTCCTCCTCGCGCGGCGTCACCAGCACGGCAAACAGACCCAGCAGCAGGGCAACCAGCGCCAGCAACGGCGTCATCTGCGAATGCAGGAAGACGCGGGCGATACGTCCGGAGATGCCCATGCTCATCGCTTGATCCCCGCAGCAGCCATACCCGCCTTGATGGCGTCACGTGCCACGCGCTCGCCGACGTTCAAACCGGCCAGCACCTCGATCTCGTTCTGGGCATTCGCCTCGCCCAGGCGCACCTGGCGCAAATGAGGCACTTCCTTGCTGTCCACCACGTAAACCGCCACCACTTCGCTGCGGCGCACCACGGCGCTCAGCGGGATCAGCATCTTGCTCTCTTTGCCCACCACGAAATGCGTGCGCACGAACATGCCGGGGTAGATGCCGGCCTGATTGGCCGGCAGATCGATGCGAACCTGCGTGCTGTGCGTTCGCAGATCGGCGGAGGGCTGCACCGTGACCGATGCGGCCTTGATCCAGCGGCTTAACGAAGGCACCTCCACCGTCACCGACGGATGGCTGCCAATGTCTTTGAGTTTGTGTTGGGGCACGTTGGCGATCACGCGCAACTGCGACGGGTCGAAGCCGGTCATCAGCGGTTTGCCGACCGTGACCATTTCGCCCAACTCCACCATGCGCGCCGACACTACGCCGCCGTATGGCGCGATTACCGAGGTATAGCTCTGCGCCAGCGCCGATTGCTGCGCTCCGGCCTCGCTGGCCTCGGCTTGCGCCTTCGCCATCTCATAGTCGGATTTGGCCTTGTCCAGGGCGGCCTGGCTGATGAACTTCTGCTCGAACAGTTGTTGCGAGCGTTCATAGTTACGGCGCGCGTTCTGCAAGGCGGCCTGGGCCTGCGACAACTGCGCGCGACTTCCCGCCAATGCCTGATCGGCCTCGCGCTCGTCGATCTTGAGGATGACCTGCCCCTTGCTCACGCGGTCGCCCACGTCGAAAAAGATCGCTTTTACCCGTCCGGATATCTGCGCCGACACGGTGGATTGCCGCGTTGCCTCCACGACGCCGTCGATACTGTAAGTCTGCTCGACCTCGCGCATCTGCACCGGCGCGGTCGCCAGCGGCTCTGCCGCATGAACCTGCACGCCCAGCAACATCCCGGCCAGACCGAACAACACACCCAGATTCCGTTTCATAGCTACCCCTGAAAGATAATATGTTTGCATATTAGCATATTCTAATATGCATGCAAAATCCGGTTTTGCCACGGAGAAATATAGCTCTAAATAGAACAGAATACGTCGCGCATCATGCCCACCAGCTTGACTGTGCGCGGATCGCCGATGCGGTAATAGACCCGATTGGCGTCCTTGCGTGTCGCCAGGACTCCCTTGTCGCGCAGGATGGCGAGATGTTGGGAAATGTTGCTTTGCGAGGTACCGACGTTATCCACGATCTCCTGCACGCTCAACTCGCCCTCACCCAGCACGCACAGGACCTTGAGGCGCAAGGGATGGGCGATGGCTTTCATGGCCAGCGATGCCTGCAGAATGTCTTCGTCTTTGTCGATCAGCTTGCTCTTCATGTCCGTCAACCATCATTGGAAGTGGGGGCATACCACCCCCGAAATCGGCTAAAATCGCATACTAACGAATTACGACCTCGTAACGCAGTAAATTAGCAACTGCTTATATTATGATGTTTTAGTCAAAAAAAAGCCAATATGACCAACCGCTCTACTCAAGCAATCACCCCCGTCCTTCTGCTCATCCTCGATGGCTTCGGCTATCGCGAGGATGCCGACTTCAATGCTGTCGCCCATGCGCGCAAACCGAACTGGGACAAGCTGTGGAGTAAGTATCCGCACACACTGATCAACACGTCCGAATTGCATGTCGGCCTGCCGAACGGGCAAATGGGCAACTCCGAAGTGGGGCATTTGAACATTGGTGCCGGACGCGTGGTGTACCAGGATCTGACCAAGGTCGATCTGGCCGTCGAAAACGGCAGCTTCTATGCCAATCCCGCACTGACCCGGGCGGTGGAGGACGCGAAGCAACGCGGCACAGCGTTGCACATCATGGGACTGCTCTCCCCGGGCGGGGTGCATAGCCACGAGGCGCACGTTCACGCCATGCTGGAACTGGCGGTACGCGCCGGACTGAAAAAGATATTCATACATGCCTTCCTCGACGGTCGCGACACGCCGCCGCGCAGTGCCGCGGAATCGTTAAAGTCCCTGCAAGACAAGTGCATGCAGCTCGGCGCGGGCCGCATCGCCACGATCTGCGGACGGTTTTTCGCCATGGATAGAGATAACCGCTGGGAGCGCGTGCAGATCGCGTACGACTTGCTCACGCAAGGTGCCGCCCCGTTCAGCGCCGCCTCGCCTCACGAGGCATTGGAAGCCGCTTACGCGCGCGGCGAGAATGACGAGTTCGTACAGGCCACGATCATCGGCGGACCCGCCGCGATGCAGGACGGCGACGTGGCGGTATTCATGAACTTTCGCGCCGACCGTGCGCGCGAACTCACGCGTGCCTTGACCGACGAGAAGTTCGACGGCTTCACCCGCACACGCTTCCCCAGGCTGGCGAACTTCACCACGCTCAGCAGCTATGGCGAGGATTTCCACCTGCCGTGCGCCTACACCGCAGACGCTATCCACAACGGTATCGGCGAATACCTTTCCAACCTGGGACTGAAACAGCTGCGCATCGCCGAAACGGAAAAATATGCGCATGTCACCTACTTCATGAACGGCGGCAAGGAACAGCCCTTCCCCGGCGAAGACCGCATACTCGTGCCTTCGCCCAAGGTTGCCACTTACGACCTGAAGCCGGAGATGAGCGCACCCGAAGTCACCGACAAACTGGAAGCGGCGATCCGCAGCAGACAGTACCAGGCCATCCTGTGCAACTATGCCAATGGCGACATGGTCGGCCACAGCGGCATCATGGAAGCCGCCGTGAAAGCGGTGGAGACATTGGACACTTGCATAGCCCGCGTGGTGAATGCGATGCTGGAATGCGGCGGCGAGGTGCTCATCACCGCGGATCACGGCAATGCCGAGCAGATGCTGGATCGCGGCACGAACCAGCCCCATACCGCGCACACCCTCAATCTGGTTCCGTTCCTGTACATCGGCCGCAAGGCAGAGATAGCTCCGGCAGGCACAGGCGCGCTGCAGGACGTCGCACCGACCTTGCTGGCGATGATGGGCCTGCCGCAGCCGCCGGAGATGACAGGCAAGCCGCTGATCCACATTCTGTGACCGCAGTGCTGCGTTCCGCTCTGCTGACGATCCTGTTCCTGGCAAGCGCCGCACACGCCACGCAACAGGACGATCTGGCACAGCTGCGCAAACGCATCGCCACGCTGCAACAGGATTTCGAGAAGACCAACGCATCGAGGTCCGAGGCGGCAGACAGCTTGCGTGAATCCGAGAGCGCCATCAGCAACAGCAACCGCAGGCTGCGCGAACTCGCACAGCAGCAGCAAACGGCGAATCGCGAACTGGAACAATTGCAGCAACGAGCCGCCGCCATGAACAAAGAGATGCAGGGACAGCAATCCATGCTGGGGCGCTTGCTCTACCAGCAATACCTGGACGGCGGCGAACAGGAATATCTCAAACTGCTGCTTAACAGCGACGATCCGAATCAGGTTGCACGCGAGTTCCGTTATTACGAATACATCGCGCGCGACCGCGCCTCAACACTGAAGTCCCTGCGCGCCAGACTCGCCAAATTACAGGCGGTGGCCGATCAGGCGCGCCAGAAAAGCGACGAAGTTGCAGCATTGCGGGCGGAAGAGCAATCCCAGCGTCAGCTTCTGGAACAGGACAAGCGCACCCGGCAGCAGATGCTGAACAGGATCGCGCGGCAACTGAAGCAGCAACGGCTCGAGATCGGCCGTCTGCAGCACAATGAAAACCATCTGTCGCAGCTGGTCGAAGGATTGGCACAGGTATTGCCCAAAGCCCAACCGGACAGCGCCCCATTCAAATCCCTCAAGGGCAAGCTGGCGCTGCCGGTCAAAGGCAGGGTGCGCAACCAGTTCGGCGCCCGGCGCCCGGAAAGCACGATGGCCTGGACCGGCTGGTTCCTGCGCGCCGCCCCCAACCAGCCGGTCAAGGCGGTGGCCGCCGGGCGTGTGGTCTATGCCGACTGGCTGCGAGGCTTCGGCAACCTGCTCATCATTGACCACGGACAGGGCTACATGAGCCTGTATGGCAACAACGAGACGCTCTACAAACAAGTGGGCGATGTATTGCGCGGCGGGGACACTATCGCCGCTGTGGGTAGCAGCGGCGGCAACGCGGATTCCGGTTTATACTTCGAACTGCGTTTTGAAGGAAAACCGTTTGACCCCAATAAATGGGTCCGGCATTAGGAGAAAGGTTGAACATGCGTAGTCGTATCGAAAAGATCGGGTTGGTCGGTGTCGGGTTGCTGGCAGGACTGTTGGTCAGCCTGCATTTTGCTGCCGTCGCGGACAAGGATACCGAACTGAAACTGCCGGTTGAGGAGTTGCGCGCCTTCTCGGAAGTGTTCGGTCGAATCAAGAGCGACTACGTCGAACCGGTCAGCGACAAAAAACTCATTACCGAAGCGATCAACGGCATGCTGAGCGGCCTCGACCCGCACTCGGCCTATCTGGATGCCGATGCATTCAAGGAACTGCAGGATGGCACGCAGGGCGAGTTCGGCGGTCTGGGCATCGAAGTCGGCATGGAAGACGGCCTGGTCAAGGTGATTTCGCCGATCGAAGATACCCCGGCCTTCAATGCAGGCGTCAAGAGCGGCGACCTCATCATCAAACTTGATGACAAACTGGTGAAGGGGCTCACCCTGAACGACGCGGTGAAACGCATGCGCGGCAAACCGGGCAGTACCATCCTGCTCACCATCGTGCGCAAGAATGAACCCAAGCCGCTGCAGATCAGTGTGACGCGCGCCATCATCAAGGTACAGAGCGTGAAATCCAAACTGGCCGAACCGGGTTACGGATTCGTGCGCATCACCCAGTTCCAGGAACATACCGGCGAAAACCTCGCCACCGCCTTGAACCAGCTGCAGAAACAAAACAATGGCCCGTTGCAGGGGCTTGTACTCGACCTGCGTAACGATCCGGGCGGCCTGTTGACAGGCGCAGTCGCGGTATCTGCCGCTTTCCTGCCCAAAGACGCATTGGTGGTCTATACGGAAGGCCGCACCGAAGATGCCAAGATGCGACTCACTGCCAGCCCGGAGAATTATCTGCGCGGCAGCGGCAAGAGCGATTATCTGAAAGGCCTGCCGGATAACTTCAAGAAAGTCCCGATGGTGGTGCTGGTCAACGGCGGCTCGGCCTCGGCCTCCGAGATCGTCGCTGGCGCGCTGCAGGACCAAAAACGCGCCGTCATCATGGGCACACAGTCGTTCGGCAAAGGCTCGGTGCAAACCATCCTGCCGCTGGGCAACAACACCGCCATCAAACTCACTACCGCGCGCTATTACACGCCGGGCGGACGCTCTATCCAGGCCAAGGGCATCGTTCCCGACATCGTGGTGGAAGATCCCGCGACTGCCGGGTTTGATAATGCCTTCCGCTTGCGCGAAGCGGATCTGGACAAGCACTTGACCAACGGCCAAGGCGAGGAGAAGAGCGAAGCACCTGCCAAACCGTCCAAAGGCCAAACCAAGACCAAAGACAACGAACCTGGCAAGGTCGAGGTTGCGGAGTTCGGCGCGAAAAACGATTACCAGCTGAACCAGGCCCTGAACCTGCTCAAGGGAATGAGCATTCTGCGCGGGAAATAATGCGATGAATCCTTTTGAACTGCAAAAACAACGCCAGCTGTTCTTCGACTGCGCTCAAGCCGACCAGATCGACCAGGCATATTTGCTATTGAGCGGACTGGAGAATTTCCACGTTGAAAGAGGCGATGTTCCGTGCAGCTTGCTGATCCGTTACAGCGTTGAACATTATTCGCTGGAAGCCCTCGAGAAAGCACTGGTTCGCGAGGGTTTCCGCCTGCAATCCAGTTTGCTGGGCAATATCAAGAAGCACCTGATCCACTACTGTGAAGACGTGCAGTATCACAACCTGAAGACCCCGGAACCGCGCACCAAGAACAACTCGCAGGAGATATTCGTCAAAGCCTACGGCCACCATCCGCATGGCAACCACGACGACACCCCGAAAGAGCTGCGCGAATTCAGATAAGGGGCCGGTCAGGCCATATGCAGACCGCAGCTAGGCTGGCACAGCCAGCGTCTGCCCGGATTCAGTTTGTGCAGGCGCTATATCGTCAAAATCCACCACCGCATTCCGGCCAGCAGCCTTGGCCCGGTAAAGCGCGTTGTCCGCATTCAACAACATCGCACTCTGCGTGATCTCCGTCAGATCGGAGACACACCAGAAGCCTGCAGACGCGGTCAAACGATGATGCGGGGAATTCCGGTTCTCGATACCCAGTTCGCTGATGCCAAGACGCAACTTCTCCGCAAATTGTTTTGCCTCGGCACGACACAGCCCGGTGGTCAGGATGCAGAACTCCTCGCCACCGTAGCGGAACACATAATCTCCAGCGCGCTGCGCAGTATGCTTGAGCGCTTCTGCCACTTTTTCCAGTACGCTGTCACCGAACAAATGCCCATAGTCATCGTTGAGCATCTTGAAGTGATCGATATCCAGCATGATGACCGTTAAGGATTGGTAATTGCGTTTGCAGCGGTTGATCTCGCTCACCAGCGCATCGTTCAGATAGCCCCGGTTATACACCTTGGTTAGCGAATCGATTGTCGACAGGTGCGCCAAGCGCTCGATGTTGTTCTCGTTGTGCCGCACCAGCATCAATGTCACAAAAGCCAGAACCAGATACGCGGTGACCAGCACGAAAGCGGAAACCACTGCGAGCGGCTCGGGACGCAACATCATGACCGATGTAAAACCGACTGCACCCGTCACGGCCCAGATTATGCGTTCCCGCAAAGCAACGACAGGCGCAAAAGTAACCGGAAAGACCATCATCCATACTTCCTGACGCAGGTGTTCGTTGCTGATGTATACGCCATACAGCATCAGGCTCATGACCGCCAGCACGAACCAGTTGCCGAAACGCAGCGATTCCTCGCTGTCGTGCCGCGTGTGCCATTTCAGCCACAGCACAATCAGGGCAAAGGCGAATAGTACCAACCCCTTGTCGGGGTTCGGGATGAACAGGAAATACACTGCAGACAAGGGGAAGGCGAGGATCACCGCGATGCGCAAATACATATGCAGCACAGCGGCTCTGAAGCGATGAACGGAACATCGAGTCATGCATGAACTCCCCGGAAAACCACAATGAGCTAGCCTACTCCTAACCAGTTCGATGTGAAAGTTTAATATCCAGGCCAATTACCGTCTATCGGGAAGGAACGGTTGTTTGTTCAGCAATTCGCGCCAAAGATTTATCCAGGTTTCCCAATCGTGCTCGCCGGGCATCACGACCACTCGATGTGGTTCCAGATGTTCCGACAGCATGATGCTGGCTCCGCAATAACGATCGTCGCTGCCGTATCCCAGGTAGATGGGGGGGAAACCGGTTGTATCCAGAACGTTGCACCGGATATCTTCGAGCAGGGCGCGTTCATGGTCGCGATGACTTATCTCGCCAGCTTGCCAACGATGCAAACCACCCGCCGTCTGCACTTCGGCGATGATGCCGCGCGTCCCCAGGAATGGCGCCAGCAAGAATACCCCTTCGATCTCTGAGGTGCGTTGCGTGGCGCAGATCATCGCACCTGAGCCGCCCAGCGAAATGCCCAGCAACCAGATGCGGCGGTAGCCGCTCATTTCATCCAACGTCTGGTGCAGCACCCGCTCGATGTCGGCGCGCTCCAGATACAGATCGACATGCGTATCCAGCGCCAGTACATCCACCGGCAGCTCACGTTCGCGCAGCGCACGGACGAAACCGTTATCTACCAGTTGCTGTGGCGTGTTCTTCGCACCCGGCAGCATCAGCAGCAGGATGCGCTCACTCTTTCCCGCAGGAGCCGCATCGAAGATGAAGTCGGTCTGCAGCCGCATCATCGGCCTTGCCCTACTGCTTTCTTCTTCAGGTCGAAGCCGGAAAAATACATGTGCGGCACGCCGTCCACCCTGGCGACGCGCAAGGTTTCGCCCTTGCCGCTGCCGATGCCCGCCATGATCAGCTCGCCCTTGCCCGGCGCCGGCAGGAAAGCGGTGCGGAACAGGAAGCCGGGCATGAGGGAAGAATTGAATTCGCCGATCAGCAGGTTGCCCTCGCGCACCACTCTGAGATTCTCCGGCATCGGGCCGTCGTGCGGATTGACGAACTCATACTCGCCGACATATTCGTTGAGGTAGTCCGGCAACGGTTGCGGATGCAGCTTCTCGCCGACCAGCATGGCCTGCCCGTCCTTCTTGTACGCGAGCACCTCGCGCCCGCCGATGCGGTGCAGCGACAGGTTCATCTCCTTCATCTGCTGGTTCGCCACCGGGATGAAGCCCAGCAGCTTCAGGCGCACGCCGAACTCGCCTTCCGCGTGCTTCACCAGTTCGAATTTCCATCCCATCAGTTCGGCGATGAGTTCGCCATCATAGCTCTCCACCTTGACCAGGCCGATCAGCGTTTCGAAATAGCCGCTGTAAGCCTGCAGATCGGCTTCGTTGAGGGGTACCCGCTTCGGCTCGACGAATGAGCGTTGTTGCGGCTGGACGATGCCGTGCTTGGCCTCCAGCGCCAGTTTGAGCGTCTCCTCGGTCACCTTGGCGACCAATGCCTGGGAATTGGCGGAGTTGGAGAGCACCACCACACCGAGCTTGTGCTCCGGCAGCACAGCCAGCATGGTGTGGTAATTCAGCGTGGTGCCGCCGTGGCTCGCCACGATACCGGCGCGAGGCACGTCCACGCCGCTCAACATCCAGCCCAGCCCCATCCTGAAATCAAAATCCAGCGGCACATTCGCGTTCTGCTCCCTGAACATCTCGCGCAGCGTTTCCGGCCTGACGATCTGCCGGCCTTCATACTTGCCGCCGGCAAACAGCATCTGCATGAAGTGCGTCATGTCGTTCGCGCTGGAGATCAGGCTGCTCGACGGCAGGTCGCGCAGCGGGATCGCATCGACCTCCGTGCCATCCTTGTAGGCCTTGCCGGGGATGCGTGCGGCGAATTCGGAACGCATCATGCCCAGCGGCTGCAACAGGTAACGGTTCATGTAACCGGCATAACAGTCGCCACTGACCTCGCCGATGGCAGCACCCAATAGCGAAACCCCGAGATTAGAGTAGGCAAACACGGTGTTGGGTGGCGTAGCGACATATTCGTCGCGCACTGCCGTGACCTGCTCCTCGAATCGCGCCGGATGACGCTCGCTCATCCCGCGCACCCAATAGCCGGGAAGACCGGAATGGTGGGTCATGATGTTGCGCGGCGTGATGCCGCGGGTATCGCCGAAACGGCTCTTGATCGAGAACTCGGGCAGGTATCCCTGCAGCGGCTGATCGATGTCCAGTTTGCCCTGCTCGGCCAGTTGCATCGCTGCCGTCGCGGTGAATACTTTGGCGATGGAACCCAGATGGTACAAGGTATCAGGCGTCGCCTTGATGCCGGCGGCCTTGTCCTCGTAACCGAAACCCTGCACCCACACTACCTGCTGGTCGTCCACCAGCGCGATGCTCAGGCCGGTGACATCGTCATGGGACATACCCTGTTCGATCATCCAGGAGATGTATTGCCTGGCATAGGTGTAATCGCCGCGCACGACGCTGGCCGGCTTCTGCGGCGGGGTGCTGCAGGCGCTCAGGATGAAAATGAAAGGGATGAGGAAAATTCTAAGGGACAGCACAACGACTCCTTCGTTACAGACCATTCATTGAATATTGCCATTGTATAATGCCGCGCAAAATCCTTTATATAACGCAATGATGCTTTTCCCCTGCCGCAACTGGAAACCGACGCTCGCCATCAAACTCTCCCTGCTGGTACTCGCCAGTTGCATCATCGCCACCCTGCTCAATCCATCCTTGTGGATGTGGATGCTGGGCATCGTCTTGGTCAACCATTCGATCCTGGCTCTCGTCGGACTGATCCCGCGCAGCACGCTGCTGGGACCGAACATCGTCCGGTTGCCGCTGGATGCAGCTCAACGCGGCGCAGTAGCGATCACCATCGACGACGGTCCCGACCCGGAAGTGACGCCGCTGGTGCTGGACATCCTCGACCGTCACCAAGCCAGGGCGACGTTCTTCTGCATCGGCAAGCAGGCGGCACGCCATCCCGATCTGTGCAGGGAGATCATTCGGCGCGGGCACTCTATTGAAAACCACAGCCTGTCGCACAACTGGTACTTTTCGTTGCTCGACCCATGGAGCATCCATCGTGAAGTGAGGGATGCGCAGGCTATTCTGAGCGGGATCACCGGACAAGCACCGCGCTTCTTCCGCGCCATCGCCGGACTACGCAATCCGGAACTCGACCCCGTGCTCGCCCACTGCGGACTGCAGTTGTGCAGCTGGAGCAAGCGCGGTTTCGACACCCGGGTAGGCGATACGGATGCGGTGCTCGATAGTCTGACGCGGAACCTCAAGGCCGGCGACATCCTGCTGCTGCACGACGGCAGCGCCGCCAAAACCGCCGAAGGCAAGCCCGTCATCCTCGACGTGCTGCCGCGCCTGCTGGATAATCTGGCACAAGCCAATCTTCATTCCGTCACATTAAATTCCGCAATCCCATGACCGCACAATTCCGTAGCGCCCTGCTCGACCATGCTACCCGTCCCTACCGCGCGGCGGGACGATTCGCCTGGAATTTCGCCCGAGGCAAACTGGCAGGCGACCCCGCGTTCTTCGCTCTCCTCGAACGCGGCCTCATCCCCGATAGCGATCGCCTGATCGACATCGGCTGCGGGCAGGGGCTGCTCGCTTCCTGGTTGCACAGTGCGCGCGCCTTGCACGAAGCAGGCAACTGGCCGCAACATTGGCCTGCCGCCCCTAAAATAAAGCGCATCTGGGGACTGGAGTTGATGCCGAAGGACGTCGCTCGTGCCCAAGCTGCCCTCGGCGACAAGGCCGAGTTCATGCAGGGCAACATGTGCACCGCCGACTTCGGCAAGGCCGATGTCGCAGTGATCCTCGATGTGCTGCACTACGTCGACTATGAGGCGCAGGAAGATGTGCTGCGCCGTGTGCGCGCTGCGCTGCCTGCAGGCGGAGTATTCATCACCCGCGTCGGCGATGCCTCGGCCGGGCTACCGTTCCACGTCTGCAACTGGGTGGACCGCAGCGTGTTCTACCTGCGTGGCCACGGCCTGTGCAAACTCTATTGCCGTACGCTGGACGAATGGATGCGCGTATTGGCCAGGACCGGATTCAAGGTTGAGCCGCTGCCGATGAGCGCAGGCAAACCATTCGCCAATGTGATGCTGATCGCGAAAGCGGTCTAGGGTTCTCGCTCAGCCGGATTTTGCTGCAGCCTTTGTCGTCAGCTCCGCAGACACTGCGGGAGCGTCTCACCTGCGTTGCTGCGCCAGATATTCGGCAGTGACGGACTCAATCAACTTATTGGCACTCGCTTCGTCCAGTCCGACCAGCACATACAGCGTGCCTCCCGGGCCGTAGCTGCGCTCCTCAATCCTGGCGCCGTGCAAAGAATCATTCGCGATCCTGGTTATCAAGGCACCACTTCGTTCATCTGCCCGCACGGGGCGCGAGCCAGCCCCAAGTTTACGTTGCACCGACTCGCGCACCTTTTGAACCAAATGCGCACGCGCATCAGCCGCTGCCATTTGCTCCATGAACGGAATGCCCGCGCGCGACCTGGGTGCCGAACCCACTGCTGTCAACGCCATGCCTTCGGCATGCGCATTGCACACCCAATCAGGAGCACGCTTTCCGGATTTCGGGAATGAGCATTTCTTTGCCTTGGCTGCCGCGGCAGCCGCAGGCTGCGCACCTCCCCATGCATCGGTAGTCGGGAGCGTCGCAACGGCCAGCAGAACACAGAGGAATTTGCGCATCGATATCTTTGCATGCAACGCCAACCGACGCTTCAAGCTGGGCAGGTGCTTGGGCAACACATTCAGATCTCTTCCGGGATCATCTTGATCGCGCCGCACGGGCATTCGGACACGCATATCCCGCAACCCTTGCAATAGTCGTAATTGAACTCGAAGCGCTTGCCCGGCCCGAGCTTGATCACCGCGTTGTCGGGACAAACGCCGTAGCAGTTGTCGCATTCGAAGCAGTTGCCGCATGACAGGCAGCGGCGCGCTTCGAACAGGGCGTTACCCTCATCCAGGCCGCCCTGCACCTCTTCAAAGGTTGATATGCGGCGCAGGATATCCAGGGTGGGGCGCACCGTTTTCGGCGCATCGGTGAAATACCAGGGATGGAGTTTGTCGTAGGTGGCCAGCTCGTGTTTGGGTGCCGCTTCGTAGGTTTCGCCGCGCAGCCAGGCATCGATGTTGCGTGCAGCTTTCTTGCCGTGGCCGATGCCCACGGTCACGGTGCGTTCGGAGGGCACCATGTCGCCGCCGGCAAAGATGCCGGGGTGGCCGGTCATCAGGTTGCGCGAGACTTGCACGACACCATCCTTGATCTCCAGTCCCGGCACGCCATTCAGCAGCGACAGATCGACGTCCTGCCCCAGCGCCAGCACCAGCGTATCGGACTCCAGCGTTTCCAGTTCGCCGGTAGGCTGCGGGAATCCCGTGTCGTCCAGCTGCATCTTCTCGATGGTAAGCGCGCCTTCGTCGCTGACCTGCTTGATGGTCGAGAGCCACTTGATAAGAATGCCTTCCTGCAACGCCTCCTCGACTTCAAAATCATGCGCGGGCATCTTCTCGCGGGTACGGCGGTAAACGATGATCGCCTCGTCGGCACCGAGACGCCTGGCAGTGCGCGCCACGTCTATCGCGGTGTTGCCGCCGCCGTACACCACCACGCGCCGGCCAAGCATGGGTTTCTCCTCGCCTTCCATCGAACGCAGCACGGAGACCGCATCCAGGATCTTCGCGGCCGAGCCTGCGGGAATGTAGGCACGCTTGCCGATGTGAGCGCCGACGGCGAGGAAGGCCGCGTCGAAGCCCCCGCTCTGCATCGAGTCGAGAATGTTGTCCACCTTGGTGTTGAGCTTGAGCGTGACACCCAGGTCGAGGATGCGCTGCACTTCCGCATCGAGCACATCGCGCGGCAGCCGATATTTCGGAATGCCGAAACGCATCATGCCGCCCGCATACGGGCCGGCATCGTGAATCGTGACCTGATGGCCGAGGCACGCCAGATGATAGGCGGCGGATAGGCCCGAAGGCCCGGCGCCGACGATCAACACTTTCTTGCCGGATTTTTTTGCTGGCGCATCGAATTTCCAGCCGCGCCTGATGGCCTCGTCTCCGAGAAAACGTTCCACGGAATTGATGCCCACCGCACTGTCCAATTGGCCGCGATTGCATGCGGTCTCGCACGGGTGGTAGCAGACGCGCCCCATCACGGCGGGCAGCGGATTGTCCTGCACCAGCACGCGCCAGGCCGCCTCGTAGGCTCCGGATTCGGCCTGATACAGCCAGGCCTGGATGTTTTCGCCGGACGGACAGGCGTTGTTGCACGGCGGCAGGCGGTCCACATAGAGCGGGCGCTCAGTGCGCCATGAACCGGTGTGGTTGGCAAGCGAAGAGCCGACGTCCAAAGTAATCGCGAATGGTTTGTTCATCAGATCACCTCTTCTTCGAGCAAGCCGAATTTGCGGATGTTGTTATCCGCCATCGCCTGGATGCGCGCGATGGTCGCCACTGCCGGTGTCTTGCCGAACAGGTGGGCAAAGCGGCGCTGCAGCTTGAGATATTCCTCGACCGGGATCCGCTTGCGGATCCTGGAGACGCTGGTGACCACGCCGTGTTCGGCTTCATACACCGGGAACAATCCGGTCTCCTTGACCAGTCGCGCCAGCTTGATGGTGTCCTGTGATGCCGCGCCCCAACCCAGCGGACACGGCACGTAGATGTGGACGTACTTCGCGCCACGTATGCCGATGGCCTTCTTCACCTTGTACTCGAGATCGTGCAGGTCGGCGACGGTGGCCGTGGCGACATAGGGGATGTTGTGCGCCATGGCGATCTGCGGCACGTTCTTGCCCTGGCCGAAGACGTTTCCCGGTTCGGGGCCGACCGGCATGGTGGTTGCAGTGCGCGCGGCAGGCGGCGTCGCGCTGGAGCGCTGCACGCCGGTATTCATGTAGGCCTCGTTGTCGTA
Source organism: uncultured beta proteobacterium (assembly GCA_963840345.1). Classification (GTDB taxonomy): domain Bacteria; phylum Pseudomonadota; class Gammaproteobacteria; order Burkholderiales; family Gallionellaceae; genus Sideroxyarcus. The sequence continues at coordinate 200,338 of CAWIYO010000009.1, forward strand.
GCAGATGTAGAGCACGTCATCGTTGCGCTCGAACATGCCGGACAGGCAGGCAAAGCCGATGTCGGTCGTGCCGCCGTCGCCGCCCTGCGCGATGACGCGCACTTCGTGGCGGCCCTTGGCCTTCATCGCGGCAGCGATGCCGGTGGCGACCGCCGCCGCGTTGCCGAACAGCGAATGCAGCCACGGGATCTGCCACGAGGTTTCCGGATAGGGCGTGGAGAAGACTTCCAGGCAGCCGGTGGCATTCGCCGCGATGAGCTGCCTGTCGCTGGCAACCATCGCCGCATCTATGGCGTAGCGCGCACCCAGCGCCTCGCCGCAGCCCTGGCAGGCGCGATGCCCGGAGTTGAGCGAATTGGTGCGCCGCATGTTGGCCTGCACGCTGCGCTCTTCCGGTGCGAGCAAGCGGTTGCCGACGGTAAAGGTGCCGGTCTGGTAGAACTTGACGGGTTGGAATGGCATGGCAACCTCCTCATGCAATGCGCGCGGCGACGACGCCGACATCGCGCAGGATATTTTCGGCCATTGGCCCGGAGCGGCGTGTCTGCTTCTCGCGCTGCAAGTGGCGCTCGATCAGGTTATGGTCGAGATCGAGAAAGGTCAGCAGCCCCAGCTCGCTCTGCTCCGCCTGGCGCAACAACTTGTGCAGCGACACTTTGGTGATGGCACGGCCGCCAAGCCCGGCGATCACCGTATAAGGGTGCAGATTCAGGCCGGATAGCGCCATGCGCACATCGGTAGCGACGATGCCGCCGATGCCGACCGCCAGGCTTTTTTCCAGCACCACCACACGCGTGGCGTTCTTCAGCGCATCGCGCACGGCCAGCAGCGGGAACGGGCGGAACGAGACGATGCCCAGCACTCCTATCTTGCGGCCTTCATCGCGCATCTCGTCCACCGTGTCCTTGAGGGTGCCGAGCACTGAACCCAGGGCGACCACGATGGTCTCCGCGTCCTCGCAACGGTAAGGCCGCACCAGCCCGCCGGAATCGCGGCCGAAGATCTTCCTGAACTCCGCAGCATGCTGCGGGATCAGCTCCAGCGCCTGCATCTGCTTGGCATGGGCAAGATAGCGCACCTCGGTGAATGCCTCCGGCCCCACCATCGCGCCGATCGACACCGGCTCGGCAGGATCGAGTATCTGACGCGGCACGAACGGCGGCAGGTAGGCATCGACCTGCTCCTGTGTGGGTATGTCCACGCGCTCGTAGGCATGGGTAAGGATGAAGCCGTCCATGCACACCATCACCGGCATCGAAAGCTCCTCGCCCAGTCGGAAGGCCTGGATGTGCAGATCAAGCGCTTCCTGGTTGGTCTCGGCGAACAGTTGTATCCAGCCGCAGTCGCGCTGCGACATCGAATCGGAGTGGTCGTTCCAGATGTTGATGGGCGCGCCGATCGCGCGATTCGCCACCGTCATCACGATCGGCAGGCCGAGGCCGGAGGCGTTGTATACCGCCTCCACCATGTACAGCAAACCTTGCGAGGCGGTCGCGGTGTAAGTACGCGCACCGGCGGCGGAGGCGCCGATGGCCACCGACATCGCGGCAAACTCGGACTCGACGTTGATGAACTCGCAGGGCTTGAGATCGCCCGCCTTCACCATCTCGCCCAAGCCCTCGACGATGTGCGTCTGCGGCGAGATCGGATAGGCGCAAATCACTTCCGGGCGGCACAGTGCGACCGCTTCGGCTACTGCGTGCGAACCTTCACATTGCTTGAGCGACATGGGCGGCCTCCTGCATTTTTTGTTGCACCAGATTGAAAGCGGCGGTGGCAGCGGCGATGTTGCCCTCGGCGACCTTGCCGGAAAACTTTTCGCGCACTGCAGCAACCACCGAATCCAGTGCGATGACATTGCTGAGTGCCGCAAAACCGCCGAGCAGCACGGCATTAGGCAGCGGTCGTCCTACATGCTTCAATGCCAATTCGGTCGCCGGGACGGTACACAGGCGTTCTGCACGGCGCCCGGTGGCAATCTCGCCGATGCCCAGCTCATCGAAACTGCGTGTCGTGTTGATCAGCACATAGCCGTCCTGCTTCAGGCCGCCGAACACGTCCACTTGATGCAGCAGGGTAGGGTCTTGAATGATGAGCGCGTCGGGCTGCATCACCGGCTCGCGCAGCCGGATCTCGTGATCGGAGATGCGGCAGAACGAAACCACCGGCGCCCCATTGCGTTCCGAACCGAAGCTGGGAAAGGCCTGTGCGTAGCTGCCTTGCAGGAAAGCGGCGATGGACAGCATCTCCGCCCCGCTCACCACCCCTTGGCCGCCGCGGCCATGGATTCTGACTTGGAACATATCGCGCTCCTTGATGACAACGTCATTCCGCTAACGGGCTGCAGATCCCTCGCGGTTCATGTTGGCCCATTAGCAACAATTGGACTGAAGGCTGGGGGAATAGTTTTCATCCCTGTGGAGGGCAATCTTTCCTGAACCCGGCCTACTCCCTCCAGCAAGAGGGCGACCACGGTGTTATTGTGCACCCAATTTGGCGACGCATGGAAAGACTGGGCACAACCCCAATTAACCGCACTAGCCACAGGTTAAATCCCAAGGCCATGCCGGCGCTCGACGGCATGTACCTTAGCAGCAATGTTTGCTGCGTCAATACTCCAAACTACTTAGGATTCCAGGACCGGAAATAAAGAACGGGGGGAGAAGCCGGGAGTCAGTCCTCCGCCATCTCGGTGCTCTGCAGCGGCACATCGGCAGCCTTCTTCAGAACACTGATCGGCAGACTCACCTTTACGGTGGAGACTTTATCGGCATAGAGCTCTTCGCCGAGCAGGGGCACGAGGTTGGTAGGCTGGCGCGGATGTTTGGGGAAGTTCTGCTTGATCGCTTCCAGTTGTTTCTGGTTGGACTGGAAATAACGGTTGGCCTGGATCACGCGCGGCAGGTGCTTGATGAGGTGCCACAGGCTCCAGCGGTGTTGCCACAGGCGTTTGGCGAAGGTGCGGTGGTAGTTCTTGCTGTTGTAGAAGCGCAGGATGTGCCAGTTGTAGAGCGCATCCATCTCTTCGCGCGACTTGAACCCCTTGGGCAGGAACACGAAGTTGAGGCAATTCATCAGCCGCCAGTCTTCGATGGTCTCTCCTTCTTCGCCGCTGATGCATTCGTCCCAGATCGGCGCGCCATAGAGCGGGCTGAACTTGGTCATGTTCATCTCGTCGAGATTCAGCGAGAGGATGAAGTCGCTGGTGGCTTTCACCGTCTCCGGCGTCTCTCCCGGCATGCCGAAAATGAACAGCCCTTTTGCGCGCAGCCCGGCGGCATGGATCTGCTCGACGGTTTTCCTCACCGCGTCCAGCGTCACGCCCGCCTTGTGGCGTTCCATCATCGCGGGGTCGGCGGATTCGATGCCCATCGACACCATCAGCGCACCCGCCTGCCTGAGCTTTTGCAGCATTTCGTCCGAAGTGTGGCCGGTGCGGATGGCGCAGTTGAACTGCATGCCCAGCGGTTTCTCGATCAGCAATTCGCACAGGTCGAACACGCGCTTCTTTTGGGCGGTGAACAGGTCGTCGTAGAAGTTGATGTGATACACCCCGAACCTGTCGCGCAGGTGTTTCATGTGATCGTAGATGTACTGCGCCGAATTTACCTTGTACAGGCGCTCGAACACGGTGCGGTCGCAAAACGAACAGGTATAGGGACAACCGCGCGAGGTGATCATGGTCGCGCCGTGCTTCCTGATGTAGGAGAACAGCGGCAGGTGATAGGCATCGGGGAAGCCTTGCAGCTTCTCGTATGCAGGGAACGGCAGCTCATCGAGATCGAGGATGCGCTGGCGGCGCGGATTGGAGACGATGCGCGCGCCATCGCGATAGACCAGGTTGTAGATGTCCCGGGGCTGCTTGCCGTCGGCCAGATCCAGCATCGCGCCTTCGCCCTCGCCGATGCACAGGTAGTCGATCTCGGGGAAATGCTCCAGCAGGGGCGCACCGATGGAAGAAGCATGCACGTTGCCGAACGCGATCTTGATGCCGGGACGCTTGCGCTTGATGTACTGCGCCATGTCCACCGAGTCCATGAAGCCGGAGGTGGTGGCGGAAAAGCCGATCAGTTCCGGATTCGTTGCCAGAATGATCTCCGCATTCTCTTCGATCGTGGGCGGCGCGAAAGGGCCGAGGCAATCATGCACGAAGGTCTCGTGACCGTGCTTGTCCAGCCACGCCGCGAGCGACAGGATGCCGATCGGCGGCATGCGGTTCGCCAGCACGGAAAAGTCGGGTTGGCCGGGAACGAAGTTGAATCCGGCGGGATGAACGAAAGTGATTCTCATGATCTGCGCAGAAGGTGGGAGTCAGTCGCAGTATGTCAGAACAGTTTCCGCCATATCAACAAGGGCAATCGGAGGATGAATCCGGCGAACAGCCGCAAGTGCATGGAAGTCAGCAGCACGTTGTCGCGCAGGTAGTTGAAATGCGACACGCCGCCCTCTGCTGCGGCGAAATACTTCACCGGCGCATCCACATTGATGGGCCGCGCCCCGCACCAGCACAGGCGCACTGCCGCCTCGGGATCGAAATCGAAATGGCGCATCCAGTAGCTGTTCTCCATCACGCCCAGCAGCATCTGCGCCGGATAGACGCGGAAGCCGTACAGCGAATCGCCGATGCCCTGCCACAGCGTTTCGAAGTTCGCCCACCAGTTGGAGACCTTGCGGCCGCGCACGCGCAGCAGCGGCGCGCTGGCGTCGAACACCGGGCGCCCCAGCACCAGCCCATCCGGGTTGGCCTGCGACACCTGCATGAATTCGGGGATCTTCTCGGGCGGATGCTGGCCGTCCGAATCCATGGTCAGCACATGCGTGTAGCCTTCATGCACCGCCACGCGCAAGCCATGCAGCACGGCCGCGCCCTTGCCGTGATTTTCCTTCAGCACCATCACGCGCAATTGCGGGTCCTGCTCGGCCATCTTCAGCAGCCCCTCGCCGGTGCCGTCGGTGCTGCCATCCACCACCACCCACACCGGCGCCCATTGCGCGCGCGCGGCACGCACGGTGTCGTACACCTTGTCGCCGGTGTTGTAGCTGGGAATGAGAACCAAGTGGGTAGTGGAAGGGGTCATGGCTGCTTCTGCGTCATTTGTTCGCGATAATACTGCTCAAGGTCGGCAGCGAAGGTCTTCGCATCGCCCTGCACCTCGAAGCGCTCGCCCAGACGCACCTTGTAGCGCAACGGGAAAATCCGGCTTGTCGAAGAACGACCAATGCTTGCCGAGGAAGGGGCTGCTGGCTTCGATGAACACGGTCTGCACCGGCACGCCCGCCTTCTTGGCGACCAGCGCGAAACCGCCCTTGAATTCGTTGACCGGCGGACTGCACGGTGCGCGTCCCTTCCGGGAAGATCAGCAGCTGCGCGCCCTCGCGCAGCGCCACGGCGGATTCGCGCATCAGCATCGCGGTGGAGTCGTTGCGCACATAGCCCGCCATGCTCGCGCCGCCGCCCAGCAAAGGATTGTCGAGCAGCTTGGCCTTCAGCACGCAGACGAAATTGGGCAGGCGCGAACCGACCAGCACCACATCGATCAGCGCCGGATGGTTGGTGGCGATGACCAGCGAAGGTTCCTTGCGCAGCGCATCCAGCGCGGTGAGATCGCAGCTTCACCAAACCACTGGCGCTGACCACGAACAGGTAGATGCGGAACACCAGCATGATGGCATAACGCCCGACACGCTGTCCCATACGGTGCGGCAGCAGATGCCGCAGCAGGCCGGCAGGCAGGCTCCAGGCCAGGCAGATCAGCGCGAAGAACAGCAGGCCGCCATACAGCACGACATATTCATAGACGGACTTCAGTTGTCGCCAGACCCACATCTTTCTTCTCTTCCCCGAGACTTTCTTTTTCCGGCGCAAGGTTAGCACACAGTCGTTGCTCTAATGTGAATACTCTGCTCAGTCGTATGGCACTTCCACCAGCTTGTCCGACTTGTCCAGTATCCAGGTGATGGCGATGCCGACAGTGAAATATTCCCTGCTCCTGACCAGCGGACTGTCGGCAAAGACCGCACCGTTCAGGCTGTCCCATTTGGCAAAGCCACCGACCCAGTATTCCGGGTAGCGCTTGTTGAAAGCAAAGATGTATTGCGTTCCGGCGTAGCCGCCGGGGGCGGTGTAGGCCGGGCGATCGGCGGTCGCATATTGCGGCGCGACATTGTAGAAATAACCGTGATATTGCCGGTCGGAATAGATCACGCCGGCCACCAGCCCGATGTTCCAGCCGTTGTGATCGATGTCGCGAAAATCCAGATTGAGCTGGGGCTGGAACAGCCAACCTTCATGGTGGACGCGCTTGAAGTCGGAGGCAATAACCGCACGCAATGGCATGCGCACATCGAAGGTATTCTTCTTGTCCGGCGTATAGAGGACATGGAAATTGAGCGAGGGTCCCATCTCCAGGGTCGCATCGAGATCGGGCATGCCCTGCCGCGCCTTGGCTCCCTTGGCGGGCACCGAGCCGTTCACGCTGACATCCATCTCGATACGGTCGCGCTTGAAGATCAGTCCGCGCACGCGCTCGCGATTCACCTGCAGCACCTCTCCGTTGTAGAGGAAATACGGTGCCGGCAGCAGGTAGGATTTGCGTTCGTCGGCTCCGCGATAGACGGGGAAGTCGATGTATGCAACACCCAAGCCGGCTTCCCACAGCGGACGGATCTCGGTCTGCGCCCGGGCGATTGAAAGACAAAAAAACAACGACACGAGTGTGAGGGAGCGGACAAGGCTTTTCATACGTTTAAACCAGCGCTACTGCGCAGCGTTGAAATAGGCGCCTTCGATCTCCAGCAACAAGTCGGAACGGCAGATATTGGAATGCAGATAGACGGCTTTGCATGCGCTGCCGAATTCGGCCTGCACCTTGGCGCGCACCATGTCCATGTCCTCGATGCGGCGCAGGTAAACCTTGAGCAACATGCGCCCTTGCGCCGGATCGTAATGCGGGATCTGCTGCAGCAGCGTGCGAATGTTCAACAGCGTCTCATCGGTCTGTTTTTCCGCGTCGCCCTGGTGCAGGGTCTCGTAGCCGACGATACTGGCGGTGCCCGATATGAAGAAGCAATGCTGCCCGCCCAATGTCGCCGACAAGGCGCGCACGAAGATCGGGCTGCGCGGGCCGAACCGGTCCGGATAATGGTAAGCGCTGACCTGGCGCGGATTCTCGACCGCCTTGCCGGGCTGTTTTCCGGCCATGAAATAGATGGTCAGGGAACCGCTGTTGCTGCCGAGCGCGCTTGCCGCCGGGACGTGCTCTTCGCCGATGCTGCGCCCGTTGGCGACGAAGGCGGCATGGCGCCCGACGTTGAATCCCCGGTAGCGTTCCAGGCCGTTCTCGTCGTCATTGATCTGGGGGAAGTAATGCCAGACGCGCAACAGGTTGCGGTAGCCCTGGTGATCGATGAACCCGAAGATGCGCGTGTAGGCCTGTGACGCCAAAGTCTCCAGGGTCTCGCCCGCGTGCTGCTCCAGCGTCAGGCTGGCAAACAGCACCTTGCCATCGGTCGTGCCGCAGATGCCCTGATAGTCGCATGCCGCGACCGGGGCGTCGCTGGTCCATACCTCGAAGCTGTTGTCGTGGCCGCCCAAGACGGGGATATCCACCCAGAGCGGGCCGCAGTCCGTCGGTGGCAGCGGCTTCGTGCGGCCGAAACCGATCAAGCTCAATACATGACCGCGGTGCCCTTCAAGGTACGCGCCGATTTCATCGGCATCGAGATATGCCAAACCGAATTGCTTGCTGGTACTTCGCATGTCAGCCTGTCACACCCATCTCGACGACGCGAATCGAACGCTTGCGTTTGCGCCAGGCCATGAAGCTGGCCTTCATGTTGGCCAGCGTCAGCCCGTAGTACATCACCTTGAACATGAACAGCCAGAAGGCATAACGTCTGGTACGGTACACGTCGCCGATCAGCACCGAGATCAGCGCGCGCTTGACCTTGCTCTCGGTGCCCTTGTACATGAGCAGGTTGCGCATGGCCGGGGTGGTGATGCGATAGATGAACCAGGAGAACACTTTCGGCCCCTGCATGATGGCCTTGTCGAAAGCCTTCAATGCCTGCGCAGATTCCTGCGGCTTGTCCAGGCAGCGCTCGACCGCATCGGCACCGGCAAAAGCGCTGGCCATCGCCAGGAAGACGCCGGAAGAGAACACCGGATCGATGAAGGCGAAGGCGTCGCCCAGCAGGATGTAGTTTTCGCCGGAGGAGCGCTCGGACAGGTAGGAGAAGTTGCCGGTCGCTGTCACCGGCGACACCAGCGTGGCGTCTTTCAGCCGTTCGGCCAGCGCCGGGCACATGGCGATGGTATCCAGCAGGAACTGCGTGGTGTCGGTCTTGCGCGTCTTCATGTAGTAGGGCCAGCAAGTCGCACCGATACTGGTATTGCCGTCCGCCAGCGGAATGAACCAGAACCAGCCGTGGTCGAACCAGAACAGGCTGATATTGCCTTCCACTTCGCCTTCCAGGCGTTTCACGCCCGAAAAATGCCCATAGATGGCTGCGCTGTTGTGCTTCTTGTTGCGATGCTTCATGCGGAAATGGTTGGACAGGAAGGTATCGCGCCCGGATGCGTCCACCACGAACTTGGCCCGGATGCGTTGCGTCTGGCCGTCCTTGTTCATCATATTCACCAGCGCTTCCTTGCCGGGCTGGAACTGGATATCCGTCACTTTGCATTCTTCGGCAACGCGCGCGCCCTTGGCGGCCGCGTTCTTGAACAGTATCTCGTCGAACTCGTCACGACGCACCTGGTAGGCACTCGGCCAGGTGTTATCCAGCGCATGGTTGAAGTCGATCATCACCGGCGCCTTGTGCCAGGGCGACACGAACTCGGCGCCGAGTTTGACCATGCCGATGCGCTTGATCTCTCCGGTCACGCCGAGCTCATCGAACATCGGCATGTTCATCGGCAGCAGCGATTCGCCGATATGAAAACGCGGATGTTTGGATTTTTCCAGCATCAGCACATCGCGCCCGCGCTGTGCCAGCAAGGTTGCAATGGTGGAACCGGCTGGGCCGCCGCCGATGACCAGTACCTCGCATGAACTTTCCTGATTGACCATGATGAACTTCCTTTTCTTTCCGCGCGGCGCGGCTTATTCCGTTTTATTGATTTCAATGAGGGTCAGCAACTGCTCTCCGCCGGAATTGAAAGTCAACACGCCTTCGCCCTTGTACGAGTACTGAATGACCCAGCGATCCGGTCCGAAATAGAACGGAATGGACGCCTTGCCTGTGGGATGCTGCCATTGTTTGGTCGGTCGCCCGATCGCCTTCTCCACCTGCGCCAGCGTCATGCCGACTTTCAGCTTGGAGAATTTGAGCCCCGGCGCGTTCTTGTCGAGCTCTGCTTCGACCGGAGGAGGAGCCACTTTCTTGATGCTTTCTTTTGCAGGAGGAGCGGCCTTGACGGGCGGCGGTACGGCTTCCGATGGCTCTTCGATTTTTTCTGGCCGGGATACGCATGCAGTCGCCAACGCGGCAGTCAGTACGACGAGAACCAGATGTCTGTGTTTCATACCATCCCCCTTGAGTGGCCACGCCGGATAGCGCCGTGAATCTCCAAAATCACCGTGCATCTTAACCGAGCCCTATGTGCCGGGCAACCAACGGTGCGGCATTCACTCATCATTCCTGACTATCAGGATCGCAGAAAAGATCAGGCTCAGCACCGCGCCGACGGCCACGGTGGAACCGATCGCATTCAGCACCGGCGACTGCGAGAACGACAGCAGGCCGAAACCCAGTACAGTTGATGCATTGGCGAACAGCAGCGAAGTGACGGTGCGCTCGCGGTCCTGCGCCGAGGTGCAACGATGATCGAAGAACAACGCATAGTTGGATCCGACCGCCACGACCAGCAGCAAACCGATCAAATGAAAAATGGACAGCGTATGCCCGGTGAGCACCAGCAAAGTCGTCACCGCGATCACGGCCGCAACCAGCGGCAACGATACTTCCAGCACCCGGCGTATCGAACGCAGACTGACAAACAGCAAGACGACAATAGCCAATGCGCCCAGCAATGCGTTCTTGCCAGCCTCGTGACGATAGTCGCGGAACATCTGCTCGGATTCCCGCTTCACGTCGAGCAGCACGAACGGCGTCGCGGCCGTGCTGCGGATGGCCTGCTCCAGCATGAGCGGATCCTTCACCCCCCGCATCGGCAACATCAACGTCCAGCCCCCGTCACGCTGCACCAGGAAAGTATCGAGCTTCAGCCCGAGATTGCTGCCTTTCATCGCAGCGCGGTCCAACAGGGGTTGTTGTTTCGCTGCGGCGATCTCTTGCGCGAACGGCGCGAATATTTCGCTGCGGAAAGGCAGATCGCGCAACGCCCCGTTCAGGTTGGCGCGGGCCACCGCAGCATCCGGCAGCGCATCCTGCCGCACCTGCTGTGCTGCGCGGCTGGGCAGCGGCGGCGCGTCGAACCCTTCCAGCATCCCCTGCCCGACCAGTCTGCGCATGACAGCCATGACCGTTTCACCCTGCTGCAGCACGCTCTCCTGGTCGGCGCTGCTCAACACCATCATATAGCGCACATCCGGTGCGCCCATGTCGCGGCGCAATTGTTCATCCAGTGCCAGGGATTCCTTCGCCACCGGACTCATGCTCGACAGACTGTCGTTCCACAACGAGCCGCGTTGGGTCAGCAGGAAGCCTGCCGCTATCGCTGCTGCCGCGAGCAACACGATCCGTGCCCGCGGCGCCTGCTTTACCAGCGACAGCAGCAAGCTGCTGAAGCGGGTGGAGGCGTGCACGGAAAAACCCTGTGGCAACAGATGCGGCAACACCCAGCGCGTGGTGCTCACGGCGCCTATCAGTCCGGCGATGGAGAACAGGCCGAGCTGAGCCAGCCCGGTGAAACCGGAGAACAGCATGGCGGAAAAGCCGCAGATGGAAGTCAGCACCCCCACGCGCAACGTCGGCCAGATACGTTGCAGCGTGCTTTGCGGCGTGCCGTTCTGCTCGATCTGGGTGAACAGGTAGATGGCGTAGTCGACGCCTTCGCCGATAAGCGTCACGCCGAAGCCGAGCGTGATGCCGTGCACGCTGCCAAAGCCGAGACTCACTGCCGCCACGCCCGCAAGCGCCCCGGTCGCCACCGGAAACAAGCCGAGCGCCAGCACGCGCGGCGACCGGTACAGCATCAGCAACATGCTTGCCACCAGGAATGTGGCGATGAGCGAGAAGCGCCAGGCATCGTCGCGTATGGAAGCGCGCGACTGCACCGAGAATACGCCGGGGCCGGTCATGCGCACCTGTGCCGATGCCGCTTCCGGCAACTCCTTGCGGGCGATATCGAAAGCCCCCTGGATCTCCAGCATGGCGCGCTCCTGCGCATCGATGTCGTTGCCCGCGCCTTTGGTGTGCGCCAGCAGCATGGCGCGTGTCCCGTCGCGCGAGAACCACACGTCGTCCTGCATCGCGGGATGCGCCTCGCCCTGCAATTGTTCCAGCAGGTGGATCAATTCTCCGCTCGGGTCCTTGGGCAACACGCGTTGCGCCATGCCGCCCATCGGCGTACCCAGCAGATCGAGATAACCGGACAGACTCTCCTTGAATCCGGCGGAAGTAAAGCGTTGCGGCGTGACGGCATCGCTCAGCAGGTAGCGGTTGCGCCACAACAGATCGAAATCCTTTTCCATGCCGGCCTGTTCGCCGTTGTTCACGGCAGCCAATTCCGACGCGGTGCGCAATTGCGCCGCCATGCCCTTGCTGAGTTGTGCCAGCACGGGCGCCGGTGCGCCCTCCACTCCGACCAGGATCAGTCGCGATACCACGCCGTCGCGCAACTGCTCGACCATGATCTTTTGCGTGGGCGTCGGATTGCGCGGCATGAACGCCGACATGTCGGCGGTGAACAACGAGCGGCTGATGACCGCCACACAGGCTGCGACGAACACCAGCCAGAGAATTACCGCGATATGTTTGCGCTGGGTCATGGCGCTTCTTCAATCACTGTCATGGTGGAATGATCGCCGTTGGCTTCGCTGGTCTCGATCGTGGTCACGTGAGCGCCGCGCCCGGAAATGACGATCTCGCTCATCACCGCGCGCGTCTTTTGCTCGATCGGCAGCAGCCGCATGCTCCACTTGGCCGCATCGCCTTTCAGCGTGATCTTGTAGAAGCGCTCCAGTGTGGGCAGATCGCCCGCCAGCGTGGAGCGGATGCTCTCGACGAACGCCCACACCGCCGGATATTCCTGCAGCACCAGGGTACGTTTGACGTTGCGCGCCTTGCTGTCGATGGTGAGCACACCTTCATTCAGCACCAGGCTCTCGGCCTTGGGCTTGAGCGTGTGCTTTTCCAGATGGCCGGGAGCCTGAAACAGCAACGTGCCGGATGAATCCAGCGGCGCGATCAGGACGCTCAGGTATTTGCGCTCCTTGAACTTCCCTTGCGCACTCTTCACCTGCGACAAACTCTGCATCAGTTGCGGCAGCCCCCACTCGGCAGGAGCGGTGGCAGGTTCAGCCTCCGCATGGGCAACAACGGATGCAAGGCACAGCAGCAGGAACAGGGATCGCATCATGTTTTCCAGAAGTCGTAGAAATTGAACCAGTTGTACGGTGCATTGCGGCAATAGTACTCGACGCGCTCCACGTAACGCTGCTGCGCCTGCCGGATCAGCTCGTTGCGCGGAAGCCCGCCTTTGCTCATGTCCATCAGTTCTTCGAAATACAGGTCGTACCGGTTGCCGCCGCGGTACACACCGGCCATGAGCAGCACCGGGCTCTTCAGCATATATGCCATACGCAGCGGACCGCTGGGAAACTTCGCCGGTTCGCCCAGGAAGTCGCAGGTCACACTGGAGCCTCCCTGCTCCAGCCCCCTGTCGGCGAGTATGCCGATGAATTCGCCGCGCTGCAGCGCCTGCTCCACCTTGAGCATGGAATCCACCTTGCCCAGCGCGATCACTTGTTGCGTCAGGTCCGGATTGATCGCCTTCAGCACCGAGTTGAGCTTGCGTGCATTCTCCTCATACATCACCACGCTGGCCGACGGCCCTTCGATCTCGTCGGCGTAGGCGCGCGTGATCTCGAAACTGCCGAGATGCGCACCGAGCAGGATGCAGCCCTGTTTGGTGTCGATCATGGCGCGGACCGTATCGTCCATATGCGCCTGCACGTCGAATTTGTCGAAGCGGCCGTTGAGCAGGAACACGCGATCCAGGATCGTCGAAGCGAAGGTATGGATGTGGCGGAAGCCGTCGCCGATGCGGGGCTCCCGCCCCAGCACCTTGCGCAGGTATTTCTTCGAGGCGGCACGCGCTTCGCCCGCGAACAGCAGGAAATACAGGCAGATCGGGTACAGGAACAGGCGCGCAACGCGGCGCCCCAGGGTGAGCGCGATCCAGACGATGAAGCGGATCGCCAGCGTGTTGCTGCGCTCCGGTTTGGCCACCCATTCCGGCGCGCTTTTTTCTACGACTTCGTTATGTGTTGGCAACAATGCCTCCCGACAAGACCTTCGTTCCTGCGACTGCGCACTGGAACTCGATGGTGCCTTGCGCCGAACGCGCATATTCGATCTCGACCGTATCGCCCGGCCGCGCCGGATGCAGGAACTTGGCCGCTTTGACGGTGCATGAGGCGAAACGCGCCTTTTCAGCCTGCTCGATGCAGCGCAGTACTTCTGCCAGCAACAGCGCGCCCGGAATGATGGGATTGCCGGGAAAGTGCCCGGCACCGGTCGGATGGTTCGCGGCGATCTGCAAAGTCAGTCTGTTCATCATGGCTTCGCGCATTGCTGTTTCAGCCGCAGCAGCGACTCCCGCGTCAGCTTGCCGGTCGTGTTGCGCGGCAGCTCGTCGACAAAATACAGCGGGCGCGGCAGGAACACTGCGTCGACACTGCTGCGCAAGGCACTCAGGATGTCGTCACCCGCCAAACCGGGCGCGACCACAAAGGCCAGCGGACGTGTCACCGCGGCATCTTCATCGTCGGGCATCAGGAACACGCCGTCCTGCACCCCCGGTATCGCATTCAGGTGATGGTTGAGACTGGCCAGCGACGTGCGCTTGCCGGCGATGTTCACCATGTCCGCAGTCCGTCCGTGCAACACGAACGTGCCGTCCCCGTTGCGCTCGATCACGTCGCTCAAGGGTGCTTCGATCTCGACGTGCCCGCCGCGCACATGGCTGCCTTGCTCGTCCTGCTGCAGTTCGACGCCGGGCAGGAGACGCCAGTGCGCGCCCTCGGTCGTGCGGCGGCTCGCCACCATACCCGCCTCGGTACAGCCGTAGATCTCGTACAGTGGCGCGCCGAAGCGCGCCTCGGCTTCGCTCGCCAGTTGCGGGGCGAGATACGCGGTAGCACAGAGCACGAATTCGATGGCAGGCAATTCCGTCGCCCCGAACAACAGGGTGCGCAGGTGCACCGGTGCCGTGACCAGGCATCGCGGCTGCGGCAGCGATGCGAGCCGCTCGCAGATATCCGCCGGATAGAACGGTCTTTCGGCGACCAGCGCCAGGCCATTCTGCAACGCCAGCAGCATGCAGGACTCCAGCCCGTACATATGCTGCGCGGGAACCGTGCCCAACACCGCCATGCCGGAATTCTTGGCGATGCCCAGGCTCGCCGCTTCCGAGCTTGCGCCCTTGCACAGGCTGCCCCAGGATTTCGGATGCGCAACGGGCTGGCCGGTGGAGCCGGAGGTGAACACCAAAGCCGCCGCTTGCTCTGCAGGAATGGCCGGAACGGCGCGGATCGCATCATCCTTTTCCGGCATCTGCGGATAGTGCACGACCTGCAAACCGCGAAAATCCACTTCGCCATCGGCGAGGCAATACATGCCGGGGTAGCGTTGCCCCAACAGTTCGACGAAGCTGGGTGTGTAATTGGGCGGCAGCAAGCTGGTCTGTCCGCGCAACAAGGCTGCTGCAAAACCGACCGCGAAACGATAGCGGTCGCCACACAGGTTCAGGATATGGCTTTTCTCCGGCAGCGCCCGCGCCAGATGCTCGACATGCTGCAGGAACCGGGAAACGGAGATGGCCCTCCCCTCGCGATAGGCGAACACGCTGTCGGGATCGTTGTGGGAAATGAGCGGGATCGCAGCCATATACGAAGGTTCAGTGTTCGCTATCTGCTTTCCTGGGCGCAGCAAAGTCCTTGCTGTACACCTCGATCGCCTTGAGGATGGAAGTCTTCGGGTGATTGGGGAAACGCATCGTGCGATAGGTTTTTTCGGCCACGAACATGAGTATCAACAGCGGCAAGTTCAGCACGTTGATGAAGAACGACCACGCGGCGACCGGCGCAAAAACGTACAACAACAGCGAGACGATCACCTGCAGCGCAAAAAAGGTACACCATGCGATGGTCACATGGCGGGTGTAATCGGCAACTTCCGCCCTCAGTTCGCCGTTGATGCGGCGGGATATCTGGGAGATCAGCGGCTCCCGGCCTTGCAGCAAGGTGCGCCCGAACAGCCAGAGCAGGAACAGGTTGAGCGTCGCGCTGGACAGGCCGTTCACCGCCAGCAAACCGATGCGCCCGTGACCGCCGGCCGCAATGAAATAGATCACGACGGCAAAAATCAGTGCCAGCAGCGGCCACCATGCCCTGCCTACCATGCGAAACACCATCCACGCCGCCACCCCCAGCAGTGGGGCAAAGACGAACAGAAGCTGCCACATCTCCACCTCTTCCTTGAGGATGAAGGCATGCAACAGGATGGGGTACGCGACGAACGACACCAACAACAGGATCTTGCCTAGCCGCGCCATATCAAGCACCCCGGAGGAAATGAGCGTCCGGAACGGAACGGCCTGCGAATTGTCGGTTCAAGGAATGCACGGTGGTATATGAATTATCGTGGCCTGCGGCCGGTTTTCTACTATCGAACAGCAAGGGATATCGCCCAATCTTTTTCAGGGCGACATTCTAACCCGAATCAAGCCGCATTGCCCCGCCCGCCGCCATGCCCGTCGCTTTTCACGCACGCCTCTGCAGGATTTCGGTTAGCATTCGCGCACGTCCATACAACAACGAACTCGAACCATGGCTACCCGACCCAACCAGGCAACAGACACCATCGTTCACGCCCCGCACGCCCCGCTCACCGAGTACTACCAACGCGAAGAAGACCGCCGAGAGTGGGTCGGCGAACAGTTCGACAAGACCGCCGCCGATTACGACCGCATCGAGAAGATACTCGGCCTCGGCACCGGCCCCACCTACCGCCGCAAGATACTGGAGTTCGCCGGACTGAAACCCGGCATGCGCATCCTCGATGTCGGCATGGGCACCGGGCTGGTGGCGAAGCAGGCCGCATACATCCTGGGCGATGCCAGTCTGGTCACCGGAGTCGACCCCAGCGCGGGCATGATACGCAACGCCAAACTGCCCGCCGGGGTGGAAGTGGTGGAAGGCCGCGCCGAACAGATCCCGCTGCCGGATGGCGGCTACGACTTCCTGAGCATGGGCTACGCCCTGCGCCATGTGTCGGACATGTCCGTTGCCTTCTCCGAATTCCACCGCGTGCTGAAACCGGGCGGCAAGGCCTGCATCCTCGAGATCACCCCGCCCAAGGGCAGGATCGCGACCGCACTGCTGAAAGGCTACTGCAAGTACATCGTGCCCGCGCTGGCCAAACTCGTCGCCAAGGACAAGGACACTGCGCAGCTGTGGCGCTACTACTGGGACACCATCGAAGCCTGTGCCGAGCCGGAAAAAGTAATGGCCACACTGAAGAGTGCCGGGTTCGTCAACGTGCGGCGCACGGTGGATGTAGGGATGTTCTCGACCTACCTCGCAGAGAAGCCAAAGGACTAAGCCGGCCAGATAACGCTCCCACCAGCTCTGTCAGCCCATGGGGCGTGATTGCCCCCCTCCAGCCAAACAAATGCTATTCTTGCTACAAGGCATTAGACCTGTATGCGAGGAGCTCCGGCTCCTCGACATAATGACGTTGATCAAGCAGTTCCGGGGGGACAATTCCAATCCAAAACCAAACGAGGGCTTTTCTATGAGCAGGGGCATCTATATATCGATAAACAGCAGGTTCTTCACTTTTATCTTGGGCACGGCAGCGCTTTTGTCCTCAGGCATATGCCAGGCACAGGAACCCGTTGCGGGGACATATCCTGAGTCTCGCATGCACCAGAAAAATGGATTGGGGTTCGGATTAGGCCTTGGAACAATGCCTGGCGTACTCTTCTTTTACGACCACAATCTGGACGGTTTCTCGCAATTACACGTTCAAGCAGACATCAGCGCCAAATCTGCTCAAAGTTTTTTTGGCTACAGCAAGATAACCGCATCCAGGGAAATGCTGTTAACGACGTACCGCTATTTCTTCACGCCCAATAGTGGATTCTATGTCGGAGCCGGGGGTGGCTATGCCAATTCAAAATTGGAATACAACAGCACCAGCATTTTTGGCGGAACGCCAATACAGTATTCATCCCAAATGAGCGGCATTTTTTTGCTGGGCGAGGCTGGATGGCAAGGTAGGGATGGTTACTATTTTCACGTAGGGCTGCAACCAGCCGGTTATATTTCCAATAACGATAACTATAACGAGAACAATATTCCCAACGTTTCAAACCATCGGTCGGTAGCCAACAATTATCACAAGGACCTGAAAGAGCTTAGCCAGCTTTCTATTGGATTTGGCTGGTTTTTCTAATTCCCGTGAATCAGGAGTGATTCGGGAAGGACGGCGGAGCGTTGAGTATGTGCTTTTCGCCCCTTCCCTCCTTGCGCGCACAGCCTGCAGACCGGTTTCCCCGGAACTTAAGCCATGGCGCGTTTTAGCGCGCGGAAGAATTCCTTCTCCTGATCGGCCTGGCCGTGCAGCATCTCGGCCAGCAGCCTGGGGTCGAACGCTTCGCGCCCCTTGATCATGCGCACCGCCTTCAAGGCGAACTCGCGCCAGCCGTCGCCGATCACGTTCAGCCGTTCGGCGAGCACCTTCAGCTCTTCACGACCGGTGATGTCCGCCGCCTCTTGCAGGAAAGCCGCGTAGAGGAAACGAAAGCCCGCACCGCCGGTACCGATCTCTTCCTGCATGCGCACGATGTGGCCGACGTAGTTGAGACTGAGTTTGTCCGCGGTGTCGAGCTTGCCGACGCGGTTGGCGAGCATGTGCATGCCGCGCACGCCGACGATGGGCACGGGACCGAGCATGACGCGCACGGTCTTCTTGATGGCGCGCAGCACGGCTTCCGGCGTCACCTGGCTCTGGCCGATCTCTTCCGGGTAATACAGCAATCCCTTGGGCGCCATCAGGCCGGTGGCGAAACGCGCCTTGCGCAGCGATTCGGCATCGCAGCGTTGCGGATCTTCGGCGACCGGGTCGCTGATCAGGTAGTCGTCGCCTTCCTTGCCGTAGACGATGAGGTTGTGCGCGTTGAAGTGGAAGCGCATGTCGGCGGGAAAATACGGCAGCCAGAACGCGGAGGTCTGGATGCCGACGATGTGTCCCTGCGCCAGCAGCTCATCCAGGCGCCGCATGCCCTTCTGCGAATCGCGGAAGGTCTCGAAGTGGAAGCGCATCTTGAACGGCTTGATCATGCCCTTGAGGACGGCCTTGGGCGGCATGCGGAAGGCGATGAGCGGGAACCCGGCGAACTTCACGAACGGCAGGTAGGCGAAGGCCATCGCGCCGGAGAGGCCGAAGGCCATCGCTTCGGAGATGTGCGCGCCGTGGTGAGACAGCATGGAGGAGGCGACGCCGCTCTCGCAGTGGGCGGCGTGGCGATGCCGGAAATTCTCGACGATCATGTTCATGGCAGCTTCTTCAGTTGCTCGACGCTGATGCCCATCACGTCGGCATAGCGTTGCAGGATGTCGTTCGACAGTTTGGCGAAACGCTGCGGCTGGAGGTGGCGGCGTATGCGCCATTGCCAGAAGCCGGTGACCTGCGACAGTTGCGGCAAATCGAGGCGTTGCGCGTACATCCAGTATTCCAGCGGCGAACTCACTCCGGCCGCTACGCGTCCCTGCGCCGCCTCAGTCATTTCGCGGATGTAATCCAGCGCCTGCAAGGTGACGGTCTCGTCCACTTCGCCGCCGCGCGATGGAACGATCACGATGCGTCCGTCCTTGTCCCGCGCATACATCGCGCGGCGATGCCCGCCCATCGTGCGGTTGCCTTCCTGCGGCACGTCATTGATATCCATCAGACTGCTTCCATGAAGATGAAGCCGCTGGAGAAGCGCCCGCTCTCCGGGATGTACATCAACAGTTTGTGCCCCTTCGCGATGCGTCCGGAGCGGAACAACTCGTCCAGCATGATGAAGGGCGAGGCAGAACCCGTGTTGCCTTTTTCGATCAGGTTGGTGAACCAGCGTTCGCGCGGAATGTTCAGCCCTGCTTCGGCCACGCCCGCCGCGACCAGCTCGGCAAAATATTTGGAGGAGTAATGCGGCAGGAACCAGTCGATCTGCTGTGCTGCGAGGCCGTGTTTCTTCACCAGCTCGCGCAGGGGATCGGTCAGCGTGGCGCGGATGACATGCTCGTTGAGCAGTTTCACGTCCTGCTTGACCGTGAACACCGAGCGCGTCGCCCATTCTTGCGGCGAGTACTGCTGCCATCCCGTCAGCGTATCGTCGGCATTCTTTTCCGCACCGGAATACATGCAGGCCGGCAGTTCATGAGCGGCGGACGACAGCTCCACCCACTCCACTTTCAGGCTCAGCGGGGCGCTCGGTTTGTTTTCCAGCAGCACGGCTCCCGCACCGTCGGACAACATCCAGCGCAGGAAATCCTTTTCGAAAGCGATCTCGGGGCGCTCTTCCAGTTCTTTTACCTTGTGTTCCGCTTCGGCGTCGAAGTTGCGTGCATGCAACCCCACCGATGCCAATTCCGAGGCGACTGCCACGGCACGCTGCGCATCGCCCGCACGCACCGCCAGCCATGCATGCTTGAATGCCGCCGCACCCGCCACGCAGATGCCCGACATCGACAATACTTCCAGGCGCGGCCAACCGAGTTCGCCATGCACCATCACGCCATGCCCCGGCATCAGCTGGTCCGGACGCGAGGTGGCTGTCGCCAGGCACTGCACGTCCCCCACGTCGCCCAGCGCACGCACCGCCCTGGCTGCCATCTGCGCATTGCTCATCACCGGCTGGCCGGTGACGCGATCCAGCGCGTAATGGCGATGCTGGATGCCGTTGTTGCGCAGCACGATGCGGCGCGCCTTGGACGGCTTGCCGCCGACCATGCCCAGCACGCTCTCCATCTCGTCGTTGCCGACCGGCTCCAATGGCAGGAACGACGCGGTGCGCGTCAGGTAAACATCAATGCTCATACAGGTGCATCCTCTCCGCACCCGAACCCGACGGCAGGTCGAACTGCTGCTTCAGTACCGCAAAACGGCGCCGCAACAGCGGACGCGTGAGCGACTGGATCAGCAGGCTCACCGGCACCACCGTGGAGATCAGGGTAATCAAAAACGTTACATACAAAATCAGGAAGGGGTAGCGCCGCCATTGGCCGGGACCGCCCACCGCACGCAACAGCTTGCCCCAGACGAAGAAGCTGCGCGTGGCAGCCTTCTCGCTGAACAGCAGGCGCGGGTTGGAGTCCACCGCCTTCAATCCTGAAAGCAGCGGCGCTGTGCCGCGCTCTTCATCCCTGTGCAGCGCATCCCGCAACGCGAGGCCGAAACGGCGTGCCGCATGGATGCTGACGGCATCAACCCCGGCCGGCGGCAGAAACTTCAAGTAGTCCTTCTTGCCGGAGAGCAGCCAGAACGGCGTGGACCACAGGCTAGCCATGGTCGGACTGGGATCGACCAGAGCGACGTTATCCAGCAGACGCGCGCCGCAAGCATTCAACATCTGTTTCATCTTTTCCTGCGCCAGCATCCACATGTTGCGGCAGGCGATGACGGTGACCACCGGTTTGCCCGTCAGCAATTTCTTCGCCAGCGGATGCTTGAGGAATGCAGTAACCGGTTGCGACGGCGCAAGGAACCAGACCTGATAGGGCAGGATCACCAGATCGAACTCTTCATCTCCGGTCAGCGACAAAGGCAACAATTCGGGGGGGACCATATGCGCGGATTCGGGGAAGGCATCGAGAAAGCTGAAAAACCCCCAGGGAAACGGATACGGTTTTGCGGGGCGCAAGGTCTCGATGTGCACCGCAATGCAGCCGTCTTGCTGCAGCGGTTCAACGATACGCCTGGTGATTTCGGTGAGCTGCCCGGTCTGCGAGTAGTTCAGTACCAAAACGCGCTTCATCGGGCGAGTGGACGATGCTTCGATTGTATTCTTCAATGCAGTCACGCTAATTGAGACGATCCAAAAACGGGGCCGATTCTATCACCCCGCTCCCCCTTGCTCCAAGGCGAGCCTAACCCTTCGGCTTCATTTCCACCTGTGCCGCCTCCAGGCGCAGATGACTGATTTGTCGGGAAAACAGCGTTTCCGCCGAAGCCGCAACGAATTTTCCGCTGGCATCTTCGCAGGGTCGCAGCCGCACCCAGTTGCACTCGCCACCGTCCATCTCGTCCAGCCAGCCGAGCAGCACTCCGCCCTCGCCCGCTTTTGCTGCAGCCAAACGCATCAATGATAGCGGATCGCCCCCCGCCACAAAGCAGGCATGACCTTTCCATGCCAGTTGCGCTCCCAGCAGGGCCAGCAACTGGCTCGGTTGCGTCTGCAGGAATGCCAGCGGCATCGGCAAGTCCTCGCGCATCTGGTCGAGGACGATGTCCGTCGCCGCGTAGGTGCCGCGCCGGCTGCCCAGCCAGATCTGAGCATCCTGCCGCAAGGTCTTTTCGCCCGCATCCGCCATGCAGTGCAACGCGCCATACAGGCCCAGTTCCGCCCAAGCGCCGATGCGGCGCGGCTTGGCGCCCAGCATCTGCGCCAATCGTTCGCGCCAGTCGGAAGGCGGAGGAGTTGCGATGCAACACCCGCTGACGGCAAAGGTCTTCATGTGCGCTCCAGCACCACGGTGGCGTGGCTGCCGCCGAATCCAAGTATCGTCGCCATGACTCGCCGCACATTTGCCGGCGAGGCAACGGCAAGCGAGACGCCCAGTTCCGGATCCGTTTGGTCTGCATGATCCGGCCATACGCCCTGCTCCAGACAGGCCAGCAACAGGGCAATCTCCGCGGCACCGGACGCCCCCATGGTGTGTCCCATTACCGCCTTGAGCGAAATTAACGCAGGCATGGATCGAAAAGTCTCTCGCAGGCCTTGCGCTTCGACGGCATCGTTGCCCGGACTGCCTGCAGCCTGCACTTTGATGAGGTCGATCGCGTCTGCGGACAAGCCGCTCTCCGCCAGTGCGCGTTGGTACATGCTCACCACGGCCGGGGCAGAGGCCCCGGTTGGCTGACTGCCATCCACCACGTTCGCGCCGCCCGCTATTTTCCATGGCGCTGGTTCACGCGTGGACAAACGCAAAGCGGCGACGGCTTCGCCCAGCACCAGTCCATCGCGGTCTGCACCGAAGGGCTTGCTGCTGTGGCGCGAGAGCAACTGCAGCGCTGCGAATCCGCCGAGGGTCAACTGGTTGTCCAGCTCCACTCCCAGCACCAGCGCGTCTTCCATTTCGCCGGCGCCCAGCAACGCATGTGCGGAGATCAATGCGTTCAGACTGGATGTGCAGGCCGTATTGATCACATACACCGGCCCCGCCCAATCCAGCCAACCCGCAACCTTACCGGAGAACGCGTCGTAATCCATCTGCGCCGCCCCCCGCTCCACGGCACCGATATCGAATGAAGAAGTGGCGATGAACAGCGCGCCGCTGCGTGCCTGCCGTGCGCCCGCCGCTGCAGCGACACGTTGCACCAGATCGCGCGCGCGTTCGTTCCAGTCAGTCTGTTCGAGGGGAATGGAATAATAGGGAAAGCGGCCGCCCATCTCGCCGGGCAATACACAGGAGGATGGCGCAACGCGACCCTCGCGCAACGCGGTCAGAGAATTGCCCACATCCAGTCCCAGCCCACAGGCCAGCCCGCGACCGGAGAGATAGACCGGTTTCATGCCGTCCGGTGTTTGTGCAGGTGTTCGGCCAGAGGCCAGTAACGAGACCAGGGCGCGGCGCGTATCCTTGCTGTCCGGCATGCGCACGCCGTATTTCTTCTGGATCGCCATCGAAATCTGCAGCGCGTCGAGCGAATCGAGGTTCAGCCGCGATCCCTCGCCGAACCATGGCTCATCGTCGCGCAGGCCGTCGGCAGGCTCGTCCTTTTCCACAGCGGCCAGGATGAGCGCCTTGAGTTCGGCGCGGAATGCGGTGTCGTTATCGTTCATGGGATTAAGAGCGCCCGCCGGATGGCAGGCGCTGGATCTCTAGGCGCGATGCTGCTGGATGTGCTGGTTCAGATTTCGCAACGAGCTGAATATCTTGCTGTTGTCCGCATCATCGGATTTGAGTTGCACGCCATAGGTCTTGGAGATCGCCAGCGACAGTTCGAGAATGTCGATCGAGTCCAGGCCCAGCCCTTCGCCGTACAGCGGCGCTTCCGGATCGATCTCGTCTGCGGAGACTTCGAGGTTCAACGAGGTAACGATGAGTTGTGCCAACTCTTTTTCTTGTGCGCTTGCTGCCATGATGCTCCCTGTCATTTATATCAATGCGGGCGCATTTTACCTCATTCGCAGCGAGGGCTCTAAATCATCGCACCGTTGATGGAGATGATCTGCCCGGAGATATAGGCCGCCTTGTCGGATGCGATGAACGCCACCAGATCGGCCACTTCTTCCGGTTTACCGGCGCGACCGACCGGTACCAGGCGTTTGATGGCGTCCTTGTCGAACACATTCTCGGTCATTGCCGATTCGATAATGCCGGGCGCGATGGCGTTCACGGTGATGCCGCGGCTGGCGACTTCCAGCGCCAGCGACTTGGTCGCACCGTGCAGCCCGGCCTTGGCCGCGGCATAGTTGGTCTGCCCGCGATTGCCCGAGATGGCGGCAACCGAAGAAATGTTGATGATGCGCCCCCAGCGTTTGCCTATCATCGGCAACAGCAGCGGTTGCGTCACGTTGAAGAACCCGTTGAGCGAGACGTCGATCACCCTGTTCCATTGCTGCGCATTCATGCCCGGCATCACTGCGTCGTCGTGGATACCCGCGTTATTGACCAGTACCTGGATCGCGCCTTCGGCCAACACGGCCTGCAAGGCGCTCAGCGTTTGTTCGGCATTCGCCACGTCGAACGCGATGGCTTGGGCACTTCCTCCGGCATCCTTTATTTCGGCGGCTAGCGCTTCCGCCTTCTGCAACCCGCTATTGGCGTGCACGTAAACGTGATACCCGAGTGCTGCCAGTTTGCGGCAGATCTCCGCGCCGATACCGCCGCTGCCGCCGGTCACCAAAGCGCGCTTCACGCTGCCACCTTGTCTGCGTCCAGCACCACCGTGGCGCGTCCGCTCATGATCTTTGTATTCCCGGCGTGGATGGTGAACTGATAGATGACGCGCGCCTCGTCGCCCATCATCTTTTCCGCGTCAATGATGAGATCGTCGCTCAGGTTGTCCAATCTCATCGTATTGCAGGCGACGTCGCGCAAAGCCGCCAGATAACCGGCACGCGGCTTCTTGTCGAATTTGGCATCCCAGGCCCCGTGCACCGCCATCGCCTGCGCGGCATATTCGATCCCGCACAGGGCGGGCAGCACATCGCCGGAGCGCATCGGATTACCGGTGTCGCGATGCGAGCTGCTGATGCAGCGGATGCGTTGCGCATCGCATTCGAGCACGCCGTCGAGCAGGCACATGCTGCCTGCGTGCGGGATGACTTTGGCGAGATCCGCTCTGCTTGCTAGCACGGCGTCACGCGAATATTCAGGTGGTTGTCGTCGAGGTAAGCGATGCCGATCTGCGTGGCCATGCCCTGAGCCAGTGCTGTCAGCAACGGCATCCCACGAGCGGCGGGAACGCCGCGCCGCAGCGCTTCCAGTCCGGCGTCCTGCATCGTCGTCTCATGCGCCTTCCCGGAGACGAAATCCACCTCGATCGCCGCCAGTGACTTCTCGCTTTGCCGCGGCGTCAGGATCAGCGCCATGCCGAAAGCGGCCGTGATCTGGCGCACGGCATGCAGCGGTTCGGGATAGGGGTGGTCGTACGCGATCAATGCCACGACGGCATCATCTACCGTCACTTGCGTGGCAGACTCCAGCAGCCCTGCCGCAAAGCTCGCATCGTATGCGCACAAGCTGGTGGAAGGTTCGCGCGACTCGGCCGCGATGCACCAATATCCCGCCGCGGCGTTGTGCACGGAATTATGGAACCGGGTCGGCGATACTTCGCGCGGCGCGGTCGCCAGAATGCCGTTGATGGCATGCACATTGTCATTGTCGCCGCCGGAGGAGGTGAAGACCGTGGCGGCCGTTTTGGTGTCGCGGCCGGCTTGCAGGAAGGCCTCCTGCCCCACTGCCAGTGCCAGCTTGATCGGCACTCCCGCGCGGCGGCGTTCGGCAGCGGGCAACATATCGCTGGCGCGCAAATTTATCGGCGCAGCAAGATAGCCCGCTTCTCCGGCCAATACTGCGCGGCTTGCCGCCCAACCGTCCAGCCCTGGGCCGAGCAAGCCGATCCCTTCAACATAGAGGCGCATCATGCCTGCCTCCCCAACACGAGGCTGCAGTTGCTGCCGCCGAAACCGAAGGAGTTGCTCAACACGCGATTGATCTTCCCGCTGCCGTTTTCAATCCGATAATCGATCGGGATGGCCGGGTCGAGCCTTTGTGTGTTCATGCTTCCCGGGATGAAGCCGTGTTCGACCGCCAGCATGGCGATGATCGCCTCGGTGATCCCCGCGGCTCCCAGCAGGTGTCCGGTCCAGCCCTTGGTCGAACTGCAGGGCACATGATCACCGAAAAGATCGGCGACCGCTTTCCCTTCGCTGGCGTCGTTCGACTTGGTCGCCGTGCCATGCAGGTTGATATAGTCGATTTCGCTCGCATTGAGTCCGGCGGAATCGAGCGCGCGCTGCATCGCAAGTTTCGCCCCCACCCCTTCCGGATGCGGCGTGGACATGTGGTAAGCATCGGAACTTTCGCCGACTCCCAGCAAGAACATCGCATCCGGCGAATTATTGGCGTTCGCTTTCTCGATCAGCACGAAACCAGCCCCCTCCCCGACCGAGATGCCATCGCGCTCCGCATCGTAAGGACGGCATGGAAAGCGCGACACCAACCCCAGTGAATTGAAGCCGTACAGCGTGCTCAGGCACAGGCTGTCGACTCCGCCGACCACCGCCGCATCGCACACGCCTGCCGCCATCATGCGTAGCGCATTGGCAAAGACCTTGGCGCTGGACGAGCACGCGGACGACACCACAAAGGAAGGTCCGGTCAATCCCAGATAATGGGTGACGAAGTTCGCGAGGGAATAGGAGTTTTGCGTCTCGGCATAATGAAAATCAGGTGGCAGCGCGCCAGTCTGGGGATCCAGATGGCGATAAGCCAGTTCGGTCTGCAAGATGCCGGAGGTGCTGGTTCCGAGGAACACGCCGATGCGCGCGGCGCCGTATTTTTTCCTGGCGGCATCGATTGCGTCAACGAAGCCGTCCTGTTCCAGGCACAGCTGGGCCAGGCGATTGTTGCGGCAATCATAGGCAGACAGATCGGCGCGTACGCGATAGGTATCCAGCGCCGCGACCTTGGCGATGTACGCCTCCAGATCGACGTCCTCGAACGCGCATGGCGCCAACCCCGAACGACGGGAGCGCAACGCATCCATGGTGGCCGACAAGCCCAGCCCCAGGCTGTTTGCGAGTGAGAGGTGACTGATGACTAAGGGTTGCAAATTGGAGTTCGCTGAATTAACTAAATATAGTGCATGTTGCGCCGTTAGATTCTAACACAGGCATTATCAACCAACTCCGCGCGCGCCCATGCACGGGATCAATCCATGGCCACGAGCGGAGTCTTCGTGTTGCGTATGGTCTTGTAGGCCTGATAGTTCCAGGAGAAGGAGATGCCGGTGCTGAACAGGCTGCGCGTGTTGCGAAAGGTTTTCAACCCGCGCACAAACGAGGACTTGAACGAGGAGACTTCTGCGTACGCATCCAGCAATCCCCCATAGGCTTCGCCCGGAGTCATGCCGTTCATCCTGAACACCGGCTCGAAGATCGTGTAATGCCGCCAGTCGTTCGGATAGTTGGTCAGCAGCAAGCGGTCCTCCTCGACCATCTGCTTATAAAATGCCGTACCGGGCAGCGGCGTTTCCAGCGACATTTGTACTGCATCGATCTCGTTTTCCAGCACAAAATCGATCGCGCGCCGGAACGCATCGCTGGTCTGCCCCTCTGTCCCGAATATGAAACAACCCACGACCGCGATACCGTGATCGTGCAGTTTTTTGATAGCGTCCCTGAAATTCCGCGTATTGGGCCGCAGGTTCACGGACTTGTGCATGGAATCGATCGTGACCGGGTCCAGCGACTCGAATCCGATCAGCAACCCCTTGCAACCACTGCGTTGCGCCGCCTTCAGCACATCGTCGTGTTCGACGATGTTGAGGCAGGTCTGCCCGCCCCATTCCTTGTTGCAGTCCTGCATCCGGTCAAACAGTTCTTTCGCCCTTCTGATGTATCTAGGCCCCTGTCCGACGATGTTATCGTCGACAATGAAGATGCGTTTTGATTTGATGGAGTTGATCTCGTCGATCACGCTGTCGATGTTGCGCACGCGGTAACGCGAGCCGTTAAATGCGGTAACCGAGCAGAAATTGCAGTTGATCGGACAGCCGCGCCCCGTCTGCACGGTCTCCACGAAGTATTTTCCTTTCAGCAGGTCGCGGCGCGGAGCCAGCAGGTTTTCGACCTCGGGCGGTTCGCACATCCGATAGACCTTCTGCATGCGTCCAAGCTCGAAATCCTCCAGCAATTTCGGCCAGATGTTCTCGCCCTCTCCCACGACGACCGCATCGGCGTAGCGCAACGCTTCATCGGTCATGTACGAGACATGTATCCCGCCCATCACCACCGGAATCCCTCGTGCACGAAAACGAGCGGCGATCTCGTAGGCGCGGGGCGCTAGCGGCGTCATGCAGGTGATGCCGACCATATCCACTGCCGCATCGAAATCCAGATCCTCCATCGCCTCATCCACGATCTGCACGTCGTAGTGCTCAGGCGTATAGCGCGCGATGATGGCCAGATTCAGTGGCGGAAGTGCCAGCACTTTGATGTTCGAATGCAGGCTGCCCTTGTACGCCGGATTAATAAGGAGGATTTTTTTCATGCACACTTTCCTTGACTGATTTCGACTCGAATCAAAACGGCCGGGCATTCAATTGCAGCCTTAAATTCAAGCATATCAGAATTCAATCGCCGCACCGCAATGCGCGCAGGCGGACATTTCGAGCGCGCAAAGCAAAAACCCCCAAGTTTTCACTTGGGGGTTTGCTTTGTAAGGAGTCTGACGATGACCTACTTTCACATGCGGATGCACACTATCATTGGCGCGAAGTCGTTTCACTGTCCTGTTCGAGATGGGAAGGAGTGGGACCAACTTGCTATGG
>CAWIYO010000010.1:0-150516 GCA_963840345.1 uncultured beta proteobacterium
AATACTTTTTTGAAATATTTTCAAAATAATTTCGCAACACAGCTCGAGATCGCGCGCGGATTCACTACAATGCGCGGCAATATGACTCCACTTATTCTCGGCATCGAATCATCTTGCGACGAAACCGGCATCGCCCTTTACCAAGCAGGGCGGGGCCTGTTGGCCCATGCACTGCATTCGCAGATCGCATTACACAATGAGTATGGCGGCGTCGTGCCGGAACTCGCTTCGCGCGACCACGTGCGTTACGTGCTGCCGCTGATCCGGAACGTTCTTCAAAAGTCCGGCTGCTGTCTTGAAGATGTTGATGCCATCGCGTACACGCAAGGGCCCGGTCTTTCCGGCGCATTATTGGTAGGCGCCAGCGTCGCCTGTGCGTTGGCCTATACATTAGGCACACCCACCATCGGCGTTCATCACCTGGAAGGCCATCTGCTCTCGCCGCTGCTCTCCGACCCCGCGCCTGAATTTCCGTTCGTTGCACTATTAGTCTCCGGCGGTCACACGCAACTGATGCGCGTGGATGGCGTTGGCCGCTACACCCTATTGGGCGAATCCGTGGATGACGCGGCAGGCGAAGCCTTCGACAAGAGCGCAAAACTGCTGGGCCTGGATTATCCGGGCGGCGCACTATTATCCAGGCTGGCACAAAACGGCACACCGGGACGTTTCAAGTTGCCGCGCCCGATGCTGCATAGCGGCGATCTGGATTTCAGTTTCAGCGGTTTAAAGACGGCAGTGCTCACGCTCGCCCAGCAGAACGAATCGGACGACCAGACCCGCGCCGATATCGCGCATGCAGCACAGGACGCCATCGTGGATGTGCTGGTGAGCAAAGCGCTGGCTGCACTCAGGCAAACCGGGCTGGATCAATTGGTGGTGGCGGGTGGCGTGGGTGCGAATCGGTTATTGCGCAGCCGCCTGAGCGAGAAAGTCGCCAAGCACGGAGGCAAGGTTTTCTATCCCGACCTGGAATTCTGCACCGACAACGGTGCGATGATCGCCTTCGCGGGGGCGATGCGCCTGCAGCAGCAGGCCGCCCAGCGCGACTACCGTTTCAACGTAAAGCCGCGCTGGGACCTGCAGGAATTGAACTACGCGGATTGAGCGCCGGACTTTTTGCCGCCGCCGATCTTGCTCTCTTTGCCTGTCATCAGGTTCTGGATGTTCTTCTTGTGCCGCCAGATCAGCAGCAGGGACATAACCGCCGTAGCCATGACCAGCTCGGGGCGCAAGTGGATCAGCATAGCAAACACCGGGGCGACAATCGAAGCGACCAGCGCCGCCAGCGAAGAATAACGAAACGCCACCGCCATCAGCAACCAGGTGCCCAATACGAACAACCCCATCCAGACGTTTAGCGCCAACAACACTCCAAGTGCCGTCGCCACACCTTTGCCGCCCTTGAACTTCAGAAAGACCGGGAATACGTGACCAAGGAAAACTGCCAAAGCGACCAAAGCCACGATCAGCAAGCCCTGCCCGTCGTGCGGAGCAAAATGTATCGCCAGAAATACCGCCAGCCAGCCCTTCGCCGCATCGCCGATCAAAGTCAGCACCGCTGCCGCTTTCTTGCCGCTACGCAGTACATTGGTCGCGCCGGGATTGCCGGAACCATATGTGCGAGGATCGGCGAGGCCGAATGCCTTGCTCATCAGTACTGCAAAAGGGATCGAACCGATCAAGTAGGCGCACACAACAAAGATTAGGGGTGTCATCTGGTAATACCTTAAAATGCGAAGCCGCGGATTTTACTCGAATGCGCCTTTGCTACCAAACGGACGGCCACACACCTTATATGGACATCATCTTTCTGCGCGAACTCAAAGTCGTCACCCTCATCGGTATATATGAGTGGGAAAAGCGCGTGCCACAGACGCTGCAACTCGACCTGGACATCGCCCTCCCGAACAGCCGTGCCTGCCAGAGCGACGACATCAAGGATGCGCTGGACTACGCTCAAGTCGCGCAACATATCCAGACTGTATTGAGCGACGGCCACTTTTCACTGCTGGAGACCCTGGCCGAGCACATCGCCCAGATCATCCTCAAAGACTTCAATGCGCCCTGGGTCAAAGTCAGCGTCGCCAAGCTGCAGGCCATCCGCAACTGCAAGCAGGTCGGCATCAGCATCGAGCGCGGGCAGGTGCGTTAACCGCCAAATAAAGAAGGATTTGCCCTGCCCGCCCTTTTTATGGATAATGCCCGCCCTTAATCGGTATCCGTGCGCGTACAAAAGCCGCGCCCAACTTTAGCTAGGAAGACAAAATGAAAGCCTCCATTCACCCGGAATACAAAGAGATCGCAGTGACATGCAGCTGCGGCAACAAGTTCGCAACCCGCTCCACCATGAGCAAATCGGATCTGCACGTCGAAGTCTGCTCCGAGTGCCACCCGTTCTACACCGGCACCCAGAAGATCGTGGACACCGCAGGCCGCATCGAGAAGTTCCGCAGCAAGTACAACACCGGCGCCAAGACCGCCGCTTAATGGAACTTCGTTAAGCATAAAGATCAAAAGGCAGCGAAGGCTGCCTTTTTCTTTTCCGGATCGACATCATGCACAAACTGATTACCTTCCTGATCGTCGTCACCGCTCTGGCACAGGGCGGATGCGCGACCAACCCCGTCAGCGGCAGGCAGGATTTCGTGATGATGACCGAACAGCAGGAGATTGTGCTGGGACGCTCTTCGGATGCCGAGGTACGCAAGCAATACAAGGTCTATGCCAACCCCGGCCTGCAAAGTTATGTCGACAGCGTCGGGCAAAAGCTCGCCGTACACAGCCACCGCCCCAACATCCATTACCACTTCACGGTTCTGGACACCCCCGAGATCAACGCCTTCGCCTTGCCCGGGGGGTATGTCTACATCACGCGCGGCATCCTGGCTTACCTGAGTTCCGAGGCAGAACTGGCAGCGGTGCTGGGCCACGAGATCGGCCACGTCACCGCGCGCCACGGCGTGCGCCAGCAAAGCGCCGCCCAGGCCGCCAACATCGGCATTTCCATCGCCTCCATTTTCGTGCCCGAACTCAACACCCAGGCCGGGCATGACCTTTCCAACCTGCTTGGCGGCGCCTTGCTTTCCGGCTACGGACGAGAGCATGAACTGGAGGCCGACCGTCTGGGTGCGGACTACCTGGCGCGAACCGACTACGACCCGCAAGCGATGATCCGCGTGATCGATGTATTGAAGAACCAGGAATTGTTCGATGCCGAGATCGCCAAGCAGGAAGGCCGCGAACCGCGCCGCTATCACGGCACGTTCGCCACCCACCCGGACAACGACACGCGCCTGCAGGAAGTTGTGGGCGAAGCCGAGAGCCTTACCGTCGCCAACCCCATCGAAAACAAAAGCGAGTTTCTGAAACATACGGAAGGTCTCGTCTTTAACGACAGCGTCGACGAAGGCGTGGTGCGCGACCACAAGTTCATGCACCCCGACCTCGGCATCGCTCTCAGCTTCCCGGCGGAGTGGAGCGTGAAAAACTCGCCCACGCAGCTCATCGCCCTCAGCCCCGGGAACGATGCCTCGATCCAGCTGAAGATCGACAACAAGCCTTCCGGAGACGTCACCGAATACGCGCGCCGCGCTGTCGGCAGCAGCGCGCCCGTCGAAACCCTGGAGATCGACAAGCTGCATGCTGCCATCGGCAGCGCCGGCAAGGCCATGCTCGGCGTGATCTATTTCGACCGCAAAGCCTTCATCATCCAGTGCAATGCCAAAACGGACGGAGCCATCGCCGCGCAACGAGAAGCAATGAAGGCAACCATCCTCAGTTTCCACGTTCTGGGCGAAGATGAACGCAAACAGATCAAACCGCTCACCATCAAACTCATCACCGCCAGAACGGGCGATACTTATTCCAAACTGGCGCAACACTCGCCGTTAGGTAAGAATGCGGAAAGTTACCTGCGGCTCATCAACGCGCAATATCCGCAAGGCGAACCCGTTGCGGGCCAAACACTCAAGATCATCGAATAATAATTAGATGTACGCCTACTACACCAAGCTGAAAGAACCCGAGATCACTCCTCTCAAAGCAGGCCTGCTGTTCCTGCTGTGCGCGGCATGGCTGCTCACCGGATTGATCGGGCATGACCCGTGGAAACCGGATGAGGCTTACAGTTTCGGCCTGATCTATCACATCATCCGGAACCACGACTGGATCGTCCCGACATTGGCGGGCGAGCCGTATCTGGATAAACCGCCGCTGTATTACTGGACGGCCGCGCTGTTCGCCAAGGCGTTCGCCCCCATCCTTCCCCTGCATGACGGTGCACGACTAGCAACCGGCTTCTACACCGCACTGACGCTGCTCTTCGCCGGCCTCACGGGGCGCGAGTTGTTTGGCAACAATCGCGGCTGGCCTGCCGCCGTCATCCTGATCGGCTGCCTGGGCATGCTGGTACGCGCGCACGAGATCCTTACCGATAACGCCCTGCTCAGCGGCTGCGCCATGATGTTGTACGGCTACGCACTCAGCCTGCGCCGCACAAAACTGGCCGGCGTATTCATCGGCATCGGCCTTGGCATCGGCTTCATGAGCAAGGGGTTCATTGCGCCGATGCTGTTCATGCTGATCGGCATCGGTCTGCTGTTCTTCCGCCCTTGGCGCACACGCGCATATTTCACCACGCTCGCGATTGCATTGCTCTGCGCGCTCCCCTGGTTCGCACTGTGGCCTTACCTGCTGCTGCAGCGTTCGCCGGAACTATTCATGGAATGGGCGTGGACACGCAACGCCGGACGCTGGTTCGGCTACGTCCGCGGCGGCGATTTCCACGAGTCGCTCTATTACCTGAAGGCATTACCTTGGCTCGCATGGCCGGCGGCACCATTGGCAGCATGGACGGTATGGGAGGCACGCAAACGTATCTTGCGGGAACCCGAGTTCCAGCTGTTGCTGGTCAGCTTCATCGTCATGTTCCTCGTATTGAGTTTCGTGCCGGACATCAATGACCAGAACGCCCTGCCCATGTTGCTGCCGATCGCGCTGCTTGCAACCGCAGCGCTTTCCACCTTGCGTCGCGGCGCAGCGAACGCACTGGACTGGTTCGGCATCATGACCTTCGCCCTGCTCGCCATCGCGCTATGGTGGGGCTGGGCCGGCCTGCTGCTCGACAACAACGCCAAGATCACGCGCTGGCTGAAGGACTACCAGCCCGGATTCGATCCGGATTTCCACGCCGTCCCCTTCTGGGCCGCGCTCGCAATCACCGTGCTGTGGATCTTGCTGGTGTGGCGCGTAGGACGTTCGGTGCGGCGCTCGCTCAT
This sequence comes from uncultured beta proteobacterium, assembly GCA_963840345.1. Lineage (GTDB taxonomy): Bacteria > Pseudomonadota > Gammaproteobacteria > Burkholderiales > Gallionellaceae > Sideroxyarcus. The sequence continues at coordinate 5,280 of CAWIYO010000010.1, forward strand.
CAACTGGGCTGCTGGAGTCACCCTTCTGTGGATACTCACCATGACCTTGTGGCTGCCCTGGCTGGATAGCGGCAAGAGCTACCGCCACATGATCGACGACCTCAAAGGGAATCTGCCGCCAAAATACAACTGCATCGCCGGCGTGCGCATCGGAGACAGCCAGCGTGCCATGCTGCAATACTTCGGGGATATCAACACCCGCCGCCAAGCAACGCGGGTGTGCGATCTGTTGCTCGTGCAAGGCAACCGTATCGCCAAGCCCATCGAGGATGAGATCGGTTGGGAGAAAGTCTGGGAGGGCGGCCGCAAGGGCGACCAGAACGAACGCTTCAGGCTCTACCGGCGCGCCAAGGAATAGCGCTTGGCATTTTCGCATCGCCGCTGGCGATCACTTGATGCCTTCGACTTGCACGATGCGGATGTCTTCCAGCGGCTCCGTTCCTTTCGCCAGACGCAAGAACCGGGGAAAGGTACCGGTCTTGTGCACCACCCAGCGCCCCTGCGCCACCGGCTCGACGCGCCCCAAGTGCCCGCTCAACTGCACAAGTTGCTCGCCGCTGACCAGCAGGAAATAGCGTCCTTTGGCCGGCAACTGACTTGCGTCGTCCACGGCGTAACAGGGCGAGCGGTTATACAGCCCCAATTCTCTCGCCACGATATCCATCCGGTACACGTAGATCGGAGCCTCCGGTTTATCTGCCAGCTGCACATTCGCATTGTGCGCGACACCGTAAGCAGTGAACGTCAGCGCATTGGTGAACACCAGGAATGTATACAACATCGTGATGCCGAACACCGGATAGGCCAAGACGGCGCTGGCATGCATCTGTTTGCGCATGACATAGCCATACCCCAGCAACGTAACGAACATTGCCAGCACCACGACCAGCACGACATGGTTCGCCACATACACGCTCAGCCCGGCAGCCAGCACGACCAGCAAGGTCGTTATCGCCAGTTGCGCAACGAGCAGTGCACGGCACTTATCCATCTGTGCCAGCCAGTCATGCAGGAACTTCCCGCACAGGATGGCCGCGAACGGAAACAGAATCACCGTGTAGTGATCGAGCTGGAAGCTGGTCGCGCTGAACAACAGGAAGGTGATGAAGAACGCGCCGCACAGAAACACGAAACTCGCACGCTCACCGCTGTTGCGCGCAGCGAATTTGCGGATGCCGGAAACCAGCACCGCCAGGAACACCGCCACCCACGGCAGGAACGCCCACAGGAACACCAGCACGAAATAGAACGGATGGCCGTTGGTGTTCTTGATCGGTCCACTATTGAAGAAGCGCCCGAACTGGCTGTCCCATAAAAAGAATTTGATACCGGAAACCTGCGTCTGCCCGAACACGATCTTTTCCGGATGTGCATCGAATTGCAGATACAGCGCAACGACCTCGGGCGCGGTGAACAACAACGACAACGCGACCGCCAGCAGCCACTTCCCGCTCCACAGCTTGCTCCACTGCTTCTGGATCATCCACATGCACACCAAGCCGCTGGCGATGGTGATCAGCGTAAACACGCCCTTGGTCATCACCGCAGCCGCGCTGAACAAAGCGCCGAGCAAAAGGTATTTGATCCTGGTTTGTGCGTCGTAGCGCAGCCAGTAATAGCAAGCGCCCATGATGAAACCGGTCAGATAGGTTTCCGCCTTGACCTCGATGGACGAATCCATCAGGTGATACACCGACACATACACCAGCACCGACAGCCAGGCCGTATCGCGGCCATAGAACAGGCGCGCGATGCGGTAAGTGAAATAGCCGCCGATCAGGTGGAACAGGAAACCCGGCAGGATGTAAGTGAACGCGCTGACGCCGCCGAGCTTGAAAAACAGCGCCGTAATCCAGAACGGCATGTGCGGCTTGTCCAGCCAGTCCTTGCCGTCCAGCACCAGGTTGGCCCAGTCGTTATTGAGTGCGATGTGCTGGGACAGGGCGGCGTAGGTGATGGAATCGCCGCCGTTGATGATGGGGGAGAGCATGGCGGCTGCGTTGATGAGCAGCGTTAGGAGGATTAGCCATTTGGCTTGGTGGGTAATATTCATCGTTGTCAGGCTGTCTCTCCAAGTTCTATTCCGTTCGTGCTGAGCTTGTCGAAGCATGAACGCTTCACTAAACCAACACCGTCGGGGGTAGCCCGACAGCTAGTCACTTTTCTTGTCTTGCCAAGAAAAGTAACCAAAAGAAGTCGCCCCCGGTGCGCCGCCCCCTGCGGGGGTTCCCTCGAAAGCCTGCAAACAAGCGGGGCTGCGCAACTCGCCCTAGCGGGGCACACACCCCGTGCCCCACCGCGGAGCTCGAACAGTGCTCGCCTAAACCTCCGCTTGTTTGCAGGCTTTCGAGGCGGCGCACAGGGGAGAGAAAAGCCAAGCCTCAACCCCCAAACCAGCGAGGCGGGCAAAAGCCCGCCTCGCTCAAATCAAAAAGACGTGCGCTCAGCGCACACAAAACCGCTTCGCCTTGCCTTCCCCTGTGCGCCGCCGAGTAGCGCAGACTGGTCAGGGGTAGTCGGCGAGGACTGTCTGAGCGCGCAGCGCGAGTTCCGCAGCCGCCTGACCAGCCGAGCAACGCAGGGAACCGCGAAGCGGCGGCACACCGGGGTCGCCTTTTCTTTGGTTACTTTCTTTTTGGCGAAGCAAAAGAAAGTAACTAGCTGTCGGGCTACCCCCGACGGTTTTCGATGGGTATCGCTACGCTCAATTCATCCTGCGCTTGCTGCGCACAGAACCGCGCCCTCACTACCTGGCTTGGCTAGTGCCGCTTCACTTTACGATGCTCTAACAAACCGAACAAAAAAAACACTCCAGCAATTGCCGATGTAAACCAAAGGATCGGAACTGATGACGGTTCATCAAGTGTCCACCTCGCGTTCCATGGGGCACTTTGATCGTACCAAACCTGTGTACGTGGAAATATGGCGATTGCATTCTGCAAGTCCGCTTCGCAAGCCGACTTAGAAACATACGATATTGAATCGTACGTTTTGTATATTCCACCTGACTGCTTTGGCGAATACACATATGTTTTGAACATGTGAGGACCTTCTATATGCTTACCGCTAGTAGATTGTCCCTGACAGTTGGCCTCAACAAATTTCACATCGATGATAGTCGGACTTGCAAGTCGACGCTCTTCAATCCGATGTTGATCGAAGTAGTAGGCCCCAATACCAAGCGATAGAAACAACACGGCAAAGAAGTAAGACTTAACCGGATCAGGTCTGTCTTTTCGTTCAAGCAGACTATTCACCCGTCTGGTACGTCGCTTTCCTTGCACAGAGCCTCCCTTGATACGGAAAACGGCTACCGTAACTTCGGCGTCGGACAAACCACATCCCCATTCTGCCCTCTATGCCTCAACGCATGGTCAATCAACACCAGCGCCAGCATCGCCTCCGCAATCGGCGTAGCGCGGATGCCGACGCAGGGATCGTGACGCCCTTCGGTAGAAACACTTACCGGCTCGCCCGCCTTGTTGATGGACTGGCGCGGGATGCGGATGCTGGAGGTCGGCTTGATGGCGTAGCGCGCGACGATGTCCTGCCCGGTGGAGATGCCGCCGAGGACGCCGCCTGCGTTGTTCGACATGAATCCATCCTTGGTGAATTCGTCGCCGTGCTCGCTGCCCTTCTGTGTCACGCAGTCAAAACCCGCGCCGATCTCGACGCCCTTCACCGCATTGATGCTCATCAGCGCGTGGGCGATGTCGGCATCCAGCCGGTCGAACACCGGCTCGCCCCAACCCACGGGAACATCATGCGCCACGACGGCGAGTTTTGCGCCGATGGAGTCGCCGGACTTGCGCAGCGCGTCCATGTATTCTTCCAGGCGGGGAACGTAGCTCGCATCGGCGACGAAGAAACTGTTGCCTTCGGCGTTGATGTCTTTCCAATCCTTGAACGGAACTTCGATCTCGCCAAGCTGCATGAGATAGCCGCGCACCACGACGCCGAAGCGTTCATACAGCCATTTCTTGGCGATGGCGCCGGCAGCCACGCGTGCCGCCGTCTCGCGCGCGGAAGCACGGCCGCCGCCGCGATGGTCGCGGATGCCGAACTTCTGCCAGTAGGTGTAATCGGCATGGCCGGGGCGGAAGGTGTCGGCGATGCTGCCGTAATCCTTGCTGCGCTGGTCTTCGTTGTAGATGACCATCGCAATGGGCGTGCCGGTGGTTTTGCCTTCGAACACGCCGGAGAGGATCTCCACGGTGTCGGTCTCGCGGCGCTGCGTGACGTGGCGCGAGGTGCCGGGGCGGCGGCGGTCGAGGTCCGGCTGCACGTCGGCCTCGCTCAACTCCAGTCCCGGCGGGCAACCGTCCACGATGCAGCCGATGGCCTTGCCGTGCGATTCGCCGAAAGTGGTGACGGTAAAGAGGGAACCTAATGTGTTTCCAGCCATGATGTTATCTCGCTAAATCAGTGTTTGGAGTTTACCATAGCGACTCCGACAGAGCGGCTGGGTCGCTGCATGCAGCGGGGTACCCAGCGGCCTATAACCTGCAAAGTGAGAATCGCCATGAAAGCCATCCTCGCCACCGCCCCTGGAAGCGTCGAAGTCCTGCAACTGCGCGACATTCCAAAACCGGCATTGTCCACGCCGCATCACCTGCTGGTGAAGCTCGCCGCCGCAGGCGTGAATCCGGTAGACACCAAACTGCGCGCCAAGCCCGCCTATTTCCCGGACAAGCTCCCCGCCATACTCGGCTGTGACGGTGCGGGCATCGTGGAAGCGGTCGGCAACGCGGTGTCGCGCTTCAAGGCCGGCGACCAAGTGTTCTTCTGCAACGGCGGGCTCGGCGACGAACCGGGCAACTACGCCGAATACACTTCCTTGCATGAGGACTACTGCGCTACCAAGCCGGCCTCGCTCGGCCTGCAGGATGCGGCCGCATTGCCGCTCGTCTTCATCACCTCATGGGAAGCGCTGGTCGAACGCGCCCACCTGCAAGCCGGTCAGATGGTGCTGATCCATGCCGGCGCGGGCGGCGTCGGTCACGTCGCGGTGCAACTCGCACGTCACCTCGGCGCGCGCATCGCCGTGACGGTGGGTGACGACAAGAAAGCCGAAGTAGCCCGCAGCCTCGGTGCGGAAAAGATCATCAACTACAAAACGCAGGACTTCGTGCAGGAGACCTTGAACTGGACGAAAGGTCGCGGCGCGGATGTGGTGTTCGACACGGTGGGCGGCGAGACGTTCTTGCGTTCGCTGAACGCGGCACGCGTCGGCGGCAAAGTGGTGAGCCTGCTTTCCACCCCGCTGTCGTTGGCGGACACGCAACTGGCGCGGCTGCGTAACCTGTCGCTGTGCTACGAATTGATGCTCACGCCGCAGGCGATGGGTCTGACCGATGAGCGCATACGCCAGCGCAAGATACTGGAGCAAGGAGCAGCATTGGTGGACACCGGCAAATTGGCCGTGCATGTCTCGCACAGGCTGCCTTTGGAACAGGCCGCAGAAGCGCACCGGATGATCGAAGCGGGCGGCATGATCGGCAAGGTCATCCTGACGATGGGCTAACGTGTTCATCGACACCCACTGCCATCTCGACGCCGCCGAATTCGGCGGCACGCAAGCCGACCTCGTGCGCAGTGCCGAAGCCGCCGGCGTGAGCCGCATGGTCATTCCTTCGGTGGCCTGCCGCAATTTCGAGGCAGTGCGGAAACTCTGCGCGCAACACTCCAGCTGCTTCCCCGCTTACGGCATCCACCCGATGTATACGGACGATGCGACACCGCGAGATTTGGACACGCTGCGCGAATACCTCAAACAATGCCAGCCAGTCGCTGTCGGCGAGATCGGCCTGGATTTCTTCATCCAGCATTACGACCAGACCCGTCAAGAACACTTCTTCGTCGAGCAGCTGAAACTGGCGCGCGAATTTGACCTGCCGGTGCTGCTGCACATCCGCCGCGCACAGGACACCATCCTCAAGCATCTGCGTCAAATCAGGGTTCGCGGTGGCATCGCCCATGCCTTTAACGGCAGCCGCCAGCAGGCCGATGAATTCATCAAGCTCGGTTTCAAACTCGGCTTCGGCGGTGCGATGACCTATTCGCGCGCCACGAAGCTGCGCGAACTCGCTACCACGCTGCCGTTAGACAGCATCGTGCTGGAAACTGATGCGCCGGATATGCCGCCGGATTTTCTGGAACGCGGGCTACCGAACGAACCGAAGTACCTGCCACGCATCACGCAGTCACTGGCGGAGTTGAGAGGGGGCTCGCTGGAGGAGGTTGCTCGCGTCACCACGAAAAATGCGTTGTCTATCCTGCCGGAACTTGGGTCTCTCACCTGGCCTGGAAAGCCAGGCCGAGCATCTGCGGGTTAAGGCGCTGGCGTCTTGAAGGCGATCACATTCAGACTGATTGGAACCTGATAAGGCGCATATGAACTGGTGTCGTTAAAGATTCCGAATTCGTTGACACGCTTTACGGATTTGAAGTTCGCAGCTTGCAGATATTCCAGCAAAATTTCGTAGGAAAGACCGATATAGTGAAAATCAAACGGGTCGATTTGGCCGCCGAACATCATTCTCATGATATGGAAACGAGCCGCTTTATCGAGTTCCGGATCGACGAATAATTTGCAGAGCACTTCCAGATCAGGAACCGATATCATCAATTTCCCGTTCGGGCCAAGTATGCGATACAAGCCCGAAAGGGTGTGCACCATATTGACCTGGGATATATGTTCGAGAACGTGGCTGCCGTAAATAACATCGAACGCCCCGTCAGGAAACTGGCTCAGGTCGTTGATATCGCCGACATAATCCACGCCGTCTCCGGGCTGGATATTTAACAGTTTCCAGCCAGGCTTTTTCTCCCTGCCGCCAATATGCAGTTTGCGGGAAGTGACGCTGCTTATATCAGGATCGCTATCGACGCTATATGAGGCGAATTTGCTTTCATTACCCGCCGGATAAGGATCGGTCGCGGACGGCGTGCTTCCCGGCGTATTGTTACGAAACATCTCTTTGATCAAGCTAAAAAGTATACTCATTGATACCCTCTTTCAACTCAGGCTTTTTTAACTGATAAATATTTTTTTAACCTTATGCATATTACCCTAGTCCCCGCTGTAGATTTACCCAGCCTGCACAATTCATTTTTTGTTCTTGCATAAAAGGCAATTCGCTCCGGTAGCGAAATGACTTTTCCGCGATAATGCGCGCCATGAATAATTCCACACCACCCCAATTCACCCGCACCCACATCCTGCTTGGCGACGAAGGCATAGCAAAGCTGCGCAGCAAGCACGTCTTCGTAGCCGGCATGGGAGGCGTCGGTTCATACTGCACCGAAGCCCTCGCACGCGCCGGGATCGGCAGGCTGACGCTGCTCGATCACGACGTCGTCGTCGCCAGCAACATCAACCGCCAGCTGCCTGCCATGCTTTCCACCGTCGGGCAATCCAAGGCCGAGCTGATGGCTGCGCGCATCGCCGACATCAACCCGGATTGCCAGGTCACGCTGCTGCGCACTTTCCTGACCACCGAGAACGTGAACGAGCTGGTGCCGGCCGACAGCGATTACGTGATCGACTGCATCGATTCGCTGGCTTGCAAGGAAGCGCTGGTGGCGGAGAGTTTCAAGCGCGGCATGCGGGTTGCTTCCAGCATGGGGGCTGGAAATCGCCGCGACCCCACACGTATCAAGGTGGTGGACATCAGCAAGACCGAGATGTGCCCGCTGGCCAAACAGATGCGGCATCGCCTGAAGCGGCACCACCGCATACACAAGGGCGTGTTGACGGTGTTTTCGGACGAGCATCCGAGCGCACCGCTACCGCCCGAACCGACCAGCCGGGGCCGTCCACGCGCGGTGAACGGCACCATCAGCTACATGCCGCCGCTGTTCGGCTTCATGTTGGCGGGGGCAGTCATCAAGCGCTTGCTGGAAGAATAGGCACCACCCCGCAGGCCGCATCAGACGGCGATCTGCGGGGTAACACTCTGAAGAACGCCGTATTTACTGGCTTGCAGGGCACCCCTGTCCGGATGCGTTTGGCCCATCCGGTTTGGCAGCGCCGAAGCGCACCAGCACTTCGTAACGCGCTCCCTGCTCGTCGCCCACGGAGCGCACCAACACGAAATCCTCGATCTGCCAGCTCACGGCGGGCATGGGCGGCAATTCCTTGTCGCTCCACCGGGCCTTGCGCAGCAAGGTGATATGCGGCTTGTACGGCCTATGGTCGAAATGGAAACGGTGCCTGCGCAAGTTATGTTCCAACCCGCTCACCAGGCCGGCCAACTGCGCCGGAACGATCTCGGGCTCCGCATAGACGATGTGGTTATGCCCCCAGTAGCGAGCCTTGCTCAGGTTCAGCTCGAATCCCCGGAACCCGGTCTCCTGCGCGGCGAGCTGCAACGCTTCCAAACGATGCTCGGCCACCTCCCCCAGGAACACCAGCGTGGTATGCAGGGTATCTGCGCGCATTTCCCTCCCGCCGCACAGTTTGTGCAACGCCGACTGCCAGGCGGCCAAGGCGGCCCGCCCGGCATCGTTCGGCCAGAGCGCAAAGAACAGGCGGAGAGTAGGTTCTTTCAATTTCATGTTTTCCAGCTTAACAGGTCGCCATTTATTCCATCAGGGTCGAGCAAAAACGCGCGATGCGGTAGAATGCTCGCCTTGTTGGACGGCAAAACACCATGACTGCACGTTTGCGCGAAATTCCCTACAACTACACCTCTTTCTCCGACCGCGAGGTCGTGCTGCGCATCCTGGGCAGCGAGGCGTGGGACATCATCAACACCCTGCGCGAAGAGCGCCGCACCGGGCGCTCGGCCCAGATGCTGTATGAAGTGCTGGGCGACATCTGGGTGCTCACCCGCAATCCGTACCTGGAAGACGACCTGCTGGGCAACCGCAAGCGCCGCGAAGCGCTGATCGGCGCATTGCGCCATCGTTTGAATGCGATCGAGGCCCGGCGCGTGGACGCCGAAGGCGCGTCCGGCACCAGGCAAAATCATAACGCGAAGGTAAAGCGCCTGCTGGAACTCACCCACGCGGCGGTCGACCAGTTCGCCGCCGAGTTCGAACACACACTGCAGCTGCGCAAGCGCACCCTGCGGACATTGAGCCGCATCACCCGCAAAGACAACATCCAGTTCGACGGCCTGGCGCGCGTCTCGCACGTGACCGATGCCACCGACTGGCGCGTGGAATATCCGTTCGTGGTCCTGCATCCGGACACGGAAGAGGAAGTCGCGCCGCTGGTTCGCGCCTGCGTCGAGCTCGGCCTGACGCTCATTCCGCGCGGTGGCGGCACGGGCTACACCGGCGGCGCCATCCCGCTCACCAAACATTCAGCCGTCATCAATACCGAGAAGCTGGACACGCTCTCTGCGGTCGAGCAGTTGACGCTGCCGGGCCTGGATTCGCCCTACGCCACCATCCATTGCGGCGCCGGCGTGGTGACGCGCCGCGTGATGGAGGCAGCGGAAAACAACGGGCTGGTATTCGCGGTCGACCCCACCTCGGCGGACGCCTCATGCATCGGCGGCAACGTGGCAATGAACGCCGGCGGCAAGAAGGCCGTGCTGTGGGGCACGGCGCTGGACAACCTGGCGTCGTGGAAGATGGTCACGCCGGACGGACTGTGGATGTTCGTCGAGCGGCTCGACCACAACTTAGGCAAGATCCATGACGCGCCGACCGTGCGCTTCCGCATCTCGCGCTTCGAGGCCGACGGCAAGACGCCGCGCGGCGAACCTGAAATGCTGACCGTTGCCGGCAGCACTTTCCGCAAGGCGGGACTGGGCAAAGACGTCACCGACAAGTTCCTCTCCGGCCTGCCCGGCATCCAGAAGGAAGGCTGCGACGGCATCATCACCTCGGCGCGCTTCATCCTGCACCGCGAACACAAGTTCACGCGCACCGTATGCCTGGAATTCTTCGGCCAGGTGCACGAAGCGGTGCCTTCCATCGTCGAGATCACTTCGCTGTTCGATAAACGCGGCACTCACCCTTCCCCCTTCCCGCTGCGCGCCTCCCCGGTATTGTTGGCGGGACTTGAACATCTGGACGAGCGTTATCTCAAGGCGGTGGGCTATGCCACCAAGGCCAAGCGCAATGGGCGCCCGAAGATGGTGCTGATCGCCGACGTGGCGAGCGACGACGAGCGCGCCGTGGGCGAAGCCGCTTCCGAGATCGTGCGCATGGCCAACCTGCGCCACGGCGAGGGCTTCATCGCCGTGACCGCCGAAGCGCGCAAGAAATTCTGGCTGGATCGCGCGCGCACCGCGGCCATCGCCAAACACACCAACGCCTTCAAGATCAACGAAGACGTGGTGATCCCGTTGCCGCGCATGGGCGACTATTGCGACGGCGTGGAGCGCATCAACATCGAGCTGTCGCTCGGCAACAAGATCAAACTGCTGAACGCACTGGCGGAATTTTTCGCGGGCGAACTGCCTCTCTATTACCAGGACGACGAACAACTGGGCGACGCCGAGCTGCTGGGCAACCGCCCGCAACTGGCTCGCGACCTGCTGTCCGAGGTCAAGCAGCGCTGGCAATGGATGCTGGACAACCTCGATGCGCCCGCCGGCGACATCCCCGGTGCCAGCGGCCTGAACGGCAGCGTATTCGCCGTCCTGCAGGATCGCAGCGTACGGGCGTCGTGGAAACGCGAGGTGCGCGATCCGTTGCGCCAGATATTCGGCGGCCGCACCTACCAGACCATCCTGGAGCAGTGCGACGCGATACACCAGCGCGTGCTGAAGAGCCGCGTGTTCATTGCACTGCACATGCATGCGGGCGACGGCAATGTACACACCAACATCCCGGTCAACTCCGACGACTACGCCATGCTGCAGCAAGCGTACGGCGCGGTGGATCGCATCATGCAGCTGGCAAAGGACCTGGGCGGCGTGATCTCCGGCGAGCACGGCATCGGCATCACCAAATTCGACTTCCTCGAAGCCGGGGAGATCGCCCCCTTCACCGCATACAAGCAGAAGGTCGATCCCGAAGGCCGTTTCAACAAAGGAAAACTGCTCAAGGGCAGCAATCTCGAACGAGCCTACACGCCCAGCTTCAACTTGCTGGAACTGGAGAGCCTGATCCTCGAGAAGAGCGAACTGAACGACATCTCCGACTCGATCAAGGACTGCCTGCGCTGCGGAAAATGCAAGCCGGTGTGCAACACGCATGTGCCGCGCGCCAACCTGCTCTATTCGCCGCGCAACAAGATCCTCGCCACCTCGCTGCTGATCGAAGCCTTCCTGTACGAAGAGCAGACACGGCGCGGCGTTTCCATCCAGCACTTCGACGAATTCAACGACGTGGCGGACCATTGCACGGTATGCCACAAGTGCGAAGCGCCTTGCCCGGTGGACATCGATTTCGGCGACGTATCGATCGCGATGCGCAACTTCTTGCGCAAACAGGGGAAGAAGAAATTCAATCCGACCACCGCCCTGTCCATGGCATACCTCAACAGCAGCAAGCCGGCCACCGTCAAGCTGCTGCGCAAGGTGCTGATCCAGTGGAGCTACCAGGCGCAACGTATCGGGTACCGTCTGGCCAAGTATCTGGGCCTGTTCCGCGCACAGACGGCGCGGCCGCCCGCCACCGTGGGCAAGCCGCCCATCGTGGCGCAGGTGATCCATTTCGTGAACAAGCCGATGCCCGCCAAGGTGCCAAGCAGGACGGCGCGGGCGATGCTGGATATCGAAGACAACACCATCGTGCCGGTGATACGCGACCCGCACAAGGCCGGCGAGGACGGCGAGGCGGTGTTCTACTTCCCCGGCTGCGGCTCGGAGCGCCTGTTCAGCGAAGTGAGCCTGGCAACGCTGGCGATGCTGTATGAAACGGGAGCAACCGTCGTGTTGCCCCCGGGTTACCTGTGCTGCGGATATCCGCAGACATCCGGCGGCTTTGAAGACAAGGGCAGCCAGATCACCATGGACAACCGCGTGCTGTTCCATCGCGTGGCGAACACGCTGAACTATCTGGACATCAAGACGGTCGTGGTGTCGTGCGGCACCTGCATGGATCAGTTGCTGCAATACCAGTTCGACAAGATATTCCCCGGCTGCCGCCTGCTCGACATCCATGAGTACCTGCTGGAGAAAGGCGTGAAGCTGGAAGGCGTCCAGGGCACCCGCTACCTGTACCACGACCCTTGCCACACGCCGATGAAGACCTATCAGCCGATCAAGGTGGCGAACCAATTGATGGGTACTACTGTCGTATTGAACGATCGTTGCTGCGGCGAAGCCGGCACGTTCGCGGTATCGCGGCCGGACATCGCCACACAAGTTCGTTTCCGCAAGGAAGAAGAATTGCGCAAGGCGACGGATGCACTGCGCGCCGACGGAAATGCCGACAAGGTCAAGATACTCACTTCGTGCCCGGCGTGCCAGCAAGGCCTGTCGCGCTACACCGACGATGTGAATGCAGAAGCGGGGTACATCGTCGTCGAGATGGCCAAGCATCTGCTCGGCAAAGACTGGTTGAACGATTATGTCGCCAAGGCGAACGATGGCGGCATCGAACGCGTCCTACTCTGAGTGACCACATGCTGCCCCTGGAACCGACCGACGACCGAGTAAAGCCCGTGTTCACGGATTCAGCCAGCTGCGCAAAATGGCTAAGCCAACTGCAGCTGACCAATCTGAATCTGGCCCACGGCACGCTGCGAGCACAACTGGACTTGTTCAACCTGCTCCCCTTGCCGGGCAAGGAACGTTTGCGTACGCTGGAAACCATACGCGAAACCGTGAGCACGGTACAAGCCGATTACGGCAAGAAACTGATCGGCAAAAAGCTGCCTCTCACCGATGATGAGTTCACTTTGCTCATTGCATTGTCCAACCTGTGGACAAGCATGCTCAACGGCTATCTGCGCTGCCTGCAATCGAGCGAAGCCGGACATTCTTCGCACTCCTCCGAAACAGCGCTGTTATGCCAGCGTTGCATGTTATACGGCAGCCTGCAGATCAACGAATTCCTGCGCCTGGGGTGTGAGCCGGACGGAAAATCCTGGCAACGTTTCCACTCCATCTACGCGCATATCGAAGAGCTGGATATGCAGCAAGTGAATGTCCCGGATAAACACAGCCGCACGGGCCATGCCGTTTCCGGCCGCACACTCTATGCCAAGACGCTGCTGTTGCATCGCGCACGCTTGCTCGGCCTGTCGCGGCACCAATGGCATACCGTGGACCGCTGGCTGGACAGCTGGAGCGAAGCCTTCACCGTCGAGCCGAGTTGCAGCGTAAGCCGGGGGGATGCTCCGCCGCTGGCCGTCGATCTGGCAGGGCCGCATGGACTTGTTCCGATACAACATGCCACTTCCGCTCCCACCATGCGTTTTCTGGCCATGGTTCCGCTGTCCAAGCTCATCCGCGTGAAAACCATCCTGTTGCAGCAAGGCCAGTCGCCGCAGCATCTGAAACTCGGTGACGAACTGAGCAGCATGGAAAGCTCCGATCTGCTCAACAAGCTTCACGCCTGCTGGTGCGAACAGCGTGCGGAATCGCTCGCAGACCAGCCGCGCAGCAACGTGCCCATCGTCAGGATGTGCTATGGCCTGGAGAGTGTCTACGCACATATCGCAGGCAAACCGTTCAAAACGCCCGATATTAACGACTTCGCAGACAAGGAAGCGCAAAGACAGATAGAGGCCTTCGGTCGCGTCCTGGACCAGACCGACCGCCATAATTTGATGCAGATGGGATTTCTGGCCGAGGATTGGCTGGTGGAGGAAAGCGGTCTGCTGAACGCCCGCCTGTTGCGCAAGATGAATATCGGACAGCGTCTCGGCATCAACCAGATCGTTTGCGTGCACAGCCCCGAAGCAAAGGCCTTCAGGCTTGGCGCTATCACGCTGACCAGCGTTAATCGCAAGGGACAACTCTACATCGGCGTGCGCTACCTGCCAGGCCAGCCTCAAGCCGCGATCATAAATGGCAGCGATAGCGGCAACCTGCTTTCCGGTTCGGCAGCGGCGCTCATGTTGCCGGAGATGGCCAACTTGCGCATTCCTGCCAGCATCGTCATCCCGCGCGACTGGTTCGCAGTCGGACGCCGCCTGAATGTATCAACCAAAGAAGTCCCAAAACTGAGTATCTCGCTGGGCATCAGCATCGAAAGAGGGAACGACTTCGAGCGCGTGAGCTATACGCCTATCAATTAGCCCGGGCATTCGAGTCCGGCTCCGTCCAGCGCCGCTTTGCCGGGAAGACGAGACTGAAGGTACTGCCCTTGCCTTCTTCGCTCACGACATCGAGTTGCGCCTGGTGGCGGATGGCGATGTGCTTGACGATGGCGAGCCCCAATCCGGTACCACCGGTCTCGCGCGAGCGACTGCGGTCGACACGGTAGAAACGCTCTGTCAGCCGCGAAATATGCTGTGGTGCGATGCCGATGCCGCTGTCTTTTACGCTGAATACCATATGCCCATCGGCCTGCTCATGCCAACGCAACACAACCTCGCCCCCCGGCGGAGTGTAGCGGATCGCATTGGTAACAAGGTTGCCGAAAGCGCTGTGCAGTTCATCGGTATTTCCGCTGAGCCTGGTTTCACATTCGGTCTCCAGCCTGATCTGGTGCTGCCCATTGCTCAGTGAGCGGCCTTCCTCGTGCAGGGTACGCAGCAATTTCGGTACATCGACTTTTTCTTCGTGCAGGACGTTCTGCTCGTTTTCCAGCCGCGACAGGGTGAGCAGGTCGTTCACCAGATTCTCCATGCGCGAGGTTTGACCTCCCATCAGGTACAGGGCGCGGCGCGCCATGTCGTTTTCCAGATTCGGCATGTCCTGCAGGGTCTCGACGAAACCATTGACCACGGTGAGCGGGGTGCGCAATTCGTGCGAAACGTTGGCAACGAAATCGCGCCGCATGGTCTCGATGCGCTCCAGATGGGTGATGTCCCGGCTGATGAGCAGGCGCTTGCTGCGGCCATAGGCAATGAGTTTGATGGAGAGAACGAGATCGTCATGCCGCGAGCCGCGCAGCACCAGCGGCTCGGTGAAGTTCTTCTTCACGAGGTACTGCACGAATTCGGGTTGGCGTGCAAGATAGGTGATCTGCTGCCCGATGTCGCGCTCGCCGTCGAGCCCGAAATGGTGTTCGGCCAGCGGGTTACACCATTCGATGCGGTCGACCTCATCCAGGATCACCACGCCTTCGGGCAGTGCGGAGGTGGCCTGCTCCATCTGATGTAATGCGGCGGCATGCTGTTCGCGGTCTTTGCGGCGCTGCTGGGTCAGTTTGTGGAGTTTGGAAAAGGCGTCTTCCCACAGACCGGAACCGTCCGGCACTTCCTGCGTATCGGGATCGAAGAGCCACCGGTCGAATGCGGCGAGGTTGTGCAAATGGCTGAACAGTCGCAGCGTCATGCCGGCACCGAAAAACAATGCGGCAGGCAAGGCCCCCGCTGCCGCCCACAACAACAGGGACAGCAGGGACAGGAAGACCGGAAAAACCAAAGCGCGCTGCCAGAAATCGCTCACGGCGAAGCCTCAAAATGAACTGGCGGCATTATACGGGGTGATGCGTGTGATGGCTCGCCGAAAGACTACCGCTTTGAAAATCGATAGCCGCTGCCACGCACGGTCTGCACCAGGTTATCCAGCCCCGACGGTTCCAGCGCCTGGCGCAGGCGGCGGATGTGAACATCCACGGTACGCTCTTCCACAAACACGTGGTCGCCCCAGACTTGATCCAGCAGTTGCGCACGGCTGTACACGCGCTCGACGTGAGTCATGAAAAAATGCAGCAATCGAAACTCGGTCGGGCCGAGATCGACTATCTGTCCATTGGCGCTGACGCGGTGCGTGGTTGGTGACAGTTCCACGCCTTCCACCCGCACGGTCTCGTCGCTCATTTGAGGCGCGCGGCGGCGCAATACAGCGCGGATGCGCGCCATCAGTTCACGCGGCGAGAAAGGTTTGGTGATGTAATCGTCGGCACCGGATTCCAGCCCGAGTATCTTGTCGCGTTCGTCGGTGCGTGCGGTCAGCATGATGATGGGAACGTCGCGTGTTCGGGCATCAGCGCGCAAGCGTCGCGCCAGCTCTACACCGGAAGTACCGGGCAACATCCAGTCGAGCAGGATGAGATCGGGCAAGGCGCGATTGATTTCGGACAGTGCGCTTGGCACGTCGTAGGCCTGGATGGCGCGAAAGCCGCATTGCGCCACGTTGAACGCCAGCAGTTCCTGGATCGCTGGCTCGTCTTCCACCAGTAGAATGTTCGCTGTCGACATCATTTCTCCATAAATTTCATTGCACTAGGCTTGCGATGATATGAATGAATTATGACAGCAACATTACAGTCACGCAGAATGTTCCGGCTGTACCCCGATATGATGATTCGGCCTGCGGTGCGGCTCGGCGTGTTTGCCGATGAAATTCGGCAGTAGCGAGCCCGCCACCATGCCGAACATGCTCACCATCAGTCCGACCAGTTGCGGCGGCCACACCGCGGAAGGTTTGAATACCTCGCACAATATCCAGGCTGTCAGCCCCATCACCATCGCGGTGAGCGCCCCCTGCGTGTTGGCGCGCTTCCAGTACAGGCCGAAGGCCAGCGGCGTGAACGCTGCCACCAGCGTGATCTTGTAGGCGTTCTCCACCATCTTGAAGATGGACAGCTCGGCATTGAGCGCCACCGTCAGCACCACGGCGCCGAAGCCCCACAGCGTGATGCGCATGGCGCGCAGGAACTGGTGATCGGTCATGTGCTTGAGTACGAAGTGCTTCAGGATGTTCTCGGTGAAGGCAACCGAGGGCGCCAGCAACGTGGCCGAGGAGCAGCTCATGATGGCAGAGAGCAGCGCGCCGAAGAAGATGACCTGAGCAAATACCGGTGTATGTTCGAGGATCAGGGTCGGCAGGATCAGTTGCGAATCCTGCTGCAGTAACTCGCCGAACACCCGGGGATCGACCAGCGTGGCGGAATAGGCCAGGAACATCGGCACGAAGGCGAACACGAAATACAGCGAGCCGCCCAGCACCGAGCCGCGCACCGCGGTCTTCTCCGTCCTGGCCGAGGTGATGCGCTGGAACACGTCCTGTTGCGGGATCGATCCCAGCATCATGGTCAGCCACGCGCCGATGAACGGCACCCACTGCGTGTAATCCCCCTTGGGGAAGAAGTCCAGCTTGCCTGCGGCCTGCGCATGCGACACCACCGCTCCCACGCCGCCGGTCATGCCGCTGACGAACCAAGCGATGAACAGCATGCCGCACATGATCACCGTCATCTGCACGAAGTCGAGCAAGGCTACCGACCACATGCCGCCGAAGGTGGTGTAGGTCAGCACGATCAGCGCACCGATCACCATACCCGTCTCCTGCGACACCACCCCGCCGCTGACGACATTGAACACCAGCCCCAGCGCCATGATCTGCGCCGAAACCCAGCCGAGATACGAGATGACGATGGCCACCGCCGCGATGAACTCGACGGCACGGTTGTAGCGCGCGCGGTAGAAGTCGCCGATGGTCAGCAGGTTCATGCGGTACAGCTTGTTGGCGAAGAACAGGCCGGCGAGGATCAGGCACAGGCTGGCGCCGAAAGGATCGGCCACCACGCCGCCCAGCCCTTCTTTCACGAAGGTCGCCGAAATCCCCAGCACCGTCTCGGCGCCGAACCAGGTGGCAAACACTGTCGCGGTAACGATGGGCAGAGGCAAGTGGCGGCCCGCGACCGCAAAATCCTTCGCACTATGCACGCGCGTCGCTGCGTAAAGACCGATACCGATGGAAACCAGCAGATAGAGAACGACGAACCAGATCAGCATGTGGACATCTCAGGATTTAGCCATGAAGGATATTTTAGCAGTGTTCCCCAAAACAAGAAGGCTGCCGGGGTTCGGCAGCCTTCTTGCTCGACTTCTAATTTTCAGACTTTGTCGGATACTCGCCCCTCTGGAGGATCCTGGGCGTCGCCATTAATATGCTGCAACGCTTCTTTTGACAGCTTGAAGGAAAGGATAGTCAGCAGTCCCGACAGGATGCTGGACACAAGCAACTGATCGGGACTGGCCACTCCCAGTGCAGTTGCGACGAGCTCAGCTGCAAGAACGCAAACCACTAGTGCGTTGACGATGAATGTAATAGTGAGCATGTTGAACAACCTCTGCCGCCTGGGTTTATCAGGCGCGAATGTAACAATTCAATCCCATCCATGCAATATGCCGAATGGACTGCATATCGGCATGCTCCGGATGGCAACTGCGTGCAAGAGTAGTCAAACCGACAGTTTCACTTCCACCCCCAGCGCCCTGATCCTTGCCGCGAAGCTTTCCATCTGCTTGCTCGACAACGCAGACAGACGCGGGGCTTCCGCCTGCAAGGAAGGCCGTGCCAAGCCATAGAGCAGCACGCCCTGCGGTTTGATGCCATCGCGCAGGCAGGTGCCGAGAAAGTCCAGATAATCGTCTTCGTCCTGCCGGCCGGGCGCAACGCCATCCAGCGCAAACCAGCAGCTTTGCAACCAGGTGTTGGGGCAGCAGGCCATGGCGGTTACAAGGTTCTGCCGTACCTTGTCCATCGTCATCCTGGTGTCGTTGATGCGTTGCATACCTTCTTCGCTGGCGCGATCCAGCTTGAACCAGACCTCGCCGTTGAGTTGCGCCATGCGGCGCAGGCCTTGCTGCACGTTGTCGCGCTGCATCAGGCTGCCGTTGGTGATGAGAACTATTTTTAGTCCATTAGGCTTGAGCCTGGCGATGATTTCGATGACCTCGGCGAATTCCTGCGCGCTGGTCGGCTCGCCGTTGCCGGAGAGCGCGATGTCGTTGATGCGCCGCGCGTCGGGCGGCACGCGTTGCATGAAATCGCCGTGCTGCAGGTCGTGCAGGAATCCGCTCAGCTCTTTTTCCAGCAGAGGCAAATCGATGGGCGGTGCAGTGCCGCGCACGAGATCGGGCACCTGGCAATAGATGCAGCGCCAGTTGCAGGCATTGTTGGTGTTGAGGTTGATACCGATGGAAACCCCGCCCGCGCGCCGCGATACAACCGGATAGACATAGCGCAATCCCGCGCTGTCGCGGCTGTGGTCGGTGGTGGTCAGTTCATGTGGAGAATTAGAGCCGGGCATGATTTCTAACCCATCCCCAAATCTTTAACGAAATGATGGTCAGGATGTATCTTTTCCATCGGGATACCAAGCTGTTCAGAAGTAATCAGGATCACCTTCTGCAGAACGTAGTCAGGCGTCCATTCTTCCTTATTCTCTATCTTTACATACGTAATCAATGAAGCAATCGTTTGCACTTGTGTCGGCACAATATCGCCCAAGTGGTCTGCAACAACAAGCGCAACCACCCAAAGCATCAATAGGACTCCCAGCAAAGCCATCGCCGGAACTTGTGCCATGAACGCCAATGCCAGCCCCACTAAAGGCAAACCCCACATCAAGGTATTTGCCAGGATTGGCTTGCATTTCAACCGTGGCAATTGAGAAGCGCCTAGTGAGTTCTGCAATTCATTCCATTGCTTCCTTATATTCCCCTGCAAGAAGTTTTGAATGAGCGAATCCGGCCTCACCTCCTGGCGTTTTGCACCAAACCGGCTGATCAATATGGATCGTAATCGGTAGAACCCGGCTTGGGTCAGGCATTTTCCTGTATCGCTGTTCATCTCACCAAGACGGGAAATGACGTATTCAGCCAATTGCCGGGGTGTGATAATACGTTCTGCATCCCTGTCATCAATTGCGATGTCGAATTCTTTTTCAACCGACAGCACAAGTTCAACACCATCAAGGCCCATATTTAGCCTCCAGATTCAAGGGGGAATGCTTCTTATCAGGATTTCGCCAGCGGCAGATACTGCGCCGGATCCACGGGCTTGCCGAACTTGCGGATTTCGAAATGCAGCTCGACCTGGCTGGCATCGGTGTTGCCCATCTCGGCGATCTTCTGCCCTTTGCTGACGTTCTGGCCTTCTTTCACCAGTATCTGGTCGTTGTGCGCATACGCACTCAGGTAGGTCTTGTTGTGCTTGATGATGATGAGTTTGCCGTAACCGCGCAGCCCGCTGCCGCTGTACACCACCTTGCCCGCAGCGCTGGCCACCACGGCCTGCCCGCGCTGGCCGACGATGTCCACGCCTTTGCGATTCTCGGTCTCCGAAAATCCGGCAATCACCTTGCCGTTGGTCGGCATGCCCCACGCCAGTGGTTCTTCGTCATCCACCTGGCGTGCCACGAAGGTTGGCGATCTATTCGGCGCCGCGGACACAACCGGCGGAGTCGCCGCCACTGCTGGCGCCGGATCGTTCTGCAGACGTTCCGCCTGCGCCAAGGCATGATCGGTATAAACCAGCTTGCCGACCTTGGGATAACTCTTGGTTCCGCCTTGCTCAGCGACTTGTGAATCCATTACCGGCCTGGGCGCACCCGCCTGCAACGAGGGACCAGCCACCGGGATGCGCAGTTGTAGTTGCTGGCCGATCTTGATCGCCGCGGGATTGTCCAGTTTGTTCCAATCCGCCACGTCGCGGTAATCCACGCCGTTCAGGAAAGCGATGCTATAGAGCGTGTCGCCTTTTTGCACGATATAGATGCGCGTGACGGTCTCGTATTCGGAATCCATCACCGGCACCGGCTTTTTCGCAACAGTTTGCGGTACGGAAGGTGCCGGTCTTTTGTCGGCGCCGTATTCCATGACGGGCGTACGGCGGCCATTCGGTGAAGTTGCGGCACAGCCTGCCAGTACGAATGCTGCAAGAGCTAATGTTCCCCACTGCAGGATCTGTTTGTTCATGCTTTCCCCATCACCAACGGTACGAATTTCACGGCTTCCAGACGGCTTTCGCGAAAACCGCTCTCATCGCGCTCGATCAAATACAGATATTGTTCCTGCGTCCCCATCGGCAAAATCATTCTACCACCGACCGTCAACTGCTCCCGCAGCATGGCGGACAGCGCAGGCGCAGCGCAAGTCATGATGATGCCGTCGAACGGGGCTGCGTCCGGCAGGCCCGCCGTGCCATCCGCATAGCGCAGGTTAACGTTGAACACCTTCAGTTCACGCAGCGCTTTTCTGGCGCGTTCATACAGGGGTTGGATACGCTCGACGGAATAGACCTCCTTTGCCACTTTCGCCAGCACCGCCGCCTGGTACCCGCAGCCGGTGCCGATCTCGAGAACGCGATTGAGCTGTTTGCCGTTGCGCAGCGCCTCGGTCATGCGCGCCACGATGTAGGGTTGCGAGATGGTTTGCCCGTGGCCGATAGGCAGCGAGACATCGTCGTAGGCGCGCGTCGCCAGCGCCTCGTCGATGAAGATGTGGCGCGGCACTTCGTACATCGCTGCCAGCACGGTCTCGTCCGCGATGCCCTCGGCGCGCAAGCGCTCGATCAGGCGGCCGCGCGTTCGCGCCGAGGTCATACCGATGCCGGCGTGGCGCAGGTTCACTTCTTTTCCCCGCCCGCTGTGATCCAGGAGCGGACCGCATCCAGTTGGCTGTATTGGGTAAGGTCGATCTGCAGCGGCGTGATGGATACGCGGCGTCGCGAAGTCGCGGAGAAATCGGTGCCCTCGCCAGCATCCTGCGCCTTGCCCGCCGCGCCGACCCAGTACACCGGTTCTCCGTGCGGGTTGCTGCTTTTGATCACCGGCTCGGCCTTGTGGCGCTTGCCCAAGCGGGTGACCTCCATGCCTTGCAGTTCCTCATAGGGAACATCCGGCACGTTCACGTTCAACAGCCAGGGGTGAGGGTTCGCCTCTTGCATGAAGCGCTGCACCAGTTCCACCGCCACCCTGGCCGCCGTGTCGTAGTGTACGGGACCATGCTTGGCCATCGAGATCGCGATGGCGGGGATGCCGAGCAGGAAGCCCTCTGTTGCTGCCGCCACCGTGCCGGAGTAGATGGTGTCGTCGCCCATATTGGCGCCGGAGTTGATGCCGGACACCACGATGTCCGGCTGCGTATCCAGCATGCCGGTCACCGCCAGGTGCACGCAGTCGGTCGGTGTACCGTCGACATAATAGAAGCCGCTCGGTGCCCGGCGCAGATTGAGCGGACGATTCAAGGTCAGGGAATTGCTGGCACCGCTGCGATCGCGTTCGGGTGCGACCACGGTCACTTCGGCGATGGAGGAAAGATGTTGGGCCAGACATGCCAAACCCGGCGCGAAATAGCCGTCGTCGTTACTGATCAGAATACGCATGGAAAAGAGGTTCGAAGGTAAGCAAAGTCTGTGTCATGGTCATTGGCAATCCGGCATACGCATCAAGGACGGATCGTCCGGGATGAATGTTAGCCGCCTTTTCCGTTTGCTTCCAGCCTAACTTTGCCGGCGCTCCCGGCCCGCTCGAACCAGTTTCTGCGCATAGCCTTTGCCATTGGCGGGCAAATTGGCAGCCAGATCCGGAATTCAGGATCCCTGAATCAGTTCAGGCAGCTTGGCTTGCGTTCGCAGCGATTCGACCAATTTGTCGAAATCGGCCAAGGTGCTGGGGAAAGTGAGCTTTCCCCGATCGGAAAAAGTAATCACGGCAATTCGTCTGCCCTTGGCAGGCCATACGTTGAGCGAAGTTATTTCGGATACCCGATATTGACCGCGATTGAGACCCTCGACAACGATGCGATCGTCTTCGACTGTCAACGAGTATCGGTACGTGCGCACCCCTTCATAAACAATCGCG
Organism: uncultured beta proteobacterium; assembly: GCA_963840345.1. Lineage (GTDB taxonomy): Bacteria > Pseudomonadota > Gammaproteobacteria > Burkholderiales > Gallionellaceae > Sideroxyarcus. Next base: position 27,900 of record CAWIYO010000010.1, read on the forward strand.
AGGAATAGCGGCAGAAACAGCAGCCATCCCCACCATTTCGGGTTCGTACCGGCATACAAAGCAGCCAGCATGGCCAACGCAGCGGCAAACCTTATATATGCCTGCCATTTAGGATATCGAAATGTCATTTGAGGATTCCTGTTTTCGATGTTTACCGGATTGCCCCAATTGTTCCAGCTTGCCGTCAACTGGTCGTTCGAACGGCAAGCCCTTCTCAACGCTACGGAAGACTCCTCGCCAGACGGAAGCCGTAGCTGTAGTAACGGTAATTGGTCCCGAACTTGGAACGCGCGGCTGCACGCCCGAGCTTCGCGTCGCCCCCCCATGCCCCGCCGCGCAACACGCGCATTGAACCTCCGCCCCAGGCACTACCATCCGACGGGGCGCCTTCGTAGTTTTCGTGATAGGCATCTTCGACCCACTCCCACACGTTGCCGCTCATGTCATACAGGCCAAAGGCATTGGCTTGTTTGGTCGCGACCGGATGGGGAGTGTTGAAGAAATAACTGCCGCTATTGAAGCTGTTCCATGCCACGCTGTTCGCGTTGTCGCTGCCACAGTATTCCAGCTGAGTCCCCGCGCGGCAGGCGTATTCCCATTCCGCTTCGCTAGGCAGGCGATATTGTCTGCCGGTCTTGGCGTTGAGTTTTTTGATGTATACCTGAACGTCATCCCAGCTGACCTGCTCCACCGGGCAGGTGTCGCCACAAGCCGTGAAGTAACTTGGATTGTCGCCCATCACTTCCTGCCACTGCGCTTGCGTGACTTCGGTCTTGGCTATGGCGAACGGCTTGGCGATGGTGACGCGATGCACGGGCTTTTCGTTCGCTTCGCCGTTGCTTGAGCCCATATCGAAACTGCCTGCCGGAAGCTCGACCATGTCGGGGCACTCCGGACAATCCTTGACCTCTTTTCCCGGCACCGGCTCGGCCACAAGCTCCCATTGGTAGAGTTTGTCTTGTGCGGTACGCGCATCGGCCCCTTCCGGCGCGAGCAGCAAATAGCGTTTCATCTCGGCCATCGCATCGCGAAATCTTTTCTTGTCTGCAAGTACCTGCGCCAGTTGGAAATGTCCTTCCGGCCACCAGGGCGCAATATCCAGTGCCTTGCCATACAGCGCAATCGCCTTATCGAGCTGCTTTTCCTGCACCATGAACTCGGCCTGCACCTTGTATTTGCGCGCCTCTTCGGACAACTGCGGCTTGGGTTTTGCGGCCCGGTATTTTGCGGCGACATCCTGAAACGGATCGTTTTCGCTCTCGGCAAAGGCCGGTGCGCAGATCACAAAAAATACAGTTGCCAGCCATGCCTGAATGTTGACCAAAATACTCTCCTTACAATTTGCCTAGTCGGTGAAATCCGCGGGCAATTGTAGCCGTTTTTTCAACCTGAAATTTCCGGGAAGAAAATTGCTCGCGATGACCCCTATCCCGGGCGCTTTGCATGCGCCGGGCGGAATGCCTTGCATTGCTCCGGATCGGATTCCAGATACGCGCCTTCGATCAGGTCGATGCAATAGGGAATGGCCGGGAACACGGCATTCAGGCAATCGTCTATCGCGGAAGGCTTGCCGGGCAAGTTCACGATCAGGCTCTTGCCGCGTATACCGGCGGTCTGGCGCGACAGGATGGCGGTGGGCACAAACTTGAGCGAGGCGGTACGCATCAGCTCGCCGAAACCCGGCATCATCTTTTCGCACACGGCTTCGGTTGCTTCCGGCGTGACGTCGCGCAATGCCGGGCCGGTGCCGCCGGTGGTGACCACCAGCGAGCAGCCTGCGTCGTCGCATAATTCGATGAGTGTGCTTTCGATCAGCGGCTGTTCGTCCGGAATCACCCGCGCCACCGCCTCCCACGGACTGGTCAGCACGCGTGCGAACCAGGCATGCATTGCCGGGCCGCCCTTGTCTTCATACTCGCCGCGGCTGGCGCGGTCGGAAATTGTCACGATACCAATGCGTGCTTTCATTTCGAATCCACCCTTATGTGACTACTAGCCATCTGGCCAAACGAGCAAACAACGCTCGGCAAGTCATTGGTTATCTCCCGCCTGCGGAAGAGGGACCCAAATTCAGAACTCTCCGCCCGCCTCATGCTGATAGCTGGTGCCATCCAGCAACTGCACCGTCACGTAACTGCCAGCAGCCAACCCTTTGCTCACGGATGGCACCACCAGCAGGCCGTCGGCCTTGGACATGGAAGCCAATATCCCGCTGCCCTGCTCTCCCGTCGAGGTCGCCGCATACCCCCCCTCTTCCTTGTACAGCATCACGCGGACGAATTCGGTACGGTTGTGTTTGTGCTTCACTTCATGCGTCAGCCGTGCTTCGATGGTGCGGCGATAGATGCGAGCGTAGCCCATCATGCGACGCAACGCGGGCAACACGAATTCCTCGAAGCAGACCATGCTCGAAACCGGATTGCCCGGCAACCCGAATACAAAAGCGTTTTCCCTGGCTCCGAACGCCATCGGATGCCCCGGCTTCATCGCCACGCGCCAGAATTTCATCTGCACGCCAAGCTCTTCCAGCGTCGGGCGTACATAGTCGTGCACCCCCACCGAGGTGCCGCCGGAAACCAGCAATACGTCGTAGTTCAAGCCTTCCTGCAAATAGCGGCGCAACTCTTCCGGCTCGTCGCGCGCGATGCCGAGCAACGTGGGCTGGATACCCAGCGCCTGCACCTGTGCCATCAGGGCATAGCTATTGGCATCGGGGATCTTGTTCGCATCGAACGGGTCGTTCAATCCTTCCAGCTCGTCGCCGGTAGAGAGGATCGCCACGCGCGGCCGGCGATGTACCTGCACTACGCTACGCTTCACCATGGCCAGCATGCCCACGGCACCGGGCGTGATCTCGGTTCCATGTTGCAGCACCACCTCGCCGTTGCGCATCGCTTCGCCCCGCGAGCGGATGTCGTTGCCGATCTTCACGCTGCAATTGATCTGCACCCGGGTGTCCGACAACGCTTGTGTATCCTCGACGCGAAGCACCGCATCCGCACCCTGCGGTACCGGCGCCCCGGTCATGATGCACGCGCACTGTCCGGCCTGCACCGTCTTGCCGGGCATGTCGCCAGCCTTGATGTCTTCGATGACATCCAATGCTGCAGGCACGTTCGCCACGTCGGCACTGCGCAACGCAAAGCCATCCATTGCCGAGACGTCATAGGGCGGCTGGTCGCGGTTGGCGCGAATGTCTTCCGCCAGCACGCGCCCCAGGGAGTGCTCCAGTTTGACGCTCTCCGCGCCGAGCAAATTTACCGATTCCAGAACGCACTGTTGCGCCGCTGTCACTGTCAGATGTTCCACTGCTTCCTCATTTCTTCGCCTTCTGAAAATCCTGCGGCGTATCCAGATCAAGAAAACTGCGCAGTTGCGGATCGGCATCGCGCAACTCCGCTTCGCTCACATAACGCACTTCCAGCTTCTGCAACACTCCTCGCAGACTCTTGTCGCCCGCTGCCAGATTCGCGCGCATCACTTCCAGCGTGCTCGCCGCATAGAACGCCGCCAGCGGTTGGGGATAGCCACCGGCCACCGGAACAACTGCCTGATGACCTCTTCGATATGATGCGAGTTGCAGGACGACAGCCGGTGTCACAAACGGCATGTCGCACGCCACAGCAAAGACCCAAGGCGTTTCGACCAGGGCCAGCCCGGCGATCAACCCGGCCAGCGGCCCGCTTGCCTGCTGTTCGTCAAGCACCTGCGGCACATCCACGCCGGCGCGCAATTTCCGCCCGCTGACGATCACTTGGGGAAAGACTTGTTGCATCGTCGCGGTGACGCTCTCCAGCAGCGTCTTCCCGTCCAGAATCAAGGTCGCCTTGTCGCGTCCCATGCGACGCGAATCACCGCCAGCGAGAATCAGCGCGGTGCAGTCTTCGATCATTGCGCCGCCCGCTTCAGGATGAAATCGACGATGCCGTTCACATCCTCCAGCCCGAAATGCGGCAATTGCGGGTAGACCTCGTCCATGTCGGTAACCATGGCTATCAGGCCGTCCTCGATGGCGCAGCGCGGCGGCTTGTCGCACTCCCGGCGCAGCACTTCGATCTTCGCTCCCGGCGCATGCGAAAAACCCTCCGCCAGCACCAGGTCAGCCTCACCCAGGAAACGCTGCGCCAGCTGCTCGGGCTCGCGCTCGGTCTTCGCATCCGCCACTAGTTGCAGCGCATCGCGCGTGAGCAACATGCTCATCACCGCGCCGGCTTCCTTGTAACGGTAACTGTCCTTGCCCGGCGTATCCAGTTCCACCTTGTGATGGGCGTGCTTGATGGTGGCGACTTTCACGCCACGCAAGCACAGTTCGCGGATGAGTTTTTCCACCAGGGTGGTTTTACCGGAGCCGGAGTGGCCGACGATGGAGATGACTTTCATTTTCAAGTAAATAAAATGTAGTTGTTATTGGCTGGCTATGTACTAAAGTATTCCGACAACAATTCTTTTTCTTTAACTCTTGCCATAGATATGCAGAATCCGGCAGTTCTGATCTTGGCTTGAGTTGTAAATAGCTTGCAGCCATAAGCACTAAGGATGCGGCGTCACCCAGGAATCTCCCTGCGGCGTGCTCTCTTTCTTCCAGATCGGCACGCGCTGTTTCAGCTCGTCGATCATCCAGCGGCAGGCTTCCAGCGCGGCATCTCGATGCTCTGCGCCCGCCGCAATGAACACGATGTTGTCGCCGCCATTTACCGTGCCGAGGCGATGCACGATGCGCGCATCGAGCAAGCTGAATTTCTCGATAGCCTCGCTGCGCAACTTTTTCAGTTCCGATAACGCCATGCTGCCGTAGGCATCGAAGCTGATCTCCGACACTTCGCGGCCTTCGGAGATAATCGCGGGCGCAACCCAGAAAGGTGCCAATGCCTCCCATGCGTTTGGAACTGGCTTTCAATGCCTTGATCTCATCGTCCTGGGAGAAGTCTTCTTGCTGGATGCGGACAGGTTCTTTCATTGGTTACCTTTCAACCTCCCGAGAATTTCGCCATCAGGGCGATCTCATCGTTGTCATGCAAAGCCATCTGCCTGTCGTGCACCTGGTTCTGGTTGACGGCGATGAAGCTGACGATGCCGAGCGCGCCGGGGTGCTGCATGCCGAGCTTGGCGGTGATGTCATGCAGGGTCATGCCTGGTGTGAATTCGAATTGCATCTCGCGCGTCTGCACACGATCGGCGACGGGGCCGAAAAACAGCACACGAATCATTTCATTTCCCCGCGCTTCCACACGCCGCTCTTGCCGCCGCGCTTCTCTTCCAGTTGCACGTTCTCGATGCGCATGCCGCGGTCGATGGCCTTGCACATGTCGTAGATGGTGAGCAGCGCCACGTTGGCCGCGCACAGCGCTTCCATCTCGACACCGGTCTGGCCGACGCAACTGGCGGTGGTGACGACCTTGATACCGACGCAACCTTGCGCATCCGGTTCGACGATCTCGCTGAACTCGACCTCCACGCCAGACAGTGCGATGGAATGGCACATCGGGATGATGTCCGGCGTGCGCTTCGCCGCCATCACCGCGCCCACGTCCGCCACCGTCAACACATTGCCCTTGGCGATCTGGCCCGCGCGGATGCGTTCCAGTGTGGCGATCTGCATGCGCAGTACGCCGCTGGCGATCGCGAGACGTTGGGTGCTGGTTTTTTCCGAGACATCCACCATGCGTGCGCGGCCGGAATCAGAGAAATGAGTCAAATCGTTCGTCATTGATTCACCCGTTTTTGCGCTGATGCGAGGATGGAACTCTCGCCGCAGGCGCGGCAGGACGGGTCCTTGCTCAATCCACTGCGCAGGATGTTCATGTCCAGGGCGTTGATGGAAAGCAGCTTCCCGCTCAGCCCGCGGTCTATTCCAATGATCAGCTTGAGCGCTTCCGCTGCCTGCAAGGTACCGATGATGCCGACCAGGGGCGCGAAGACGCCGGTCGTGGCGCAGCGCAATTCTTCTGCCTCGCTGTCTTCCGGGAACAGGCAGTTGTAGCAGGGTGCATCGTCGCGGCGGTAGTCGAACACGGCGACCTGGCCGTGGAACTGGATGGCTGCGCCCGATACCAGCGGTTTGCGATGGGCCAGACAGGCACGGTTGACTGCGTAGCGGGTGGCGAAGTTGTCGCTGCAATCCAGCACAATGTCGGCTTGGGCGATCAGTTCGCGCAGTTGCGCTTCGTCGGCGCGGATCGGCAAAGCAACGCATTCGACCCCGGGATTGATCTCACGTAGCGCGGCGCGTGCCGAAACGACCTTGGGCTGGCCGACCATGCCGGTGCGATGGATGATCTGGCGCTGCAGGTTGCTGAAGTCCACCGTGTCGTGATCGCACAGCGTGAGCCGGCCGACGCCGCTTGCAGCCAGATACAGTGCGGCAGGCGAACCCAGGCCGCCTACGCCAATGATGAGGACGTGGCTCTCCAGCAGGCGCTGCTGCCCTTGGATGCCGATCTCTTCCAGCAGGATGTGACGGCTATAGCGCAGTAATTGTTCGTCGTTCATACAGCCTCTCGTGGCAATAATTTTAACCGCCGATATAGGACATTTCGACTTTTCTGACGTGCTGTCCGGTTGCCGCATGGCGCAATTGCGAGTAGCGGTCGGTGCGCCCGCTCCAATATTCCGCAATCAGGTTGGTCAGCACATGGTCGTTCTCGCCCTGCCGCAGCGGTGCGCGCAGGTCCAGACCTGCGCCCGCAAAGAGACAGTTATGCAGCTTGCCATCCGTGGCAAGACGGACCCGGGTACATTCGTGGCAGAACGCCTGGGTGACCGAGGCGATCACGCCGATCTCTCCGCCCCCATCGGCGTAGCGCCAGCGCTCAGCCACCTCGCCGCTGTAATTGGGATCGACCTGTTCTATCGGGAAGCGCTGCGCAATGAGCGCCAGCACTTCGCTGGAGGGGACCACATCGTCCATGCGCCAGCCGTTGGTGCTGCCGACATCCATGAATTCGATGAAGCGCAGCACGATGCCGCTGCGGCGGAAGTGTTCGGCCATCGGCACAATCTCGTGCTCGTTCACGCCACGCTTGACCACCATGTTGACCTTGACCGGGTCGAAGCCGACCGATTGAGCGGCGGCAATTCCGTCCAGCACGGTAGCCACGGCAACGGTCGAATCGCTCATGCGGCGGAAAGTGTCATCGGTCAAGCCGTCGAGGCTGACTGTCACGCGGTTCAATCCCGCGTCTTTCAGCGCCCGCGCCTTGCGCGCCAACAGGACGGCGTTGGTGGTCAGCGCGATCTCCAGCGGCATGGCCTTCTGCGGTTTGCAGGCGCGCGAGTTTCTCGATGAGGCGTTCGATACCGCGCCGCAGCAGCGGCTCTCCGCCGGTCAGCCGGATCTTTCTCACGCCGAGGCGAATGAACAGGCGCGCGAGGCGTTCGATCTCTTCGAAGCTCAATACCTCGCTGCGCGCCAGATGAGTATGACTCTCGTCGAATATCTCGCGCGGCATGCAGTAGATGCAGCGCAGATTGCAGCGATCGGTCATGGAAATGCGCAAGTCGCGCAGGGGACGGTGCAGTCCGTCGAACAGCGCGCCCGGATAATCTCGCTCAACGTCCAGGGCGCGATAATCTGCGGCAGCCAGCTGCTGCGCGGCAGGCACGATGGGGATGATGCGAGAAGCGTCGTTCATGGAATGAGCGCCTTCTGTTTGATCATGGTTACTTGAGCGACGAGGGAGGCTCTACTGGCGGAGCGGGTTTACCCGAATCCTGTGCAGGCTGGTCGAGCCCTTTCTCCACCTGACTCACCTCCCGATTGATCTCGCTGCCGGCCTGCTGCACCGTACGTTCCAGGGCTTCCGCCTCTGCCTTGATCTTGCGCTCCATTTGGCGCAGCTCCTCCAGCTCCATGCTGGTGGTGACGTCCATTTTCATGCGGTTGATGTAGCGTTGCAGATTTCCCCACCATCGCCCCATGGTGCGTGCCACGGCAGGCAAGCGGTCGGGGCCGAGGACCACGAGGGCCACGACCATGATGACCACAATCTCTGAAAAGCCTATGTCGAACATCGATCAACCTCCGTTTGCCGGGCACTTTCCTGAATCAAGTGTTCTGCACCACGATCTTGGGGAACGCTGCGCTGTGGTCCTGTGCCATGTCGGCTACCTTGACCGCGATGCGGCGTGCGATCTGCTTGTAGACCTTGGCGAGCTTGCCATCGGGATCGGCCACTACCGTCGGATTGCCGGAATCGGTCTGCTCCCGGATGCTAATGTCCAGCGGCAGTCCGCCGAGGAATTCGGTGTTGTAGTCGGCACACATCTTTTCGCCCCCGCCCGCACCGAAGATATGTTCTTCGTGGCCGCACTTGGAGCAGATGTGGGTGCTCATGTTCTCGACGATGCCGACGATCTTGATGCCGACTTTCTCGAACATCTTGAGCCCTTTGCGCGCATCCATCAGCGCAATGTCCTGCGGCGTGGTGACGATCACTGCGCCGGTGACCGGCACTTTTTGCGCCAGCGTGAGCTGGATGTCGCCGGTGCCGGGCGGCAAGTCCACGACCAGATAGTCGAGGTTGTCCCACTTGGTCTGGTGCAGCAACTGTTCCAGCGCCTGCGTCACCATCGGGCCGCGCCACACCATGGGCGTGTCGTTGGCGTCGATGAGGAAACCGATGGACATGGCCTGCAGCCCGTGACTGCTCAATGGATCCATGGTCTTGCCGTCGGCCGATTGGGGTTGCCCGCTGATGCCCAGCATGGTGGGCTGCGACGGCCCGTAGATGTCGGCATCCAGCATGCCGACGCGCGCGCCTTCGGCAGCCAGCGCCAGCGCCAGATTCACTGCGGTCGTGCTCTTGCCCACGCCGCCTTTTCCGCTCGCCACGGCGATGATGTTCTTCACGCCATCCACCAACTTCACGCCGCGCTGCACCGCGTGCGGCACGACCTTGCTGCTCACGTTCGCTTCGATCCTGCCTGCGCCGGACAATGCAGACTTGAGATGGCCTTCGACCATAGCCTTGATCTCGTTCCACACGCTCCTGGCCGGGTAGCCGAGCAGGACGTCCAACGAAACATCGTTCCCGCTGATCTTGATATTCTTGATGGACTTGCCGCTGACGAAGTCTTTTTTCGTGTTGGGATCGATCAGAGTCTTTAATGCATTTTGCACGTCAGCTTCGGTAAAACTCATTGCCTGCTCCTGCGGAATAGTGAGAGTCATAATTCTATACCAGAGCGAACATGCATAGCCCTACTTAGGTTGCGGTTTATTCCTCGCCCCCTTCGAGTGGTGTGCAGTGCAGGCGGCATGTTCTCCGAACGTTCGCTTTACAGTGCACGCCGTGCTGCCTTACATTGCGCGCATGAAAAACCTGTTACCCCTCTTTATTCTGCTGCTTCTGACCGCCTGCGCCTCGCCCCCCACCCGGCAATTTGCCGCGTCGGATGAACAGATGAACGATCTGGTGATGTACGCGTTGAGTCTGGCAGATACGCCCTACCGCTACGGCGGCAACTCGGCCACTAGCGGCTTCGATTGCAGCGGATTCGTCGGACATGTCTATCGCCACTCGCTGGGAGTCTCCATGCCGCGCAGCAGCCGCGAGATCAGCCGGGTCGGCAAGCCGATAAGCCAAAATGAACTCAGCCCCGGCGATCTGGTGTTTTATAACACGCAGCATGCTTCTTTCTCCCATGTCGGGATATACATCGGCGACGGAAAATTCGTGCACTCGCCCAGAAGCGGCGAGAGGGTGCGCACAGAGCAGATGCAGATGAGCTATTGGCAGATGCGTTACGACGGAGCGCGCCGCATCCGCCGCTAACGTTCGGCGTCAGTTGCGTGCCTGGCGTACCGCCTCAGCCAGCTGATACACCGTCATCGCGTAGAAGTTGCTGTTGTTGTAGCGCATGATGACGTTGAAATTGCTGAACACCAGCCAGTATTCCTTGCCCGACTCTGCCGTGAAATCCAGCAGCCATGCGGGTGGCCGATAACCTTCCGGATCCTTTACCGGCATTACGCCGGCATCGCGCCATGCGATGTATGGGCGAGCCTCGCCGACGACGCCCAGACTTTTCTCGTTTTCCACCTTGCAGAGCAGCGCCACCGGCTCGCTGGTGCGCCAGCCGTATTGCCTGAGGTAGTTGGCCACGCTGCCGATGGCATCCTCCGGTTCGTTCAGGATGTCGATCTTGCCGTTGCCGTTGAAATCCACGGCATAACGGCGGTAACTGCTGGGCATGAACTGCGCTATACCCAACGCTCCGGCGTAGGAAGCCTGAACGGACAACAGGTCGAAGCCCTGTTCGCGCGCCAGCAGCAGATATTGCTCCAGCTCGTCGCGGAAAAAGCCGGCGCGGCGCGGATAATCGAAAGCCAGGGTGGTCAGTGCGTCGAGCGCCCGATAACGTCCCGGATGGCGCCCGTACATGGTTTCCACTCCGATGATGCCGAGGACGATCTCCGGCGGAACGCCGTATTGCTTCTCGGCGCGTTTCAGTGACGCTGAATATTTCTGCCAGAACTGCACGCCGCCATCGATGCGCTGCGGATTGATGAAGTTCGGGCGGTATTCCACCCAGGGTTTGAGGATGGCGGGTTTGGTAATGGACTCGATGACTTCCGGACGATATTCGGCGTGACTGAATGCCAGTTGCAACTCCTCGCGCTTGAATTGATGTTTTGCCACCATCTCGTCGATGAAGTCTGGAATGCCTGGTAGTTCGACCGCCTGGGCGGCACAGCTGATAAACCACAGAAAAATAAATAGTCGCTTTCTCATAGTGTCTCTGTATCCCGGTTGAGCGCATTCTACTCGACAGTACGCCGCGCCACTGTTAAATTTGGGCACATTTCACCTCCGGAAAAATCTTCATCATCATGGAAAAACCTGTTCAACATCATCGCCTTCTCATCCTCGGTTCCGGTCCCGCCGGTTACACCGCCGCCGTGTATGCCGCTCGCGCGAACCTCCAGCCCGTGCTGATCACCGGCCTGGCACAGGGCGGCCAACTCATGACGACCACCGAAGTGGACAACTGGCCCGCCGATGTAAATGGCGTGCAAGGTCCGGAACTGATGCAGCGCTTCCAGCAACACGCCGAGCGTTTCAACACCGAGATCATTTTCGATCACATCCACACCGCTAAACTGAAACAGAAGCCTTTCCTGCTGGAGGGCGATGCGGGCAACTACACCTGCGATGCGCTCATCATCTGCACCGGCGCCTCCGCGCAATATCTCGGCCTGCCGTCCGAAGAGAAATTCATGGGCAAAGGCGTCTCGGGTTGTGCGACCTGTGACGGCTTCTTCTATCGCAATCAGGATGTCGCAGTCATCGGCGGCGGCAACACGGCCGTCGAAGAAGCGCTGTATCTCGCCAACATCGCCAAGCATGTCACTCTGGTGCATAGACGCGACAGCTTCCGCGCCGAGCGCATCATGGTCGATCATCTGATGGAGAAGGTGAAAGAGGGCAGGATCACGTTGCAACTGCATCACACACTCGACGAAGTGCTGGGCGACGACAGCGGCGTCACCGGCATGCGCGTCAAGCATGTGCATACCGGCGCGACGCAAGACCTCAAGGTTGCGGGCGTATTCATCGCCATCGGCCACAAGCCCAATACCGACATCTTCGCCGGACAACTGGAGATGGACAACGGATACATCGTTACCCGCGGCGGCCGCCAGGGCAATGCGACGGCAACCAGCATCGAAGGCGTGTTCGCTGCCGGGGACGTGCAGGATTACATCTATCGCCAGGCCTGCACCAGCGCGGCGACCGGCTGCATGGCCGCGCTGGACGCGGATCAATACCTGGCCATGTAGGAAGAGGTCATGAAGGAAAAACCGGAGCAGGACACCGACTTGTTCCGGCAGGCGCTGGAAGGCGTGACCCCTCTCCCTCCCCCGGATCGCATCGCACCCGCCCGTAAGCCCCGCAAAACCCCGGCTTCGGCAAATCTATCCTCCCCGGTCGCCGACAACTTGTCCGACCACGGCGCGGGCGACATTGCGATCACCGAATATCTTCGTCCCGGCTTGAATCGCATGACCTTGCGCAAACTGAGGCACGGCGAGTGGCGCATACAGGACGAACTCGACCTGCACGGGCTCAACAGCGACGCCGCAAGAAGGCTCCTCGTGGAGTTTCTGCACGCAGCGACGCAGCGCGGGTTGCGTTGCGTCAATGTGATACACGGCAAGGGCTGGCGTAGCGAGGGGCGGGACGGGTTGTTGAAAGTGCACACCCGCCACTGGCTGACCCAACATCCTCAAGTGCTGGCGTTCTGCGAGGCACCGCCGCAGGCGGGCGGCGGCGGTGCGGTGTGGGTGCTGCTTAAAAGCGGCTAGAAATGCAGAAGGCTCCCGCAGGAGCCTTTTGTGTTGATAAGAACCGGATTGCTTACAGTTCTTTGGCGTGTGCCGCCAGGTATTTCGCCACGCCATCCGGAGACGCGCCCATGCCGGCCTTGCCTTTGCTCCAGCCTGCCGGGCAAACTTCGCCATGCTCTTCGGTGAACTGCAGGGCATCGACCATGCGCAGCATTTCGTCGATGTTACGGCCCAGCGGCAGGTTGTTCACCACTTGGTGCTGCACCATGCCCTTCTTGTCGATCAGGAAGGAACCGCGGAATGCCACGCCGCCTTCGGACTCGACGTCGTAGGCCTTGGCGATATCGTGCTTCATATCTGCAACCAGCGTGTAGCGAATCTGGCCGATGCCGCCCTTTTCTACCGGAGTGTTCTTCCAGGCCAGATGGGTGAAATGGGAATCGATGGACACGCCAATCACTTCCACATTGCGCTTCTTGAACTCATCCAGACGGTGATCGAAAGCAATGATCTCGGACGGGCACACGAAGGTGAAGTCCAGGGGGTAGAAAAAGACCACCGCGTATTTGCCTGCAACGTGTTTCTTCAGGCTAAAGGATTCGTTGATCTCGTTGTTGCCCATGACGGCAACAGCGTTAATATCGGGAGCTTGCTTGCCTACGAGTACTGCCATGATGATCTCCTTGGGATGGGGGTGAACTTGGTTGACTGAATCACTAGGGTATGAAATTTACCAGATACTCCAGCAGTGTCAACCTGCCGATGCGAATTTTTGCTCGCCTCATTCAATTTAAGAAAAAAGCACCAGAATTGTCGCACTTCGTGCGTCAACGCGGTGCGTGAGATACAAAATTGGTGCATTTCGTCCAGCGCATAGCGCTTCAGCCTCCTATAACCTCTTAAATAAACTGTCATAAAACTTTGGTATGTTCCTTGCTGACTGAGAAGCGTGGCCAGTATGGCCGAATCATCTTTTTGGGGGCACGAGTGTCAAACGAAGAAGTCTTTTTCAAGTGGTCTTCCAGCTACAGCGTCAATATCAAGACCATAGACGATCAGCATCAGGAATTGGTCAACATCCTCAACCGCCTGTTCGTCGCGGTTTCTAAACGGGAGGGCGACAAAGCCATTGCCGGCATTCTGGATGCGCTGATAAGTTACACCCAGACGCACTTCGCGCTGGAAGAACGCCTGATGCGGCAAGCCAGGTACAAAGATATCGAAGCGCACATGGAGGAGCACAAGAAATTGCTCAATCAACTCGATTTCCTATGCAAAAAATATTTGCTCGAAGAAAAGCCGATCTATTTCGAGATGCTGAGTTTCCTGAAAACCTGGCTCAAAGAACACATCCAGGGTGTAGACACAAAATACAGCGCCGCCTTGCATCAGGCCGGATTCTCGGTTGCCGCATGGGAGCGGGAAGCGTCCGCCGAGTTCGCGCTGATGTCGAACTCGAAAAGGTGGTGGGAGGTGTGGAAGGCCGCCTGATCAGGGACTTTCGGGCATCTCCGCTACCGCAAACTGGATGCGGTGCAGTTGCGCATAAGCACCGCCCTTGGCGAGCAGCTCTGCGTGCGTACCGGTTTCGACGATGTGCCCCTTATGCATCACGATGATGCGATCCGCTTTTTCGATAGTGGAGAGGCGGTGCGCGATGACCAACGTCGTGCGCCCCTTCATCAGCGTCTCCAGCGCAGCTTGCACATGACGCTCGGATTCGCTGTCCAGCGCAGAAGTCGCTTCATCCAGAATCAGGATCGGCGCGTTCTTGAGGATGGCCCGGGCTATAGCGATGCGCTGGCGCTGCCCGCCGGACAAGCGCACGCCTTTTTCGCCCACCAGCGTCTCTAGCCCTTGCGGCATCTCGCGGATGAATTCCATGGCATGCGCCGCGGTCGCGGCGGCAACGATCTCATCCTCCGGCACTTCGCGCATTTGCCCGTAACCGATGTTGGCAGCGATGGTGTCGTTGAACAATACGACCTCCTGGCTCACCAGTGCAATATTGGTTCGCAAGCTGGCCAGGGAAAGATCATGGATATCGCGTCCGTCCAGCGTGATGCGCCCGCGCGTCGGCGCGTAGAAACGCGGCACCAGATTCGCCAGCGTGCTTTTGCCGCTTCCGGATGCACCAACCAGCGCCACCGCCTGTCCGGCCGGAATGTCGAGGCAGATGTCATGCAAGGCCAGACGCCCGTCGTCATGGTAAGAAAAATCCATGTGTTCGAAGGCCAGGTGTCCGGTTACGCGCCCGATGTGCGTCTTGCCGTCATCCACCTCGCTCGGACTATCGAGCAACTCGAAGATGCTCTCTGCGGCAGCCAGACCGCGCTGCGTGAGCTCGCTCACGCTGGTAAGACTCTTCAACGGGGAAGTCAGCATCAACATCGCGGCCACGAACGACAGGAAGCCGCCCACCGTGGTGACGTCGCTCTTGGCCTGCACCGTCGCAAGATAGATGATTCCCGCCAGCGCGATCGCAGCGACCATCTGCACGATGGGCACGTTGGCGAGCGCTGCTGCCGCCTGTCTCATCATGTGCCGACGCACGCCGTTGATCTCTACCGCGAAACGCTCCGATTCGTAGCGCTGGCCACCGAACAACTTGACCACTTTGTGTGCAGTCACGCTCTCCTCGATCACCTGCGTGATGCTGCCCATCGCCCGCTGCGAGTCGCGGCTGGAAGAGCGCAGACGCTTGTTGATGGTGCTGATGACCCACGCCACGACCGGCGCCACCAGCAACGACAGCAAGGTCAGCTTCCAGTCCAGATAGAACAGCCAGCCCAGCAAGCCAATGATGACGATAGTGTCGCGTACCGCGATCGTGACCACGCTGGTTGCCGCCGCGGTCACCTGCGTCACATCGTAGGTCAACTTGGAGATCAGCGATCCGGTGGCATGGTCATCGTAGAAGCGTGTGGGCAATGCGAGCAGCTTGTTGAACATTTCAGCACGCAGGTCCATGACCAGTTTGTTGCCGACCCAATGGATCGCGTACCCGCCCAGGAAGGCGGCAACGCCACGCACGAAGAAGATTACCAGGATCAGTACCGGTGCCCAGCGCATCACCGCCTCATCCTTCTGCACGAAGGTGCCATCGAGGAACGGTTTGAGCAGGGCGGGCAGCAACGGCTCTGTTGCGGCGGCGACCACCATGCCAAGTATCGAGACAGCAAACGCACGCCAATAGGGGCGCACGTAGCCCATGAGGCGCAAATAAAGTTGAGTGTTGGTCATCAAGAAACGGTTGCGCCTGCTACGTCCTCAGCACATCGAGAATTAAATTGCATGTGTGCGGTGCTGCCTGCCAGCCAGGATGGCTTGCACCATTTGCACGATGACAGCACAGCCGATGTAGATGACTGCCACCTCGATGTACGAACCATAGTATTGCGCTACACGAGAAGCATATTCGGCAACGCTCATGCTGCCGAAATATCCCGCGAGCAGATAGAAACTCACGTTGGCGATGACGAAAGCCAGACTGACCGCCGCCACTGCGGCCGCGAACAGACCAAGCAGGCCTTTGCCGGTCAGGTTATGGCGCGGCGCATACCAGCGTCCGACAAACCACAGGCTCGCATAAGCGAACACCAGGAAGCCATAAGCCGGAGTCACGCACCAGGCGCTGACGTCCCGGAAGTTGATCGCGAAATAATCCACCAGTGCCGCTTCGACCAGCAACAATGCCAAAATTGCCAAACCGCCGCGCATGCGCCCGAGGAACAGGCCGCCCAGAAAGAACACGGCATAGGACGCATCGGGCAATGCCACCGACGATCCGAAATGGTTGTAGCGCGTCATCGCCATCAGCACGATCAGTGCTGCAATGCCCCAAGTTGTTCGATTTTGCAGGATTTTCATGTTGCCTCCCTTGTAAGCTCGCACCGATCCAGAATTGGCGCGAACTTTAACAGAAAAGGCGGTGGCAAGCGACAGACGCCCGCCGCTCCCGCCCATCAACGGTAACTTACACTGACGAACCGGCGAGAAGATAGAAGGAATCTTGAAGAACGGGCACCCATGCGCCCTCACGCGCATTTTCTGAAACTCGCCCAAGGCCGGTATCCGGGTACATAAGTTTTGAGGCTTCGGAGTTAATGCTTCCTCACCTGTTTTCCGTTTAACTGAAAGGCTCGCGCCTTTCTGCACCTTGAAGCAAACCAGATTCTGCCAAGCTTACTCCCGAAAATTCCAAAACACTTGCAAAACACTCCGTTACCAATTGACTTAACAGGCTTTTTAAATTTATAGTTCGGGCATGCATAGCGAACTCGACATCCTCGACGAGAAACTGGCCCAACTGGTGCAGCTCACTCAGCGCCTGCGCGCCGAGAATCTGCAATTGCGCCAGGAGGTCGCAGCGGCCGTCAGCCGGCAACGCAAGACTCAAGACAAAGTCAACGAAGCTGCACAACGTCTGGAAAAGCTCATGTCTCAACTTCCAGGAAAAGCGGCATGAGCAAGACAAGTTCACTGGATGTCACTATCCTCGACCGCGAATTGCGTGTCGCGTGCCCCGAGGACGAACGCGCCGAATTGCTCGACGCTGTTGCCTATCTGGACAAGAAAATGCGCGAGATACGCGATGCCGGCAAGATTGCCTCGGTCGAGCGCATTGCCATCATGGCCGCACTCAACATCACCCACGAACTCCTCACCACGCGCCTCGGCGGCGGGTTTGACCTCGCCGAATTCAAGCGTAGAATGCAGGACATGCAGGCAACCGTCGATTCTGCCTTGGCGGAACAGGACGAGTTGTTTTAGGTTTGTTCCCTGCGGTGTTCGTGAGGCTCATAATTCTTTGAACCAATGAGCTAATTGCTTAGGTTGCGCCCCATTAAAGTTACTGTTGCGAGCGTCCTTAACGGATGCACCTGATGTGACCGGGAACCGACCCTCTTGAACCCCGGTTCAAGAAATTGAGTCAACGGCACAGGCGGGGAACTCCATCTCAGTGCGATCTTCAGGGATCGCACTTTTCTTTTGTGGAGTTGGATCGTGAGGGTGCCTCTAAAAATCTAAACTTCTAAGCCAGACAAGGCGCGTACGAAAAATCGCGGCGTCGCATATGTCGGGAATATGTAAGCAAGATTTTTCGGGCGCAACGCGGTATGGCAACGAAGTTTTGATTTTGAGAGGTACCCGTGCGTTACTGGCTGATGAAATCCGAACCTACTGACTGCGGCATCGACGACCTCGCTGCATTGCCGAACCAGACCGTAGCCTGGTACGGAGTGCGCAACTATCAGGCCCGCAACTTCATGCGCGATCAGATGCAGATCGGCGACGGAGTGCTGTTCTATCACTCCAACTGCAAGGAACCCGGCATCGCGGGGATAGCCGAAGTGAGCAGCGCCGCTTATCCCGATGCCACGCAGTTCGACAAGAAGAGCAAATACTTCGACCCCAAGTCCACGCCCGAACAACCGCGCTGGATGAACGTAGACGTAAAGCTGGTGAAGAAGATCGCGCTCATTTCCATTGAAGAACTGAAACGCCATCCGGAACTGGAAAATATGCGCACCCTCCAGCGCGGCAATCGTCTTTCCATTACGCCGCTCGATCCGTCAGAGTGGCGCTTCATCACCACCAAGCTGGCCCATTGATCATGGAGTGGTATGCAGCATATTTGGTCCTCGGCGCAATCGCCGGATTCCTCGCCGGACTGTTCGGCGTCGGTGGCGGATTGGTGCTGGTGCCCGTGCTGCTGTTGATGTTCGACGCACAGCACTTCTCCTCCGGATACACGATGCACGTCGCCCTCGGCACCGCCATGGCGACCATCGTCTTCACTTCGCTCGCCAGCATGCGCAAACACCACCAGCACGGCGCGGTGAACTGGCAGGTCGTACGCAGCATCACCCCCGGCATCCTGCTCGGCACCGCCATCGGCGCGGCAACGGCTTCCGCCATCCCCACCAAGGGGCTCGGCGTTTTCTTCGCCCTGTTCGTCTATTTCGCCGCTGCACAGATCCTGATCGGCAAACGCCCGCACCCGTCGCGCCAACTGCCCGGCATGGCGGGCATGACGCTCACGGGCATATTCACCGGATGGATCAGTAGCCTGGTCTCCATCGGCGGCGGTACCATCGTCGTGCCCTTCCTCATCTGGTGCAACGTGTCGATACGCCACGCCATCGGCACCGCCTCCGCCATCGGCTTCCCCATCGCGGTGGGTGGCACACTCGGCTACATCGCCGTTGGCTCACATATCGATACCTTGCCGGAACCGCACTTGGGCTACGTCTACCTGCCCGCCCTGCTCTGGGTGGCGCTGGCCAGCGTATTGACCGCACCGCTCGGCGCAAAGGCTGCGCATCGCATGCAGGTGGAATTGCTGCGCAAATTGTTCGCCGTGCTGCTGGTCGCGCTGGCGACAAAATTGCTGCTCAAGGTTTTGAGTTGAATCGGAACATGCGAAAAGTTGCCAGTTTTCCGTCGCCCGGCATGAGACGGTGGGTGCACTGGATGCCAAATACCCGATACACTTCAGGCCTTCAGGAAAGGGCCGGTGATTCCGGTCATTGACTCCCTAACGATTAATTGCCATGTTTAAAGCATTCCGCATTTTGATCCTGTTGTTAATCCTTGCAAGCGTCGCCCTTGGTGCCTGGCGCGCCAAGACACGTTCGGTAGAGTGGAAGCACGATCTGCCGGTCAATATTTATCTCATTAACGGTGATGGTAGCGAAAATGCGACGGATTATTTGCGCAGCCTGACGGTGGATGATTTCAAACCGATCAAGACATTCATGCACGACGAGGCCGAACGTTATGGCCGTTCATCCAATGCTTCCATAGAAATCAAGCTGGGCGGGATCGTTGAAACACTGCCGCCCGCACCGCCGCGCAACGGCAGCGCCCTGGATGCTGTCGCATGGAGCCTGAAAATGCGCTGGTGGGCTTACCGGAGCGCCGACACGTCCGGACCGGGCCCGCAGGTAAAGATGTTCTTGTTGTATTTTGATCCGGCACAAAGCAATCGGATGAGTCACTCCACCGGCTTGCAGAAAGGGTTGATCGGACTGGTCAATGTCTTTGCCTCGCGCGACATGGCGAGGCAAAACAACGTGGTCGTCACCCACGAATTCCTGCACACGCTGGGAGCCACCGACAAGTACGACCCCGCGACCAATCTTCCTCTCTATCCGGACGGTTACGCCAATCCTGACCTCCAACCCCTTGCGCCGCAACGCTTCGCCGAAATCATGGCGGGACGTACGCCCGTCTCGCAGTTCGAGGCAACCATTCCCGAGAGTCTGGATGACGTGGTAATAGGGGGGCTGACCGCGCAGGAAATCAATTGGCAGTGAGATCGCCGCCGCCAGGAGACCGCGATCGTGGTTGATCAAGCGCCAAGATACGCGCGCTGTACCGCATCACTGCCCAGCAATTCGCTCGCCGCGCCCGACAGGGTGATCGCACCGCTCTCCAGCACATAGCCGCGTTGTGCGGCTTCCAGCGCCAGCCTGGCGTTTTGCTCGACCAGCAGGATAGTGACGCCCTGCGCGGAAATACCGCGAATGGTTTCGAATATCTTTTCCACCATCAGCGGGGCGAGACCCATGCTGGGTTCGTCCAGCATGAGCAACGCCGGACGGCTCATCAATGCGCGCGCCATGGCAACCATCTGCTGCTCGCCGCCCGAAAGCGTGCCGGCGAGTTGGGTACGGCGTTCGGCCAGGCGCGGAAACAAGACATATTGACGCGCCAGGTCGGCGGCAGTCTCGGCTTTGTCGCTGCGCACGTAAGCCCCCATCAGCAGATTCTCTTCCACTGTCAGCCGCGCAAAGATGCCCCGTCCTTCCGGCACGAGCGAAATGCCGTTCGCCACGCGCTGATGCGCAGGGACATGCAGCAGTGAGCTGCCTTGATAGTGAACCTTGCCGGATGCGGGATGCAGCAAACCTGCGAGCGCTTTGAGCGTGGTGGTTTTGCCCGCGCCGTTGCTGCCGATGAGGGTGACCAGTTCGCCCGCGGCGATGTTCAGGCTGATGCCCTTGAGCGCCTGGATGCCGCCATAGGAGACTTTCAGGTTCTCGACTTCGAGCAAACTCATGCCGCCTCCCCGCCGAGATAAGCGGCAATCACTGCCGGGTCGCGGCGCACTTCTTCCGGCACGCCTTCGGCGATCTTCTTGCCGTAGTCCAGCACCGCGACGCGGTCGCACAAACCCATGATGAGTTTGACATCGTGTTCGATGAGCAGCACGGTGATGCCGCCGGCGCGTATCTTTTGCAGCAGCGCTTTCAGTGCTACCGTTTCGGTCGCGTTCATGCCTGCGGCAGGCTCATCCAGCGCGAGCAGTTTGGGTTCGGTGGCGAGTGCGCGCGCGATTTCGAGGCGGCGTTGTTCGCCATAGGACAGATGCTTCGCCAGGGTCTGGTGCGCGCAATCGATGCCGACATAAGCCAGCAGGTCGCGTGCGCGCTGCGCGGTGTCGCGCTCTTCGGCGCGCGCTTTGCCATGGCGGGTCAGCGCGCCCCAGATGCCTGTATGCGTGCGCAGATGCCGACCGACCATGATGTTTTCCAGTGCGCTCATGTTGGCGAACAGGCGGATGTTCTGGAAGGTGCGTGCGATACCGGCCTGCGCCAGCAAATGCGGCTTGCAGTGAGTGTAGCGTTGTCCGGCGAAATCGAACGAGCCGGTGTCCAGTTGATACAAGCCGGTGACGACGTTGAATAGGGTGGTCTTGCCCGCACCGTTTGGGCCGATCAGGCCGTAGATCTCGCCGCGGTTGATGTGCAGCGAAACGCCGGCCAGCGCGGTCACGCCGCCGAAATGTTTGCCGACATTGGTCAACTCCAGAAGACGGTCACTTGCTTGCGTCATACACCGTCTCCTGCTCTTGATGCAGCACGCTTTCTTCCGCATCGAATTCCCGGCGGCGCTGCGTGGAAGGCCACAATCCGGCGGGACGCCACAACATGACCAGTATCAGCGCCAAGCCGAACATCAGCATGCGCAGGCTTTCCGGGTCGACCACGACTTTACCCAACAGCGCCTGCTGCACCGGCCCTGCCGCGTTGCGGAACAATTCCGGCAACGCCACCAGCAGTATGCCACCCAGCACCACGCCGCCGACGTTGCCCATGCCGCCCAGCACCACCATGCACAGCACCATGATGGATTCCATCAGGCTGAAGCTCTCGGGGCTGACGAAGCCCTGAAAACCGGCGAACAAACCGCCGGAGATGCCGCCGAATGTCGCGCCCATGGCAAAGGCCAGCAGCTTGATGTTACGCGTATTGATGCCCATCGCCGAAGCGGCGACTTCGTCTTCGCGTATCGCCACCCAGGCACGGCCAATGCGCGAATCTTCGAGACGGCGCGAGACGAAGATCACCAGCAAAGTAAATGCAAGGAACAGGTAGTAGTGCCAATGCACATCGTCCACACGGAAACCGAACCATTCGTGCGAGCTACCGAACGAGAAGCCACCGAGCTGCAATGGGTCGATGGCGCTGATGCCTTGCGGGCCATTGGTGACGTTGACAGGCGCGTTCAGGTTGTTGAGGAAGATGCGGATGATCTCGCCGAAACCGAGCGTGACGATGGCGAGGTAGTCGCCGCGCAGCTTGAGCGTGGGCGCGCCGAGCAGCACGCCGAAGCCGCAGGCGATCAGCGCGCCCAGCGGCAACACCACGTACATCGGCCAGTGCAGGCCGAACTGCGGCGAACCAAGCAAGGCATAAGTGTAGGCTCCCACTGCGAAGAACGCGATGTAGCCCAAGTCGAGCAGGCCCGCATAGCCGACCACGATGTTCAGGCCCAGTGCGAGCATGATGTAGAGCAGGGCGAAATCGGCGATGCGCACCCAGCCGTGACCAAATAACAGATCGATGATGAAGGGCAGCGCCAGCAGGGCGATCGCCAGCGCGAGATGACCCGATGAACGATGCATCCTCATGCGCGCTCCGCCAATTTCTCGCCGAGGAGGCCGGAGGGACGGAAGATCAGTACCGCGATCAGCACGAAGAACGCGAACACGTCCTGATAGTTGCTGCCGAGGAATCCGCCGGTGAGATCGCCGATATAGCCCGCCCCCAAACTCTCGATCAAGCCGAGCAGCACGCCGCCCAGCATCGCGCCGCGCAGATTGCCGATGCCGCCGAGCACCGCCGCGGTAAAGGCTTTCAGGCCGAGCATGAAGCCCATGTAGTAATGCACGATGCCGTAGTTGGCGCTGACCATGAAGCCGGCGATGGCGGCCAGTGCCGAACCGAGCATGAAGGTGACGGAGATGACGCGGTTGATATCAACGCCCATCAAGGTGGCGGCGGCAGGATTCTCAGCCACGGCGCGCATCGCCCGGCCGAGGCGGGTGCGATGCACCAGCCACATCAATCCCAGCATGATGAGGAGCGCGACGGCGACGATGCCGATCTGCACGTCGCTCATCGTCGCGCCACCGAACTGATGCAATGTATTGTCGAAAGGCATCGGAAAGGAATGATATTCGCGCCCCCAGATCATCATCGCCAGATTCTGCAACACGATGGAGACGCCGATGGCAGTAATAAGCGGGGCGAGGCGCGGCGCATTGCGCAACGGGCGATAGGCGATACGTTCGATGCCGTATCCCAGTGCCATGCACACGGCGATGGCCGCCATCAGGCTGAGCAACACCGCCAGCACAGGCGCAAAAGCCGCAGCGAGCAAAGCTTGCAGCACGGTGAGCGCGATCATCGCACCGATCATCACCACCTCGCCATGCGCAAAATTGATCAGGCCGAGGATGCCGTACACCATGGTATAACCCAATGCCACCAAGGCATACACGCTGCCCTGCACCAGGCCGTTGATGATTTGCTGAAATAGAATGTCCACGATAATCCGGGCGTTCCTTACAAAGAAAAAGCGACACGCCCGGTGTCGCTTTCCATGACTTCAAGCTGGCGGCTCACGGCTTGGTTGCGGATACACCGCCCATCGTCTGCACGGCGTGCCACTTGCCCTGACGCACTTGATACACGGTGACCGCACCACCCTTGATGTCGCCTTTCTCGTCAAAGCCGATCTTCGCAGTCACACCGTCGAGCTCGACCTTGCCGATCTCCGGCAGGTATTTCGCAGGTTCGGCGGAACCGGCTTTCTGCATGGCGGCAATCATCACGTTGACCGCATCGTAGCAATACGGCGCATAGAGCTGGATAGGCTGGTGGAAGCGCGCTTCATAGCGCTTGGCGAAATCCCGCCCACTCGGCATGTTGTCCAGCGGCACGCCGGGCAAGGAAGCATAGGTCCCTTCTTCCGCTCCGCCCGCGAGTTCGATCAGCTTCGGCGTATAACCGCCGTCGCCCATCATGAACTGAGTCTTCATGCCCAGGGTGCGCAGTTGCTTGACCATCGGCACCCCTTGCGGATCCATGCCGCCGAAGAACAGCAAGTCGGGCTGTTTGCCCTTGATCGAGGTCAGCACGGCAGTGAAGTCCACGGATTTGTCGGTGGTGTACTCGCGCGCGATGATCTGGGCACCATTCGCCTCGGCCGATTTGACGAACTCATCAGCCAACCCCTGGCCGTAAGCAGTGCGATCATCGATCACCGCGATCTTCTTCAGTCCAAGCACCTTGGTCGCGAATTCGCCCAGCGCTTTGCCCTGCTGCGCATCGTTGGTCATCACGCGGAACGCGGTGTTGTAGCCTTGCGCGGTGAACTTGACGGCGGTGGCGGAAGGCGAGATTTGCGGGATGCCGTTCTTGAAGTAGATGGATGAAGCGGGGATGCTGGTGCCGGAATTGAGGTGGCCGATCACGCCGTTCACTTTGGCATCCACCAGCTTCTGCGCCACGATGGTCGCCGTTTTCGGATCGGTCTGGTCGTCTTCGCTCAGCAACTCGAAATGCGCCTTTTTGCCGCCGATGGTCAAACCCTTGGCATTCGCATCGTCGATCGCCATGCGCGTGCCGTACTCATTGTCCTTGCCGATGTGGGCCTGCGGGCCGGTGAGCGGTCCTGCCGCGCCGATCCTGACGATCAACTCATCGGAAGAGGTAGTCGGTGCTTTCTCGCTTTTCCCGCATCCGGCAAGCGCGATGCCGAGCGCGGCAAGCAATGCATATTTGTTGATCGACATATTGAAATCTCTGAATAGACGGAATTTTTGGATTATGCGGAGCCCCCTACCCCTTGTCAATTCAGGGAATCCGGGCCATAAAAAAGCCGGCTTGCGCCGGCTTTTTTACAAGCATCGCTTTGCAGCTTACTTGGCCAGGCCCAGGATGAACTCAACCAGGGTCTTGATGTCTGCTTCGGAAACCTTGGGAGCATTAGGCGGCATGGGCATAGAACCCCACGCACCGGAACCACCCTTGGCTACCTTGGTGATCAGCTTGGCTTCTGCATCGGCTTGACCCTTGTACTTCTTGGAAATATCAGACCAAGCCGGGCCAACCAGCTTACCTTCGATCTTGTGGCAAGATGTGCAGTTGCTCTTCTTGGCCAGGTCAGGCATATCAGTTGCCATTGCGGAACCAGCGACCATCAGGCCTGCTGCAGCGATCATGCTAACGACGATAGATTTCATGTTCTCTCCATGTTATAGGTTTAATTTAACTACTATTTTGTAACGAGCGGAGCATAACCCCGCCAGCATTCTAAACAACCCAGCCTGATTTGCAAACCCGGGGCCAGTCAGCCAATAACGCCCTCGCTGACGCACGCGTTGACATTGTTTTTTATGACTATTTCAACGACAGGATGAAGCGCACCAGGACTTTGATGTCACTATCGCCCACCTTGGGCGAGTTCGGCGGCATGGGCGTGCTGCCCCACACGCCGCTACCGCCTTTTGCCACCTTGGCAATCAATTTGGCTTCGGCATCTTTCTGTCCGCGATATTTCGCTGCGATTTCGATCCAGGAAGGGCCAACGAGCTTCTTTTCTATCATGTGACATGCAAAGCAACCGCTCTTTTGCGCCAGCGCCCGCTCCCCGCCGCCAACTCCTTTGCTCTCTTGTTTCGCGGCAACCGGTTGTGCAGCAGCTACAGGTTGCGGCGCCGCCGGAACTTGACTGGACGCAGAGATCGAAACAGCAGCAGATTCGGCAGCCGGTTTCGGGGGGGTATCCGGTTGGCAGCCGGAAAGTAGCGTGAAGAATGGTGTCATCAGCCATGCAGCAATGTGGGTTCTTGTCATGTCGCTCTCCTTCGACGAAAGATAATCAGTCGGATATTTCCAGCCAATTGAGCAGATAAGCCCATTGCTCGAGTTCTCGTTGCGCCAGTGAAGGGGGCTGATCGAACAGGGTCTTGCCTTCAAAAGCAGCGTTAACGTAGATCTGTGTCTCACGAAGATAGGCCAGGATCGGCAGATCCAGTCCTTTCAGGAACTGCTCCAGCGTCAATGCCGCGCGCGTGCGCGGATCCATGCGCATGCCGACTACGCCGACGGATATCCTGCCTTTGCGTATGATCTTTTCGTGATGCAGCACTTCCAGAAATTCGCGGCTGGCCTGGATGTCGAAAGAGGAGGGAGCAATAGGGACGATCACCCGATGCACCAATCTGAGTGCATGTTCCAGATTTTTGCCGTGCAAAGCGGCGGGGGAGTCGATGACGAGCCAGTCCACCGGTGAATTCTTTTCGCCCTCGGACTGCATCAGTTCGATGGGGGGAAGATGCATGGGCCGGTTCGCCAGCCATTGCGTCGCCGATTTCTGGCGGTCCAGATCCAGCATCGCCACGCGTTGTCCGCGCGAAGACAGATAACCTGCGATATTGGTGGACAACGTGGTCTTGCCGCTGCCGCCTTTGGGATTCGCAATCAGTATGGCTTTCATGCAACCGACCCCTTACGATTTTTAGTACGGCTTATTTCTCCACTTGCGTAACGTCTCTTACTGCGCCCTTATCGGCGCTGGTCACCATGGCGGCGTAGGCGCGCAATGCCGCCGATATTTTGCGAGGACGCTCGGCAGCGGGCTTCCATGCCTGCTTGCCCTTCGCTTCCATCGCCGCACGGCGCCTGCCCAACTCGGCATCCGTGATTGCCAGATTGATGGTGCGGTTCGGAATGTCGATCTCGATGCGGTCGCCTTCCTGCACCAAACCGATCGCGCCGCCGCTGGCCGCTTCCGGCGAGGCATGACCGATGGAGAGGCCGGAGGTGCCACCGGAGAAGCGCCCGTCGGTGAGCAGTGCGCAGGCTTTACCCAGGCCTTTGGATTTCAGGTAGGAAGTCGGATACAGCATCTCCTGCATGCCGGGGCCACCCTTCGGCCCTTCATAGCGGATGATCACCACGTCGCCCGCGACGATCTGATCGGCCAGGATGCCTGCCGAGGCCGCGTCCTGGCTCTCGAACACGCGAGCACGCCCGTTGAATTTCAGGATGCTTTCGTCCACGCCAGCCGTTTTCACGATGCAGCCGTCGAGTGCGATGTTGCCGTGCAACACCGCCAAGCCGCCGTCCATGGAATAAGCATGCGCTTTGTCACGAATGCAGCCTTTGACTCGATCCATATCCAGTTCGGGATACAGCATGGATTGCGAGAACGCGATAGTCGTCACGATACCGCCCGGAGCCGCGCGGAAGAATTTCTTTACATCCTCACTTTGCGTTTGCGCGATATCCCACTGTTTGAGTCCGTCGCGCAGCGTCTTGCCATGCACCGAGCCGACTTCGCCGTGCAACAATCCGGCGCGATCCAGTTCGCCGAGAATCGCCGCGATGCCGCCGGCGCGATGCACATCTTCCATGTGATACTCGGACGAAGGCGCGACCTTGCACAGGGTCGGCACATGACGCGACAAGCGATCCATGTCCTTCATGGTGAAATTCACTTCGGCCTCGCGTGCAATGGCCAGCAGGTGCAACACGGTGTTGGTTGAACCGCCCATGGCGATGTCCAGTGTCATCGCATTCTCGAATGCATCGAAGGTCGCGATGCTGCGCGGCAGCACCGATGCGTCGTCCTGCTCGTAATAACGCTTGGCAAGATCGACGATCAGGCGTCCGGCGCGCAGGAACAGCTGCTTGCGCTCGGCGTGCGTCGCGACCAGCGAGCCGTTGCCGGGCAGTGACAAGCCCAGAGCCTCGGTCAAACAATTCATCGAATTTGCGGTGAACATGCCGGAACAGGAACCGCAGGTCGGGCAGGCAGAACGCTCGATGGCGTCCACTTCCTCATCGCTCACGCGGCTGTCGGCAGCAGCCACCATCGCATCCACCAGGTCCAGCCCTTTGACCTTGCCGTGCCAGTTGACCTTGCCTGCTTCCATCGGGCCGCCGGAGACGAATACCACCGGGATGTTCAGGCGCATCGCGGCCATCAACATGCCGGGCGTGATCTTGTCGCAGTTGGAGATGCACACCAGCGCATCGGCACAGTGTGCGTTGACCATGTATTCCACCGAGTCGGCGATCAAGTCGCGGCTGGGGAGCGAATACAGCATGCCATCGTGGCCCATGGCGATGCCGTCGTCGATGGCGATAGTGTTGAACTCCTTGGCGATGCCGCCTGCCTTCTCGATCTCGCGCGCCACCAGTTGCCCCATGTCCTTGAGGTGCACGTGGCCCGGCACGAACTGGGTGAACGAGTTGGCGATGGCGATGATGGGCTTGCCGAAGTCGCCTTCGGTCATGCCGGTCGCACGCCACAGGGAACGGGCGCCGGCCATGTTGCGGCCATGGGTGGAGGTATAGGAACGGTATTGCGGCATGATGTCTCTCTAATGTAAAAATGAAGCACGTATAATCCGATGATCGATTTTACTCTAATTCGCCCCATGCTCACCCACCCGCAATTCGACCCCGTCGCCATTCACCTCGGCCCTTTCGGCATCCATTGGTACGGGCTGATGTACCTGCTCGGCTTTGTGACTTTCATCTGGCTGGGCAGGAAGCGCCTGAGGATTCTGAATCGGCCGGGCTGGGACGATAAGCTCCTCGACGACATGTTGTTCTACGGGGTGCTAGGCGTCGTGCTGGGCGGAAGACTGGGTGAGGTGTTGTTCTACAACCCTGCCTATTATTTCTCGCATCCGTTGAAGATTTTTGCCGTGTGGGAAGGCGGCATGTCTTTCCACGGCGGATTCCTCGGCGTGCTGGCGGCGATGGTGCTTTTCACACGCAGTCGCAACATCCAATGGCTGGCGTTAATGGATTTTGTCGCGCCTCTGGTGCCGCCGGGCCTGGGTTTCGGGCGACTCGGCAATTTCATCAATGGCGAACTTTGGGGACGCCCGACCGATGTGCCTTGGGGCATGGTATTCCCGCAGGTAGACAATGTCCCTCGCCACCCTTCGCAGTTGTATGAGTTCGCGCTGGAGGGCCTGGCATTGTTTTCCTTGCTGTGGATCTTCTCCAGCAAGCCGCGCCCGGTCGGCGCGGTGTCCGGATTGTTCCTCATCGGTTACGGCAGCTTCCGCTTCCTCGGCGAGTTCGCACGCACTCCCGACGACGGCATTTTCGGCTATATGACCTTGGGCATCAGCATGGGACAGTGGCTGAGCTTGCCGATGGTGCTAGCCGGCATCGGCCTGATGCTTTGGGCGTATCGGCGCGCATCCCGGTAACAACCCATCAGATGCGTCGCATTGCGCTTGCGTTGGTTTGTGGCTGCTGCAACGGCTTGGCATATGCAGCGGATCCTTCCATGGAAGCTTGTTCAGGCATCGTGAACAAGAATGATCGCCTGAAATGTTATGACGAGGCCGCAGCCGTCAAGCCGCTGCCGCGCAGTTACCTGACCCGGGCATGGGATCTGGACGGACAAGGGAATCCCGCCACCGAGGGCATCCGTCGTCTTGAGCCCTATCGCAAGAACTATTTGTTGATCCGTTACACCTCGAATATCGACAGGTCGCCGTCCTCGCCAGCTCCCAATCACACGGTGGCGACCCCCTACCCGTACCAGAAGCTGGAGACAAAATTCCAGTTCAGCGCCAAGGCGGAGATCGGGAACTACCGCGAACTCGATTTCATGGGTTTTAAAGACTTCCGGCTGTGGGGCGCTTACACGCAACAATCCTGGTGGCAGGCATTCAACGTCGGCGCCTCGTCGCCTTTCCGCGAATCCAACTATGAACCCGAGCTCATCGGCACCTTCGGCACGGGGAACGCGCAAGGCTGGAAGCTGCTCAATCTCGGTTTCTCGCACCAGTCGAACGGGCGTAGCGATCCCGACTCCCGCAGCTGGAACCGCGTTTATGTGCAAGGCGGCTGGGAATGGGCGGACGTCTATGTGATGGGTCGCGGGTGGTGGCGCATTCCCGAATCGCCGTACAAAGACGACAATCCCGATCTGACCCGCTACATGGGGCGAGCCGAACTGGTCGCACACTGGCTGCCGGATCGGGACGACGAGATCATCCTGCTGCTCCGCAGCAATCTCGATCCGCACGGACACAAGGGACTCCTGCAGCTGAACTGGGCCAGCCCGTTCAAGATCGGCCAATCCTCCCAACTCAACTTTCAGTTCACCTCCGGATACGGCGACAGCCTGATCGACTACAACTACTGGCAGACGGCGTTAGGTATTGGCATCGTATTCAAGGAGTGGTGAAGCGTTGACACCCTGCCTCCGTCTACTCGATACTCAACCATCTCATTAGTTAACGGCCATAATTTTGGACGACATCTCTTTAAACGCCTTGCTCGGCATTCTGCTCTTGCTGCTGGTTCTGGGCGCATGGTTCTCGGCTGCCGAGACCAGCATGATGGCGATCAATCGTTACCGACTGAACCACCTGATCCGCAAGGGCAACCGTAGCGCCAAATTAACCGGACGCCTGCTTAGCAAGGTAGACAAGCTGCTCGGCTCGATCTTGTTCGGCAATACCCTGCTCAACGTTGCCGCGGCGGCCATCACCAACATCCTCATCCTGCGCCTTTTCGGCACCAGTGAATTTGCGCTACTGGTCGGCACACTCGCTATTACCTTCGTGCTGCTGGTGTTCAGCGAGATCATGCCGAAGATCATCGCGGCGAGCTATCCGGAGCGGGTCGCACTTCCATCCAGCTACCTGCTCGCGCCGCTGATCACCTTGTTCCATCCGGTGGTCTCGGTGGCGAGTGCCTTGGTAAAAGGGCTGCTATGGCTGGTACGTATCAAGATACAAACCGACCAGAGCAAACAGAAGATGACGCTGGAAGAACTGCGCGGTCTGGTGCTGGAGGCGGAGCATTTTCTCCCGCGCAAACACCAGAAGATGCTGCTGAATCTGGTCGACCTGGAGCGCATCACCGTCAACGATGTGATGATCCCCCGCAACCAGATTGAGTCGCTGAACGTCGAGGCTGATCCAGTCGAGTTACGCCACCAGATCATCACCTGCCACCATACGCTGCTGCCTGTGTATGCTGACACGCCCGGCAACGTCATCGGCATCCTGCACATCAAGCGCATATTGCCTTTGCTTCTCGAGGAGGCGCTGGATACGGCGCAATTTCGCGAGGTGCTGCATGATCCCTATTTCATTCCCTCGGATACCCCGTTGCTCAAGCAGTTGCAGCAATTCCAGGAGCGCCAGACGCGCATGGGGCTGGTGGTGGACGAATATGGCGAATTGCTCGGCATGGTGACGATCGAGAACATTCTGGAAGAGATCGTCGGCGACTTCACCACTCAGTCGCCCTCCCAAACCGGAAAATTCCTGCGTCATGAGGATGGCAGCCTGTTGCTGGAAGGGAGTACCAGCCTGCGCGAGCTGAACCGCAAGTTGGGGCTGCATCTGCCGCTGGGTGAAGCCAAGACGCTCAACGGCCTGATCCTCGAACACTTGCAGGACATCCCGGAGGCAGGAACCAGCCTCAAGATCGGCAACTATCCCATCGAAATCATCCAGACGCAGGATCGTGCGGTCAAGGTCGCCCGCTTATTTCCGGCACAGCCGAACCAGCCTTTACAAAGAGAGTAAAGCCATGCATCATGCAAAAGTCCTTTGTAATCTGTCGTATCGGCACATTTATTAACGGTCGGCGGTAAGTACGCCTTACGCAATCTGAATCGAGGTCGCAGGATGGTTAAAGAAAAGTCTGACAAAACCAAAGAACATCCATACGCTTGGGAAGGCAAAGACAAATCCGGCAAGATCGTCAAAGGCGAGATGCGCGGCGCCGGCGAAGCCAGTGTCTCTGCTCACTTGCGCCGCCAGGGCATTACCGTTACCAAGATCAAGAAGAGCTCCAAAGGTGGCGGCAAGGTCACCGACAAGGACATCACCCTGTTCACCCGCCAACTCGCCACCATGCTGAAGTCCGGTGTGCCGCTGCTGCAAGCTTTCGACATCGTCGGCAAAGGGCACGACAATCCCGCAGTTGCGCGACTGCTGCTCGATATCAAGACCGATGTGGAAACAGGCAGCAGCCTGGAACAGTCTTTTCGCAAGTATCCGCTTTACTTCGACGACCTGTACTGCAACCTGCTCGGGGCCGGCGAAGCTGCAGGTATCCTGGATACCCTGCTGGATCGCCTGGCATCCTATAAGGAAAAGATCCTTGCGATCAAAAGCAAGATCAAATCCGCACTGTTTTACCCGGTAGCCATCATCGTCGTCGCCTTCGTCATTACGGCCGTCATCATGATCTTCGTGATCCCGGCCTTCAAGAACCTGTTCTCCAGTTTCGGCGCCGATTTGCCTACCCCTACGCTGGTCGTGATGGCGATATCGGATTTCTTTGTGGCGTGGTGGTACATAATCTTCCCGCTCATCATTGGCACGATATACGGATTCTTCTACGCCTGGAAACGCAACAAGAACATGCAGCGACGCATGGATCAATTGATGCTCATGGTTCCGGTATTCGGCCCGCTGGTGCGCAAAGCCTCCATCGCACGCTGGGCGCGCACCCTATCCACCATGTTTGCTGCGGGTGTTCCGCTGGTCGAGGCATTCGACTCAGTGGCTGGCGCTGCGGGAAATGCAGTGTATTTCGACGCCACCAAGGCTATCCAGCGCGAAGTGACTTCCGGCGCCAGCCTCACCGTCGCCATGCAGAATACAGAAGTGTTCCCCAGCATGGTTTTGCAGATGGTTGCCATCGGCGAAGAATCCGGTGCGCTGGACAGCATGCTAAGTAAAGTCGCGGACTTTTTCGAAGGCGAGGTCGATGACGCGGTTGCCGCGATATCCAGTCTGATGGAGCCTGTCATCATGGTGGTGCTGGGCACGCTCATCGGCGGTATGGTGATAGCGATGTATCTGCCGATCTTCAAGTTGGGGCAAGTGACATAATAGTTTTTTTCAGATCTGAGGCGCGGCGCTAGCCGCGCCTTTTTTGTGTACATAAGGTGATTTCGATGCTGCTTCTGCTGCAATCCTCCCCCCTGTTTTTTGTTGTGATCGCGGGAATCCTGGGACTAATGGTCGGTAGTTTTCTCAACGTCGTCATCCATCGCCTGCCCAAGATGATGGAGCGCGACTGGCACGCTCAGTGCGTTGAGCTTAACGGGCACCCCGCGGAGCCTGCCCCGCCCTACAACCTGCTGGTGCCGCGTTCCGCCTGCCCGCATTGCGGCCATGCTATCAGCGCGGCAGAGAACATCCCGCTATTGAGCTATCTGTTCCTGCGCGGCAAGTGCAAAGGATGCGGGGCACCCATCTCGCCGCGTTATCCCATCGTCGAGGCGATCAGCGGGATATTGAGTGCCTATGCTGCTTGGCATTTCGGCTTCGGCATGGCGGCCTTCGCTGCCATTGCCTTCGTGTGGGCGATCATCGCGCTCACCTTCATCGACTTCGACACCCAGCTTCTGCCGGATGACATTACGCTACCGCTGCTCTGGCTGGGGTTGCTGCTCAACCTCAACGAGGTTTTCACTACATTGCCGAACGCTGTCATTGGTGCCGTAGCGGGTTATCTCATCCTGTGGAGCGTGTATTGGGCTTTCAAACTCGCCACAGGCAAAGAAGGCATGGGCTACGGCGACTTCAAACTACTTGCCGCGATCGGTGCGTGGATGGGATGGGCGATGTTGCCATTGGTCGTTCTGCTTTCCTCGCTGGTCGGCGCGGTGGTCGGCATCGTGCTCATCGTCTTCGCCAAGCATGGCCGCAACATCCCCATCCCTTTCGGTCCCTACCTTGCGGGCGGCGGACTGATCGCCCTGTTCTGGGGACAGACGCTGACACAGAGTTATCTGCAACTTCTGGCTCCGTGAACTATCTGGTCGGACTGACGGGCGGCATCGGTAGCGGAAAGAGCACTGTCGCGGATGTTTTTGCATCCCTCGGTGCACGTATCGTCGATACCGACCTCATTTCCAGGCAACTGACACAAGCTGGCGGAGCGGCCATTCCGGCGATACGCGCCGCCTTCGGGGCAACACTCATCGATGCCGACGGCTCACTGGATCGCGGCAGCATGCGGGAACTCGTCTTCGGCAATCCGGCGGAAAAGAAGCGCCTGGAAGCCATCCTGCATCCGCTCATATTCGAGCAGACCCAAAAGCTGGCCGCTTCTCCTACTGACGCGCCCTACACGCTGATCGTGGTTCCCCTGCTGTTCGAAAGCGGCCGCTACGCGGGCTGGCTGCAACGCGTCATCACCGTGGACTGCCCTGAGGAGACCCAGGTCACCCGCACCGCCCTGCGCAGCAATCTGGATGAAACCGCCGTTCGCGCCATCATGGCGCAGCAGCTCAGCCGGGCTGCGCGGCGCAAGCTGGCGGACGAGATCATCGACAATAATGGCAGTCTGGATGACCTGAAAATGCAGATCGTCGGAATACATCGCCGTTTGTCTGCTTTGGCCGCGGAAAGCGATTGACGACATGCGGCGCTGCCTATATCTTTCGCAACCAATAAAACTCCGTCCCGGCTAGGCGATTGTGATCAGTTACGAGTTTCCTCTCAACGAACGAGTACGCACCATGCTGCGCCTGGAAGATCTCTTCTTCCGTATCAGCCGCTTCGTTGAAAGCGATGAAAGCCCCGACCACCACGCTGCACTGGGCGTGCTGTTCGAGATCCTCGAAGTTGCCGGCCGCGCCGATCTCAAATCCGAGTTATTGCAGGAACTGGAGCGCCAGAAAAAGGCATTGAACTCGCTGCATAACAATCCGGAAATCCTGGAAGATGCGCTGGATGCCGTTCTTGGCGAGATCGAGGGAGCGAGCACGAGGCTGCTGGGCATGAACGGCAAGATAGGCCAGCACCTGCGCGACGACGAGTGGCTGATGGCAATCAAACAACGCGCCTGCATCCCCGGCGGCGTATGCGAATTCGACCTACCCTCCTATCACTACTGGCAACACCAGAGCGCAGCACTCCGCCGCAGCCATCTGGAGGCCTGGATCGGCCCCATGTTGCCTTTGCACGACGGCATCACCATCCTGCTCAAACTGCTGCGCGAAAACGGCAAAGTGCACCACTTCACCGCGTTTCACGGAAGCTTCCAGCAAATGCAAGGCGGCCGCGTCGCGCAGATGTTGCGCATCTCGCTCGATACAAAATTACCCTGCATCCCCGAAATCAGCGCCAATAAGTACGCGCTCAACATCCGCTTCGTCGAGGCGAAATACACCGCCAAGACCACCCTCTTCGATCAGGACGTCCCCTTCGACCTGATCTTCTGTTCCCTGCAATGAGCAAGCCACCTGTCGTCACCTGCCCGACTTGCGGCAAAGAAATGGTATGGGATACCAACAACCGCTTCCGCCCGTTCTGCAGCGAACGCTGCAAGTTGATCGACCTCGGGAAATGGGCGAACGAGGAATATCGCGTCGAACAGCGCGAACAGGACTCAGGCGATCAGGAAACCCAGGCCTGACGCAGCAGCGCAATCCCGTGTGCGCCACACTGCCACGCAGTCTGCATATCTTCTGGCTTCAAACCACCCAAGGCATACACCGGGATCGTCGAACCCGCCGCCATCGCGGTGAACTTCTCCCACCCCAAAGTCGGCGCCCCCGGATGCGACTGTGTCGGCAGTACCGGCGACAGCAACGCGAAATCGCATCCCAGCGCCTCGGCACGCCGCAACTCTTCTGCGCTATGGCATGACGCTGCACACCAATTCACCGCAGGACGCTCTTTCAGTGCGGCAAGCTGGGCTGAAGTCAGCTGCACCCCATCCGCCCCCACCTCCCGCGCCAGCGCTGCGTCGCTGTTGAGCAGCACCCGCGCCCCGTGCTCATGCGCCAGCGCCACCACCCGCCGCGCCAAGGCGCGCAACTCATCTCGCGACAGGTCTTTCTCGCGCAACTGGATCAGCCGCAGACCCGCGTCCAGCCTGGCTTGCAGCCTTGCCAGGAACGGCTCCACGCCTAGCTCGGCGGCATTGCTGATGGCATACAGTGTGGGCAATTCCAGCGCGCGCAAAACGGGAGCGTTGGCAGGCAACATCGGCGCAGCGGTCACATTCGGGAATTGCTGCCAGGCAAATTGCTGCCCCTCATGTGGATGCAACTCGCCAGTCCATTCCGTCACGCGAAAGAAATTCAGGCGTACCGTTGCATGGGGATAGGTGAATACGCGGGTGATCCATGGATAAGCGGTTGCAACCGTTATGCCCAACTCTTCCTTCAGCTCGCGCACCAAAGCGTGACGTGCCGTCTCGCCCGGTTCGACCTTGCCGCCGGGGAATTCCCAATAGCCGGCCCAAATTTTATCGGGGGGACGTTGGGCGAGGAGGAAGGAGTTGTCGGGACGCTGCAGGACGGCGGCGGAGACTTCGACGATTTTGGTTTTTTCGGCTGGAGGATTCAACGTTACATCTCAGGTTCTGAGTTCGCGGATAGTAGTCCGTTCGTGTGAGCATGTCGAATCACGAACGGAATAAGTTACATTCTCCCGCACCAATCCCTCGCAAACTGCCCCGCCACCCTCCCACTCCTCGATCCCCGCATCAACGACCATTGCAACGCCGCCGTGCGTACCTCATCAGTGAGCCCCTGCTTCCACCCATGATGTGCCAGCCAGTGCGCCGCCACCGCCAGATATTCATCCTGCGCAAACGGATAGAACGAGACCCACAAGCCGAAGCGCTCCGACAGCGATACCTTCTCCTCTACGCTTTCCGCCGGATGCACCTCGTCGCCGACATATTTTGTATTGAGATTGTCCTGCATGTAATCCGGCATCAGGTGGCGGCGATTTGACGTCGCGTAGATCAGCAGGTTGTCGGAGAAGACCACCAGGTCGCCGTCCAGCGCGGCCTTGAGCGATTGATAGCCGGATTCGCCGGCGTTGAAGGAAAGATCATCGCAATACAGGATAAAGCGCTCGCTGCGGCCCTGCACCAGACCGACTATATGCGACAGATCGTTCAAGCCCTGCTTGTCGATCTGGATCACGCGCAGGCCTTGCCCGGCGTATTCGTTCAGCAGCGCTTTGACCAGCGACGATTTTCCTGTGCCGCGTGCGCCGGAAAGCAGAACGTTGTTCGCCGTGCCGCCGCGCACGAATTGCAGCGTGTTCTGCCGGATGCGTTGTTTCTGGTCGTCGATACCGAGCAGGTCGGCGAGCGCGATGCGCTGGAAGTTGGGAACGGGATGCAGCGTACGCTGCTGGTGATCCCAGCGGAAGGCGGCGGCAGCCTGCCAATCCGGCGCCTGCGGTTGCGCGCCGGGCAGGATGTTCTCCAGGCGAGAGAGCATGCCTTCGGCGCGGGTGAGGAATCGATCGAGTTTATCCATGGTTCGGCATCATAACGGGTCGGCGCAGTGTAATGCCGTTTGTTCACTCAGGCAAAACTACGACCAGCACCGTATTGCGCACCGCATGACGCAGTGAAATACTTGCCGTGCTCGTTTTTGAGGAGCACACGCATGGCAAACATACGCATCCTTGGTTGTACGGCCGGGGCCATCCGCGGCTTGCGCTCTACCGCACTGCTGGTGAATCAGGACACGCTGATCGACTGCGGCAGCGGCGTGGGCGACCTGGCGCTGGAGGAAATGACCGCCGTGCGCCAGATCCTCCTCACCCATTCGCACCTGGATCACACGCTGTTTTTGCCCTTGCTGGCCGACGCCACCCTGGCAGCGCGAAACGGCCCGCTCACGGTGTATGCGCTGCCGGAGACGCTGCAGGCGCTGCGGCAGCATATGTTCAACGGCGTGCTGTGGCCGGATTACACGACGCTGCCGGATCCCGCCGCGCCTTATATCCAGCTCGTTCCCCTCCGCCTCGGCGAGACCGTGGAGTTGTCCGGTTGCCGCTATACCGCGCTGCCCGCGAAGCACAGCATCCCTGCCGTGGGGTACTGGCTGGATGCGGGTAGCGGCAGCCTGGTCTTCAGCGGCGACAGCGGCGATTGCCCCGAGTTCTGGAAAGCGGCGAACGAGATCGTGAATCTGCGTTATGTGATGATCGAGACCACCATGCGCGACGGGGATGCCGCAACTGCCAAAGTCGCCGGGCACACCACCCCCAAACAACTGGCGCGCAGTGTGGCGCGGTTGCGGCGTCCGGCGGAACTGCTGGTGACGCACATCGATCCGGATAAGGTGGAGGCGGTGCAGATGCAGGTACGCGCCGCGTTGGCCGGGCGCGCAGTGCATTTTGTGGAACGGGGCGAGGTGTACAGCCTATAGCAGGCTGTTAAAAAACGTAGCGAGGATGGTCAAGGGCAAGGCGCACGGAGCGCAGCGACCGAGACCTACCTTGTAGGTAGGCGAGGAAGCGAGCACCGCGCAACGCAGCAAATGACCACCGCAGTAGTTTTTCAACAGCCTGATAGGTCAGCTGCGGTAGCTGGCGTTGATCTTCACGTAGTCGTAAGAGAAATCGCAGGTCCACAGCGTGACGTTAACCGCACCGCGATTCAGCACCACGCGGATGGTGATGTCGCTCTGTTTCATCACGCGCTGGCCGTCTTCCTCCTTGTAACTCGCGGCGCGTCCGCCGTTCTCGGCCACCAGCACCTCGTCGAGGAACAGCTTCAGCTTCTCGACATCGAGGTCGGCAACACCTGCATAACCGATGGCGGCGAGGATGCGGCCGAGATTGGGATCGGAGGCGAAGAATGCAGTCTTGACCAGCGGCGAATGGGCGATGGCATAACCGATCTTCTTGCACTCTGCTTCGTCCTTGCCGCCTTCGACCTTGATGGTAATGAATTTGGTCGCGCCTTCGCCGTCGCGCACGATGGCTTGCGCCAGTGCAGTGGCGACTTCGGTGACAGCGGCTTGCAGCGTTGCGCGGTTCGCGTCGCTGATGGCAACTCCGCTCTTGCCGGTAGCGATCAGCATCAGCGCGTCGTTGGTGGAAGTGTCGCCGTCCACGGTGATGCAGTTGAACGAACGGTTGGCCGCTTCGCTCACCATCTGCTGCAGGAGCGGTTGCGCGATGGCCGCGTCGGTGGCGATATAACCCAGCATGGTGGCCATGTTGGGATGGATCATGCCGGAGCCTTTGGACATGCCGGTCACAGTGACAGTCTTGCCGCCGATCTGCACCTGCTTCGACACGGCCTTGGCGACGATGTCGGTAGTCATGATGGCGTGCGCGGCATCAAACCAGTTGTCGGTTTTCAGGCAGGCAAGCGCTTGCGGCATTCCGGCGACGATCTTGTCGACAGGCAGCGGTTCCATGATGACGCCCGTGGAGTACGGCAGCACTTGCTCCGCCTTGCAGCCCAGCAGCTTAGCCAGTTCGGCGCAGGTCGTACGCGCTGCGGCCATGCCCTGTTCTCCGGTGCCGGCATTGGCATTGCCGGTGTTGACCACCAGCGCGCGTATGCCTTGGCCCGCGGCAAGATGTTCGCGTGCGACGGTGACCGGTGCCGCGCAGAAGCGGTTGGTGGTGAACACGCCTGCGACAGTCGCACCTTCATCCAGCTTGATGACAAGCAGGTCCTTGCGATCGGCGCGCTTGATGCCCGCTTCCGCAGTACCCAAAAAAACGCCCGCAACGGGCAACAGTTGTGCCGCAACGGGCGTGGAGAGATTCACCGGCATTTAACTTCCTTTAGAAACGACCTTGTGTCCTGTAGATATAGTTGCTCATTTCGACCGATTGGGCATTCATGCGGCGCACGATACCATGGGTGTGGCGTACGATGCCGCGCATCACGTAATACACGATGGCGGGCTGCGTGTTCAGCAGGGACTCGAACCTGGAACGCTCCAGCAGCATCACTTTGCAGTCGGTCTTGGCCACCACGGTGGCGCTGATCTGGGATACGTTGCCGCCCGCAAAGGTGATGATGCCGGCCAAGTCGCCCGGTTGCAGCAAATGCAAGGTCGCTTGTTCCCCGCCCAGAGTCGCTGTCGCCTCGACTTCGCCGCTGGCCAGGACGATCAGGGAGTTTTTCAGCCGCTCTTCGCCGGGTCGCAACAGGGCTTCGCCCTTCTTGTACTCCTTGACCTCGAACAATCGCCCCAATATTTCAATTTCGGCATCGCGCAACTCTTCGGTCAAGGTAGAGTTGTTCAGGGTTTGCAAAATCAGGCTGTTTAACGGCATCTTCATTCTCCCCAGTTTTTATTTGTCAGTTCAATCTGCCATGGCACTGCTTATATTTTTTCCCTGAACCGCATGGGCAGGGATCGTTGCGTCCGATCTTCTCGCCGCCGCGCACGAATGGCTTGTGTTCGGCTTCCTGCTTATCGGTGGCACCCAGTGCCTCTTCGTAATCCGAGTGATGATACTGCACATTTTCCGGCGTGTGGGGCACTTCAGCTGCTGCCACGTCCGCCTCGCTGCGGATCTGCACGTTCATCAGAGTCTGCGTCACATCGCGCTTGATCGCCTCCAGCATGGTGGCGAACAGCTCGAACGCTTCGCGCTTGTATTCCTGTTTGGGGTTCTTCTGCGCATAGCCGCGCAGGTGGATGCCCTGCCGCAGGTGATCCAGCGCCGCCAGATGCTCGCGCCAGTGCTGGTCCAGGCTCTGCAACATCACGATGCGCTCGTAGCCGTGCATCACCTCGCCGCCGACCTGATCGACCTTGGCCTGATATTGCTGCTGTGCGGTTTCCGCGACGCGCTTCACCAAGCCATGTTCATCCAGTTGCTTCTCCTGCTCCAGCCATTGCACCACCGGCAGGTGCAACTGGAACTCGGCAGCCAGCGCCTTTTCCAGGCCCGGCGCATCCCACTGCTCTTCCATGCTGCCCAGCGGGATATATTCGGCGACCATATCGGACAACACGCCTTCGCGCATCGCGCCGATGGTCTCCGAAATATCAGTGCTTTCCAGCAATTCGGCGCGCTGCTGGTAGATCACCTTGCGCTGGTCGTTGGCAACGTCGTCGTACTCAAGGATCTGCTTGCGCATATCGAAGTTGCGCGCTTCCACCTTGCGCTGTGCGTTCTCGATCGCACGCGTCACCCAGGTGTGCTCGATGGCCTCGCCCTCGGGCAGCTTGAACCGGTTCATGATCGCCGCCACGCGGTCGGAAGCGAAGATGCGCAGCAGCGGGTCTTCCAGCGACAGATAGAAACGGCTGGAGCCGGGGTCGCCCTGACGGCCGGAACGGCCGCGCAACTGGTTGTCCACGCGGCGCGACTCATGACGTTCGGTGCCGACGATGTGCAGGCCTCCGCTCGCGATGACCTGCTCGTGGATCGGCTGCCACTCGGCGCGCAATTGCGCGATGCGCTGTTCCTTGGTTGCCGCATCCAGACTATCGTCCATGCGCACCAGCTCGATGGGTTTCTCCACATTGCCGCCCAGCACGATGTCGGTACCGCGGCCTGCCATGTTGGTGGCGATGGTCACCATCTTGGGACGGCCCGCCTGCGCCACGATCTCGGCTTCGCGCGCATGCTGCTTGGCGTTCAGCACCTGGTGCGGCAGCTTTTCCTTTTCCAGCATGCCAGACAACAATTCGGATGTCTCGATGGAAGTCGTACCGACCAGCACCGGCTGGCCGCGCTCGTAGCAGTCGCGGATGTCGGCGATGACCGCCGCATATTTCTCGCCGGTACTGAGATAGACCTTGTCCATCATGTCCTTGCGGATGGTCGGACGATGCGGCGGAATGATGACCGTTTCCAGGTTGTAGATGGTCTGGAACTCGTAAGCCTCGGTGTCCGCCGTGCCGGTCATGCCGGACAGCCTGTTATACATGCGGAAATAATTCTGGAAGGTGATCGAAGCCAGCGTCTGGTTCTCTTTCTGGATCTCCACGCCTTCCTTGGCTTCCACCGCCTGATGCAAACCGTCCGACCAGCGCCGCCCCGACATCAGACGACCGGTGAATTCGTCCACAATGACCACTTCTCCGTTCTGAATCACGTAATGCTGGTCGCGCAAGAACAAGTTGTGGGCGCGCAATGCCGCGTACAGGTGATGGATCAGCGTGATGTTGGCCGGATCGTACAGGCTGCCGCCGACCGGCAGCATGCCAGCCTGCGCCAA
Source organism: uncultured beta proteobacterium (assembly GCA_963840345.1). Lineage (GTDB taxonomy): Bacteria > Pseudomonadota > Gammaproteobacteria > Burkholderiales > Gallionellaceae > Sideroxyarcus. The sequence continues at coordinate 69,459 of CAWIYO010000010.1, forward strand.
CAGGCCCTCGGCATGCTCGTGACCGATCTCGCTCAGCAGGATCTGATGATTTTTTTCATCGACGTAATAATCGCCCGGCGCGTTCTCGTCGGCCTGACGCGTCAGTTTGGGCGCCAGCTTGTCCATCGCCAGATACACATCGAGGTTGTCCTCGGCCTGGCCGGAGATGATCAGCGGGGTGCGCGCTTCGTCGATCAGGATGGAGTCCACCTCGTCCACGATGGCGAAATTCAGCCCGCGCTGGAATCGCTCGTCCGCGCTGGCCGCCATGTTGTCGCGCAGGTAGTCGAACCCGAATTCGTTGTTGGTACCGTAGGTAATATCCGATCCATAGGCCGTCTGCTTGTCCGCATGTTCCATGCTGGTCAGGATCACGCCAACCGAGAGGCCGAGGAATTTGTACAGCTTGCCCATCCACTCGGCATCCCGCGCCGCCAGATAGTCGTTGACCGTCACCACATGCACGCCCTTGCCGGACAGCGCATTCAGGTAAGCCGGCAGGGTCGCCATCAGCGTCTTGCCTTCGCCGGTGCGCATCTCGGCGATCTTGCCGTAATGCAGCACCATGCCGCCGATCAGCTGCACATCGAAGTGCCGCATCTGCAATGCGCGCTTGCCGCCTTCGCGCACCACGGCGAAAGCCTCTGGCAATATCGCATCGAGCGACTCGCCCTGTTGCACGCGCTGTTTGAATTCCTCCGTCTTGGCGCGCAGTTCGTCATCCGACAAAACCGCAATCTGCGCTTCCAGCGCATTGATGCGCGCAACGGTCTGGCGATACTGTTTGAGCAAGCGGTCGTTCCGGCTGCCGAATACGGACTTCAATATTTTTGTGATCATGCTGTTATTTTCTTCAGTGCTGCCATCGTACAAATAAAAAAGGGTGAGGCACGCACCTCACCCTTCTACAAAACCTGTGCGGTCAACTTCTGGCTTGTTCCAGGAAACGAACCGGGTTCTGGGCGGTGCCCTTGTACCTCACTTCAAAGTGCAGGTGCGGACCAGTAGAACGGCCCGTGCTACCTGACAGGGCGATCTGCTGCCCGCGTTTCACCATTTGCCCAACCTTGACCAATAGCCTGGAGGCATGCGCATAACGCGTGATGACCTGATTGCCGTGATCTATCTCAACCATATTACCATATTGAGGATGCATATCCGCATACACCACCACCCCGCCAGCCGAGGCGTGGATGGTCGTGCCCTCCGGAATCATGTAGTCCACGCCTTCGTGCATGGCATTCCTGCCGGTAAACGGGTCGATGCGCCATCCGAAATTGGAGGAATACCAGCCTTCATTGATAGGAGGGATCGAAGGCAGCAGTTTTTTGCTCAGCCTGTCCTGCATCAACAGCGTCTCAAGCGCCACCAGCTTGTCGCTGCGGTCGCTCAACAACGCTTTCAAATCAGCCATTTGCTGTTCCATGCCGAGCAGCGAGATATCCTGTTGTTGCAGCGAGGTAGGCACGTACGGACCGCCTTGTGCAGGCAGCTGGCCAAACGAAAATTCCTGCGGTTTCATTCCGGTCAGCTTGGCAAGCCGGGAACCCAATCCATCCAGGCGCAGCAACTGCGCCTGCATTTGCCCCAGGTGCATCGCCAGCGTATCCAGGCTTTTGCGCAGATAAGCCTGTTGTTTCTGCTGCTCTTCCTGCTGGGCGCTGGCCATCCAAGCGCGCAATTCGTTGCTCATCAGCCCCGGCTGAAAACGCACAATGGCATATTGCGCAGCAAATACGGCCGCGACGAACAGCGCTGCGGCCAATAAAGCCAGCGCGGCCAGGTGTGTTCCAGTTAATGTAATGCTGCGAGCTTTTGCAAACCGATTGGAAACTAGAATAATATTCACGCAAACCCCTTAATGACGCTATCCCTGAACCTACCGTGCCGCACCGACTGAAGGCATTTCTGACCTCTAACCTGGAACTACGGCAACTTTCGAGCAAAGCCGGGCAACTCACGTCTTTGCAAAGACACTACGAAGCTATCGTACCGCCCTCCCTGAAAAATAGCAGCCATGTGTTACAGCTGAACCGACAAGTGGTAACCATTGCCGCCACCAACGGTGCCGTTGCCGCCAAACTGCGCCAGATGACCGACGAATTAATTTCTCTTTTTCAAGCAAGGGGATGCGAGGTTACTGGAATTCAAATCAAGGTGCAAGTCTACGCCCCGCCGCCCGTCGTACCGCCCGAATCCCGGAAATTGGGTAAAGCCGCCAAGGACGCGCTCAACGAACTGGAGGAGAGCCTGGCGGATTCCCCCCTGAAAACCGCTTTAAAGCGGCTGGCCGGACGATCCTGACCCAGCTGCTATATCACCCAAACCGCCAACCCGAACCGCTCCAACGCATACAGCGCCGCAAACACCAGCAGCACATAAAAGATAAACCGCGCCACTTGCCAGGCAAAACGCGAATATCTCGGCTCCCGAGTGACTATATATAGAGCAGTAGATGCACCGATCAGCAGTATGGAAATCAGCAAAGCGAGGCGGATGAGCATCGCCGGGCCGGTTTAAGCCGCCTGTAGTTGCAGGCGCAGGAAGTCGGGAGCCTCTTCCGGCTTTTCGAAGGTGGTGAACTCCCATGCCGTTTCGTCGGCCAACAAGGCGCGGCACAGGGCGTTATTCAGGGCGTGGCCGGATTTGTGGCCGGAGAAAGCGCCGATCTGGGGATGACCGAGCAGGTACAGGTCGCCGATGGCGTCCAGCACTTTATGTTTGACGAATTCGTCCTCGAAACGCAGGCCGTCGGGGTTGATGACGCGGTATTCGTCCATCACGATGGCGTTATCCAGACTGCCGCCCAGCGCCAATCCCTGCGAACGCATGTATTCGACTTCCTGCATGAAGCCGAAAGTGCGGGCGCGGCTCACTTCCTTTATATAGGACTGGGCGCCCAGATCCACTGTCACGTCCTGCCTGGTATTGGCAAAGACGGGGTGGGAAAAATTGATGGTGAAGTTCAGTTTGTAGCCGTTGAACGGATCGAAACGAACCCACTTGTCGCCGTCTCTCACTTCGACGGTCTTTTTGATGCGGATGAATTTCTTGGCCGCTGATTGCTCGACGATGCCGGCCGATTGCAGCAGGAAAATGAAGGTTCCCGCGCTGCCGTCCATGATGGGCAGCTCAGGGCTGGTCAGTTCGACGATTGCATTGTCGATACCCAGACCGGCCAACGCAGACATCAGATGTTCGACGGTTGCCACGCGCGCGCCGTGTGATTCCAGACAAGTGGACAAGCGCGTGTCGTTCACCGCATGCGCTTCGGCGCGAATATCCCCGGAATTCGGCAGATCGACACGACGGAACACGATGCCGCTGTCGATGGCAGCCGGACGCAAGGTCAAATAGACCTTTTCGCCTGTGTGCAGACCGACGCCTGTCGCCTGCACTACCGTTTTCAATGTGCGCTGCTTGACCATTTCCAATTACCTGACACAACAGGTGCGAAGTTTAACATAGCCCCCAAGGCAGGACTCGGGATACAGGATAGCGGGATTCAGCAAACCCGGCTCAATCCTCAATCGAAATCCTGCTGTCAGTCGGCCTGCTTGCGCAAGAACGACGGAATATCGAGCGGATCGACGCCGGACTGCTTCATCGCTTCCACTGCTTCGCGATGGCGTCCGGTGCGGATCACGGCCGGCATGTCCAGTTCGTTGTAATTGATCGCAGGTGCGTCGTGCGTGCCGGTACGTTTGGTCTCGTACACCAGCGACGGCTTCGGCTGCCTGCGTGCCATCGGCGCGCCCAGACCGGTAGCCACGATAGTTACGCGCAACTCGTCACCCATCGCCTCGTCGAACACCGAGCCGACGATCACCGTCGCTTCGGAGGCAGCGAACTGGAAGCAGTTCATCACTTCATGCAGCTCTTCCAGAGTCAGGGTGCTGCTCGAGGTGATATTGACCAGCACACCGCGCGCCCCGGACAGATCCACATCTTCCAGCAACGGGCTGGCGATGGCCTGCTCGGCGGCACGTTGCGCACGGCCTTCGCCGGAGGCGGATGCCGCGCCCATCATCGCCATGCCGTTCTCGGACATCAGCGTGCACACGTCGGCGAAGTCCACGTTCACCATGCCGGGCACGTTGATGACTTCGGCGATGCCCGCCACCGCGCCCTGCAGCACGCCGTTCGCAGCCTTGAATGCCTCGGCCAAGGTGGTCTTGCCGCCCAGCACTTCCATGAGCTTGGCGTTCGGTACGATGATGAGGGAATCGACGTAGGACGCCAGTTCCTCGATACCGCTTTGCGCCAGCGTCATGCGCTTGCCTTCGAACATGAACGGCTTGGTGACCACGGCAACCGTGAGGATGCCCAGTTCCTTGGCCACTTGCGCCACGATGGGGGCAGCGCCCGTTCCGGTGCCGCCGCCCATGCCGGCGGTGATGAACACCATGTTCGCACCGCTGATGATCTCGGAGATGCGCTCGCGATCCTCGATCGCGGCAGCTTGTCCGATCTCCGGTTTGGCACCCGCACCCAGACCTTTGGTCAGGTTCGACCCGATCTGCAACTGCACGCGCGCCTTGCTGCGGCGCAGTGCCTGAGCGTCGGTATTGATGGTGATGAACTCGACGCCCTGCACTCCCTGGTCGATCATGTGGTCGACGGCATTGCTGCCGCAGCCACCGACTCCCACTACCTTGATCACTGCGCCTTGCGGCTGTGCATCCATCAGTTCAAACATGATATTTCTCCTTTTCTAGAATGCGAATTAACCCTGAATCGAAACCTTAGAAATTGCGCTGAAACCAAGTCTTCATATTCGCCAGCACATCGCCGAATGATCCTGAATTCACGCGCGCCACTTCGTCGCGTTTATGCTGGTCCAACCCGTACAACAGCAAACCCACGCCAGTTGCATAGCGCGGGGTCTTCACTACATCCGATAAGCCGCCGATACTGCGCGGCACGCCCATGCGTACCGGCATATGGAATATCTCCTCGCCCAGCTCGACCATGCCCTGCATGGCGCTGCTGCCGCCGGTAAGCACGACGCCGGACGAAAGCAGGTCCTCGAATCCGCTGCGGCGCAGTTCCTGCTGCACCAGCGAATACAACTCTTCCACGCGCGGCTCGATCACTTCGGCCAGCGTCTGCCGCGACAACATGCGCGCGCTACGCTCACCCACACCGGGCACTTCGATCGGCGCATCGTTGGCCAGCTGGCGCAGGGCACAGCCGTACTTGATCTTGATGTCTTCGGCATCCTTGGTCGGCGTGCGCAATGCCATCGCGATGTCGTTGGTGATCTGGTCGCCCGCGATGGGAATCACCGCCGTGTGACGGATCGCGCCGTTGGTGAACACTGCCACATCGGTGGTGCCGCCGCCGATATCGATCAGACATACCCCCAGCTCCTTCTCGTCGTCGGCCAGCACCGATTTGCTCGACGCCAGCGGCTGCAGGATCATCTCGTTCACTTCCAGCCCGCAGCGGTGGATGCATTTCAGGATGTTCTGCACCGCCGAAACCGCGCCGGTAACGATGTGCACCTCCACTTCCAGCCGCATCCCGCTCATGCCCAGCGGTTTCTTGATACCTTCCTGTCCGTCGATGCTGAATTCCTGTTCGAGGATGTGCAGGATCTGCTGGTCGCCCGGCAGGATGATCGAGCTCGCCGTCTCCACCGCGCGCACGACGTCGGTGTGCGCCACTTCCTTGTCCTTGATCTTGATCATGCCGTTGGCGTTGGAGCTCTTGATGTGGCTGCCCGCAATGCCGGTATAGACCTCGCGTATCTTGCAGTCGGCCATCAGCTCGGCCTCTTCCAGCGCGCGCTGGATGGCGCCGACCGTGGCGTCGATGTTCACCACCATGCCCTTCTTCATGCCGGAAGACTGGTGCATGCCCGCACCGATCACCTCCAGCGTGCCTTCCGGCCTGATCTCGGCGACGATGCACGCGATCTTCGACGTGCCTATGTCCAGCCCCACGACCAAATTCTTGCTTTCTCTGTTCTTGCTCATCGCTACCTCCCTGCTACTTCTTCAAACATCCCTGCCGGGCAGATAAGCCGCAAACCCGTTGCGGTAACGCAGATCCACATGGTTCGCCAGTTTCGCCAACGCAGCCAGACTGTACGGATACACCGATACGAAACGCGCCAGGCGCTGCTGTATCTCTTCCCGTCCCAGTTCCAGCACCATGCCGCTTTCCAGCTTCACCTGCCACGCATATCGCGGCGACAAACTGATCTGCACGATCTGTTGTTTCATCGGCTGCAGTGCCGTATTCAACTCGCCATACATCTGCGTCACCTGTGCCGAGGTATCGGGTTGTCCGATGAAGACTGGCAACCGCTGTTCAACCCTTCCCTCAAACACTTCGCCATGCGTATTCACCAGTGCCGTGCCGTTCCAACTTGCCAGGACATCCTGTTCTTCCACTTCCACTTCCAGGCTCCACGGGAACTTCCGCCGCACGCTCACCTTGCGCACCCAGGGCAGCTTCTCGAACGCCTGCCTGGTGCGCTCCAGATCGACCGTAAAGAAATTCCCGCTCACCTGTTCCTGCACCACTTTTTCCAGTAGTTCGAGCGATACGCGCTGCGGTGCGGCAGTCAACTCCACTGTGCGCAGCGGAAACACCGGCAGGCTCAGCACATAGCGCGCGGCGCCATACAGCACCAGCACCAGGCTGAGGCCGAACAGCGCGTTGGCGATACTGCGCAGCAGCGGTGCGTTATCCCACATGCGCCCCCTCCAGAATCTGCAATACCAGTTGTTCGAAGCTGATGCCGGCCTGGCGCGCCGCCATCGGCACCAGACTGTGATCGGTCATGCCGGGGGAAGTGTTCACCTCCAGCAGATACGGTTTGCCCTGCTCGTCGCGCAGAAAGTCCACTCGCCCCCAGCCCTGTCCGCCGATGAGTTCGAATGCCTGCAAGGCCAGTTGCTGCATCTCCGCCTCTTCAGCCGCTCCCAATCCACATGGGCACAGATAGCGGGTGTCATCGCGCAGATACTTCGCTTCGTAGTCGTAGAACTCGTTGGCCGGTTCGATCTTTATCACCGGCAGCGCGCGGCCGTTCAGAATGGCCGCAGTGTATTCGCCGCCGCTCATGAAGCTCTCGGCGATCACCACCTTGTCGTGCTTGGCGGCCTCGGCGTACGCAGCGGGTAACTCCTCCACCGTCTTCACCTTGGTCACGCCGACGCTGGAGCCTTCACTGGAGGGCTTCACGAACAGCGGCAGGTCGAGGTGATCGGCCACTGCGCTCCAGTCGGTAGGCCCGGTCAATGCCTCGTACTCCGGGATCGGCAAGCCCATCGCCTGCCACACCAGTTTGGTGCGCCACTTGTCCATCGCGATGGCCGAAGCCATCACGCCGCTGCCGGTGTAGGGAATGCCCAGCAATTCAAGCGCACCCTGCACCGTGCCATCCTCGCCATAACGTCCGTGCAGCGCGATAAATACGCGGTCGAATTTGTCTTTCTTCAGTTCGGACAGGTCGCGTTGCGCCGGATCGAAGGCATGCGCATCCACACCGCTGCGCTGCAGCGCGGCCAGTACCGCACCGCCGCTCTTCAACGACACCTCGCGCTCAGCCGAGCGCCCACCAAACAATACGGCTACTTTTCCAAAGTTCTTCACTTGCCACTCTTTCAAACTAATCGCCATGACACATTCCCAGCTATCGGTGGCTAGCGGCATTCCCCGCACCGTCGCTTCGCGCACCGTGGTCATGCCGCATCTCCAACAATTTTTACTTCCGGATGCAGCTCGATGCCCGTCTTCTGCAGCACCGTCGCCCGCACTTCGTTAATCAGATTCTCGATGTCCGCTGCCGTCGCTTCGCCCGCATTGACGATGAAGTTGGCATGCTTCTCCGACACCTGCGCACCGCCGATCCTGCGGCCCTTCAATCCACAGCCTTCAATAAGCTTTGCCGCATGGTTGCCCGGCGGGTTACGGAACACCGAACCGGCGTTCGGCAACTGCAGCGGCTGACTGGCGCTGCGCTTCTCCATCAGCGCCTTGATCTCCCGGCGCGCTGCTTCGACATCGCCCGCTTCCAGCTTCAGCCAGGCGCCGACGAAGAATTCTTCGCTCGCGTTGAGCAGTGCCACATGGCGATAGCCGATCTCGTATTCCTGCGGCGTACGCTCCAGCAGCTCGCCACGGCGCGTCAGCACTTGCACCCGCTGCACTTTCTGCCAGGTTTCGCCGCCGTAGCATCCGGCATTCATCGCCAGCATGCCGCCCAGGGTTCCGGGAATGCCGACGAAGAATTCCGCGCCGCACAGATTGTTCGAGGCAGCGAAACGCGCCAGCTTGGCGCCCGGCACACCGGCTTGTGCATAGATGAGTTCGCCATCCATGCGCAGCTCGGCCAATGCGCCGACCAGCAATAACACCGTGCCGCGTAGCCCGCCGTCGCGCACGAGCAAATTACTGCCGAGCCCGACAGCGACCAGCGGTTCGCCCACTGGCGTTTGCTGCAGGAACCGTTGCAGATCAGCCAGATCGGCAGGACGATAGACGCGCTGCGCAACGCCGCCCGCACGCCAGCTCACGTGGCGGCTCATGGGCTCGTCGTAGAGCATCTCTCCACGCAATCCTTCTGCACTGAACTGTGTCGGTTCGCTCATGTTCATTTTTGCGCCAGCTGCTTCACAAGATTTGGAACTCCGCCGATGGAGCCTGCGCCCATGGTCAGCACCACATCGCCGTCCCGCGCCATCTGCAAAATGGTCTGCGGCATGTCGGCGATGTTCTCGACGAATACCGCCTCGTTCTGCCCCGCCAGACGCAATGCATGCATCAACGCGCGCCCGTCGGCGGCGACGATCGGCGCCTCGCCTGCCGCATAGACCTCCGCCAGCGCCAACGTGTCTACTCCGCTCAACACCTTCACGAAGTCCTCGAACAGGTCGCGCGTGCGCGTGTAACGGTGCGGCTGGAAAGCCAACAGCAGGCGTTTGCCCGGGAACGCGCCGCGCACCGCGGCAAGCGTCGCTTTCATTTCCACCGGGTGGTGACCATAGTCGTCAATCAAAGTAAAGCTGCCGCCGGCAGCGGCGTTTGCCCCCTCGCCCGCTTGCGGGAGAGGGTTGGGGAGAGGGATTTCGCCATACCTCTGCATGCGTCGACCCACACCTTCGAACTCGGCGAGCGCCGCGACGATGGCTGCCGGCGCGACGCCGACTTCCAGGCCGACCGCGATGGCGGCCAGCGCATTGAGCACGTTATGCAGGCCCGCGAGGTTGAGCGTGACATCCAGATCGAGGGGCTTGCCTTCAAAATTGCATTTTTCGTCATGGCGGCATTGCGCCGTGAAACACATCTTTCCACCCTCATGCCGCACGTTCACCGCGCGGATCTGCGCATCCTCGCCGAAACCGTAAGTCGTGATCGGCTTGCTGATGCGCGGCAGGATCTCGCGCACGTTTTCGTCATCCACGCACAATATGGCACGCCCGTAGAACGGCAGGCGTTCGACGAAGTCGACGAATGCCTGTTTCAGCTTGCCGAAGTCGTGGCCGTAGGTCTCCATGTGGTCGGCGTCGATGTTGGTAACCACGGCGAGGATAGGCGTGAGATACAGGAACGAGGCATCGGACTCGTCAGCCTCCGCCACGATGAATTCGCCCGTACCCAGACGCGCATTCGCACCGCTGCTGTTGAGCCGGCCGCCGATGACGAAGGTCGGGTCGTAACCGCCTTTGGCCAGCACGCTGGTCACCAGCGAAGTCGTGGTGGTCTTGCCGTGGGTGCCGGCAACCGCGATGCCCTGGCGCAAACGCATCAGCTCTGCCAGCATCACCGCACGCGGCACAATTGGGATGCGCCGTTCACGCGCGGCAACCACTTCCGGGTTGTCCGCCTTCACGGCAGTGGATACCACGACCGCATCCGCATCGCGCAGATTCTTCGCATCGTGGCCGTGATGGATGGTCGCACCCAGCGTCTGCAGCCGCTGTGTGACCGCGCTGTCGGCCAGATCGGAACCGCTTACCCGGAATCCCAGGTTGATCAGTACCTCGGCGATGCCGTTCATGCCGGAGCCGCCGATGCCTACGAAGTGAATGTGTTTGATCTTGTGTTTCATGTTTGTTGCCTCATTTCCTTGAGCGCGTCACTCGCCAGTTCTCCGTTTCGGCAACGCATGCAATCGCGGACGCTCACATCCCGCAAGCGGGAACCCTGCTCGCTGCTCATGCTGCTACTTCCGCTAATGCAACGCACACCTGCGCCACTTGCTGCGTCGCCTCCGGTTTGGCCAGCGCACGAGCCGCCTGTGCCATCACCGACAATTTTTCCCGGGTCATTTCCCGCAACAGCCCTGCCAATCTCTCTGCATTCATTTCGTTTTGGGGCAGCAATCTCGCGGCGCCGTGTTCGCTCAGGAAGCGCGCATTGTGGGTCTGGTGATCGTCCACCGCGAACGGGAACGGGATCAGCACGCTCGCCACACCCGCCGCCGCCAGTTCGGCGATGGTCAGCGCACCTGCGCGACAGATCACCAGGTCGGCATTCGCATACTGGTTCGCCATGTCGTCCAGGAATGGGCGGATATCCGCATTCACACTTGCCTGCTTGTAGAGTTGTTGCACCGTATCGAAATGTTTCTTGCCGGTCTGGTGCAGGACATTCGGTCGCTCCCGTTCGCCCAGCATCGCCAGTGCTTTCGGCAAGGCTTCGTTGAGCGCCTGCGCCCCCAGGCTGCCGCCCACGACCAGCACGTTCAGCTTGCCGCTGCGCGCTGCATAACGCGCTTGCGGTTCGGGTAAAGCAGCAATGTCGGCGCGCACAGGATTGCCGCACCACTCGGTGTCTTTCAGCACATCCGGAAAGCCGCTCAATACGCGCGTGGAAATCTTCGCCAGCACCTTGTTGCTCATGCCTGCGATGGAATTCTGCTCGTGTATGACCAGCGGGCGGCGCAGGATCGCGGCCATCAATCCGCCCGGCATGGTGATGTAACCGCCCATGCCCAGCACCACATCGGGGCGGTAGCGGAAAATCGCCACTGCGCTCTGCCCCAATGCACGCAGCAAAGTGAACGGCAGCGCCAGCAAGCGCAGCAAGCCTTTGCCGCGCACGCCCGAAAAATTCACCCAGGCCACCGGATAGCCATGCTTGGGCACCAGTTCCGCTTCCATGCTGTTGGGCGCACCCAGCCATACCACGTTCCAGCCCTGGGCACGCAGCGCATCGGCCACAGCCAGTCCCGGGTAGATGTGCCCGCCGGTGCCGCCTGCCATGATGAGGATGGTGCGATTCATACCGGCAATCCTCGCGCCACTCGACGGTTCTCGTAGTCAATTCTCAGCAGCACCGCCACCGCCACGCAGTTCACCACCACACCGCTGCCGCCGAAGCTCAGGAACGGCAGTGTCAATCCTTTGGTCGGTAGCACGCCCATGTTCACTCCCATGTTGATCATCGCCTGCATGCCCAGCCAGACTGCGATGCCCTGTGCCACCAGTGCGGGGAACAGGCGCTCCGACATCGCTGCCTGGCGCCCGATGCCAAAAGCACGCACGATGAGCCAGCCGAAGAGAAGAATGACGGCGCACACACCGAAGAGCCCCAGCTCTTCCGCGATCACCGCAAGCAGGAAGTCGGTGTGCGCTTCCGGCAGATAGAACAATTTCTCCACGCTGCCGCCCAGCCCGACACCCAGCCATTCGCCGCGGCCGAAGGCGATCAGCGCGTGGCTAAGCTGGTAGCCTTTGCCATAGGGATCGGACCATGGATCCATGAAACCGATGACGCGCTGCATGCGGTAGGGAGAGGAGAAGATCAGCGCGGCAAAGGCCAGCGGCAGCAGCAACACCAGCCCGCCGAAGATCTTGAGGTTGAAACCGCCCAGCCAGAGCGTACCCATCGCTATCGCGCAGATCACGACGAACGCGCCCATATCCGGCTCCAGCAGCAGCAGGGCACCGACCAGCGCCATCACGCTGAACATAGGCAGGAATGGTTTCAGCAAATGATCCTTCACCGCACCTTTGCGCACTGCATAATCGGCCGCATACAACACGGCGAACAGTTTCATCAGTTCCGACGGTTGCAGATTGACGATGAACAATGGCAACCAGCGGCGGCTGCCGTTGACCGCCTTGCCGACCCCCGGGATCAATACCAGCAGCAGCAGCACCACGCCGGCTAGGAACAGGTACGGAGCATACTTCTGCCACATCTGGGTCGGTATCTGGAAAGCGATCACGCCCGCCGCCAGGCCTGTGAGAATGAAAATGCCATGGCGCACCAGATAATAGGTCGCCTGATAACCGGTATATTTGCCCGCTTCGGCGGTGGCAATGGAGGCGGAATAGACCATCACGAACCCGATGGCGAGCAGCGCTGTGACGATCCACACCAGCGCCCCGTCATATTCCGCCACGATACGGCGCGGCGCATTCAGTGTTGTACTGAGCATGCCGCCTCCGTTTCCAGTTTCTCCACCGCCGCAATGAACGCTTCGGCGCGATGCAGATAATTTCTGTACATATCGAAGCTGGCGCACGCGGGCGACATCAGTACCGCATCGCCCGGTAGCGCGCTCCCGGTCGCGATTCTTACCGCCTCATCCATGTCCTGAGCCTTCAAAATCGGCTTGCCGCAACCCGCGATCGCCTTTTCGATCAGCGGCGCATCGCGGCCGATCAACACTGCGGCACGCGCATGCTGCGTCACCGCCACTTTTAACGGCGAGAAATCCTGTCCCTTGCCGTCGCCGCCGAGAATGACCACTGCCGGTTTGCCCAAGCCCTTCAGTGCCGCTTCGGTCGCGCCAACGTTGGTGCCTTTGGAGTCGTCGTAATAGGTGATTCCGTTAACCTCCGCGACCTTTTCCACTCGATGCGGCAATCCTTTGAAGGTGCGCAGCGCGGCACACAACGGCTCAAGCGGCAAATCGAGTGCACGGCACAGCGCCAGCGCGGCCAGCGCATTCGCCACGTTGTGCAACCCGGTTACCTGCAATTCATCGGCACGCAGGATCTTTTGGGCGCCTTGCATCAGCCAGATCGCCTCGCCTTCGCGCGCAATACCCCAATCCTGTTCACCCGGCGGCGGATTGAGCCCGAAGCTGACCTGCTTGCGCCCGGCGATCCTCATCGCCGCACTGCGGTCATCCTCGCGGTTCACGACCTGCATGCCATTTCCCATAAAGATGCGCGCCTTGGCTGCGGCATAGGCATCCATGCTGCCCGCATAACGGTCGAGGTGGTCTTCGGTCACGTTGAGCACCACCGCCGCATCGGCATTCAGCGTATACGTAGTCTCGAGCTGGAAACTGGACAGCTCCAGCACCCACACCTGAGGTTGCCGGCCGCCGCGTTCACGCAAGGCATCCAGCACTGCAGGTGAGATGTTGCCGGCCACTTGCGCATCCAGCCCTGCCGCCGCGCACATCGCACCGGCCATGCTGGTGACCGTGGTCTTCCCGTTCGCGCCGGTTATGGCGATGACCCTGGTTTTGCTCCCTGAGTCCCAGATCCCGAATCCCGTATCGTGATTCCTGATTTGCTGCGCGAGCAATTCGATATCGCCTTCGACCGGAATGCCGCGTGCGATGGCGCGCTGCACGAAAGGATCGGCCAACGGCACGCCCGGACTGATCGCGATGCGGTCTACCCCTTGCAGCAATTCATCCCTGAATGCGCCGCAATGCACTTCCGCTTCCGGCAATTCGCTGCGCAACGCCGCGACACCGGGCGGTTCCGCACGGCTGTCGGCGACGCGCAGGCGCGCTCCTTGCGCCTTCAGGTAACGCGCAAGCGACAGCCCGGTCTCGCCGAGACCGAGTACCAGCACCGATTTGTCGCGCAGTAATGTCATCTCAGTTTCAGTGTGGACAATCCGATCAGGACCAGCAGCATCGTTATGATCCAGAATCGCACCACGACCTGCGTCTCTTTCCAGCCCTTCTGCTCAAAGTGGTGATGCAACGGCGCCATCAGCAGGATGCGTTTGCCCGTGCCGTACTTGCTCTTGGTGTATTTGAAGTAGGACACCTGCAGCATCACCGACACCGCTTCCACCACGAACACGCCGCCCATGATGAACAGCACCAGCTCCTGGCGAATGATCACCGCCACCGCGCCCAGCGCTGCGCCCAGCGCCAGCGCGCCGACGTCGCCCATGAACACTTCCGCCGGATAGGCGTTGAACCAGAGGAAGGCCAGGCCCGCGCCGGAGATGGCCGCACAGAACACCGCCAGCTCGCCTGCACCGGGAATCGACGGCTCGCCCAGATATTTGGAGAACTCGGCATGGCCCGCGACATAGGCAAAGACGGCCAGCGCGGCGGACACCATCACTGTCGGCATGATGGCAAGACCGTCGAGGCCGTCGGTGAGGTTGACCGCGTTACTGCTGCCGACGATGACCAGATAGACCAGCACGATGAAGCCGACCACGCCGAGCGGGAGTACCAGATTCTTGAAGAACGGAACGATGACCTCGGTGTGCGCCGGCAACGTGGCATGCGACCAGAGGAAGATGCCGACCGCCAGCGCGATCAGCGATTGCCAGAACATCTTGGCTCCGGCGGACAATCCGTCAGGATTGCGATGCACCACCTTGCGGTAGTCGTCCACCCAGCCGATGGCACCGACGCCCAGTGTGGTGAGCAGGACCACCCAGATGTAAGCGTTGTGCAGGTCGCCCCACAGCAATGTCGTGATGGCGACCGACATCAGGATCAGTGCGCCGCCCATGGTCGGCGTACCCGCCTTGACCAGGTGCGTCTGCGGGCCGTCGGTGCGCACCGATTGGCCGATCTTCATCGCCGTCAGTTTGCGGATCATCCACGGCCCCAGCATGAAGGAGATGATCAGCGCGGTCATCGCCGCCGTCACCGCGCGTAGCGTGATGTAATTGAACACGCTGAAAGCGCGTATGTCCTGTGCCAACCATTGAGTCAATGCGAGCAGCATACTTTTCCTTCTCCTGTGCAATGGGCCACTACCCGTTCCATCTTCATAAAGCGCGATCCTTTCACCAGCACGGTGGTCTGCGCATCCAGCCGTTTATCCAATGCTGCGTTCAACTGTTCGATATCTGCAAAGTGCTGCGCTCCCGCGCCGAATTCGCGCACGGCCTCTGCACTCAACGTTCCCAGCGCGAACAGGCTTTCGATGCCCAGCTCGCGTGCGGCGACGCCGATCTCGCGGTGGAACTGCGCGGCGTCCTCGCCCAGTTCGCCCATGTCGCCCAGTACAAAGATGCGCTTGCCGGCCGCCTGTGCCAGCACTTCCAGCGCTGCGTGCATCGAGGCCGGATTGGCGTTGTAGGTATCGTCGATCAGGGTTGCGCCATGCAAAGCCTGCTTGCGCTGCAAACGTCCCGCCACTCCGCTGAAACCCTGCAGAGCCTTGACGATGGTGACCAACGGAACATGCAATGCCAATGCCGCAGTTACCGCAGCCAATGCGTTGCGCGCGTTATGCTCGCCGGGCACCTGCAATTCCATGCTCGTTTCGCCGGCTGGCGTGCGCACTTCGAGCTGCCCGCCGTAGCCTTTTGCCTGCCATTTTCCTTTCACTGCCGCCGGGTGTCCCAAGGCAAAATCGAACACCCGGTGCGTGCCCGCCAATGTGCGCCACAATGCGGCATGCGCATCGTCGGCATTGATGACTGCGGTGCCCGTACTCGCCAGCCCCGCGAATATCTCGCCTTTGGCGCGTGCCACTCCTTCCACCGACCCCAATCCCTGCAGGTGCGCACCCGTCGCGTTATTGACCAACGTCACATCGGGCCTGGCGATGCGCGTGAGGTAGTCGATCTCGTTCGGGTGGTTCATGCCCATCTCGATCACCGCATACCGATGCGTTTCCCGCAGTTTGAGCAGAGTGAGCGGCATGCCGATGTCGTTGTTGAAATTGCCACTGGTTGCCAGCACGCTTTCCTCGCTGCCTGTCGCAACCCTCAAAATCGCCGCCAGCATTTCCTTGACCGTGGTCTTGCCGTTGCTGCCGGTGATGGCGACGAGCGGAATATCGAACCGGGAACGCCAATGCGCAGCCAGCTGCCCCAGCGCAATGCGCGTGTCCTTCACCAGCAGCAGCGGCATCCCCGAATCCTGCATCCCGTATCCTGAATCCTGATTCACCATCGCGGCCACCGCGCCCGATTTCAGCGCGTCCGCCACGAACTTCGCACCGTCGAAGTGCTCGCCCTTGAGCGCGATGAACAGGTCCCCCTGCCGGATGCTGCGCGTATCCGTGGAGACGGCGGAAAATCGCACATCCGCCCCCTGCATGCGAGCATGCAGCGCCTGAGCCGCCTGGGATAACATCATCATTGCCTGTGCTCCTCCGGTACCCACATGCTCAGCGCACGATGGGCGATCTCGCTGTCCGAAAAGGGATGACGCACCCCCCTGATTTCCTGGTAATCCTCGTGCCCTTTGCCCGCGAGCAACACGGTATCGTTCGGTTGAGCACTGCCGATCGCATGCGCGATCGCCTTTGCACGATCCTCGATGACCTGGAAGTCGCCCTGCATGCCCTGGATGATGGCGTCGATAATCTCGCGGGGTTCTTCGCCGCGCGGATTGTCGCTGGTGACGATGCACATATCGGCAAACTTCGAAGCGACCGTTCCCATCATGGGACGCTTGCCGCGGTCGCGGTCGCCTCCGCAGCCGAACACACAGATGACCTTCCCGCCGAAGGGTTCCGTCACTTCGCGCAACGTGATCAATACTTTTTCCAGCGCATCCGGCGTATGCGCGTAATCCACCACGACTGCCGGCACATCCTTGCCTCCCAACGTCTGCATGCGGCCCGCCACTGCTTTCTGCATGCCGAGTTCAAGTACCGCATCATCGATCCCGATTTCGCTGACCAGCAACACTGCCAGGGCACCGAGCAGATTTGACGCGTTGAAGCGGCCGATCAATTTGCTCTGCAGCGCGGCAGCACCCCAGCTGGTGTGCAGTTGCAGCGTCAGCCCCTGCGCATCCATCTGCGTCAGGCTGCCGTACACCATGCGGATACCGAGATGCTCGGCCAGCACGAGCGATTCGTCGTTCAGGCCGTAACCGATTACCTCGACGCTCGCATCCTTGAGCTGGTCTGCAAGTTCCGCACCAAAGGCATCGTCGAGATTCAGCACTGCATATTTCAACCGGGACCAATCGAACAGGCGGCGTTTTGCAGCTGCATAACTCTGCATGTCGCCGTGATAGTCGAGATGGTCGCGTGTAAGGTTGGTGAGCAGCGCCACGTCGTAATGCACCCCGTTTACGCGCCCCTGTGTCAGGGCGTGCGAAGACACCTCCATCACTGCAACCTTTGCTCCCTGGCGCTCATACTCCGCCAGCAGGCCTTGCACGAGCAGCGCATCCGGAGTGGTATTCGCAGTCGCCTGCAACGCGCCCGGGAAACCGTTGCCCAGCGTGCCCAGTACTGCGCTCTTGCGGCCCAGGCCGCTGAACGCCCTGGATAGCCAGTGGCTGATCGATGTCTTGCCGTTGGTGCCGGTGACGCCGACCATCCACAATTTCCGGGAGGGTTGTCCATAGACATGATCGGCGATCACACCAGCTTGATGGCGCAGGTCCTTCACCGCGAGGTTCGGCACGCTCCAATCCGGCTTCCATTCGAAGCCGTGTGCATCCCAGATCACCGCATTGGCACCGCGCTCGATGGCCTGCGCGATGAACAGCCTGCCATCCGCCTGCGTACCCGGGTAAGCGACAAAAGTATCCCCGGGCACCACTGCCCGGCTGTCTGATACGAGACGCGTAACCGTCACACCCAGCGCATCCAGCTCTTCGCAGCGGAAGCCTGTCCTGGGCATGGTCGAAGGGCCGCTCATGCTTCCTCCCTGATGAGGTCGGCTGCCGTTGGCTGCATCACGTTGTCCAGCGGCGCATCGTTCGGTACGCTGAGCATACGCAGCGCAGCCCCCATCACACTGCTGAACACGGGCGCAGCAACCAGGCCGCCGTAATAATCACGCCCACCCGGCTCATTGATCATCACGGCAACGATCAGTCGCGGATTTGACGCGGGGGCCAGGCCGACGAATGAAGCCACATAGCGATCGACGTACTTGCCATTCTCGAGCTTGTGCGCAGTGCCGGTCTTGCCCGCCACCCGGTAACCGGTGATCTGTGCCAGGGGCGCCGTGCCGCCGGGTCGCACCACCATCTCCATCATGTCGCGCACCGCTTGCGCGGTTGCATCCGAATAGACTTTGACACCTGCAACAGGTGTCTCTTGTTTGAGCAAGGTGACTGGTTTCAACTCGCCGTTGTTGGTGAAGACGGTATAGGCACGCGCCAATTGCAGGAGATTCACCGAGATGCCGTTGCCATAGGACATGGTCGCCTGTTCGATGGGCCGCCAGGTTCTGAAGTCGCGCAGCTTGCCCGCAGCTTCGCCCGGGAATTCGCTCCCGGTCAGCGATCCAAAACCGCTTTCGCTCAAGCCGTGCCATAAAGTCTCCGGCGGCAAACCGAGTGCGATCCTGGCAGTACCGACGTTGCTGGATTTCTGGATCACCTGAGCCACAGTGAGCGACCGCTCCGGGTGAGTATCGTGAATCGTGCGGCCGCCGATCGTCAGCACGCCGCCAGCGGTATTGATGACCGTCCCCGGTTTGACCTTGCCCTCCTCCAGCGCCGTCGCCACAGTGAAGGGCTTCATGGTGGAGCCCGGCTCGAACAGGTCTGTCACCGCATGGTTGCGCAACACCGCCACGTTCGGCTTGTCACGGTTGTTGGAATTGTAGGAAGGCCAGTTTGCCAGCGCCAGCACCTCGCCAGTCTTCGCATCCAGCACGACGACGGAACCGCCCTTGGCATTGTGCCGCTCGACCGCCTGCTTGATCTCGCGAAAGGCAAGCGACTGTATCTTGCTGTCGATGCTCAAAGCGATGTCGCCGCCCTCCTTGGGTGCACGCAAGCTCGCCACGTCCTCGACGATGAATCCGCGCCTGTCCTTGATGACTTGCTGGCTGCCCGCTTTGCCGCCAAGTTGCTGCTGCAAGGCCAGCTCGATGCCTTCCTGTCCGTTGTCATCCACATCGGTAAAACCGATCAGATGCGAGGTGACTTCCCCGCCCGGATAGTAACGGCGGTATTCGCGTTGCAGCGACACACCCGGGATACCAAGCTTGACGACCTTTGCCGCTTGCTCAGGCGGCAATTGGCGCTTGAGGTAAACGAACTCGCGCGACGTATCGCCGAGCTTGCTCTTCACTTCTGCAGAGCTCAGTCCTACGATCTTCGCAAGTTGCGCGATTTGCGACGAAGAGATTTCAACATCGGCCGGACTCGCCCAGACCGATTCCACCGGCGTACTTACCGCCAGCGGCTCGCCGTGGCGGTCGGTGATCATGCCGCGATGCGCATGGATGTCGACGATGCGGCCGTAGCGCGCATCGCCTTTCTGCTGCAGGAAATTGTTGTTGATTCCCTGCAGGTAGATTGCACGCACCAGCAGCCCGGCCAGCCCGGCCAGCAGCAACACATACAGCACGC
The DNA here is from genome assembly GCA_963840345.1 of uncultured beta proteobacterium. Lineage (GTDB taxonomy): Bacteria > Pseudomonadota > Gammaproteobacteria > Burkholderiales > Gallionellaceae > Sideroxyarcus. The sequence continues at coordinate 88,921 of CAWIYO010000010.1, forward strand.
GCGAACGCCATGCCGGCAATGCGATCTGCCCGGTGGTCTGTATGATATTGGTAGCGTAGTTCATGGTTGCGTCACCATGCCGTCGCCGAGGCGAATGTAGCGGACTTGTCTGGATTGCGGCATCTGCATTTGCAGTTGGCTGCCGGCGAGCTTCTCTACGCGCGCGGGCATGACCAGCGTACCTTGCTCAAGTTGCAGCTGCCCCCATTCGACATCCATCTGCTGTGCCTTGTCTTTTTCCTTCTGCAAATCCACGTATAACTTGCGCGCCTTGTGTTGGGAGGTGACGACTCCCAACGCACACGCGATGACTAGGACGAGTAACAGTACATTCAGCCTAGCCACCTAAGCGCTCCACCACTCGCAACACCGCACTGCGGGCACGAGGATTCGCTGCCACTTCTTCCGGCGATGCGTAGATCGCCTTGCCGACCAGGCGCACCTTGCCTTGCGGAACGTCCGCTGCACGGATCGGCACGCCTTTCGGCAACTTGTCGCCCTGCGCCATTTCGCGCATGAAGTGTTTGACCATGCGGTCTTCCAGCGAATGAAAACTGATCACGGCCATCCGTCCGCCCGCCTTCAAATGAGCCACGCACTGCGGCAACACGCTCTCGAGTTCTTCGAGCTCGCGGTTGATATAAATCCGTATAGCCTGAAAGGTACGAGTTGCCGGATTTTTGCCGGGTTCGCGCGTGCGTACACATTGCGCAACGATGTCGCTGAGCTGTTTCGTGGTGAGGATCGCTCGTTCCTGGCGCGCAGCAGCAATCGCCCTTGCAATCTGCCTAGCAAACCGTTCTTCGCCGTAATCACGTATCACCTCCGCGAGCTCACCTTCATCAACCATCGCCAGCCACTCTGCTGCCGTCTGCCCCCTGCTGGTATCCATGCGCATATCCAGCGGAGCATCGAAGCGGAAACTGAAACCGCGCTGCTCATCGTCCAATTGCGGCGACGACACGCCCAGATCCAGCAACACGCCGTCCACCTTCTCCACACCGAGCGTGCGCAATACCTCGCCCAGATGCTCGAAACCGTTATGCACCAGCTGAAAGCGCGCATCACTGATCGCACGTCCAGCCGCTACCGCCATCGGGTCTTTATCCAGCGCGATCAACCTGCCGCGCTCACCCAGCTTTTGCAGTATCAGACGGCTGTGCCCGCCGCGGCCGAACGTGCCATCCACATAGACGCCGTCCGGCTTGATCTGCAACGCCTCGACTGCTTCATTCAACAGGACGGTCGCGTGAACCAGTCCTTCGCTCACAGCGTGAAACCCTCCAGCTCGGGCGGCAGGTTGTCCGCCGTAAAGCCGGACATTTTTTCGTTCTGCGCCTGCCAGCGTGCCTCGTCCCACAACTCGAATTTGTTGCCCTGCCCCACCAGCATCACGTGCTTGTCCAGCGCCGCAAAGGTGCGCAGCGTGGGCGACACCAGTACGCGCCCGGCAGCATCCATTACCGTGTCCTCGGCATGGCCGACGAGGAAACGCTGCAAGGCGCGGATGCGCGGATCGAACGCCGACAGCTTCATCAACTTTTCACGGATGGGCTGCCACTCGGGTTGCGGGTAGACCAGCAGACAACCGTCGGCATCGGCAGTCAGCACCAGCTGACCCGCACAATGCGCAAGCAACATGTCGCGATACCGCGCCGGTATCGCGAGCCTGCCCTTGCTATCCAGATTGAGCTGCGTTGCTCCTTGGAACATCCCGATCTCCCACCTTTACCCACTTTTTACCACTTACAGTCACTATATTGAAAAATAGTAAAATGGTCAAGAAAGAAAATTGGATTTTTCTTTTCGGGACAAGGGCTTAGCGCATTTAGTTAATGCAAAACAAATGTGCTTAAAAAGCAAAGGATTGCGCAGGCAAGCTAAAGTTGTTTGTGATGGTGTATGTACGGAAGGGCTAAATACTTTGCGGTATTACCAAGAAGAGAGCCTTTGACTACTGCCTTTCTGTGCGACGTAACTATGCATTCAGCCCGATCGAAAAAATCGGGCCATGATTCCAAGATGAGGTGAAGCTGGCCGATAAGCCGGGTTCTGTCGTGGACAGTCATTCCTCTAGGCGTTTCGTTACCTGACGCTCAAGCAACCTACCCGCAAGCGACGCGAGCCACGTCATAGCCTGCTTATTTGGTCTTGCTCCGGATGGGGTTTACCCTGCCACTGATGTTGCCACCAGCGCGGTGAGCTCTTACCTCGCCATTTCAACCTTGCCGTTTCCCGAAGGAACTTGGGCGGTGTATTTTCTGTGGCACTTTCCATCGCCTCACGGCGTCCGGCCGTTAACCGGCATCCTGCTCTATGGAGCCCGGACTTTCCTCTACACAGCACAAGGTGTGTAGCGACTGTCTAGCCAGCTTCAGGAGGGAGTTTAACACGGGGGTGCCGTCATTCCGGCAGAAGCCGGAATGACGGATGAGAAAATTATTTGGCTTTGTCCTGCAGTGCCTGCCCTGTCTTTTCCAGGGCCTTGCCACTTTGTTCCAGCGTTTCACTGCCCAGTTGCTTAGCGCGCTCAACCAGTGATTCTTTTGCGAACGGATTGGAAAGCAGCGGCTTTCCGCGCCCGATGTTGACGCCAAGCGCCATGCCGATGAGAACGCCAATGATCATGCTGATGAGAATGGTTCTGAGTTGCTTAGTCATGAAGACCTCCGATGGTTGCCGATATTTTTCGCCAGCGCATTCTGCCTCATCCTTCGACTACTTGCATGCTTACGCCGATGCCTTTCCATTGCTTCATTTCTTCCAGAAGCGCGGCCTCCGTGAGCGGATTCTGCACCAACCAGCCGGGGGCGAGGACGAGATGGAATTTGGTGCCGCTGAAATGGCCCTGCATGGCAGGCAATTCGACGTCGCCACGGTTGCGATAGATAAGCGCCGCGAGGCGCAGCGCCATCACCTGCGCCAGCTTTTCCGGAGTGTTCAGCATTCCGCGCACTTTTTCCAGGCCGCCGCGATGGGCCAGCGCCAACAGGCTTAGATGATTTTGTTCTGTTTTGGTGAAGCCCGGCATGTCGGCGTTGGCGAGGATATAGGCAGTGTGTTTGTGGTAACCGCTGTGCGAAACGCTGATGCCGATCTCATGCAAATTGGCCGCCCAGGCAAGCAGGTGCGATTCTTCCTCGCTGATATGACCATCCTGGAAGTGTCTCGCGAGCATATCTGCCAGATGCACCACGCGTGCCGCCTGACGGGTATCCACATGGTAGCGGCGCATGAATTGCTGGACGGTGACTTCACGCATGTCGTCATGGTGGAAACGTCCGAGCAGGTCGTACAGCAAACCTTCGCGCAATGCGCCGAGCGCGGGTTGCATGCGCTCGATGCCGAGTTCGCAAAATGCGGCATACATGATGGCATAACCGCCGGGCAACACCGGAATCCGATCCGGTTTCAGTCCGGGCAGGTCGAGCTTGTCCACATCGCCCGCCTTGAGAAATTGAGCCCGCAATTGCTCCAGCCCATCGCGCGTGATACCACCTTCGCTATAACCATTCTGTTCAAGAATATCGCACAGCACTCGCGCACTGCCGGAAGAGCCGAATGCGACGTTCCAATGCCCCCTGGAAAATTCGGAAGCTATAGCCTGCACTTCGTTGCGTGCGGCAAGTTCGGCCTGCTTGAGGTTGGATTTATTGATCTTGCCGTCGGGGAAAAAGCGCACGGTATAGCTCACGCAGCCCATGTACAGGCTTTCCAGCTTGAGCGGTTGCATCCCGTTTCCGATGATGAACTCGGTCGAGCCGCCGCCGATGTCCATCACCAGCCGCTTGCCGCCAGATTGCGGCAGACCCTGTGCGACCCCCCGGTAGATAAGACGAGCCTCTTCGCGTCCGGCGATGACATCGATGGGAAAGCCGAGGGCAGCCTCGGCCTGCTGCAGGAATTCGGGAGCATTCTTGGCGACGCGCAGCGAATTGGTGCCGACCGCACGCACTGCTTCGCGAGGCAGGCCGCGCAGGCGTTCGCCGAAACGTTGCAGACAGGAAAGTGCGCGTTGTTGCGACGGTTTGTCCAGGCGCTTGTCTTCCGTTAACCCGGCAGCCAGACGCACAGCTTCGCGCAACCCATCCAGCATATAAAGCTGACCATTCTCGACACGGGCGACCTGCAGGCGAAAACTGTTGGAGCCAAGATCGACTGCGGCAAGGATGGGTTGCTGTTGCACAGAAGTTTATTCTAGGATTTCGCGCTCGATCTCTTCGACTGTCACATGACGCACGTCGCGGCCTTTGACCATATAGACCACGTATTCTGACATGTTCTTGGCGTGATCTCCGATGCGCTCGATGGCTTTCGCCACGAACAGGATCTCCAGAGAGGTGGAGATGGTGCGCGGATCTTCCATCATGAAGGTGATGAGGTAACGCATGATGGCACGGAACTCTTCATCCACTTGCTCGTCCTGGCGCACCACTTGCGCGGCGGTAGCAAGATCGAGACGGGCAAAGGCATCCAGCGACTTGCGCAGCATATCCAGCGCAATATCGGAAGCGTGTTTGATCTCGTTGTAGCGCGGCAGGTACAGGCGCTCTTTTTGCGATAGCAGCTTGGCCATGCGCGCGATCTTTTCAGCCTCGTCGCCGATGCGCTCCAGATCGGTGATGGTCTTGATCACGGTCATCACCATGCGCAGGTCGCCAGCCGCCGGTTGGCGGCGCACCAGGATGTGGTTGCAACTTTCGTCGATCTCCACTTCCATGGCATTAACGCGATGGTCGTCTTCGATCACGCGGTTCATCAGCGACACATCACCGGTAATCAACGATTCGACCGCCAAACGGATCTGGCTCTCGACCAGCCCGCCCATCTGCAATACGCGAGCGCGCACCGCTTCGAGCTCCGCATCGAATTGTTTCGAAGTATGTTCGCTACCAACCATGGCTGTTCCTTAAAAGGATTATTGCAAATGACGGATGCTACCGATGCACCGTTAAACTTTTGTTACGCTACCTTATGCAGTGAGCGTCTTCACGCCCTCCGGCGTGCCCAGCAGCAGCACATCTGCCGCGCGACGCGCGAACAGACCGTTGGTCACCACGCCGGCCAATTGGTTCAATGCCGTTTCCAGTTCGACCGGATTCATGATCTGCAGATTATGCACGTCGAGGATGATGTTCCCGTTGTCGGTGGTGAATCCCTCGCGCAACTTCGGCTGCCCGCCCAGCTTCACCACTTCGCGCGCCACATAGCTGCGCGCCATCGGGATCACCTCGATCGGCAAGGGGAATTTGCCGAGCACGTCCACCAGCTTGCTGGCGTCGCACACGCAGATGAACTTCTTGCTGGCTGCCGCGACGATCTTCTCGCGGGTCAACGCGCCGCCGCCACCCTTGACCATGTGCATATGGCGCGTGATCTCGTCCGCTCCGTCCACATACACCGGCAGATCGCCCGCATCGTTCAATGACAGCACTTCGATGCCATGCCCTTGCAAACGTTTGGCGGAAGCTTCGGAACTGGCAACCGCACCGCGTATCTTGTGCTTGATCCCGGCCAGCTCGTCGATAAAGAAGTTGGCGGTGGAACCGGTACCCACTCCCACGATGCAGTCATTCGGTACATAAGCGATCGCCGCCTGGGCAACCGCGCGTTTCAAATCGTCTTGCGTCAAAGCCATTTTTTGTTTTCCTGATTCGGTAATATCGTTTCGTGCCGGGATTATTGCAGGAATTCGCCAATTTAGAAACCTTCCCGACTGTTTCCGTCGAACCCTTTCCAAACTGGCGATTTGCCTTTAGGATTCGTCTGCCGTGGGGGTGTAGCTCAGTTGGGAGAGCGTCTGGTTCGCAATCAGAAGGTCGTCAGTTCGATCCTGATCACCTCCACCATCAAAACTTCCTATCCTCGCGGGTGATGCATCGCATGCAGCGCCTTCAACCGCTCCCGCGCCACATGCGTGTAAATCTGCGTCGTCGAGATATCCGAATGCCCCAGTAACATCTGCACCACGCGCAAGTCCGCCCCGTGGTTGAGCAGGTGCGTGGCGAAGGCGTGGCGCAGGGTGTGCGGCGACAGCGGCTTGTGCAGGCCGCCCTCTTTCGCGTGCTTCTTGATGAGATACCAGAACATCTGCCGCGTCATCGCTTCGCCGCGCTGCGTGACGAACAGCGCATCGGTCACCTTACCCAAGAGCAAGGCAGGACGGGCTTCTGCGAGGTATTTCCTGACCCAGTCCAGCGCTTCTTCGCCGAGCGGCACCAGACGTTCCTTGCTGCCCTTGCCCATCACGCGCGTCACGCCCATGTCCAGGCTCACCTGCGCCACGCTCAAAGCCGACCAGTTCCGACACGCGCAAGCCGCTGGCGTACAGCACTTCCAGCATGGTGCGGTCGCGCATGCCCAGCGGCGTATCCACATCGGGGGCGTTCAGCAGCAATTCGACATCTTCTTCGGTGAGACTCTTGGGCAGGCTGCGCGGCAGTTTGGGCGTGGCGATCTGCAGGGTCGGATCGGTCGCGATCCGGTTCTGCCGCAGCAGGTAGCGGAACAGGCGTTTGAGGCTGGAGATGGCGCGCGAGGTGGAGGTGGCTTTGGCTTTTTCGCCGCTCACCAGATGCGCCAGAAAGCCCTGTATGTCGGCATGGGTGGCGGCCTGCAAGCCGCATCCACGCTGCTTTTGCAGCCACTCGGCGAATTTGTTCAGGTCGCGGCGGTAGCTTTCGAGGGTGTTGCGGGAGAGGCCGTCTTCCAGCCAGAGGGCGTCGCTGAATTCGTCCAGCAGCTCAGCGTCGTTCATGTGCCAGCAGCCAGCGCTTGATATCGAGCGAGTCGCCTTCCGCGTGCCCCATGAAGCCGCCCAACCCGGTTTTGCCCACCACACGGTGGCAAGGAATGACGATGGGAATCGGATTGCTGCCGCAGGCCTGGCCTACCGCTTGTGCGCTGGAACCGATCTGCTTCGCGAGTTCGCCGTAGGTCAGCGTCTGTCCGCAGGGAATGTCGAGCATCGCCTGCCACACCTTGCACTGATGGTGCGTGCCATCGAGTTCGAAAGGCAGGTCGATCTCATGTTTCGCATTAGCCAGATAGGCTTCCAGTTCCGCGCAGATCGCTTTTGCCATTTCGCCCAGCGGCGGCTGCGATTTTGTTTTTCCCGGCAGGAATTCGATACCCAGCAGGTCCGTGTCTGAACAACGGATGCCGAGTTTGCCGAATGGCGCAGAGATGATTGCCTGATAGTTCATGCGCACATGATAGCCCAAATAAAAACGGGAGCCGAAGCTCCCGTTTCTTGTATTGCCAGAAAACTGCTGCTTATTACGCTTCTTTGCGTGCAGCCAGCTTTTCCTTGATACGTGCCGACTTGCCGGAACGATCGCGCAGGTAGTACAGCTTGGCGCGACGCACATCGCCGCGGCGCTTTACTTCGATGCTGGCGATGCTCGGGGAGTAGGTCTGGAACGTACGCTCCACGCCTTCGCCGGAAGAAACCTTGCGCACGATGAAGCTGGAGTTCAGCCCCTTGTTGCGCTTGGCGATGACCACGCCTTCGTATGCCTGCACGCGCTTGCGCTCGCCTTCGATCACGTTCACGTTCACGATGACGGTGTCGCCGGGTGCGAAGTTGGGGATGGTCTTGCCCAGACGGGCGATTTCTTCTTTTTCAAGAATTCCGATCAGATTCATTTTGATTCCTCTTCTTTTGCGGAAGCTTGTTCCTGCTGGTACTCTGCCAGTAGCCGAGCTTCCTGTTTAGTCAACTGGCGATGTGCCAGCAAATCCGGGCGACGTTCCGCAGTCCTGCCTAAGGCCTGCTTCAATCGCCACTTCTCTATCTCGGCGTGGTGCCCGGACATCAAAACTTCCGGAACCGCCACACCGTTATAAACCTCGGGGCGCGTGTAGTGCGGACAGTCCAGCAGACCCTGTACGAAAGAATCCTGCTGCGCCGATGCGTCGTCGCCCAATACCCCGGGGATCTGCCGCACCACGCTGTCCATCACCACCATCGCTGCCAACTCGCCACCGGACAACACATAATCGCCGATGGAAAGCTCTTCATCTACTTGCTGGCTCAACAGGCGCTCGTCCACGCCCTCGTAACGGCTCGCCAGCAATATCAATCCTTCGTCCCGCGCCAGCAGCTCCATCACTACTTCATGGGTGAGCTGCCTGCCTTGCGGCGAGAGGTGGATCACACAACTCTTCGCCTTGCCGCTTACGGCCTGCGCTGCTTTCGCTGCGCTGATCGCTTTTTCCAGCGGCTCCGCCAGCATCACCATCCCGGGTCCGCCGCCGTAGGGACGGTCGTCGATGGTGCGGTAGTTGTCGGTCGTAAAATCGCGCGGATTCCACGTCTGCAACTCAAACTTGCCCTGCTCCGCCGCCCGCCGCGTCACACCGTATCTGGTGATCGCGTCGAACATCTCGGGGAACAGAGTAATGACGTCAAACCTCATTTGAGGTAATCCGCCTGCCAATCCACCCGGATCGTTTTTTCCTTCAGGCTCACTTGCTGGATGACTCTGTCGATGAACGGAATCAACGTTTCGCCGTTTTCACCCTTGACCACCAGCACATCGTTCGCGCCCGTCTCCAGCAGCGAATCCACGGTGCCGAACTTTTCGCCCGCCAGATTTTCCACGGCCAGGCCGATCAGGTCAGACCAGTAATATTCGCCTTCTTCCTGCGCCGGCAACTCTGTGCGCGGAACCGCGATCAACAGGCCTTTGCACTTTTCGGCGGCGGTACGGTCGGCGACGCCTTCCAGCTTGGCCACCAGCACTTTGCCGTGCACGTTTGCTTCCAGAACTTCCACCGGGCGCCAGGCTTGCTCGTTGCCCACATACCAAGTGTCGTAATCGAGCAGGCTGTCCAGGTACTCGGTAAAGGTCTGCACCTTCACCCAACCCTGGATGCCCTGTGCCGCGACCACCTTCCCCATGACGACCATGGGGCTTGCGTCAATGTCTTTCATTCGCGTAGCGCCACGTTTGTCCCCTCTCCCCCCGGGAGAGGGTTAGGGTGAGGGAAATTGGCATGGCAAAACGCCATGCTAGTTAGGCCTTGGCTGCTGCACCGGCTTTTTTGACCAGACGGCCTACGGTTTCGCTCAGCTGCGCACCGCGCTCTTGCCAATGCGTCACGCGATCCATCTGGATGCGCAGACCTTCGGCGCCTTCAGCGGCCAGCGGGTTGTAGAAGCCGATGCGCTCGATGAAGCGACCGTCACGACGATTGCGGGAATCCGCCACCACCACGTTGTAGAACGGGCGATTCTTCGCGCCGCCACGAGAAAGACGAATGACTACCATAATGATTACCCAATAATTTAAGTTTCGGCCAATGCCAAAAGGGCGCGAATTCTACGACACCTTGCCGATCTCTGGCAAGGACTGTTTTGACAGGAAAATCCCGAGGGGAATCAGCGGTGCAGGATGACTTCCAGCACGAAATGGACGCCCAGGTAGGCCAATACAAGGAATCCGAAGCCGCTCAATGTCCAGTGCACCGCCTTTTTGCCGCGCCAGCCGTAGAAGCGATGGCCCAGCAACAAGATGGCGAACACAGCCCAGGAAGCCATCCCGAACAGCGTCATGTGACTGAATTGCAAGGGATGTCCGAATATCTTGTCGGAAAACAGCATGCCGGAAACGACCGTGATGGTCAGCAGCACGAAACCCACCCCGATCACGCGAAACAACAGGGTCTCCATGGTCAGCAGCGGCGGCAGGTTCTGCAGCACCTTGGGCAACTTGGCATGGTGCAAGCGCTTTTCGACCAGCGACATCAGCGCGGCATGCAAGGCGGCGATGGTAAACAGGCTGTAAGCCAGCATGGCGCCCAGAACATGGGTGTCGAACAGGCCGGAAGGGGGTTGCGACAGGATATGCGCCTCGGGGAAGATCGCGGGGAGCGCCGTACTGACAGCCGCCAGCGGCAACACCAGCGTCTGCAGGCTGGACAGGGGATAGAAATAGCGCGCCACCCAGTACACCAGCACCGTCAGCCACAGGATCAGCGACAGGGCATATACCAACCCCAGGTTCAGCGCACCCCATATAAAGAGTGTGTCATACAGCAGCCAGCCGTGCAGAGCCAGGGGCACAATGACCGCAAAGCCCAACAAACCGCGATTCTGCTTTTCCGCACTGCCCGCTGCCTGCGCGCGCCAGAACAGAATAGCCAGTACGGAGTAAAGGACAAACGTGAGCAAATGCAGAGCTTGGTTCGACATGGGGAGCGCAGATGTTTTAGACTGTGCGGATTCTACAGGAAGCGCCGCGAAAGTGTCTGCAGCGGCGTTGGGCATGTGCAAACCCAATGACGTACTTTTGCGTTTACCCTGTAGGAGCACGCCCTGCGTGCGAACGCGCCGGAGGCGCCATGATTGCCAAACTCGCACGCAGGGCGTGCTCCTACACGGGCATGGCCGTTTTATGAAACATCCAGGATCGGACTTGGTAGTGTGTTCCCTTAGTTCGATCCCAAAACTATTAGGTAGGTAAAAACCATGCTGGATAACTTAACCCAACGCTTTAGCGGCATCGTCAAAAACCTGCGCGGCCAGGCGCGCCTGACCGAGAGCAACATCCAGGACGCCCTGCGCGAAGTCCGCCTCGCCTTGCTGGAAGCAGACGTCGCACTGCCGGTCGTCAAGGAATTCATCGCCAAGGTGAAGGAAGCCGCGCTGGGGCAAGAAGTCATCGGCAACCTGCAACCGGGACAGGCGCTGATCGGCGTGGTGAACCGCGAGCTGACCAAGCTGATGGGCGAGCACAACGATGCGCTCAACCTCGCCGCCGTCCCGCCTGCCGTGATACTGATGGCCGGCCTGCAGGGCGCGGGTAAAACCACCAGCAGCGGCAAGCTGGCCAAGCTGCTGCACGAACAGAACAAGAAGAAAGTGTTGCTGGTGAGCTGCGACGTGTATCGTCCCGCCGCTATCGAACAACTGCGCACGCTGGCGCAACAGCTCGGCATCGACTTCTTCCCCTCGGATGCGGCGCAGAAACCGCAAGACATCGCCCTCGCCGCGCACGACTTCGCAAAGAAACATCACCATGACGTGCTGATCGTCGACACCGCCGGCCGCCTCGCCGTCGATGAAGCGATGATGGCCGAGATCAAGGACCTGCATGCCGCGCTGAAGCCCATCGAGACCCTGTTCGTGGTCGATGCGATGACCGGCCAGGATGCGGTCAACACCGCCAAGGCCTTCGGCGATGCACTGCCGCTGACCGGCGTGATCCTCACCAAGCTGGACGGCGATGCGCGCGGCGGCGCGGCCTTGTCGGTGCGGCAGATCACGGGCAAGCCGATCAAGTTCGTCGGCGTCAGCGAAAAGCCGACCGGTCTCGAAGCTTTCCACCCCGAACGCATGGCCCAGCGCATCCTCGGCATGGGCGACGTGCTGTCGCTGCTGGAAGAAGCCCAGCGCAGTGTGGATGTTGGCGAAGCCCAGAAGCTGGCGAAGAAGATGCAGACCGGCAAAGGCTTCGACCTCAACGACTTCAAGATGCAGATCGTGCAGATGAAGAAGATGGGCGGCATGTCGGCGCTGATGGACAAACTGCCCGCGCAACTCGCCCAGGCCGCGGCGACCGCCAAGGTCGACGAACGCCAGATCAACCGCACCGAAGGCATCATCAACTCCATGACCCCCTACGAGCGCAGCCACCCCGAGCAAATCAAGGCCTCGCGCAAACGCCGCATCGCGGCAGGCGCGGGCGTGCAGGTGATGCACGTCAACCAATTGCTGAACCAGTTCGAGCAGTCGCAGAAGATGATGAAGATGTTCAGCGGCAAGGGCATGATGGCCAAGATGATGAAGGGGATGGGCGGGAAGTTTCCGGGAATGCGCTGAGCCTTGTTGCCCCCTTCTCCCGCGAGCGGGAGAAGGGCGGGGATGAGGGTCTGTGCGCTGTATATAAACTAGTTAGGTGCCTTGGAGTTTGTGATGCGAACGGTTCTTCTAGCTGCCGCCTTCGGTGTCGTGATAACCATGTTGCTGTTGGCTCTGGCCTACGGACTTGATGCGCTCGGTTATCCGAACATCTCCAGCGCAATATTTTGGCAGAACGCGCTTCTGCAAAGTTTTTGCCCAACAATGAACATTGGAACCTCGGATCATCCGGTATATGAAGGAACGCCACTTAACCTTCTGGCTTTCATAGCCAGCATTCCTCTCGGGTTCCTTATTTATGGTGTTGCCGCGTATGTCATTCTTCACTCTCGTCGCGGCGGGCACCCAATTTGACGTTACCCCACGCCCCTCACCCTAGCCCTCTCCCGCTTGCGGGAGAGGGAATTGAAATTACTTTCGCAGGATAGGTTATGACTATTAAAGCCATCATATTCGACGTCGACGGCACCCTTGCCGACACCGAGGACGCACACCGCATCGCATTCAACAAGGCCTTCGCCGAGAACAATCTTCCCTGGAACTGGGACGTGGCGCTGTACGACAAGCTGCTCAAGGTGACCGGCGGCAAGGAGCGTATCAAGTACTACGTCGAAAGCTATTTGCCGGACTTCAACAAGCCCGCCGATTACGAAGGCTTCGTGAAGAACCTGCATGTGCAGAAGACCGCGCATTACACCGCCACGTTGCGCGACGGCCACATCCCCTTACGCCCCGGGATCAAACAGCTCATCACCGATGCGCACAAGGCGGGCATCCGGCTCGCCATCGCCACCACCACTTCGCCGGAAAACGTCGGCTGCCTTGCTGGAAGTGGGATTGGGCAAGGACTGGGCCAAACATTTCGACGCCATCGGTTGCGGCGACATCGTGCCGAACAAGAAGCCCGCACCGGACATCTACAACTGGGTGCTGAACGAACTGAAGCTCGCGCCGCAGGATTGCATCGCGCTGGAAGACTCCTACAATGGCTTGCGCTCGGCGCTGGCAGCCGGGATCAAGACCTATGTCACCATGAACCCCTACACGCACCAGCAGGACTTCAACGGACGCGGCGGCGGTGTTCGACGATCTGAGCGACCTGGCCACGTTTCTACAAGCTGATCGGGCTTCGCGCGTAACATCAAACCCCTCCCAGCCTCCTCTTGTCAGGGGAGGAGCGGACTTGGTTCTCCCCTGGCGAGGGGGAGTTAGCTTGCTGCGGAGGGGTCGCTCCTGCAAGGCCTGTTGGGCCCAATGGATTGCTTGGGATTAAGCATTGCCGCACATTTCCTGCTAATCTTGCAGTCAATTCCATAGTTCGCAACTCATCATGCAAAGTTATCTGAAGACGTATCCTGACCGCCCGCGTCTACGACGTGGCCATCGAAAGCCCGCTGGAAGCTGCGCCCAGTCTGTCCGCGCGCACCGGCAACAAGATCCTGTTCAAGCGCGAGGACATGCAGCCCGTGTTCTCGTTCAAGCTGCGCGGCGCCTACAACAAGATGGCGCAGCTCACGCCAGAGCAGCTCAAGCGCGGCGTCATCACGGCCTCGGCAGGCAACCACGCGCAGGGCGTTGCGCTCTCCGCCAGCAAGATGGGATGCAAAGCCGTCATCGTGATGCCGACCACCACGCCGCAGGTAAAGATCGAGGCGGTCAAGCATTTCGGCCAGCGCGCGGTGGAGATCGTGCTGCATGGCAGCAGCTACAGCGATGCCTGCGGCCACGCGCTGGAGCTGGAGAAGAAGCACAACCTCACCTTCGTCCATCCGTTCGACGATCCCGATGTCATCGCCGGACAAGGCACCATCGGCATGGAGATCCTGCGCCAGCACCAGGCGCCGATCCACGCCATCTTCTGCGCCATCGGCGGCGGCGGGCTGATCGCGGGCGTGGCCGCTTACGTGAAGCAGGTGCGCCCGGACATCAAGGTCATCGGCGTGCAGACCGTCGATTCCGATGCGATGGCGCGTTCGCTCAAATCGCGGAAGCGCGTCACACTCAACGATGTCGGCCTGTTCTCCGACGGCACGGCAGTCAAACTGGCCGGCGAAGAGACCTTCCGCCTGTGCAAGCAATATGTGGATGAAGTAGTGCTGGTGGACACCGACGCCGTGTGCGCGGCGATCAAGGATGTGTTCCAGGACACCCGCTCCATCCTCGAACCGGCGGGCGCGCTCGCCATCGCGGGTGCCAAGCTCTATGCCAAGCGCGAGAAGCTCAAGGGCGAAACGCTGGTCACCGTATGCAGCGGAGCTAACATGAACTTCGACCGCCTGCGCTTCGTGGCCGAGCGCGCCGAGATCGGCGAGAAACGCGAAGCCCTCATGGCGGTGACCATTCCCGAGACGCCGGGCAGCTTCCGCCAGTTCTGCGCCTTGCTCGGCAACCGCAACATCACCGAATTCAACTACCGCTACGCCGACCCCAGAGAAGCGCAGGTTTTCGTCGGCGTACAGGTAAAGGACCCTTCGGAGACGGCAAAGCTGGTCGCCACGCTGCAGAAGCACAAGCTCAACACGCTCGACCTCACCGATAACGAGATGGCCAAGCTGCACCTGCGCCACTTGGTCGGCGGACGGGCGCCGGAAGCCAGAGACGAGATCCTGTTCCGCTTCGAATTCCCGGAGCGCCCGGGCGCGCTGATGAATTTCCTCAACAGCATGAACCTCAACTGGAACATCTCGCTGTTCCACTACCGCAACCACGGCGCGGATTATGGCCGCGTGCTGGTCGGCATGCAGGTTCCGCACAAGGACAAGAAGGCGCTGAAGACCTTCCTCGATACCCTCGGCTACCCGTACTGGGACGAGAGCGACAACCCGGCTTACCGGCTGTTCCTGGGGTGAGTCCGGGCGGGCACGGGCTCTTGTCCCCGGCTTCGCACTGAAGCAACTCGCCGGTCCGGCGACGATTACGTGGTCGGCAACGACTACGGTCTGCACGGCGGGATTTTCTTCGGCATCCCGTTCGATGGGCAGCCGTATTTCGCGCAATTCGCGCATTTAGCCAGGCTTTTTGACATTTCAAGCGCATTTATTGCGCCGCACAATAATCATTATTAATGCGAAGTTGCGCGAAGTTGCGGCGAACATCATCACAATTGACGCAGTTTTAACGAAATTGGCACGAAGGGAAATTCAGAAATGAACATCCAAGCTAGGAAGCAGGCCCTCAGGCAAAGTATAATCGCCGCCCGCGAAAAACTGCCCGTGCCGGATCGCTTGCGTCTTAGCCGCGCCGTTATTGGCTCCGTATGCGATTTGATCGCCTACCGGCAGGCGCAGACGGTGCTCGGTTACCTGAACTTCGGGGCGGAACTGGCCGCCGAACTATGGGTACGGCAGGCGCTGGCCGACGGCAAGCGGGTATTGCTGCCGCGGGTGAACCAGGCAAGCAAGCATCTGGACCTTTATAAGGTGCGGGATTTGCAGCATGACGTGGCGCCCGGCTCATGGGGCATACGCGAGCCGGTCGCGGAACGCTGCACAAAAGAAGAGGCGCTGGGAACGGTGGATTTCGTCCTGTTGCCCGGCGTGGCGTTCACCCGCGAGGGGGTACGCCTGGGATATGGCGGCGGCTATTACGACAAATTGCTGGCGCACATGCCGCATCGACCGGTTTTGGTCGCGGGGGCGTTTGCACTACAAGTAGTACCAGAGATTCCGCAGGAAAAAACCGACCGCAATGTGGGATGGTTGGTGACGGAAGAAGAAACGATACGTTGCAATTTAGGGAGAGAGTAAGCGATGGCGACACAGCAACCACCGAAACTAGATCAGGATCCGCAGGAAACCCGGGAATGGCTGGACTCGCTCCAGTCCGTGCTGGACAAGGAAGGCGCCGAACGCGCCCACTTCCTGCTGGATCAGCTGATCCACCATGCGCGACTGGCCGGCGACGACATGCCGATCAGCGCCACCACGCCTTACCTCAACACCATCGCCTGCGAGAAGGAAGAGCGTTCGCCCGGCAACAAGGAACTGGAACACCGCATCCGTGCGCTGATGCGCTGGAATGCGACGGCCATCGTGATGAGCGCCAACAAGGAATCGTCCGAGCTGGGCGGCCACATCGCCAGCTTCGCTTCCGCAGCGACTCTATATGATGTCGGCTTCAACCATTTCTTCCACGGCAAGACCGACGATCACGGCGGCGACCTGGTTTATTTCCAGGGCCACTCCTCGCCCGGCATCTATGCCCGCGCCTTCCTCGAAGGCCGCCTCTCCGAAGAACAACTGCATAAGTTCCGCCAGGAAGTGGATGGCGACGGCCTGTCCTCTTATCCGCACCCCTGGTTGATGCCGAATTTCTGGCAGTTCCCCACGGTGTCGATGGGCTTGGGCCCGCTGATGGCGATTTACCAGGCTCGCTTCATGCGCTACCTGCAACACCGCGAACTCGCGCAAACCAACGGCCGCAAGGTATGGGCGTTCCTCGGCGACGGCGAGACCGACGAGCCCGAATCGCTGGGCGCGATCTCCATGGCGGGACGCGAGAAACTCGACAACCTGATCTTCGTCATCAACTGCAACCTGCAGCGTCTGGACGGCCCGGTGCGCGGCAACGGCAAGATCATCCAGGAACTGGAAGGCGTGTTCCGCGGCGCCGGCTGGAATGTCATCAAGGTCATCTGGGGCGGCCGCTGGGATCGCCTGCTGGCCAAGGACAAGAGCGGCCTGCTGCTGAAGCGCATGGAAGAGGTGGTCGACGGCGAGTACCAGACCTACAAGGCCCGTGACGGCGCATACGTGCGCAAGGAATTCTTCGGCAAGTATCCCGAGTTGCTGGAACTGGTGGCCGACATGTCGGATGACGAGATCTGGCACCTGAACCGCGGCGGCCACGACCCGCTCAAGGTGTTCGCGGCCTACACGGCAGCCAACAAGCACAAGGGACAGCCGACCGTGATCCTCGCCAAGACGGTGAAGGGCTACGGCATGGGCGCTTCCGGCGAAGCGCAGAACCCGACCCACCAGCAGAAGAAGATGGACGAAGAGTCGCTGCGCAAATTCCGCGACCGCTTCAACATCCCGGTCAGCGACGAGCAATTGCCGAAACTTCCCTTCGTGCGCCCGGCCGAAGACAGCCAGGAAGCCAAATACCTGCGCGAACGCGGCGCGGCCATGGGCACCATCCCGGCACGCAAACCGGTCACCACCAAGCTCGAAATCCCCGGTCTGCCGGCTTTCGACGCCTTGCTGAAGGACAGCGAAGGCCGCGAATTCTCCACCACCATGGCGTTCGTGCGTTTGCTCGGCGTGCTGGTTAAGGACAAGGCCATCGGCAAGCAGATCGTGCCCATCGTGCCCGACGAGTCGCGCACCTTCGGCATGGAAGGCATGTTCCGCCAGCTCGGCATCTTCTCGCAGGTGGGTCAGCTGTACACGCCGCAGGACGCCGACCAGCTGATGTTCTACAAGGAATCCGAGACCGGCCAGATCCTGCAGGAAGGCATCAACGAGGCGGGCGGCATGGCCGACTGGATCGCTGCCGCGACTTCCTACGCCAACCACGGCGTGGCGATGATCCCGTTCTACATCTACTACTCGATGTTCGGCTTCCAGCGCATCGGCGACATGGCCTGGGCAGCGGGTGACCTGCGCGCGCGCGGCTTCCTCGTCGGCGGCACGGCCGGCCGCACCACGCTGAACGGCGAAGGCCTGCAGCACCAGGACGGCCACAGCCACCTGATGGCCGCGACCATCCCGAACTGCGTGTCGTACGACCCGACCTTCGCTTACGAACTGGCGGTGATCGTGCAGGACGGCATGCGCCGCATGTACCAGAACCAGGAAGACGTGTTCTACTACCTCACCGTGATGAACGAGAACTACGCCCACCCGGCCATGCCGAAGGGCGCGGAAGAAGGCATCATCAAGGGGATGTACAAATTCAGCGCCGGCTCCGCCAAGGCGAAGGCCAAGGTGCAGTTGCTGGGCAGCGGCACCATCCTGCGCGAAGTGATCGCCGCCGCCGAGTTGCTGGAGAAGGATTTCGGCGTCGGCGCCGATGTATGGAGCGTGACCAGCTACAACGAGCTGCGCCGCGAAGGCATCGATTGCGAACGCTGGAACACCCTGCATCCGGAAGCCAAGCCGCGCGTGAGCTATGTCGAGCAATGCCTGGATGCCAAGACCCCCGTGGTCTCCGCGACCGACTACATCCGCGCCTATTCGGACCAGATCCGCCCCTTCGTCAAGGCACGCTACAAGACGCTGGGCACGGACGGTTTCGGCCGCTCCGACACGCGCAAGAAATTGCGCGGCTTCTTCGAAGTGGATCGCCACTACGTCGCCATCGCGGCATTGAAGGCCCTGGCCGACGAAGGCACGATCCCCGCGAGCGAAGTGAGCAAGGCGATCAAGCAGTACAAGATCAATCCGGATAAACCGAACCCGACAACGGTTTAAGGCAAGGGGAACAACGTGTCCGAAATAAAGAATGTATTAGTGCCGGATATCGGCAATTTCAAGGATGTGAGCATCATCGAAGTGTCCGTGAAGGCCGGCGACAAGGTCGCGGCAGAGCAGGCGCTGATCTCGCTGGAAACCGACAAGGCAACCATCGACGTGCCCGCGCCGTTCGCCGGCGTGGTTAAGGAAGTGAAGGTCAAGGTCGGCGACAAGGTATCGGAAGGCGACCTGATCGTCCTGATGGAAGCCGGTGCCGGCGCTGCCGCCGCGGCCCCCGCCCCCGCCCCTGCGCAGACCGCAACCCCGGCAGCCGCACCTGCTCCCGCAGCCAAACCCGCACCCGTCGCGGCAGCCCCGGTTGCCGCCGCACCGGCAGCGCCCGCCGCTGCTCCGTCTGGCAGCGCCCACGCCAGCCCGTCCATCCGCCGCTTCGCGCGCGAGCTGGGCGTGGACCTGAGCAAGGTCGGCGGCAGCGGCGAAAAAGGCCGCGTCACCAAGGACGACGTGCAGAACTTCGTCAAGAAATCGCTGGCTGGCGGCGGCGCAACTTCCGCCGGCGGCGCGCTGCCCGGCTTGCTGCCGTGGCCGGATGTGGACTTCGCCAAGTTCGGCGCGGTCGAGAGCAAGCCACTGTCGCGCATCAAGAAGATCTCCGGCGCGAACCTGCACCGCAACTGGGTGATGATCCCGCACGTGACGCAATTCGAGGAAGCCGACATCAGCGAGATGGAAGCTTTCCGCAAGGAACTCGGCGCGGAATATGCGAAGGAGAACATCAAGATCACCCCGCTGGCCTTCATGCTCAAGGCCTGCGCGATCGCGCTGAAGCACTTCCCCGATTTCTGCGCGTCGCTGGATGCCGCCGGCGAGAACCTGGTGCTGAAGAAGTACATCCACATCGGCGTGGCCGTGGATACGCCGGACGGCCTGATGGTGCCGGTGATCCGCGACGTGGACCAGAAAGGCATCGTGCAGCTGGCGAAGGAACTGGGCGAAGTCAGCGCCAAAGCGCGCGAGAAGAAGATCACCGCCGCCGACATGCAGGGCGGCTGTTTCACCATCTCCAGCCTGGGCGGCATCGGCGGCACCTCGTTCACGCCGATCATCAATGCCCCGGAAGTGGCCATCCTCGGCGTGTCGCGCTCCAGCATGAAGCCGGTGTGGAAGGACGGCGAGTTCGTGCCGCGCCTGATGCTGCCGCTGTCGCTGTCCTACGATCACCGCGTGATCGACGGCGCCGCCGGTGCACGCTTCACCACCTACCTTGCGCATGTGCTGTCCGACATGCGCCGCCTGGCACTATAGATCTTGTTTTTTCTGGTCAACGGGTGGACACGGATGGGCGCGGATGATAGCTTTGCGGCCATCCGTTTACTTCCGCGTTTCATCCGTGGCTAATCTTTGGTTTTTTGCAGAATGAGTACCTCCCCCATCGGCATCCTCGGTGGCACGTTCGATCCGGTTCACCATGGGCATCTGCGTATTGCACAGGAGGCGCTGGAGCAGTGCGATCTCGCGCAAGTTCGCTTCGTTCCCTGCGGCACACCGCCGCATCGCCCCGCGCCGAAGGCCGAGGCCAAATCGCGTTGGGAGATGGTGCGCCTGGCCTTGAACGGCCATCCCGATTTTCAGGTCGATGTGCACGAACTGTTCCGCACCGACCCTTGCTACACGGTGGATACGCTCACCGCGTTGCGCGTCGAAATCGGCACGCAACAGCCTTTGTGCCTCATTCTCGGCGGCGATGCCTTCCTGCAATTGCACACCTGGCATGAGTGGAAGCGTTTGTTCGAGCTGGCGCATATCGTCGTGCTGCAACGCGCCGGGGGGCCGCCCCTGGGCAACGCGATGAACGAGGCGGATGCCGCACTGCAGGCCGAATACCGTGCCCGTCTCGCCCCCGGTGCGAGTGCGCTGCACGAAGCGCCCAACGGGGCGATCTTCGTCGCCGACATGCCCGCGCTTGAGATATCCTCCACCGACATCCGCCGCCGTTGTGCGGAGGGAAAGAGCATCCGTTACCTGGTACCGGATGCCGTCGCCAATTACATCAATATTCATCAACTTTACCGTACATGCTAAGCACAGAACAAAAGACCCAAGCCATCGTCGCAGCCCTGGAAGACATCAAAGCCAACGACATCGTCGTCATCAATACCAGCAAGCTCAGCCCCTTGTTCGAACGCATGGTCATCGCCAGCGCGCAGTCGACCCGGCAGACCAAGGCGCTGGCCGACAACGTCGAAGACAAATTGAAAGAGATCGGCGAGACACCGCTGAGCGTGGAAGGTGCCGACAGCGGCGAGTGGGTGCTGGTGGACTTCGGCGAAGTGCTGGTGCACATCATGCAACCGGCCGTGCGTGCTTACTACAACCTCGAAGAACTGTGGGAGGCGCGCCCGACACCGCGCGCCGCAGGCAACGTGAAAAAATGAAGTTATTCATTCTGGCTGTTGGAAACAAGATGCCGGAATGGATCACCTCTGGCTTCAACGAATATGCCAAGCGCATGCCGCGCGAAGCCCGCATCGAACTGATCGAGCTCAAACCGGAATCGCGCACCAGCGGCAAGACCACCGCACAGATCATGGAAGCGGAAGCGCAACGCATCCTCGCCGCCCTGCCGCAAAACACGCTGCGCATCGCGCTCGATGAGCATGGTGCCACGCCCACCACCAAACAACTCGCCGCGCAGATGCAGCACTGGCTGGGCGACGGCCGCGATGTCGCGTTCATCATCGGCGGCGCGGACGGCCTGCACGAATCCGTCAAGCATCAGGCCCAGCACCTGATGGCGCTCTCCGCGCTTACCCTGCCGCATGGCATGGTGCGCGTGTTGTTGGCGGAACAGTTGTATCGGGCGCATTCGTTGCTGCACAACCACCCTTATCATCGAGAGTGAGTCATGAAAGCCGCACATCAACGTATCTACCTTGCATCGCAAAGTCCCCGCCGCCGTGAATTGCTCAAGCAGATCGGCGTGCATTACGACGTGCTGTTGCTGCGCAACGATCCGCGCCGCCATGTGCAGGTGGACGAGACCCCCCGCGACGGCGAAGCACCGGTGGACTACGTGCAGCGCATATGCCGCGACAAGGCACGCGCAGGCTGGGACACGCTGACACTCCGCAATTTGCGCCCGCTTCCGGTGCTGGCGGCGGACACCACCGTCACGCTGGACGGCAAGATTATCGGCAAACCGGATGATCACGAACATGCGGCAGAGATACTGCGCATGCTCTCGGGGACGCAGCACCAGGTACTCACGGCCGTGGCCGTGTCCTTCCAGGAACGCACCGAGATGCGCCTGTCGACAACCAGCATCACCTTCGACACGCTCAACGAAGATCGCATCCGCCGTTACCTGCATACCAACGAAGCGCACGACAAGGCGGGCGCCTATGGCATCCAGGGGTATGCCGGGGCGTTCGTGAAGCGCATCGAAGGCAGTTATACCGGCGTGATGGGACTGCCGCTGTATGAAACGGTAGAATTGCTGAAACTATTCGGATATCCCGCGCCATGACAGAAGAGATCCTGATCAACGTGACGCCGCAGGAAACACGCGTCGCGGTAATGCAACAAGGAGTCGTCCAGGAATTGCATATCGAGCGCGGCAGCCAGCGCGGCCTGGTCAGCAACGTCTATATCGGAAGGGTCAAGCGCGTGCTGCCGGGCATGCAGTCGGCATTCATCGACATCGGCCTGGAGCGTTCCGCCTTCCTGCATGTCGCCGACATCTGGGAGAACCAGCACAACGGCGATGCGGCCAAGCCCATCGAGAAAGTGCTGTTCGAGGGACAGAGCCTGCTGGTGCAAGTCATCAAGGACCCCATTGGAACCAAGGGCGCGCGCCTCTCCACGCAACTGAGTTTCGCCGGCCGCCTGCTGGTCTATCTGCCGCAGGAATCCCACATTGGCGTTTCGCAACGCATCGAGAACGAAGAAGAACGCGAATCGTTGCGCGCCAAGTTGCAGCAAGTGCTGCCCGCCGACCACAAGGGCGGCTACATCATCCGCACCATGGCGGAATCCGCTTCCGACAGCGAATTGCGCGCCGACGTCGCTTATCTGGACAAGCTATGGAGCAACCTGCAACAGCAATCCCAGAGCCTTGCCCCCCCGGCGCTGCTCTACAAGGAACTGGATATCAGCCTGCGCGTGTTGCGCGATTTCGTCAACGAAGAGACATCGCGCCTCCTGGTCGATTCGCGCGAGACGCATGAGCGCATGCTGACTTTCGCCACGGACTACATCGCCTCCGCTCTGCCCAAACTGGAACGTTATACCGGCGCCCGCCCGCTGTTCGACCTGTACAGCGTGGAAGAAGAGATCGAACGCGCGCTGTCGCGCCGCGTCGACCTGAAGTCCGGCGGCTACCTCATCATCGACCAGACCGAGGCCCTCACCACGGTCGACGTCAATACCGGCGGCTTCGTCGGCGGCCGCAATTTCGACGACACCATCTTCAAGACCAACCTGGAAGCCGCTCAGGTCATCGCGCGTCAACTGCGCCTGCGCAACCTGGGCGGCATCATCATCTGCGACTTCATCGACATGGACACCGCGGAACACCGCGACGCCGTGCTGGAGGAATTCAAAAAGATGCTGGCACACGACCACACGCGCATCAGCGTGAGCGGATTTTCCTCGCTGGGACTGGTCGAAATGACGCGCAAACGCACCCGCGAGAGCCTGGCGCATGTCCTGTGCGAGCCCTGCCCCACTTGCCAGGGGCGCGGCGAAGTAAAGACCGCACAGACCGTGTGCTACGAGATCCTGCGCGAGATCGTGCGCGAGGCGCGCCAATTCACCGCCCGCGAATACCGCATTCTCGCTTCGCAGCAGGTGATCGACCTGTTCCTGGATGAGGAATCGCAAAGCCTCGCCATGCTTTCCGACTTCATCGGCAAGCCGGTTTCCCTGCAAGTCGAGACCCTCTACTCGCAAGAACAATACGATGTCATCCTGATGTAGGGCTTAACGTCCTTTTGACATTTGGTTTGCTAGACTCAGGCTCGCGTCTTCAAACGCATAAAACAACAATAAAACGCTCGGGGAGATATAATATGTTGAAGAAACACTTCGCCGGCCTGCTGGCCGCGCTCTGTATTGCAGCTTCCGTTTACCACTCAGGCGCACGAGCACGGCGAAGCCGGCATCGCTCGCGCATTCATCAAGGAGATGCAAGCCTCTCAGGCATTCGGCTATTCCAGCGAACACGGCGCCACCTTCTTCCAGGAACTCGCCAAAGGCCAACATCCGCGTGCCACCGTGGTGACCTGCTCCGATTCGCGCGTGCACACCAATATGCTGGACAAGACACCGGAAGGCGACCTGTTCATGATCCGCAATATCGGCAACCAGATCGAGACCGCCAAGGGCTCGGTGGAATACGGCATCAACCACCTCGGCTCTTCCCTGTTGCTCATCATCGGCCACTCTTCCTGCGGCGCGATCAAGGCCGCCAGCGCGGATTACTCCGCACTGGAACCCGCCATCAAGAAGGAACTGGATACCATCAAGATCGCCAAGGGCGGCGCCAACATCGACGGCGTGAAGACCAACGTCAACAACCAGGTCGCGGCTGCGATGGCGGAATATGCCGAGGCCGTCAAAGCAGGGCACCTGCTCATCATCGGCGCGGTGTACGACTTCTCCGACGACATGAAGCAAGGTGCCGGCAAGCTTAACCTGACCAATGTCAACGGACAGACCGACCCAGCCAGGATGCAGGCCGAGCTGGTGCGCAAGGACATCGGCGACGAAACCGATTCCGTCCAGCACCATCACTAAACTCGGCGGTATCAGCGAAACGAGCGGCGAAAGCCGCTCTTTTCGTTTTAGCCCGACGATTTTGCAGAGCCGGACAGTAGCCAAAAGCGCTGGCAAAATACGTTGCGCATGCTAGATTGTCGCCAGCAGGGTAAAAGAGGTGAAGAATATGGACAGCAATTCCAGCCCTTTGAACCAAGGTACCGTCGTCTCAGTACGCGGCAGCGTCGTGGACATGCGTTTCGAAGACCGCTTGCCGCCCATTTACTCCCTGCTGCATACCGGCACGAACAACCAGATCGCCATCGAGGTCCTTTCGCAGCTTGATTCGCATCGCGTGCGGGGCATCGCACTGACGCCCACCCAGGGCCTGGCTCGCGGGACAGTCGTGCAGGACTCCGGCGGGCCGTTGACCGCACCCGTCGGCAAGGCCATCCTCTCGCGCATGTTCGATGTCTTCGGCAACGTCATCGACCGCCATCCGGAACCGTCCGCTATCGAATGGCGCAGCGTGCATCGTGCACCGCCGGCCCTGGCGCGGCGCTCCACCAAGTCCGAAGTATTCGAGACCGGCATCAAGGTCATCGACGTGCTGGCACCGCTGGAACGCGGCGGGAAGGCAGGCCTGTTCGGCGGGGCGGGCGTGGGCAAGACCGTGCTGCTCACCGAGATGATCCACAACATGGTCGGGCATCACGAAGGCGTGAGCATCTTCTGCGGCATCGGCGAACGCTGCCGCGAGGGCGAAGAACTCTACCGCGACATGAAGGAGGCGGGCGTGCTGCCGAACATGGTGATGGTGTTCGGGCAGATGAACGAGCCGCCGGGCAGCCGTTTCCGCGTGGGGCACGCGGCGCTGACGATGGCGGAATATTTCCGCGACGACGAACACCGCGACGTGCTGCTGCTCATCGACAACATCTTCCGTTTCATCCAGGCCGGTTCCGAGATCTCCGGCCTGATGGGGCAGATGCCGTCGCGCCTGGGATATCAACCGACCATGGGCACCGAACTCTCCGGATTGGAAGAGCGCATCGCCAACACCGACACCGGCGCGATCACCTCCATCCAGGCGGTGTATGTCCCGGCGGACGATTTCACCGACCCGGCCGCGG
The DNA here is from genome assembly GCA_963840345.1 of uncultured beta proteobacterium. GTDB lineage: Bacteria > Pseudomonadota > Gammaproteobacteria > Burkholderiales > Gallionellaceae > Sideroxyarcus. The sequence goes on from CAWIYO010000010.1 coordinate 114,093, forward strand.
TGCATACCTTCTCTCACCTGTCCGCCTCCATCGTGCTGTCGCGCCGGCGCGCGAGCGAAGGCCTCTATCCGGCCATCGACCCGCTGCAGTCCAGCTCCAAGATGGCCACGCCCGGCGTCGTCGGCGAGCGCCATTACCTGCTGGCGCAGGAGATCAGGAACACGCTCGCGCAGTATGCCGACCTCAAGGACATCATCGCCATGCTCGGGCTGGAGCAATTATCTGCAGCAGACCGTGCGGTGGTCGCGCGCGCCCGGCGGCTGGAGCGCTTCCTCACCCAGCCTTTTTTCACCACCGAACAATTCAGCGGCATCAAGGGCAAACTCGTCGGCCTCAGCGACGCGCTCGACGGTTGCGAGCGTATCCTGCGCGACGAGTTCAAGGATGTGCCGGAGAGTGCGCTGTACATGATCGGCGCGATCGACGAGGCGCAGCAGAAGATGAAGACTGCACCGCCGGAGGTCGAACATGAAGCTTAAAGTGCTCCTGCCGTTCCAGGTCTTCGCCGAGATCGACGGCGTGAAGCGCATCGTGGCCGAGACGCCGCAGGGCTCGTTCGGCATCTTGCCGCGCCGGCTCGATTGCGCGGCCGTGCTGGCGGCCGGGATCCTGACTTATGAAACCGAAGACGGAGGCGAGATCTACGTGGCGGTCGACGAGGGCGTGCTGGTCAAGACCGGCGCAACCGTCCTCGTCTCGGTGCGCAATGCGATCGGCGGCATGAGCCTCGGCAAATTGCGTGAAGCTGTGGAGCGGGAATTCGAGAATCTCGACGAAGGCGAGAAACAGGTGCGTGCCGTGCTGGCGAAACTCGAGAGCGGATTCGTGCGCCGTTTTGCGGAGTTCCATCGTGGTTGAGGCTTCGAAACCCAAGCCGGACGAACCGGCCTTCGCCCGGCAAGTCGGAGAAAAAGAAACGCGCAAGCTCCAGGCGCAACGCAAGGTCACGCAGACCGTTTGGTCCGGCCTCGGCATGATGGGGCTGGTCGGCTGGTCGGTAGTCGTGCCCACCCTGCTCGGTGCCGCACTGGGTATCTGGCTGGACAAGCGCTATCCGGGAATTCATTCGTGGACGCTCACGCTGTTGTTCGTCGGCTTGTTCGTCGGGTGCCTGAATGCCTGGCATTGGGTGGCCAGGGAAAACCGCGAGATCCGCAAGGAGCTGGAGACGAAAGATGAATGAAGCGATGCAACTGGCGTTGGTGTTGTTTGCCGGCATGCTGCTCGGCGCGATGTTCTTCGGCGGCTTGTGGTGGACGGTGCAGCGCGGCCTGGTCTCTCCAAGGCCGGCACTGTGGTTCATCGGCAGCCTGCTGTTGCGCACCGGACTTGCGCTGGCCGGATTCTATTTAGTCGCCGGAAGCGACTGGCGACGGATGGTGGCATGCCTGGCGGGCTTTGTTCTCGCGCGCATCATCATCCTGCGAATTGGGCGCCCGCTGCCAAAATGTCCAGCCGTTCTTGTAGGAGCACGCCCTGCGTGCGACTCGCACGCAGATCGTGCTCCTGCAGATGCCGTTGAATCGCAATTACCCGAGGAGCCGAATCGTGCACCTTAGTTCCGACGAGATCATTTTCTGGCAACATGGATTCTTCAAGCTCAACGCGACCATCGTCACGACCTGGGGGCTGATGCTCGTGCTGGCCGTCGGGTCCAAACTCATCACGCGCAATCTCGCCGGAGAGGTACATATCTCACGCTGGCAAAGCCTGCTCGAAATCATCGTGACCGCGATCCGGAAACAGATCGAGGAAGTCGGCCTGCGCCGGCCGGACAAATATCTGGGCTTTCTGGGGACCCTGTTCCTGTTCATCGCGCTGTCCAATCTCTGCACGATCTTCCCCGGCTATGAACCCCCGACCGGCTCGCTTTCGACCACGGCGGCACTCGCTCTGTGCGTGTTCGTGGCGGTGCCCATGTTCGGCATCGCGGAGAGCGGCCTGAGTGCATACCTCCGGTCTTACCTGAAGCCGACCGTCCTCATGCTGCCGTTCAACATCATCAGCGAACTCTCGCGCACCCTGGCGCTGGCCATCCGCCTGTTCGGCAACATGATGAGCGGCACGATGATACTGGGCATATTGCTGACCATCACGCCCTTCATCTTTCCCATCGTCATGAGCCTGCTCGGCCTGCTGACCGGACTGGTGCAAGCCTACATATTCACCATCCTCGCCACGGTCTACATCGCGGCGGCTATCCGGGTACGTGAAGAAACGGGAGACTGAATAACAACCAAAGGAGGCATCATGGATAGCTCAACACTCATCGCAATGGTATCCATCATCACCGCGGGCCTGACCATGGGTTTCGGCGGCATCGGGCCCGCGCTCGGCGAGGGGCGTGCAGTCTCGACGGCGCTGAGCTCCCTGGCGCAACAACCCGACGCCGCGACCACCATCACGCGCACCTTGTTCGTGGGGCTGGCGATGATCGAATCCATTGCCATCTATTGTTTCGTGGTTTCGATGATACTCATCTTCGCCAACCCGTTCTGGAACCACGTCATCGCGCAGGCAGCCAAATGACCGCAAACGCCATCTGTAGGAGCACGCCCTGCGTGCGAACCAAAAACAGTCGCACGCAGGGCGCGCTCCTACAAAAGGTAGACAGATCGCAAAATGGATAATGTAACGAACGGACATCGCGCATTACGCAAAGGCCGCGTTTCGATAGCCAACGGGATTTATCTGATCACGACGACTACCCTTGACCGGCAGAAATTGTTTAACCACTTCAATGCCGGATGCGCTGTCGCCAAGTGTATTGAAGATAAGAAGTTATTGGGTGATGCAAAGATGTTGGCGTGGGTACTGATGCCGGATCACCTGCATGGGATATTGCAGTTAGGCGATCGGGATGAACTTGGCACGGTAGTTAACCGATTAAAATCGGCGAGTGCCCGTCATGCAAATGGTGCGTTACGCAGGACAGGCGGAGTATGGATGAAGGCATTCCATGACCATGCCTTGCGTCGCGATGAAGATTTGGCAAGTGTTGCACGGTATGTGGTTGCCAATCCTGTCCGTGCCGGATTGGCGGAATGGATCGGTGATTACCCGTTCTGGAATGCGGTATGGCTGTAGGAGCACGCCCTGCGTGCGATGCCTGGCAATCGCACGCAGGGCGTGCTCCTACAATTTTCTAAATTAGAATTCGAGGCCTACTCATGCTGATCGACTGGTTCACCGTTATCGCCCAGGCAGCCAACTTCCTCATTCTGGTTTGGCTGCTGAAGCGCTTCCTGTACCAGCCCATCCTCAACGCCATCGATGCGCGCGAGAAGCGCATCGCCGCAGAACTCGCCGACGCGAACGCGAAAAAGGCCGAAGCCCAAACGGAGCAGGAAGAGTACCAGCGCAAGAACGACGAGTTCGACCGGCAACTCGCGTCGCTGAAGCACAAGGCAGCAGACGAAGCTGCCGCCGAACGCACGCGGCTGTTCGAGGAGGCCCGCAAAGATGTCGAGACTCTGCGCGCCAAACGGATGGAGATGCTGGACAGCGAATTCCAGACGCTGAACGCAGAGATCGCGCGCCGGGCCCGGGTTGAAGTTTTCGCCATCGCGCGCAAGGCGTTGACCGATCTCGCCGGGGTAAACCTGGAAGAGCATATGGCTGAAATATTCGTCCAGCGCCTGCGCAAAATGGATGCCGCCGAGAAAGGACTGCTAACGGCATCGCTCACACCCTCTGCGCCTGTTCTCTTGCGCAGCGCTTTCGAGCTGCCGCCGGACCGGCGCACCTTGATCGAAGAAGCACTCAAAGAGATCCTGGGCGCTTCTTCGGCACAAGTCAGGTTTGAGATCGCCCCCGAACTGATTAACGGCATCGAACTCGTGGTGCAGGGCCGCAAAGTCGCATGGAGCATCGCCGACTATCTTGCAGCGCTGGACAAGAGTGTCAGCGAGTTGCTGAAATCCCAGCGCAAGGAAGGAAAATGACCAGTGCCCTCGAATATGAATACCATCCCTGCAGGAGCAGGCACTGACTATCATTGGGTGACTCGGACCAAAATGAATATGGAATCTGAAAACCTGCGCACCGTCCTTGACCGCACCTTTGCGGAAATCGGCCACGCACGCGACGCGCTGCGGCCGCAGCTATCCACCCGCGAGGTAGGCACGGTCACCAGCCTTTCCACGGGCATTGCCAGGGTATCCGGCCTTCCCGGCGTATGCTTTGAAGAAGTGGTGAAGTTTCCGGGCGATCTGTACGGCATCGCGTTCAACGTCGATGACGACGAGATCGGCGTCGTGCTGCTCGGCGACTACTGGCAGCTGCACGCCGGCGATGAGGTCGAACGCCGGGGACACGTGATGGATGTACCGGTGGGCGACGGCCTGATCGGCCGCGTCATCAATCCCCTGGGGCGTCCGCTCGACGACAAAGGGCCGGTGATCTCGGTGAAACGTTTGCCCATCGAACGTCCCTCGCCGCCCATCATGGATCGCTCGCCTGTCACGGTGCCGCTGCAGAGCGGTATCAAGGTCATCGACGCGCTCGTACCCATCGGGCGCGGACAGCGCGAGTTGATCCTCGGCGACCGGCAGACCGGCAAGACCGCCATCGCCATCGATACCATCCTCAACCAGCGCGGAAAGAACGTACTGTGCGTTTATTGCGCCATCGGCCAACGCGCCTCCGCCGTCGCCAAGGCCGTCGCCGACCTGCGCGAGAACGGCGCGATGGAATACACCGTCGTGGTGGTGACCGAAGGCAACGATCCGCCCGGCCTCGCCTATATCGCGCCTTACTCCGCGACCAGCATCGCGGAATATTTCATGGAGGCGGGACGCGATGTGCTGATCGTGTACGACGACCTGACGCACCACGCGCGCGCCTACCGCGAATTGTCCCTGCTGCTGCGCCGCCCGCCCGGACGCGAGGCCTACCCCGGCGACATCTTCTACATCCACTCGCGCCTGCTGGAGCGCGCCACCCACCTGCGCGAAGAACTCGGCGGCGGCTCGCTCACCGCGCTGCCCATCATCGAGACCGAAGCGCAAAACATTGCCGCCTACATTCCGACCAACCTGATCTCGATCACGGATGGGCAAATCTACCTGTCGCCGAAGTTGTTCGAGCTGGGCGTCCTGCCCGCCGTCGATGTCGGCAAATCCGTTTCCCGCGTCGGCGGCAAAGCGCAGTCGGCGGCCTATCGTGCGGTGGCAGGCGACCTCAAGCTGGCTTATGCACAGTTCGAGGAACTGGAAACCTTCGCCCGTTTCGGTACCCGCCTCGACGAAAATACGCGCAAGATCATCGAGCACGGACAGCGCATCCGCACCTGCCTCAAGCAGCCGGAATTCGAACCGGCCTCCATGCCCGAACAGATCGCCGTGCTGCTGGCACTGACCAATAAATTGTTCGACAGCGTGCCGCTAACCCGAATGCGTGCGGCCGAGCTCACCTTGCGGCAGACGGCAGCAAAGATTCCAGAATCAATTCTGCAGCGCCTCGCTTCTGCCGAACAGTTGAGCGATGGCGACCGCGCGGTAATCTTGCAGATTGCCAGCGAGGCTCTTGCGCAGTTTCAAAATGCGACATGAGGGAGCAATAAAAATGGCCGGTACGATCTTCATGATTCACGGAATGTGGGGCACGGCGGAGGACTGGGATAACTACCGGCCCGTCTTTGAAGCAGAAGGGTACCGCTGCATCGCACCAACGCTGCCATACCACGACATGGATCCGGGCGGCGCGCCGGATCCTCGCCTCGGCACTGTCAGTTTGCTGGACTATGCCGATATGCTTGAACGAGAAATCAGGCAACTTGGCGAAAAACCAATCTTGATGGGCCATTCGATGGGAGGTTTGCTAGCCCAGATTCTGGGAGCTCGCGGTCATGCAAAAGCGCTTGTGTTGCTCGCCCCTGCATCGCCGTCTGGCATCGGGGCGATTACGCCTTCTGTGATACGAAGTTTCTGGAGCACTCAGACCATGTGGGGTTTCTGGAAAAAACCGTTGCGTCAAACGTATGCAGAGGCCGTTTACTCGATGATGCATTTGCTTCCGGAAAACGAGCAGAAGAAGTGCTACAGCAAACTTGTCTATGAATCCGGAAGGGCCACGTTTGAGATTGGTTACTGGTTTCTCGACTCGCGGGGTGCGTCAAGGGTCGATGAATCTAGAGTAACTTGCCCTGTACTGGTGGTTGCTGGCGCTCAAGATCGAATCACCCCCGTATCGGTCGTGCGCAGCGTTGCGAGAAAGTACAAGTCTGTGGTGACCTACAAGGAGTTCGAGAATCATGCCCACTGGCTCCAGGGGGAGCCTCAGTGGCAAGAGGTTACCCAGTATATTGTCGGCTGGCTCAAGCAGATAGGGCAATAGGCAAAGATTCTGACTCCTCGCCGCACCGAATTACGGGCTGACAGTATGGAAGTATTAACAGACGGCCCTTTCAGTTGATAGGAGAACTCGATGAGCGACTCTCTGGAAAGTCTGCGCCGCAAGATCGATGGGGCCGTCGAGCTCGGGTCTGTGGTGCGCACGATGAAGGCGCTGGCGGCTTCGAGCATCACGCAGTACGAGCGCGCCGTGCTTTCCCTCGACGATTATTACCGGACGGTAGAGCTGGGTCTGGTTGCCTGTCTGCACCAGTCGGCCTCTGCGATGCCGACGAAACAAGAAGCCGCTTCGCACACCGGCACGCTACACGCGGTCGCATTCGGTTCGGATCAGGGGCTGGTGGGACAGTTCAACGAAGTGCTGGCGGAATTTGCCATCGGCAGGCTGAGCGGCATGCACGGCAGAAAGAACATCCTGGCTGTCGGCGAGCGCGTTCAGGGGCACTTTGCCGATGCCGCGTTGGCCGTGGCCGGCAACTATCCTGTGCCGAACTCCATCGCAGCCATCACGCCGCTGATCGGGCGCATCCTCACCGATATCGAAATGCGACACGAATCCGGCAAACCCATGCAGGTGTATCTGTTCCACAACCGCCCGAAATCCGGTGCGGTCTATGAACCCGTCATCCAGCGCCTGCTGCCGCTGGACGATGCCTGGCGGCAAGGCTTGGCCCGGCTTCGCTGGCCAACGGTGAATCTGCCCGAGGTCATGGGCAGCGTCGAACCGGTGCTGCAAGCGCTCACCCGCGAATATCTGTTCATTTCGCTGTTCAGGGCGTGCGCGGAATCCCTGGCCAGCGAGCATGCCAGCCGCCTCGCTGCGATGCAGCGCGCCGAAAAAAATATCGACGAATTGGTGGAAGATCTCGGCCAGAGTTTCCACCGCTTGCGCCAGACCGGGATCGACGAGGAGTTGTTCGACGTCATATCGGGATTCGAGGCGCTTGCGGAATCGCGGCGATCCGGCAATCCGATCGCACATCCCGATCGAGTCCGGCAACAGTCCTGACCAAGTCACCTTCTATTGTTCCAGTCGCACTACCCGCGATACTTCGCAACTGGCCGGCAGCATCTCTTTGCGTTTTTCAGCCAATTGTGCGATCGCGCTGAATCGTTCGATGAGGCCGTTCCGGGCGAAGTGATCGATGATGAACAATGGAATCAACGTGTCCGGCTCCCATACGCCGCTGAACCTGAACGTGCTGCCTTGCTGGTTCGGCTCGATGGTCCAGTTGCCCTGAAAACTTTTCGAGTCGCCCGTCAGCTGCCTGAATTCGATGCCATCGAAAGGTTTTTCCGTGTACTCCATCACCGAGTGCAGCCGGACATGGAAGAACAGGACATGCTCCTCGGCTGTGCGCTCGACCCTTACCTTGTTTGCCGATAGCCGATAAGCCAATGAATCGATCATGCCCGGAAGATTCTTGGCCGCCTCGTAGTCCGTCAGGTAACGATAGGCGGCACACTTGCTCAGGGGCGTATCGAAACGGGTAGTGAAGGCGTACATGCTGCCATCCCTTTTTACATCCACCTGCAGTCCGGGGTAATGCGTATCTGCCCAAGCCATGCCGGAGGCCATCAAGATCAACCCGAATGTGATTCGTTTCATCATGAGGACCCCTTATAAGGGATATTTATGACGCGGCCATGACATCAGGATTGGTCTTCGAGTGGGCGAACTCCCCGGCTCCGGCTACGTAGTAACCCGGGTTCACCATAGCAGTGCGCTGACGTATGATGGTACCGCTTACTCCGTAACTCAATTGGCGGCAGTTCGAGCGAGGTGCATAGTGGAACTGAGAAACGCATTGCACAAGTTGACGCCGGCCATCAGCCTCATCCTGTTCGCTGCGGCCGCTCTTGCCGTGCATCACGAAATCGGGGTCTACCACTGGCAAGACATCCAGCAGGCGTTGCATCATTTCCCCGGAATGCTCATGGCCTTGTGCGGCGTGTTCACGCTGTTAAGCTACATCGCGCTGAGTTTTTATGACTACCTGGCACTGGAATACGCAGGCGAGCGACTGCCTTACCGCCGGGTGCTGTTCACGTCCTTCCTGAGTTACGCCTTCAGCAACAATGTCGGTCATGCCTGGCTATCGGGAGGCTCGATGCGTTACCGGCTCTATTCGGGCTGGGGCGTGTCGGGAATCTCGATCGGCAAAGTGGTGTTGTTCTGCACCGTTTCCTACTTTCTTGGCGCAATGACCCTGATGGTAGGCGGTTATGTGTTCTCACCGGATCATGCCGCCATCACCGGCAGGTTCTCTCCCGGCTCGGTGCAGGCGGTCATTGGAGTGAGTTCTGCATTGCTCATCGCGTGGTGGGCTATCGTTTCCTTCTACCGGAAGACGCTAACCATCAAGGGCTTCAGCCTGCCCGTGCCGGACCTGTCGCTCGCACTGCGCCAACTCCTGGCAGCCCTGCTCGATCTGTCGCTGGCTTCTTTGGTGATGTATCTCCCCTTGTCGCATTTCACGAGCATGCCCTACGGGGATTTTCTGGTACTGTACATTTTTGCCCAGCTTGCCGGGCTCATCAGCATGGTACCTGGCGGGATCGGCGTTTTCGAAGGCAGCTTTATTCTTCTGGCCTCCAGCCAGTACTCCGCTCCCCTCCTCATCACTTCCCTGATCATCTATCGCGCGATCTACTATTTCATGCCGCTGCTGCTCGCCGGCTTCATGCTCGTCATGTACGAACTGCGCCTGGATCAAGTCATCCGCCGCCCGCTGGTGAATGCCGCAATCAATGTCATCGAATCCGCCGTGCCGCAGATCCTCTACGCGCTGATGATGCTGGGGGGCGGAGTACTGCTGATATCAGGTGCCACACCGGCCTTGAAGGACCGTCTGGGCTGGCTCGCCTACCTGATACCGCTGCCCGTCATGGAGTTTTCCCACCTGCTGGGGAGTGTCGCCGGCGTAGCCATGTTGCTGCTTGCCCAGGCAGTGCGGCAGCGCATCGACACTGCCTACTTCGCCACGATCGCCATGCTGGTGCTGGGCATCATTGCATCACTGGGCAAAGGACTGGACTATGAGGAGGCTTTGATTCTGGGAGGGATGCTGGTTCTATTCATTCCGCTCAGAAGATTCTTCTACCGCAAGTCGACCTTGCTGCAGCTCGAGCTTTCTCCGCAATGGCTGGTATTGCCGGCGATCGTGGTGCTGGGCTCGACGTGGTTGGGTTTTTTTTCATACAAGCATGTGGAATATTCCAGCCAGCTCTGGTGGGAGTTTGCCCTGCATGGAGATGCTTCGCGTTTCCTGCGTTCGCTGGTCGGCATCCTCGTCGTCGTTACCGGGCTCGTCGGCTATCGGCTGTTAACCCGGACGGCATTCAGCCTCGCACTGCCCAGCCCTGCCGAACTCGATCGAGCCGAGGCTATCGTCAGGCAGTCCGGAGAGACCATCTCCTATCTGGCGTTAACCGGTGATAAACACCTGCTGTGGAGTCAAAGCGGCCGCAGCTTCCTGATGTTTGCGGTCACGCGCCAGAACTGGGTGGCGATGAGCGACCCCGTAGGAATCGCGGAAGAACATGAAGAATTGACCTGGAAGCTGCGCACACTGGCCGACCAGCACAATGCAAAGCTATCCTTTTATCAGGTAGGTACGCATCACCTTCCGCTCTATCTCGATCTCGGTCTCGCGCTGATCAAGCTGGGCGAGGAAGCCCGTGTGCCGCTGGCTGACTTCAACCTTGACGGAAAAAAGCGCTCCAGCCTCCGCCAAACATTCAACAAACTGCAACGCGAAGGGCTGTCGTTCGAGATCGTGCCGCCCTCCGGGGTGGATGCGCTGCTCCCGGAACTGCGGATCATCTCCAACCACTGGATGGAGGACAAAAAAGTGCGCGAGAAGCGTTTTTCGCTCGGTTTCTTCAACGCGGATTATCTGCGCCGCTGCTCGATCGCCCTGGTCAGGAAAGATGGGCATGTCATCGCGTTTGCCAATCTTTGGGAACTGGATAACAAGAGTGAACTGTCCATGGACCTGATGCGCTACGAGGCAGACGCAGACAGTGGGCTCATGGACTATCTGATCGTCTCTCTTCTGCTCCGGGCTCAAGAACAGGGATATCAGTGGTTCAACCTCGGGATGGCGCCGCTTTCGGGGCTGGAGCAGCATCCTCTTGCGCCGCTCTGGAACAAGATCGGCAACACCATATTCCGGCTCGACCAGAAGTTCTATAACTTTGAAGGTCTGTACCAATACAAGAGCAAATTCGATCCTGTCTGGCAGCCGCGCTATCTCGCGGCTCCAGCCGGCCTGTCGATGGCATCTGCCTTGTTATCGGTGGCCACACTAGTCTCCGGAAATGTAAAAGGAGTGTTTACGAAATGAGCAGGCTACCGGCGACCGCGATACTGCTCTTGTCCCTCATGAGCCACGCGCTTGCGGTCGAAGTCCATGAAAGCACCGGCCGCTTCGGACCTTTTGGTGTGCTGCATATCTACAAGACATCCGGACAACCCAAACATGTCGCACTGTTCATCTCCGGCGATGGCGGCTGGAACCCGGCCATGGCCGATATGGCCAGGTCACTGGTAAAGCTCGACAGCATGGTCGTGGGCATCGACATCGCGCACTACATCAGGCAGCTCGATGCAGAACGCGGGAGATGCGCATATCCTGCCGCCCATTTCGAGGAACTCAGCCAATATCTCCAAAAGAAATACCATTTCCCGCGCTACATCTTGCCTGTGCTGATCGGCTACTCATCCGGCGCGACGATGGTTTATGCCACGCTCGCGCAGTCTCCCCCCAATACATTCAGCGGCGGGATCGGCTTGGGCTTCTGCCCCGATCTCAGGACCGCCAAACCGATGTGCAAGGGTAGCGGCTTGCTCACCGGCAAGCGCGATCCGAAACGTGGTTTTGTTTACAAACCAGCCGCAGTTGCATCGAAGTTCTATGTGCTGCAGGGTGATATCGACCAGGTGTGCAGTACCCCTGATACCAGAAAGTTCCTGAGCCAGGTAGGCAATGCAGAATTGATCGAGTTGCCCAAGGTCGGACACGGCTTTTCTGTGCAAAGGAACTGGATGCCCCAGCTCAAGCTCGCCTTCGAGAGCATCAGCGGCATGAGGACGGCGGCACAGGCTCCCGATGAACTGGGCGACCTGCCGCTGGTCGCGCTTCCCACCCCGCACAAAAGCGATACGCTGGCCGTGGTGGTTTCCGGCGACGGCGGATGGGCCAGCATCGACAAGAGTGTTGCCGAGAAACTGCATGAGGATGGGATCAAGGTCGTCGGGCTAAATTCTTTGCAGTATTTCTGGCACAAGAAAGATCCGGAAACGGCAAGCAGGGACCTCATGCGCATCCTGACCCATTACAGCGACACATGGGGCACGACAAAATTTATTCTCGTCGGGTATTCCAGCGGGGCAGACGCATTGCCATTCATGGTCAGCCGCCTGCCCGGCTCGCTGAGATCGCGCGTGAAAGTCGTCGCGCTACTGGGGCTGGGGAAAAGCACCGATTTCGAGATTCATGTATCGGAATGGCTTTTCGATACCAATGGGCTGCACCAAGTCGTTCCCGAGGTACGAAAATTGAAGGGCATGAATGTGCTTTGCCTCTACGGCACGGACGAGGACGACAGTGCCTGCAAGATGCTGGGCAGGAACGAAGCTACTTCCATCGAGGTGCAGGGCGGGCACCATTTTGGAGGGGCCTACGAAAAGCTGGCGGATACCATCCTTGAGCATTCCAGATAGGACAGGCCCGCCGCAATCGCAAGCGCACCCGCGCAAGCCTGTCCGGGTATCTAGACCGTTTGGCATATTGTGCTCGGCAGCTTTGTGAGATAGCGTTCACCACCTCGATCACGACTTCAGAAAATAATTGGAGAATTCGATTTGCGTAGTGTTGCCGCTGGATGTCTATGTCTTTTCCTGTCACTCTCGTTTTCAGCTTTCGGACAAACAAAGGGCGTTTCTGTCGATTCCTTCCGAGTCATCAAGACTGACCCTGATTATGTAGACATTGAACTGACAGGGTCCAATGATGGCTCACTGGGTACATTATGTCTTGACGCCCATGCCAAATCGGATGACGGCCTGGTGCGTTCTGGAGGTTTTATTCCATTGGTTGTTCCTGTTGGTCAGAAATTGACGATAACCACACATGTGCTGCGACCACGCGGACTGGACAAACTACATACGGATTATCTGTTTGTCATGGTTTATCCGTGTGGGAAAAGTCCGGTTCTGACCCGCAAGTTGGACTGGAAATATGATTGGCCGGACAAATCAGCAAGCACCACAAGTGTTGATGAAAAAACACAAGCGTCGGATTCAGCTGCGCGTGCCCCATGGTGGCTAGTTACCCAGAGTCTGGAGCAGGAAGATTATTTCGCATTGGATCAGCTGCTGGAAAAATGGAATGACCCCATACAGCGTGACATAAACGGCGAGTGGAAACTGAATCAGTTCAAAGGCGTTTTGTGGAGTCATTCAGGCCAGGACAGGAAATGGAAAGAAGACCTTGAACGCATCCGTAGGTGGCGGAAGTTCAATCCAAAGTCCGCTGGCGCAGCCATTGCCGAGGCAACCTACTGGATTGCTTATGCATGGAATATACGGGGAAGCGTATACACTCCCAGTGTGGATCCGGTGGCCGTCAGAGTGTTTGGCGAGCGAATGAAGCGAGCCGAACAAGTCCTGAAAGCCTCAAAAAAATATTCGTCAAACAATCCACTCTGGTACGCGACTTACATGGAGGTTGCAGTGGCTACCCGGCGTGACGTCCGATTCACTTCCAGGCTATTTGAGGAGGGTATTCGCAAGCATCCCCGTTATGAGTTTTTATATTTGATCATGGCCAATTACTGGTCTCCGATTGACGGGGGAAATGCTAACTGGCAAAAGGTCCACGAGGTGATTGCCAATGCTGTTGTCCTCACCGCTGCCACTGAGGGAAGTAGCAATTATGCACGTCTATACAGAAGCATTGACGCCAGCCAAAGACTGGAATTTGATCTATTTGAGGATGGCCATGCCTCATGGCCGAAAATGAGGGATTCGTTTGATGAACTCATCGAGCATTTTCCCAGTTCGGAAAACATCAACGAGTTTGCTTCTTATGCATGTCAGGCAGAAGACAAGGACACGTACCTCAGATTAAGGGCTCGAATTAAAGATCGCATCTTGCCGTATAGGTGGCGGAGCAACTATTCACCAGACATGTGCGACCACAAATTCATGTTGTACAGCTGACGAGCTGAATGTATTTGATCCAGGATGACATGACTTGCTGGAATCCCAATGCAACTCCAAATTAAAGAGGGTTAATGAATGAACTGCCACGAACAATCCAGCACCCCAACAGGGGCACCAGATCTTTTCGCCCCGATTGCCGCCTGCCTGCTGCTGATGTTTTTCCAGACCATGGCGGAAGGAAGTGAGAATTCATCACTCCCTCCCACCGCATACAAGAAATTCCATGTTAGCTACGATGTACGGGCGGATGCTTCTTTTACCGAGACAGATGAAAAGGAGATCACGGTACTGACGGAGCAAGGTGTTCAGAATGCAAAGCGGATGCCGGTTGGTATGCCGAACTTCAGCATGAACATTAAAAAGATGGACGTCGTCATTGTGTCTGCGTACACGCGAAAAAAGAATGGCGAGCATATCGATGCCACTCGATTGGACCCTCAGGCCGGTGTTGGCACACCCGCCAGCGGGGTCGCGGCAGCGCCAGGATTAGCCAGGATACCCGAGCTCGCTTTCCAGAACGTGGAGATCGGCGACACGTTGGTCCTGTCGGTCAAATCAATCCAGAATGAACCGAATATACCCAACAGCTTTACCATCGACATGCTATTAGCGAAATACATCCTAATCGAGGATGCCGTCATTACTCTAACGGCGCCGGCCGCGCTGGATTTGCATGTTGAAACGAGGAACATGAATAAAGAAGAGAAGACATCTTCCGGCTCCGCCGTTAGGTGGGTATGGAAATACCAAAACCTGAATCCTGAGAAGTTTCAGCCGAATTTTCCCCCGCCCAGTAGTTCGATGCCAGAAATACGTATTTCCACATTCAAGAATGCCGGCGAGGAGTTCAAGGCGATGCAGAAGGCAAGTATGCGTTCTCTTCTGCTGATACCGATAACAGAACTCTGCATGGCTAAGCCTGGCGCTGCAAACGATGGGCTCGCAGCTGACGACCAGCTTACCGCTTCAGTCAGCTCCTATTTTTGGGATATGGAAGACATGCTGGAGCGAAGTGTAAGCGCATGGAACACTCCTGCCTGTGTATTTGATGATGGACGGCCAAAATTGAGTGTGCTGGAATGGGGATATTCAAACATATTTGAAAATCAGCCAGACTGGAGCAAAAGCCTGGATCGCATCGAATACCTGAAGAAGAAGTTCCCGAACAAACCTTTTGTCGCACTGGCCGAAGCTGCTTACTGGATAGCCTACGCTTGGGACGCGCGTGGCAACGGTTATGCGTCCTCAGTCACCAAGGAGGGATGGAAGCTATCTCGTGAAAGACTGGAGAAAGCAGAAAAGATATTGAATGACACAAAGTCTTATTCTGCTGGAATACCGAGCTGGTATGTTGAAATGATCCAGGTTCAAAGCGCACTGGGGCGCCCTGAAGAGGATCGCGACAGGACCTTTATTGAAGGAGCAAAAAGATTCAAGACCTTCTACCCTACGTACATTGCAATGTCGACTTTCCTTTCACCCAAATGGGGAGGAAGCTGGGAAACCGTGGACAATCTGATCAAGTGGTCAGTCGACAACACTAAGGAAATTGACGGCAATTCGATGTATGCAAGGCTTTACTGGGTAACTTCAGCACAAATGCGAGAAGGGGAAACACTATTCAAAAGCACTCGCGCATCGTGGCCGAAAATGAAGAATGGTTTCGAGGACCTGATGGCCCGGCATCCAAAAAGCAATTGGAATCTGAACCATTTTGCGAAATTCGCTTGTGTGGCCGGAGACAAAAAAACATTCCTCTCGCTAAGGCGGAAAATAGGCAAGCACGTAATGGATGCTGCCTGGCAGGGAAACCCGAACCTTGACCTGTGTGACACAAAATTTGCTTACGCAGAATAACCCGCTATCTTTAGGCAAAAATGAAAACTACTCTAATGGCAATTTTGGCATTCGGATTTTTCGCCGGGAACTCCTGGTCGGTTGAAAATATTTCTGTGGCGAATCAGGCTGCCTCCGATCGCACATCCGACACGACCAACCAGGACCAGATCATTGAACAACTGTTGACCGTTTCCGGAATGAAAAGATCTCTTCAGCAATTGCAGAACCAGGTAAGCCCGAGCATAAAACCGGGGAACGCTGCAACTGGCGAGGCCGCGGAATTCCAGAACAAGGTAATAAGACTTTATTCAACGTCTTATCCAAAGGACGTTTTTATAAATAGCGTCCGAGACGCATTGAAGAAGAATTATGACGAGAAGCGCTACTCACACCTTCTGCAATTGCTTTCCACACCTCTCTCCATGCGTATGGCGGATCTGGAATCTGCTGAGCCAACGCCCGCAGATTTTCAGAACTATGTATCGCAGATATCTTCACATCCGTTGTCCGCAGGCCGCATCAAGCTGATCCAGAGATTGGATTCGGCCACTCGTTCCAGTGCAATGCTGAACACGTTAACAATCGCCTCCATTGAATCGAGTGCGATCGCAATGTCGGAGGATTGCACCGTTAATGAAGCAAAGATCAGGAAGGAGATTGAGAAACAACTCCCCGAGCTTCAGAAGGCCACAAAAAGTCAGGCGCAGATCACGCTGGCTTTTACCTATCGTGACGTGTCCGACGCGGATCTCGGCGAATACGTCAATACCTATGAGGACAAAGACAGCAAATGGCTTCAGAAATACATTCAACAGGCAATTGAGGAACAGTTCAGGGCGGGGACCAGGAAGGTGGGATTTGGGATGAAACAGTTAATCGAATCCCGCAAGCCGAAGAAAACCATGTTTGCGCCCAAATGCAATAATGAAGGGGATGAAGCGCCCGACAATCACCTTGTATCAAGTGCACCCCATCGAGATGGTGGCCAGGATTTGAGAGACTGCCTCAAATTGGAGGATTCAGCAAAAATCATTGAATGTACCGAGAAAGCCCACAAAACGAAAAAATAGCCTTGTCCACTCCTCAAGCCAGCAAATGCTCCGGCTCCACCTTGCTCCCCGTGATCGCCACCACCTTGTGGCGCGATTGACCGCCTTGCTTTAACTCGACCTGACGCAGGGGAACGCCAAAGGCCTCGGCGATGAATTTCAGCAGGGCCTCGTTGGCGCGGCCTTCGATAGGCGGGGCGGCGAGGCGTATCTTCAGAGCTTCGCCATGCAACCCCGCCACATCGGTGCGTTTCGCCCCGGGCTGGATGTGCAAGGTCAGCGTGAGCACATCGCCGTTGCGGCGGTACCAGTTGCTCACAGCAATCTCTGTGCGGCCGTTTCCAGTCCGCCTATCGGAACGATGAGTATGATTTGGCAGATGATGAGCAGCACCAGCACGGAAAGATCGACATTGCCTATCGGCGGAATGCGTCGGCGCAAGGGTTGCAGGAAGGGACGGTTGACCGCGATCAGCATGGGAGCAAGCGGCGTGCGGGGATTGACCCAGGACAACACGGCTTCGGCAATCAGCGTGGCAACGAGCAGGTAGATGCTGATCTTCAGCAGCCTGACCGCTGTCCATGCCAGCAAGGCCGGCAACGGGAACGTATCGAACGCATAGCCGTTCACCCACAGAAAAGCGCCGAGATAAATGAACTCGACCACAAACGCCAGCAGCAGCGAAGCGCTATCCAGACCCCATACCGGCGGGATCAGGCGTCGCGTGCGCAACACGACAAAGTCGGTGATCGCCATGAGGAATTCGCCGATGGGATTACGCATCGGCGCCCGCAGCCAGACGGCATGGAAGCGAAACAGCAACACGCCGGCAAAGGGTTGCACCAGGGCGTCGATCAGGAACGAGAGCAGCTCAGCCAGCATCACGCATCCTTTCCAAGGTCATCGCCCATTTCCTTGGAGCGCGCTGCGGCGGCATGAATGGCCGCAACGATATCCATCTTCACCTGGTTCGCGTCCATCGTAAGCAATGCGCGCTCGGTAGTGCCGTTCTTTGAGGTCACGCGCTCGCGCAAGGTCGAGACCTCTTCCTGGCTACTCTCGGCGAGCTTGCTGGCCCCCAGGAAAGTATCCAATACCAGTTGCCGCGCCTGAGCATCGTCCAGCCCCAGTTCGTACGCCCCCTGCTGCATCGCCTCGATGAAATAGAAAACATAGGCCGGACCACTGCCGGAGATCGCCGTCACCGCATCCAGCATCTCTTCTTCTTCAATCCACAAGGTACTGCCGACAGCTCCAAGTATCGATTCGGCGCGATGGCATAGTTCCGGCTTGACCGCAGGCATCGCATACAGGGCGGTGACGCCGCAGCGTATGAGTGCCGGTGTGTTGGGCATGCAACGCACGATATTGTTTGTGCCCAGCCAGCGCGACATGTCCTGCGTACGGATGCCCGCAGCGATGGAAATGACGAGTTGCTCTTCCAGGATAGGGGCGATCTGCAGTGCGACTGTCCGCAGATTCTGCGGCTTGACCGCAAGTATCACGGCTTCGCCGTGCATGACCGCCTGCTCCAGTTCGGTGGTCGCCCTGACCCCGAACTCGTTATGCAAGTCCGCACAGCGGACTTTGTCCACTTCCACGACAGTCATCTTGGAGGACGAATAGCCGCGCTTGATCAATCCCCCGATCAGCGCCTTCGCCATATTGCCACCGCCAATGAACGTTATCTTCATGAATGCTCTCCGTAATCTCTGTTGCCGAATATCGCCGTGCCGATGCGCACGATGGTTGCGCCTTCCAATATCGCTGCCGGATAGTCGTATGACATGCCCATCGACAGGGTATCCAGTGCCATTCCCTGCGAGTTCAATTGCCCCAACAATTCCCGCATCCGTGCAAATGGCGCACGCTGCGCCGTTTCGCCGGTCGCAGGGGCCGGTATCGACATCAATCCGCGCAACCTGAGGTGCGGCAGGCGCGCGACCTCCCGCGCCAATTGCCCAGCCTCTTCCGGTGCGATGCCACTCTTGCTCTCCTCGCCGCTCACGTTCACTTGCAGGCACACGTTCAGCGGCGGCAACTGCGGGGGCCGTTGTGTCGACAGGCGCTCGGCGATCTTCAAACGATCGACACTGTGCACCCAGGCGAAATTCTCGGCGATCGCGCGCGTCTTGTTGCTCTGGATGGGACCGATGAAGTGCCATTCCAGCGGCAAATCGCTCAATGCATGGATCTTATCCAGTGCTTCCTGCAGATAATTCTCGCCGAAAGCGGTCTGTCCTGCCAGATATGCCTCGCGCACAGACGCTGCCGGAAATGTCTTGCTTACGGCCAGCAGACGGACTTCTGCCGCATTCCGGTGTGCCGCGTTCGCCGCATGGGCAATGGCTTGGCGGGTCGCTTGCAAGTTGGAGAGGATTGCAGTCATAATCGCCCGGACAGTCACTTGCCGACTCTGTTTTCAACGCTCAGGATTATATATGGATATCACCGAATTGCTCGCCTTCGGCGTGAAGAACAAAGCCTCCGACTTGCACCTCTCGGCCGGTTTGCCACCGATGATCCGCGTGCACGGCGACATGCGCCGCATCAATCTGCCCGCGATGGAGCACAAGGAAGTCCACGCCATGGTGTACGACATCATGAACGACGGGCAGCGCAAGCATTACGAAGAGAACAAGGAAGTCGACTTCTCGTTCGAGGTGCCGAACCTGGCGCGTTTCCGCGTCAACGCCTTCATCCAGCAGCGCGGCGCCGGTGCGGTCATGCGTACCATTCCTTCCAAGATCCTGACGCTGGAAGACCTCAAATGCCCGCCGATCTTCAAGGACATCTCCGAATTCCCGCGCGGCATGGTGCTGGTGACCGGCCCGACCGGCTCCGGTAAGTCGACCACGCTGGCGGCCATGGTGAACCACATCAACGAGAACGAGATGGGCCACATCCTGACCGTGGAAGATCCGATCGAATTCGTGCATGAATCGAAGAAGTGCCTGATCAACCAGCGCGAAGTCGGCCCGCATACGCTGTCGTTCAACAATGCGTTGCGCTCCGCGTTGCGCGAAGACCCGGACGTGATCCTGGTCGGCGAAATGCGCGACCTGGAAACCATCCGCCTGGCGATGACCGCGGCCGAAACCGGCCACCTGGTATTCGGCACGCTGCACACCAGTTCGGCAGCCAAGACCATCGACCGTATCATCGACGTGTTCCCCGCCGACGAAAAGGAAATGGTGCGCGCGATGTTGTCCGAGTCGCTGCGTGCCGTGATCTCGCAGACCCTGCTCAAGACCAAAGACGGCGCGGGCCGCGTTGCCGCGCACGAGATCATGATCTGTACCCCGGCGATCCGTAACCTGATCCGCGAAGCCAAGGTGCCGCAGATGTACTCCGCCATCCAGACCGGCGGCAACATCGGCATGCAGACGCTGGACCAGAACCTGACCGAACTGGTGAAGCGCAATATGGTTGCTTCCGCCGAAGCGCGCGGCAAAGCGGTGAACAAGGATCTCTTCCCGGGTTAGTCGGAGAACGATGCAAAGGTTGAGATGCCTCTGGAAATTCGTTTGGCGGGATGAAGCGCAAGGAGCCGCGCAGCGAAAGACGAGGCATATCGAGTTGATAGACGAGGATTGAGCGAGCACGCGACGCAGCGATTCGCCCGCCAAACGAATTTAAGAGGTATCTCATGGAAAGAGACCAGGCCACCGAGCTAGTCCACAACCTGCTGCGAGGAATGATCTCGAAGAACGCATCCGACCTGTTCATCACCGCCGGATTCCCGCCCGCATTCAAGATCGATGGCAAGATGACGCCCGTTTCCAGCCAAGTGCTGACTTCGCAGCACACGCAGGAACTGGCGCGCAGCATCATGAACGACCGCCAGGCGGCCGAGTTCGAATCGACCCACGAGTGTAATTTCGCGATCAGCCCGCCCGGCATCGGGCGCTTCCGCGTCAACGTGTTCATGCAGCAGCAGCGCGTCGGCATGGTGCTGCGTACCATCACCACCAAGATCCCCACTTTCGAGGAATTGAACCTGCCGCCCATCCTGAAGGACATCGTGATGACCAAGCGCGGCCTAGTGATCATCGTCGGCGGCACCGGTTCCGGCAAGTCCACCACGCTGGCCGCAATGCTCGGCCATCGCAACCGCAACAGCTTCGGCCACATCATCACCATCGAGGACCCGGTCGAATATGTGCACGATCACGACAAGTGCATCGTCACCCACCGCGAGGTCGGCGTGGATACCGACAACTGGCACGCCGCGCTTAAGAACACCCTGCGCCAGGCGCCGGACGTGATCCTGATCGGCGAGATCCGCGACCGCGAGACGATGGAATATGCCGTGGCCTTTGCCGAGACCGGCCACCTGTGCATGGCGACCCTGCACGCCAACAGCGCCAACCAGGCGCTGGACCGCATCATCAACTTCTTCCCGGAAGAACGCCGCGAACAGCTGCTGATGGACCTGTCGCTCAACATCAAGGCGCTCATCTCGCAACGCCTGATTCCCAAGCGCGACGGCAAGGGCCGCGCGGCAGCTTTCGAGATCCTGCTCAACTCGCCGCTGATCGCCGACCTCATCTTCAAAGGCCACGTGCATGAGATCAAGGAAGTCATGTCCAAATCGCGCGAGCTCGGCATGCAAACCTTCGACCAGGCACTATTCGATCTGCAAGAGGCCGGCCTCATCAGCTACGAAGAGGCGCTCAAGAATGCCGACTCGGTCAACGACCTGCGCCTGAAGATCAAACTGGAAGGCCAGGCCTCCAAAGACCGGGACATGATGAGCGGGCTGGGCAACCTGAAAATGACCTGAGAGGTCATGTGAAATTCGATCCCGCCTTCCGTATCTTCAGGCTGCAAGCAATGCCACCGGGCCGCGTTCCCGGCCCCGTCGCGCCCCATTCCTGACTCCCCCGCCTTACCGGTACAGCGCCGGGAATTGTTCCCGCAATTGCCTCAATTTCGGCATGTCGTTGAAAACGATGTAGGGCTGGTAAGGATGCAATGCCAGATAGTTCTGGTGATACTCCTCTGCGGGATAGAACTGTTGCAGCGGCACGAGCTGCGTGACGATGGGTGCAGGATATGCGTGTGCCGCAGTGAGCTGCCGGATGTAGTTTTGCGCGATCTGCTGTTGCTCGGCGTTAGCATAAAAGATCACCGAACGATACTGGCTGCCGATATCCGGCCCCTGCCGGTCGAGCTGGGTAGGGTCGTGAGCCACGCTGAAAAAGACCCGCAGCAATTGTTGATAGGACACCTGTGACGGATCGAAGCGGACGCGCACCGACTCGGCATGTCCGGTATTGCCCTCGCTCACCATCTCGTAATGCGCGGTAGACTCGCTGCCGCCCGCATAACCGGACACCACGTTCGACACGCCTTTGACGTGCTTGAACACCGCGTCCACTCCCCAGAAACATCCGCCTGCAAACACGGCTGTCTGCTCTGCGGCAGGCGGCGCAGCCATCGCATTGCCCAGCACTGCCATGCCGAAAATCAGGAATGCGCTACTCGATAATTGTTTGATGGTAAGCATGATGGCTCTCCTCATGATTAGCCGAAGGTGAAGGCAAACACCTCCGCATCATTGTCCAGGAATTCGATGCGGAAAACCCGCTCCTTGATCTCCCCGCCTTGCCGGACGAGTTGATACAGCCGCTGTTCGCGGATCTCGCCGTAGCCTGCCTCATCGGTATCCACTCCGTGGTCCTTGCCGGGGGGGACTCCGTCCAGCGTGACTTTGAAGCGCACCGTCTTGCCACCACGCGGGCCCAGCACCAGATGCAGGTCGCGCCCCTGAAAGCGGAAACTGATTGCGCCGCCGCGCTCCTTCAGGACTGCCGATTCCCCGGTCACTTGCCATGTTCCGCTCAATGCCCACTGGTTCAACTTGAGCGCGCGCGGTGCGCTGTATCTGGCGGCCGTATCGAATTGAACAGCTTCCCGGGAAGCAAAATTCTGCTGGCGTGCATAACCCAGGTAGGTTTCCGGGGATCGCTCCGTATCCGCCGCGGCCGCAGTTGCTCCCGTGCCCTGCACCTGCACGAAGTCCTGGTTCAGGACCAGCCCCCGATGCGCCTCCTTGAGCAGGGTCTGGATCATCTGCTCGGTTTCCCGGTACGCGCCTTCACCGAAGTGCTCGTGGCGGATGCGTCCTTGGGCATCGATCAAATAATGCGCGGGCCAGTATTCGTTCTGGAAGGCATTCCAGATATCGTATTGGTTATCCAGCGCCACGGGATATTTGACGCCCAGCTCGCGCACGGCGCGTTCGACATTGCGCAGGTCTTTCTCAAAGACGAATTCCGGCGCATGCACGCCGATGATGACCAGGCCCTGGCTGCGATATTTCTCGTCCCATGCCTTCAGGTACGGCAAGGTGCGCAAACAGTTGATGCAGGAGTAGGTCCAGAAATCCACCAGCACCACTTTGCCGCGCAACATCTCGTTGGTCAGCGGCGGTGAATTGAGCCAATGCGTTGCGCCTGCCAGTGGAGGAGCCATGGGGTTATCCGCAAATTTTGCCGTGCCGGATTGTTGCCCCAGGCTCTGGATCAATTTTTGCTCGGTAGCGGCAGTGCTGGATGTGGTGAACTGTGCAAGAAAGCGTGTATCCCAGCCCAACGCGATGACTGTGACACCCGCCACCACCGCGACACCCAGAATGCGCCGCACCCACTCCTCGACACCGAAGCTGCGCTTCATCCAGGCAATCACCCGGCCGCTGGCCAGCAACGCCACGGCCAGCGACGATGCCGCGCCGGCGGCGAACGTCAACAGCAGCATCACGCTCCTGAAATTCGCGCCATTCAGCGCGGCCCCCGCCAGCACCAGCCCCAGGATCGGCCCGGCGCAGGGTGCCCACAGAAAGCCGACCGCGACGCCCAGCAGCAATGAACCTTTGTCGCTGCCCTGCCGATCGGCACGCTGTTGCAACCGCTCTCCCAGCGCGACGAACGGGCGCATCATGCGTTCCGACCATGACGGGAAGACCAGTGCCAACCCCAACACCAACAGCACCAGCATTGCTGCGTAGCGCCCGTATTGATTCACCTCGACCAGCCACGCGCCGCCTGCAGCAGCGAGACTGGCGAGCAGCGTGAAGGTCGCGGCCATGCCGAACAGGATCGGCAAGCCCGAATGCCGGAACGAGCGCTCCGAACGCGCGAAGACGAACGGCAGCACCGGCAACACGCACGGACTGAAGATGGTGAGGACACCGCCGAGATAGGCCAGCAAATAGATCAGCATGTCATTTACACGGGTTTATTGGGCCTGGGCACGAAGCGCAGCGCCACCGTGTTCATGCAGTAGCGCAAGCCCGTCGGCCTCGGCCCATCGTCAAACACATGACCCAAGTGCGCATCGCACAAAGTGCAACGCACTTCGGTGCGCATCATGCCGAACATGCGGTCCGTGATGTTGCGCACATTCTCCGGCGCGATGGGCTGCCAGAAGCTCGGCCATCCCGTGCCGGATTCGTATTTGGTGCTGGAGTCGAACAATGCGTTATCGCAGCAGATGCAGCGATACAGTCCCGGATCATGCCTGTCGTACCCGGGTTGCGAGAATGCACGCTCGGTGCCCTGCAGGCGCGTCACCTCGTAAGCCAGCGGCGACAGGCGCTTTCTCCATTCTGCGTCCTTGTTCACCCTGGCCAGGGTAGCGAGCCCCAGCGGCTTGCCGTCATCGGAGAATCGCATGACGGTCACTTGATCGCCGGCAACCGCAGCCCCGGCAAAGGAGCGTGCCGTGTACGCCAGTGCGATCCCGGATAAAGCGAATAGGAAATCTCTGCGTCGCATGATGTCGGCCTCCTGAAAATGGGGTTGAACCCATTACTTTAGGTTCGTCCTCTTGCACCTAAGTTCAGGCTTTCCTGAAAAATAGTTACAGGTACTTCCGGTGACCGGGTAACGAATGGGGAAAGAAAGGGTTATGCGTGGCGGTCATGTAAGAACCAGCTTGCTGGCGATATGCGCAGGACATTCGCCTTTTGTAGGAGCGTGCCCTGCACGCGAATCGCACGCATGGCGTGCTCCTACATTAAATGAATCCCGCTACCGCATTTTCCGACCATGCCCACAATTGCTGCGCCAGTTGCCGATCCAGCGCCTGTGCTGCCGCAGCAACCTCAGTGCAATCGTCGAAATATTTTCCGGTCACGCTCGCCACTTCAGGCGAGGTGGCGAGATACACCGAGGTGCGTGCGCCGGATACAACCGGGGCGCCCGGCATGCTGAACGCCGCGTGCAGCAGCTTGGTGCCGATCACCCCCGGATGCAGGCTGTTCGAAGTCAGCCAGGATTCGCGCCGCGCCAGCTCGTTCGCGAACAAGGCATTGGCCAGCTTGGAATTGGAATAGGCGTGATAGCCGTTGAAGTTCCGTTCGCAGTTCATGTCGTCGAATGAGATGCGCCCGCCCGAATGCACCATCGAGCTGACGGTGACTACGCGCGGCGATTCGGATCTTTTCAGCAGCGGCAGCAGCAAGTTGGTGAGCAGGAAATGTGCAAGGTGATTCACTGCCAGCGTCATTTCGAAACCATCGCGAGAGATCTTGCGCTCGGTCATGTAAACACCTGCGTTGTTGATCAATACATCCAGTCGCAGCAAGCACGCCGATAGCTCCTGCGCCATGCGCGCCACCGCGGCAAGGTCGCCCAGATCGGCACAAACGGTCTGCAAAGCGGCGTTGGGCACAACTGCCCGCACCGCATTACAGGCCCTCTCCAGTTTTTCTTCACTGCGCCCGTGCAGCACCAGCTCGTGTCCCTGCCCGGCCAATTCCTTTGCGGTCGCCAGGCCGATGCCGTCGGTCGCTCCGGTGATGAGTATCGTCTTCATGGTCACCCGGTGATCTCGAAGCTGGAGAAATCGCCCTCGGCCTCCCACATCTCGACTCGCTCCACATGCGCCCTTTCCGGCCCGCGCTTTGCCCAGCCCACGATAGCCTCCACCGCATGAGGTTCGCCCTGCACCATCGCTTCAACCGCGCCATCGCTGCGGTTGCGCACCCAGCCCGAGACCGCCAGATATTGCGCCTCGCGTTGCATCGAGTTGCGGAAGAACACACCTTGCACGCGGCCGTAAATCACAAGGTGCAGAGTTTTCCGTACAGGAGAGGAAGGCATGGTCATGAATTGTCTTTGGAGCTTCCGTATTTTATGAGTGCCGGTAGTCGAATATATCAAGAAGCTAGAAGATACGGGTGAGCATCGCGCCAATGCCCCAGTCTGGGCTTCCGTCGGAGAACCCCTTCAGCGCATTGGCCTGGACTTTCAGAGTCTTGCTCAATTTTTTCGCGACGTAGACCGTCAGTTCGCGTGGTCCGGCGCCGGCCGGGCTCGCACTCTGTACGGCGTCCAGCATGATCCCCGCGCTGGTTCTATCGTTCAGTTTCCGGCTTGCGCCCAGCGTGCCAAAGGCTACATTGTTCAGCGTCAGGCCAGCGGGTTTGCCTATGGCCCTGTAACCTGCAGTTGCGAAATACGAAGTATTGCCGGCGGTGTAATAGCCATCAAGCTGGGCTGAATAATCGTTCTTGCCGGTTCCCAGTCCCTGACTTGCATCGGCGGTACCGAACTTGACTTTACCGACGATATCTACCGCCAGCGCATCCTGTTCGTAGATGTTGTAGCCCGCTGCAGCGATGACATCTCCCAAGCCAGAGGCCGTGGTCGTGGTGGTTGCAGTAGTAGTCGTCATCATTGTGGTCGTTCCGCCCCTTGCCGCGGGCCTGACGCGGCCTACACCGCGTATCACCACTCCGGTTGTCCCGGTTACGCTGATATAAGGCACAGTGAGCTTGAGCGTCAGATCGCCTGTTTCATATTTGGCGATGACGGGGATGTAAAGGATATCGGTCGATGTGGCACCGCCATATTTACCGGTGCTGTAGTCAAAACCGGCACCCAGGCTGAACTGATCTTCGGCAATCGCCAATGCCGGGACAGCCAGCATGACCAGCAAGGGAAGTGATCTTTTCATTTATATCCTCAACGATTTTCACAATAAAAATCCGGCGGCAAAGCCGCCGGATCGATGAGCTGAAAAATGAGGCTGTGATTAGCGGCCAGGATGCTCAGGCTTGGCAGGACGCTCTACACGCTCGTGGCGAGCCAAATGTTCAGGCTTTTCCACATGCGCTGTCGCGCTTTCGTTCCTTTCTTCCGTGCCATTTTCACTTCCATGTGTTGCAGTGATATGTGCTTCTGCGTTGGTCAGCCCCTTGTCCGCTTTTCCCTTGGATTTGTTGGCATCCAGGTTCTTCTGAACGCTGGTAGCACCCTGGGAGACAGGGGTTGTCTCGGTGGTTGCGGCGTTGGCGATTGAAGCGGTAAAGAACAGCAGAGCGGATATAACGAGTCCAGGCTTGATCATGAAAATCTCCTTGGTGGTTATGGGGAATAACACGGCGGGTCTGTTGTATCGCCGCAATTCCATCTAACGGCTCAGTTCTACTACTGTTGACGTAATACCCACTTTCAGCCACAAGCAGAATCACACCATGACTGCCATAACCCGATGATTCATTAGCCCTTCGAGAAAACGCAGCGGTGGCAGGCAGACAAGCGGTCAATGCAAATGATGAACGGAGCGGCACGAGCAACGTCGATTCGACAACTTTGGCCTCCTCAATGACATGGTTATATCGCCGGTTCATGTCTTCCCTCGCACAACACAGGGAAGAACTTAATCAGCTGTACTGACTCTCAGCAATACGCAAGGAAGAAACCGCCGATGTGATTCGCCCTTCACAGAAGAAAGGCAAGTATGTCCATGGTTCGCCCCACCTTCATACGTGCTCTCCTGTTCTGCCTGCTCCTGACTGCCGGGATCTGCCGCGCGGCTGCGCCCGAGGTGTTCGTGCTCAATGTCGATGGGGCGATCAGTCCGGGAACTGCGGATTATGTCGTGCGCGGCTTGAATTCAGCCGCGGATGATCGGGCGCTATTGGTCGTGCTGAAGATGGACACGCCGGGCGGACTGGACACGGCCATGCGCCAGATCATCAAGCACATCATCGCTTCGCCGGTTCCAGTCGCCGCTTTCGTCGCACCCAATGGCGCACGGGCCGCGAGCGCAGGAACCTATATCCTCTATGCCAGCCACATCGCCGCCATGGCACCGGCCACCAATCTGGGCGCAGCCACGCCCGTCATGATCGGCATCGGCGGCTTGCCGGGGCCGGGAGAGCAGCCGCCCGGCAAGGACAACGAAAAGAACAAGAGCGGCGAAACGGGAGCACCGCTCACCGCGCTGGAACACAAACAAGTCAACGACTCCGCCGCATACATTCGCAGCCTGGCGCAATTGCGCGGCCGCAATATCGAATGGGGTGAACAGGCGGTGCGGCAGGCAGTGAGCCTGACGGCTTCCGAAGCACTGAAGATCAAAGTGATCGACGTGGTTGCCGCCGATGTGCCCGACCTGCTGCACAAACTGGATGGGCGCAAGGTGAACGTGCTGGGCGTGCAACGCACACTGAACCTTACCGGCTCCAGTATCGTGACGCTGGAACCGGATTGGCGCAGCCGCGTGCTGTCTGCCATTGCAGACCCGAGCATCGCGTACCTGCTGATGCTCGCAGGCGTCTTCGGCATCTTTTTCGAATTCTCCAATCCCGGATTCGTGTTGCCGGGAGTCGCAGGGGCCATTTCACTTCTGCTCGCGCTTTTCGCATTTCAGGTATTGCCCATCGATTACGTCGGGCTGCTGCTCATCATTCTTGGTCTGGCCTTCATGACTGCCGAGGCGTTCATACCCAGCTTCGGCGTGCTGGGCATCGGCGGCATTCTCGCTTTCGTGATGGGTTCCGTCATGCTGGTCCATACCGACATTCCCGGGTACGGCGTCCCGTGGACGATCATCTTGCCGGTTGCCATCGCCAGCGCACTGTTCATTTCACTGGTGGCGGGCATGGCGCTGAAAGCGCGGAGCCGCCCGGTGGTAAGCGGACAGGAGGAATTGATCGGGGACACCGGCGAAGTGCTGGAAGACTTCGACGGCAAGGAAGGTTGGGCACGGGTGCATGGCGAGACCTGGCGCATCAGCAGCGTGCGGCCATTGAAGCAAGGGCAACGGATCAGAGTGACTCGCATGGACGGTTTGATGCTGGTCGTGGAGCCGGAATGAAACACCCAAGGTGCCGTACATGGTTCGACGAGCTCATCAGGAACGGCCTTTGGCACTTGGACTTTATGCACGATTTGGATTGAAACTTTGACAAGGAGAATGACATGGACTGGAATATGAGTTTCAGTGTGCTTTCACCGTTGATACTCGTCCTGCTGCTGATCGTGCTGGTGATCTCGAGCTTGCGGATCTTCCGCGAATACGAGCGCGGCGTCGTCTTCACGCTGGGGCGTTTCTGGAAGGTCAAAGGGCCGGGCCTGGTCATCATCGTCCCCGGCATCCAGCAGGTGGTGCGGGTGGACCTGCGCACCGTGGTGCTCGAGGTGCCGACGCAGGATGTGATCTCGCGCGACAACGTGTCCGTGAAGGTCAGCGCCGTGGTGTACCTGCGCGTCATCGATCCGCAGAAGGCCATCATCCAGGTGCAGAACTACCTGAATGCCACCAGCCAGCTGGCACAAACCATGTTGCGCTCGGTGCTGGGCAAGCATCAGCTGGACGACATGCTGGCGGAGCGGGAAAAACTGAACCGCGACATTCAGGAAGCGCTGGATGCGCAGACCGATTCATGGGGAATCAAGGTCGCCAACGTCGAGATCAAGCAAGTCGACCTGACCGAATCCATGATACGTGCGATCGCACGGCAAGCCGAAGCGGAACGCGAGCGGCGGGCAAAGGTCATACACGCAGAGGGCGAGTTGCAGGCCTCGGAAAAACTGTTCCAGGCAGCCAGGATACTGGCGCAGGAACCGCAGGCGATCCAGTTGCGGTATCTGGAAACGTTGACGGTCATCGGCGCGGACAAGAATACGACCATCGTATTTCCATTGCCCATGGATCTGGTGAGGCCGTTCCTGGAAAAGCTGAACAAATGAAGATGGGGTTGTTGCCTGCAGTTCAATTTACTTAACGCTAGACAACAGGAGGCCATTATGAAAAACAACGTCGGCGGCATCGATCGCAACGCTCGCATCGTGGTGGGTATCGTATTGCTGCTTGTCGGACTGGTTGCGCCTGTCGAAATGACCTGGCGCATCGTCGCAGTGGCCGTCGCGGCCATTGCGCTGGTAACCGCAATCGTCCGGTTTTGCCCGATAAATGCGATGCTGGGAATCAATAGCTGCGAAAGCGAAGAGAAGAAGTGAGGCAAGTCACGTTATCCGCGGATTGCATAACGCATTGCGCTGAGCCACCCGGATCTCGTGCATGAGTCTTGGTACAGCCAGCCGCATTCGACGCGGCTGGAAGTCAGGGGATGCTGATGCCTTTCTGCAAGACCAACGCCGTATCGGCCGCGAGCGTAATGTTCGCGTTGCCATTCAAGTCGACCGTCACTGACTGACCGACGCACACCCCGGTACCGGCTCCGCCAGTCAGCACATCGCAGTAAGTTCCTGCTGCAAGCCCGGTTGCAAAGATGCGCGATACCGCAAAGAACTCATGGTTGATCGCTACGAAGCCTTTGTCGCCGCGCGAAAAGGCGACGGCATTGGCACCGTCATCCCACCAGTTCAGTTGCGAGGTTCCCGCGACGGCGCGGCGGAAGGCGATCATGTTGGCGATGGCCGGGTCGCGGTGTTCGCACACCCACTGCCCCATGGCGGCCGATTCCAGGCTGGTTGCACAGCCCGGTGCAACTGCGGGCGGACCGGCATCGCGGCCGGCCTGTGTCGCTCTGTCAAAAACGTAACTCGACATGACGGACGGATAGCCGTAGGGCTGCGCCAGCATCCAGACGTTCGCCAGACGGTAGATCGCTCCATCGCGGTAAGAGATGCCGCCGGAGCGCTGGGTATCATGGTTCTCCAGGAAAGCCACGGCCTTGTTCGAGGGCATGATGCCCCACGCGGATTCGGAGAACTGGTTGCCCGCTGAACCGTTCGGATTGAGCTGCGCCAGATACTGTCCGCCGCTGCCGAGGAACTTGTCGCCCACGCCGCGAAACTTGAATTCGGTGATGTCCGCCGCACCGCCCGAGCTATAACCAAGCCCGAAGTAATCGCTCGCCTTGACCGCCTCGCCGCCATAATCGATCACCTCGGCAAAGTAATACGGCAATGCCCTGCCTTCCGTAATCAGGGTCTGGTTGACCCGGGCTATGATGTCATTCAGCTCCACCGGCTGGATATGCTTCGCCGCATCGATACGGAAGCCCGCCACGCCAAGCCGTGCCAGACTGAGCAGATAATCGGCGATCTTCTGTTGTACCAAAGGCAAGCCGGTATTGAGGTCTGCCAGCCCGAGCAGTTCGCAATCCTGCACATTGGCGGCGGACTGGTAATTGTTGACCGTGCAGGAACTGTGAAAATCTCCTGGGGTATACAGGCCGGGGTAATCGTATTTGCTATAAACCGTGCCATTACGGCCGATCCCGGAACCCGCGGTCATATGATTGATGACGGCATCGACGTAGATGTCCACACCGGCTACCCTGCAACGATTCACCATATCGACGAATTGGGCGCTGGTACCCGAGCGGCTCAGTGCGATGCTGTAACTGACAGGCTGGTAGCGCGTCCACCATTGGGCCCCCGCGATGTCTTCTTGCGGCGGCGAGACTTGTACGGCTTTGTAGCCCTTTGGGCCCAGGCGGGTTTCACATTCGCTGGCCACGGCGGTCCATGGCCACTCGAAGAGATGGACAAAAACATCGCCGGCCACGGCATGACCGCTGGCGCGGTAAGTCGCAGCGAGCACCGGCCTGGCGGAAACCGGCGTTCCGTCGCCCCCACCACCGCAGGCAGACAGGGCAATGCCGGCAACACATGCCGCGGCCAGGCCAAGCTTCAGCAAGCGTCCATTTTCCACGGTTCTGTGTTCTCCCATTTTCGCCTCAACCGAGTGCGGGAAGCCTCACCTTGTGCACGATCATAGATCACAAGTGGACACTTTAGGTGAAGGGGGTGACGCCCTGCTGACTGCCGACGTAGGAAACTCCGGTCTGGCTACTGCCACCGACCACCACCGCCGCACGAAGATAGCAGCGTCAACGCAAGCAGCAGGGCAAACCATTGCGGGCAACGAAATGCAAAGTATTTCATACACCTCCCAAATACTTTTTGCAGACGTCGAATGCATGATAGGTATCCCGTTTTACGAACTCAATACGCTGTAATGTGTACCGGAAATGCACCGGAATCGTGCGCGAGTGCCTCGGCAACACTTGCAATAAGTCGGTTTAGTGACTTGTTATCAACAAGATAGCAGCGATTGTTGACGAGATTCGTCTCTCCGCGGTTTCGTCCGGTAAAATAGCTCGAGCAGCAGCAAGAACAACAACCAACCGATCGAACAATGGCTACATATAACGAAGCAAGTTTCAAAGTCCTTCGCGGTCTTGATCCGGTGCGCCAGCGCCCCGGCATGTACACCAATCTCGAATCGCCCAACCACATCATCGCCGAAGTCGTGGATAACGCCTGCGATGAAGCATTGGCGGGCTTTGCCAAAAACATTTTTGTGACGGCGCACAGCGACGGTTCCATCTCGGTGCTGGACGACGGACGCGGCATCCCGGTCGGCATCCACAAGGAAGAAGGCCGCTCGGTGGTCGAGGTCGCGTTCACCGTGCTGCACTCCGGCGGCAAGTTCGACAAGGAATCGGACGGCGCGTACAAATTCGCCGGCGGTCTGCACGGCGTCGGCGTGGCGGTGACCAATGCGCTGTCGAAGAAAGTGGAAGTGACTGTGTACCGCGAAGGCGGCGAGCACCAGATCACCTTCGTGAACGGCGTGGCCGAGAAGCCGCTGGCGAAAGATCGGCACCTGCCCCAAGAACCAGACCGGCACCATGGTGCGCGCCTGGCCCAATTCCAAATATTTCGACAGCCCCAGCGTCAACCTCGCGCAGCTCGAATTTTCGCTGCGCTCGAAAGCGGTGCTGCTGCCCGGCGTCACCATCACGCTGAATTTCGAAAAATCCGGCGAGACCAAATCGTGGAACTATCCCGACGGCTTGCGCGGCTATCTCGCCGAGGCGCTGTCCGAATTCGAACTGGCCACGCCCATCCTGTTGCAGGAGAAGTTCACGCGCAAAGGCGACGCCAGCGGTTTTGCCGAAGGCGAAGGCGCATCCTGGGCGCTGACCTGGCGCGCCGAAGGCAACGTGGTGCGCGAGTCCTACGTCAACCTCATCCCCACGCCGTCCGGCGGCACGCATGAAGCGGGCCTGCGCGACGGCGTGTTCAATTCGGTAAAGGCCTTTGCCGAGTTGCACGGCCTGTTGCCCAAGGGCGTGAAGCTGGTGCCGGAAGACGTGTTCTCGCGCGCGAGCTTCGTGCTCTCGGCCAAGGTGCTCGACCCGCAGTTCCAGGGACAGACCAAAGAGAAGCTGGTGTCGCGCGATGCGCTGAAACTGGTCTCCTCCATGCTCAAGGACCCGCTCGACCTGTGGCTGAACGAACACCTGGAACCCGCGAAGAAGATCGTCGAACTGGCGATCCAGCAGGCGCAGGCGCGTTTGCGTTCGGCGCAGAAGGTGGAGAAGAAGAAAGGCTCCAGCGTCGCCGTGCTGCCCGGCAAGCTCACCGATTGCAGCTCCAGCGATGCATCGCGCACCGAACTGTTCCTGGTCGAGGGCGATTCCGCCGGCGGCTCCGCCAAGCAGGGACGCGACAAGGAATTCCAGGCCGTGCTGCCGCTGCGCGGCAAGGTACTCAACACCTTCGAGGTGGAGAAGGACCGCCTGTTTGCGAATAACGAGATCCACGACATCGCTGTCGCCATCGGCGTCGATCCGCATGCGCCGGGAGACGACGTCGACCTCTCCGGCTTGCGCTACAACGCCATCCTGATCATGGCCGATGCTGACGTGGACGGTTCGCACATCTCCACGCTGCTGCTGACTTTGTTCTATCGCCACTTCTACCGTGTGGTGGAAGCGGGCAAGATCTTCATCGCGCAGCCGCCGCTGTTCCGCATCGACGTGCCCGCGCACGGCAAGAAACAGGCGAGCAAGATCTATGCGCTGAACGAAGGCGAGATGACCGGCATCCTCGACCGCTTGCGCAAGGAAAAGATACGCGAAGGCAGCTGGTCGATCTCGCGCTTCAAAGGTCTGGGCGAGATGAGTCCCGAACAGTTGTGGGACACCACGCTGAACCCCGATACAAGACGCGCCTTGTGCGTGAAGGCGGATGCCGCTTCGTACAAGGCAACGATGGGAATATTCAACATGCTGATGGGCAAGCAGGAGGCCTCGACCCGCAGGGCATGGCTGGAGTATCACGGAAATGAGGTTGAGGCGGATATTTAAGATGAATTGAATTATTTCGTTCGTGGTGAGCTTGTCGAACCGTGAGCGGAATAATTCTTCAACAATTTGGCGGTGTTCACCCTTCGACAAGCTCAGGGCGAACGGATTATTAAATAGCCCCTCGCCCGCAAGCGGGAGAGGGGTTGGGGTGAGGGCTTCAATTCAGCGAGTGCTCCCTCACCCTAGCCCTCTCCCAGTGGGAGAGGGAACAGATTTGTAGTCACAGAACAATTATTGCGGCACCGATAAAACAACCATGAACGAAAACGACCCACAAGACACCCCCGAACTCGAAGCCCCCGCCGAATCCAAATCCGGCAAGCGCGAATTCGCCCCCCTCGCCAAACTCCCCGACAGCGACGAAGTCCTCATCGCCGACTACGCCGAGCGCGCCTATCTCGAATACGCCGTCTCCGTGGTCAAGGGCCGCGCACTGCCCGAAGTGTGCGACGGACAGAAACCCGTGCAGCGCCGCATCCTCTACGCGATGCGCCAGATGGGCCTCACGCACGGCAACAAGCATGTGAAGTCGGCGCGCGTGGTGGGCGATGTGCTGGGTAAGTACCACCCGCACGGCGACTCTTCCGCGTACGAGGCGATGGTGCGGCTGGCGCAGGATTTTGCGATGCGCTATCCGCTGGTGGATGGCCAGGGCAACTTCGGTTCGCGCGACGGCGACAACGCGGCGGCGATGCGCTACACCGAGGCGCGGCTCACGCCGATCGCCGACCTGCTGTTGTCCGAGCTGGACATGGGCACGGTGGATTTCGTCCCCAACTACGACGGCGCCTTTCAGGAACCGGCGATGCTGCCCGCGCGTCTGCCGATGGTGCTGCTCAACGGCGCATCCGGCATCGCGGTGGGCATGGCCACCGAGATCCCTTCGCACAATCTGAAGGAAGTGGCCAAGGCCGCGGTCGCGCTGGCGAAGAACCCCAACCTCAAGGACGACAAGCTGCTGTCCTACATCAGCGGCCCGGACTTCCCCGGCGGCGGGCAGATCATCTCCTCCGCAGCCGACATCCGCGATGCCTATGCCACGGGTCGCGGCTCGCTGAAGATGCGCGCACGCTGGACCGTCGAGCAACTGGCGCGCGGCCAGTGGCAGGTGGTGGTGAGCGAATTCCCGCACGGCGTCTCGGCGCAGAAGGTGCTGGAAGAGATCGACGAGCTGACCAACCCCAAGGTCAAGGCCAACAAGAAATCGCTCACGCCGGAACAGACGCAGAACAAGCAGCTCATCCTCTCGGTGCTGGATTCGATCGCGGACGAATCGGACAAGTCGCAGAAGGTGCGCCTGGTGCTGCAGCCCAAGTCATCCAAGCAGAGCCCGGACGACATGATGGCGGTGCTGCTCACCCACACCAGCCTGCAGAACTCGGTGTCGGTCAACCTCACCATGATCGGCCTCGACGGTCGCCCGCAACAGAAAGCGCTGACGCAGGTGCTGCGCGAATGGGTGGAGTTCCGTTTGCGCACCGTCACGCGCCGCTGCGAATTCCGCCTCGGGCAAGTCAACGACCGCCTGCACATCCTCGATGGCCGCATGATCGTGTACCTCAACATCGACGAGGTCATCAAGCTCATCCGCAATTCGGACGCTCCCAAAGAAGATCTGATGAAGAAATTCGACCTGAGCGAACGCCAGGCCGAAGACATTCTGGAAATCCGCCTGCGCCAGTTGGCACGCCTCGAAGGCATCAAGATCGAACGCGAGATCAAGGAACTGAAGGCCGAAGCCAAGGAACTGAAGCGCGTGCTCGGCAGCGAGGATGCGCTGCGCGAACTGGTGGTCAACGAGATCGAAGCCGATGCCAAGACCTACGGCGACGAGCGCCGCACACTGATCGAGGAAGCGCAGATCACCAAGGTGACCGCGCAGGTGAGCGACGAGCCGGTGACGGTGTTCATCTCGCAACGCTTCTGGGTGCGCACGCGCCAGGGCCACGGCATCGACGCCAGCAGCATCGCCTTCAAGGACGGCGACAGCATCGCCGCCACCTACGAGATGCCGCACCACCGACAACGTCATCGTCATCTGCAGCAACGGCCGCGTGTGCAGCATCCCCGTCTCGTCGCTGCCCTCCGGCCGCGGCGACGGCGCACCGCTGGCCACGTTCATCGAGATCGCGCCCGGCGCGAAGATCGTGCAGGCGCTTTGCGGCAAGGCCGAAACGCCCGTGCTGCATCTCCACCAGCGCCGGTTACGGCTTCCCCTGCTTCATCGGCGACATGGTCGGCCGCACCAAGGCGGGCAAACAGTTCATCAGCGTCAAGGAAGACACCATCCTGCCGCCCGTCATCCTGGCCCCGACGCAGAATTCACTCGTCGCCGTGCTCTCGAAACATGCGCGCATGCTGGTGTTCGTGCTCTCCGAACTGAAACTGCTGCAAGGCGGCGGCAAAGGCATGATGCTGATCGACCTGAAAGAAGGCGACGAGCTGACGGCTTGCACGGTCGTGAATCAACCGGCGGTGACGTTGAGCGGCACGGCGGGCAGCAAGGTGCAGCAGTTGCAGATTGGCGGGAAGGAGTTGCAGGCGATACTTTGGGGCGAGGGCAAGGGCTGGGAAGGTGGTTGAG
>CAWIYO010000011.1:0-104095 GCA_963840345.1 uncultured beta proteobacterium
GTCGTTAATCAGGTATGAGCTATATCCTGCCAAAGATACAGAACGAACGTTCTGGTGTCAATTCGGTCTGCAATTCATACTGCAAACCGAAACATCATGTGTAGGAAGGCTGGGATATAGGCCTTCATATAGACCTTTTTTCACATACCAATAACTAGTTGAATTTGCTAGCATCCAACGAGGATGTAAATGTTCGGTTTAGGCAGACAAAATCGGACGGTCACGGGTTTGCATTGAACTGACGTTTAACGAATTTCTAATGAGGAAAATATGAAAGCAAATAAAGGCTTTTTTATGGCAACGACCTTGTCCGGTGTTCTTGTTGTGGCGTCACTTGTTTGGAACAGTGCATTAGCCGAAACGACGGACTTCTCTGCTGTCGAGGCGTCAATAAAGGATAGTGAACTCGACAAGGCCGAGGTGCTGGTTGATGCCATATTGAAAAAAGAGTCGGACAACGTGAATGCCCTGATGTACAAAGGCAACATTCTATTTTTCAGGGGATCAAATACAGGGAAAATCCAACTCTACGGGAACGAGGACGAGTCGATCTATAACAGCAGTATCGGCGAAATTGGCGAGGGCTCGTCGCTGACATCCCCCGAGGTCGCAAAAAATGTTGCCGTATATTTCAAACGTGCCCTGGATAAGGCACCGCAACGTATGGATATCCAATTAGGGCTATGCTGGACATATGCGAATGCCGGCATGAAAGACGAGTTGATCGCGCGATTCCCTGCGCTACGCAAATACAGCGGCAATAAACCTGACCTGCAATACAACATGGGAGATTACGCACGCGTCATTGTCGACAACTATTCATTTGATGATGGCATTGCGGTTTACCGTGAAATCGCCCGGCTCTATCCGGATGATGGCAACATCATCAACGATATCGGCGCGATGTACCTGAAAAAGAAGGGGGACCTCGACATCGCACTGAAATATTTCAAGCAGGCGGCCGGCATGAAGAATCGGGACGACGCAACACTGGCGAATCTGGCCGTGGTTGCCGCCATGTCAGGTGACTACGGCCAAGCGGCGAAGGCGCAGCAAATGCTGTCTGCGTTCAAGAAGAATGCAACCTATCATCTCTTTGACGCGCTCAACAAGCGCCTGAAGAAACAGCCCGGCTGGCAGGATGACGTGCAGGCCTTCATCAAGCAGAACAAGGGTAAGAAGGACTACGAGGCCTATGTCGAATTCGCGGGCACGCTGCTGCCGGTCGCCGGGAAGTCCAGCCTGGCGCAATACAAGGCGGGCGCAGCGAAAGAGGTGCCATCACATTTTCATGTAATCAATGACGAATGGGCCGCGCAAGAATTCCCCGATCAATTCGACGGAGTGTTCCCGCTGGCGGATACCATGACCTTCCACCAGAACTATCGCAAGGCGCTGGTGATCTTCGACCGCATAGACAAAGCGAAACTGGCAAAGGGTCAAGACCAAATCGAGCAGGTGACCTTGCTCCATGCTTGGGCGCTGTACCGCGCAGGCCAGCCCGAGGCCGCCAACGAGCGCTGGAAGACGCTGCTCAATTCAAAGGATTTCTACCGCAAGAGTGCAGCAAGTTATTTCCTGGGGAATTTTCATTACAAGAAAAAGGAATTCAAGGAGGCTGCGGGATATTTCAAACGCGTCAAGGATGATGCATCTAAATCGAAGTATGCGAATTACAGTAGCAATTTGTATGACGCAATCGAAAATGCAAAATAATGTGCAGGTGTGGTTGATCTCAGGAATTGCACCATGAACGGTCGGCTAATAGAAGATTGAAATGAATGGTACCGGAGTCGATTTCAATTTCAACCTGCCATCCCTCCTGCAAAGAATTCGTCTCCGGTACCTTTTGTTATGCAGCATTTCGTAAATTTGGACACGCACGGCGTAATCAATGCCGATACCACTAGTGTACGCACGGCCGCAGCAAGTATTAGGGCTTATTCATCTTGCCAATGAATTCAGTTGCCTGCTTGCCTACTGTGGAAGGCAACAATAACTCGCTTACTCCACAAAAAGTCCCAACAAGAAAACCAAGCATGGGGTTCGCTGAGAAATCAGTCAAAGAGAAGTTTCCTACACTGACCTGAATCAGGCCAAGTACGAACACAATCCCAAGTATCATTGTAAGAGTTCCAGCAAACAGTAGCCGAATTGCAGGCTGAAGTCGATCATCGTCTGTTACAGTCAAGTCCTCAATCGAAAATTCGGAAGTACGGATTCCATAAGAAAGCCAAACGCCAAGAAAACAACCAACCCATAGCATCATGAAGTTCGCGAGCATGACGCTCTCTATACCAATTGCGAGAAAGACCCTTGCCAATAAGCTATCCGAAGGTGTAAGGCGCAATATCAAGTAAAGTAGGATGAACGGTAGAGCCATCTTTAACGCAGTCATACCTAACTGTTTCAAGTGGTCGTTCTTTATTCGGCCCGCTTCGTCGTCAATCAGATTTCCCCTTATTGCCACCAAAGCACTTTGGGAAATCTCTGGTGATACGTTGGCTCCTTCTAAGCCCAACTGTGCAAGGCGGAATAAGCGCACATAGTACTTGCGAAACTGCGACGAGCTGCGCACATTGGAACCTTCAGTTGGCTGAAGGTAAAGCTGCTGCACGGTACGCAAGACCTCTGCTATATCTTGTTGTAACTCGCTCTGGTCTCTTGGGAGCGGCTGTGGCGCGGTTTCAGGAACACCAAAATAGATGTCTGTTGCCTTTTCATCGGCCGGATCGGGAGGCTTTACGGGCTGTCCCTCTGGAGGAGTTGGATCCCCGACGAAGTCACCGGCCTCATCAACGGGCCATATCTTATAAGCGCCCTGTGCCATTAGTTATCCCCAATGATCGTTAGCATAATACAACGCAGCCCTTCAGCGCTTACTTCGCGGGTTATCTTGGAGGCCATTTGCCAATAATTCCTGCGGAGGCTTTCTTCGCTGCGGGTTTCTTGGCAACTGCTTTCTTTGCTGCAGGTTTCTTGGCAGCGACTTTCTTTGCTGCAGGTTTCTTGGCAGCGACTTTCTTTGCTGCAGGTTTCTTGGCAGCGACTTTCTTTGCTGCAGGTTTCTTGGCAGCGACTTTCTTTGCTGCAGGTTTCTTGGCAGCGACTTTCTTCGCTGCAGGTTTCTTGGCAGCGACTTTCTTTGCTGCAGGTTTCTTGGCAGCGACTTTCTTTGCTGCAGGTTTCTTGGCAGCGACTTTCTTTGCTGCAGGTTTCTTGGCAGCGACTTTCTTCGCTGTAGGTTTTTTTGTGGTTGCCTTAGTTGCTGCTACCTTTGTCAAAGTTGACATACAGGTCTCCCAGGTCAAGTTATTCCAAGTGATTAAAGCTTAACAGCCTATTAAATAATATCTACCTAGATTTGTAGCTTTCTTCTCAGACCACCTTCACCTGCACCAACTCGTCGCCGTTCGGGTCAGTCACATGCACGGCGCAGGCAATGCACGGGTCGAAGCTGTGGATGGTGCGCAATATCTCGATAGGCTGTTTCACATCGTGCAGCTGATGGCCTTTCAAGGCCGCTTCATATGGTCCCTGATTTCCCTGTGCATCGCGTGGTCCGGCATTCCAGGTGCTGGGAACGATGGCCTGATAGTTGGCGATCTTCTGGTTCTCGATCACGATCCAGTGTGACAGTGCGCCGCGCGGCGCTTCCATGACGCCGACGCCTTGCGCATGGGCTCGGCCAGGTCGATGGCTCCCATTTCGATTCGTTGAAGGTCTTCACGTCGCCGGCCTTGATGTTGGCGATCAAGCTGGTCGTACCAGCCCTGCATCGCATCGGCGACGATCTTGGTTTCCAGCGTGCGCGCCGCGGTGCGTCCCAGAGTCGAGTACAGCGCTTGCACCGGCAGATCGAGTTTCTTCAGCGTCATGCCGACGCAGTTCCCTGGTCTGCTCATGCCCCGATGCATACAACATCAGCACACGTGCCAGCGGGCCGACTTCGACTGGTTTTCCCTTCCAGCGCGGCGACTTCAGCCAGGAATAATCCTTCTCTATGTCCAGATATTCATACGGCGGCTTCGGTCCGGTGTAGTCGAGCTTGGTCTCGCCCTTATAAGGATGCAGCCCCTGCTCCTTGCCGACCGAATAGTCATACCAGGCGTGGCTGACGAACTCCTGTATCTCGCCTTCCGCGTTCAGGTCGATGGGATGGATTTTGCTCAGGTCGCGATCCAGGATCACGCCGGAGGGAATCAGGTATGAAGATGGGTCGGACATCCCCTTGGCCGGAAAGTCGCCGAGGGTGAGGAAGTTGCCCACGCCTTCGCCCTGCTTGCCCCAATCCTTGTAAAAACCGGCGATGGCCAAGGTGTCGGGCACATAGACCTGATCGACGAATTCGCGCATCTGGTTGATCGCGTTCTGCACCGTTTGCAGCCCAACCACATTGACTGCCGTGCCGGCATTGCCGCCATGGAAATGCGGCCCGTTGCCCTGCCCCGGATGGCCAGGATCGATGCTGATCGCGCACGGCACGCCACCTACCAGGAACATCGGATGCGGATTCTTGCCGCCGAACACGGCATGCAGCTTGACCACGTCGCGCTGCCAGGCCAGCGCATCGAGGTAATGCGCCACCGCCATGAGGTTGGCCTCGGGCGGCAGCTTGTAGGCCGGATGTCCCCAGTAGCCGTTGGCGAAGATGCCGAGTTGGCCTGCTTCGACGAAACCTTTCAGCTTTTTCTGCACATCGCTGAAATAGCCCGGCGACGATTTGGCATAACCCGAAATGCTCTGCGCCAGCGCGGACGTGGCTTTGGGATCGGCCTTCAGCGCCGAGACCACGTCCACCCAGTCCAATGCATGCAGATGGTAGAAGTGCATCACATGGTCGTGGATGTATTGCGCGCCGATCATCAGGTTGCGGATCAATTGCGCGTTGTTTGGTATTTCGATCTGCAGCGCACTTTCCACGGCGCGCACCGAGGCGATGCCGTGCACCAGTGTACAGACGCCGCAGATGCGCTGTGCAAAAGCCCAGGCATCGCGCGGATCGCGTCCGCGCAGGACGATCTCGATGCCGCGCACCATGGTCCCCGCCGATGAAGCGCGAGTGATGCGGCCCGAGGCATCGGTTTCCGCTTCGATGCGCAGGTGGCCTTCGATGCGGGTGACGGGGTCGACGATGACGCGTTGTCTGGTTGGCTGGTTCATGCTAATAACCTCATGTGGTGTGTTTGGCACTCCCTTCTCCCGCAAGCGGGAGAAGGGCTGGGGATGAGGGTCTTTGCGCTGCAACAAAACTATTTACTACTCAACGCCCCTCACCCTAACCCTCTCCCGCCTGTGGGAGAGGGGATTGATATTGCGGTATTCACTCTACTAAGTACTGGGCCAGCAATTCGGTCAGGCCGATCACTTCGACATTCATGTGATTATGTTCAAGGCCTTCCTCCAATACGATGCGGCAGTTGGCGCAGGCGGTGATCAGCGTCTGCACGCCGGTGGCTTCGATCTGTCTCTTCTTGATCTTGAACGCCTGCAGACGCAACGGCTCGGCGCGCGTGTTGGCCGAGACACCGCCCCCACCTCCGCAACACCAGTTCATCACGCCGGCATCGGACATCTCGCGGAAGTCTGCCGCGACCTCGCCCAGCAAGCGGCGCGGCTGTTCCACCACGCCGCCGCGCCGGGTGATCTGGCAGGGATCGTGATAGGTCAACGGACGCTTATCCTTGCCCCTGGTCTTGAGTTTGCCCGCCTTGTGCAGTTCGTCCAGCACTTCGAGGATGTGCTTCACGTCGAAGCCATAAGGCTTGCCCATCAGGTTCGGCCCTTCCCAGCGTAGCGCGGTAAAGGCATGGCCGCATTCCGGGCTGATCACGCATTTGACTTTCAGGCGTTCGGCCGCCACCACGATGCGGCTGACAATCTCCCGCGCCAGATCGGAGGCGCCGATCTGGATGCCGCTGTTGGTCGCTTCGAATGCGTCTTGCGCCAAGGTCCAGCTCACTCCGGCCTGTTTGAAGATGCGGCTGAGCGCAGACAGGTATTCGGGGAAGTTGATGATCTCCATCGAGGACATCAGCACGAGATAGTCCGCCCCCGCGCGTTCCACCGGAACATCGATACCGGTCTCGGCCTGAACATGCTTGATCTGCGCCTGTACCGCAGGCCACTTGATGCCCATCGGACTGCCGATGGTGACGGCACGCGTCGTCGCGGCAATCAAGTCTTCCTGCGCATGACCGGACACTGCCATGCCTTCGCGCATCTTGCGGATCATGTACGTGATGTCGTTGCCCACCGGGCAGACCATGGAGCAACGGCCGCATAGTGTGCAGCTGTCGTAGACCAACGGCTCCCACTCGGTCAGCTCTGCATCCGTCACCGGTTTGGACAGGCCGAGCATTTTGCCCAGCTTGCCCAGCAGCGTGTACTCCTGCTTCCAGACGCGGCGCAGCGGTTCCAGTTTGTAGATCGGGGTGTATTTCGCCTCGCCGGTCTCGTTATGGAACAAGCATGCCTCGGCACAGAGACCGCAATGCACACAGCTTGAGAAATAGCTGGCGATCGGCGCATCGATCACCTCCTTGAATGCGTTGATGCCTTTGGCAAGGGACGCGCTCATGACGATGCCTCCTTTCGACCGGCTGTACTCCATGAATTCAGGTGTCGGCCTCCTGCATCATTCGCGGACGCTCTGATCCCCGCTTCGCGGGGCCCCTCTCCGCTGCTCATGATGCTACCCCCTTCCTTCCGAAAAAGTCGCCGTTGTACCAGCGCGAGATGAACAGGGAGAAGGTGTGGAACAGTTTGGTGAACGGCAGCAGCACCAGCAGCAACTCGACTGAGAACAGGTGCAGCGCCAGCATCAGGGTGTATTCCATAAACAGGTGGTGGTAGGCCAGATAGCCTGTCAGCAGAGGCAGCAACGTCACCAGCCAGGCGACATAATCACCGATGCCGGACAACATGCGCTTCACGGGATTGCTGAGCCGGTGTGCCAGCACGACGCCCAATGCCGCGATCGCGGCGACTACCAGGGCATCGATCAGCGCCGTAGGCAGACTCGGCCAGGCTAATCCGGTCACGCTGCGGAAAAATTCGATATGCGGGGCCAAAAAGAAGATCGCAACGAAAAGCCCGAAATGAAACACGTACCCGCCGATGTAAGTCACCGGATCGCGTTTCAGCATGCCCTCCGCCGGTATCGAGCGCGTAAGCATGGTACGCCAGCCGCTGCCGGGACTGCCGGTGCGGGGCTTGGCCAGATCGGCTTTGCGGCCGAGGCCGAATATCTCGAACAGGCGCAGCACGATGCCCAGCACGAATATCGCGAGTGCCCAGTTCAAAGCGCTGCCGCGCGCAAACGTCAGGAGTTCAAGATGGCTCATTTTTCCTCCCGCGTCAGGTCTTGCACAGTCACTTTTTCGTGCGCCGCTTTTGCCTTGGCCTTGGTCGAGCGGTTGTACCAGGTGATTGCGACACCTGCCGCCGCGCCAGCCGCTGCAGCAGCTCCCA
The DNA here is from genome assembly GCA_963840345.1 of uncultured beta proteobacterium. Lineage (GTDB taxonomy): Bacteria > Pseudomonadota > Gammaproteobacteria > Burkholderiales > Gallionellaceae > Sideroxyarcus. Next base: position 7,474 of record CAWIYO010000011.1, read on the forward strand.
ACACGGCTGGTGTCACCGATATGGGCATGGACAGCGCTTTATAGAACGACCCGGCATCCCAGAAATTCGGTTCGGAACAGCCGATGCAGCCGTGGCCCGACTGGATGGGAAAACTGGTGCCGTCGTTCCACTTGGCCGTGGCACAAGCGTTGTAGGTCACCGGCCCCTTGCAGCCGAGCTTGAACAGGCACCAGCCCTGCCGCGCGGCTTCATCGTCGAAGGTGTCTGCGAACTTGCCCTGGTCATAGAAGGGGCGGCGATAACAGCGGTCGTGGATCGTCTCGCCGTAAAAAGACTTCGGCCTGCCCAATGCGTCCAGTTCAGGAAGTCCGCCGAAAGTCAGGAAGTGCGCGAGCACGCCGGTCATCACCACCGGGATCGGGGGGCAGCCCGGAACGTTGATGATGGGTTTGTCCTTGACGATGTCGCTTACCGGGACGGCGCCCGTCGGATTCGGGTCGGCCATGGGAATGCCGCCAAACGAAGCGCAGGTTCCCACCGCGACGATGGCGGCCGCGCCTCTGGCTGTTTCCACCAGCATGTCGTGGTTGCTGATGCCGGCGATGGTGGAGAAACCGGGATTGCCCATCGGGATGGAGCCATCGACGATCAGCAGATACTTGCCCTCATTGTCCTTCATCGCCAGCGCGCGGGCATGTTCGGCGGCTTCTCCCGATGCGGCCTGCAGCGTATGGTGGTAATCGAGCGAGATGAGGTCGAAGATCAGGTTTTCCAGTGTCGGCGAATGCGAACGCGTGATGGATTCGGTGCAGCCGGTACATTCCTGGAACGAGAGCCAGATCACCGATTGCCGTCGTGCCTTGCTGATGGCCTCGGCCATCACGTTTGCCATCGAAGGCGGCAACGCCAGCATCGCGGCAAGGGAAGTACAGAATTGGAGGAATTCGCGGCGGGTGACGCCGCGCTGAGACAAGCCTTCGCCCACGGTTCCGGGCAACGACTCCGGTTGCTCTGCTTGCTTCATGCTGGCTCCTTGTTGTTATTAACAATGGAATGCAAGAGCGGAATGCGAAAGCATTCTGCATAACAGCACCAAGTCGGTCAACTCATATCGTACATTGTCAGACTTCCGTTAAATTTATGTGACTCTCAAAACGTCCGATGATCTCCGCAGCGGCGCTACAGACTTCCGGCAATGCCGCAGTAACTGAAGCCGTCAGCGATTCGCCCCAATCGACCGTCGCCGGCTGGATGCCTATCAAAGCCCGTTGTCCCGGCCAGTGTCCGGTCAAGAGCGAGATGGACATCAGATCGAGCAATCCCACTTCATGCACACTGCTTTTCCGGTTCTCACCGAGGAAACGGTCCATCGCTTCGCCTTCGAAGCTTCGCACCGTGCCCGGCGTTGCACCCAGCTCGGCGGCGTCGATCACCAGCAAGGCGTCGCATTCGCTGATCGGCACGGCCAGCGTAAAGGACAGCGTGCCGCCATCGAGGAATTCCATGTCTTCGCAGGCACCGAAGCGGGCTTCCAGTTCGCGCATGGCGGCGATGCCCACGCCTTCGTCGGCAAGCAAGGTGTTACCGATGCCCAGTACGAGTATCTTCATCACAGATAATTCAATGGATTATGCACGAACTGTAGGAGCCAGCTTGCTGGCGAAATGTACAAAACAATCGCCAGCAAGCTGGCTCCTACGATAGGGAAATCAACGTTCTGCATCATTGAGGTGTCGTGAGATCGGGGAAATGAGCATCGAGATCGGTCTCACCCTGCAAGGCTGCTGCAAGACCATCGAGTGCAAGATTGATTTCGGCAGCTCGTTGCACCGTCATTGTTTCTCGTGCCTGCCCCAGCACGGCATACACCCAATCGCCGGGAGACACTGCTTCCAGCAAAAGGGTATTCAGGCGCTCGCGCCGGCCGCGCCCCTCGCACCAGGCGAAAGCGCCTTCGACTTCGACGACTTGCATGGGTATGCCTAGACACATGGCTGGAATCCTACCAGTAATCCGCGACAAATATTTTCTGAGTTAGCTATTGCCGCTGCCGCACGGCCTCGAACAAACATACCGCCGTTGCCGCGGCTGCATTCAGCGATTCGACCTTGCCAGGCATGGGGATGATGAAATGCTGCTGCGCGGCGTCCAGCAAGGCAGGCGACAGCCCTGCCCCTTCGTTGCCGATGGCGAAAGCGAGTTTGCCGCGCAGGTTGCTGTCGTAAAGGGATTTGTCTGTCTGCAGTGAGGCTGCCAGCAGCTTGCCGGTAAATCCGGCAGCGACCTTGATCAGGTCAGCCGATTCCTGAATGCTCAAGGCAAAGTGCCCGCCCATCCCGGCGCGCAACACCCTGGGCGACCAGGCATCGGCACATCCTTGGGACAGGAACACCGCATCGCATCCCGCCGCCGCTGCCGAGCGCAGGATGGAACCGAGGTTGCCGGGATCCTGGATGTCTTCCAGCAACAAGGCGAACTGACTGTGCGCGGCTTCCACCCTGGCAGGCGGAATATCGACCAGCGCCAGCAAACCATTCGGAGTCTTCAATTCGGAGAGTTGTGTGAACAGCGCGTTGTCAAACTGCGTCTGCGGCGCATCGGCACATGCATCGAGCAAGCCAGCGATCTCGGCGTCCTGCAACGCCTGTTCGTTCACCAGCAGATGTCGGGGTTTGCCTCCTGCATCCAGAAAGGCACGCAGCAAGTGCGCGCCGTCGAGCAGGGTCTGCCCTGCTTCGCGCCGCTCGCGTGCGGACGAGGAGAGCTTGTGCAGCGACTTGTAGAACGGATTGTCGCGCGAGGAGATGCGCTTGATCGCGGTCATAGGACCGAAACTCGCGAAGCGATTCGTTCGCCTCCTCTCCCGCAAGCGGGAGAGGATTGAGGAGAGGGAGCGGACGTGGCGAGCATCACAATCAGAACCGGCTATTCGGTATGTCCGCTAGGCAGCGTCAGCGTTGGCTGCCGGTTCGGCCCCGATATTTGCGTCGATGACGGCCTCAACCGCAGCCTCGTCGATTGCTTCGTCATGCCCGACTTCCAGCAACGTGCCCATCTCTTCCAGCGCAGGCAGTTCCTGCAGGGAACGCAGGTTGAGGTCATCCATGAATTGCGGCGTGGTGGCGTACAGCGCGGGCTTGCCCGGCGTATCGCGCGTGCCGATGGCTTCGATCCAGCCGCGCCCTTCCAGGGTCTTCAACACCTGCGAGGAAACCGCTACGCCGCGTATGTCTTCGATGTCGCCGCGCGTGACCGGCTGGCGATAGGCGATGATGGCCAGGGTCTCGAGTACGGCACGCGAATAACGCGGCGGCTTCTGCGGATTGAGCTTGTCCAGATGCATCTGCATCTCGGGACGCGCACGGAAACGCCAGCCGCTGGCGACGCGGTTCAACTCGATGCCGCTGTCGGCATATTTGTCCGAAAGTTGGTGCAGCAGTTCTTCGACAGTTCTGGTTTCCAGCGGGATGTCGCTCAGGCGTTTCAGTTCGGTGATGGACAGGGGTTCCTGCGATGTGAGCAAAGCCGCCTCGAAGATGCGCAGGAGCTGCGCGGTATCAGCCGCGTGCCCGATCTCGGCAACTTCCATCCCTTCAGTGTCGATTCCACATCCGGTTTACCGGATAGTGGATCGCCTGCCTTTGGTGCCGGCTCAGGGCGAACGGCTGAATCGTTTTTTTCACTCTGCAGTAATGGCTCGACTGGTTCGGACATAGATATTCCCCAAGCTTTCAGTTTGCGTGATCTCGACCAGGCACTCCTTGGCGAGTTCGAGAATGGCGATAAAAGTGACCACCAGTATCGGAATGCTGGCATCGGGTTCGAACAGGCTCTCGAACGAAACGAAGTCGGTATTGCGCAACATGCGCAACACTTTGGTCATCTGCTCGCGCACCGACAATTCTTCGCGTCGCACACGGTGATGCGCGTTCACCTTGGCACGGGTCAGCAGCGCCAGCCAGGCACTGCGCAGGTCTTCCACGCCGACATTGGGCAGGCGCTCGATCACCGTGCGCTCGATCAACACCTGCACCAGCTCGAAATCGCGCCCGGCTTGCGGCACTTCATTCAGCTTCTGCGCGGCCTGTTTCATTTGTTCATATTCGAGCAGGCGGCGCATCAGCTCGGCGCGCGGGTCTTCGGCGCTCTCTTCCTCGTTCGCCTTGGGCGGACGCGGCAACAGCATGCGCGACTTGATCTCGATCAGCACCGCCGCCATCAACAGGTATTCTGCAGCCAGTTCCAGACGATGCTGCTGCATCACCTCGATGTAGCCCATGTATTGCTGGGTGAGCGCAGCCATCGGGATGTCGAGCACATCGAGGTTGTGCTTGCGGATCAGGTACAGCAGCAGATCGAGCGGGCCCTGGAAGGACTCCAGCACCACCTCGAGCGCATCCGGCGGGATATACAGATCCTGCGGCATCTCCATCATCGGCTCGCCGTGGACGCGCGCCACGGGATTGGCCGATGGCTGCTGAAGTTGTGCTTCTGCTTCGCTCATGGTCAGTTGTATCCCAGCCCCATCGCTTCGCGCACATCGCGCATGGTCTCGTTGGCCAGCTTGCGCGCTTTCTCGCAGCCGTCGGCGATGATGTTACGCACCAGGGCCGGGTCGTCCAGATAGACTTGTGCTCGTTCGCGCATCGGATTCTGCTCTTCCAGCACTGCCTTGATCACAGGCTGTTTGCATTCGATGCAGCCGATGCCGGCGCTGCGACAGCCTATTTGCACCCATTGTTTGGTGTCGTCGTTCGAATACACCTTATGCAATTGCCACACCGGACACTTGTCCGGGTCGCCTGCATCGGTACGGCGGATACGTGCCGGGTCAGTCGGCATGGTGCGGATCTTTTTGTTCACCTCGGCCTCGTCTTCACGCAGGCTGATGGTGTTGTTGTAGGACTTGGACATCTTCTGTCCGTCCAGCCCCGGCATGCGCGAGGCCAGAGTCAGCATGGCCTGCGGCTCGGTCAGGATCATCTTGCCGCTGCCTTCGAGATAGCCGAACAGGCGCTCGCGATCGCCCAGCGAGAGGCTCTGCTGTTCGTCCAGCAAGGCCTTGGCCGACAGCAGCGCCTCGTCGTCGCCCTGTTCCTGGAAGCGCGTGCGCAGCTCGCTGTAGAGTTTGGCTTTCTTGCCGCCCAGTTTCTTGACGGCGGCCTCGGCCTTTTCTTCGAAGCCCGGTTCGCGGCCGTACATGTGGTTGAAGCGGCGCGCCATCTCGCGCGTGAATTCGATGTGCGGGATCTGGTCCTCGCCCACCGGCACCTTGTTGGCACGGTAGATCAGGATATCCGAACTCATCAGCAGCGGATAACCGAGGAAGCCGTAGGTGGTCAGGTCCTTGGAGGTCAGTTTTTCCTGCTGGTCCTTGTAGGTCGGCACGCGTTCCAGCCAGCCCAGCGGCGTGATCATGGACAACAACAAATGCAGTTCGGCATGTTCCGGCACGCGCGACTGGATGAACAGGGTGGCCTGCGCCGGATCGACGCCCGCCGCCAGCCAGTCGATGACCATGTCCCACACGCTTTGCTCGATGATTTGGGGGGAATCGTAATGCGTGGTCAGCGCATGCCAGTCGGCCACGAAGAACAGGCACTCGTACTGGTGCTGCATCTCCACCCAGTTCTTCAACACACCGTGGTAATGCCCCAGGTGCAGACTGCCCGTGGGGCGCATTCCGGATAACACGCGATCAGCAAACATATTCTTGTTTCGAATTAAAAAATCGTTTCAATCAGATGGATCACCGTCCTCACCAGCGGCGACAGTATCCAACTCAAAACCGGCTGGCCACCGATCGGCACCACCGCCAACAGGATCAGGATGACCATGCCATACGGCTCGACTTTCGCCAGCTGGAAAGCCTGCCGATGCGGTAACAGACTGATTGCAATGCGCCCTCCGTCCAGAGGAGGCAATGGCAGCAGGTTCAGCACCAGCAAAATGGCGTTGATTGTAACTCCGAACTGCGCCATCCCAATGAGCGGCTCGGCAAAATAATTCCCCGGGAACATCATGGCTACCTTGAACATCAAGCCCCAGAACAGCGCCATGACAAGGTTGGCGGCAGGCCCAGCCAGCGCTACCCAGAACATGTCCTGCTTGGGATGGCGCAAGGCGCCGAAGTTGACTGGAACCGGCTTGGCCCAGCCGAACAGGATACCGCCCACGAACAAGGTCAGCAGCGGCAGCAGGATCGTGCCTACGGGGTCGATATGGCGCATGGGGTTCAGCGAAATACGGCCCTGCGCGTACGCCGTCATGTCGCCGAAATGGCGTGCCGCATAGCCGTGCGCCGCCTCATGCAAGGTAATGGCGAACAGCACCGGAATGGCGGCGAGTGCGATGGTCTGTATCAATGCATCAAAATTCATTTGTTTTCCTCATTCGTCCCCTCTCCCGCAAGCGGGAGAGGGTTAGGGTGAGGGACGATATTGCGAGCCTCGCAAGCCCTCATCCCCGCCCTTCTCCCGCCCGCGGGAGAAGGGAGTGCTTTTCATCTATTCCTCGATTCCCAAATGAGCGATCTCCCCTTTGCCGCGTCGCAGCAGCACCGGTGTCGCCTCGGTGAGGTCGATCACTGTCGTCGACTCCAACCCGACCGATCCTCCCTCGATGACCAGCTCGACGAGCCGTTCCAGACGTTCACGTATCACTTCCACATCGGTCAGCGGGTGATCTTCATCCGGCAAGATCAGCGTGGAACTCAGCAACGGTTCGCCCAATTCTTCCAGCAGAGCCAGCGCGATCGGATGATCCGGGATGCGCAGGCCCACGGTGCTGCGCTTGGGATGCTGCAAGCGGCGCGGCACCTCCTTGGTCGCTTCCAGAATGAAGGTATAGCTGCCCGGCGTATTGTTCTTGAGCAGCCGGAAGCGTGCATTGTCCACCCTCGCATATTTCGACAGCTCGGACAGGTCGCGGCACATCAGCGTCATCAAGTGCTTTTCGTCCAGGCCGCGTATCTGGCGGATGCGGGTCACCGCATCCTTGTCATCCAGATGGCAGCCGAGGGCATAGCCTGAATCGGTGGGATAGACGATCACCGCACCGTCGCGCAGCATCTCGGCCGCCTGCTTGATCAAGCGCGGCTGCGGATTGTCGGGATGTATGGAAAAGAATTGTGCCATCAGGAAGACCGTTCATGGTGAGCTTGTCGAACCACGTCCCCCGAGACATTTTGCCCTTCGACAGGCTCAGGGCGAACGGCTAAATTGGAATCAGATTCCCAAGCCGTCCATACCGGGCGGCATTCCAGCGGAAAATCCGGCAGGCGGCCGAGGTCGCGATAACTCTCTTCAGGCCCGTGGAAATCCGAACCGCAAGAGCACAGCAAACCGAACTCCTGGGCATAGCGTGCGAACTCGGCGAATTGCGGCGGCGTGTGGCTGCCGCTCACCACTTCGATGCCCTGCCCGCCCAGTTCGACGAACTCCTTGAGCAGCTCGAGCAAGGTCGTCCTGCCCATCGGTTTGCGTCCGGCGGTATAACGGCCGGGATGCGCCAGCACGGCGACCCCGCCGCTGCCCCGTATCCACGAGATCGCATCCTGCAGGTCCGCCCATTCGTGCGGTACAAAGCCCGGCTTGCCTTTGACCAGATAGCGGCTGAACACGCTGCGCACATCCTTGCAATGTCCGGCCTCGACCAGATAGCGCGCGAAATGGGTACGGCCGATGATTTCGGGATTAGCGGCAAAACGATAAGCGCCTTCCAGCACACCGCCGATGCCGGCACGCGCCAGCGATTCCGCCATCAGTTCCGCACGGTGTCTGCGTCCGCCGCGAATGCCGCGCAGACCTTCGATCAAGGCGGGATTCTGCGGATCGATGTGCAAACCGACGATGTGCAACGTGTGTTTGCGCCAGGTGACGGAGATCTCCACCCCGTTGACGAACTCGATGCCATGCGCAGCGGCCGCTTGCGCAGCTTCAGCCAATCCATCCAGTTCATCATGATCCGTCAGCGCCAATACCTTCACGCCGCGTTCGGCGGCACGCGCCACCAGCCCGGTCGGAGTAAGGGTCCCATCGGAGGCATTGGAATGGCAATGCAGGTCGTAATCGAGCATCAGAGGTCGCCGCCGCCTTTTTTCATCACTTTGCCCTCTTCGGCGCGCTTGCGGCGCACCTCTTTCGGGTCGGCGATCAGCGGGCGGTAGATCTCGATGCGGTCTTTCTCGCGCAGCACGGTATCGGTCTTGCTCAATTTGCCGAAGATGCCGAATTTGCCTTTTTCGAGATCGATCTCGGGATGCTTCTCCAGGATGCCGGAAAGCTTGATGCCTTCGGCGACGGTCGTTCCATTGGGCACCTCAAACTTGAATAGAAACTGCTCGGCTGGCAAGGCATAGACCAATTCCACATTTATTTTTTCGTCACTCATTTTTTATATAAACCTTGTCTGCACGCTGGATGAAAGCATCCACGAAAGTATTGGCAATATGGTGAAACACCGGACCCACCAGTTTTTCCAGCAATTTGCTGGAAAACTCGTAATGCAGGCGAAACTCTATTTTACAGGCTTCGTCATTCAAGGGGATGAATCGCCATTGGCCGTCCAGATGCCGGAACGGCCCGTCCGTCAAAGTGATGTCGATCTGGTGCGGCGGGTTGCGTTTGTTTTCGGTGCTGAAATGCTGCTTGATATGGTGATAATCGATATGCAGCGTGGCATGCATCGTCGTGCCCTGCATGTCGTTGATGGTCGCTCCGCCGCACCAGGGCAGGAACTGCGGATACTCTTCCGCCCTGTCCACCAGATTGAACATCTGTTCCGCCGTGTGCGGGACCAAAACCGTTTTTTCAACCAGAGCCATATGCTTTCCGAAGCCGCAAAATCAAAGACTGGTAGAATATCGCAACGCAAAGCAAAACACATCTTTCTATGAGTATCATCCAGAATAAAAAGGCCTTTCACGAGTACTTCATCGAAGAGAAATATGAAGCCGGTCTCATGCTCGAGGGCTGGGAAGTCAAAGCCATCCGCGCCGGGCGCGTGCAGCTCAAGGAAGCCTACGTCACCATCAAGGACGGCGCTCTGTACCTGTTCGGCTCGCATATCAGCCCATTGCTGAACGCCTCCACCCATATCCACCCCGATCCGGTGCGCACCCGAAAACTGCTGCTGCATGCCCACCAGATCGACAAGCTCATGGGCAAAGCCCAGCGCGCGGGCTACACCATCATGCCGTTGGACATGCACTACAAAGGCAGCCGTGTAAAACTGGAGATCGGCCTGGCCAAGGGCAAGAAGGAACACGATAAGCGGGCTACCGAGAAAGAGCGGGAATCTAAGCGCGAAGCGGCGCAGGCGATGAAGAAAGAACGCCGCTAGGTACCGGCTTGGATCCAGGCGATTTGTAACTAACCATGCCCAACGCCAATCAAACCACCTATCTCGCCGGCGGCTGCTTCTGGGGCATGGAAGAGTTGGTGCGTCAGATTCCCGGCGTGGTGGAGACGGAGGTCGGCTACACCGGCGGTGATACGCCGGACGCGACCTATGACATTGTGAAGACCGGAAGCAGCGGCCATGCCGAATCGTTGAAGATCGTGTTCGATCCGAAGAAGCTGACTTACCGCCATCTGCTGTTCGAGTTCTTCCGCATGCACAACCCGACCACGCGCAACCAGCAAGGCAACGATGTCGGGACACAATACCGTTCGGCGATCTTTTATTTGAATGACGAACAGAAACGCACGGCTGAGGAAGTCATCAAGACGGTGGATGCATCAGGCGACTGGAAAGCCAGGGTGGTGACCGAGGTGGTGCCGTTCAGGGAGTTTTACCGCGCCGAGGAATATCACCAGAAATATCTGGTCAAGCATCCGAACGGTTATACCTGCCATTACGTCCGGCGGATGCAGTTGGGGGAGTGAGGTCTATTTCTTCAGCCTGAAGGTAAGCAACACCCCAACCACCGCGCCAGCCGCGCCGCAGAGTAATATCTTGTTGCGCATGTCTTCGAGACCGGAGACCGAATGGAACGCTCTCTGGAAAGCGTTGCCGCCGAACGAGAACAATGTCTTCAGGCTGACATAGTCTCCGGCCCATTTGCCGAAAATGGCATAACCGACGATCAGGCCCAATACGGCGAACGCCGCAACGCTGAGAAGATTATTTTTGTTCATCTGCTATTTCCTTTTGTGCAGGACTCGTTGCCGCATCACCGCCTAGCGAAACATTCCACCATACAGGCCGATGACGGCAACGCTGATGGTGAGCAGCCCGAGCGTGAGGTTCAGCCCGACCAGTTTGCGTATCTTGCCCAATATCTCGCCAGCCTCTTTCCAGCGCTCCTTGGAGACATGCAGACTGAGCGGCACATAGCATGCGAAGAACACGTAGCAATAGACCGCCGTCATCACCAGCCCCAACAGCAGCATGATGTGAACGTAGAACGGCACATGCGCCATGCCGCCGAACAGGTAGATCATGTACAAGCCGGTGGCAAGGATGATGCCGATTGCACCCCACACCCAATTGAAGAAACGGCGGAACACGTTATCCCACAGGCGCAGGCGCTCCGGCGGTTGCAACACATCGACGGCAGCAGGACGCAGCACCATATAGGCGAAGAACATGCCGCCGACCCAGATGAGCACGGCGAGCAGATGGAGGAGTTTGAATAGGGTCATGGCGTGTTATTGGTTGGTTGTCTGTAGGCAAGAGGATAACCGAAAATCTTTACCCCAGTTTGAAACCCCTCACCCCAAAACCCTGATAGCGACTAGCCATCTGACTAAGCGAGCAAACAACGCTCGCTAAGTCATTGGTTATCTCCCGCTTGCGGGAGATGGGGCGGAATGTAGAGGGGACAATAGTTCCCGCACCGGCCTGAAGCTGCGGCGATGCACTTCGGAGACGCCGTGCTCGCGTAGCGCGGCCAGATGCGCCGCCGTGGGATAGCCCTTATGCCCGTCGAAGCCGTATTGCGGATATTGCTCGTGCAGGCGCAGCATGAGTTCGTCGCGCGCAGTCTTGGCCAGGATGGAGGCGGCAGAGATGGCGGCGACCTTGCTGTCGCCCTTGACGATGGCTTGGCTGGGAATGCCGGTCTGCGGGCAATACAGGCCATCCACCAGCACTTGCTGCGGTTGCATGTGCAGCGCCTCAATAGCGCGCTTCATGGCCAGCAGCGTGGCCTGCAGGATATTGAGCCGGTCGATCTCGTCCACTCCGGCATAGGCCACTGCCCATGCCAAGGCGCGTTCGCGAATGACGGGGGCGAGTTGATCGCGCTGTTTTTCGGAAAGTTTCTTGGAATCGGCCAGCCCTTCGATGGGGCGCGATGCGTCGAGGATAACGGCGGCAGCACTCACCGGACCCGCCAGCGGACCGCGCCCTGCTTCATCCACGCCGCAGATGAGCAGGATGCCGTTCATGCCAGATAAGGCAGGATGGCCGCGGCCGCTTTCTGCGCGGTGTCCTGGCGCAAGGTCTGGTGCATGGCGCCGAAGGTCTGCTCCAGATCCTTCACCGCATGTTGGTTGTTGACCAGATTGAGCAGCGCCTGCGCCAGATTCTCCGGCGTGGCATCGTCCTGCAAGATCTCGGGCACGACGAACTTTCCGGCGAGGATGTTGGGCAAGCCCACGTACGGCAGGTATTGCTTGCGCTTGGCGATCCAGTAGCTCAACGCAGACATCTTGTAGGTGATGACCATGGGGCACTTGAGCAACGCGGCTTCCAGCGTGGCGGTGCCGGAGGCGACCAGTGCCCCGTCGGCGGCGATCATCGCATCGTGGGCATGGCCGAACAGCAGGGTGATGGGCAGGTGTTGCGCTTCCTGTTTCCAGACCTCGTTCTCGAAGATGGTGCGCGTCTCGCGGCTGGCGAGCGGCACCAGGAATTGCGCATCGGGCAATCTCTGCAGGATGAGCTTGGCTGTCTCGATATAGGTCCTGGCCAGACGGCGCACTTCGCCCTGACGGCTGCCGGGCAGGAAGGCGAACACCTTGGCGTTCTTGGGCAGGATGCGCATCTGTTCGCGCATCTCGGCGCGTTTCGGTATTTCCGGCAGTATGTCCGCCAGCGGATGGCCGACGTAAGTGACCGGGATATCGGCTTGCTGGTACAGCGGCGCCTCGAACGGGAACAGCGCGAGGATATGCGACACGGCCTGCTTGATCTTGTGGATGCGCTCGCCGCGCCAGGCCCAGATGGACGGGCTGACGTAATGCACGGTAGGAATTCCATTGCGCTTCAAGGCCATCTCAAGACCGAAATTGAAGTCCGGTGCGTCCACGCCGATGAACAGGTCGGGCGGCTCGGCCAGGAAGCGCTCGCGCAACTTGCGGCGAATTCCGAGGAGTCTCGCGCAGGTGGCGCAGCACTTCGAGGTAACCGTTGACGGCCAGCTTCTCCATCGGGAACAGCACGTCCATGCCGACGCCTTGCATCTTGGGGCCGCCGATACCGACGAAGCGCACGTTCGGCGCGGCTTGCTTGATGGCGTCCATCAGGAGGCTGCCGAGCAGGTCGCCGGAGGCTTCACCCGCGACGATGGCGATGGTTTTGACTTTCTGGTTCATGGTGGATTTGATCAGATGATCCCTAACGCACGATGCCACGAGTGGCATGATTCAAAAATGTCAGCATGTTGTCGATGTCCGCATCGGCATCCGCCGCTTGTCCGCGCATGGCTTCGATCTCTTTTTTAGCCGCATCGAAACTGCTGCCCGCGCGATACAGGGTTCGATACATCTGCTTGATCATATCGAGACGGGCAGCCGAATAGCCGGCACGACGCGGGCCTTCCTGATGCGGTCCCTTGGCCTCGGCCGGATTGCCCGCAGCAGTCACGAACGGCGGCAGGTCCTGCGACAAGCGCGTCATGAAGCCCGTCATGGCGTAATCGCCGATGCGCACAAACTGGTGCACGCCGCTCATGCCGCCGATCAGGGTGTTGTTACCAACAGTCACGTGTCCGGCAAACTGCACCGCATTGGCGATAGTGTTGTTGTCACCCAGTTCACACTCGTGCGCCACATGCACATAGGCCATGATCCAATTGCCACTGCCGACCTTGGTGATGCCGCCCTTCTGAGCCACCCCCAGATTGAAGGTACAGCTCTCGCGGATGGTGTTGTTGTCGCCGATGATTAACTGCGTCGGCTCGCCTTTGTAGGATTTATCCTGCGGAATCTCGCCGATGGAACAAAACTGGAAGAAACGGTTGTTCTTGCCGATGGTGGTATGTCCGTCGATGACGACATGCGGGCCGACGACCGAGCCAGCGCCGATCTCGACATGCTCGCCGATGATGGAATACGCGCCGACCGAAACATCGTCGGCCAGCCTGGCATTCGGGTGAATGATCGCGGTCGGATGACGCAAGCTGCTCATTCCTTGGTCCGCAGAGTACACATCAGTTCGGCTTCCGCGGCGACTTGCCCGTCCACCTCGGCCTTGCAGCTGAATTTCCACATGCCGCGCCGGTTCATCGCCACAGCTGCTTTCAGAATCAACTGGTCGCCGGGGCCGACCGGGCGCTTGAAGCGCGCGTTGTCGATACCGACGAAGTAATACACCGAATCGTCGCTCGGCAATCTTTCCATCGTTTTGAAAGACAGGATGCCGGCTGCTTGTGCCATCGCTTCGATCACCAGCACGCCCGGCATCACCGGATGATGCGGATAGTGGCCGGGAAAGAACGGCTCGTTGATGGTGACATTCTTCAGCGCCACGATGCGCTCGTTCGGGACAACTTCGAGCACCCGGTCTATCAACAAGAACGGGTAGCGGTGCGGCAAATGTTCCAGCACCTCATGTATATCCATCGCGGTACTCATATTTTCTCTCCCTTTAATGATTCGATTTCTTTTTCCAGCGCCTTGACGCGCTTGACCAGTTCGCCCAGATGGCGCAGATGAACGGCGTTGCTGCGCCATTCGTCATTCTTGCTGAACGGATAGACACCGGCATAACTTCCCGCCTCCGTGACAGACTTGCTCACCAGCGTGAACGAGCCGATCTCGACGTTGTCGGCGATCTGCAGATGCCCGATGATGCCCGCGCTGCCGCCGATACGACAGTACTTGCCGATGGTGGTGCTGCCCGCGATGCCTACGCATCCTGCAATGGCGGTATGCGCGCCGATGCGCACGTTATGGGCGACCTGTATCTGGTTGTCCAGCTTCACATCTTCTTCGATCACGGTGTCGTCCAGCGCGCCGCGGTCGATGGTCGTATTGGCACCGATCTCGACATGGTCGCCGATAAGCACGCGGCCGATCTGCTGGATCTTCAGCCACCTGCCGTTATCCCAGGCCATGCCGAAACCGTCGGAACCGATCACCGCACCGGAATGCACGATGACATGGCTGCCGATGACGCAACCGTGATACACGGTCACGTTCGGATAGAGTCTGGTGTTTTCGCCCAGCACCGCGCCCTCGCCGATGCTGCACCCGGCCATCACCACGGTTCCGGCGCCGATGTCCGCGCCATCGGCGACCGTCACTTGCGGGCCGATGTGGGCTTGCGGCGATATCTTTGCCCCCTTGCCGATGACGGCGGAAGGATGGATACCCGGAACACATTCTGGCAACGGGTTCAGGAAAGCGGACAGCTTGGCAAAATAGGTGTACGGGTTGTCGCAGACGATGCGCGGCAGTGCAGTTGCATCGGCTTCTGCTTTCGACAGGATCACGGCAGAGGCTTTGCTGCCTTCGAGCTGCTTGCGGTATTTGGCATTGGCGAGAAAGGCGATCTGCCCTTCAACTGCGTGCTCCAGCGTACCGATCTGCCTCACTCGCGTTTCGGCATCTCCCATCACTTGCCCGCCGAAACGCGCTACGATGTCTGCCAGTCGGTAGGCTGTACGTTCCATCAAAACAATTCTTTCAGGTTACTTCTCGGATTTTTCCGGAGGCTCGTTGGCAAGGTATTTCAGGACCTTGTCGGTGATGTCCACTTTGGGATTGCGGTAAACCGCTTCTTGCAGGATAACATCGTACTGCTCGCTCTCGGCGATCTCGCGTATGGCTTTGTCGGCGCGAGCCAGCACCACGGCCAACTCCTCGTTCTTGCGCAAGTTGAGGTCTTCACGGAATTCGCGCTGCATGGTCTGCAGGGTCAGGTTCATATTGGCCAATTCGCGCTCTTTGGTGCGGCGAACCGAATCCGACATGGTGGAGCCGTCTTTTTCCAGCGAAATTTGCAGATCCTTGCTCTGCTTGGTCAGTTTCTTGATTTCCTGATCGCGTGCGGCAAATTCTTTCTCGATCTTCTTTTCCGCGCGTATCGCCTGGTCCGATTCGCGCAAGATACGCTCGGTATCCACCACGCCGATGCGGAAATCTCCGGCGCTTGCTTGCATGGCGAGCATCATCAGCAATGCATAAATCAACGTCTTCATCTCTAGCTCCTCGAAGAGGTTAGAACATAGAACCCAGCGTGAACTGGACGTTCTGTATCCTGTCTTGCGGTTGCTGGTTCAGCGGCTTGGCCCAACTCAGCTTAAGCGGCCCTGCCGGCGAAAACCAGTTCACACTCAGGCCGGCAGAATAGCGCATTCCCAGGGATCCATAAACCTGTGTGCCGTCACCAAAAATCCTGCCGCCATCCAGAAAGGCGCTCAGGCGTACCGATTTTTCTTTTTCCATACCCGGAATAGGGAACAATAACTCGATATTACCCACCATGCTCTTGTTGCCGCCCAGGAACGCCTGCGTATTCTGGTCTCTGGGGCCCAGCGAGAAATTGTCATATCCGCGCACCGAGCCGGTACCACCCGCGTAGAAGTTCTTGAAGAACGGCAGAGGTTTGCCCGAGTAACCGTTCGCCACCCCGATATCTCCATTCATCATCAATGTCAGATTCTTGCTGACCGGATAGAACCACTGGTGCTTATAGGTCAATTTATAGTAGCGCTGGGCAGACACAGGCAGCCCGACCTCCAGGAAAGAGCGCTGTACTGTACCATCAGTAGTGAGAATGGCGCTGTCGCGCGAATCGCGCGTCCAGCCTATGGTACCCAGCAGATTCCTTGTCGTTTCACCGAAGGTGTTGACGTAATCGACGTAGCGCTGGGGACTGAGGGAAGTCAGGAATATGGTGGTTACTTCCCCCGACAGTCCGTACTGGAAGCTTTGATCGTCGCTGATCGGCACGCCTAGCCTGACACCGCCGCCATAGGTTTCCGAATTGTATTGACTGATATATCTCTGGTTGTAGTTGGACTTCCGTTTAAAGACGTCAAACCCGCGGCTGATACCGTCATCGGTGTAATAGGGATTGGTATACGAGACCGAATAGATCGTATTCAGTTTGCTGGTGTTGATCTGCGTCGAAAGGGAATTGCCGGTACCGAACAGATTGGCCTGACTCACGCCGGCCGACAACGACAATCCTTCGTAACTTCCATAACCCACGCCGGCCTGGATGCTTCCGGTGGACTTTTCCTTCACCGAGAGGTTCACGTCCATCTGGTCGCTGGCCCCCTGCACCGCAGAGGTATCCAGGTTCACTTCCTCGAAGAAATTCAGCCTGTCGACACGCTGTTTCGATTTCTTGATCTTGGAAGTGGCAAACCAGCCGCTTTCCATCTGGCGGAATTCGCGGCGTATCACCTCATCCTTGGATTTGTCGTTACCGGAAATATTGATGCGTCTGATGTACGCGCGCTGCATGGGATCGACCACAAAGGTGAACGCAACCAGATGTTTCACTTTGTCCACATCGGGCACCGCATTCACGTTGGCAAAGGCGTAGCCGTCCTCACCCAGCCGTTCGCTGATCTTGCGCGTAGACTCGGTCAGCGCGTCGCGAGAAAGATCATCACCGGGTTTGATACTGATCATCTTGCGTATCGCATCGTGCGAGAGCACGGCCTGCGGTCCGGATATCTTGATATCCGAAACCTTGTATTTCTCGCCCTCGGAAAGGTTCAGGGTGATGAAGATATCCTTCTTGTCGGGTGAAATGGATACTTGCGTCGATTCGACCGTGAAATCCATGTAGCCGGAGTTCATGTAGAAAGTGCGCAGGCTTTCAATGTCGGCCGACAGCTTCTGCTTGGAATACTGGTCGTTCTTGGAATACCAGGTGAACAAGCCTGGCGTAGTAAGCTGTATGACATCCAGCAGGTCGTCTTCTGTATAAACCTTGTTGCCGACGATGTTGATACGGCGGATCTTGGATGCCGAACCTTCCTCCACATCAAAGCTCACCGCAACGCGGTTGCGTTCCAGATCCTTGACTGTGGACTTCACCTCGACTGAATATTTTCCGCGAGCCACATATTGCCGCTTCAATTCCTGTACGGATTTTTCCAATACAGATTTATCCAGGATGCGTCCCTCGGCCAATCCGACGATCTTGAGATTGTCGCGCAACTGATCCTTGGGAAAATCGTGCACGCCATTGATCGTCACACTGGCGACAGTCGGGCGCTCTTTCACGATCACGACCAGCACGCCGCCCTTCTCCACATTCAGCTGCACATCCTTGAAGAATCCGGTAGCAAACAGTGCATGCAATGATGCCGTAGCTCGTCCATCGTCGAGCGTATCGCCGACCTTCACCGGCAGATAGCTGAACACCGTACCGGGCTCGGTGCGCTGTATGCCTTCGACTCGGATATCCTTGATGATGAAAGGCTCGATGGCCCAACCGGATGTGGCGTACAACAGTGGGAACAAACACGCCAGTTTTCTTAGATTCATTATTGTGTTCAACCTAATATCAGACGACTGATGTCGTTATACAGCGCAAAAGCCATCATGGTAACCAGGAGGGCGATACCCACTTTTTGCCCAGCCTCCCACAGAGCTTCCGAGACCGGACTGCCCTTGATCAACTCCACCGAATAATACAACAAATGCCCGCCATCCAATAAAGGGATGGGCAGCAGGTTCAGCACGCCCAGGCTGATGCTGATGAGCGCGAGGAAGCCGAGATATGCGCCCAGCCCCATCTGCGCCGACTGACCGGCATAGTCGGCGATCGTGATCGGTCCGGACAGGTTCTTCAGCGAGATTTCTCCCAGCACCATCTTGCCCATCATTTTCAAGCTCACGAAGCTTGTTTCCCAGGTCTTGCGCAACGCTTCCCGCATCGCCGCGACAGGCGGATAACTCACCTCGGTCAGCATCGCTTCAAAAGCCGCCCTGTCGACATAATTTGTGGCACCGATACGCCCGATGGTCTTTCCGCCTTCGTTGAAGACCTCGGGTGTCATACTAAGTTTCATCGGAACGCCGGCACGTTCGATCTCAACGTCCAGAACCTTGCCGGGATGGCTGCGCACCACGTTCACCCAGTCCTTCCACAACATGATTTCCTGTCCGTTAACACGGAGGATCCTGTCTTTCACCTGCATCCCGACACGTTGCGCCTCACCGCCTTTTAACAGTTCTCCAACGATGGGATAGACCGGGGGTTCAAACGGTTGCATACCGAGCTTCTGCAGGAAATCTCCATCCAGATCGGCAGGAACCAGACTGCTCACCTGCATCACACGGAAGACATGTTCGCCTTCAGGCGTAAGCAGTTCGATCTTGGCATCCTTTTTCTGCAATATGAGATCGAGTAACACCCAGCGTATCTCTTGCCAGCTCGGTACGGATTCGCCGTTGATGCTGAGGATCGTCTGTTTGCTCTGCAGACCAGCCGCGGCAGCGGGCGTATTCGCAGGCACCTCGCCCAGAACAGATTTGATGCCAGGCACCCCGTAGATAAACAGGAAAAAATACAGGGCGACCGCCAGCAGCAGGTTCGCGATCGGCCCCGACACGACGATGGCCATCCGCTGCAGCACCGGCTTGCGGTTGAAGGCACGCGGCAACTCATGCTCCGCCACTTCGTCTTCATGTTCGTCCAGCATCTTGACGTATCCCCCCAGCGGGATCGCCGAGATCACCCATTCCGTCTCGCCGTTGCCGAAGCGCCTGGTATAAAGCACCTTGCCAAAACCGAAGGAGAAACGCAGCACTTTCACATCGAACCAGCGCGCAACCATGTAGTGCCCCAACTCATGGAACACCACCAGTATGGCGATAGCGACGGTGAAAGCGAGCAAAGTGGTCATCGCGCGATCCACTCCCGTGCTGCGCTACGTGCCGCCGCGTCCGCATCCAGCACATCCTGCAACTTGTTCACCTCGGCGCGCGCCACTTTGCCCAGCACGGCTTCGATCAGACGCGGGATGTCGAGGAAGGCGATGCGATGATCGAGGAAGGCGGCCACCGCCACCTCGTTAGCCGCATTCAACAAGGCCGGAACCGTACCTCCGGCACGCAGGGCCTGGTAAGCCAAAGACAGGCAGGGGAATCGAGCAAAGTCTGGCGCGACGAAATCGAGTTTCGCGATCGCGAACAGATCGAGCGGCGCGACACCCGCATCGATGCGTTCCGGATAAGCCAGCGCATAAGCGATGGGGGTGCGCATATCGGGATTGCCCAGTTGAGCCAGCACCGAACCATCCACGTACTGCACCATCGAGTGGATCACGCTCTGCGGATGCACCACCACCTGGATGTCGTCGGCTCCCGCATTGAACAGCCAATGCGCCTCGATCACTTCCAGTCCTTTATTCATCATGCTGGCGGAATCGACCGAAATCTTGCGCCCCATGCTCCAGTTGGGATGGGCACAGGCCTGATCGGGGGTGACATGCTGCAACTCGGATAGCGGAGTATTGCGGAACGGACCGCCGGAAGCGGTGAGCAGGATCTTGCTGACCCCGCCCTCCTTCATGTCGCCCGCATAGCCGCGCGGCAATGCCTGAAAGATCGCGTTGTGTTCGCTGTCGATGGGCAACAGGGCCGATCCGCTGCGATGCACCGCTTCCATGAACAGGTGCCCCGCCAGCACCAGAGTCTCTTTGTTCGCCAGCAATATCTTCTTGCCGGCATGTGCTGCTGCCAGGGTTGGAGGCATGCCGGCCGCGCCAACGATAGCTGCCATCACCGCATCGACTTCGGGCAAAGTCGACACTTTTTCCAATGCAGTCGCACCGCACAGGACTTCGACATTCAATCCTGCCGCGGCAACGCGTTTACGCAGGCGTTCGCTGGCTGCCTCGTCCAGCAACACCGCATAGCGCGGCTGAAAACGCTGGCATTGCTCGAACAGCAGTTCATCCTGCTGCTGCGCGGTGAGCGCGATGATTCGATATTTTTCGGGATGACGAGCGACCACATCCAGCGTGCTTTTGCCGATACTGCCGGTGGAACCGAGTACGGTAAGACGGGTGAGTTTGCTCATTCCAGCCTTTGCAGAATGAGTGCAATGCCGGCGAATGGCAAGGTCGAAGTCAACGCGTCGATGCGATCCAGCAAGCCGCCGTGTCCGGGCAATAGCGCGCCGCTATCCTTGACCCCGGCCTGGCGCTTGACGGCAGATTCGAACAGGTCGCCGATCACCGACAGTGCCACCCACCACCATCCGGCGACGATGATGCCCGGGAATACCGGATAGTGCTTGTAGAGCCCGCTCGTCCAACCGACGACGATCACATACAGACTCACACCAACCATCGCACCGATCACGCCCTCCCAAGTCTTGCCGGGGCTGATCGCGGGTGCCAGTTTGTTCTTGCCGAAACGTTTGCCGGCAAAATATGCGGAGATGTCCGCCACCATCACCACGGTCATCACGAACAGCAGCATCCAGGGATTGAAAGCGCGCAGGTCAAGCATCGCCAATCCAGTCGGCAACAGTACGACCCAGCCTACCACTCCCATCAGCCAGGCGTTCTGGGTGCGCCAACCTGCAATCAACCAGGCCGGGACCGCGAATACCCAAAACAACACAGCCGGGATGTACAACGCGAGGTGCAGCACAGTCTGCTGCGCCACAGCGAAACTATTGTCGAACCAAAGTATGCCGCCCATCATTGCCAGGGTCAGCAACCAATAGCCTGTGCCAGCGCGACCGCTCAGACCCGACAAACGCGCCCATTCCACCGCACCTTGCCACATCACGACCAGAACCAACGCCTGCCAACCCAAAGCCGGCAGGCCGAAAAGCGCAGCCAGGAACAGCGCGAACAGAATGATCGCGGTGATGATGCGTTGTTTAAGCATTCGTCTTGCCCTCGGTCAGCTGTTCGCTCGTCCTGCCGAAGCGGCGCTCGCGTTTTTGATAGGAATGAATAGCCGCCTCCAGCGCCGCACGGTCGAACGCAGGCCACAGGATGTCGGTGAAATAGAGCTCGGTATACGCCAGTTGCCACAACAGGAAGTTGCTGATGCGCTGTTCGCCACCGGTGCGTATGAACAGATCCGGCTCCGGCGCGTAGGACATGGAAAGATAGGGTTGCAGTTCCTCTTCGTCGAACGCGGTCGCACGCTCCGGATGCGCCTGACTCAGCGCGTGCACCGCCTGCATGATGTCCCAGCGCCCGCCATAATTGGCGGCAATGGTCAGCGTCAGGCCGGAGTTGTCGGCAGTGAGCTGTTCGGCCTCTTCGATATAGCGAACGAGTTGCGCGTCGAAACGGCTGCGGTCGCCGATGATCTTGAGGCGGATGTTGTTCTCGTGCAGCTTGCCGACTTCGCGTTCCAGCATCTTCAGGAACAACTGCATCAGGAAAGATACTTCATCGGCGGGGCGCCGCCAGTTCTCGCTGCTGAAGGCGAATAGCGTCAGGTATTCCACGCCCATCTGGCGGCAGGCCTTGACCATCTCGCGCACTGTCTCCACCCCGCGCTGATGCCCCATGACGCGCGGCATGAAACGCTGCTTGGCCCACCGTCCGTTGCCATCCATGATGATGGCGATGTGGCGCGGGACAGCAGTGATGTCGGGGATGGTGCGGGTGGAACTGAAGAAAGGCAGCGCCATATCGTATGGCTCGCCTATACCGCCATCAGGTCGGTTTCTTTGGCCTGCAGGGCTTTATCTATTTCGGCGACAAAGCGGTCGGTGAGTTTTTGCACATCGTCCTGCGCGCGGCGCTCTTCGTCTTCGCCAACGGCTTTATCCTTGAGCAGTTTCTTCAGTTGCTCGTTGGCATCGCGGCGGATGTTGCGCACGGCGATCTTGGCATCCTCGCCTTCGCTCTTGACCACTTTGATCAGGTCGCGGCGGCGCTCCTCGGTCAGCATCGGCATCGGCACGCGGATAAGATCGCCGTTGGTTGCGGGATTCAGACCCAGATCGGAGTCGCGGATCGCCTTTTCGATCGGACCGACCATGTTCTTTTCATACGGCTGCACGCCGATGGTGCGCGCATCGGTCAGCGTGACGTTCGCCACCTGGTTGATGGCGGTCGGGCTGCCATAGTAGTCCACCATCACGTGGTCCAGGATACCGGTATGCGCGCGTCCGGTGCGTATCTTGCCCAAGTCAGCCTTCAATGCTTCCAGCGACTTGGCCATCTTTTGTTCTACGTTCTTTTTGATGTCAGCAATCATCATCGTTCTCCGAATCAATCACAGTGTACGAGAGTTCCTTCATCCTGCCCCATCACCACACGCTTCAAGGCCCCCGCCTTGAAGATGCTGAACACGATGATAGGCAGCTTCTGGTCGCGGCACAGCGTCAAGGCCGTGGCGTCCATCACTTTCAAATCCTTGCCGATGGCTTCGTCGAAGCTCACCTTTTGGTAGCGCGTGGCCTTCGGATCCTTCTTCGGATCTGCGGTGTACACGCCATCCACCTTGGTGGCTTTGATCACCACGTCGGCGGACATCTCCACGCCGCGCAACGCGGCAGCAGTGTCGGTGGTGAAGAACGGGCTACCGATACCTGCCGCGAAGATCACCACCTTGCCGTCTTCCAGGTAACGCAAGGCCTTGCCGCGAATGAACGGCTCGGCCACCTGCTCCAGGCTCAATGCAGATTGCACGCGGCATTCCAGCCCGGCGCGCGTCATCGCATCCTGCAACGCCATCGAGTTCATCACCGTGGCCAGCATGCCCATGTAATCCGCGTTGGCCCTGTCCATCCCCTCAGCCGCCGGAGCGACGCCGCGGAAGATGTTGCCACCACCGACCACCATCGCCACCTCCACACCCAGCTCGGTCACTTCCTTGATCTCGGCCACGATGCGTTCGATGACGGCACGGTTGATACCGTAGCTGTCATCGCCCATCAGGGCTTCGCCGGAGAGTTTGAGCAGGATGCGTTTGTAGGCGGGTGCGGTCATGGCTTCCTTTCGTTTACTTCTTGGCAGCAGCGGCCGCAGCAGCGACTTCAGCAGCGTAGTCTTCCACTTTCTTCTCGATGCCTTCGCCGACCACGAACATCTGGAACGCGATGACCGAAGCGCCCTTGCTCTTCAGCAACTGCTCAATGGTCTGCTTGCCGTCTTCGGCCTTGACGAACACCTGGCCCAGCAAGGTCACTTCCTTGAGGAATTTCTGTACGGTGCCCTCGGCGATCTTCTCCAGCATCGCTTCCGGTTTGCCGGATTCCTTGGCCTTCTCGATGGCGATACGGCGTTCGGTCGCGATGTCTTCCGGATTCACGCCGGATGCATCGACCGACTTCGGCTTGGAAGCCGCGATATGCATCGCCAGATCCTTGCCCAGAGCCTCGTCGCCACCCTTGAAATTCACCATCACGCCGATGCGGCTGCCGTGCAGGTAGGTTGCCAGCTTGCCGTCGGTGGTTGCGTAGCGCTCGAAACGGCGCACGGTAAGGTTTTCACCCAGCTTCATCACCAGTGCTTTGCGCGTCTCTTCAACAGAGGCCGAGCCGTTGGTGATCGGCAGTTCCAGCAATGCTTCCACGCTGGCCGGTGCTTTTTGCGCCACGGTTTCCGCCACGTTCTTGGCGAAGGCCACGAAGTCATCGTTCTTGGCGACGAAGTCGGTTTCGCAATTGATTTCCGCGACAGCACCGATCTTGCCGTCAGCCGCCAGATACACGCCGATCACGCCTTCAGCGGTCACGCGGGATGCTGCCTTGCTGGCCTTCGCGCCGCTCTTGATGCGCAGCAATTCTTCCGCCGCTTTCGCGTCGCCGTTGGTTTCCACCAGCGCCTTTTTGCATTCCATCATGCCGAGGCCGGTCGCCTCGCGCAGTTCTTTCACCATGCCTGCGGTGATCTCTGCCATATCAAACTCCTAATCGATTACTAGAATTCTGGTTACAAAAAAGGGGGCTTGCGCCCCCTCGTTGCGGGAAGGCAGCTTACGCTTTTTCCGCGACTTGTTCAGTCAGGTCGTTCAGCGCTTGCTCGCGGCCTTCCAGGATCGCATCGGCCACGCCGCGCGCATACAGGCGGATCGCCTGGCTGGAGTCGTCATTGCCGGGAATCACGAAGTCCACACCCAGCGGACTGTGGTTGGTATCCACCACGCCGATAACCGGGATGCCCAGCTTCTGGGCTTCAGTAACGGTACCCTTCTGGTAGCCGACGTCGATCACGAAAATTGCGGAGGGCAAACCCTGCAGATCCTTGATGCCGCCCAGGCTACGATCCAGTTTTTCCAGTTCGCGACGCAGAACCAGACCTTCTTTCTTCGAAACCTTCTCGATGCTGCCGTCGGCGATCATGGCTTCCAGGTCGCGCAGGCGCTTGATGGAGGTCTGAACCGTCTTGAAGTTGGTGAGCATGCCGCCCAACCAGCGGTGATCAACGAAGGGAGAACCGCAGCGTTGCGCTTCTTCGCGAATGATCTCGCGCGCTTGACGCTTGGTCGCCACGAACAGGATAGTGCCCTTCTTCGCGGAAATCTTGCGCACTTCCTTCAGCGCGTCGTTGAACATCACGACGGTCTTTTCCAGGTTGACGATATGAATCTTGTTGCGATGACCGAAGATATAAGGGGCCATCTTGGGATTCCAGAAACGGGTCTGGTGACCGAAATGGACACCCGCCTCCAGCATTTGACGCATGGTTACTTGCATTTGATACTCCAATCGTTAAGGGTTAAGTTCTTCCACCCGCCAGCCTGATCCCCCTTAAGGGACACCCCAACATGAACGAGTGTGTGAATTACCGTTTACCGGACTACTGCCCGATAAACAGGGCGCGCATTGTAACCGAAGCAGCCCGCCAACTCAACGGCTGGGTTATTGGCAGTCTGCCCGATCCCGAAGAAGGGTAGCCCGCCGCAGCCTCTCCTGCCCATGCCCCTTGGCGCCCAGACTCATACCAGATACCTGAACAATATACTTGAGCAAGGAATGGGATTCGGCCTTATCAGCCAACAGGAAAAGTGCTCCAGTTTCGAAGAATTGCGACGGCATTACAAAGCATGGCAAGAAGGGCAATCGTTCTTACCGGTGATGGTCGCAAACAAGCTGTCGATCTGGAAAATCGATTGGCCGCTATTGTCCTGAAGCCGGCACCCCCATCTGCGCATTTGCTTTGGAAGCGTGCTCCGACCAGGACCGAGCGGCCACTGAAGAGACTGATTGTGTTGCTGATTACAGCGCCGACTCGTTGGTCTCGCCGGTGCGAATACGAATGACCTGCTCCACCGGGGTGATGAATATCTTGCCGTCGCCGATCTTGCCGGTATTCGCAGCCTTGACGATAGCCTCTACCGCGGTGTCCAGCATGGCCGCACTGATCACGACCTCCACCTTGATCTTGGGCAGGAAATCCACTACATATTCCGCACCGCGATACAGCTCGGTGTGCCCCTTCTGCCGCCCGAACCCCTTCACTTCGGTCACGGTCAGACCGCTGACACCCAGGTCGGACAGGGCTTCGCGCACTTCGTCGAGTTTGAACGGCTTGATGATGGCTTCGATCTTTTTCATGGTGGCTCCGCGTGAACAAGTGCAGGAAGTATAGCCCAAGAGAAAAATAACCGGGTAGCGATATGACTTGCTTGCTTGCCCGCCTGCGGCGAACGACAAGTCGGCAGGCCAGGCTCATCGCTCGAATCACTTGAAAAAGACTTGCCACCAACGTGCGGAATTCGGTACGGGGCCGTAACTCGCGATGTGCGCTGGTCGCCCAGGGTGCTGAGTATCCCGCGCGGGAGAGCCGTCCAGGATGCCCATCCCTAATGGAGAATCAGAATTCGTCCTGATAACGTACCGTGATCGGGTAACGCCAATCCTTGCCGAAGCTGCGATCCGTGATGCGCACGCCAACCGCCGCCTGGCGGCGCTTGTATTCGGCGGTGCGGATGAGTTTCACCACACGCTGCACATCGGCCTCGGAATATCCGATCGCCACGATCTGCGCGATACTCATGTTCTTTTCGACATAGCAGGCCATGATGGCATCCAGCACATCATACGGCGGCAGGCTGTCCTGGTCTTTCTGGTCCGGCTTCAGCTCGGCACTCGGCGGCCGGGTGATGATGCGTTCCGGAATGACGCGCCCCTGCGCGTTGCGCCAGTTGGATAAGCGGTACACCCAAGTCTTGCTCACGTCCTTGAGTACGCCAAAGCCGCCCGCCATATCGCCGTACAGCGTGCAGTAACCGACCGTCATCTCGGATTTATTGCCCGTGGTCAGCACCAGCGAGCCGGTCTTGTTGGACAGCGCCATCAGCAGAACGCCGCGGATGCGGGCCTGCAGGTTCTCCTCGGTGGTGTCGGCAGGCAGGCCCTTGAACACCGGCGCCAATGTGCCCTGCAGCGCGGCGAAGGTCGGCTGGATGTCCAGCTCTTCGTATTGCACCCCGAGCAATTTCACCATTTCGCGCGAATCGTCGATGCTTATCTGTGCGGTATAGGGGGACGGCATCATCACCGCACGCACCTTGTCCGCTCCCAGTGCGTCCACCGCCACCGCCAGCGTCAAAGCGGAATCGATCCCCCCGGACAAACCCAGCAGCACGCCGGGAAAGCGGTTCTTGGTGATGTAGTCACGCACGCCCAGACACAGTGCCCGGTAGATGCTGGCTTCGTCCTTGAGCACGGCCTGCATCTCGCCCGCGACCAATTTGCCGTTATCCACTTCCACGATACCGAGCAATTCGTCAAAGGCGGCAAACTGGTGCGTCAATTCGCCATCGGCGTCCATCGCGAACGAACCGCCGTCGAACACCAGTTCGTCCTGCCCTCCCACCATGTTGGCGTACACCACCGGCAGCCCGGTCTCGCCGATACGGTCGCGCACCGTGTCATAACGCACTGCCTGCTTGTCGAAGTGATACGGCGACGCATTCAATACCAGCAACATCTGGGCACCGGCCTCTTTCGCCCTGGTCGCCGCATGCTCGTGCCACACATCGGCACAGATGACGACCCCGAATTTGACGCCACCCATCTCGATCAGGCACGGCTCGCTGCCGCTCTCGAAATAACGCTCCTCGTCGAACACGCTGTGGTTCGGCAAAGAATGTTTGTGATAAGTGGCGACGATATTGCCGTCACGCAACACCGAAGCCGCGTTGTAGCAGGATTTGCCAACCTTGTGCGGGTGGCCGACGATCACGGTGATGCCCTGCACACGCTGCGCCAGGTCGCGCAATGTTGTGTCGCATGCATGATTGAAACCGTCGCGC
Organism: uncultured beta proteobacterium; assembly: GCA_963840345.1. Lineage (GTDB taxonomy): Bacteria > Pseudomonadota > Gammaproteobacteria > Burkholderiales > Gallionellaceae > Sideroxyarcus. Next base: position 34,815 of record CAWIYO010000011.1, read on the forward strand.
AACAACAGATCTTCCGGCGGATAACCGCACAAGCTGAGTTCCGGCGTGAGCAGGATGTCCGCGCCCTGCCCTTTTGCCCGTTGAACGTAGTCCGCTATCTTGGCAGCATTTCCCGCCAGGTCGCCGACGGTACAATTGATTTGTGCGATGGCTATCTTCATGGGTTCACAGTAAACAGTTCAGTCCGCATCCGGCAATGCGGCGGCCGGATGTTCCAATTCCACTTGTTCGATGCTGGTAAAACGTTTCGATATCTTCTGACTGGTTGTACGCACGTCTTGCGCGTCTTCATGAGCCTGGCGAATGTGATCCGCCAGTTTCTTCATGCGTTCGTCGAAGCGGCCGAATTCCTTGCCCAGCTTGCCCAGTTCATCCTTGATGATGTGCACCTGCTTGCGCGTCTCCACATCTTTCATCACCGCGCGCGCTGTGTTCAGCACCGCCATCAAGGTGGTCGGCGACACGATCCAAACGCGACGCTGCATGGCGTAATCCACCACATCGGAATGATGCGCATGGATCTCGGCAAAGACCGCCTCGGCGGGTATGAACATCACAGCGCCGTCCGAAGTCATCTCGGGAATGATGTACTTGCTGCTGATGTCATCCACATGCTTTTTGACATCGGCCTTGAATTGCCGTTCCGCCACCAGTCTTTCCGCGGGACTCGCGGCATCGAACATGCGGTGGTAGTTTTCCAGCGGGAACTTGGAATCCACGGCCACCATGCCCGTCGGCTCCGGCAGCTTCAGCACGCAATCGGCACGGCTGCCGTTCGGCAACGTGTATTGCATCTCATAGGCTTGCGGCGGCAGGATGTTGCGCACCAGCCCTTCCAGTTGCACCTCGCCGAAAGCACCGCGCGAACGCTTGTCGCCGAGCAGTTCCTGCAGGCTCACCACGTTGGTGGTAGGCCGTCGATTTTCTTCTGCGCCTCGTCGATGGTAGCCAGCCGCGCCATCACGCTGATGAAAGTCTCGTTGGTCTTCTTGAAGCCCTCGTCCAGGCGTTCGTTCACCTTGCCGCCAATCTGCTCCAGACGGCCATCCACCGTCTTGCTCAGGGTCTCGATGCTGGTCGCCAGATGCTGCGTGGCATTGCGGAACGAGTTCTGGATCAGCTCCTGGTCGGCACGGCCCTGCTCCGCCAGTTTAGCCAGCGTCTGCGCCAGCATCTCGCTGCGCAGCAGGTCCTGTTTGGCCTGCAGTGCGTTGATGGCGTCGCGGGTAGCGCGCAACTCATCGCCCACGGCAGTGCGCAAACGCTCCGATTCCGATACTTGGGCTGCAATCAGCCGGTCGCCTTGCTTGTTCAGGCCATCATGCAGATCGGACAGCATCGCGCGATGCTGCTGTTCCAGCATCTGCGCAGCCCGTGCAGGTCCCCTCCATTGCATCCCCAACAGCACGATCAGCAGTCCGAGCGCTGCCACAATCAACAATACTTCCAACGTCATAAACCCATACCAGTCAGCAATAAGTGCAAAGTTATTTCGACTTGAACGACTCGGCCATCAGTGCCAGCCCCTTGCTCCACGAATCCTTGTCCGCCTCGGCGTTATAGGCCATGGGAAGTTTGAACTCCTTCGCATATTTGTCCGCATCCGGACTGGTGAAGCTATGCATGACGCCGGGATAAGTCACCACCTGATAGTTCACCCCTGCCTTGTCCATCTCCTGCCGGAATGCCGCAACCTGCTCGGCCGGAATGAATGGATCCGCCTCTCCGGTGAACGAGGCGATGCGCGCCTTCACCATGCCCGGCTCTGCAGGGTGCGATGTCTTCAGTCCGCCATGGAAACTTTCGACCACCTTGAGCGGCTCGCCGATACGCGCCATGTTGAGCACCACGGAACCGCCGAAGCAATAGCCGATGGCGCCGATGTTGCCGGCATCGACGGTCTTCTGCTGCTTGAGCAAGACAAGTGCGGCTTCGAAACGTGCCTTGGCCAGGGCTTCGTTCTGGCTTACTTCGCTGGAGAACTTCTGCGCATCGTCCGGATGGTGCGCTTGCTTGCCGCTGCCGTACATATCGAGTGCCAGCGCAGTGTAGCCCTGTTCCGCGAGCATGCGCGCGCGCTTCCGCGCGTAGTCGTTGAGCCCCCACCATTCATGCACCACGAGGACGCCCGGGCGCTTGCCTTTCACGGCATCGTCGTAGGCGACATAGCCCCTGAGTTTGGTGCCGTTGGCTTCATAACTGACTTCCTTCTCCTGCACCGCTGCATGGGCGGCGGCTGCCGCAAACATGAGAACAATGAAACAGAGCGATCTTTTCATGGCATTTCTCCTGTTGTGGATGGGCGGCCAGTATAAATCAAGATGAAATGACAAGGGACGCCGAGGCGTCCCTTGTTGTCACAATCGCGACGACGTTACTCCGAACGCATCGCTTTCTTACGGTCATGCTCTTTCAGGAAACGTTTGCGGATACGGATGGACTTCGGCGTCAGTTCCACCAGTTCGTCGTCGTCGATGAATTCGACGGCGGATTCCAGCGTCAGCTTGATCGCTGTGGTCAAACGCACTGCTTCGTCGGTGCCGGAAGCACGCACGTTGGTGAGCTTCTTGCCCTTGATCGGGTTGACGATCAAATCGTTGTCGCGGCTGTGGATGCCGATGATCATGCCCTCGTACAGCTTGTCGCCGGGGACGACGAACATGCGTCCGCGATCTTCCAGATTCCACAGCGCGTAAGCCACGGCCTCGCCGTCTTCGGCCGAAATCAGCACGCCGTTGTGGCGCCCCGGCAGGTCGGCCTTGACCGGACCGTAGTCGTCGAACACGTGGCCGATCAAGCCCGTGCCGCGCGTCATGGTCATGAAGTCCGACTGGAAGCCGATCAGGCCGCGAGCCGGAATATGGTATTCCAGACGCGTGCGGCCTTGGCCGTCGGATTCCATGTTGGTCAGTTCGCCGCGGCGGCGGCCGATCTCTTCCATCACCGCGCCCTGATGTCCGTCTTCCAGATCGATGCTCAGGTTTTCGTACGGTTCGCACTTCTCGCCGTTGATCTCCTTGAACACCACGCGCGGCTTGCCCACGGCCATTTCGAAGCCTTCGCGACGCATGTTTTCCAGCAGGATGGTCAGGTGCAGTTCGCCGCGGCCGGAAACGCGGAACACATCCGCGTCCTGGGTATCTTCCACGCGCAGGGCTACGTTGGTCAGCAATTCCTTGGTCAGGCGGTCACGGATCTGGCGGCTGGTGACGAACTTGCCCTCGGTGCCTGCCAGCGGCGAGGTGTTCACCATGAAGTCCATGGTCAGCGTCGGTTCGTCCACCATCAGCATGGGCAGACCGACTGGATTCTCCTTGTCGCAAATGGTGACGCCGATCCCGATGTCTTCCAGGCCGGAAATGATGATGATATCGCCCGCTTCGGCGCTATCCACCTGCACGCGATCCAGCCCCTGGAAACCCAGCACCTGGTTGATACGACCCGCACCGACTTGCTTCTCATGGTTCATCACCACCACTTGTTGGCCGGGCTTGATGCGGCCATTCAACACGCGGCCTACGCCGAGACGTCCGGTGAAGGTGGAGTAATCCAGCGCAGCCAGTTGCAGTTGCAGCGGTGCATCGGGGCTGCCCGGCGGTGTCGGCACATGCTTGAGCACGGTCTCGAACAGCGGCTTCATGTCGGAAGCCGAACCGCCATTGGATGGCGCATCATTCAGGTCCAGGCAGGCCCAGCCGTTCAGGCCGGAAGCATAGATAACCGGAAAATCGAGTTGCTCGTCGGTCGCGCCCAGTTTGTCGAACAGATCGAAGGTCTGGTTCAGCACCCAGTCCGGGCGCGCACCCGGGCGGTCGACCTTGTTGATCACCACGATGGGCTTGAGACCCAAGGCCAGCGCCTTCTTGGTCACGAAGCGGGTCTGCGGCATCGGGCCTTCCACCGCATCCACCAGCAGCAGCACGCCGTTCACCATGCCCAGCACACGCTCCACTTCGCCGCCGAAGTCGGCGTGTCCCGGCGTGTCAACGATGTTGATGTGGTACTCGCCGTATTTGATCGCGGTGTTCTTGGCCAGAATGGTGATGCCGCGCTCTTTTTCCAGATCGTTGCTGTCCATCACGCGCACATCCAGCTTCTGGTGCGCAGCGAAAGTGCCGGACTGGCGGAGGAGCTGATCGACGAGCGTGGTCTTGCCGTGGTCAACGTGGGCGATGATGGCGATGTTGCGAAGAGCGCGGGACATGGTTTTGCTACCTGCTTGGATTCAGAGGGCGCGCATTCTAGCACAGAGCACGGCAGCGAATATGACAACTATATATCGGCGAAATGTACCCGGTTACGCCCTGCGGATTTGGCCTGATACATGGCGCTATCGGCCAGTCTGATGAGCTTTTCCTGGGAAGTGCCGTGATCATTGAACAGCACCACGCCGATGCAGGCAGTACAGTGGTGTTCGACCACATGCGGCTCCAGACCGCCCTCCTTCGCTACCGTCAATCGGTAAACCTCCCCCAGACCCTGACGTATCTTTTCTGCGACCACGCCGGCTTGAACCCTCGATGTCGCCTTGTCGGTATCCAATTCGCTCAACATCACCACAAACTCGTCTCCGCCGAAACGGGCCACGGTATCGACCTCACGCACGCAACTACTGATGCGGCGCGCCACCTCGATCAGCAATATGTCGCCCACATCGTGGCCGTATTCGTCGTTGAGCGGCTTGAAATTATCCAGATCGATGAACATCAGCGCCGCATAGCGCTTGCTGCGCTTGGAGGCAGAAAGCACCTTGCTGAAACGATCCTGCAACAGGCGCCTATTGGGCAGTTGCGTCAAAATATCGTAGAAAGCCAGATTGCGGATCTGCTCCTCGGCCTTCTTGCGCTCGGTAATATCGCGCGACACACCCAACAGGATCAATTCGCCCAAATCGTTTTTGGTGAAATGCGTCGTCACCTCCGTCCACACCCTCGAACCGTCGCGACAGCGCTGTTCCACCTCATCGGTATAAACACAGTCTCCATCGGTAGCGTTCAAAAACAATTCGCTACGCTCGGCTATCCACGCTTGAACATCGGCGCGGGACTTCTCCGTCAGCAACTGCCCCGTCGGTTGCGCCATGACCTCCTCGGCGGTATAGCCCAGCAACTTCACCACCGACGGACTCATGTACACCCAGGAGTTCGTCTCGAGATTCACGATCCAGATTACATCTGAAATGTTGTTGGCGAGAAAACGATATCTTGCTTCACTCTCATCGATCAACGATTTCTGCTGTTCGAGCGCATCCAGCATGCTATCCAGATGGCGTGCCAACACGCCGATCTCATCGACCCGCCCGGTATCCGAACGCCGTCTACCCGAGCCGTGTTCCACTGCGGCGGCAACCTGCATCAAATGGCGCAGGCCATGCGTCAGCCGCCACGCCAACGCCAATGCGATGAGCGATACCGTCAGGACTGAAAATATAATGAATTGGATCCACATGCGGGTAAGCGTCGACAAGTTCGCATTCACTGCATCCCGCGACATTTCCACCCGTACCCATCCGAGAAACCGGCCATCGGCCATAACCGGATGAGCGACGACGATCAGGTCTTTTTGATTCACCAGTATGACCTGGTCCCTGACGGATGAGGCCAACATGTTGCGGCTTAGCTTGTCCGTTACCAAGAACCCTATCTCGTCCGGGTTGGTCGATGCCAGCACCTCGCCGTGTGTATCGAGGAAATAGGCCCGCTGCAGATCTTGCGTCCTGGCGAATCCCTGCACCACCTCCTGCAACCCCACCAGATCGTTCGCCAAGGCCCACGAGGTTCCGCTGATGGCGAGCGCATGCGCCAGCGATGTCGCACGCTCTTCCGAGGATCGGTAGAGTGCGTCGCGTTGCTGTTCCAGTATCAGATAGCCGAAACCCAGCATCAATGCGAGCGCTGCCAGCGCAAAGCCCAGGATCAGCTGTCTTCGTATCGAGCCGCGCCACAGCACGCTGATGTGTCTGGCAGGTTTCATCAGTATTCTATTTGCCGCACAGTTTCGGAAAAGACCTTCAGGAATTGCTGAACAGGCTCGTAGGTTTCATCCGTTGCGTGTTCAAAACGAGTGATACCCAATCTTTCAAGCAGGATTCGCCCTTCCTTTGTTTTGCCCAGTCCTGCCAATGCCTTGCCGACCTTCCCGGCCAGCATGGGCTGAACATCGTCCCGCACCACCCAGCCGTTGTTCGGCAAAGTCTCCGTCTGCCATTTCACCTGCAGTTGCGCAGCCATCTCTGGATTTTCCTGCTGAAAGGCTTTCCAGGGTACGGGCCAGGTCGCGCCAGCCGCCACGTGTCCCCGTAACACGTTCATGATGGAAGACTCCTGCGAACCGACGTACATATTCTCGATATCGCGATTCACATCGATGCCGTGCGTCTGTAAATAGTATTGCGGCATTATGGTCCCGGCCAAAGCGCTGAGCGCCGGAAAGGAAACTTTCTTGCCTTTCAGATCGGCTATCTTGCGGATGCCGCTATCCTTCCGCACCAGGATGATGCCGCGATGCAACTCGTCATTATCCATCCTTGCAAACACGCGATAACCATACTTGAGCGAGCGTACGGTCTGATAGGGATTGCACAATGCAAAGTCAAAATGTCCGTTGAAGAGTTTTTTCTCGAACTCCTCGTAATTGCGCGATGCTTCCAGCCGGAAGCGTGCCTGGGGGACGCCGGCATTGAGATAGTCGACAATCGGACCGTACACCTCAAGCAAACGTTTGGGATTGTGCAGTGGGTAGATGCCCACGACGTACTCCTTGGGCGCGTCTGATCCGCGCGCGGAGAACGTGGGGTGATAGGTTTCTTCCTGCTGTTTGCCGCATCCGACGATCAGCAACGCGGCGAGCGCCACAACGTGCCATTTCATCATTTGCCTCCGGATTACGGATTGGCCGCTTATCCTCGATGCCCTGCATGCGAAATATACTCGAAATCGCGAAGCGTTGACCCCGGCCATCGCACGCAACATATCGCTGGCTTTTATTTCCTTGCTGAGTATAATGCGCGCCGTACCGCTCTTGGGGCGGTATCGAGTTCATCGTTTTCTGACCCTCCAGCATCCATTCAGGATGCGCCAAGCTTCACCGGTTAGCGACGATGTTTGTTTGCGCCGGTAGAGGTTATTTCCCCCTACTGAATTTCATTGTGTGGCCTCAGGCCGCGCATGCGCTTTATCTGAAAAATTAAGGAACAATTGTGTCTGAAAAAACCATTTCAACTGCTGCGCCCGCGACTGCCGAAAGTGCGGTCACCTTTGCCACACTGGGGCTGGCTCCGGCCATCCTGAAAGCCATCGAGGACTCCGGCTATACCGTACCTACGCCGATCCAGGCCCAGGCGATCCCTGAAGCATTGGCTGGGCATGATCTGATGGCCTCCGCCCAGACCGGCACCGGCAAGACCGCAGGCTTCATGTTGCCGGCGTTGCACCGTCTGTCGGTGGAATCCCCGGTACGCAGCAAAGGCCCGCGTATCCTGGTGCTGACCCCGACGCGCGAACTGGCGCAACAGGTTTCCGACGCCGCCAGCAAATACGGCAAGAACATGCGCGTCAAAGTGGTGAGCATTCTGGGCGGTATGCCCTACCCGCTGCAAAACAAGCTGTTGTCCGGTTTCGTGGACATCCTGGTCGCCACTCCGGGCCGTTTGATCGACCACATCGAGCGCGGCCGTATCGACTTCTCGCGCCTGGAGATGCTGATTCTGGACGAAGCCGACCGCATGCTGGACATGGGCTTCATCGACGATGTGGAACGCATCGCCGCTGCCACGCCGGCCACCCGCCAGACGCTGTTGTTCTCCGCCACACTGGAAGGCGCCATCGGCAATCTGGGACAACGCCTGCTGAAATCGCCGAAACGCATCAGCGTCGCCGCCACCAAGGCGCGTCATGAGAACATCGAGCAACGCCTGATGTACGTGGACGACATGGCGCACAAGAACCGCCTGCTCGACCATCTGCTGCGCGATGTGGATCTGAACCAGGCCGTGGTGTTCACCGCCACCAAACGCGATGCCGACATGCTGGCTGACAGCTTGTCAGCACAAGGCCACGCGGCTGCCGCATTGCATGGTGACATGAACCAGCGTGAACGCAATCGCACACTGGTCAACCTGCGTCGCGGCAATGTACGCGTGCTGGTCGCCACCGACGTTGCCGCCCGCGGCATCGATGTCCCCGGCATCTCGCATGTCATCAACTTCGATTTGCCGAAATTCGCCGAAGACTACGTGCACCGCATCGGCCGTACCGGCCGCGCGGGCGCATCCGGTATCGCTGTGTCGTTCGCCTCCAACCGCGACGCGGGAACGCTGCGCAATATCGAGCGTTTTACCGGCCAAGGCATCCAGCCGCATACCATCGAGGGTCTGGAGCCGAAGTTCAAGCCGCGTCCTGCTTCTTCGCAACCGCGCGGCCGCAGCAACGGCGGCGGCAATGGCGGTAATCGCGGCGCAGGCGCGCCCCGCGGTGCCAGTGCAGGAGCCCCTCGTCACCACGCACCGGACAGCCGTCACGGCTTCCCTCCGCGCGATGAACGTGGCGGGCAACGCCGCGAAGGCCATTCGCACAACCGCTTCGGCAACGATGCGCGCCCCCGCAGCGGCGGCGACGTGAACGGCAATCGCGCTCCGTCTCCTAACGCGGGTGCGCCGCGACGCCCGCAAGGAACCAGTTTCTCATTGGGGCGCGGACACAACAGCGGCAATGGCAACAAACGCTGAGCCTCACGGTAGAACAATCAACCCAGCCGGGTTGACCAGTTGATACCTGGTTCACATATCTAGTCCAAGACGCCTGATGCATCGCATCAGGCGTCTTGCTTTGAAGCGACGGAAATTACTTGCGGCAGCTTTTTCACTTCGGCTTTGATGTGAACCCGCCCCAGAACCGTCCTTAACTCAACCGGACACAATGCAAAGACTCGAATTGGTTTATCATATGTCCATTGAATCAATGAATAATAATTACTCGGGGTGGGTCATGCTTAAGAAAATCACTGCTGTCGTCCTGATCGTGCTTGCGGGCGGAACGTGGATCTATCTGGATTACTTGAACAAGCAGGAAATCCAGGCCGCCGAAGAATTGCGGCAAGCAATGGTGCAAGCGCGCGCGCAGGCGCTGGCAAGGGAAAAGGCCGCAGTGGAAGCCAAGGCAAAATTCGAAGCAACTATCCTGGCCGACTTGACCACTTGCAAGGCAACCGCGGAGAAAGCGAAAGCAGACTATCTGGAAGCCAACAAGAAACCCGTGCGCCGCAAGTCTGGACAATTCGCTGTTCCGCAAGCCGCACTGGACGAGGCTGCCAAAACACAGGAGGCCGCTAATGCGGCATGTCAGGCGACTTACGATACGCGCTTAAAGAGCGGTTCGTGAAATCTTCAGCTCGTGGTTGCGCGATCCAGACGCGCAATCGCGTTTCATTCGATCACGCCCCCGGCTCTGTCAGCGTCACTCCACGGCTCCGATGCGGCAATGCCAGATAATGCCGTGTTTGCATTTCGATCAAGCGGCTGGTGATACGCTGGGATTCGCTGTCATGTTTCCCTTCTCCATATAGCAACCCGGGAGCGACCTCGAACTCGGCAACCAGTTTGACGTGGTTGTCATACAACACATCGATCAACCAGGTGAAGCGCCGTGCCTCTGCACCATTCTCGACAGACATTTTCGGGATACCCGAGATAAAGACCGTCGGATAACGATGTGCGATCTCCAGATAGTCGGATTGATCGTGATTGCCGCCGCAAAGCTCCTTGAAATCGAACCAGACGACTTCGCGTGCAACGCGTTTTACCGGGATCCTGACCTGATTCACCTGGATATCATCCGCATCGGCATGCATACCCGCCGTAAGGCGTTGAAACAGCGACCTCATGTGTTCGCCGGTCTTTCCATCCGTCGAAACCATAAAAAGCGGATGGCGAGCCATTTGCAGCATGCGAAAGTCAGTTTCACTGTCTAGATGCAGCACTTTCAATTCGCGCTTGAGCAATGCGATGGCAGGCAAGAAATTACGCCGCTGCAAACCGTTCGGATATAACCCGTCCGGCGGATAGTTGGAAGTTGTAAGCAGCACGACCCCGCGTTCCAGTAGTGCTTCCAGCAAACGCCCGAGGATCATCGCATCGGCGATATCGTCCACATGGAATTCGTCCAGACACAGCAGGCGTGTGGAACGTTCGATACTGTCGGCTAGCGCCATCAATGGATCACGCTCGCCGGCCAGCCGTTTCAACTCGCGATGGACTTCGACCATGAAATTGTGGAAATGGATACGGCGCTTGCGGCGGTATGGAAGGCAATGATAGAAACCATCCATCAGGAAGGTCTTGCCGCGTCCCACCCCGCCCCATATATACAGCCCATTGGGGACGTCGGGGCTGAGCAGGCTGCGGCCGAGGAATTGGTTACGTTTGTTCTTGAATTCGACCAGTTGATGCCAGAGCTTTTCAAGCTCTTCGACAGCCGCCAACTGCCTCTCGTCGCAAACAAATCCGGACTTCTCGCAAGCAGCCTGATACCACGCTCTCGGGCTGATGCCTGTGTCATGTACCGACTGCTGCATCACCCGGCTACCTCAATGAATTCCAGCGCATTTTGATCGGGGTCACGGCAAAACAGCGCTCCACGACCGGATTGGCTGGTCGTATAAGCAATCCCGGCCGCCTCCAGACGTGCCTTCAGTTTCGGCAGCTCTTTCACACTCAAGGCGACATGACGATCACGCCCGCCATGTTCAGGGCGATGCAGCCCCGCTTCCGGATCGGGCAACAACATCAGGTGTATCTGCTGATTCGGCGCAATGTCGTACCACACACCGTCAAAACCCATTTGCGGCCGATTCCGGGCGGGATTCAACCCCAGCACACCCTCGTAGAAAGCGCGCGACCTGGCAAGGTCGCTCGTCAACAACGTGGCGTGGTGGAGCCCTGTAATCATCAAGCTTTGATAGGAACGACCTTGCTGGCCGCCAGCTTGGCGCGCGCCCTGGCCTCGTCGGTGGTTTTCGCATTCGCAAGGGCCACGCCCATGCGGCGCTTCTTGAATGCTTCCGGTTTGCCGAACAGGCGGATGTCGGACTCAGGCACGCGCAGTGCCTCTGCCACGCCCTGAAAGGCGATGCCTTTCTCGTCCATCTGGCCGTAGATCACGGCACTGGCGCCGGTTGCACGCAAGCCGGCATCTACCGGCAAGCCGAGTATGGCGCGCGCGTGCAGTTCGAATTCGTTAAAGCGCTGGGTGCACATGGTCACCATGCCGGTATCGTGCGGACGCGGGCTGACCTCGGAGAACCACACCATGTCGCCCTTCACGAACAGCTCGACGCCGAAGATGCCCTGCCCGCCCAGGTCGTCGGTGACTTTCTTGGCGATCTCGCGCGAGCGTTTCAGCGCCGTTTCCGTCATCGCCATCGGCTGCCAGCTTTCCACATAATCGCCATGCACCTGCACATGGCCGATGGGTTCGCAAAAATGCGTTTCGATCTTGCCGTCGGCACCGACTGCACGCACGGTAAGCTGGGTGATCTCGTAGTCGAAATCGATGAAGCCTTCGACGATCACCCTGCCCTGGTTCACGCGCGAACCGCTGGCGGCATAGTCCCAGGCCTTCTTGACGTCGGCCGGACCGTCCACTTTCGATTGTCCTTTGCCGGACGAAGACATCACCGGCTTGACGATGCAGGGGTAGCCGATGCCGCCGTCGATGGCGGCCTGCAACTCTTCCAGGCTGTCGGCGAACTTGTACGGCGACGTCGCCAGCCCCAGGGTCTCGGCAGCCAGGCGGCGGATGCCTTCGCGGTTCATGGTAAGTTGTGCGGCACGCGCGGTCGGGATGACACGTTGCCCTTCCTTCTCCAGCTGCACCAGCATGTCGGTGGCGATCGCCTCGATCTCGGGCACGACCAGATCCGGCTTTTCCTTTTCGATCAGCGCGCGCAACGCCGCGCCGTCCGCCATATTGATGACATGCGCGCGGTGCGCCACCTGGTGTCCCGGGGCGTTCTCATAACGGTCCACGGCGATGACTTCCACTCCCAGACGTTGCAGCGCGATGATGACTTCCTTGCCCAGCTCGCCGCTGCCGAGCAGCATGACTTTGGTTGCAGAGGGAGAAAGAGGTGTGCCGATCGTGATTTGTTTCATGTGATTCTCTCGATGAGGTTTTGGGATACCCAAAATTATACACATGGGAGTAGTATGTCTGCTCCATTCTGTCCACCGTAAGGAGCAAAATCATGACGAGTATCGTGAAATTGTTGGGCGAAGAAGCTGAGCATCTGTTGAAGCACCGTTGTGCAGGCATCCCGAAAGAGTCGCTGCACCTGCCGGGGCCGGATTACGTGGATCGCGTGGTGGCCATGAAAGATCGCCATACCGGCGTGCTGCGCAGCTTGCAGGCCTTGTACGGGCATGGACGATTGGCGAATACCGGCTACCTCTCGCTGTTGCCGGTCGATCAGGGAGTGGAACATTCCGGCGGTGCATCGTTCGCTCCCAACCCGATGTACTTCGATCCGGAAAACATCGTCAAGCTCGCCATAGAAGGCGGCTGCAACGGCGTAGCCTCCACGCTCGGCGTGCTGGGCTCGGTGGCACGCCGGTATGCGCACAAGATCCCGTTCATCGTGAAGATCAACCACAACGAACTGCTCACCTACCCCAACGAATTCGACCAGACGCTGTTCGCCAGCGTGGATCAGGCATTCGACATGGGCGCCGTGGCAGTAGGTGCAACGGTGTTCTACGGCTCGGAACAGTCGCGCCGCCAGATACTGGAGATCTCGGAAGCGTTCGAACATGCGCACAGTCTCGGCATGGCGACCGTGCTGTGGGCCTACCTGCGCAACCCGGCGTTCAAGACCGGCGACAAGGACTACCATGTCGCCGCCGATCTGACCGGACAGGCAAACCACCTTGCCGTCACCATCAACGCCGACATCGTCAAACAGAAGATGGCCGAGAACAACGGCGGCTACAACGCCATCAAGTTCGGCAAGACCAACGCCAAGGTATACAGCGAACTCACCACCGACCATCCCATCGACCTGGTGCGTTACCAGGTGGCGAACTGCTACATGGGGCGTGTCGGCATGATCAATTCCGGCGGCGAATCAGGCAAGGACGATCTGCATCAAGCCGTGCGCACGGCAGTCATCAACAAGCGTGCCGGCGGCATGGGACTGATCTCCGGACGCAAGGCGTTCCAGAAGCCGATGCAGGATGGCGTCGCACTGCTCAATGCGATCCAGGATGTATATATGGACAAAGCAGTTACGGTGGCTTGACGAGAACCGCTCCCTGCCGGCAAGCGCAGCCGGAGGCGATTCGGTCATAGATCCCAGCGGAAACCGAACGAGAAATATTTCCGTGTCGTTTTGGAGGAAGCTGAAGCAGCGGGGTTCGATTTGGTCCAATCCATGCCCCCCTCTGTTTCCAATGTGAGGCTGTTTCTCACCCGGTAGCCGACTTTCAATACCGGTGCAATGGTGTTTACCTTGTTACCTGTATTGTCTGACTGCCAATACAGCCGCAATGTGCTATCCAGCGACCATAATTCGCGCGGATAGGAGCGGTTGTAGAACAGGAGCGTCTTGCCATTCAAGGTAGGAGCCTTGGTATAACTCAAAGTGCCCATCGACATGTCGCGCTGTGAAATAACGTCACTCCCCGACAGTCTCCCGCTTATCGTCCAGGCATTGCCTGTGGAAGGAGTACCCATCACAAAGCCTTCCACACCGGTCGTTCCATCGGGATTGAGCGTTCCGCTGGCCTGCAAGCCTGATGTATTTGAAACGATGAGGTCTGTCCCAGCCTGCCATCTTTCTTTAAAGCGTTGGGTTACCCCGACCAGTGCCGTGTTGGAGATCGCCGTACGAGAATTCGCCAGCGACAACAAGTCGTTTGTCGTCCACCCGTTCTGGCGCAATGTGCTGATCGTCGCAGTTGTTCCATTGATGGCATTCCTGATGTCCAATATCGGACTTCTGCGACGATCCAGAAGGAAGTTGTAGTCCGTTCCCGATTCATAATTCAGGGTGCCTTGCAGGGTGAGCATGTTCAGCGCCTTGAACTGCAAATCGTAATCCAGCATTGCCATTGCCGTCATTCCCTGCTCAAAATACCTCAGGTTGCCTCCCGTCGCCTTTCTGTCAGTCAGTCCGCCTGCTCTTTGATTAATGACATAGACTGAACCACCCAGCGGACTATTGACGCCAAAATCCAACCCGAGACTGAGGAACGTAGGCTTGGAATCCGGTGTTTTGTCTGACAGTTGGCCTGTGACGATGTTGGCGCGCCAATTCTGCAAAAAACCGTAACCGGCCGAAAGACCGTCAAACCTTCCCAATACCCCTCCGCCCATTGCCGACTGGCGTCCGATACGCGCCGAGTAATTATCGATCCTGTTTCTTATTTCGTAATAGGCCGCATTTAACCGGTTCTGGTTTGTTTGCCCCTTCAGAAAACTTTTCGCATTGAAATCCTGGAACACCAAACGATTATCGAACTCGTTATTGTATGAGCGGGCGGTCAGGATCACGTTGCTAATCAACGATGACTGGTCTGTGAGCGACAGGGTCTTGGGAGTCTGGAGGCCCCCAATAGTCGCGACAGTATCGGTCTGGCTTGCTCCATGGTAGTAATACATGGAGACACTGCCGTATTGAGCCGTCTGGAACTCTGTGGATTGCGCCCTGACTGCCGGGGAGCGCGGCAATGCAGAGGATACGGCAGGCTGAATTGCATTCAGCTGGGCAAGCCGTCCCTTGACCCACGCCGCGTCCGTTCCATCCGGATAAAGTTTCAAATACAACTCATATTCCAATTTGGCTTTGGCAGATTGGCCCGACTTTTCCCTGGCAATCCCGATCCAGACTTGGGCGGCTGAAGAATATTTGTTGGGCGGAAGATTGAGGACTTTGTTGAATGCGTCGATTGCGGAAAACATCGCTCCGGTCAGGACGGCATCCCGCCCCTTCGCCATCAATGCGGCGGCTTGGTCATCGGTCTTCTTGATTTGTTGCGCCAAAGTAAGCGTCTCGTTGGGCTGGGCAGTCACGTTTCCCTCGGACGCCTTTTCGATTCTAGGAAAAGGAGGCAATCCGTCCGCGCCTCCGAGCCTTGCAGGCGCAGGTGCAACGGGTGGGGATGCAGTCGCCGGCCTCTGCGCCGGCTGTGGTGCCACAGCCAAGGGCGGTGCAATAACCGGTATTGCTGCGGCGACAGGTGGCACGGCAAGCGATCGCGCCTCCACCGGGAATTCCCGCGGGTTTTTCTTCCTGCCTTTGTTGAACCACGTCCGGCTTGATATGGATCAGAATACTCCGGTCGTCTTTTCCCGCTGTGACGTTGAATTCCACAGGGCTGAAAAATTGAACCTCGATCTTGGGGCCCGTGCTCAAATCACGAGTGGTTACCGTAAACCCGCGCACGACATCCGATGGCGGGGATCTGTGCGTTTCGTAATTTTGCCATTCGTTACGCGGCACGCTGCCCAGAACATTGAAGTAGATCGCCGCATCAGGCGACTTCCGCAGCGGAAAATATCGCGAATAATGGATGGGGACGGAAAATTTAATGACTGCATCAACTTCGCCATTTGCATCCGTTTTAAGGTAGATGTCGTCAATGATCTCAGCCGATGCCTTGCCGGACAGCACGAACAGCAACGTCAATTGAAATGACAGCACCAACAGCCTGCGTAATGCTCTATGTTTCATAATTTATACGCTCGTCATGCATAAGAGCCGACTCCGTCGAAGTCGGCCCCCGGAAAAATGAGGGAACTGATTGCCTAGTTCCACGCAGAGTAAGGTGTTCCTTTTCTCCCCAACGGTCTGTGGCAACTTGTGCTCGAACAATCCTTTGCTACGCTGGCGCCATTGTGGCTGAGCTTTTGCATGCTCCCCAGATAGGTGACGCCCCTGAGGTGGCAGTTCACGCAATACACGCCGCCCCCACCAGCACCTTGCGCACCGTTGTGGTTCATCCTTTCCTGCAACCAACCCGTGGGGCTGGTGTACGTGGGTGCGGTATGACAGGTAGTGCAATCCAGCGCCCCGGTGATCGTTGTCGGAATATGGTTGGATACCTTGGCTTGGGCACCCATCGTTCCTTGAGTCGTATAGGAGCCGTTATGGCAAACATCGCAGCGCGTTGCCGTGACTACAGCGTGGCTCATGACTGCGCCGGCGAAGGAAGTAACGGCACCGCCGAACACCTTATGACATCCGCCGCTGTCGCATGAAAGCCCGGCAACCGGTATGTGACCTGTCGACAACCCTTTCGCGCCTACACCATCGTGGCAACCCGCTCTTTGGCAACTGCCTGCCGCTGGCGGGGTCAGGGCAGCATGATCGACCGCCCCAGTCGCCCCCAGGAATGTGGTGAAATTGTTGGTGTTAGCCTGAGTGTGGCATGCATCGCATACGGCCGTTGTCACCATGTGCCAAGCTGGTTTACCCAATGCTGTGGCCCCGTTATGACAAGTCCCGCAAGAACCCGGTATGGGAGGATTGGGCGAATGGGTATAAACAGCCCCCAGCCAGGTAGTGTACCCAGCCGTATTGGTGTGGCACGAATCGCATGCCGCAGAAGTAATGATATGTGTCGCTGGCTTGCCCAACGCTGCCACATTGTTGTGACAAGTCCCGCAGGAACCTGCCACGACAGCAACGTGGTTGAATGTGGCACCGTAGAAGGTTGTAAAGTTACTGGTATTGGTGGAGGTATGGCACGTATCGCATTGTGATGCTGTCGGTATATGGAACGACGGCTTCCCTTGCACCCCGGTAAATTGCCCGGTATGGCAAAGTGAACACATGCCGGCGGATGCCGGCGTAGTATGGTTATACATCGCGCCCAGGAATGATGTATAGCCAACAGTATTGGTGGCCGTGTGGCAAACGTCACATGCATTTCCGGAACCCAAAGTCGGAACATGAACTGCCGGCTGCGACCGCACCCCCTGTAACTGTCCCATATGGCATGTTCCGCATGTGCCCGCGACAACCGTGGTGTGATCGTAAGTCGACCCAAGGAATGTAGTGGTGTTGTGGCACACACCGCAGTCACCCGTCGTCGGGATGTGCGCCAGGGGTTTGCCCACAACGCCGGTGAACTGCCCGCCGTGACAGGAGGCACAGTTGCTCGTCAGGCCGGTGTGGTCCATCCTCCAGCTCAGGAATGTATTGGTGTTGGTATGGCAGGACTCACAAGGCAACAGGGTCGGAAAGTGGTTTGCCGGCTTGCTGACGACTCCAGCAGATTGGGCATTGTGGCAGGTTATGCATCTACCTGTTATGCCGATATGTTTAAAGTTTTTGACCAGGAAGCTGGTCGGGCTCTCATGACAGGTATCGCATGGCTGAGTTGTTTGAACATGATTAACGGGTTTAGGGGTGGCCCCAACGCGTGTTCCAATAGCGTGGCAGCCAGCGCAATCCTTCGGCGTGTTTTTGAAGATACCGTCGACATGGCATTGCTCGCACCGCAAGGTGGTGTGCACATCCCTGAGCAAAAACCCGGTTTTCGAGTGGTCGAACGGTGGGGTGCTGGGAGCGGGTTTAGCCTGAACGAGGCCGGCAAAGCAGAGCATCACGCACGCCAGCATCACGGCCATTATTTTGCTGATCCCACTATCAGTTTGAATCATTCATATCTCCCGGTTTCTTATCGCGAACCTGACTGCCAATCCCCAGACTCATTGCATATTATCTTCGAGTGCAGTTTAGTTAACTCCCCAGTCCCGATAAAGCACCGTTTGTCCGTTGCGCGATGTCACGACAAATGGTGCAACAATCCGACGAGCGGAAATATACGGTCAATTACTACTTTTTGATCCAGCGCTCGCTTCCCACTTTAATCGTTTTCCATACCGAGCCTACATGGCACTGTTCGCAACGATTCCCATACGCGCCATCGTGCTTATCGTCCTTGTCATGACATCTGATACAACCCGGCGATAGTTTCATTTTGTTTCCGACTGGAGACTTATGGCATTCGCCACAGCGAATTTCCTTGTGTTTTCCTTCCAGCCTGAAGCTGGTTTTATCATGGTCGAAGTCCCAGTTTTTCCAGTCGCGCGAGTTATGGCAGGTCTCGCAAGCCGTGCCCAGCGTGCGTTTATGCACATCCTGTTTTTCGTGACAAGACCAGCAGTCCGACTTGGTATCCTTGAACTTGGGGGTCAAATGGCATTTTTTGCATTCGGTCAAAATGTGCTTTCCGGTAAGCGGAAAGCGGGACATGCGCATGGTTGAACTCGGATTTTTTCCATGATTGCTCACGGTGGCATGTTTCGCATTTTTTGCCTTCCTGCCCCTCATGCTTGTCATCTTTCTGGTGGCAGGAGTAGCAATCGGACTTCAATTTGTCCTTGTACAGATCGCCCTTGTGGCAGCCGACACATTTCGCGTCACGATGCTTTCCGAGTAGCGGATATTTGGTCTTCTTGTCATGGTCGAAGACGATTTCTTTCCAGCTCTTTTCGTTATGACAGGTTTCGCATTTAGGCCCGAAATTTCCCTTGTGTTTGTCATCTTTCTGGTGGCACGACAAACAGTCCATCTTGAGCTTGTCCTTATACAAATCACCCTTGTGGCAGGCATTGCACTTGGCATCGCGATGTTTACCCAGTAATGGGAATTTGGTCTTTTTATCATGATCGAACGGGATCTCTTTCCAGCCGCGCTCGACATGGCAGGACTCGCACTTGGGGCCGAATTTGCCCTTGTGTTTGTCATCTTTTTGATGGCATGAAACGCATTTCGTCTTCAGCTTCTCCTTGTACAGATCGCCTTTGTGGCAGCCGACGCATTTCGCTTCACGGTGCTTTCCGAGCAGCGGATATTTGGTCTTTTTGTCATGATCGAAAATGATTTCTTTCCAGCTTGTTTCGTTATGGCATGTTTCACACTTGGGCCCGAAGTTCCCCTTGTGTTTATCGTCCTTCTTGTGACACTCGTTGCAGAGCTTCGGGGTGCCCTTGAATTTTTCATTCGCGTGGCAGGCCTTGCACTTCACGTCTTTGTGCTTTCCCAGCAGTTCGAAATGCGTTTTGCTGTGGTCAAAGTGCGTTGTTTTCCAGTCTTTCTCTTCGTGACAATTCTGGCACTCGGGACCCAACCCGCCTTTATGTTTATCTGCCTTCTCGTGACAGCTGTTGCACTTGGTTGGCGCATCCCGATATTTCTTCATCGGTAAATGGCAGTCCTTGCAAAGAACCTTGCTGTTTAAGTGTGCGCCTTTCAGTATAAAACCAGTGGTCGCATGGTCGAAGTTGACGGTATTCAGCTTGGAAATGCGGGCGTCCCGTCCTTTGTGGTCGGTGTGGCATTCTTTGCATGGTTGCTCTTCTTTCATCAGGCCGTGAAAGCCCCGCTTTTCGGCTATGTCTTTCGCGACTTCCTTGTGACAATCCTTGCATAGTCCGGATTGCGCCGACTTATCGTACGGTTTGTGACAGTTGTTGCATTCAGTTTCATATTTGAGGTGCCCCAGGATCACCTTGCCCGGCATCAAAAGATCGTTGGCCGAATCGGCATGCGACTGCATGGAACATGACAAGGCAACCCCGGCGAAGATGAAAGCTCTAGCGAATGCCAACATGTTTAATGGTTATGTTTTTAGTATTTATGAACCGAAATTACATGCCAGATCGAACTGAACACCAGCATGTACACCAGGGGGACATGGAAGATATGCCATAAGGAAAACAGTTTTTCGTAGGTGGAGAACTGGGCGAGATCCCGCACCGTGGTGAGGTAGCTACGGATGAATTGCGCATTCTGATAGAAGAGCTCGTCGAGGCGCTTCATTTGCGCATCATTCCATTGCTTCTCCATGGCATGCATGTACATTGCATCTTCCAGCTCGATGACCAGGTTCCTTGTGAACCATTGGACCCTAACCCCCAGAGTCATGAAATTCCAGACGCTGATCCTCCCCCCTTTGGAAAGATTCATCGAATAGTTGCGAAAATCAACAAGCTTCTGCTGAAGCTCCGGAGCAAAACTGAAAACGGACTTGACGTCTTTAGACCCATCCAGTTCTTCCTGCAACTGCTGAAAGGAAGTGTTCCTGCCATAAAGGCCGTTATGGATTTTGGTGTAGAAGAAACGGCCGAATATGCCGCTGCCGGAAACAAGCAGCATGCAAACCAACGCTACGCCAGCATTGACCGAGCCGATTGTAAAGGTGGAGTGAAAAACGATTAGCGCCGGTCCAAGTACGCCAAACACCATATGCCACTTGAACCATTTGGGCAGGATGCCCCAATTACGCATGAAGCCGATCCGTTTGCGAACCGGGTAAACCAGGAGCGTCAGCATCATTAATCCGCCAACCAACCCGATGTTGTAACCCAAGCTGTCACCTGGTTTGTATAACTGGTCGCGTGAAATAAAGAATCCCGCGACCATCAACAAGGTGATTATTATCAAATACAGTGTCCAACCGTAGTCTTTGGGCGGTTGCTTAAGCTTTGGCCTGCGTTTTTCTACATAAGTACGTGATGCGGTTTGTGTGTTCATCAATACTCAAGAATCCATTGCGTTCAACGCCGAGGACAGCAGATCGTTCACCGCGTCGAAATAGTGACGCTTATGTCAAAAATCCGACGCCATTATAATCATAATTAATTGTTACCCGCATTCCTGCCCGTTCATTTTTCGCTTGTTGCATACCACCCAACACCACACGACCATGCTATGGGGATGGTTTTTGCAGGTTTAGGTGAGGGTGCGAGACTTCTCGACCACGCCACTGCGCTTGAGCATGGTAAAAAGCTCCGCTTCATCGTTTGAGACGATCTTGGATAAATACGCCATGTTTTTTTCAATCGCTTCAAGATAATAGTTGTTGCTGACCCCCATCGTGTCTTTGAAGTGGAACTCGAATTTCCTGTAAATGCCGCCGAGCGCCCCATCAAGTTTTTCCCGGGTCATTTCGTAGAAGCGATTGGTCTGGCAAAGCAGGTCGAAAATGCTCTGGTAGCTCCCAAAGTGCGCTTCCCTGAACTCCAGGTATAGAAACAGCAGTTTTTCCAGATAGATTCGATCTGCCATCTGTCCTGCAATGTCGGCGGTGGCGACGATGCAACCCAACATGCGGGACCGGTCGTCACTGAAGCATATCTGTGCAAACGGGCGGTTGTACTCT
Source organism: uncultured beta proteobacterium (assembly GCA_963840345.1). GTDB lineage: Bacteria > Pseudomonadota > Gammaproteobacteria > Burkholderiales > Gallionellaceae > Sideroxyarcus. Next base: position 55,978 of record CAWIYO010000011.1, read on the forward strand.
GTCCCGAGGATCATTGCGGTCACGGCGACCGGGAATTGCCGCCGGCAGGTTGTTGTCCGAGAAATATTTGCGCATGAATTCGATGCCTCTCTGAACATGCGTCTGCGTGTGCTGAGCTCCTGTTCCGCTCTCCTCGCCCTTGCGCTGGGCATAGCCGACATCATGCATCAGGATGGCGATGACGATCAGGGTCATCTCTTCATCCGTCAGGCGGTCACCGGAAACATGTACACCGTGCATCAGCCGCACTCCGCACAGCAGTACCTCCAGCGTGTGGGGAAGATCGTGGTATAGCGTCTTGATTGGGCCGTAACCGGGATATTCGCCGCGAAAAAGCCGCATGACGTCGTCATAGACGGATTGGACAAATGCAAAATCATATGCGGGGTTCACGCGACGGATGATGTCGGTCACTTTGGACCATGCCACCTTCGGATCATCGTTCTTGAACAACTCCTCGATCTCTGACGGCACCGGGCTATTTTTCATATCCGCTGAAACCTCGCATCGTGCATCCTTTTGAAAATCACGGCCTCATAATCTCGCCGCAGTCTAACCCAAGCTCTTGTCGGAACACAATTTTCCAGAAAGAAAACTGGCAGAAATGATGAATGCCGCACCGATCCAGTCGCTCAATTCCATTGCTTCATATGCAAGAAGGTACGAAGAAATGGCGGCAACGACCAGTTCGAACAGGAACAGCACGACTGCACGATTGGCTGGAAGATGAGTAACTCCGTATTGAACTGCAAAGCTGATGGCGCAGAGCACAACGCCCATCAACACCATTTCCAACCAGAACTGCGTCGAGATCGCCGATACCTGTTCGAACATGCCGCCCTGCCATAACAAGAATGGCAATGTCAGCGCAGCCGTTCCAAGCCACAAACTGTATGACTTCACCTCAACGCTGAGATGTGCCGCACGGCGGGAGACAACGTTGGAGAGCGCAAACCCCATACCGGCGGACAAACCTATCCATTCCGAGAGCGTGCTCGGCAGCGGCGAGCCCGATCCGGGTTCCCATAACATGACGACCGCACCGCACATCGACAGGGCAATAACGAGATAACCATATCGATTGAGCCGCTCGCCAAGCAACCAGAACGAGAACAGTATGGTCCATACGGGAGCAAGATAAAAAAGAAGCAGCACGCGCATCACTTCGCCGTGCAACATCGCCAGCACATAGCCGAAATTTGCCCAACCGGCACTTAACACCAGCAACAGCGTCCAGCCGCCCAAAGTGGAACGTTCGCGCCACACCCGCGGCAACATGAAGGCGCCGCACAACATGGCAACCAGATAAGTGATGCATGTCGCCAATGCCCCGGATATCCCTGCATCCTGCAGCCCCCGATAGGGATACCAGATCAATCCCCACACCAGCGCACCGCTCAGTACCCCTGCAACAGGCATCACATTTTGTTTTGATGGCACTAGCCAGCCCCTTATAATGCGCAACGTTTTCGCCACCGTTCAAACTAAAAATGAATCCGGATTTGCAGCTCCTTCAACCATACCCGTTTCAGAAACTCGCCAAGCTGTTCGGCGAAGTCACCCCGAACGCAGCATTCAAGCCGATCAGCCTGCACATCGGAGAGCCCAAACACCCCACCCCTCAATTCATCAAAGATGCGTTGCTCGCAGGACTGGACGGGCTGGCGAATTATCCCACAACCGCCGGCAGCGACGCTCTGCGCACTGCCATAGCCAACTGGCTGGCATCCCGTTATGGCATTCCGGCACCGGATGCGAAAACGCAGGTACTGCCCGTGAACGGCAGCCGCGAGGCGCTGTTCGCTTTCGCGCAGGCCGTGATCGACCGCAGCAGGAAGGATCCAGTCGTGGTCTGTCCCAATCCGTTCTACCAGATCTATGAAGGAGCGGCATTTCTCGCCGGTGCGACGCCCCACTTCCTCAACACCTTGCCGGAAGACGGTTTCGCGCTGGACTTCGCCCAGTTGCCGGAGGCCGTTTGGCAGCGCACCCAGCTCATCTACGTCTGCTCGCCGGGGAACCCGAATGGCAGCGTGATGCCGCTCAATGAATGGAAGGCCCTGTTCGAAATGTCCGACCGCTACGGTTTCGTGATCGCTGCCGACGAGTGCTATTCCGAAATCTATTTTGGCGATAACAAACCACTCGGCGCTTTGCAGGCCGCGCAACAATCGGGGCGCGGCGATTACCGGAACCTCATTGTGTTCTCCAGCCTGTCCAAACGTTCCAACGTGCCGGGCATGCGCTCAGGCTTCGTCGCTGGCGATGCCGGGATCATCGAAAAGTTCGCGCTGTACCGCACCTATCACGGCTGTGCAATGAATCCAGCCGTCCAGGCTGCGACCATCGCCGCCTGGAACGACGAGAAGCATGTCGCCGAGAACCGCCGCTTGTATGCGGAGAAATTCTCCAAAGTCATCGCCCTGCTCGCCCCGGCGCTGCCCGTATCCAAGCCGGATGCGGGTTTCTACCTCTGGATCAGGACGCCCATCGCCGATACGGCCTTCGCGCAACAGCTGCACCGCGACTATAATGTGTCCGTGTTGCCCGGCAGCTTCCTTGCCCGCGAAGCGCATGGGGTCAACCCGGGGGCTTCCTTCATCCGTCTGGCGCTGGTCGCCAGCCTGGATGAGACTCTGGAAGCAGCACGACGCATCGCCGAATTCACTCAAAAACTAAGTTAGGAATAACCATGCCGCAATTGCAAGCCATCATCGAAGAAGCCTTTGAACGCCGCGCCGACATCACTCCCCGCAATGTGGATGCGCAGCTGAAGGAAAGCATCAATACCGTCATCGAATATCTCGACCAGGGCAAGCTGCGCGTGGCGGAGAAGATCAACGGCGAGTGGGTCACCCATCAATGGGTCAAGAAGGCCGTGTTGCTGTCCTTCCGCATCGAAGACAACGCCTTCATCAAGGGCGGCTTCACCAACTATTTCGACAAGGTTCCGTCCAAGTTCGCCGACTACAACTCCAAGGAATTCCGCGAAGGCGGCTTCCGCGTGGTGCCCCCCGCTGCCGCGCGCCGCGGCGCATACATCGCCAAAAACGTGGTGCTGATGCCTTCCTACGTGAACATCGGCGGCTATGTGGATGAAGGCACCATGGTGGACACCTGGGCCACGGTCGGTTCCTGCGCGCAGATCGGCAAGAACGTGCACTTGAGCGGCGGCGTCGGCATCGGCGGCGTGCTGGAACCGGTGCAGGCCAACCCCACCATCATCGAAGACAACTGCTTCATCGGCGCGCGCTCGGAGATCGTCGAAGGCGTGATCGTGGAAGAAGGCTCGGTGATCTCGATGGGCGTGTTCATCGGCCAGAGCACCAAGATCCTCGACCGCGAAACCGGCGAGATCCACTTCGGCCGCGTGCCTGCCGGCTCCGTCGTGGTCAGCGGCAGCATGCCCTCCAAGGATGGCAAGTACAGCCTGTACTGCGCCGTGATCGTAAAAAAGGTGGATGCCAAGACCCTGGGCAAGACGGGCATCAACGAGTTGTTGCGCGGAATCTAATCAGGATAACGGGATACAGGATTCAGGATACATCCGCACCCCCTGAATCCCGAATCCCGAATCCCGTCTCCTGTATCCTGGAATTGAGGTGAACACATGATCATTACGCCGCTACTGCAGCTTGCAGCCGACAAGAAAGCCTCCGACTTGTTCTTATCGGTCGGCGCGCCGATCAACATCAAGATCGATGGCGTGGTGATGCCGGTGAATGCGCAAAAACTCGACGAGCCGACGGTCAAGCGCATCGCTTACGAGATGATGACCGAGCAGCAGATCAACCAGTTCGAGTTGCATATGGAGATGAACTTCTCCTTCCGCGTGCCCGGCATCGGCAACTTCCGTGTCAACGTGTTCCGCCAGCGCAGCAGTGTCGCCGTGGTCATACGTTATGTGCGCGGCGATGTGCTCAATGTGGAAGAACTGCACCTGCCGCTGGTCCTGAAAGAACTTGTCATGGAAAAACGCGGCCTGGTGCTGATGGTCGGCGCCACAGGCTCGGGAAAATCGACCACGCTGGCCGCGATGATCCAGCACCGCAACGAAACCCAAAGCGGGCACATCCTGACCATCGAAGATCCGCTCGAATACATGTTTCACCATAACAAGTCGATCGTGAACCAGCGCGAAGTCGGGACCGACACGGCAACCTACGAATCCGCACTGATCAGCGCCATGCGCGAAGCGCCGGACGTGTTGATGGTCGGCGAGATCCGCGACCGGGAAACGCTCAAACACGCGCTGATCTTCGCCCAGACAGGTCACCTGTGCCTGTCCACGCTGCACGCCAACAACAGCTATCACGCACTCAATCGCATGGTGAACTTCTTCCCGTACGATGCACGCAACAGCATCTTGTCCGACCTGTCGCTCTGCGTGCGCGCCGTGATTTCACAGCGTCTGATCCGCAACGCCCAGGGCAAACTGATGCCGGCCGTGGAGGTGCTATTGAACTCCGCGCTCATCGCCGACCTCGTCAAGAGCGACCAGATCGACCAGATCCGCGATGCCATCGAGCAGAGCGTCTCTCCGGGTTCGCAGACCTTCGAACAGGCGCTGTACAAGCTGTTCAAGTCGGGGCATATCACCAAGGAGGAAGCGTTGCGCAATGCCGACTCGGCCAGCAACCTGTCTTCGTTGATCGACTATTCGCAGACCAGCAAGGTCAAGGCATATGAGCCGAATGCAAACCCGAACATCGCGTCTGCCTCGACTAAAGCCAACTTCGACGGCATCAAACTCAACCTCGAAGTACCGGATTCGGACAAATGAGGTTGTATGGAATCCCCAACTGCGGCACGGTGAAAAAAGCACGGGGCTGGCTGGACGAACATGGCGTGGAATACGAGTTCCACGACTTCAAGAAACAGGGCGTCACCTCAGCCTTGCTTGCCGGCTGGCTCAAACAGGTTGGCTGGCAAAAACTGTTGAAAAAAACCGGTCCTACCTGGGGGCAATTGCCTGAAGCCGTAAAATCCTCCATCAAAGACGATGCAACGGCATTGGCACTGATGCTGGAAAAGCCCAACGTCATCAAACGGCCGGTACTGGTGCGCAACGGCCAAGTGCTGGCAACCGGATTCAATCAAACCGAATACGAAGAACTCAAGTTATGAGCACTCCTGCAAGCGAAACACTATCCCTCGCCAAACAACTCATCTCGCGCCGTTCGCTCACGCCGGCGGACGACGGCTGCATCGGCATCATCGGCGCGCGTCTGGCACCGCTCGATTTCAGCCTGGAAAAGATGCGCCACAGCGAAGTGGACAATCTTTACGCCCGGCGCGGCACGGCCTCGCCCGTGGTCTGCTTCGCCGGACACACCGACGTGGTGCCGACCGGGCCGGTCGACAAATGGGACAGCGATCCGTTCGTCCCCGCCGTGCGTGATGGAATGCTGTACGGACGTGGCGCGGCAGACATGAAAGGCTCGCTCGCCGCCTTCGTCACCGCCATCGAGAAATTCGTCGCAAACCACCCGCAGCATCGCGGCTCCATCGCCATGTTGCTCACCTCGGATGAAGAGGGAATCGCGGTAGACGGCACGGTGCGAGTGGTCGAAGCCTTGCAGGAACGCAACGAGAAACTGGATTACTGCATCGTCGGCGAACCTACTTCAGTCTCGAAAACGGGCGACACCATCAAGAACGGACGGCGCGGCTCGCTATCCGGCACGCTCACCGTCAAAGGCGTGCAAGGACATATCGCCTACCCGCATCTGGTAAAGAACCCCATTCATCTCGCGGCGCCGGCCATCGCCGAACTCGCTGCGACCATCTGGGACAACGGCAACGAATACTTCCCGCCGACCTCCTGGCAGATCTCCAATATCCACGGCGGAACCGGCGCCACCAACGTCGTCCCCGGCACCGTGGAGATCCTGTTCAACTTCCGCCACTCCACTGCGAGCACGGTGGATGAGCTGAAGACCAAGGTGCACGCCATCCTCGACAGGCACAAGCTGGAATACGACCTGCAATGGGAGAAATCCTCCGGCAAGCCCTACCTCACGCCGCGAGGCGATCTGGTCGATGCTGTCGCGGCTGCCATCGAACAGGTGCAAGGAATAGAAACGGAGCTTTCGACCAGCGGCGGCACCTCGGATGGGCGCTTCATCGCCGACATCTGCCCGCAAGTGATCGAGCTGGGCCCGCTGAATGCGACCATCCACAAGTTGAATGAATGCGTCGCAGTGGATGACCTGGACGCCTTGTCCGAAATCTATTACCTCACGTTGCGCAAATTGCTGGCCGAATAGTAACGACCAGGGAGAAGACCGAATGGAAACCAATTATTTTTCCGAGGCCAGCACCTCGCTCAAGACTGTACGCGATTGCCTGCGCTTCGCCGTCAGCCGCTTCAATGAAGCCGAATTGTTCTTCGGCCACGGCAGCGAGAACGCATACGACGAAGCCGCCTACCTCATCCTGCATACCTTGAGTCTGCCGCTGGACCGGCTGGACCCTTTCCTCGATGCCAACCTGACGCAATCCGAACTGTACGATGTGCTGGACATCATCGAGAGACGAACCGAGCAGCGCATTCCCGCCGCCTACCTGACCAATCAGGCATGGCTGGGCGACCTGTCCTTCTATGTGGATGAGCGCGTCATCGTGCCGCGCTCGTTCATCGCCGAACTCTTGCGCGAGCAGCTCTCGCCCTGGATCAACGATGCAGAACAAGTGCACACCGTACTGGATATGTGCACCGGCAGCGGCTGCCTCGCCATTCTGGCGGCCCACGCCTTCCCCGATGCGCATGTCGATGCAGTCGACCTGTCTGCCGACGCCCTGGACGTCGCCCAGTACAACGTGACCGACTACGAGCTGGAAGACCGCATTTCGTTGATCGAGTCCGATATGTTCGCCCAACTCCAGGGCCGCAGATACGACCTCATCATCAGCAACCCGCCCTATGTGGATGCTCCCTCGGTCGCTGCATTGCCGCAGGAATACAAGTACGAACCCGAGCAGGCCCTGGGCAGCGGAACGGACGGGTTGAATGCCACACGCGTCATCCTTGAACACGCCGCAGAGCACCTCACCGAAAATGGCATCCTCGTCGTCGAGATCGGCCATAACCGCGATGCACTCGAAGCCGCTTATCCCGACCTGCCTTTCACCTGGCTGGATGTCAGTGCGGGCGATGAGTTCGTGTTCCTGCTGCACCGCAACGACCTCGTGTAATGCCGGTCGATCACTACGAGAACTTTCCGGTCGCCTCCATCCTCATGCCCGGGCGGCTGCGCAAGCCGGTGGGGGCGATCTACCGTTTCGCCCGCGCCGCGGACGACATCGCCGACGAAGGCGACCTGCCCGGCGAAGAGCGCCTGCAGCAGCTCGATGATTTTCGCGACGAGCTGATACACATCGCAGCCGATGAAACACCCCTGCTGCCGCTGTTCAAACATCTCGCCATCGAGATCCAGGAACATGCCCTGCCCATGCAGCCGCTCCACGACCTGCTCGACGCTTTCTCGCAGGACGTAGTGAAGAAGCGTTACGCCGACTACGACGAACTGCTGGACTACTGCCGGCGCTCGGCCAACCCGGTCGGCCGCCTGCTGCTGCATCTGTACGGCGAAGCCAACGAGGTGAACCTGCGATACAGCGACGCCATCTGCACCTCGCTGCAGCTCATCAACTTCTGGCAGGACGTGAAGAAAGACTGGGCCATCGACCGGGTGTACCTGCCGCAGGACGACCTTGCCCGCTTCGACGTGGGCGAGGCGCAGATCGCCGGGGGGCGCTGCGACGAGCACTGGCGCGCGCTGATGAAGTTCGAGGTCGAGCGCGCGCGCGAGCTGATGCTGTACGGCAAACCGCTCGGCAGCATCCTCACCGGCCGCATCGGCCTGGAGATGCGCATGATCATCGCCGGGGGGCTGCGCATCCTCGACAAGCTGGAAGCCGCCGGCTACGACATGTTCAACCGCCGCCCGGTATTGAAGCCTTACGACTGGGTTATCATGCTGGCGAAATCCGCACCTTTCTGAATACCGATGGAACCCTACCAGTACTGCGTAGAAAAAGCCGCCGCCAGCGGCTCCAGCTTCACCGGCAGCTTCCGCTTCCTGCCCAAGGACAAACGGCAGGCCATGACGGTACTGTATGCCTACTGCCGCGAAGTGGACGATGTGGTGGATGAATGCTCGGACGCCAACGTGGCGCGCACCACGCTCAACTGGTGGCGCAATGAGGTCGCGGCGATCTATGGCGGCAAGCCGACGCATCCGGTTTGCCAGGCGCTGGTTCCGATCGTGAAACAATTCAATATGGCGCAGGAGCACTTGCTGGAGATCATCGACGGCATGGAGATGGATCTCGACCAGCCGCGCTATGCCGATTTCAAATCGCTGCAACTGTATTGCTATCGCGTCGCCTCGGTGGTCGGCCTGCTGTCGGCGGAGATCTTCGGCTACAGCGACCGCGAGACGCTGAAGTATGCGCACGACCTCGGCATCGCCTTCCAGCTCACCAACATCATCCGCGACGTGGGCGAAGACGCCCGGCGCAACCGCATCTACCTGCCGATGGACGAGATGCAGCAATTCGGCGTCACTGCCGCCGACATCCTCAACGCACGCGAGACCGAGAACTTCCACAAACTGATGGCGTTCCAGATCGAACGCGCCCGACGTTACTACCAGCAGGCGTTCGATCACCTGCCCGCCGCCGATCGCAAGGCGCAGCGTGCCGGGCTGGTCATGGCGACGATATATCAGGCCGTACTGGACGAAGTGGAGCGCAGCGGCTGCCACGTGCTGAAAGAGCGCGTATCGCTCACGCCAACCTACAAGCTATGGTTGGCCTTGAAAGCATGGCTCAGGAATTGAAATGAAGCCCGCTCCCCAACCCTCTCCCGCAAGCGGGCGAGGGAGCAATCGTGAAAATCAATTTCCGAATGTGGGTATTGTCGGCGGCGGCTACGCCGGTATGGCGGCCGCTGTCGAACTCGCCGCGCGGGGCATCCCCGTCGCCGTATTCGAAAGCGCAAAACAGCTCGGCGGACGGGCACGCGGCGTTCTGCACGACACCCAGGCACCCTCACCGAACAACCGTCCCCTGCGGGGAAATCCTGTCATGCTGGACAACGGCCAACACCTGCTGCTCGGTTGCTATCGCGAGACGCTGCGCCTGATCGAAGCGGTCGGGGGCGATATCGAACAGGATTTTTTGCGTCTGCCGCTGCAGCTCGACCTGCAGGGGCAATTCTCGCTCAAAGCCCCCCGTCTTCTGCCCGCCCCGCTTCATCTTTTGGCGGCGCTGCTAAATGCCAAAGGGTTGACCTGGAACGAACGCATGAAGGCAGCCCGCTTCATGCTGGCATTGCGCGGCACGAAGTTCCGCTTGTCCCGGGACATGACGGTCGCCGAACTGCTCGCCCGGCATGGGCAAGATGCCGATCTGACATTCAAGCTGTGGGAACCGCTATGCATTGCCGCCCTGAACACGCCTATCCACAAGGCTTCCGCGCAGGTACTGCTGAATGTGCTGCGCGATGCGCTGGACAGGAAACGTGCCGACAGCGACATGTTGCTGCCTCGCCTCGATTTCAGTTCGCTCTTCCCGCAACGTGCGGCGGCTTATATCGAACAACGCGGCGGAAAAGTATTCATGTCCTGCGGAGTGAAAGCCATCATTCCGAACAATGACGGCATCGAACTTGCCACTGCGGCCGGCACCCAGACCTTCAGCCACGCCATTTGTGCCGCACCGCCCACTGTCGCAGCAAAACTGCTGCGCCCCATTGAAACACTTGCAAATACCGTCGCAAAGATCGACAGCCTTGAGCATCAACCGATCTACACCGTTTACCTGCAATACGCCACTCACGTCACCCTTCCCCACCCCATGATCGGCCTGCACCAGCGCTTCAGCCAATGGCTGTTCGACAAAGGGCAGATCGCCGGACAACATGGGCTGCTCGCCGCCGTCATCAGCGCGGAAGGTATCCACCAGGAATTGACGGCGGAAGAACTGGTTCAAAAAGTCATCGCCGAGCTGCACGAAGAATTCGGCATCGCTGCGACTCCGGAATGGTTCCAGGTCATTGCCGAAAAGCGCGCCACTTTCTGTTGCGCGCCCGGTCTGCAACGCCCCTCACAGCGAACCGCCCTACCCAACCTGCTGCTGGCAGGCGACTACACTGCGGGCGATTATCCGGCCACGCTGGAAGGGGCAGTGCTTAGCGGGTTGCGCTGTGCCGAGCTGTTGACTGGGCAGCCTTTACTTGAAACGGTGGCTTAGCGCTATGTAGCCCGTATCCAGATACCGCCGGATCGGACTGCGCAGGATCGCTTCGCCGAGCCATTTGCAGCGTGCCTCCAACCAGGCTTTGTGGAAACTCTCCGGTGGTCTGCGCGGTTCCGCTCAATAGAGCAGCGATGGTCCAAGCCAACAGATGTCGGCTAACTTGCTGAGCGCTCATGTCTGCCCCGCCGAAAATAATCGGTGTTGTCGTAATACGCGGCACATTCATTCTCTGCCGCCCATCCAGGTATGCCGAGCAATGGTACAGGCGTAAGTTCCCTGGTGCTGCGGCAGTGCTCGGGTGCCGACAAGTAGGATGCCAGCAATTCATCCATATGCGCCAACTGTTGAGCCACTGGCCAACCGAAGAATGCCTGCTCTACTGGCAACACCAGCCCCTGCCCGGTCATTCCTATGTAAGGGCGCAACGCTTTCTCGTACAGGCCATGCCCGAACAGGTAAAAGCCCATGCTGGATCGCACCTGGGCGCGGCGCTGCCAGAACAGTTCTTTCCACTGGAAGCTGCGCAGCAGGTCAGCCAGTTCAGTATCGGCACAAACAACGATGACGCCAGACTCATCCAGCAGCGTGTTAGTGTCGCGCACCGCACCGCGCCGGCCATGCTTGGCCGAATGGTCATCCATGGTCAGAGCCTGGTAGTGCCTTGCATTGATGGCAGCTTTAGCCTTGGGAAAGGTGAACCACACCAAGGCGTTGAGCAGATCGTGCCAGTTATTCGCCCTGGTTGGCACTTCGCCTTTCAGGTAGCAGCGCGGTTCGTATTGCGCATTGAAGGGCAGTTTCCCATATTCCTGTGGCACAAAACTCAGGATTTGCCCGCTATAAAGAGCGATGGCCGGCTGATGCCCGGCGAGCAAAGTGTTGCATTCGCGCAAGGTCGGAAATTCATTTCCGAACCGGGAAATAGCGGCATGCAAAGGGGTAAAAGCAGGGGCACGCAAAAGTGCCTCCTTGTTCCATTCTGGCATCGATTTCATGGGAGCTAGTTTAGCTGAATCGCGTCGTACAACACATTCTTCATGGCTTGTGGTAAGTTGCGCACTGCGCCGGATCATGTCATTGAACTGCCCGGTACGGGGAGAGGAAATGAACGAGTTAGATGCCATCCAAGCCAGTTTAGCCAGTTTTACCAAGCGCCTTGACGAGGTGTCTTCCGACCGTTTCAATGAGCTGCGCAAATGTTCGTTCTTCGATCCCATACCCAGCGACTACTTGAAGCCCATCGCCGAACAGGTGGAGATCCGGATCTTCTCCGCAGGTGATTGCCTTACCTCCGAGGGGGACGACATGAACACCTTTTTCGTCTTCCTGTTCGGCACAGCCACTGTCTACTACAGCAAAAAGGTGGTCGGCACGATACGCAGCGGCGAATGCATCGGCGAGGGGATGTTCTTCGCCAACGAGAACCTTTCGCGTTCTGCCACCGTGATCGCGGACAACCAGGTGATCGCGGCAGAAATCAGGAAAACCGGCGTCGATCTTTTGCACGGAGAACCGAAAGCCTATCTGGATAAGGCCCTGCTGCTTGCACTGTTCAAGAAACTGCAGGGGGCAAACCGCAAGATAGAAGAATTGTTGCGCTGAAGGGTTTGATCCTGCCCGGACGCGCAAAATGCAGCACGTTGTTCCTATCAATCTTAAGAAGGAGTCGTATATGCGTAATTTGTTACTCGCAGCTTGTCTGGCCAGTTTCTCCGTTTCGGCAGTGGCTTCGTGCGACGACGTCAAGTCGCAAATTGATGCAAAACTGCAGGCAAAAGGCGTCAAATCCTATACGCTGGAAATCGTCCCCGTCGCAGAGGCAGCCGCCGCTCCTGCAGCCGCATCCGGCGTCGCTGCTCCCGCAAAAGAGACAGCTGGCAAGGTAGTCGGCAATTGCGAAGGCGAAACCAAGCAGATCATCTACAAACGCAACTGATCATCATTCTTCCGGCCCGGCCAGCAACGGCCGGGCTTTCTTTTCACCCTTATTTCCTTGTGCCTATGCTCAACAGAGATTTCCGCTAGAATCCTGGCCGTATGAGCATCATCGCTGTCTTCAATCAAAAAGGCGGGGTCGGCAAGACCACTACCGCCGTAAATCTCGCTGCTGCCTTGTCGCGCGTCGGACGTGTGACCTATGGCATCGATCTCGACCCGCAAGCGCAATTCAGTGCGATCACCAATGTCACGGCAAAATCCGGCGCTGAGACTGTTTTGAGCCTGTTCCAGAGCAATCGTCCCTTGCACGAGCTGGTAATAGAGTCATCCAGCAAAATCAGGATCATTCCCGCACACACCGAGCTTTCAAAAGTGGATGCGTTATATGGCAAGGGCTTCAACGTGGTAAACAAGCTCAACAGTGCGTTGCATGTCGAGCATTTCGGAGGGAAAGACACCCCGGTGGTGATCGATTGCAATCCGATGGTCGGCGTACTGTCGCTGAATGCGATCTTCGCCTGTAGCGGGCTGATCGTGCCGATCTCTGCCGATCACCTCTCCACCAAAGGAGCATTGCAGATCGAGAAGACATTGAACGCGCTGGAGCAGGTGCTCAAGCATCGCGTCAATCGCCGCTATCTGCTTACCCGTTTCGATGGACGAAGGCGTATGTCGTGGGACGTGTTGAAGATGGTAGAAGAGCACTTCGGTGTCGATGTCTGCCGCACGCGGATCACGGAGAACGTGAGTCTGGCCGAAAGTCCGGCTTTGAACAAAACGGTGTTCGAACATGCGCCGGATAGCCGCGGCGCACATGATTACGATGAATTGCTGAAGGAGTTGCTGGCCGACGGGTTTATCGAGTAACGATTGCCAGGGTCACTTGGAGATCAGGGAAAGGATATCCTCGACAGACATGACGTGCTGGCTCTTTCCATCCGCCGCACTCTTGGCATTGCAGCTGACAATCTCGCAATAGCGATACATCTGCCGCAGCTTGCGCTCCGCCTCGGCCTCGTCGCGACCGGCGATAACAATGCTTTCTACCTTTTGGCCATCCCGGGTCAGAATCGAAAAATCGTATTTCTGCATCACCTTCCCCCACTAGATCATTATTATGTAACCGCCCTCTGCCTTCTTGCTTCGTATAAACAAACACCTGTACTTACTGATACATTCAAACTTTCCACGCTACCCTGCATCGGTATGCGCACCAGCTGATCGCAGGTCTCCCTCGTCAGGCGGCGCAAACCCTCGCCTTCCGCCCCAAGCACCCAAGCCACCGCGCCCTTATGTTGCACATCATACAGGTTTGTTTCGGCTTCGCCATCCATGCCGATGACCCAGATGTCGCGCTCCTGTAGCTCGCGCAGGGTACGCGCCAGATTGGTCACAGTAATGTAAGGCACGGTCTGAGCCGCCCCGCAGGCGACTTTTTCCACCGTGGCGTTGATGCCTACGGCGCGATCTTTCGGGGCGATCACCGCATGCACACCGAAGGCATCGGCACTGCGCAGGCAGGCACCCAGGTTGTGCGGATCCTGCACACCGTCCAATACCAGCAACAGCGCCGGTTCGGTGAGCGTGTCCAGCACGTCGTCCAGATGCTGTACCTTCTGCGCCGCATTTACCCGCGCTGCCACGCCTTGATGGCGGGCATTTCCGGCCATGCCGTCGAGGCGTTTGCTGTCCACCTGGATGATACGCAGGCCGTTGCTCTCGGCCAGTTTGAGCAGATCACGTGCGCGCGGGTCTTTGCGTTGGGTATCGACGTATACTTCCAGCACGCTATCGGCGTTCTGGCGGATGCGGGCCGTAACGGCATGGAAGCCGTGGATGATGCGCGACTCAGCCATGACGTTTACCCCCCTTTCCGGATTTCCCTGTGCTTTCGGGTTTCCCGGATTTATGAGCCTTCTTGGGTGGAGCCTCGCCCCATGCGCCGGCATTGATTTTCGGCGATGCTTCGCTTTCCGTGCCTTCCACGCTTTCCAGAACGAAATCGATCTTGGTGCTCTCCATATCCACCCGCACCACCTTCACCCGTACGCGATCTCCCAGACGGTAACGCTTGCCGGTGCGCTCGCCGAGCATCTGGTGCTTGGCCGGATCGAAATGGTAATAGTCGGCCCCCAGTTCGGATACGTGCACCAAGCCTTCGACGTACAGATCGTCCAGCGCCACGAACAGGCCGAAGCCGGTAACCGAGGAGATGCTGCCGTCGAACACGCTGCCCAGATGGTCGCGCATATAGAAACACTTGAGCCAGGCTTCCACGTCGCGCGTCGCGTCGTCGGCGCGGCGCTCGGTCATCGAGCAATGCACGCCCAGTTCCGCCCACTTGAGTTTCGGATTGTACTGCTTGCCTTCCAGCACGGCCTTGATGGCGCGGTGCACCAGCAGGTCGGGATAGCGGCGGATCGGCGAAGTGAAGTGCGCATAAGCCTCATAACCGAGGCCGAAATGACCTACATTTTCCGGCGCGTAAACCGCCTGGCGCAGGGAACGCAGCATCACGGTCTGCAGCAGCCCGGCATCGGGACGCCCCTTGATCTGCTTGAGCAGCTTGGAATAATCACTGGCCTGCGGATCGTCGCCGCCGCCCAGTTGCAGGCCGAATTCCTTGAAGAATTCGCGCACCGCTTCCAGCTTCTCCGGCGTCGGACCTTCGTGGATGCGGTACAGCACCGGATGCCCATGCTCTTTCAGGAAGGCAGCCGCACAGACGTTGGCGGCCAGCATGCACTCCTCGATCAGTTTGTGCGCGTCGTTGCGCACCACCGGCACGATCTTTTCGATCTTGCCCTGATCATTGAAGATCATCTGCGTCTCGACCGTCTCGAAATCAATGGCACCGCGCTTTTCGCGTGCTTGCAACAGTATCTGGAACAGCTTGTACAGGTTGTTGATATGCGGCAACAAGGCGGCATAAGTCTGCGCATTCCCGCCCTGCGGATCGGCCAGCATATCGGCGACCTGCGTGTAAGTCAGGCGCGCGTGCGAGAACATCACCGACGGATAGAAACGATGCTTCTCGATATCCCCCGCTGCGCTGATTTGCATATCGCATACCATGCACAGCCGATCAACGTTGGGATTGAGCGAGCACAGTCCGTTGGACAGCTCCTCCGGCAGCATCGGGATGACGCGGCGCGGGAAGTACACCGAGTTGCCGCGATTGATCGCCTCTTTGTCCAGGGCGTCGCCGGATTTCACATAGGCGCTCACGTCGGCGATGGCCACCACCAGGCGGAATCCCTTGCCGTTCGGCTCGCAATACACCGCATCGTCGAAATCGCGCGCGGTTTCGCCGTCGATGGTCACCAGCGGCAACTGGGCCACGCTTTCGCGTCCGGCGTAATCGGCTGGACTCACTTCAGGGGAGAAGCCTTCAGCCTGCCGCTTTGCCTCAGGCGGAAATTCGTTGGGCAGGTCGTGCTTGCGCAAGGCGATCTCGATCTCCATGCCGGGGTCGGCGTAGTTGCCCAACACCTCGACGATGCGCCCGATGGGTTGGGCGATCTTGGAAGGCTGCTGCATGATTTCCAGCATCACCACCTGCCCGGCCTTGGCACCGCCGGACGCGCCCGGCGCGACCAGGAAATCCTGGCTGATGCGGCGGTTCTCGGCAACCACGAACAGAACGCCATGCTCTTCATACAAACGCCCGACCACACGCGTATTGGCCGGTTCCAGCACTTCGACAATCTTGGCCTCGCGCCGTCCGCGTCTGTCCTCGCCGCCGATGCGCGCCATGACGATATCGCCATGCAGCACTTTGTGCATCTCTTTCTCGCTCAAGACCAGATCGGCACTGCCGTCTTCCGGAATCAGGAAGCCGAAGCCGTCGGGATGCCCCATCACCTTGCCCTTGATCAGATCGAGCTTGTCCACCACGCAGATGGCGCGCTTGCGGTTGCGCATGATCTGGCCGTCGCGCTCCATGGCCCGCAGGCGACGCACGAACAGCTCTTCCTCATGGTGTTCGATCTGCAACAGGGTGCACAAATCATCCTGCTCCAGTGGCACGCCCGCCTCCGCCAGTATCTGCAAGATGTACTCGCGGCTCGGCAGAGGGTGTTCATACGTTTCGCGTTCCCGTTCCAGAAACGGATCGAGTTCACGGATATTTTTTTTCTTCTTTGTCATTGACACGGAATCCTATAGCAATTAAAGTGCGCACCCTCGAAGCAATGCCCAGATGGCGGAATTGGTAGACGCACTAGGTTCAGGTCCTAGCGGTGGCAACACTGTGGAGGTTCGAGTCCTCTTCTGGGCACCAATACCAAACAAGATGGTTCGCGCAAGCGGACCATTTTTGTTTTGTGCCTGGAAAAAGCGAAACACCTGCGTGCTTCGCACCAGACCTCGAAATGCACCCGAAACTCCTGGTGCCGGGGTCGCGCATGCGTGACCGAACCCCTTTTGTGTACCACGTTTCAAAATGGCTCGCGCAAACGGACCATTTTTGTACTCACTGTTTCCTATCAAACAAGAACACGCATCGACGTTGCGATGCATGCTCAATCCTTTCGTCAAGCTCACCCTGCTCAGACCTTGAACGGGTGGCGCAACACGATGGTTTCGTCGCGATCCGGGCCAGTAGAAACCATATCCACCGGCACTTCGCATATCTGGGCGATGCGCTCCAGATAGTTGCGCGCTTCCAGCGGCAGATCTTCATAACGCTTCACGCCCACTGTGCTGCCGCTCCAGCCCGGCATGTCTTCGTAAACCGGCTCGCAGCCGACCAGCGATTCCGAACCGACCGGCAGGATGTCGCTGAACTGGCCGTCCATCTTGTAGCCCACGCCGATACGTACCTTCTCCATGCCGTCCATGACGTCCAGCTTGGTCACGCACAGGCCTGACACTCCGTTGATCTGGATGGAACGTTTCAAAGCGGCCGCATCGAACCAGCCGCAGCGGCGTGCGCGCCCGGTGGTGGAGCCGAATTCGTGTCCCTTCTCGGCCAGCATCTTGCCGATCGGATCCTGCTTGGTTTCGGCATCGTACAACTCGGTCGGGAACGGACCGGAGCCGACACGCGTAGTGTAGGCCTTGGTGATACCCAGCACATAGTGAAGACTCTGCGGGCCGATGCCGCTGCCGGCGCAGGCGGCCCCGGAGATGCAGTTGCTGGAGGTCACGAACGGGTAAGTGCCGTGATCGATGTCCAGCAGCGTACCTTGCGCGCCTTCGAACAGCAGGTTCTGGCCAGCCTTGTTGGCCTCGTACAAGGCACGTGGCACGTCCAGCACCAGCGGCTTGAGGCGTTCAGCCAGTGCCATGGCCTCATCCAGTGTCTTCTGGAAATCCACCGTTTCCGCGTGGAAATAATTTTTCAGCACGAAGTTGTGGTAATCCAGCACTTCGCCGAGCTTGGCTGCAAAGCGTTTGCGATGGAACAGGTCCTGCAGGCGGATCGCGCGGCGCGCCACCTTGTCCTCGTATGCAGGTCCGATACCGCGCCCGGTGGTGCCGATCTTGCCTGCCCCCTTGGCGATCTCGCGCGCCTTGTCCAGTGCCTCGTGATAGGGCAGGATCAACGGGCAAGCCTCGGAGATGCGCAGACGCTCATATACCTGCACACCCGCCGCCGCCAATTTGTCCATTTCCTTGAGCAGTGCAGAAGGCGAAAGCACCACACCGTTGCCGATGTAGCAGATCACGTTTTCACGCAGAATGCCCGAGGGGATCAGGTGCAACACCGTCTTCTCGCCACCGATGACGAGCGTGTGACCCGCATTGTGCCCGCCCTGGAAACGCACCACGCCTTGCGCATGGTCGGTCAGCCAGTCGACCACCTTGCCCTTGCCTTCATCGCCCCACTGGGTACCGATTACTACAACGTTCTTTGACATCTCTCGTTCCTATTCCAAGCTTCAAATTTTCTTTTCGACAACAACCCACTTGCCGTCACGCAACGCCAGCTCCCGGTTGCAATTCAATTCGGCGTGATATTCGGTCTTGCCCAGCAGGTCGACCACGACGACCTCGCCCTGCTCACGCAATTGGGCGATAGCCGCATCCAGTGCGGCATCCTGACGATACGGCGCGTATATCGCTTTCGGCTGCACCTGCTTGGCCAGAAGGCCGTGCAACTGGCGCAAGTCCATGCTGAAACCCGTTGCCGGCCGGGCGCGCCCGAAAGACTTGCCCACGTCATCGTAGCGCCCGCCCAATGCGATGGCATCATGGCTGCCCGCGTGATATGCCGCGAACACCATGCCGCTGTGATAGTGGTAGCCGCGCAATTCGGCCAGGTCGATGCCGATATCGCCTGCCAAGGGCTTGAGATGCGCTGCCGCTTGATCCAGCTCGCTCAAAGCCAACGTCACTT
This sequence comes from uncultured beta proteobacterium, assembly GCA_963840345.1. GTDB lineage: Bacteria > Pseudomonadota > Gammaproteobacteria > Burkholderiales > Gallionellaceae > Sideroxyarcus. The sequence goes on from CAWIYO010000011.1 coordinate 74,525, forward strand.
CCGGACTGGAAGGCAAGATGGCACGGGCACGGGCGATCACATCCACCCCGCCATAGAGCTGCGGCAAGGCCAGCAAAGCAGTTTGAATTCCCTGCGGCAGACCTGACACCAAGGTGTGCAGCGTCGGCACATCCTTGCGCTGCAGGGCATTGAACAATTCCGCTTCCAGCCCAGGCTGGATATCGGCACCGCGGATCAGCGCACGGAACACGCCGACATGGCCGAGATCGAGGTGCACGCCTTCGATGCCCATCAATTTCAGTGCCTGCAGCATCAGTCGCTGCACTTCCAGATCGCTTTCGATACCGCCATGACCATACAATTCGGCACCGATCTGCAACGGCTCGCGCGTACGCATCAATCCGGACGGTTGCGTGTGCAGCACGCTGCCCGCATAACACAGGCGGGTCACACCCTGGCGATTGAGCAGATGCGCGTCGATGCGCGCCACCTGCGGCGTGATGTCGGCGCGCAATGCCAGCGTGCGGCCGCTCAATTGATCGACCAGCTTGAAACTGCGCAAATCCATATCCTCGCTGTCATTGATGAGCAGCGATTCCACATATTCAAGCAGAGGGGGAGCAACCAGCTGATAGCCGGAGCGGCGCAGCAATTCGAGCACCTCGCGGCGCATGCCTTCGATGCGCCAAGCCTCATCCGGCAGCATGTCTTGGATGTATTCCGGCAGCAGCCAGTTCATAAGGTTTCCATCATTTCATCAAGTAAAGCAACAACAACCCGCTCAGCATCAACGTCAAGCCGATGAAGCGGGCTTGTCCATCCTGGAATTGGGAGACCTTGCGCAACGTCTCCCGCCACGCGGATGGGAACAGGAACGGCATGATTCCTTCCAGCACAAGCATCAAACCCAGCGCTGCCAGCCAAAAATTGCTCATGCAATCCTATTTGCCGTCCCTGCCGGAACCCTTCAGGTACTTGAAGAAGGACGAGCCGGCATCCAGCACCATCACGTCGCTCTTGTTCTTGAAGCCCTGTTTATAGACATCCAGACTGCGATAGAAGGCATAGAACTCGGGATTGCGGCCGAACGCGCCTGCGTACAAGGATGACGCTTTGGCATCGCCCTCGCCCTTGATCTTCTGCGCATCGCGATAGGCCTGCGCCAGGATCACTTCGCGCTGTCTGTCGGCATCGGCGCGGATCTTTTCGCTTTCGGCATTACCCGTCGCGCGCAGTTCGTTGGCCACGCGTTTACGCTCGGCATCCATGCGGCTGTAAACCGAAGAACTGATCTCTACCGGAAAATCCACGCGCTTCAGGCGCACGTCCAGCACTTCCACACCGATCTTGCGCGCATCCACATCGGTCTTCTCCTGCACTACGCGCATCAGCTCTTCGCGTTTGCCGGACACCACTTCATGGATGGTGCGCTTGCCGAACTCTTCGCGCAGCGTCGAATTCACGGTCTGCATCAAACGCGTCTGGGCTCGTGCCTCATCCCCCCCCACACTGATGTAGTACTGCTTCACATCGATGATGCGCCATTTGATGAAGGAGTCGACCAGCACGTTCTTCTTTTCGGCGGTGATGAAACGCTCCGGATCTTCGCTGTCCAGCGTCAGGATGCGCGAATCGAAAAAGCGCACGTTCTGCACCAGCGGCATTTTTACCTTGATTCCCGGCGTCGTCTCCACGCGCATCACTTCGCCCAACTGGAACACGATGGCGGTCTGGCGCTGATCGACGATGAAGATGCTCATGCTGGCCAGGATCAGCACGACCACCAGTCCCACCAGGAAATTTGTCGTATTCAGTTTCATCAACGAGCCTCTCTTTCACGGCCGAACAGCGATTCGCGCACACGTGCTGCAGGAGCCGGCGTAGCCTCTCCCGCTACCGGGGTCAGCTGTTCTGTCGGTTTAGCAGCAGGGTTTTCAGCACCCGGATTGGTACTCTGGATCAGTTTGTCCAGAGGCAGATACAGCAGGTTGCCACCGCCGCTCTTCTGGTCAACCAACACCTTGCTGGTGCTGGTCAATATCTGCTGCTTCATGTCCTGGTACATACGCTCGCGCGTCACCTGCGGCGCTTTTTCGTACTCAACCAGAATCTGCTTGAAGCGGCTGGCATCACCCTCGGCATTCGCAATCACGCGTTGCTTGTAACCGTCCGCCTCCTGCATCAGGCGCGCTGCCGCACCCTTGGCCCTGGGCACCACGTCGTTGGCATAGGCCTGGCCTTCGTTCTTCTGGCGTTCCCTGTCCTGCCCGGCTTTGACGGCATCGTCGAACGCGGCCTGCACCTGCTCCGGCGGTTGCGCGTTCTGCATGGTGACTTTGCTTACGATGATACCGACCTTGTAACGGTCGAGGATGTCCTGGATCAGTTTGGTCGTCGAGGCCGCGACCTGTTCGCGCCCTTCATACAGCACGAAGTCCATCTTGCTGCGTCCGACGACTTCACGGATCGAGGTCTCCGCCGCCTGGCGCACGATCTCCCTGTCGTCGGTCATGCGATTGTTGAACAGGTATTCGGACGGGTCTTTCAGGAAATACTGCACCGCAAACTGGATGTCGATGATGTTCTCGTCGTCGGTCAGCATCAGCGATTCACGCAGCATCTTGTTCTTCACGTTCTCGCGATAGCCGACTTCGACCGTGCGCACCTGGCTCAGGTTGACCACTTCCACCGTCTCGATGGGATAGGGCAAGTGCCAGCGGGGGCCGGCATCCGTGATTTCGACTTGTTTGCCGAAACGCAACACGACACCGCGCTGGCTGGCATCCACGATATAGAAGCCGCTGGCGATCCAGATCAGAGCCACGATCAGCACGATCAAGCCGATGCCGCCACCCATACCGCCACCGGACGTCTTGCCGTTGCCGCCCTTGGGCGCCCCGCCACCGGACCTGCCGAATAGCGATTCGATCTTGCGATTGAGGTTGCGCATCACCTCCTCCAGGTCAGGAGGGCCGCCGCTGTTTTTGTTGCCCCATTGCGGGTCGTTCAATCCCATAGTCTGTTTACCTTTTGGTCAACTCAGTTGTTATTCAGGGGATGCCATTCTTCCACTTTCGCCTCGGCTACCGGCGCATCGCGCACCTCGGCCAGCGCGGCTCGCAAATCCGCCAGACCTGCGCCCGTCCTGGCGCTCAAGTGAATGCTGGTGATTTTACCATATTCGTTGCGCTTCACTCCCGCTTCCAGACCCTGCAGGTCGATCTTGTTGTAGACCACGATCTGCGGGATATGCTGTGCGCCGATTTCGGCCAACACCTTGTTTACTTCGGCCACTTGGTCGTGTCTTTCGGGACTGTTCACATCCACCACATGCAGCAGCAGATCGGCCTGCGCCGTCTCCTCCAGCGTACTGCGAAAGGCCGCCACCAGGCCATGCGGCAAATGGCGAATGAAGCCGACGGTATCAGACAGTATTACCTGGCGCGGGCTGTCGCCTTCGAGGAATATCTTGCGCGAGGTCGTATCCAGTGTGGCGAACAGCTGGTCGGCGACATAGACGTTGGCATTGGTCAGGCGGTTGAACAGCGTGGATTTGCCGGCATTGGTGTAACCCACGATGGATACCGACAGCACGTCGGAGCGGCTACGCGCCTTGCGCTGCAGTTCGCGATGACGTTTGAGCTGCTTCAGGCGCTCATTGAGCAGATGCACGCGCCGATCCAGTTTGCGCCGATCCAGCTCCAGTTGCGTCTCGCCGGGGCCGCGCGCCCCGACCGCAAACTTTTGCTGCCCCATGTCCTGGTTCATGCCTGCCAGCCGCGTGGAGAGGTATTTGAGTTGAGCCAGTTCGACCTGCACCTTGCCTTCATGGCTCTGGGCGCGCAACGCAAAGATATCCAGGATCAGCATGGTGCGGTCGATCACCCGCGTCTGGATCTTGGCGCTAAGGTTGCGCATCTGGGCAGGGGACAGGTCGTGATTGAAGATCACCAGCGGCGCTTCCAACTCCTCGACTAGTGCGGCAATTTCTTCAACCTTGCCGCTACCGGCAAAGGTAGAGGCATCGGGACGTTGCCGCTTGCCTTCCACCAGCGCAAGCGTGCGCACGCCGGCACTTTCTGCCAGCAAACGCAACTCTTCCAGGCTTTCTGTGTAATCCGGGGCGCCGAAATCGAGACTGACCAATACCGCCGTATTGGCGGTAGTCGTAGACTCAGACATCACTCGGCGTCGAAGGGGATGGTAACGGCGCGTGCAGGAACGATGGTGGAAATGGCGTGTTTATAAACCATCTGGGTGACGGTATTCTTCAGCAGCACCACATACTGGTCGAACGATTCGACTTGGCCTTGCAGCTTGATGCCGTTGACCAGATAGATTGCGACCTGCACATGTTCCTTACGCAACGCGTTCAGGAACGGGTCTTGTAGTTGTTGCCCTTTTGCACTCATGATGTTCTGCTCTTTAGTTCTTGGGGCGGCTACTGTACTGGAAAACCGGTCGCTACGGAAGAGTAGGAGAACATTACAGCCGCCGGTCATCCCTGTGGCCTGATTTGCCTCTACCTGCAGTTCGGCAGCTCGATGAACGCTGAATCGCGCTCCAGCCTATAGATCGCGCTTGAGCCCCATCGCTTGCGGAAGAGTGCTGGACCGGCCCATCAGGAAACGGCCTATTTCGTCGAACAGGCTGGCCTGTAGCAGATCGGGCTCTATCCGGCCCTTCATCTCGCCAAAACCATCGAGATTGTTACAGATCAGATTGACGCTGCCATCCGTATAATTGCCCTGAAATAGCATGCGGATCAGAAAATCGGGCTCCAGATTCACCTGAAATGTGACTTTCTGTGACCTGTTCCGCCACAACTCGACCATATCTTCCTTCGGTTTCAGGCCAAATGCCTCCAGGTCTTTCTTGAGCCCATCGAACAACTCCCAACGTCGGATCAACGGCACCGGACCAAGCGCGGTCAGACGCACCTGAAAAAACACATAATCCAGCAATGCATTGTCGGCCAGGCTCTGCTTGCGATAATCCGCCACCCCATTCTTCCATTTCAATGGGGAAAACTGGGTCTTACTGTCCAATGCATACACGCGAGGAATCTCGGGCGCGAGCGCATTAAGGTGTTTTGAGAGCAAATTGAAATACTGATAGGTGCGATCCAAGGCAGCATTCACGCTTTTCGTCATTGCTTCACGATCCTGTTGCTGGGATCGAACAGCCTCCAGCTTCTGTGTCGCTTCGCTCGCCAGCTCCGCCAGAAAGCCGCTCATTTCGTTATTCGGTTGACTCATATTCGACTCCTCCGCAATGCCCTTACGGCAAAATGATGACACAAATTCAAATCAGCCGTACAGCCTGCGCCCCCGGATCCGTGCGCGATGGGCAGCACGCTGCTCGCTTTCGGTCAGCACGTGTTTTTTCTCCGCAAATGGGTTCTTGCCCGATTTGTATTCGATGCGCAACGGGGTTCCCTGCAGCTTGAAAGCATCGCAGAAGACCTTTTCCAGATAACGGCTATAACTGTCCGGCACCTTGTCCAGCGCACTACCGTGGATGATGATGAGCGGCGGATTGCTGCCCCCCTGGTGTGCATAGCGCATCTTGGGCCGGAAACTGCCCACGCGCGGCGGCTGCTGCTTCTGCAAGGCCTCTTCCAGCACGCGCGTAAGTTGCGGCGTGGGCAGCTTGGCCATCGCTGCGGTATAGGCCTGGTTCACCGATTTCAGTAGCGCATCCACGCCCGTTCCGTTCAGTGCCGAAATAAAGTGGTGCTTGGCGAAGCTCAGAAAATGCAGTTTGCGCTCGATATCGCGCTTGGCCGTGTCACGTTTGTATTCGTCCAGCCCGTCCCATTTGTTCACCGCCAGCACCAGCGCACGCCCCGCTTGCAGCACGAAGTCGGCAAGGTGGGCATCCTGCTCGGTTATCTGGTCGCGCGCATCCACCACCAGCACCACCACGTTGGCATCTTCGATGGCCTGCAGCGTTTTCACCACCGAAAATTTCTCGATGGCTTCGTCGACTTTCCCGCGTCGGCGCACGCCCGCAGTGTCGATGATGGTGTATTGGCGGCCAGCCCGCTCGAAATCGATGTAGATGGAGTCGCGCGTCGTGCCCGGCAGGTCGAACGCAATGACGCGCTCCTCGCCGAGGATGGCATTGACCAGCGTGGATTTTCCGACGTTCGGGCGCCCTACGATGGCCAATTTGGGGTGATCGGATTTCTCTTCGACTTCGGCCTCAACTGCCGGAAGTTCGTCCAGCGCAACCTCGATCATCTCCGCGACATTGTCGCCATGCGCAGAAGAAATGGGAATCGGTTCGCCGAGACCCAGCTCATGGAAATCGGACGTGATACGAGCGCGCTGCATCCCCTCGGCTTTGTTCACCAGCAGCATTATCGGCCGTCCGGTCTTGCGCAACTGGGTGGCGATGATGCGGTCTTGCGGCGTCAAGCCGTCACGCCCATCGACGATGAACAGCACCATGTCGGCCTCATCCACCGCCTGCCGGGTCTGCTTGGCCATCTCGTGCAGGATGCCCTCCTTGGCCACCGGCTCCAGACCGCCGGTATCCACCACCAGAAAAGGCCGTTCGCCGACACGCCCGCGGCCATAATGGCGATCGCGTGTCAGGCCCGGGAGGTCGGCCACCAGCGCATCGCGGCTGCGCGTAAGGCGGTTGAACAACGTGGATTTGCCGACGTTGGGGCGGCCGACAAGTACGAGAGTAGGTAGCATTTTTTCTAGTGGATGGCGAAGGAATACAGTTCGCCGTCGCTGGTTTGGATCAGGGCACCATCGCCCAATGTAACCGGAGGAGTCTGGATGGCACTACCGTCGGTTTTGTAGCGCGCAACGAAGCTTCCGTCGTCGCTTTTCAGCACATGCAGGTAACCTTCATAGTCGCCCAGCACCAGATAGTCGTCGATCGGATAGACCGCAGTCGCCTTGCGCAGCAAAAGCTGTCCATTCTTCCATAACGATGCGCCGCTGCTCTTGTCCAGCGCCAGCACGTTGCTGTCGGTATCGGTGACATAAAGTACCTTGCCCGACATCGCCAGGCCTTTATCGCTGGAAATATCGCGAGTCCACAGCGAGCCACCTTGCACGGCATCAAAACAGGACAGCCTTCCCTGGAAGGCCACCGCGCAAACCTGGGCATTATCCACCACAGGCAAGCTGGTGATGTCACTGATGCGCTCCAGCTCGGTATTCCCCTTCGGCTGCGAAACCGAGGATTCCCACACAACCACGCCGTTGTTCAGACCGATCGCCGCCAGTTTTCCTGCAGCGAAACCTGCATAGACCAGACCGTTGCGGATCACCACACCGGCATGGCTGCGCACGATAAGCGTCGGCGTAGCGCGCTCATACAACCACAAACGGCTGCCATCCTTTGAACTCAGGCCCGTGATGCGCTGATTACCCGTGCGGACTACCACCACGCCATCGGCAATCTGAGGGGGGCTCAATACATCGCTGGATACCTTCACCTGCCATTTCGGCTTACCGCTGTCTTCGTCAAACGCGGCCAGTTCGCCTTTCTCACCGCCGACCAGCACCAGCCCTTCGCCCGCACCGACGCCGCCGGTGATGGCAAAGCCGCTATCGACGCTCCAGACCCGTTTGCCGGTATTGCGATCGAATCGATACAAGTTGCCCTTGCCATTCGCGGCAAACACAGCCTCGCGAGTCACGGCCGGGAACAATACACTCTGCCCCGCTTCTCCGACATCGGCATCCCAGCGCACTTCGATCTTGGCAGCAGGCTTGAAATCGACCAGCTTGGCGGGTTCGACGGTCACCTTGTCGCTGCTGCAGGCAACCAGCAGCGCGGGCAACAGCAGCGGAGCGAATCGACGGTTCAACTTCATTTAGCGTTTCCCAAGCCATCCATCTTCAACTGGATGAGATTGCGATACACACTGCCGGCATCGGTCTTGTCGTAGGCCTGTTGATAGGCTGCACGGGCTTCGGCGACCTTTCCTTGCGCGCTCAACACATCGCCTTTCAGATCGGCATACAGCCCGGTAAAGGACTCGGGGCGCGCTGCGTCCAGCTGTTTAAGGGCTTCATCGTATTTCTTCTCATCCAGCAGAACGCTCGCCAGTTTCAGGCGTGCTGTATCCTGCAAACCTGTTTCGCTTGCATGTTCGATCACCCACTGCAACTGCACCTTGGCATGAGCGATATCCCTGGCCTGCAAACTGGCTTGTGCCGCCAGTAGTTGTGCACGGGGCGCATAAGCGCTGCTGCCGTAGCGGCTGACCAGCGCATCCGCCGCATCACCGATACGTTTGGCGTCGTTGGTGGAAGCCTGTTTCAGCACTTCCACATACAGCTTGCCCGCTTCGGCAGCCTGGCCGGCCTGGTAATTCTTCCAGAATTTGAAGCCCGCAAAGCTGAGCAATCCGATCACCAACGCGCCAACCACCCACTTGCCGTTCTCTTTCCACCAGCCCTTGAGCGCTTCCACCTGTTCCTGTTCATGCAGATCCAAACTAGACATTGTTATTTTCCTCACTTGATCAATTCACGAATCTTTTGCTGCAAATCGTCCAACCCGACGCGTTGCTGCTCTCCGCCACCGCGCAGCGGTTTGAGCATGACTGCATTCGCCGCCACCTCATCGTCGCCGATGATGATCGCACACACAGCCGCGCTTCCATCCGCCTTCTTCATCTGCGATTTGAAACTGCCGCCACCGCAGTGCAACAACACTCGCTGCCCGGCATCGCGCAGACTCTCCGCTACACGCCAAGCCTGATGCTGTGCCTTTTCACCCTGATGCACTACATACACATCGAGAGGCGCAACCGGGTTCTGCATGCCGTCTTCCTGCAGCAAAGCCAGCAAACGCTCGATGCCCATGGCAAAACCGCAAGCCGGAGCGGGTTTACCGCCGATCTGCTCGATCAGGCCGTCGAAGCGGCCTCCGGCACAGATCGTGCCCTGCGCGCCGAGACGCGTGGTCACCCACTCGAATACGGTACGGTTGTAATAATCCAGTCCGCGCACCAGCCGCGGATTGATCTCGAATGCAATGTCGTGCAGCTGCAGGATCGCCTGCACCCCCTCGAAATGCTTGATCGCATCCGCTTCCAGCTCGTCCATCAGCTTCGGCGCCGCACTCACCAGCTCCTGCATCGCCGGATTCTTGGTATCCAGGATACGCAACGGATTGCTGTACAAACGCCGCTGTGCATCGGCATCCAGCGCATCCTTGTGCTGCTCGAAATAAGCAATGAGCTTCTCACGATGGCGGTGGCGCGAAGCCGTATCGCCCAGCGTGTTGATCTGCAGCGCCACGTCGCGGATGCCCAGTTTCTTCCACAGGCGCGCGCACATCACGATCTGTTCGGCATCGATGTCCGGTCCTGCAAAACCCAGGGCCTCCACGCCGATCTGATGAAACTGGCGATAGCGCCCCTTTTGCGGGCGCTCGTGGCGGAACATCGGTCCGCCGTAATACAGGCGCTGCGGCGCGTTATACAGCAGATTGTGCTGTAACGCCGCACGTACGCAGGAAGCGGTCCCCTCGGGGCGCAGCGTGAGCTGGTCGCCGTTGAGACTGTCCTCGAAACTGTACATCTCTTTCTCGACGATGTCGGTGACTTCGCCGATGGCGCGCTTGAACAGCGCCGTGGGCTCCACCAGCGGCATGCGGATATTGCGGTAACCGTAGGCTTCCAGCCACTCGCGCACCGTGTCCTCGAACCAAAGCCACAGCCCTGCCTCGTCCGGCAAGATATCGTTCATGCCGCGCACGGCCTGTAGTGTCTCGTTACTCATCTTTATACTCAAACAGCTTTGATCTGGATACGTTTGGACGGCTTGTCGCCCGCCTCGCGCTTGGCATAATTGGTCGCCACATAGTCGTCCACGATCTTCTGGAACTCTGCGGCGATATTGTCGCCGCGCAAGGTAACGGTCTTCTCGCCATCCACATAGACCGGCGCTGCTGGCGACTCCCCCGTGCCAGGCAGGCTGATGCCGATGTTGGCCATCTTGCTTTCGCCGGGACCGTTGACGATGCAGCCCATCACCGCGACCGTCATTTCTTCCACGCCCGTGTATTGCTCGCGCCATACCGGCATCTGCGCGCGCAAATAGTTCTGGATACTCTGGGCCAACTCCTGGAAAACCGTGCTGGTCGTCCGTCCGCAGCCGGGACAGGCGGTAACCATCGGTGCAAAAGAACGCAGTCCCATGGTCTGCAGTATCTCCTGGGCCACGACGACTTCCTGCGTGCGCGGACCGCCCGGTTCCGGCGTCAAGGACACGCGGATGGTATCGCCGATGCCTTGCTGCAAAAGAACTGCAAGCGCTGCGGTGGACGCGACGATGCCTTTCGAACCCATGCCCGCCTCGGTCAAGCCGAGATGCAGCGGGTAATCGCAACGCTGCGCCAATTCCCGGTACACGGCGATCAGGTCCTGCACCTCACTCACCTTGCAGGAGAGCACGATGCGATCATGCGGCAAACCCAATTCCTCGGCACGCCTGGCCGAATCCAGCGCCGACACGATCAACGCTTCGCGCGTCACTTCAGCCACCTCCTTAGGGTGCGCCAGCTTGGCATTTTCGTCCATCAGACGCACGACGAGATCCTGATCCAGACTGCCCCAGTTGACGCCGATACGCACCGGCTTGTCATATTGTTTGGCGACCGCGATCATCATGGCGAACTGGTCCTCTCCCTTGCGGTTCTTGCCCACATTGCCGGGATTGATACGATATTTCGCCAGTGCCCGGGCACACTCGGGATACTCGGTGAGCAAACGATGGCCGTTGTAATGGAAATCGCCGATCAGCGGCACATCGCAGCCCATATCGTCCAGCATCTTGCGGACGCGGGGTACTTGTTCGGCTGCCTCCGAGGTATTGACGGTGATGCGCACCAACTCGGAACCAGCCTGCGCCAGCTCATACACCTGACGCGCCGTGCCTTCCGCATCGGCAGTGTCGGTATTGGTCATGGACTGCACCACAACGGGCGCACCGCTGCCAATGCCAATGCCGCCGACATACACGCATTGCGTCCGATGACGCGAAATAAGGGAATGACTCATCTGCCTCACTCTACCTTCAAGTGCGCCATTTCCGTCGCCGCATATCCCGAAAGATCGATTTCCTTGCCCTTGTAGTAGAGCTTGACCTTGCCCGGATTCGAAAGGGATATGTCATACGGCGCACGCCCCGGCCCACCAATCCATTTTTCGCTTCCGCGCTGTACATTTCTCGACAGCAAGACGGATCCGCGGGCATCTATCACTTCAACCCACATGTCTTCACTGAACACGAAGTGCAACGGACGGCGCTTGAGCACCTCCAGAGGCACGTCTGATTTGACAGCCGCCACCGGCGTGGATGCTGCCGCCATCTCCGGTATGGGGGCCACGGCTTCCCTGGACTTGATTGGCTCGGACGGCTTTTCAGCGGCGGCCTTGGCGGGTTCAGGCAGCTTTTTACGTTCAACAATCCTTGCTGGCTCGGGCTTCTTTTGAGGCTCAGCAACCTTGGCCGGTTCAACCACCACAGATTGCGGCCCGGTTTCAGCGACGGCAGAAATCGCAGCGTCGGCCCCTGGCAATGGCACCGGCTCGACGACGACCTCGGCCGGCTTGGCAACGGGTTCGCCATCCTGCAGCAGAATGAACAAGCCCAGCACCAGCGCAACGCCCAATGCCCCGGCCAACCACAGCATATTGACCCGCTGCAGTTTTAACAGGGAAGGAAAAGCCACATCAACGGACGGCGCTTTTGTCTCAATCTGCCTGGAAGGCTCGGCAGGCAATGCCGCAATCAACTGCTCCTCATCCAGTTGCAGCACGCGTGCATAGCTGCGCACGAAACCGCGCAGGAACGTGGCCTGTGGAAGATGGCTGAAATCATTGGCTTCCAGCGACTCCACTTGCTTCGGCGCGAACTTGATGCGGTTGGCAATATCATGCACGCTCAATCCCATGCCTTCGCGTGCTTCGCGCAACACGAGGCCGATATTCAGCGCCGGCTGTTTTGTAACAATCGCTTTGTCTGCGTCAGCGACGATATCAGGAGTATTCATCTTTGACCTTGCATTAGAAGTTGAGTCTCACGGGATTCAGGGTAACGTTTGCGTAATTGGAGCGCGTAACTGGCTTCGGAGTTGCGGTCGCGCATCCTGCGCTCGATGCGCACCGCCAGCCACAGCTGCTCGGCGGTCAATTCAGGGGACACCTGCGAGAAGCGCAGGAAATAGGATTTCGCGCCGGCATAATCGCCTTTATCGAAACTCCAGTCTGCCAAGCCGTATAGCGCCTCCGGCATACCGGGACGCAGCACCAGGGCACGCTGCAGGTTATTTTCCACATCCTTCATCAGCCCCGCCTTCTTGGAGCACATACCCAAGTTTGCATAGGCCACTTCAGGTGTGGCGTATAGCGGGTTTTTCAGCGCCTCCTGGAATTGCCTGATGGATTCTTTTGCGCGGCCGCGCTGACACAGGAATGAGCCGTAGTTGTTATATGTCTCGGAATTCCCGTTGTCCAGTTGCAGGCTGCGACGGAAATCCGCATCGGCTTGCTCGTCTTCGCGCAGCGCCATGCGCACCAATGCGCGCACGTTATATGCCTGTGAATAGTCAGAAGCCGCTTGCAGCGCCTTGTCTACCTCCTGCAAGGAGATCGCATACTGCGCCCGCTCGTAGTATGAGGCAGCCAGCTCGGTGTGTATTCTGGCGACAGCTTGAGCGCGCGTTGAATCCATCCTCGGCGTACCTTCGGAACCTCCACCGGATGAGGCGCAACCAGCCAGCAACGCCACGACAAGGAACAGCCTGAACAGCTTCATTGACTCGCCTCCAATAATCGATGTGTTCTTTTCGTTTTGTCCTGCACCTGCCCTGCCAGCTGACCGCAGGCGGCGGCAATGTCGTCACCCCGCACCTTGCGGATCGTGGTCACGATGCCGGACTGCATCAGCAAGTCGCGGAAGCGCAACACCGTCTGCATGTCGGAACGCTCGTATGGCGCCTGAGGGAAGGGGTTGAACGGGATCAGGTTGAATTTGCACGGCACGTCGCGCACCAGCGAAATCAGTTCACGCGCATGTTTCTCGCTGTCGTTCACGCCCGCCAGCATCACATACTCGAAGGTGACAAAATCGCGCGGCGCCTTTTCCAGGTAGCGCCGGCAGGCTGCCATCAACTCCTTCAGCGGATATTTCTGGTTGATCGGCACCAGCACGTTGCGCAACGCATCATTCGGCGCGTGCAGCGAGATCGCCAATGCAACCGGGCATTCTTCGCGCAGGCGGTCCATCGCCGGCACCACGCCGGAGGTGGACACCGTCACGCGGCGGCGCGACAGGCCGTAGGCATTGTCGTCCAGCATCAGGCGCAGGGCGCTCACGGTACTGTCGAAATTCAGCAAGGGTTCGCCCATGCCCATCAGCACCACGTTGGTGACCGGCCAGTTGCCATCAGCATTTTTGCCAAGCTCATGGTTGGCCCACCACACCTGGCCGATGATCTCGGCGGTGGACAGGTTGCGATTGAAACCCTGCTTGCCGGTGGAGCAGAAGGCGCAGTCCAGCGCGCATCCGGCCTGCGTCGAAACGCACAGCGTGCCTCTATCCTCTTCGGGAATGAACACGGTCTCCACCGCGTTGCCGGTGCCCACATCCAGCAACCACTTGCGCGTGCCGTCGGAGGCAAGCTCTTCGCGCATCACCATGGGCGTCCGGATACAGGCGATCTGTTTCAGTTTTTCGCGAAGGGAGATCGCAAGATCGCTCATCGCATCGAAATCGGACTCCCCGCTTTTGTATATCCAGCGCAGCACCTGCTTGGCGCGGAACGGCTTTTCGCCGTGTTCCGCAAACCAAGCGGTCATCGCTGAGGGTTCAAAGTCGAGGAGGTTTTGCATTGTCATCGTTATAAATCTATTGCGCAGCCCGATTGCTGCGTCGCGTGCTCGCTCAATCCTCGCCTACCTGCAAGGTATGTCTCGTCTTTCACTGCGCGGCTCCTTGCACTCAGGCTGCTCATAACGATTTCTAACGATGCCAAATGCATTAGCGCGAGTAGACGTTCAGCGCCGGGAAGAAATACGCGATCTCGACAGCAGCGGTTTCAGCCGCGTCGGAACCGTGCACTGCGTTGGCGTCGATGCTGTCGGCGAAGTCGGCGCGGATGGTGCCCTTGTCAGCCTTCTTCGGATCGGTTGCCCCCATCAGGTCGCGGTTCTTGAGGATGGCGCCTTCGCCTTCCAGCACCTGGATCATCACCGGGCCGGAGATCATGAATTCCACCAGATCCTTGAAGAAAGGACGGGCGCGGTGCACGGCGTAGAAACCTTCCGCTTCTGCGCGCGACAATTGGGTCATGCGTGCAGCCACGATCTTCAGGCCGGCGCCTTCGAAACGGCTATAGATCTGACCGATGACGTTCTTCGCCACTGCATCGGGTTTGATGATTGAAAGGGTGCGTTCGACAGCCATGCTTCTCTCCAAATGATTAAAGTAAATCAGAAAATTCTGAGTGCGCGATTCTATCAGGCTTTGGCCGCCCTGTCGCAGGCCGGAGGCCTATGCCACGACGATCCCGGGCTCGTCAGCGGAGGCCTGGAAGCCCGCCGCAACCGCCACGCCCACCACACACACCAGCTCATCGCCGCAATACAGCAAGGGCAGCCGTTCCCGTTTCCAGGGTGGGACATGATGTTCCTGCAATAAGTTCTTCAGGCTGCGCGTTGCGGCCTTGGCATGGGGGCGCAAAGTCTCGCCGCCGCTACGCAAACGCAGCGTTACCGGAGCGCGCTTTAATCCAGCAAGACTGATACCCTGCCCCAGCATCTGTACAAAGCTCAAGCGCGTGTCCAGCGCGGGCCAGTCCAATCCTGCCTCCCCGTTCCACGGCAGCACCAGACCCCGGTCGAACTCGCCCAACACAGGCAAGACATAAACCCTGTCCTGATAGCGGCGCACCTGCCAAGTGCCGAATTCGACACATAAATCCGCATCGCTCCGCGCCTCGAGCAATTGGCGCAGCATTTCGCCGAGCTCCACGGTCTGCGGCATGGGCGCACCCTGCAGGTGCAGCCAGAAACGCAGCAGATTCTTGCTTCTGGACCGGGAAAGCTTGCGCAGGAGAGCGATTTCCAATGCAGCTTCTCCCGCCGAACCCTGCATGTCGTGCCGTGCCAGTTCATCAAGCAACTCATTCGCCTCAGCGAAGTGTTGTGCACTTCTCGTCAGCGTGTTCCGATAAGCGGGAAATCGCTGTTCCAGCATGGGAAACAGGCGATGACGCAGAAAATTGCGCGGGTAGCTGTCGTCGGCATTGCTTTCGTCTTCCACCCATTGCAGCCCTTCCCTTTTGGCATACTCGAGCAGCTTGCTGCGCGGAATATCGAGCAGCGGGCGCAGGACTGGAGTGCGCGCGCCGGCAGACTTAAGCATGGGGCCTTCGACCTCGCTCAGGACAGGCCCTTCGACGTTGCTCAGGACAGGCATGGCGGCGACGCCCTTGATGCCCGCGCCGCGCAATAATTGCAGCATCAGCGTTTCCGCCTGATCGTCGGCATGATGCGCCAGGGCGACGAAGTCGCAGGCCTGGCTGGCGAACGCTGCATGGCGCAGTTTGCGCGCAGCCGCTTCTATGCCATGCTCGTCGCGCAAAGGAGCGATATCGACGTGTTCGATCCGCAGGGGGATATTATGGCGCGCACAAAGCCCGGAACAGAACTCCGCCCATGCATCTGCGTTCCGGCTGATGCCGTGATGGACATGCAATGCGGAAAGCCGCCACTCGAAGCGCGGCGCAAGAGAATGCAGCAGATGCAGCAGCGCGACGGAATCCATGCCGCCGCTCAAGCCAATGAGGATATGACTGCGTTGGGGAAGAAGCGGCGCGAGACGCGCCGCAACGATTTCAGCTAAGTTCGATTTCCTTGAACTTGCCATAGCTCATCAAACGCGAGAATCGCGTTTGCAACATCTCACTGGTCGACTGAGATTGCACTTGCTTGAGCGTGTCTTGCAAAGACTTCTTCAAGGTCTGCATCATCGCCGGATAGTCGCGGTGTGCACCGCCCAAAGGCTCGCTGACGATCTTGTCGACCAATCCCAGCGCCTTCAGTCGAGTGGCGGTGATGCCCAGCGTTTCGGCCGCCTCGGAGGCCTTGGCCGCACTCTTCCACAGGATGGAGGCACAACCCTCTGGGGAGATGACGGAATAAGTCGCATATTGCAGCATCAGCATGGCATCGCCCACCGCGATGGCCAGCGCACCGCCGGAACCGCCCTCGCCAATGATGGTGCAGATGATCGGAACCCTCAGCTCGGCCATCACATACAAATTCTTGCCGATGGCTTCGGATTGGCCGCGCTCTTCCGCACCCACGCCGGGATAGGCACCGGGAGTGTCGATGAAGGTCATGATCGGGATGCCGAACTTTTCGGCCAGGCGCATCAGGCGCATCGCTTTGCGGTAGCCTTCGGGACGCGGCATGCCGAAGTTGCGGTACTGGCGCTCCTTGGTATCGCGCCCCTTCTGGTGGCCGATGACCATCACGCTCTGTCCGTTGAAACGGGCCAATCCGCCGACGATGGCAGGATCGTCCGCATAATTGCGGTCGCCGTGCAGCTCTTCGAAATCGGTAAACAGGTGCTGGATGTAATCCAGTGTATAGGGGCGCTGCGGATGGCGCGAAACCTGCGATATCTGCCACGGCGTGAGCTTGGCGTAGATATCCTTGGTCAGCGTTTGGCTTTTCTTTTGCAGCCTGCCGATCTCGTCGGAAATGTCGAGTGCGGAATCGTCCTGCACATAACGCAATTGCTCGATCTTGTTCTCCAAATCGGAGACCGACTGCTCGAAATCAAGGAAGGTAACTTTCATCTGCACAATATCCGTGTTGTCCGGGGCCGAATGATACAGGAAGGTGTGCTTCGAATTAAACCCTAAATTTTGATAGATTATTCAACCGAGTGAAAAGAAACGCTTAATCGTCGCGAGTATCTCGCTGCGCTGCAGCGACAAATCTTTATGCGGGCCGGTTGCATCAAGATTCTGCAATGCAACATCCAGTTCGGCGCGGCGCGTGACAAGGATGTGCGAAATCTCTTCGGCGATGCTCGGCCGGTTGTGCAACATCTCTTCCACCACATCCTTATCGATGCGATAGCATTCCACATCGGTCCTCGCGATAACCGAAGCCGAGCGTGGCGCACCGGTCAGCAACCCCATCTCGCCGAAGAAGTTGCCCCGTCCCAGCGTGCGTACGGCACGCCGTTTCCCGTTGGGCAGGTCGACAAAGACATCGGCCTCGCCGTTGATGATGATATACAGCCAGTGGGAGCGCTCATCCCCCTGCTTGGTGATGATATTGCCCCTGGCGAACGGCGAATACCGCAGGCTCTCCGCTAGCCCCCTCAACTCATCATCGTTCAGTTGCGAGAACAACTCGACTTTACGCAGGGTCTTGATGCGCAGTTGCACTTCGCGCTGGTGCACCGCCTCGTCGTATTTCTCGTTCTCTTTTGTGATGCGAAGACTCTGTCCTTGCTGAGCCGGCTTGATACCCGCGCGCTGCAAGGCGCTCATGATGTGCCAGCGCAGCATGCCATCCGTGGGATCGTCTGCCGCCAGATCCGTCAGCCAGTAGCGCAAGGCATAACGGGCATAGCCCTTGTCGTCCATGTCCATCAGGATGCAATTGGGGGCCGGATTCCTGGCTACATTGGCGATGTCGGTATGCAGGATGGAGTCCTCGACCACGCCGATCACCCTGGTCGGAGCAGTTTCCAGCCCGACGTTGAACCACACCCAACGCCGCCATTGCACGGGCTGGTCGGTGCGGCGCCCCAGCACCAGGAACTTGTTCTTCATCAGCTGGCTGTTGGGAAACACCACGGTCTCCCAGTTGCGCGTTTCCACCAGCGTGGAACGCCAGCGTATGTCGACGACCCTGCCCGAAATATCGTCTACCTTGATCCAGTCCCCGATCTCGACGGAGTTGTCCAATTGCAGCGCGAGGCCGCCGAGAATGTTGCCCAGCGTGTCCTGCATGGCAAAAGCCACCACGGCCGTGATCATCGCAGATGTCGCGAGGATGCTCCCCAGATCGAGACCGGCATAACGCAGCCGCACCATGAACCAGGCGATATAGGCGATGATGACGAAGATATCCTCGGTGATGCGCGGCGGCGTGAGCCTGACGGCGGGCATCACGATGCGGAACACCAGCAGCCCCCACAAGCGGATCACCGCGACCCCGGCCCCGATGACAAACACCTCATGCGTCACGGCCGCGGCACGCGACAGTTCCAGCGCATTCAGCAGCCCACTGGCGATCAGCCCCAACATGCAAACGACGAAGAAGCCGAGGGTGTTAACGAGGCTTGCCCGTTCTTCGCGGCGAAGGCGCAGGAGCACGACTGCGATGCACAACACCATGATCAGGAGCGGCAACAACTCTTCGCCCCAGAAGAAACCGATCATGTTGCTCCAGAAATTCATCGTAACGAACCTGTATGTAGTTAAAGCATTCTACACTGCATACCGCGCCAATGGCCGCGCGGCCAGCCACAGCTTCCACACATCGCCGCGTGTCAACGCAAAACGCCGGGTATCGCCCCCCCCCAACACCTCCAGCGTAAGGCGCCGCATCTGCCCGCCCTGCAGCGCTTTCAACAAAGGTTGCGCGCATTCCCGTTCAACCCGCTGCACTGCCTCACGCCAGGCATAAAGATCGCCGCGCTGCAATGAACGTCCGGGCTCATCGCAAACCCAAAGCCCGCATTCGTATTGCCCGTGCAGTATCCCCTGCAATGAGCCGATCTGAGACATACCTGCCACCTGCGCAAATACGCCGGCCAGCCCGCCGCCCGCCGCATCGAAATTCGCCGCCAACGGCACCGCATGACCGCCTCCCCAAAACCACAGGCTGCTGATGATCAGCTCACCGCGCGCTTCGCGTGCCTGGTTCAGCGGGTGCCCATACAGCAGCATCTGCAATTCGGTGGAGATACGCTGCCAATGCAAAGCATCGGCGCCTTGCGGCTGATGGAACTTCGCATCTTGCCACGCCACCAGACTCAAGGGGGAAGTCGTCATCTGCGGCTCGGCCTCCAGCCGCACATACCAACGTTGCGGATGAGGAGCGAAAAAGCGCAGCCCCATCCCGGCAAAATGCTCATTCAGGCTGTCGCATAGCGCGGAGGCTTCCTCCCGGCTT
Organism: uncultured beta proteobacterium; assembly: GCA_963840345.1. Classification (GTDB taxonomy): domain Bacteria; phylum Pseudomonadota; class Gammaproteobacteria; order Burkholderiales; family Gallionellaceae; genus Sideroxyarcus. The sequence continues at coordinate 93,675 of CAWIYO010000011.1, forward strand.
GGCATGACCTCGGGCACCAGCAGCATCTCGGCTCGTTGCATCTGCAGGTTCACCGGGTCTGCGCACAGCCAGTAGCCGTCATCCACCGCCACCCCATCGGCGACGGCGCGCACCGGCGCGACGGATCTCGCACCAAACCCGGTACACAACCTGTCTTCCAGGGTTTCGGCTGGAGACGTGCTCATGTTTCCGCGCGCCAGCAATTTCTCCAGCGCAGGCAGCTGCAATCCGGCACACACTTCGGTGGCAACGTCCTGCGGGGGAAACAAGTCGGGGATGATCAGTTGCAGATGTTTCATCCTGTCAGTTTACCATCCCGCCGGACGAGCTCTTATGGCACACTAGCGCCCTCATCGAAACGAGCCTTGCATCTTGCAACCATACGAACTCTTCATCGGACTGCGTTACACCCGCGCCAAGCGCCGCAACCATTTCATTTCATTCATCTCGCTGATCTCCATGCTGGGCATCGGGCTGGGCGTGCTGGCGCTGATCGTGGTGCTGTCGGTGATGAACGGCTTCCAGAAAGAGATCCGCGCCCGCATCCTGGGTGTCACACCGCACCTGCAGGTCAGCAGCAGCAGCGGCCAGTTGAGCGATTGGCCGCATGCCCTGGAAATCGTCGAAGCACAGCCAGAAGTGCGAGCCGCCGCACCTTACGTCAGCGGCCAGGGCATGGTGTCGCTGAACGAAAGCGTGCAAGGCGTCATGGTGCGCGGCATCCTGCCCGATGCGGAACAGAAACTGACCGCACTGGGCGACAAGATGAAGCGCGGCGCATTGAACGACCTCCGCGCCGGTGCATTCAACATCGTGCTGGGCGTCGATCTGGCGCGTTCGCTCGGTGCACATGTCGGCGACAGCGTCTTGCTGATCACGCCGCAAGGCCAGATAACACCCGCCGGGATGCTGCCGCGCCTGAAACAATTCCATGTGGTCGGCATCTTCGAGATCGGCATGTCGCCTTACGATAACGCACTGGCCCTGATCCACCTCGAGGATGCGCAAAAGCTCTACCGCATGGGAGGTTCCGTAAGCGGCATCAGCGGCAGCCTGTATAATCTCGATCTCGCCCCGAAGGTCGCTTACTCGCTGGAAGACAAACTCCCGAATGACACTTACGTCAGCGACTGGACGCGCCAGAACGCCAACTATTTCGCCGTAGTGGCGATGGAAAAGAAGATGATGTTCATCATCCTGTCGCTCATCGTACTGGTCGCCGCATTCAACATCGTCTCCACGCTGGTCATGGCGGTCACCGACAAGCAGGCTGATATCGCCATCCTGCGCACATTGGGCGCTTCGCCCAGGAGCATCATGCAGATCTTCATGGTGCAAGGCATGCTGATCGGCCTCATCGGCATGGGGCTGGGCGTTATCGGCGGCGTGCTGCTGGCGCTCAACATCGGCACGATAGTGCCCTTCATCGAACACCTGTTCGGCGTGCAGTTCCTGTCCAAGGAGTTCTACTACATCAGCGAGCTGCCGTCCGACCTGCAGAGGGGCGACGTGATCGTGGTCGCCTCCATGTCTTTCCTGATCAGCCTGTTCGCTACACTCTATCCGAGCTGGCGCGCATCCCAGGTGCAGCCGGCGGAGGCACTGCGTTATGAATAAAGAATTGGTCATCTCCTGCCGCGGCCTGCGCAAGACGTATTCTCAGGGCGACCTGAACGTCCCGGTGTTGAACGGCGTGAACCTCGATATTGCGCGCGGCGAGCGCATCGCCATCGTCGGCGCCTCCGGTTCCGGCAAGAGCACCCTGCTGCACCTGCTCGGGGGACTCGACACCATCACCGGCGGCAGCGTGAACATTCTCGGACAGGATGTAACGACCATGAACGAAACGCAGCGCGGCGAACTGCGCAACCGCTCGCTCGGTTTCGTCTACCAGTTCCATCACCTGCTGCCGGAATTCACCGCGCTGGAAAACGTCGCCATGCCCTTGCTGATCCGGGGCATGAAGCCCGCGGAAGCCCATCCCCTGGCGGCGGCCATGCTGGAACAGGTCCGGCTGGCACACCGCCTGCGCCACCTGCCCGCCGAGCTCTCCGGCGGCGAACGCCAGCGCGTCGCCGTGGCGCGCGCATTGGTTACCCAGCCCGCCTGCGTGCTGGCCGATGAACCCACCGGCAATCTGGATCGCGCCTCGGCTTCCGCCCTGTTCGACCTGATGCAGGCGCTCAACGAGAAACTCAACACCAGCTTCATCGTCGTCACCCACGACCTCGACCTTGCCGCAAAGATGCAGCGCCAGTTGCACCTGGTAGACGGTGTGTTGCGGTAGGCTGTGCACCCGGTATCAGACATGCGGCCAGTACATATGGCGCAAACAGGGGTTTGCTGTTAAATTAAAATCGCCGCGGACAGTTCCGAACTGTCCAGACTGTTGAGGGTGCGGCAAGAAGACACTCACATACCGCGGTGCTTGTCGCAGGTAGCGTCACTCTGGTCCGGAGGGAGCATGAAACCTGGAATTGCAGCAACCACGTCCCGTCATGCCATCTTCCTGTTCCCTTCCGCTCTTGCCTGCCCGTTCGCGGCAAAAACGAACCTGACCGAACTCCCCCTCGAACGGTTGCTCAACGGTGAGATCAGGCAATACGGCTGGCGCAACCTTGCCAAACTGCCGAACAGCGTGCACGGCTTTCATCTGATGAGCACCGACCTGAAGTTCAGTGCCGAGCTATTGAAATTGGCCAAGCGGGTGAAAAGATGAGATTTCATTATCGAGACCTCCCGCTCAATTCAAAGCTCAGCTTCGCGCTATTGCTGTCCTCAAGTATTGCGGTGACCCTGCTGTTCGTACTCATGCTGGCAAATACCGTATACAACCTGCGCAAGGAAACCGCATCCCAGATAGCAACACTCACTGAAGTCATCGCCACCAACAGCGCGGCGGCCCTCGTTTTCAGCGATCCAAGATCGGCGACCGACACCCTGGCTGCCCTGCGCGTCAAACCGGAAATCATGTTCGCCGAGATGCACGACCGCTTTGGCAAGGTCTTCGCCAGCTATCGCAATCCTGCGATAGCCGCCGATTATGTAGAGCGTTCGGCACTCAGGAACACCGACAACGACCATTTCCTGGACCCGATTTTCAGCATCTCCCGTTCCGTTGTGCTGGACAAGGAGGTCGTCGGCGATGTCCGGGTCGTGGCGGATCTTTCCAGCATGTGGTCGATCGCAGCAGAACAAGGCATCGCACTCGTCATCGCCACTATCATTTCACTTTCGGTGACTTTGCTGATCGCCGAGCGTTTCCGCACCCTCATCACCGCGCCTATCGAACAAGTGGCAAACACAGCCAAGGCCATCGCCCACGACCAGGATTTCTCGCGGCGCGTGCCGCGCGGAGGGAACGATGAGATCGGGGCGCTTATCAATGCGTTCAACCAGATGGTGGAGCAGATCGAGGACCGGGAGGTGCGCCTGAAGGAGGAGTTGCTGCATCGCAAAGCGGCAGAGCAAGAACTCGAAAGGCTGGCGCACTATGACACCCTGACCGGCCTGCCCAATCGATATATGTTCCACCAAGCGCTGAACCTCACTCTGGAAAGGGCACGCAGCCTCAAAAGCCGGGTAGCGCTCTTCTTCATCGATCTCGACAACTTCAAGCTAGTCAACGATTCGCTTGGCCATGTCTCGGGCGACATGCTGCTGAAGATCATGTCGCAGCGGCTGACCCAATGCGTGCGCGGCAACGACATCGTCAGCCGCCTGGGAGGTGACGAGTTTACGGTGATCATCGACCAGGCCAAGGGCACTGAGCATCTCCGGAACATCGCCGACAAGCTGATTACAGCTGTCGCGCAGACCGTCGAACTGAAAGACATGGAGTTCCAGACGACGGCCAGCATAGGCATCGCGCTGTTCCCGCAAGACGCCAAGGATGCCGATAGCCTGGTACGCAATGCCGATACCGCCATGTATTCCGCCAAATCGCAGGGGCCCTCCACGTTCCAGTTCTTCTCGACCGAGATGAATGAGCAAGCAAACAAGCGCTTCGTTATCGAGTCACATCTGCGCCATGCCCTCGACAGGAACGAGTTGTTCCTCGTGTATCAACCCCAGATCGACTTGACTGCCGGCAATATAGTCGGCACCGAGGCATTGCTGCGCTGGGCAAGCCCGGAACTGGGAAACGTAAGACCCGATGAGTTCATCCCGGTAGCAGAGGAAAGCGGCCTGATTCACCAGATCGGCGAATTCGTGCTGGAATCAGCCTGCAAGCAGGCAAAACGCTGGCTCGACGAAGGGATCGCGATGCGCGTTGCAGTGAACGTGTCCGGCCGCCAGTTCAGCGCCAAACTGTTCATCGACAACATCCAGGCTTTGCTGGAGCGTACCGGCCTGCCGGTGGCGCTGCTCGAACTGGAGTTGACCGAGAGTTGCATCATGACCAACGTCGAGGACACACTGAAAAAGATCCGCAAACTGCATGAACTCGGCATCCACCTTTCGATCGACGATTTCGGCACCGGCTATTCTTCCATGAGCTATCTCAAGCAACTGCCGGTCTCCCAGCTCAAGGTCGACCAGAGCTTTGTACGCAACGTCCCGCAAAGCAACGAGGACGTGGAGATCGTGCGTGCCGTGCTCCACCTGTCGCAGGGATTGAGGCTGGAGACACTGGCCGAAGGCGTCGAGACGGTCGAGCAGGCGCGTTTTCTGGCGAAGGAAGGCTGCATGATCGCCCAAGGCTACTACTTCAGCCGTCCGGTACCGGTCGATGACATGACGGCGCTGCTGCGTGAAGGGCGCCGGTACGCCTGGAACTGACGCCCTGCCGGAAGACCGCCCGACACCACAACCTGTCTGCAATACCGCCGTCATCACCATGTAATGAGAATGGGATAGCTTGCTCATCATCCTAACCAAAGGAGCGACGAACATGATCTCATTCCCATCACGCGCGCAACCACAGACTGAGCTGCACATTGCCGACGGCGCCCTCCCCTTCGAACACCATCTCGATTTCGAGACATTCGCCTCGTTGCGGCGCATGGTTGCGCATCAACAAAGCAAACCGCTGGTCAAACGCACCGATTTCATGAAACAGGTCACGCTCTTTCTGCCCGAGGTCGCCGCGCTCATTGAGGAGAGCGATTTCGGCATCGTGCATCTGGAGGTAGGCGCGATGAGAATCGCCACACGGAATGCCATCGCCGGTTGCGACTTTGCCAGCGTACACAGATACCTGCTCATGATCGCCGACCTGTTCGACCGGGCGGATGCAGAACTCTACGACGCCATCCGCATCTCGTTTCTGGAAGCATTGTTCCTGGACGAACCTTCTACCGCCTATATGGAGGCGCGCAACATGTTGTCCAGACCAATGGAGAATGCGTTGAGACAAGCCGAACTTGCTCTCGAAAGACGCCGTTTGGTAGCGGCAAAATAACAGCGCCCGACACTCTGGATAAGCCGTCACACCGGCCGGTATTCAGTTGATTGAAGCGGTCAAGCAGGGCTTGGATTCCGGCCTACGCCGAAATGACGAATCGGGACTTATTCAGCGTTTCCCTAATCTGTAGTAATCCAGACTTGATCTGACAGACAGTGTCAGATGATCGGTACCATAGCTGCCTTTCGACAACTGCCCTCCAATTTCCGCTCTGTGCAGACGGCGCAATACGTGTGCAGCCCCTTCAAGCGCATCTCAAGTAGCGGCCCCTGAGCTGGCGCCGAAGCAGGATCAAAAGCGGTATGCAAAGTGCACCAGGTTGAAATCGATGCCGTTGTTCGGCAATTTGATGTCTCCGTTTGACACATGCTGATGGCGGTAGCCGAGCTCGAACTGGCGATGCTCGCCCAAGCTTACCCCGAAGCCAAGGATATGCCCGAACTGGAAGGCGGTGCTGAACCTGCGGTCGGAGTAAAGATAGGTAGGAGAGATCAGGTGAATGCCCAGTAATCCAGCCTCCAGATACGACGCCATGCCACCCCCCTCCTTCGGCGCAAGCCGGAACACAGGCGTAATGCCAAAATCCGTGACTGTCTGGTTGCTGTCACCGGGCTTTTCGCCGTGCCATTGGGCGAGCGACACGTCCCAGAAGCCGGTGATGTGCCAGTCGCCATTGTTCAGCCAGCTCCTGTCCCAATTCCACGTCGCCCCGATGCGGTACATTTTTGCCATCACCGGCGTGGATATTAGCGATGTGTTGCCCCGTCCGTATTCCATGTAAACGCCATCAACTGAATGTGCGCTTGTTGCCATCAGGGAAAGGAATAACAGCGGGAATAGCCTCTTCATGGCGCAGCCCTCCATTGCATTGGGGAGACTGGGAAGTAGTGTAGCCAAATTCCTTCCGCTGGGGTTAAGCCAATTCCCGCAGGCGGGAGTTGCGCTGGAAATTCGGCGTGAAGCGGACAGGCTTGCAGATCAGGTCTGTTTTGGCCGATTCACTGCCAGCTTGGCATCAGCAGCTTGTCGGCCAAAGCGGACTGCAGTAGTTTTCGTAAAGGGCTGCTGGTGAGATCGTTTTGACTGTCCGCTCCACACTCTACATCCGCCTTTACACTGGAATTGACTTATCGGCTCTGACCGGCCAATAGCAGCCACTCAAATATATAGGTCAGATATAGGCCAAATGGCATATTGACCCCGCTGCGAGGGCGGGATAGGTTGCGGGCATCTCGCAATTTTGAGAGTAGCCCCCTTAATCACCCCCCGTAACTGACCCGCATGCGTAACCTTCTAGTGTTAACTACCCTTTTGCTCGTTTCCGGTTGTACTTCAATTTCAACAAAGGAGACTGTTTCCTTTGCGAATTCCTCGGAGGACTTCAAATCGATTTACATCATCTTTGATGACGTTGTTATTAAGGACTATCCAATCAGGGAGGGCAAAACAGACATGGCTACAGCAGTAGCCAAGGCAATGAAGCAGATTAGTGTCCATATGACTGAAATGTGGCCAGAGAAATTTTCCGCACAAGGCATCAAGGCAGAAGTCACCACAACAAGTATTCAGCCACGAATTCCCAATTTCTCTATTGTTCTGATTGACTCCCCGAAGGCCGCTCTGGATTATGAATTGCTGATTACTTTAGTATCCGTTTCTCCGGGTTGGCTTGGTATGTACGGCGTTAACTTTGAAGCAACACTACGTGACCGAAAGAATAGAACCGGAGACATACTATGGAAAGCCAGCATGGAACTACACAAGGGGCTAGGCCCCATAAATGAACGAGTACTATCTGAAAAATTAGCTGACGAATTGATATTCCAACTTAAGAAAAGACAGATACAAAACGAAAGGCAACAGAACAATTCACCCCGCTAACTTTTTCAACGCCGATTGAATATCCTTCTTGAAAGAACAGTATGAAAAGAATTTTATTGATTGTTGTAGGCTCAATTGCACTTACTTCTGCGCAAGCCACTAGTTTTGATTGTGCAAAGGCAGCTTCCGGCGTTGAGAAGCTGATTTGTGGATCAGCCAAATTATCCGAGCTGGACGATGCGCTGGATAAGGCCTACAAAGAGACACGTACCAATTCCAGCCAAGATGAAGCCAAGCGTTTGGTTTCGGATCAAAGGCAATGGCTCAAGGAAAGCCGGAATACCTGCGGCGACACGACCTGCCTAGAGCAAGCCTACTTATCTCGTATTAAGTCCATCAAGCAGGCCTCTGGTAATGCGGCACTCCCTTTAACAAAGATCACCAGCCTTAACTCCCCTGCTCCGGTCGGGCAGGGATATCCAGAAGACATACGCCAGATTGATGGAGACTTGGTCTACTCACATTACGACAATACTGGGAACGGGAAAGACATTGTTAATTTTGATTTCACAAACGGACGCTGGTTTAATTGGGTTGAAGGGAAGAGATATCCAAAATTAATCGCCCAAGATTCAAGGTATATTGTTTTTCATACGCCACATTCGGCATCCTATCCAATCGAGGTTGTTAACAGAAAGACCGGCGCTTCGTTATCAAAAATAAAGTTAAAGTCACCCGTTCGACAAGCATTTATTGATGGCGATCGTTTAGTGCTCTTTCAGGGGGCTCAATCTGATGTTGCCGCTCTTGAGCTACCGTCACTAAAGCTGATTCAAGAAATCCCATTTCCAAGTACGTACGTGCTGGCAATCCGAGGAAATAGAATTTATGCCGCTAGTGGCAGTTCTGAAATATCAATTTATGATAATCATTTCAATAGCCTTGGATATATACAGGTTCCGAAACCAACAACAAATCTCAATTTAATATGCCCATCAAGCTTAGTGCTAGGTGAAAATGAACGGGCGGTGCTGATTGCTAACTGCGGCGATATTCATATCGTTAACCTAAAAACGCTTTCGACCGAACGTTCGATTCCAAGGTACGCCAATTTCTACTCAATTGCACTCTACAAGGGGCTGATTTTCACAACGACAGAGAAACAGAACGGCATCATCGTTTTTGATATGAATTCTGCTACCGAGGTTGCGCGATTCCCAATTCCTGCAAGCTATCTTTTTACCAAAGGAGATGTTCTTCTTGCAGCAGAGGCTCCGATAAATCGCTTGAAAGATTCGAACTGGCCGATGCAGGCTTATAAGATAAATGCCGATCTTATTCGTTCCGGAGAATGGAAGAATCAGTCCATCATCGACGCTTGCTCCCGGGCAAGCCTGGCGATCCAGAAAGGAACTGACATTTATGAAGCCGTGAAGCTTTGCGAAAGCGGCGGCATCAATGCCGTCATCAATAGCGGCAATATCCCCGCCAACATTTTGCCTCATGCCATCAACTATGCAACTTGGCTCACCCAGACGCTACATCGATATGATGAGTCTCTCGCCTTGTTTGACAGGCTTCACAAATATGGGGCGACTCTAGGGGCGGGAGCCATCGAGGAGGCTTCACTGAAAAAGAATGTGTTTGGCTCAGTCGTTGGATTGAAAGATTTAAAAACAGACTCCAACAGCCAATTTTCAAAAGCGTTAAGGATCGGCAAGAATCAAAAGCCTGTGGATGCTATACAGTTGCCGAAACTGGATAATGATCTAAAGTTCTTGGGTGAGTATATATATGTAAATAGTTGGGATTGCTATCCAGTAGCCGGACAGGGGGTAGGTATTGAAGTCTTTGACAGAAATACACTGAAACACCTAAACCGACTCTCAATCCGAGAATGTGACGACGAACAGCAAGATACTGTTGGATCAATTGCGGATGACAAAGGGAAGCTACATGTACTGACAGGTTCTCGATACCCTGATGAGAAGCGCAGTAATTATTTCGTCTTCGATAAAAAAACCTGGAAACTTATTAAGACTGCCATTTACTCAGAGTCAAACAATGACATTAGATTCCCTTCTGAAGACGAGAATCAGGAAGAGGCATTATCGACAAAGTCTTATCAGATACGTCGTGAATATCAAACATCCACTGCGGTAGGCGGAGCAAAATATATTTTCTTCAGGAAAGGTTCAGGCGGCACTCCGGAAGCGATTGTCGCTTCATTTTCAATGCAGGGTACAACAACATCAACGCCCGTTATTATTCCGAACAGGGATGATGTTATTTTTATTGGAAATCCTGACAACCTCGGACGTTCATCGATTATCCATTTTGACCCCGCCACATCCCGTAGTGCCACGCTTGCAATCCTCCCGGCCATAGCAGCTTGGGCTGCTGACGACTCGTATTTCTATATATCGAACGGCATGGACATAATGGTTTTCGATCTTTCGGATTTGACCTTAAAGTGCCTGATGCCAAGAATATTCTGGACGGGCGGTGGATTGCGGCCTGTCGAACTTACGGAACAAAGGTTGCCTGGTCGTGGTGCGCCAAGAGCTGCGCCAGCGGAGAGAAGATCGAGCAACGAAATGAAAATAACCAAAATTTATCTTGATCGCAACAGAATGATCGTACGTACCCTGTATGGAGTGTCTTAGTATTTGATACAAAGAAGCTTGGAGATGATATGCGGGCTCATTAAAGTCTTCGTGCGCGATAGGTCATCTTTGTGGCCTATCGCTCAAAATGCGGTGTTACGCTCATAAAGGAAGCAGAATGCAAATTGCGATGATTGTTCTGGGTGTCCTGCTTTTAATTCCGAATGCAAGGGCGGCGAGCTTTGAATGCTCAACAGCCTCTTTCCTGATAGAGAAAGCGATATGCGATGATACGTTACTGAATAAGACCGATGAACCAATGTCGGACTACTACTCCAAACTGAAAAGAACTCTTAGTTCTGGAGATTCGAATGAATTGTATATTGAGCAAAAGTTATGGCTATTGCAACGTGAAATATTTTGCCCTGGTTCGAGCCCCATCTGCCTTTTAAATGTATATGGAAAGCGAATCAATGAGCTTAAAGCTAAATATGGACACCTTTCACCACTTTCTCCATCAGAAGCATCGGCCTTTCAAGGAACTCGTACAGTTTGTGCTTTCCCTGAGGTTGTATTGCCAAGTGATT